>NZ_QYUR01000006.1 GCF_003596405.1 Pseudomonas cavernicola
TGAGCAGCGCTGAGCTAACTCTGCTGCAGGCCCGCACCGAAGGCTGGATCACGGCATTGCACTTGGCGGCACTGGCATTGGCCCGACACCCGAATCGAGCAGCCTTTCTCGCGGGGTTGTCCGGTACCGAGCGCAACATCGCCGATTATCTGGCGAGGACGTGCTCGCCAGTCTGCCGGAGAGCTTGCAGCTGTTTCTTGACCAGACTTCGGTGCTCGATGAGTTCAATGCGGAGTTGTGCAATGCCCTGACTGGCAGGCGCGATGGCCTCGATATGCTGATGCGGCTACAAACGGAGCAGCTGTTCGTGATTCCGCTGGACGAGCAGGGTGAATGGTTTCGATTTCACCACCTGTTTGCCGAGTTTCTCCAGGGACGCTTGGCCAGGCGTAGCGATCCCGCGACGTTGCTGCATTCTGCGGCGCGCTGGTGTGAGAGCCATGACCTGCCGGATCGCGCGATCAAATACGCCTTGCGCGCCCGCGACTACAGCTTTGCGGCGGAGTTGCTGGAGCGGCAGGGTGCGCGACTGATCGCGAGTAATCGGGTCTATGGCATTCTCGCGATACTCAAGAGCGTGCCAACCGAGGTGATTCGCGAGCATGCCAGTGTTTCAGATTTTCTATGCCTGGCAACTGGCTTTCGAGCAGAAGTTCGCCGATGCCGAAGCGCTGATAGAGGAGGTCAGCACGCGCTTGCTGCAAGGCCGTGGCAAGGGTATGCACTTCGGCTTGCTGGAGTTGTTAGCGGCGGCGCAGGTCCTCAAGGCCTTGGTACTGCTGTATCAAGACAAATTGGAAAGCTGTTTGAAAGTCGCCCGGCAGTGGTTGGGTATGGCGCCGGATAACCAGCCGGTATTTCGCGCCAGCCTTTCCTGCGTGCAAGCGGCGGCTTATGCGCTACTCGGTGAATTCGGCGAAGCGGCCAAGTCGATTGCGCTGGCGCGTGACAACTTGCGCCTGTCGAAAGTGAATACCTGCATGTGATGACCAGCTTGATCGAGGCACTGATCTGCAAGGAGAACGGTGAACTCGAGCGCGGGCGCGCACTGGCCGAGGCCGCGCGCGGGCGGGTGGAGCGGGTGTTCGGTCGGCGCAGTCGGGTCGGCGGCCGTTGGCCCTGGCCTATGCGGATTTGCTCTACGAACAGGATCGGCATGCGGCCATTCTCGCCGAATTACCACTGGCCACGACCTGGCGCGACGTTGCGACACCGATCGAGTTGATTAGCCGGGGCAAATTGGTCATGGCACGGGCGCGTTTCTTCGCTGGCGAGCCCGAGCAAGGTCTGGCCCAGCTCGACGAATGGCTGGCAGAGCTGCACGGTGCAGGTTACGAACGCGTGTTTGCCCTGGGCATGAGTTGTAAGGTGCAGTTTCTACTCTGGTTGCGGCGGCCGAATGAGGCCGAGCGCGTGTGCTTGCAAATGCAGCGGCACTTGGCCGTGTTGCCGGCAGGGCGTTACCTCGATGCAGAGACTGCGCTGGCACTTTCCGAGGCACGCCTGGCTCTCTGCGAGCGGCGTGCGGATAAAGCGCAAGCCAGTCTGGAAGCCTGCTTGGCAAAACAAACCGCGGATCACCAGCGTGACCGCCGCTTGCGTCTGTCCTTGTTACTTTCTGTGGCGTATTGGCGCAAAGGTAACAGCGAAAAAGCCTTCGCCTTGTTTCAGCCAACCTCGAAGATGCCTGGAACAGTGGCTACCGCCGGTTATTCCAGGATGATGCGTTGTGGCTGCTACCGCTCTGGGACGCCTGGCGGGTGGCGGAACCGAAGCGTTCAGCCGCTTGGCAAGGGGTGGCGGAGTTGCTTCGTGAGCAATGCCGCCGGTTGGCCGTAGATCCTGAAAGTTTCAATGAGAATCAAGATGTTAGCCACCGCGAGCGGGAGATTTTGCGCTTCGTGGCGGCGGGCTTGTCGAACCGTGACATTGCCCAGGCGGTGCATTTGTCGGAGGCCACGATCAAATGGCATCTGCATAACCTGTTCGCCAAGTTAGGGGTGCGCAGCCGCACGCAAGCGGTACTCAAGGGTAAGAGCATGGGGTTGTTGAGCGAGGCTTGATCACGCGGTAGGGCTAGCCCTCGGCCGTGCTCCATCCCTTGGATGGGCTGGCAGGCGGGAGCGGGCCCAGTAGTTTTGTAACCAGGGCGGGAAGCACAGTGCTTCACGAGTCCAGAGCTGATGCGACTAGGGAAGCAGCGTCAGGCCTGGAGATCGGCGTGAGCCGATTCAGCTGCCAGTGACAGGAGTCGACGGTAGTGCCCGGGGAACAACCCATCTGTGATCTTTGGAGACAACAACAATGAAAAGCTTAAAACAACTGGCTCTTGTCGCTGCTGTACTGGCTGTTCCGTTCATGGCTCAAGCCGATCTGAAAGCGATGGATGACTCCGCTCTGTCGACTGTGACCGGTCAGGATGGGATCAGCATCTCCGGTAACTTCGGTGGCGCCATCGGCAACGTGGCCTACACCGATTCAGGCAATAGCCTGCACCTGAACAACATCGCTTTCTCTGGTTTCACTATTCTCGATACGGCCCCTGTGACCGTTGATGTGATCGATAACGGCGCCGGCTTGAAGCAACTGGCCATTGGCCTGCCGGGTATGACTGGCACCGTTTCCGTGGGCGGCATCTATGTCGGTGGCACCTATGCCGCCGGCGCCGTCACCGGCGCTGCCAGCATCGGCGCCCTGGCCATCAGCGACATGAACATGGCCGGTACCACTGTAAAGGTCTGGGGTCACTGAGTTAGTTTGGCAGGTTAGACCTGGAAAGCCTTATCGGCCTCGGCTGATAAGGCTTTTCTCCTAATAAAAGTCGCTCCATCAGGACTGCAAATGATCGAGATTCTCCTGGGTAGCCTGATCGGTGTATTTGGCTTCACCGAAGCGGTGGACACCAAGCCGCCGGCACAAGGCACCGTCAATCTCACCCAATCGCTGACGCCCAATGGCCCGCTGCGCGAGTCGGTGACGTTGGAGCCGATGAGCCAGTTGCAGTTTCGCAATGTGATCCGTCAGGCCTATGACTACAGCTGCGGTTCGGCGGCGCTGACCAGCATGCTCGACTATTTCCTTGGCCGTAATCTGCAAGAGCGGCAAGTGATGGAGGGGCTGCTGCGCTACGGTGAGGCGGACAAAATCGTCGAGCGGCGGGGTTTTTCGCTGCTGGACATGAAACGTTTCGTCGCCGCTTTGGGTTACAAAAGCGGCGGCTTCCGCGCGGCGTTCTCCGATCTGGACGAACTGGAGCATCCGGCGCTGGTGCCGATCGAATATGCCGGTTTCAAGCATTTCGTGGTGGTGCGCGATGTCTATAACGACCACGTCTTCGTCGCCGATCCGGCCCTCGGCAATATCAGTTTTACCCGTACCCGCTTCGAGGAAATCTGGGATCAGAACGTGCTTTTCGTGATCTTTCCCAGCGGGCAGGAACCGCATAACGCGATGGCTTTGACCGAGCGTGATTTGCGCATCATCGATGACCGTACGATAAGCCTGCTGGCCTTTCGCGAGTTCCCACAAATCACCAAGTTCTCCGAGAATCAGGCCACTGAACTGGGTTCCGGGGGCGATATTCAGTACATCCGGCGCAAGTGATGTTCACGGCAACCAATGCCCGGCATAACAAAAATAACTGGGGATAGCGTCATGGGTGTGAAGAGGTGTGCATGGCTAGTCATGCTGGCGCTAACTGTGGCGCAGTCGTTATGGGCTGCTGAGCCCTCGGTCGAGGATGCCCGTGAGGCGTTGAGCAAGAAGGAGGATGACGCTGACAGCGCCAAGGCGCTGGAACAGGTTTTTCAGGCGGCGGAAAAGAGCTACACGCTGCTGAAAAAGGGAGAGCGTACGCTGACCTATGGCTTCGACTACTCGCTGGTGCGCGACACCCAGATCCAGAGCGTGCGCACCGGCAACAATGTGTTCAGCGTGCTTGCGCAAAGCGAGGCACAGCATACCTTCACCAACTCTTTCACCTTCGATTACGGGGTCTGGGACAACCTGACCTTCAGCATGCGCCTGCCGTTTATTGCCAAGTACGACACCGAACGCGATTTGAACGCCTACAGCTTGGGCGATCTCTCTGCCAGCCTGCGCTGGCAGCCTTGGGCCTCGGTGCGTGGCAAGCCGGTGACGACCCTGTATGCCACCCTGGGTTTGCCCACTGGCACCAGCCCTACGACATCAACAGCGACAAAGACCTGTCGACTGGCAGCGGTTATTACAGCATCGGCGGTGGTGCCAACCTATCTTATGTGATCGACCCAGTGGTGCTCTTCGGCTCGCTGGGTTACACCTACAACGTGCCGGTGACCGACATCAATCAGGCGCGTGGCGGGCGCAAGCTGGAGAAAGTCGATCCGGGCTCGACCCTGTCGTTCAGCATGGGCTTTGCCTATGCGCTGTCCTATGACGTTTCGCTCTCCACTTCCTACCAGATGGCGCAGACCTTCAAGCCGACTTACACCTTCGCCGACACCAGCTTCGAGGGTACCGAGCAGACCAGTTCGATCATGAACTTCTCGCTGGGGCTGAGGACCTCGCCAGACTACATCGTCAACATCAATGCCGGCTTTGGCATGACGGAGGACTCGCCCGACGTGTTGTTGGGGGTGTCGATGCCACTGGATATCAAAGGCCTGAAGGCCCAATAACCCGCGAGCGAGCACGTCATGACTATGCGTATTTCGCCGCTGGCGCGGGCGATTGCCGGGATCGGCATGCTCTGGATGGGGGTCGCGCAGGCGCAACTGGCGCAGAACCTGACCATCGGCAACCCCAAGGCGATGGCCATGGGCAACGCGATTACCGCGGATTTCAGCGGTATCGACGCGGTGCATTACAACCCCGCGGCCCTGACTAAACTGAAAGGCCGGCAGACCACCGTCAAGTTCATCGCCGGGGTGATGGACATTCGTGCCGACTTCAACGCACCGCCCGGTTACGGCAGCAACTTTCTCGGTCTGAACGACGATCCAGTCGCCAACAGTTCCAGCCGCACCACGACGTCGGCCATGTATTTGCCGGGGTTGGGCGGCGCGACCGAGGTGCCGCTGTTGTTCGCGCCGCTGGCGGGCTTGTCGATCAATCCGCCGGGCTCGAAGTTCACCTTCGCCACCAACGTCTACACCCCGCAGGCGCTGGGTTATTCTCGCGATGACAACGATCCGGCGCGCTACCAGGGTAAGGAAGTGGTGCTGCAGCGCTTGACCTACTTTTCGCCCTCGCTGGGTTACCAGATGAATGACGAACTGTCACTCGGGTTGTCGATCGGCTTTTCCCATCAGGCGGTAGCGCTCAACCAGGATTTCCGCGCCCCCGGTGTGCTCACTGGTTTCACCGGCGTGGCCCAGGATGCGCTGTGCACCGTCGATGGCAACCCGTTCGAGGTGCTGCTGAACATTTGTGGCGGTGATCTGGGGCCCTTTACCGATATCGCCAACATCGATGTGGACATGCAACAGTCCTTGTCGCCGACCTGGAACGTCGGTTTTCTCTGGGAGCCGAGCGACTGGTTCGCCCTCGGCGCGGTGTATCAGAGCGAGGCCAAGATGCATCTGCAGGGCCAGTACCGGGTCGACTACTCGCAGGACTGGCAGGGCTTTTGGCAGGGCCTAGACAGCTCGCTGATCGGCGCGATCTTCAACAGCATCACCCGGATGGGGTGTTCGACGAGGAGAGGGGCAACGTCTCCATGGATCTGACCTATCCGGCGCATTTCGCCAGTGGGATCAAGCTCAAGCCGCATCCGCAATGGCAGATCAACTTCGACCTGAAGTGGACCGACTACAAGGCTTGGGAGAAGTTCGAGTTGGAGTTCGACCAGCCCCTGGATGTGCTTAAGATCGCCAGTCTGTTCTCACCGGACAATGCCACGGCGACCACCATCACCCTCGATCGTGACTACGAGTCGGTGTGGAGCTGGGCAGTTGGTGTCGAATATGAGCTCAATGAGCGCCTGAGCCTGCGTGTCGGCTATGAGCCGCGGCCTTCGGCCGTTCCAGGCAATAAGGCGGATATTCTTGCGCCGTTGGGCGATGCTCAGCTGTACGGGCTCGGCGCTGGTTATCGTTGGGACAAGGACACGGTGATCGATATCGGCTTCAACTATCTGGTCAGCAAGCAGAGCATTCCGGCACGCTCCAGTTGCAACATCAACTGCTCGGATATCGACAGCATGGTCTACAACCCCTATGCCGATCTCGATGTCGAAACCAGCGTCAAGGCTTATGTGCTGGCGCTGACTTATCGGACCACCTTCTGATATGCGTAGCCTACTGCTGCTCCTAACTCTCGTTGGTCTGGCCTCGGTGCAGGCCAGCAACGGCAAGTACTTGACCTGGGTCGATGATCAGGGGCGGGTGCACAACACCTTTGTCGATGGCAATTTCGCTAAACAGCAGCACCAGGCCGCGCGGCGAATCAGCCAAAGCGATCAGGCGCGGATGAACGATGATTCGGCAACGCGCTGGCCCGGCAGCAAAAACAATGGCGAAAGCAAACGCCGCTATTAACCTGGGTGGATGCCAGCGGCAATTTGCAGAACAGCTTCTATGCCGGCACCCAACAAACGGCAGGGAAGAGCGATGTGCTGCTGCCCAATGGCGAGCGTTCCGGTGAGTACATCGATGCCGATGTGCTGGAGGGGCGCAACTTTGTTCGCCCTGAGCACGGCAGCCCGTACTACACCTGGGTCGATGAGCAAGGGCGAATGCACAACTCAGCGGTGCCGGAGCAAGGTCGCGGGTCAGTGCAGAGGGCGACTGGTGACGGGCTGCCGGTCAAGTACACCGAGGGTCGCCAGGTCGAATTTGCCAACAAGACAGCGGTATTGCCATCCCTGGATGGCCAGCCCACGGCGGCGATGCAAGCATTATTGGCTGGAGCCCAGGGAAGCGCGGGGGATGGGCTCTATCAAAGCCTGCTGGACCAGTGCTGTGGGCAGCTGCCTGACGATGCGTTTACTGAACTGTCGGTGCAAGAACCTCGTTACGAGGAGCTCAATCGCTTCTCGCCGAGCTTTGATTTCCCCATGGGCCGCAGTTACTACGCGGCGCTGAAGCTGCCGCGCTCACAGCGTACGTATGGGTTGCGCGTACGCAGCTTTGCGAATAAGCAGGTGGTCTATCCCTCGCTACTGTTTCTCGATGAGGCCAAACGCCCAACGCGGCTAGTCAGCGATGCGGTCTATCAACTGCATGGCGAGACCTGGTATCGCTATGCCTTTATCGAAGGCACTGTGCCGGTCAAGGCTGCGGAAGGTGAACGCTACGTGTTGCTGCTCACCACGACGAGGATCGTCATCTACAGACCCTAGACAACAAGCTGTTCAAGCGGCCGTTACAGGACTGGCAGTGAATGACGCAGGAATGCAAACCCATGAGCATGCCGATCAGGGTGGTTTTGAGTTGGCGATCGTGCGTTAACCTCAACGCTGGCCAGCTAACTGCGAAAAGCCAAAAGCCCGCGCTAGGCCGGGCTTTTGGTGGTGGTGGTCAGCCTGCTCCTGGATCAGATCTCGCTTGATGCACATGGCCGAACAACTGCTGTGCGAAGCGCATGCGCTCTTCCGGGGTTTCCTGGATGCCTTGGGCTTTCAGTTCGCCAGCGCCTCGACAGGGCGCGATGTACCGCCATCGTTACGATCTGATTTCAGCGGGCGGGCGTTGAGTCAGAATCAACGGCCTGTCCTGATCAGCACCATGTCCAGCCGATAAACCCGCATAGTCAGCCGGAGCCATTGCATATCGTCGCGCAGCATGCAGGGCGTTGGGTTCGACTGGCAGGTACGCGCCAACAGTCAGCAACACCCACACCACAGCGGTGGACGCGTACAGCTCCGACTGGAGGCTTATGAAGCTGGCTTCCGGCTGCTATGAGCTATGTGGCCTGGGTTATATCGGCGTGGACATGGTGCTGGATCAGGACAAAGGCCCGTTGATTCTCGAACTCAACGCCCGCCCCGGCCTGAATATCCAGATCGCTAACGACTGCGGCTTGGTACATCGCGCCCATGCTGTCGAGGCGCGTCTGGCGGAACTGAAAGCCCAAGGCATCCAGGAAACCCCGGAAGAGCGCATGCGCTTCGCACAGCAGTTGTTCGGCCATGTGCATCAAGCGGAGATCTGATCCAGGAGCAGGCTGACCCACCACCACCAAAAGCCCGGCCTAGCGCCGGGCTTTGGCTTTTCGCAGTTAGCTGGCCAGCGTTGAGGTTAACGCACGATCGCCAACTCAAAACCACCCTGATCGGCATGCTCATGGGTTTGCATTCCTGCGTCATTCACTGCCAGGTCCTGTAACGGCCGCTTGAACAGCTTGTTGTCTAGGGTCTGTAGATGACGATCCTCGTCGGTGGTGAGCAGCAACACGTAGCGTTCACCTTCCGCAGCCTTGACCGGCACAGTGCCTTCGATAAAGGCATAGCGATACCAGGTCTCGCCATGCAGTTGATAGACCGCATCGCTGACTAGCCGCGTTGGGCGTTTGGCCTCATCGAGAAACAGTAGCGAGGGATAGACCACCTGCTTATTCGCAAAGCTGCGTACGCGCAACCCATACGTACGCTGTGAGCGCGGCAGCTTCAGCGCCGCGTAGTAACTGCGGCCCATGGGGAAATCAAAGCTCGGCGAGAAGCGATTGAGCTCCTCGTAACGAGGTTCTTGCACCGACAGTTCAGTAAACGCATCGTCAGGCAGCTGCCCACAGCACTGGTCCAGCAGGCTTTGATAGAGCCCATCCCCCGCGCTTCCCTGGGCTCCAGCCAATAATGCTTGCATCGCCGCCGTGGGCTGGCCATCCAGGGATGGCAATACCGCTGTCTTGTTGGCAAATTCGACCTGGCGACCCTCGGTGTACTTGACCGGCAGCCCGTCACCAGTCGCCCTCTGCACTGACCCGCGACCTTGCTCCGGCACCGCTGAGTTGTGCATTCGCCCTTGCTCATCGACCCAGGTGTAGTACGGGCTGCCGTGCTCAGGGCGAACAAAGTTGCGCCCCTCCAGCACATCGGCATCGATGTACTCACCGGAACGCTCGCCATTGGGCAGCAGCACATCGCTCTTCCCTGCCGTTTGTTGGGTGCCGGCATAGAAGCTGTTCTGCAAATTGCCGCTGGCATCCACCCAGGTGTAATAGCGGCGTTTGCTTTCGCCATTGTTTTTGCTGCCGGGCCAGCGCGTTGCCGAATCATCGTTCATCCGCGCCTGATCGCTTTGGCTGATTCGCCGCGCGGCCTGGTGCTGCTGTTTAGCGAAATTGCCATCGACAAAGGTGTTGTGCACCCGCCCCTGATCATCGACCCAGGTCAAGTACTTGCCGTTGCTGGCCTGCACCGAGGCCAGACCAACGAGAGTTAGGAGCAGCAGTAGGCTACGCATATCAGAAGGTGGTCCGATAAGTCAGCGCCAGCACATAAGCCTTGACGCTGGTTTCGACATCGAGATCGGCATAGGGGTTGTAGACCATGCTGTCGATATCCGAGCAGTTGATGTTGCAACTGGAGCGTGCCGGAATGCTCTGCTTGCTGACCAGATAGTTGAAGCCGATATCGATCACCGTGTCCTTGTCCCAACGATAACCAGCGCCGAGCCCGTACAGCTGAGCATCGCCCAACGGCGCAAGAATATCCGCCTTATTGCCTGGAACGGCCGAAGGCCGCGGCTCATAGCCGACACGCAGGCTCAGGCGCTCATTGAGCTCATATTCGACACCAACTGCCCAGCTCCACACCGACTCGTAGTCACGATCGAGGGTGATGGTGGTCGCCGTGGCATTGTCCGGTGAGAACAGACTGGCGATCTTAAGCACATCCAGGGGCTGGTCGAACTCCAACTCGAACTTCTCCCAAGCCTTGTAGTCGGTCCACTTCAGGTCGAAGTTGATCTGCCATTGCGGATGCGGCTTGAGCTTGATCCCACTGGCGAAATGCGCCGGATAGGTCAGATCCATGGAGACGTTGCCCCTCTCCTCGTCGAACACCCCATCCGGGGTGATGCTGTTGAAGATCGCGCCGATCAGCGAGCTGTCTAGGCCCTGCCAAAAGCCCTGCCAGTCCTGCGAGTAGTCGACCCGGTACTGGCCCTGCAGATGCATCTTGGCCTCGCTCTGATACACCGCGCCGAGGGCGAACCAGTCGCTCGGCTCCCAGAGAAAACCGACGTTCCAGGTCGGCGACAAGGACTGTTGCATGTCCACATCGATGTTGGCGATATCGGTAAAGGGCCCCAGATCACCGCCACAAATGTTCAGCAGCACCTCGAACGGGTTGCCATCGACGGTGCACAGCGCATCCTGGGCCACGCCGGTGAAACCAGTGAGCACACCGGGGGCGCGGAAATCCTGGTTGAGCGCTACCGCCTGATGGGAAAAGCCGATCGACAACCCGAGTGACAGTTCGTCATTCATCTGGTAACCCAGCGAGGGCGAAAAGTAGGTCAAGCGCTGCAGCACCACTTCCTTACCCTGGTAGCGCGCCGGATCGTTGTCATCGCGAGAATAACCCAGCGCCTGCGGGGTGTAGACGTTGGTGGCGAAGGTGAACTTCGAGCCCGGCGGATTGATCGACAAGCCCGCCAGCGGCGCGAACAACAGCGGCACCTCGGTCGCGCCGCCCAACCCCGGCAAATACATGGCCGACGTCGTGGTGCGGCTGGAACTGTTGGCGACTGGATCGTCGTTCAGACCGAGAAAGTTGCTGCCGTAACCGGGCGGTGCGTTGAAGTCGGCACGAATGTCCATCACCCCGGCGATGAACTTGACGGTGGTCTGCCGGCCTTTCAGTTTAGTCAGGGCCGCGGGGTTGTAATGCACCGCGTCGATACCGCTGAAATCCGCGGTAATCGCGTTGCCCATGGCCATCGCCTTGGGGTTGCCGATGGTCAGGTTCTGCGCCAGTTGCGCCTGCGCGACCCCCATCCAGAGCATGCCGATCCCGGCAATCGCCCGCGCCAGCGGCGAAATACGCATAGTCATGACGTGCTCGCTCGCGGGTTATTGGGCCTTCAGGCCTTTGATATCCAGTGGCATCGACACCCCCAACAACACGTCGGGCGAGTCCTCCGTCATGCCAAAGCCGGCATTGATGTTGACGATGTAGTCTGGCGAGGTCCTCAGCCCCAGCGAGAAGTTCATGATCGAACTGGTCTGCTCGGTACCCTCGAAGCTGGTGTCGGCGAAGGTGTAAGTCGGCTTGAAGGTCTGCGCCATCTGGTAGGAAGTGGAGAGCGAAACGTCATAGGACAGCGCATAGGCAAAGCCCATGCTGAACGACAGGGTCGAGCCCGGATCGACTTTCTCCAGCTTGCGCCCGCCACGCGCCTGATTGATGTCGGTCACCGGCACGTTGTAGGTGTAACCCAGCGAGCCGAAGAGCACCACTGGGTCGATCACATAAGATAGGTTGGCACCACCGCCGATGCTGTAATAACCGCTGCCAGTCGACAGGTCTTTGTCGCTGTTGATGTCGTAGGGGCTGGTGCCAGTGGGCAAACCCAGGGTGGCATACAGGGTCGTCACCGGCTTGCCACGCACCGAGGCCCAAGGCTGCCAGCGCAGGCTGGCAGAGAGATCGCCCAAGCTGTAGGCGTTCAAATCGCGTTCGGTGTCGTACTTGGCAATAAACGGCAGGCGCATGCTGAAGGTCAGGTTGTCCCAGACCCCGTAATCGAAGGTGAAAGAGTTGGTGAAGGTATGCTGTGCCTCGCTTTGCGCAAGCACGCTGAACACATTGTTGCCGGTGCGCACGCTCTGGATCTGGGTGTCGCGCACCAGCGAGTAGTCGAAGCCATAGGTCAGCGTACGCTCTCCCTTTTTCAGCAGCGTGTAGCTCTTTTCCGCCGCCTGAAAAACCTGTTCCAGCGCCTTGGCGCTGTCAGCGTCATCCTCCTTCTTGCTCAACGCCTCACGGGCATCCTCGACCGAGGGCTCAGCAGCCCATAACGACTGCGCCACAGTTAGCGCCAGCATGACTAGCCATGCACACCTCTTCACACCCATGACGCTATCCCCAGTTATTTTTGTTATGCCGGGCATTGGTTGCCGTGAACATCACTTGCGCCGGATGTACTGAATATCGCCCCCGGAACCCAGTTCAGTGGCCTGATTCTCGGAGAACTTGGTGATTTGTGGGAACTCGCGAAAGGCCAGCAGGCTTATCGTACGGTCATCGATGATGCGCAAATCACGCTCGGTCAAAGCCATCGCGTTATGCGGTTCCTGCCCGCTGGGAAAGATCACGAAAAGCACGTTCTGATCCCAGATTTCCTCGAAGCGGGTACGGGTAAAACTGATATTGCCGAGGGCCGGATCGGCGACGAAGACGTGGTCGTTATAGACATCGCGCACCACCACGAAATGCTTGAAACCGGCATATTCGATCGGCACCAGCGCCGGATGCTCCAGTTCGTCCAGATCGGAGAACGCCGCGCGGAAGCCGCCGCTTTTGTAACCCAAAGCGGCGACGAAACGTTTCATGTCCAGCAGCGAAAAACCCCGCCGCTCGACGATTTTGTCCGCCTCACCGTAGCGCAGCAGCCCCTCCATCACTTGCCGCTCTTGCAGATTACGGCCAAGGAAATAGTCGAGCATGCTGGTCAGCGCCGCCGAACCGCAGCTGTAGTCATAGGCCTGACGGATCACATTGCGAAACTGCAACTGGCTCATCGGCTCCAACGTCACCGACTCGCGCAGCGGGCCATTGGGCGTCAGCGATTGGGTGAGATTGACGGTGCCTTGTGCCGGCGGCTTGGTGTCCACCGCTTCGGTGAAGCCAAATACACCGATCAGGCTACCCAGGAGAATCTCGATCATTTGCAGTCCTGATGGAGCGACTTTTATTAGGAGAAAAGCCTTATCAGCCGAGGCCGATAAGGCTTTCCAGGTCTAACCTGCCAAACTAACTCAGTGACCCCAGACCTTTACAGTGGTACCGGCCATGTTCATGTCGCTGATGGCCAGGGCGCCGATGCTGGCAGCGCCGGTGACGGCGCCGGCGGCATAGGTGCCACCGACATAGATGCCGCCCACGGAAACGGTGCCAGTCATACCCGGCAGGCCAATGGCCAGTTGCTTCAAGCCGGCGCCGTTATCGATCACATCAACGGTCACAGGGGCCGTATCGAGAATAGTGAAACCAGAGAAAGCGATGTTGTTCAGGTGCAGGCTATTGCCTGAATCGGTGTAGGCCACGTTGCCGATGGCGCCACCGAAGTTACCGGAGATGCTGATCCCATCCTGACCGGTCACAGTCGACAGAGCGGAGTCATCCATCGCTTTCAGATCGGCTTGAGCCATGAACGGAACAGCCAGTACAGCAGCGACAAGAGCCAGTTGTTTTAAGCTTTTCATTGTTGTTGTCTCCAAAGATCACAGATGGGTTGTTCCCCGGGCACTACCGTCGACTCCTGTCACTGGCAGCTGAATCGGCTCACGCCGATCTCCAGGCCTGACGCTGCTTCCCTAGTCGCATCAGCTCTGGACTCGTGAAGCACTGTGCTTCCCGCCCTGGTTACAAAACTACTGGGCCCGCTCCCGCCTGCCAGCCCATCCAAGGGATGGAGCACGGCCGAGGGCTAGCCCTACCGCGTGATCAAGCCTCGCTCAACAACCCCATGCTCTTACCCTTGAGTACCGCTTGCGTGCGGCTGCGCACCCCTAACTTGGCGAACAGGTTATGCAGATGCCATTTGATCGTGGCCTCCGACAAATGCACCGCCTGGGCAATGTCACGGTTCGACAAGCCCGCCGCCACGAAGCGCAAAATCTCCCGCTCGCGGTGGCTAACATCTTGATTCTCATTGAAACTTTCAGGATCTACGGCCAACCGGCGGCATTGCTCACGAAGCAACTCCGCCACCCCTTGCCAAGCGGCTGAACGCTTCGGTTCCGCCACCCGCCAGGCGTCCCAGAGCGGTAGCAGCCACAACGCATCATCCTGGAATAACCGGCGGTAGCCACTGTTCCAGGCATCTTCGAGGGTTGGCTGAAACAAGGCGAAGGCTTTTTCGCTGTTACCTTTGCGCCAATACGCCACAGAAAGTAACAAGGACAGACGCAAGCGGCGGTCACGCTGGTGATCCGCGGTTTGTTTTGCCAAGCAGGCTTCCAGACTGGCTTGCGCTTTATCCGCACGCCGCTCGCAGAGAGCCAGGCGTGCCTCGGAAAGTGCCAGCGCAGTCTCTGCATCGAGGTAACGCCCTGCCGGCAACACGGCCAAGTGCCGCTGCATTTGCAAGCACACGCGCTCGGCCTCATTCGGCCGCCGCAACCAGAGTAGAAACTGCACCTTACAACTCATGCCCAGGGCAAACACGCGTTCGTAACCTGCACCGTGCAGCTCTGCCAGCCATTCGTCGAGCTGGGCCAGACCTTGCTCGGGCTCGCCAGCGAAGAAACGCGCCCGTGCCATGACCAATTTGCCCCGGCTAATCAACTCGATCGGTGTCGCAACGTCGCGCCAGGTCGTGGCCAGTGGTAATTCGGCGAGAATGGCCGCATGCCGATCCTGTTCGTAGAGCAAATCCGCATAGGCCAGGGCCAACGGCCCGCCGACCCGACTGCGCCGACCGAACACCCGCTCCACCCGCCCGCGCGCGGCCTCGGCCAGTGCGCGCCCGCGCTCGAGTTCACCGTTCTCCTTGCAGATCAGTGCCTCGATCAAGCTGGTCATCACATGCAGGTATTCACTTTCGACCAGGCGCAAGTTGTCACGCGCCAGCGCAATCGACTTGGCCGCTTCGCCGAATTCACCGAGTAGCGCATAAGCCGCCGCTTGCACGCAGGAAAGGCTGGCGCGAAATACCGGCTGGTTATCCGGCGCCATACCCAACCACTGCCGGGCGACTTTCAAACAGCTTTCCAATTTGTCTTGATACAGCAGTACCAAGGCCTTGAGGACCTGCGCCGCCGCTAACAACTCCAGCAAGCCGAAGTGCATACCCTTGCCACGGCCTTGCAGCAAGCGCGTGCTGACCTCCTCTATCAGCGCTTCGGCATCGGCGAACTTCTGCTCGAAAGCCAGTTGCCAGGCATAGAAAATCTGAAACACTGCATGCTCGCGAATCACCTCGGTTGGCACGCTCTTGAGTATCGCGAGAATGCCATAGACCCGATTACTCGCGATCAGTCGCGCACCCTGCCGCTCCAGCAACTCCGCCGCAAAGCTGTAGTCGCGGGCGCGCAAGGCGTATTTGATCGCGCGATCCGGCAGGTCATGGCTCTCACACCAGCGCGCCGCAGAATGCAGCAACGTCGCGGGATCGCTACGCCTGGCCAAGCGTCCCTGGAGAAACTCGGCAAACAGGTGGTGAAATCGAAACCATTCACCCTGCTCGTCCAGCGGAATCACGAACAGCTGCTCCGTTTGTAGCCGCATCAGCATATCGAGGCCATCGCGCCTGCCAGTCAGGGCATTGCACAACTCCGCATTGAACTCATCGAGCACCGAAGTCTGGTCAAGAAACAGCTGCAAGCTCTCCGGCAGACTGGCGAGCACGTCCTCGGCCAGATAATCGGCGATGTTGCGCTCGGTACCGGACAACCCCGCGAGAAAGGCTGCTCGATTCGGGTGTCGGGCCAATGCCAGTGCCGCCAAGTGCAATGCCGTGATCCAGCCTTCGGTGCGGGCCTGCAGCAGAGTTAGCTCAGCGCTGCTCAGCGACAGCTGTTTGACTTCACGAAAATAGGCCTCGGTCTCATCAGGCGTCAGCCGCAAATCTTCGGCTTTAAGCCAGAAGGCCCAACGCTCTAGCGATGGCTGTTCGATCAACAACTGTGGCTGATAGCGCGTGCTCGTGAGCAGATGCACCGTCGGCGGCAGATGCTCGATCAGGTAGCGTGCGGCCGGCCCCAATGCAGGATGCCGGATGCGATGGAAATCATCCAACATCAGGTAGATATGGCCATCCAGGCGTTTAAGATCAGCGAGAAAAGCGTCAATCAGTGCCTCCTGCGGCCAACTCACATCGCCCTGCAACAACCCCGCGGTGTTGCTGCCGAAACCTGGGTGTACCGCGTTGATCGCCGCCACCAGGTATTGCAACAGGCGTTGCGGTTCGCTATCCGACTCATCGCAAGACAACCAGGCGACTCGCGCCCCAGTACTCAGCAGACGCTGGCGATACTGGCTGAGTACGGTGCTTTTACCAAAGCCGGCTGGCGCACTGAGGATCACTAAACGCTGTTCGCGCGCCGCGAACAACCGCTCGATCAAAGCGGCACGCGTCAACTGCGGCCGGCCGCCGGCATCCGCGGGGAACAGCTTGGTGCGCAGTAAGGGGAAACCCTGAAGGTGCGTCAAAGGAATGGTCATGACTGGAGTAGCCCCAGCTCGCGGGCGCGACGGATGGCTTGCGTCCGATTACGCACCTTGAGCTTCTCGTAGATGTTATGCAGATGCCATTTGACAGTGCCCAAGGCCAGCGCCAATTGCTGGCCAATCTCGTCATTCGACATCCCCTTGGCCGCCAACAAGACCACTTCGCGCTCGCGCTCGGTAAGCCCCTCTTCCAACACTTCAAGCGACTTACGCGCACCCTGCCCTGGCCAAATCGCCAACAAGCCACGAACAAAGCCTTGCAATGCTGGCTGCCGCTCGGCCGCTTCCAAGTTCTGCAAGAGCAGGCGGATCGCCTCGCCTTCCTCGATAAACAGGCTGCGCACACCTTCACGCTCGGCGCTGATCAAACATTGCACCAGCAGCGTCTGCGCCCGCTCCTGATAGCCCAAGCGCTGGTAACTGAGCGCCGCCAGCAGGTCCAGGTGTAGCCGTTGCAGACCATGCCAGCCGTTTTGCAACTGACCACGCAGCTGGGTGATCTCATGCAGCGCTTCGCTGTAATGAGCACGCGCCTGTTGCAAACGAATCCGCGTCAAACCCTGGACCCAGAGCACAGGGTTAAAGGCCATATGCCGATAATTGGCGGCCAACTTGTTCCAGTCCACACTCTGAAAACGCTGCTCGGCGCGTTTGACCCGGTCCGGCGCCGGCTCCTGCAGGATCAGCGCGATCTCATCACCGGCGGCTTGCGCATAGAAGCGCCAGGACTGGTTCCGCGCCGCCAGGTTCTGCATTAACACCAGGCTGGCGAGCGCTTCCTTTGGTTTGTCCTGCATGCACTGGGTGCGCGCCAGACTCAGCATGCCCTGGGCATAGAGGTCGATCGGATTGATCACATCGACGGTCGCCAGCGCCCAGCTCAGACGCTTCTCGACACCCTCCAAACGCGCCTGATGGTAGGCAATCAGCGCCTCGGTGATGGTCGGTAGCACCAAGGCCCGCGATTTTTCCCCGAACCAGGGAATAAGCCGAGCACGCAATTGTTCGAACCGCAGTTGCGCCTGCTTGATTTGTCCTTGTTCAAGGCACAGAAGAATCTCGACATTCGCCAGCTGCATGTCCAGGTAGCGGCCTTCGAGGAAGTGTTTGCGCTGTTGCGCCAAGGCCAGCAGACGCCGGGCCTGCTCGGGTTGCGCGAGCATGACCTGGGCCAAGGCGCCAATGATCAGCATGGCCACCTCCAGAAAGGCGGTATGTTGCCCCAGTTGCGCCTCAACCTTGCGCGCCAAGCTGACGCACGTTTCCAGGTCATCCTTCTGTAGGGCCAGCACTGCTTTGATCGCCAGGATGGCCAACATGTTGTCGCCCAAGGGGCCTTCGGACTTGTCCTTGCCCCAGCGCGCCAGCAGCTCATCGAGCATGCCGTTTGCTTCCGGCAACGACAGCTCCGCGGCGCGCGTCCAGACATCGGCCAAAACCAGCACCGGAAAGCGCTCGGCAATCTCATTCGGCACATGCTGACGCCAGCGATGGATCAGGTTGAGTTGACCGCGATTGATCAGCTCGAGGCCGCAACCATCGACCAGCGCGGCCAGCATCTGCGGATCCTCGGCCAGGCACGCGTGTTCGATAGCCAGGTTCTGCATATGGTGGTTGGTAAACCACAGGCTGGCATTGAAGTGCAACTGGTTGAGCCGCTCCGGATCGCGCTCCTTCAGCCGCGCACGGAGGAAATCCGCGAACAGGTTATGGAAGCGATACCACTGCCGCTCGCGATCCAACGGCAAGAGAAACAGCTGCATCGCCTCTAACCGCTCCAGCAAGCGTTGACCATCCTGGCGGCCGGTCAGCGCGTTGGCCAGATCGCCACTCAGTTGCCTGGCCACGCCGAGAGCCAAGAGCACTTCCTGCATCTCCACTGACAACTGCTCGAACACGCTGCGCAGCAGGTAGTCACCGACCGCAGCCTGATCGCCGCCCATCTCGGCCATTTGCTGGGAGGCTTGCGGCTGATGACGTAACCACAGGCTGGCGAGATGCACGCCGACCATCCAGCCTTCGGTATGTCCATGGAGTGCCGCGAGTGCCGCATCGTCCAAATGCAGGCCACCACGATCGAGGTAATCGCGGGTTTCCGACTTGGTCAGGCGCAGCTCTTGGGAACCGACTTCCAGCAGCAATTCCTTGGCCCGCCAGGTCGCCAGATTCAGTGCGGGCTGCGAACGGCTACCGACAGCCAGGGCAAAGCCGGCCGGGGCGAACTTCACCAGCCGATTGAGGCCGCTAAGCAACTCGACATCGTGGATCAGATGCAAATCATCGAGCACCAGCAGCAACGGCTGCTCGTGCTGGGCCAGGTCGACCAACAGGCTTTCCATCACTGCCGCGACTGGGACCCGCATGGTGTTCTGCAGATAGCCTAGAGCGTCCTCACCGAGCCCCGGAATCGCGGCGCTCAGCGCTTCGATCAACTGCAGGAAGAACCGCGAAGGGTCATCGTCCTCAGGGCTCAGCGAAAACCAGGCGACAACGCTACCGGCGAGGCCGCGGGCTTGGGCCATGGCCGCCATCGCGGTGGTCTTGCCAAAGCCGGCAGGCGCGGAAAACAGCAGTAAACGCGCATGCGGGTGAGCAGCCAAGGCCGCTTGCACCTGTGGTCGGGTCAAATAGTCAACGGGCACTGGCGGTGGCGTCAGCTTTGAGCGCAGTAAACTACCGGCGGCTGGATCTATCACTACGTCCATGGCCTGGATCCCTTGATAATTATTGTTGTGGTGCGACCGTTCTAACACTTGGGATCTATCCATACTAATCAGCTCGCTATCTCCGAGTAAACCCACGCAGAAGCTCTAGGATGAATGCTGGCGGCGGTCTACAATCGGCTTCCGCGCTCGCCTGACCGTCTCCATGCCTACTTGTTCGTTACACCCACTGCCTTATCGCGCAGATCCTGCCGACTACTTTGCCGCCGTGCGCCAGGCACCCGGCGCGGTGTTGCTGGACTCCGGACGGCCGATGGCCCAGCGTGGACGCTATGACCTTATCAGCGCCTGGCCATTGGCGGAGCTGGCGCCGGGCGCTGACGAATCGGCCAACGACTTTCTCCAACGCCTACGCGCAGGGCTGGCCAAGCTGGGTTCAGCCACAGCCCCGGCAGATTGCGAGTTGCCCTTTATCGGTGGGCTGATTGGCTACCTGGCTTATGACTTTGGTCGCCGCCTAGAGGCAATACCCATTCAAGCCGTGAATGACCTGAACTTGCCCGATGCGCACTTCGGCCTCTATGCCTGGGCCTTGATCAGCGATCACCAGCTCGGCACCAGCCAATTGGTGTTCCACCCGGCCCTGGCAGATGCGGAACGTGAGCGCCTGCGTAAACTGTTCAGCCAACCGACGGCCGAGCCAGCCCAGCCCTTTCAGCTAGACCCTGCGTTCCACGCTGACTTGAGCGAAACGGCCTACCACCAGGCGTTTGAACGTATTCAGGCCTATATCCAGGCCGGCGACTGCTACCAAGTCAACTTCGCCCAGCGCTTCCAGGCGCCCTGCCAGGGCGATCCCTGGACGGCTTATTGCGCTTTGCGGGCTGCCTGCCCGACACCGTTTGCCGGTTACCAGACGTTGGCCGATGGCGGCGCGATTCTCAGCCTGTCGCCGGAGCGCTTTCTGCGGGTCAGCCAAGGCCAAGTCGAAACCCGCCCGATCAAAGGCACCCGCCCCCGCGGCCTGACGCCGGAAGACGATGTCGCGCAGGCCAACGAGTTGCTGGCCAGCCGCAAGGATCGCGCGGAAAACCTGATGATCGTCGACCTGCTGCGTAACGACCTGGGGCGTAGCTGTAAGACCGGCTCGGTACGGGTCCCAGAACTGTTCGCCCTGGAGAGCTACCCCAACGTCCATCACTTGGTCAGTAGCGTCACCGGCGAGCTGGCCGCGGGCAAGGATGCGCTGGATCTCATCGCCGGCAGTTTCCCTGGCGGCTCCATCACCGGCGCGCCAAAAATCCGCGCCATGCAGATCATCGATGAACTGGAACCGACGCGCCGCGCGCTGTATTGCGGCTCACTGCTGTATCTGGATGTGCGCGGCGAAATGGACAGCTCCATCGCAATCCGCAGCCTGCTGGTGAAAGACGGCCAGATCAGTTGCTGGGGCGGTGGCGGGATAGTGGCGGACTCCAACTGGCAGGCGGAGTATCAGGAATCCATCACCAAGGTTCGGGTTCTGCTGGAAACCCTGGAAAACCTCAACTCCCCCGTTATTCCCGCGTAGGCGGAATCCAGCCCACAGGAAAAACCACAAAGAAGGCCCGCATTGCGGGCCTTTTTACTTACCGCTTGCAGCCTTAAAGGCTGAGTTCGCGGTCGGACGCCTTGAGGAACTCGCGTTTGAGGTCTTCATAGGTGTGCACGGCCGGGAACTGCGGGAACTCACGAATGACGTTTTCCGGCGCATGGAACAGAATACCGGCGTGAGCCTCGCTGAGCATGGTGGTGTCGTTGTACGAATCCCCCGCCGCGATAACTCGGTAGTAGAGGCTTTTGAAGGCCAGAACAGACTGACGCTTGGGGTCCTTCTGGCGCAGCTGGTAGCTCACCACGCGGTCGGTTTCGTCAGTGATCAACTTGTGGCAAAGCAAAGTCGGGAAGCCCAGCTGACGCATCAACGGCTGAGAAAACTCGTAGAAGGTGTCGGAGAGAATTACCACCTGGAAGCGCTCACGCAGCCAGTTCACAAACTCCACAGCGCCGTCCAGCGGCTTCAGGGTGGCAATCACTTCCTGAATATCGGCGAGCTTCAGGCCGTGCTCATCCAAGATCCGCAGGCGCTGCTTCATCAGCACGTCGTAGTCCGGAATATCCCGGGTGGTTGCCTTGAGCGCGTCGATACCAGTTTTTTCCGCGAAGGCGATCCAGATTTCCGGCACCAACACACCTTCCAGGTCGAGACAGGCGATTTCCACGGGACACTCCTAGAGAGGATTTAAAAGAAGGCGGCACTCTAGCCGCTCGCCCGGCGCCGTGCAACGCGGCGTTATGCCCGTATAACGGCCGATGCAGGTACTTGGTTATTTAGGCGCTTAACGGCTTTTTGTTACCATCGGCAGCACAGAGCGTTCAGCGCCACTAAAACTAGGAAGCCTGCCTGATGAGCACCCCCTTCGATGTCGCCGAACTGGCCGCGACTTACGCCAGCAAATCCCCCCAGGAAATTCTCAAACTCGCCTTCGAGCACTTCGGTGATGAGCTATGGATTTCCTTCAGCGGCGCCGAGGATGTGGTGTTGGTGGATATGGCCTGGAAACTGAACAAAAACGTCAAAGTCTTCAGCCTGGACACCGGCCGCCTGCACCCGGAGACCTACCGGTTTATCGAGCAGGTGCGCGAGCATTACGGCATTGCCATCGAGCTGATCTCGCCCGATCCGCGTCTGCTGGAACCCATGGTCAAGGAAAAGGGCCTGTTCAGCTTCTACAAGGACGGTCACGGCGAATGCTGCGGCATCCGCAAGATCGAGCCGTTGAAACGTAAACTTTCCACCGTCAAAGCCTGGGCCACCGGCCAGCGCCGCGACCAGAGTCCCGGCACCCGCAGCCAGGTGGCTGTCCTGGAAGTGGACAGCGCCTTCTCCACCCCAGACAAACCGCTGTACAAGTTCAACCCGCTGGCGAATATGACCAGCGAGGAAATCTGGGGTTATATTCGTATGCTCGAACTGCCCTACAACAGCCTGCACGAACGCGGCTTCATCAGCATCGGTTGCGAGCCCTGCACCCGTCCGGTACTGCCCAACCAGCACGAGCGCGAAGGCCGCTGGTGGTGGGAAGAAGCGACTCAGAAGGAATGCGGGCTGCACGCCGGCAATCTGATTGCGAAAAAATAACGCTTGCTGGCCCTACCCGCTTGAACCCACGACCAACAAAGCCCGGCACTTGGCCGCAATGCTGTTCACTTAAGCATACGTCTTCGCCTTTTATCCCCTCGCCCCTCTGGGGAGAGGGTTAGGGAGAGGGGTGCATGCCAGATGAATTCACTTTTGCCCGCTATTTACCCTCTCCCCCAGCCCCTCTCCCGTAAACGGGAGAGGGGAGCTCAGGCGCACATCGCTTAAGTGAACAGCATTGGGCACTTTTGGCCGGGCTTTTGTTGTTGGAACACCCTCAGTAGGTCGGCAACTCCACACCGTGGAACAACTCTTCCAACTCGGACTTGTTGTGGCACTGCACGGCCTTAGCCATCACATCACGAGTCAGGTGTGGAGCGAATTTCTCGATGAAGTCGCACATGAAGCCACGCAGGAAGGTGCCGCGACGGAAACCGATCTTGGTCACGCTGGACTCAAACAACTCGCTGGCATCCAGCACCACCAGGTCCGGATCGAGTTTCGCATCCACAGCCATTTTGGCCACGATACCAACCCCCAGCCCCAACCGTACGTAGGTTTTGATTACGTCGGCATCGGCCGCAGTAAAGACCACCTTAGGGGTCAAACCACGGTGGCTGAAGGCTTCGTCAAGTTTGGAGCGCCCGGTAAAGCCGAATACGTAGGTCACGATCGGATATTCGGCCAAAGCCTCCAGCGTCAGCTTCGGCAACTTGCTTAGCGGATGCCCTTGTGGCACCACGACACAGCGATTCCAGCGATAGCAAGGCATCATCACCAGGTCGTTGAACAACTCCAGCCCCTCGGTAGCAATCGCGAAATCGACGGTGCCGTCCGCCGCCATCTCGGCGATCTGCATGGGCGTACCCTGGTGCATGTGCAGGGCGACATCCGGATATTGCTTGATAAAGCCGCTGATCACTGACGGCAAGGCATAGCGCGCCTGGGTGTGCGTGGTGGCGATGGACAGCGTGCCCTTCTTCTCATTGGAAAATTCTTGGGCTATCTGCTTGATACTCTCGACCTTGCGCAGAATTTCCCCAGCAGTGGTGATGATCCGCTCGCCGGCTGGCGTCACCCGAGTCAAATGCTTGCCACTACGGGCAAACACTTCAACGCCCAACTCATCTTCCAGCAGTCGGATTTGCTTACTGATCCCCGGCTGCGAGGTGTAAAGGCTTTGTGCCGTGGCGGAAACGTTGAGGTCGTGGTGCGCCACTTCCCAGATGTAGCGCAATTGCTGGAGCTTCATAAATATCCCTCAAAGCAAATAGACGGCGCTGCGAACGCCAGCGGCGTTATATAACCATATTAGTGGTTAGAAGAATAAAACTAGACGATTTTTTCAGCGTTGCACGCCATTCGTCTAACAGTCCGTCAAAGCTCCCCACGGCCGCGATGCTGCAACATGGGCACTAAATAAACCGGCACTTCAGATAATTGCACCAAGCGCGCGGCCGTCCGCCCCAGCGGGATATCCTGCGCCGCGCCATGGCTATGACTGCCCACAACCAGCAAATCCACCGAAAATCTCTGCACCTCATCGAGAATCACCAGCGGCGGATCACCTTGCACCACGCGCACCGCACGGATCAGCGCCATGTCCTGCTGTGCCTCGCCCAGCTCATCACGAAAGCCCTCGAACACTCGCTGCTCAATGCTCGCCATGACGGTGCTGAGGCCATTGCTGCGCATCTCCTTAAGGAGGTCTTCGTCGAGGTAGGTCTGTAACACTGACTCGGCGAACAAGCCCATCGGCTCTACCGCATGCACCACATAGAGCTCGGCATTAAAGGCTCGCGTTAATGCCAAGGCGTGCTGCAAGACGTAGGGGGCGTACAGGCCAAGATCGGTAGCGTAAAGAATCGAACGAATCATGCGGCCTCCTCAACTGCCAGCTTACGGGCCTTGCTTGAGCTTAGCAGCGCTAACCGCAAATCGAGGCAGCGGGAGCCTTCCGAGACGAATGGCTGAGCGTGGTTCTACCGCTGGACGTTTATAGCTACAGATATAACTACAGACGCCCGACCACAGACTTATAACTGCGGCTCGTTGCTGATGCCATGCGGCACATGCCCGGTGGCGACCACCTCGCGGGCTTTTTCGCAATGACCCGCTTGATCGTCGAAGAACACATCGGCGCCGAAAGTTTCGAGGATCGCCGCCTTTTCCAACCCGCCGAGAAAATAGGACTCATCGAGGCGGATATTCCAATCGCGCAAAGTGCGAATGACTCGTTCATGCGCCGGTGCCGAACGCGCCGTCACCAGCGCGGTACGGATCGGGCAAGCCTCTTGCGCAAACTCTTGTTGCAAGCGATGCAGCGCCGCCAGAAACGGCTTGAACGGCCCACCTCCCAGCAACTCCCGCGCCGACTCGCGCTCGTGGGTCTGGAAGGCGGCCAGGCCACCCTGCTGATACACCCGCTCGGATTCATCGGAAAACAGTACGGCATCACCGTCAAAAGCTATCCGCAACTCCGTGCTGGCCGCCCGCCGCGCACCACCGGAGAGAATCGTGGCCGCGCCGAAGCCGGCCTTCAGGGCGCTGCGCACGTCCTCTGCGTGAGTAGATAGAAACAAGTGGCAACCGAACGCAGCCAGGTAAGGATCAGGACTACGTCCGCCGACAAAGGCCGCGCGGGAAATGCCGAGACCGTGGTGCTGGATCGAGTTGAACGCACGCAGGCCGGTGTCCGCACTGTTGCGCGAGACTAAAATCACTTCCACACGCTGCTGGCCCAGCGAGCCGTTCAGAGCGAGCAGCTTCTCCACCAATGGAAAGGCATCGCCTGGCGCGAGGATCTCTTCTTCATGTTCAATCTGATACTGGCGATAAGCCTCAACGCCCTCGGTTTCGTAAACCCGATGACTTTCGCGCAGGTCAAACAACGCCCGCGAGGAAATCGCCAATACCAGCTTATCGCCCAGTCCCTTGCTCATGTCGACCTCAGCTCAGATTGCGCGCATCGAGAAAAGCTAATGCCTGATACAGCGTCTGGATTCGCGGCAATTCACAACCGACCTGCCCCGCAGCCGCCAGAGGCGCAGCGTAGATGGCCCGCAACTCTAACGGCCGGTGTTGAACGTGGTCGTGGTACATGCTTGGCAGGTAATCTGACATGCGGTCAGTCGCGGCGAGCAACTTGCCGGCAAAACCTTCTGGCAATTGATGGCCGCATGCCGCCGCGCCCTGCACCACTTCTTGCATGATCGCCTGGATCAGCGCGCGGCTATCGGCATTGGCCATCAACGCCGTGGTGCCCGCATTCAGCAAGACCGACAAACCGTTATAGGGCACATTCCATACCAGTTTCTGCCAACGTGCCTGCTCTAGATTAGGCATGGAGCTGGAGTCCAGCCCGGCGGCTTTGAACAGTGCCGCGCCCTCTTCCGCGATACTCAGTTGGGCAGCCCGATCGACCGCCGGTCCCGAGTGATAGCCCAGATTCACCCCGCCCAGCGCCTGGTGCTCAATCACACCTGGCGCCGCACGATGGACACAAATAAAGCAGAGACCGCCGAGCAAATGCAGTGACTCTGGCAACAACGGGCGCAAGGCCTCCTCTACCGCCAAGCCATTCTGTAGCAATACGACCTTGGCGCCCGGCACGGCAGCCTGCTCGATAAGCGGCGCCAGCGCCGCATTACTGGTGCTCTTGGCTCCCACCAAAAGCCAATCACAAGGTGGCATCTCGGCAGCAGAACGATAGGCCTGCACCGGCTTCAGACTGAGCGCCCCATGTACCGAGCTATTCAACTGTAAGCCTTGCTCAGCGACCGCCGCGAACTCGCTGCGCAATAAGAAATGCACATCAAAACCCGCGCGCGCCAGCATCAAGCCATAAAAACCACCGATAGCACCGGTGCCGATAATGCCAATACGCGGGCGTTTGAATTCAGACATCAGGGAAGCTCCTCTGCCGAGCGAGTCAAAGCCTCGCCCAGGACATTTACTAAATCGACGGTGCTCAAACGCGACTGCACCGCGCCGAAAAACCGACCATCACGCACGATAAACAATGCCGGCAGATGAAATACCTCATAGCGCTCGACCAGGCCGCCATTCTCGCCGGCATCTATCCAGCAGAGCCGGTCTATCGGCAGGGCCAGTTTCGGCAGTTCGCGGCGGGCCCAACGACAACTGGCACACCCTATGCTGGTAAAGATCAGCAGAGAGATTCCAGACAGGTCGAGCAGACGATGATCCGCATCGAAATCCGTCAGTTCCAGTTCGGCCACTATACTGTTCAAAGCGATGTCCATCTGCCGACATCCGGAGTCAATTTTCATGCGACAGTTTCTGCGTCACCCCAGCGATATGCCAGTGGAGTTGGTTCTGCGCAAGCACGCATTCCTACCCCGGCAGCGGCTGCACAATATCAGTCTGGGCGGGGTCGCATGCAACTCCAGCAAAGGCTTCCGCCGAGGCACCGCGGTGGAACTGCGCATTCCGCTGCTCGGCGAGCAAGCGCGTTACCCTGGCGTTGTCGCCTGGTGTCGTAAGCAGTCCGATGACTATCTAGTCGGCATCGCCTTTATCGACGAAGACACGTTGTTTCGCGCACGGATGGTCGAGCAAGTTTGCCAAATCGAGCATTACCGCCACCAGCGCGAACAGGAGCTGGGCGAGCAACTGCCGGTCGAAGCCATTGCCCACGAGTGGATCGCGCAACATGCCGCAGCATTCTCCAACGTCAGCCCGAACTAGGCATTTCGCCACTTTCCGCCCGATTAAAGCACCCCGGCCCCATTGTCTAGGCGACCTCTAACGCGCTAAGGTTCCGTTCCCTGCTGCGTTCATTGCTGTGTTCCGCCGCGCGGGGATGGCTGGCGGCTGGCACCCGTGACCTGACGAACTGTGACCTGACGAGTAGCACGATGGCTGATTTACCGATCGACGACCTTAACGTTGCCTCCAACGAAACCCTGATCACACCGGATCAGCTCAAGCACGAAATACCTCTCACTGACGCTGCCCTGCACACCGTTGTCCATGGCCGCGAGGTGATCCGCAATATCCTCGATGGCAAAGATCATCGCCTGTTCGTGGTGGTGGGCCCCTGCTCGATCCACGATATCAAGGCCGCGCACGAGTATGCAGAGCGCCTGAAAGTGCTGGCTGCCGAAGTGTCCGACAGCCTGTACTTGGTGATGCGCGTGTATTTCGAAAAGCCGCGAACCACCGTTGGCTGGAAGGGCCTGATCAACGATCCGTACCTGGATGACTCGTTCAAGATCCAGGATGGTCTGCACATTGGCCGTCAACTGCTGCTCGACCTAGCCGAAATGGGCCTACCGACAGCCACCGAAGCGCTCGACCCGATCTCTCCACAATACCTGCAGGATTTGATCAGTTGGTCGGCGATTGGCGCCCGCACCACCGAATCGCAGACTCACCGCGAGATGGCTTCAGGTCTGTCCTCTGCAGTGGGCTTCAAAAACGGTACTGACGGCGGCCTGACGGTTGCGATCAATGCCCTGCAATCGGTGTCCAGCCCGCATCGTTTCCTCGGTATCAACCAGGAAGGCGGCGTATCCATCGTCACTACCAAGGGTAACGCCTACGGTCACGTGGTTCTGCGCGGTGGTAACGGCAAGCCGAACTACGACTCGGTCAGTGTCGCCATTTGCGAGCAAGAACTGACCAAAGCCGGCATCCGCCCGAACATTATGGTCGACTGCAGCCACGCCAACTCCAACAAGGATCCGGCTTTGCAGCCACTGGTGATGGAGAACGTCGCCAATCAGATCCTCGAAGGCAATCAGTCGATCGTCGGCCTGATGGTGGAAAGCCATCTCGGCTGGGGTAGCCAGTCGATTCCGAAGGATCTCAGCGAGCTCAAGTATGGCGTCTCCATCACCGACGCCTGTATCGATTGGGACAGCACCGAGAAAACCTTGCGCAGCATGCACGCCAAACTCAAGGACGTACTGCCCAAGCGCCAGCGCGGCTGATAAGCGCAGGCATAAAAACGCCGGGCATTGCCCGGCGTTTTTGTGTGTCTAAATCAAACTCTTCAGCCCTTCGCCGCGTGCCGCTGACGACGCTCCATATAGCGCTCCACGTAGGAGCAAGATGGAATCACCGTATAGCCCATGCTCTCGGCATACTCCAAAGCCCGCTCAGTCAGCGCCGCAGCGATACCGCGACCGCGCAACGAATTCGGCACGAAAGTACGATAGATATCCAGCGTCTGCTTACCCAGATCCATATAGGCCAGGTAAGCACGATCACCATCCACAGTGGTCTCGAATTGATGACCAGCCTGGTCATGGTTGATAGACAACGCCTCGCTCATCACTACTCCTCAGCAGGTCTTAAAACATGACCCTTACCTTATCGATCTTTTCCAGGCGAAGAAACATCTCCGCTGACCCAGCGCCAAATTGGACACTGAGATACGCCTTGCCATTCTCCACCTTGCGCAGCACACCCTGATAGTACGCGCCATCGTGGGTGATGAACTGCAAACGCTTACCGGAATAGCCCTGCAAGCTGGCTACATTGACGAACTCATATTGCGGCGTAGCACCCGTTGACTCAACTTTTTCTGCAGCCACAACCTCATCGGCCAGCGGCTCCTTATGCGCAGTCGGATCGACCCAGGCAAACCCCAGAGGCGTAACCAATTGCTGATTGATCAGCAAGGTAGGACGCAGCATGGCCAATACATCCTTGGCCTCGAAGAACTGCAGCCCGTCCCAGGTCATGCCTTCACTCGGATTCAGCTCCAAGCGTAGTGACTGCGGGTCTTTTAGATAGCGCCCATAGGCCTCGAGCACCGGCGGATCAAGAGCGACACGCTGGCTGCGGAGTACTCGGTCAAACTGCTCCACCGCCGTTTTCAGGTAGACCTCAGTGGACTGGCCAAGCTTGCCCGCGCAGTACTCCTGCACCTTGCGCTGATATTGGTTGTCGTTTAATTCGACCGTTACCAGCGCCACCTTCGGCGGGTTAACCCGCAGATCACCGGGCTTTTCAGACATGTTAGCCAGCGACAACCCCAGACGCAGTTCGCCCATCTCACGGGTATCGGAGGTCAGATTGAAGGTCAGCTTCTGCGCACCAGGCTGGAACAGATAAGAGAATTGCGCATCGGTCTCAAAGGTGCGATAGCCCATATCCAACAGCTCGCTAGTGCCAATGTTACGCACCTTGCCGCAAGCCACCTCACTCATTGCCGTGAACACACTACGCTCAGCCGGGGTGTCATACAGTTGTTGCATAAATGGGCCATGGACATCCAGCGCCACCCCTTTGAGGTTGACGGCCATCTGCTCAGGGAACTTGCCTTCGGCCAGCCGCTCCTTGAAACGCAGCAATTCACCCAGGCCATTGAACTTCAGTTCAGCGTGCGCTACTCGTACGCTATCGCGCAGAGCCGGCACACGCACATTGACTTTCTCCAGGCCGACCCGACCATCGAAAGACGACGTGATACCGCCGTAGCTGATGTCCATATAAGGCGACAACTGGCCAATGGCATCGTCCATGATCGAGCGCACCGACAACCAGAGCGACAGCTTGATCAGCACGGCGATGGCCAGTGCAGCGAACAAGCCCCATTTAAGAATCTTCGACATGTGGACGTCCTTGATTTCTAACGACATGCTCACCGCTGTAAGCCTAAGCTCGCGAGCTTATCAGGCCGGCATATTGCCAGTCACTGCTCGACACTAAGCAAACTCACACAGATGGCTTTAATGTCGTAAATGAGATCAGCACTGGTCATCGCCCGATAAAGTTATGCACAGTTGCGCTCCCGCTCTCGGCAGCCAAGCGCAGCCTCGAAATGGATCACCGGCTTACTGCGGCAAGATAATGATGTTTGAGCGAGTCGCGAGCAAAGTTGGATACTTTTTATACAAAGACATTGCGAGTTGCTTACCAAACACCCAATTAGCCGAAAAAAAGTGTCGCGCTGGCGCTCTGTCAGTTTACTTACTACAAGTAATGAGTAGTATGTAGGCCGGCTAATTCCTCGAGCTCGGGGAGTTGCTTTTATGGAAAAATTCCACCTTAAGGGGAACACGATGAACAACGTTCTGAAATTCTCTGCTCTGGCATTGGCCGCAGTTCTGGCCACCGGTTGCAGCAGCGTATCCAAAGAAACTGAAGCCCGTCTGACTGCAACTGAAGACGCAGCAGCTCGTGCTCAAGCTCGTGCTGATGAAGCCTACCGTAAGGCTGACGAAGCTCTGGCAGCTGCTCAGAAGGCTCAGCAAACTGCTGACGAAGCCAACGAGCGCGCTCTGCGTATGCTGGAAAAAGCCAGCCGCAAGTAATAGTCTCTCGGGGCTATATAAGCCGACCCAGTTTTTGGGTCGGCTTTTTTTTGCCTGCATTTCGTCTGAAGCCAAGTAAGGCACAATAAAAAACCCGCTGAGCGTCACCACGCAGCGGGTCTTGTCACAGCCGATAGATCAGAACTCGTTGGGAACGCTGCTCGCCACTGCAGCGCTCGGCTCGGCAATTTCTACTGGCAGGCCATCTTCGGCGGCCACCACCTCGCGCACCACTTCCCAATCGAGACGCAGGCTGCCGAGCTGATCCTCGCGCTTGAGCAGCGCATTGATCACCGCCGTGTGCTTGTCGACCACCGACGGCACACCCTGATCATCCAACGGCGTGTGCGCCTCGAGATAGACCTTGCCACCGCTGACACCAAATTTATAGGGATCGTTAAGGATGCGCACCTTGGTCCCCACTGGAGCCATATTGGAAAGCTCCAGCACATTCTGGTTCAGCATACGGAAGCACCCGTGACTGACGCGCATCCCAATGCCGAACTTCTTATTCGAACCGTGGATTAAGTAACCTGGCACCCCGAGGGTGAACTTGAACGGACCCAGCGGATTGTCCGGCCCCGGCGGCACAACTGTCGGCAATGGATCGCCATCCGCCGCATGTTCTTCACGAATCGACTTTGGCGGATACCACGCTGGGTTCGGTGTTTTGGCCGTGATGGTGGTGGCCGCGATGGGCGAGCCCCAGCCTTCACGACCAATCCCCAAGGGATAGGTGTGCACGACGTTCTGCCCTTTCGGGTAGTAGTACAACCGGTATTCCGCCAGATTGATCACTATGCCTTCACGCGGGCCAGGCGGCAGCACGAAACGCGTCGGCAAAATGATCTCGGTGCCCTCACCCGGCAGCCAAGGGTCAACGCCTGGATTGGCTGCGACCATTTCCAGATAGCCCAGATCGTTCGCCACACCGATATCGGCAAAAGTATCTTCATACTTGGCTTTAATCACTTGCACTTGGCCGACGATATCTTCGCCCGGCGGCGGCAAAGGCAGCTCCAGAGCTGCGACTGGGCCGACCGAGAACAGCGCGGCGAGAGACAGGGAACGGGCGACGGCAGGAGCGCACGACAACATCCGGAAATCCTTGGCGTAATTAGCGAATTAGAAAAAATGCAATTGTACACTGGCACTCGAGCTGCCGGGAGGGTTCAAACACCTGGCCAGACCGGGCGCTCGCCGCCACGCTGCGCTTGCAGGGTGGCATAGCAGGCCGAACACAGGCGTTTATCGCGCAGCATAGGCTTTTTCACATCCAGCCAGCGCGGCTGCGCCGGCAGCAAACCGCCACAAAGGGTGCGATCTGCAAAGCCGCTCAACTCAAGTTGGCGTGCAACTAAATGCAAGCGCACTTCACGGCAAGCGAACAGATCAAGCTGCTCGTCTGGCTCGATCAGTTGATAGGCATGCAAAGACCAGGCGGGACGCGGCATTGAGGGCTCCTGAGCGGGGCCGCCACCTTAGCCGAAAGGTGGCGCGCGGAAAAGCCTCAGAACCTGTTCAAGATCTAGTCGAGCGCCGCTCAGGCAAGGCGAAAACGGACGCAGCGCAGCGCAGCGGAGTAACAGCCGAAGGCTGGCCCGCAGGGCGAGCGTAGCGAGTCAAAAGCGCAGTTTACGCGTGATAAATGAGCATTTCATTCGCTTCGCTCACCCCTTCGGGGCCGCGCTAAAGCGCGTTCAACGCTTCGCTTTTGTGAGTTCGTTTTCAACGCAGCATGAGCAAGCGCAGGCAGAGATCGAACAGGTTCTCAGAGCAAGGGTTTCAGGGCTGGCCAAAGGTTGTCCAGCAACCTCGGCTGCGCTCTCGCCGCAGGATGAATGCCATCCCCCTGCATCAATTCCGGTACGCCCCCCACCCCCTCAAGGAAAAACGGCACGAGCGATACCTGTTTTTCCTCAGCCAGCGTGGTGAATACCTGGGCGAAAGCCTTGTTGTAACGTCCGCCGTAATTCGGTGGCAGGCGCATGCCCAGCAGCAGCACCCGAGCCCCTTGGGCACGCGAGTCATCAATCATCGCTGCAAGATTCTGTTGCAATTGCGCTGGCGGCTGGCCACGCAGCCCATCATTACCGCCCAACTCGATAATCACCACGCTCGGGCGATGCTCTGCAAGCAGCGCCGGTAGGCGCGCTAAGCCTCCGGCACTGGTGTCACCACTGATCGAAGCATTCACCACTTTCTGCTCAAAACCATTATCTACTAGACGCTTTTGCATCAAGGCTACCCAGCCTTGGCTGGTTTCCAGGCCCAAAGCGGCGCTGATACTATCGCCAACGACCAGCACGGTGCCCGCCGCAGCCCCTTGAGCCCACAGCAACAGCATCAGGGCACTACTTACCCACCACGTACGCATCGGATTCTCCATGAGCGCAAGCATTCTCACTGCGCGGAACCTTAGCAAAGTGGTTCCCAGCGCGGAAGGCGAGTTGACCATCCTGCACGACCTCTCACTGGATCTCATGCGCGGCGATAGCCTGGCGATTGTCGGCACTTCCGGCTCGGGTAAATCCACCCTGCTCGGCCTCCTCGCCGGCCTGGATCTGCCTAGCGCCGGCGAGGTCACCCTGGCAGGTCGTAGCCTGAGCACCCTGAATGAAGACCAGCGAGCGCGGGTGCGCGCGGAACATGTTGGTTTTGTCTTCCAGTCTTTTCAGTTGCTGGATAGCCTCAATGCACTGGAAAACGTCATGCTACCGCTGGAGTTGGAAGGTCGCCGGGATGCCCGCGAGCGGGCGCGCAACCTACTTGAACGGGTTGGTCTCGGGCAGCGCCTGAGCCATTCGCCGCGCCAGCTCTCAGGTGGCGAACAACAACGTGTTGCCATCGCCCGCGCCTTCGCCGCCGAACCAGATGTGCTGTTTGCCGATGAACCCACCGGCAACCTCGACAGCCACACCGGTCAGCGTATCTGTGACCTGTTGTTCGAACTGAACCAGGAACGCGGCGCCACCTTGGTTTTGGTCACCCATGACGAGCGCCTGGCTCATCGCTGCCAGCGCCTGATCCGCCTCGAAGGCGGTCATCTCGTCGACCGTGTGGAGCCCTGATGGCGCGCCTACCCTTTCCCCGCCTGCTCGCCCTGGCACTGCGCCAGTTGCTGCGTGATGCCCGCGCCGGCGAGTTGCGCGTGCTGTTCTTTGCCTTGCTCGTGGCCGTCGCCGCCAGCACCGCCATTGGCTACTTCAGCGCCCGTCTGAACGGCGCCATGCTGCTGCGCGCTACGGAGTTCCTCGGCGCGGACTTGCTGCTCAGCGGTAGCTCACCGGCTAGCGCCGAACAAATTGCGGCGGGCCAGCGACTGAGCTTGCAACACGCCCAAGTGGTGGAGTTCTCCAGCGTCATCGCGACCGATGAAAATATCCAATTGGCCAGCGTCAAAGCCGCCGACAGCGCCTATCCGCTGCGCGGCGAGTTGAAAAGCGCCGCCGCACCTTACCAGACAGAAACCGTCGGCGGCGGCCCGCAGCCTGGCGAAGCCTGGGCCGAGCCACGTCTGCTGGCCGCCTTGAACCTCAAAATCGGCGATAGCATCGAGGTCGGCGCCAAGACGTTGCGACTCAGTCGTGTGCTCACCTATGAGCCCGACCGCGCGGGCGACTTTTATAGCCTGACCCCCAGGCTGCTGATGAATCTCAGCGACCTCTCCGCGACCGGCATCGTGCAACCAGGCAGCCGCGTGCGTTACCGCGAGCTATGGCGCGGTACAGCAGATGCGCTCGCCAGCTATCGCAAGGCAATCAAGCCCACACTCGCCGCACACCAGCAGCTGGAGGATGCGCGCGATGGCAACCGGCAGATCGGCGGAGCCCTCGGCCGTGCCGAGCGTTACCTGAACCTTGCCAGCTTGGCGGCAGTGCTGCTCGCCGGCGTAGCGGTGGCGCTCTGCGCGACGCGCTTCGCCGCCCGGCGCTTTGACGCAAGCGCCCTGCTGCGCTGCCTGGGTCTGTCGCGTAGCGAAGCCTTGGGCCTTTACAGCCTGCAACTGGCCATGCTTGGTTTAGCCGCCAGCAGCCTCGGTGCCCTGCTCGGCTGGCTGGCGCAACAGGGGTTGTTTTATTTATTACAAGGCCTGTTGCCCGCCGAGGTACCGGCCGGTGGCCTGCCCCCTGCCTTGGCCGGGATCGCCACGGGCTTGGTTGCCCTGGCAGGGTTTGCTTTACCGCCGCTGGCCGCCCTTGGGCGCGTACCGCCGCTGCGGGTACTGCGGCGCGATCTGCTACCGGTGCCGCCGAGTTCCTGGCTGGTCTACGGCGCCGCCCTGCTGGCGCTGACCCTGATTATGTGGCGCCTGAGCCTGGATCTGAGCCTGACCCTGGCCCTACTTGGCGGCGGCCTGATTGCAGCTCTACTGCTCGCAAGCCTGCTCATCTTCGCCCTGCACGGCCTGCGTCGTTTACTGACCCGCGCGTCGCTACCTTTGCGCCTGGGCCTCGGCCAGTTGCTGCGCCACCCACTGGCAGCCGCCGGGCAAGCCTTGGCATTCGGCCTGATCTTGCTGGCCATGGCACTGATCGCGCTATTGCGTGGCGAACTGCTGGATAGCTGGCAAGATCAACTACCAAAAGAGGCACCCAATCATTTTGCCTTGAATGTGCTATCGGCCGAGAAGGAGGCCTTCGCCGCACGTTTAGCTGTGCTCTCGCCACATCCCGCACTGCTCTACCCGGTGGTGCCAGGACGCTTGGTCGCCATCAATGGCGAAACCGTCAAGCGCGTGGTGAGTAAGGATACGACCGGCGACCGCGCCATCCGCCGCGACCTCAGCCTCACCTGGGCTGCCGAGTTACCACAAGGCAATCGCCTAAGCGCCGGCCGTTGGTGGACCAGCACTCACGCCAACGGGTTACCCGGCGTTTCAGTCGAGACCAAACTCGCCGCAAGCCTGCAACTCAAACTCGGCGACCGCCTGAGCTTCAGCGTCGGCGGACTCAGCCGTGATGCCCAAGTCACCAGCTTGCGCGAGGTCGACTGGGATAGCTTCCAGCCCAATTTCTACATGGTCTTCGAGCCCGGCACCTTGCAGGATCTACCCGTCACCTACCTGACCAGCTTCTATCTGCCGCCGCAGCACGAGCGGCAGTTGGTCGAACTGGCCCGCACCTTCCCCGCCGTCACGCTGCTGCAGGTCGAAGCGCTGCTGGCGCAGCTACGCAGCATCCTCGCCCAGGTCACTTTGGCGGTGGAGTATGTGCTGCTGTTTGTGCTGGCCGCCGGCCTTGCGGTGCTCTTCGCCGGCCTGCAAGCCACGTTAGATGAGAGGATTCGCCAAGGTGCCCTGTTGCGGGCCCTCGGTGCTGAGCGCGGATTGCTGATCAAGGCGCGGTGTGCCGAGTTTGGCGTCCTCGGCGCCGCCAGTGGCATGCTGGCGGCGCTGGGCTGCGAATTGGTGAGCTTTCTGCTCTATCGCTTGGCTTTCGACATGGCCTGGCAGCCGCATCCCTGGTTGCTGCTGTTGCCGTTGCTTGGCGCCCTGCTGGTCGGCAGCGCCGGTGTGCTGGGCACCAGTCGCGCGCTGAACATCAGCCCACTGACAGTGCTGCGTGAGGGCTGAGCTTGTTAAACTCGATCTTCATTCTCAATAATAAAACATCATGAGCCGCTACCGCCCACCGCGTTCCGCTGGTACCCCGCTGATCACCCCCGAAGGCGAAGCACGAATGCGCGCCGAACTGCACGAACTGTGGCATGTACGCCGACCACAGGTCACCCAGGCCGTTAGCGAGGCCGCCGCGCTGGGTGATCGTTCGGAGAACGCCGAGTACATTTACGGCAAAAAAATGCTGCGAGAGATCGATAGTCGCGTGCGTTTTCTCAGCAAGCGGCTGGAAAACCTCAAGGTGGTCAGCGAGCACCCGTCCGATCCGAATAAGGTCTATTTCGGCGCCTGGGTCACGATTGAAGATGAAGGAGGTCAGCAGGCGTGCTACCGCATCGTTGGCCCGGACGAGTTGGACCTTAAGCAACACCTGATTAGCATCGACTCACCGCTGGCGCGCGCACTGATCGGCAAAGCGCTGGATGCCGAGGTGCGAGTTCAGGCGCCGACCGGCGAGAAAACTTGCTACATCGTCGAGATCCAATACCGCTAAGCCCAGCCGGTCTTGCTTGCCGGTGAGATAAGGTCGGCGGCGCAGCCAAAGGCCGACTTAGCGCCGGGTAATCAACCCCTGCCGTGCCACACGCGTCAGTTCCCGCACGACTTCCTGCAAACGCTCGGCAGTCGGCGCCTGCACCACTGCCAAGTCGAAACTGTCGGCCGCGAAGCGCGCCAGCGACTCGTCATCGCGAGAAAATTGGATCAGGAAAGTGCGTGATCCATGCCAGCGCTTCGGCCAGCCATCGAGATAACGCAGCAATGTCGGCTGGTGATTGCCGCCGAGAAGGATTTTCGGATTGCGTTGAACCAACCCGGAAGTGATCGGGGCCAGACGTACCAGAGGCTTAGGACAGCTCATACAGTTGTGTCTCCGCCTCAAGAATTCCGCTAGGCAGCGGTGAGAGGCGACACCGAACCAGCGCTTTAGCGGTATTTCGAAGCCTTGGTGAAAGACTTCTATGAGAAACCTTCGTGGAAGGTGCTCGGCGCCCCGCAAGTAGCTGTTTAAATCGGCGCATGGGGCGGAATCCTAGAGAAGCACAGGCAATACTGTCAAGACGCCCCCCTGGAGCAGTCAGCCATGAGCACACCACCTCTGCACTTATTCTTTGCCCTAGCCTGCCCGCCCGATCTGGCCCGAAACATCACCGCCTGGCGTGACGATCTGCAACTGGACGGCCGTCCGGTTGCCGCGAGCAATCTACATCTGACCCTGGCCTTTCTCGGCAGCCAGCCACGTGGACGTTTGGGCGATCTGAAAGCGCTTGCTGCCGGTCTGCAGGCGCCGGCCTTTAATCTGCAGTTGGACTCGCTGTGCCGCTGGCGCAATGGCCTGCTCTATCTCGCCCCCAGCCAGCCGCCAGCGGCACTGCTGGCTTTGGCCCAGCGGCTGCGCGACGATTTGCTCAGCGCGGGTTTCAGCCTGGAAAGCCGCCCCTTCCACGTTCACCTGACCTTGACTCGCCGCTGCCCTCTGTTTCCGGCCGATGCCAACCCATCCTTCGATTGGCCAGTAAGCGAGTTCGCCTTGTTCGCCTCGGAAAACACTGCCCGTGGCACGCACTATCGGCTACTAGAACGCTGGCAATTACACCCAAACGGCAGCGCTGTCGTTTCACCGCGTAACAGCAGAAGCTCCTTGCAGGGCCCCTGAAAACTCTCAAATCGCGCGCTAAAGCTCGCCCCAGAGCCCCTGCCTGCTGCTGCCTGAAAATGGCATGAAATGTGCGCTGTCCCCTGCGCTGAAGTACCCGCCCTCGGATGGGCGTGGGGGCTCGCAAGGACTGCGCTGCCAGCCTTATTCACACCCTTACGAGAGCGCACATGAACAACAATAAAACCCTGCTCGCCCTCTGCCTCGCTTCTGGCTTGCTCATCTCAAGCCAAGCCGATGCAGGCTTGTTCGGCTCATCCGGCTATACCCAAACCAAGTACCCGGTGGTGCTCGCCCACGGCATGCTGGGTTTTGACAGCATCCTCGGCATCGATTACTGGTACGGCATCCCCTCAGCACTGCGCAGCGATGGCGCCAAGGTCTACATCACCGAAGTCAGCCAACTCGACACCTCCGAAGCACGCGGCGAACAACTGCTCGCCCAGGTGGAAGAAATCGTCGCGATCAGTGGCCAGCCCAAGGTCAATCTGATTGGCCATAGCCACGGTGGCCCAACCATCCGCTATGTCGCCGCTGTGCGTCCCGAACTGATCGCCTCCGCGACCAGTGTCGGCGCGCCGCACAAAGGCTCGGCCACCGCCGACTTCATTCGCCAGGTCCCGCCCGGCTCGGCGGGTGAAACCCTGTTGAGCGGGATCGTCAACGGCCTCGGCGGGCTGATCAATTTCTTGTCCGCCAGCTCCAGCACCACACCGCAAAATGCGCTGGGCACGCTGGAGTCACTGAACAGCGCTGGCGCCGCCGTGTTCAACGCCAAGTTCCCGCAAGGCATCCCCACGACTGCCTGCGGCGAGGGTGCTTACAGCGTCAATGGCGTGCGTTATTACTCCTGGGGCGGCACCAGCCCGCTGACCAACATCCTGGACCCCAGCGACATTCTGCTCGGCGCCACGTCGCTGACATTCAACGGTGCCGCCAACGACGGCCTGGTCGGCCGCTGCAGCTCGCACCTGGGCCAGGTGATCCGCGATGACTATCGGATGAACCACCTCGATGAGGTTAACCAGGCCTTTGGACTGACCAGCCTATTCGAAACCGATCCCACCACGGTTTACCGCCAGCAGGCTAACCGCCTGAAAAACGTCGGGCTGTAAACACGGGCACCGGGGCCCGGCAGGGCCCCGACTTCCCACTGAACATGCTGATCATGACCCGCTCAATATGAGTAACACCCGTGAAGAAACTCTTGCTGCTTCTGCCTGTTGCGTTTACTGCCTGTGTGGCGCTGATGCTCTACCTGCAACCGCGCGATATACCGGCCAAGGTAGCCCTGACACCAGCGCCGGCCGATACGGCCGAGCCGTCTAACACTCATGCTTCGACTGCGCCCAGCAACGTGCCAGCAGCACGTTTGCCGGCCACGCTACAACCGCTCCCACCCTCCTTCAGTGGCACGCAGGTCGACGGTAGCTTTCATCTCGACGCAGCCGGCAACCTGCTGCTCAGCGAGGACATCCGGCGGATCTTCGATTACTTTTTGAGCTCGATTGGCGAGGAGTCATTGCACATCAGCGTCAAGCGGCTGCAAGACTACATAGCCAGCCAGCTCGAGCAGCCAGCCGAAAGCCAGGCCCTGGCCCTGCTCGATCAGTACCTGAACTACAAACGTGAACTGGCACTGCTGGAGCGCGACATGCCACAGCTGAGCAGCCTGGACGCGATCCGTCAGCGCGAAGCCGCGGTCCAGGGACTACGGGCGCGACTGTTTAGCCCTGAGGCGCATCAGGCGTTTTTCGCCCAAGAAGAGGCCTACAACCAGTTCAGCCTGCAACGCCTGGCCATCAGCCGCGACGACAGCCTGGATGCCGCCGCCAAAGGAGCCGCGCTGGATCGTCTGCGCGAAAGCCTGCCACCGGAGTTGCAGGACAGCGTACTGCCACAATTGCAAAACGAGTTGCACACGCAGACCGCGCAACTGCAAGCACAAGGTGCCAGCGTCGAGCAGATCCGCGCGCTGCGCCAACAATTGGTAGGCGCTGAGGCCACCGCTCGACTGGAAGCGCTGGATCAGCAGCGTGCTGGTTGGAATCAGCGCGTGGCGAGCTACAGCGCCGCGAAAGCCAAGATCCAAGCCCAGCAAGGGCTGAGCCCTGCGGATAAAACCAACGCTATCACCCAACTGGCTGAAGAGCAGTTCAACGAGCATGAACGCCTGCGCCTGGATGCTGCCATACAGCTCGCTGCTCGTAGCCAGGGCAAACCCTAAAACGCCGAAAGCCCGCATAAGCAGGCCGTGTGAAAGCGTAGTGAGCGAAGGTCAGGGCCGCACCCGTTCCCTACGGGTAGCGGCATTCCCCACATCCATGTGGGTCACAAGGCGCAACGCAGTAGAGCGGAGCGGAGTAACAGCCGCAGGCTGGCCCGAAGGGCGAGCGCCAGCGAGTCAAAACAGGCGAAAAAGCGCAATTTACGTGTTGTAAATGAGCATTTGAGCCTGTTTTTAACGCCGTGTAACCGAGCACAGTAGTTTCCACACCGCCTGACAAGGCGGGCTTTCGTTTATCACGTAAGGCTTCAGCTGGCGATACGACGATCTAGCGACAGCTTGCCAGCCCCTTCGATCAGCAGTACTGCACTGATCATCGCCAGGATCATCGCGTACTCAAAGCCATTCGCGGTGATAAAGAAGCCGTTGAGCCAATGCACAGTCAACACCGCCACCAGCATCGCTACTGCCAGAGCAATCGCTGCCGGGCGCACCAACAAACCAATCACCAATGCCAGGCCGCCGAAGAACTCCACACTACCGGCCAACAACGCCATCTGGTAACCGGGCGTGATACCCACGCTCTCCATCCACTGACCGACGCCCACCAGGCCGTAGCCCCCAAACCATGCGAACAACTTCTGCGAGCCATGAGCGGCGAAGGTCAGGCCGGTGGCCACGCGAAGAAGGGTAATGCCATAGCCCGCATGAGTAGAAAGCATGGATTTGATCAGGTTTTTCATTGCTGTTGTCCTTTTGCTTGTGAGGTGTTGTTGGACAATAGCCTAGAAGATATTTTCGATATTAAAACCGCAAATTATCGTTATTCACCATCGAATAATCGGATCACTTTCGCAAACTCGCTACCCGACCCTGCGGCTCCAGTCGATAACGCTCACGGTCATAGGCCAGGTAGTACTTGTTGACCGCGTTGACATAACTGACGACGCCCATCCCCACCTGCTCCATGGCAATACGCTCGACCTGGAAGAACCACTGATTAGGGTTCAGACCCCGGCGGCGCGCCTCCGCACGAAAGCCTTGCACGCGCTGCGGCCCCAGGTTGTAAGCGGCCAGGGTAAAGGCCATGCGCTCACGCTCGTTGATCTGGGCGCTGTTGAAAAAGTTGCGGCGCAACATGGCCAAGTACTTGGCGCTAGCCTGCACATTGCCGTCCAGCGCCTGCACATTACTGACCCCGACGCTACGCGCTGCCGCGGGGGTGATTTGCATCAGCCCGGTCGCCCCACCAGCGCCACGCGCCCCCGGGTTCATCGTCGACTCTTTGTAGGCCAGCGCAGCCAGCGCTAGCCAATCGAAGTCCTGCTGCTCGGCATAACGCTGCAACACCGGGCGGACTTTCTCCAGACGCTGTCGATCAGCCCGCGCCAGCGGATAATGCACCTGGTACAGGCGGCGATAGACGCGCTGAAACACCGCGTCTTGATCCGTCGGGTTGTGATAGGTCTTGAGAAAACGGTCGATGCTGGCGCGCAGCATTGGCGTATCGCGGCGCACGAACCAGTTGATATCGCCCTCGTTAGTCAGCATCAGATGACGCTCAATGCGCAGTTTCGGCATGACCTTAACCCAACGTTCGGCAATCGGCTGCTCGACCGCAGTCAGGGTAAAGATGCCGGCCTGCACCATCTCCAGCACGTCTTCTACCGCCAGGCTGGGGTCAACCCACTCGACCAGGATGGGCGGCAGTTTACGTTGCGCCAGCTTCTGGTTAACCGCGCGCAGTGCCTCGGCGGCAGCGCTACCCGCCGGCAAGGCCAAGCTGCGGCCCGCCAACTGCTCCAAGCGCTGGTAACGCCGACCGCCCTGACGGCCGACCAAGACCAACGGCACATCACTGCGAATCGCCACGCTCGGGCTGACATCCTGCCCGCTACGAGCGCTCAGCAACTCGCCAGGGACAACCAGATCGCCTTCGCCACGCTGCAGAGCGCCAAGCAACTGATCTTTGGCTTTCGGGATAATCTTCAGGGTCAGGCTGCGGCCATTACCCGCGTTGCGATTGAGGTACTGCTCGAAAGCACGCAAGCGGTGATATTCGACGCCAATCGCCTGCCCCTTGACCTCGCCAGAGCTATTGCGGCTCTGGTTGACCAATACGCGCAATACCCCGCTACTGCGAATCTGCCCCAGGTCGCGGGCATCACTTGGGTGCTGCCAGCCTTCCGGTGGTCCAGCCAAGCGCGCAGCCGCCGGTAACGGCAGCAGCGCCAGCAGGCAGAACAGAAGCAACAGCGGTCGCGTCATCAAGTCTCCAGAAGAGGGTCAGGCTGGTCGCAGCCAACCTGGCCGACTGAGAGCACTGCACCCGGAAACAAGTTCCCGGCGCGCGCGGGGCGCGGAGGTTCGCATAGCTCGCCTCCAGATGCCAGCCTCAGCACGTATTCGACATTAACAACAACCGCTAAATATCTGTAATTATTGAATTTATTTATAAACAAATAGCTCTGTTATGCTGCACCGCTCAGCACTGAGGTGGCACCATGCAACTCATCGACATCGGCGTCAATCTGACCCACGCCAGCTTTGCGCAGAAGCATGAAGCAGTCCTCGCTCGCGCCTACGCAGCAGGCGTTACTCAGTTGGTGCTGACTGGCACCAGCCTGGAAGGCAGCGAACAGGCGCTTGCGCTCTGCCGCCAAGAGGATGAAACCGGCACTCGGCTGTTCTGCACCGCCGGTATTCATCCGCATGACGCCAGCAGTTGGAACAGCGCTAGCGCGAGCCAGTTGAGCACCTTGCTGAAGGAGCAAGAAGTGCGTGCCGTCGGCGAATGCGGGCTGGACTTCAATCGCGATTTCTCGCCACGCCCGCAACAGGAAAAAGCCCTGGAAGAACAACTGGCGCTGGCCGTGGAACTGCAGCTCCCGGTGTTCCTGCACGAACGCGAGGCCGACCAGCGCCTGCTAGAAATTCTGCGCGACTACCGTGATCGTCTACCGGCTGCGGTGGTGCATTGTTTTACCGGCGAGAAACGTGCGCTGTTCAACTATCTCGATTTGGATCTGCATATCGGCATTACCGGCTGGATCTGCGATGAGCGCCGAGGCACTCATCTGCACCCATTGATGCGGGAAATTCCCACGGGGCGACTGATGTTGGAAAGCGATGCACCCTTCCTGCTACCCCGCAGCCTGCGCCCGAAACCGAAGAATGGGCGCAACGAGCCGGCCTTTCTGCTAGAGGTGCTGCACGAAATTGCCCGCCACCGCGGGGAAAGCCCAGAACAGTTGGCCGAGCACACCACCGCTTGCTCCCGCGCCTTCTTCGCCCTACCAGAGATCGCCAACGCCTAGGCTGTAGCCGCCCTCAACGAGCCATTCAGCCGGCACGAAATAACCAGTAGGAACAGGAACTGTAGGAGCCAGCTTGCTGGCGAAAGCCGTCGCGCAAAAGCATCGCCAGCAAGCTGGCTCCTACAAAGGCCCCCGCCATTTCATTTTGCTTAGCTGCAGCGTCTATTAAGTAGCCTCTGTCTGACCGGGCCAGCCATACGCCAGACACCAGCGCGAACCTCAACAGCTGCCTAAACTCTCTGCAAACCTTCCGAGGATTGCATCATGGGCAGACACCGCCCTAACCTGCTGACCTGGCAATGGCGCGGCTACGCCGCCACCCACCGCAATCCGATCAACTTGATCGTGCACCTGATCGCCGTGCCGCTGTTTGTCCTGGCCAGCCTGGTGCTGCTGTCCGCCCTGTTCCAGCTCAGCGTACTGCCGCTGATCCTGGGCGTGATCGGCCTGCTCGCCGCCCTCGCACTGCAGGCCCATGGCCACCGCCTGGAGAGCAAGCCCCAGGAGCCGTTCAGCGACACGACCGATGCCGTACAGCGGCTGTTGCTCGAGCAGTTCTTCACCTTCCCGCGCTTTGTCCTCAACGGCGGCTGGTGGCGGGCCTGGAAAACCCGTCAGCGGCGTTAAGTGCAGCGGTGCCGACGAGCCTCAGCCGAACACCGATACGGTCTGCCTACTCAGCGCGATCAGCTCGCCATCCGGCGTCCACAGCCCGGCGGCGATATGGCCGTAGCCATCACGGGCATGCTCGATCTGCGCGCGGTACAGGCACCAATCGAAGGTGATCATTTTCGGCGTCGGCTGCACGAACTCAATGGTCCAGGTCAGCGAACTCCCAGGCGCCGGGGCGCGCAAATGTGACAGTACTGCGGGCGGCCAGGCATCGACCAACGCCAGAAGATGAGCCGCGTCGACCACCTCGGCTTCGGTCTCGCCGCGTAACCGCACCCACCCGCCCATTTCCCGCGCCGGGTTATTGGTGAACGGCATGCCGCCGATCCCCCAGCGCATCGCCAGGTAACGGGTGAACTCCGGGGTCACGCCTTCGATATAGGGCAGTTCCTGGCATTCCTCGACGGGTTTGATCAGCGGTGCGGGTTCGGCTACGACGTCGATTGCCGAATCGCGGGAGGCACCGAAGCTGCCCTGCACCAAGGTCACGACTTGGCCGTTCTGCACGGCACGACCGAGCACCTGACTGACCGCCTTACCCTCGCGCAGCACCTCCACCTCGAAGCTCACCGGCGTATCGACGGCTAACGGTCCCACAAAGGAGATCGCCAACGAACGGACTGGGCGCCCTGTCGGCACTTGCGCACGCATGGCTTCGTACACCAGCACCGCCGCCACCCCACCAAAAACTGCGCGGCCCTGGCCCCACTGACTCGGCACCACGACGGACTGGGGATTGGCGCGAACGGCTTTAAGCAACTCGGAAAAGATCATGCTTGCCTCTGAACAAAAATTCGTCAGCGATCTTAGGGGATAGGCCACCCCTGGCGGTAGCCATCTAAAGTGCCGGTTAGGCCAATTCAACGGGGGAAATGGACAGCCCTGCAAACCAGGCGTGTCAGCGGCCTGGAAAGTACTGGTGCAACGGCAATAGCGCCTGATCAGCCAGTAGCTCAGCGGCAGCCAGCGCCAGGCGCCAATCTGCCACCCGCGGCGCCAAATCGGTGCACGCGACTAAGCGCGCACGACAAGCCTGCAAGTTGATCTCCAGCCGCAACACCTGGGCAATCAAGGCGTCGACAAATCCAGCCATGGCACACGTCCTGAAGTAATAGGCTTCAGCTTGATTGCTCACTCGCCACGGACAAGTGAGCGACAGTCACAAGCTCAGCGCTCGACGCGAGTCCGGCGCCAAGGCAAGGCACGCCGCAGTTGCACCAGTCGTTGGCGCAGTTCGGCCGGCGCTGCATCCCGGCCGGCATAGCGCTGTGCCTCGAAAGCGGCGGCGAACGCACGAATAGGCTCGGCCTGCGCCGGTAACGCTTGCCCAGCGCGCTCGGCAAAGGCCCGTGCGCCCTCGCCCGCAGCGCGCTGCAAGCCATGCCGCGAGAGCAACCGCTCAAAGTGCTGATACAGACGCTGCTGCAGATCCCGCTCATGACGCCAGGGTTTGAACAGCACTAGCGCAAGCAACCCCAGCAACAACCCACCACCGCCCACCAGCGCGATCACCAGGTCGCGCGCATCCAAACGGCCAAACCAGCGCTGCAACAACTGCAACTGCTGCTCGCCCTGATAGCCCAACACCCAGCGCTGCCAGCCGTAATTGAGGTTATCCCAACCCATTCGTAGCTGGTTCAGCCAACTGATATTGCGATAACGCAGCAGCGACAACGGCGAGCCTTCGAGAAAACTCTGCTCCCCGGCAATGGCTTGCTCCAGCCCCTGTTCGATCCGCTCCGGCGCCACCTGAAACGTCGGATCGACACTGACCCAACCCTGTTCCGGCCGCCAGTATTCGACCCAGGCATGGGCATCGAATTGCCGCACCTGCACGTAATTGCCCGTAGCACTCAGCTCACCGCCCTGATAACCCGCCACCACCCGTGCAGGTATGCCGGCCGCGCGCAGGACGAAGGTCATGGCCCCGGCGAAATGCGCGCAGAAACCACTGCGAGTGCGAAACAGGAACTCATCGATACTATCAACCCCAACCGGCGGTGGCCGAAGGGTGTAAGCGTAGGGCTCACGGTTGAAATGCCTCAGCAGTGCCTGCACCAACGCCTGCGGCTGCGGGTATTGGCGCTTCAGCTCCAGCGCCCATGCCCGGCTACGTGGGTCACCCTGCTCCGGTAACTGCAAGGCGCGGAGCAAAACAGTGGCGGAGGCTACGGGCTCGCGCAAGGCCAGCGGCCAGGAAGTCACCCGATAGAGTAACGCTTGCTCAACCGGCTGTTGCCGCTCCAGGCGGAAATCGCTCATCTGCCGGGTCTGGGCTAAATCCGTCGTCGCCACATCGAGGCTAAACAACCAGGACCGCGCGCTGGGCTGCATGATGATGCTGTAACTCAGCGGCTCACCGCGCTTTTCCCAGGCGGGTTGAGAGGCTGATTGCGCGCCGACGGACTGCGACCAGCGCCGACCATCGAAGCGCTCCAGGGTCAGGGCGCGCCAGTACAGCTGGTTGCGCGGCGGCGCCGAGCCGTCAAAGCTGGCGCGAAAAGCCAACTCGGCGGAACGGCTCAGCTCGGCAATATCCGCCGGCGCCATGCTGTCGGAAAGCCCGCTAACGCCCTGCTCGCTCGGTCCCGGCAGCGACCACAGTGGCCCCAGTCGTGGGAAGAACACAAAGAGCAGCAACATCAACGGCAGTGCTTGCAGGAGCAAGCCGCCCGCCAGGCGCAAGGTCGGCCAAGGGCGCATGGCGAACGTGCTTTGTTGCAAGCCGATCAGCGCCGCCAGCAGAGCAGTGACCGGCAGCAGGCTGAACAGAGCGGCGAGCATGCTGTCATCGAATAAGTAGGCGGTAACCACCGCGAAAAAACCGAGCAGGATCAGCACTAAAGCATCGCGGCGCGTGCGCATTTCCACCAGTTTGAGAATGAAGGCGGCAATCAACAGCACCACCCCAGCGTCCAAACCAATCAAACTGCCGCGCGAGAGCAACACCCCGCAGCCGGCACCCACCGCCAGCCCCACCTTGGCCCAAGCGTTCGGGTAACCCGCGCGCATGCGGAAGATCTGGATGCGCCAGGCCGCGCACCCAAGCCACAAACCGACGATCCACAGTGGCAAATGCGTCAGGTGCGGAATGATCACCAACGCCTGGGCCACCAATAGCCAGGTCAGGCTGACCCGTGGAATCGGCTGGGCTGCACTCATGGCCGACCTAACCGCCGGTCGAGGATCCTGCCGACTTGCCCCCTCCGCTCCGAAGAGGGTTGGCTGAGAGGAAGCTCCCCGAATAATGCCAAGGCGCGCAGGCAGGCTGAGCGATGGCTATCGCCGCTATCCGGCGCCAGCACGCTACCAGGCAGGCTGAGCGCGAAGGGTTGTTGGCGCTCGGACAGTTGCAAGACCCAGTGGCAAAGCAGCGACAGGCGCGCCTCCACGTCACCCTCCAGAGCTGCGAAGTCCAGCCACAGCTCACGCCCGGCCAGCGCCGCAAAATCTTTGACCAGCAAACCCTGCCCCCGGGAATAGGCCTTCCAGTGCAAACGGCGCTTGGAGTCGCCGGGCTGATAGCTTTTCAAACCTTGGAAGTCATCCGCGCCAAGCCCGAGGGTTCGCGCACCGTCATCCTCATCGTCCGCACGGGCACCGGCGGCCAGCGGCAATTCACCCGCGAGCGGACATGGATAGACCAGCAGTGCCTGATCCAGATCGACCCAACTCCAGGCCACCAGAATGCCCAATGGGAAGCGACTTTCCACCCGCAAGCGACCAGGCCGCAGCCAACCACGGTGCAGCGCCGGCCAGCTCAGTTCGCACTCGCTGACGCCCTCTTGCGCCACATCCAGCGTCTGTAGTTCGGCCGACGGCCAGCCCAGGGCGATGGCTTGATGTGCGCGGCCACTACTGACCAGACGCACGCGAAAACGCGCCAACTCACCGACAAACAGTGTCGCGCTTCCCGCGGCCTGCAGCGTCAGGCCCGCCAGATTGCGGTAGGTATGCAGGATGGCGACGATAAATACCGAGGCCAACAGGAAGGTCAGGCCATACGCCAGGCTGTTCTGGTAATTGATCGCGGCCAGCAGCATCAGCCCCAGTGCCAAACCGAACGCGGCGCCGATGCGGGTCGGAATGATAAAGATCCGCCGCTGAGTCAATTGCACACTGGCCGCTGGCGGAATCCGTCGCACCAACCAGCGCCGCCAGCGTGTTTTCAACAGCGCAATCAAAGCGCCGGCACTTCGCGCAGCAGCCACTGGACTAACGCGCCGCCACCATGCCCCGTCGGGTCGGCCCGCTCACGCAGCCGATGGCCGACCACGGACGGCAGCACCGCTTGCACATCTTCCGGAATCACATACTCGCGCTCCGCCAGGAAGGCCCAGGCGCGGGCCGCCGCCAGCAAGGCCAAGCTGGCGCGCGGCGATAAGCCCCAGGCGAACTGCGGCTGAGTCCGGGTGGCCTCGACCAAACGCAGCACATAGTCGACCAGCGCATCGCTGGTGCGGATTTTCGGTACTTCGGCCTGCAACGCCGCCAGTTCGACATGGCTGAGAATCGCCGCAAGGCGCGGCAACAATTCGCGGCGGGCCTCACCGAGCAACAGGGCTTTTTCCGCTGCCTTGGCGGGGTAGCCGAGAGACAGACGCATCAGAAAGCGATCGAGCTGCGACTCCGGCAAGGCGAAAGTGCCGCCCTGGCTGACCGGGTTTTGCGTGGCGATGACAAAGAACGGTTCCGGCAGCGGGCGGGTTGCGCCCTCGATGGTCACCTGCCCTTCCTCCATTGCCTCCAGCAGCGCACTTTGGCTTTTCGGTGTGGCGCGGTTGATCTCATCGGCCAGCACCAGCTCGGCGAAGATCGGGCCGGCATGGAAGGCGAACTGCCCAGTGTCCTTATCGAACACCGAGGTGCCGAGGATATCGCCGGGCAACAAGTCGGAAGTGAACTGAATACGCTGGAAGCTTAGGCCGAGCACTTTGGCCAGAGCATGGCTGAGGGTGGTCTTGCCCATCCCCGGCAGGTCTTCGATCAACAAATGCCCGCGCGCCAACAGACAGGCCAGCGCCAGCCGCACCTGCGGTTCCTTGCCAAGCAGCACCTGATTCACCGCGTACAGACAGGCATTCAGTTTGGTGTGCATGCGTCACTCCTGTTGATCGGACGCTCGATGCTACCGGTGCGCCGGCCTGCGGCAAAGCGTCAGCGACCTTTATCGTGACGGAATACTGAAGCTGGTGGCCTGAGCGGTTGATTCGTTTACTTATCGCGGTACCCGTAGGCTGGATAGAGCCGATTTTGGCGAAACCCAGCCTACGGTCTAGAGCCACCCGCCCCCGCGCTCCGGCCTAGCTGGGGCGGGCCATGTCGAAACGATCGCGGGTCGTGCAATAACGGCTGCCGCCCAGACGCCCGATCAGATCCAGCTTTTGCGGATCAACCCGACCGTGACCATCCAAGATCTGATCATCGATATGCGCCAACAGCACACGGGCGAAGATCAGGTAACAGTTGGGGTTATCCCGTGGATACGGCTGCACTTCAGCCAAAGCGCATTCGAAAGCCACCGCCGCGCCCGCCACCCGTGGTGGCTTGACCTGGCTGGCAGGCACAGTGGCGATACCACAGTGTTCGAACTCGCTGACGCCGTGCGCCAGCTTTGCCGCCGAGGCATTCATCGCTGTCGCCTGCGCAGCCGAAACCAATTGGATCACCAACTCGCCAGTGTCCTGCACGTTGCGCAGGGTGTCCTTGAGGCTACCGTCGTCATGCGCGCCGACATTGACCAGCAGGGTTGGTGGCTCATCGCTGATCACCTGGAAAAAACTGAACGGTGCCAGATTACTCACGCCGTCTTTTGCCAGCGTGGAAACCCAGGCGATGGGCCGCGGCGTGACGGTCGAGGCCAGCCAACGGTAAGTCTCCAACGGGGTCAGGGTGGCGAAATCGAGTTGCATCAACATCTCTCTTTATCTGAACACGGCACAGCTAAACGCAGAGCCATGCGCTTTACCAGCGCCAGCTTCGAATTGAATTGCAAGGGTGTCATACCCACCGTGCTGTACAGCAAGGTTGCCCGGATTCAGTGGGGTTACCAGCGCACCGAATACACCATTGAGATGCGGGGCTGTAGTAGGTAGGCGGTCTATATCACCTATTACCGGAACGAAGAGACCTGCAATGCAATCAGCGATACCGCTCGGGTAGGTGGTCATTAAAACCTACAACACCCTGATCGGCCTGCTACGGGCCTGATCAGGGTGTATCCCGCCAAGTGCTCTCAGCGCCCGGCACGCGACTCGCTGATGTAGAAGCGGGCTTTCTGCGCTTTGGCCGCGCAACCTTCAAATGCTTCGAACTGCTGCTGGGTCTTTGCTGCAGTAAGCAGCGAAAGGGCTTTGGAATAGCTCACGGTGCCGGCAAAACCCTCGGCTTTGGCAAGATCCAGCTCCCGCCAGGCGGTATCCAGTTGACTACCACAGCTATCACGGTAGGCCGTTTTACCGGCGCAACCGGCCAATACCAAAACCATCAGGGGTAAGCAGATCCAAGCTTTCATCAACAACGCTCCTCGAAAAGGGAAAACGGCAAGAGTCTAGTCTGTCAGTAGGACGATGCGGAACCGGAAAAGTGCAGTTCATGACGCAACCGGCAACCGTCCGCTAACCCGGCCGTGTGAATTGGATCACGACGACTGACCGGCGTTTTAAGCCTAGCCCGCCTTGGCGCAGCCGGATGGCACGCGTATCGTCTAAGACACTGCGTTGTGGGGGATCGGCAATGAGCAAACGAGTAGCGCTAGTTCTAGGTTCAGGGGGTGCGCGCGGTTACGCACATATCGGCGCAATCGAAGAGTTGGAGCGGCGCGGCTATGACATCGCCTGTATCGCCGGCTGTTCGATGGGTGCGGTGATCGGCGGGATCTATGCCACCGGTAAGCTGAAAGAATACCGCGAGTGGATCGAGAGCCTGGATTACCTGGATGTGCTGCGCCTGCTCGACGTCAGTTTCCGCCTGGGTGCCATCCGCGGCGAGAAGGTGTTTGGCAAGATCCGCGAGATCGTCGGCGAGATCGATATCGAAGATCTGAGGATTCCCTACACCGCCGTCGCCACCGACCTGACCAACCAACAGGAAATCTGGTTCCAGGAAGGCTGCCTGCACCAGGCCATGCGTGCCTCGGCGGCGATTCCGAGCTTGTTCACGCCGGTCATCCAAGGCAAGCGCATGCTGGTCGACGGCAGCCTGCTCAATCCGTTGCCGATCGTCCCGGTCGTCTCCAGCCATTGCGACCTGATCATCGCGGTCAACCTGAACTCGACGAACCAAAAGCAATACCATCTGCCGGTAATCGAGCGACCGCCGGCGATCAAGAGCCGCATAGACCTGCTGATGGGCTCGCTCGGCGCGCGCCTGCCCTTCCTGCGCAAGGCTGAAGGCAATGGCGAAGAGCTTGTGCTGCAGGAAGAGCAAGCCCTGCCCGCGAGTACGGCCAGCCATAACCCCTGGCTCGGCGAACCGAGCGCAGCGCAAGTGCAAGTGAATGGCACGCCCAAGTCCGCCAGCGGTTCGCGGGTGGCCGAGACCGGCGGCCCGGCGTCGCTGCTGGAGTTGGTCAACCAAAGCTTCGAGGTGATGCAGACTTCGTTGGCGCAGTACAAGATCGCCGGCTACCCGCCGGATATCCTGATCAACGTGCCCAGGCGGGTCTGTCGCTTCTTCGAGTTCTACAAGGCACCGGAGCTGATTGAGCTGGGCCGACAGATCACCAGCGATACGCTGGATAAATACGAAGCGGATTACTGAGGCAGGTCGCGCCAGAGGGGCGAACCGGCAAGCCCCTCAGAACTTGTTCAATATCTGCTGCGCTTGGTCATGCTGCGCTCGCGACGATCTTGGACAAGCTTTCAGCGCTCTCGTAAGCGGTAACCGACACCCGCCTCGGTACTGATAAATCGCGGGTTGGCGGGATCATCCGCGAGCTTCTGCCGCAGATGGCCGACTACCACGCGCAGGTAGTGGCTGTCCTCGACATGGGTTGGCCCCCAGATGTCTTTCAACAGCTGCTGCTGGGTCACCACCCGCCCGGCATGCCGCGCCAATTGAGCCAGCACTGCATATTCCTTACGCGTCAGGCTGATTTCAGCGCCGTCCAGGCTGACCCGGCGATAGGCAAAATCAACACTCAGCGGGCCAATCGTCACCACCACTTGCGGGCTGTCACCGGCTTGCACCTGGCGCAGCAACGCCCGTACGCGGGCGAGAAACTCCTGAATACCGAAGGGTTTGGTCACGTAATCATTCGCGCCGCTGTCCAGCGCCTGGACTTTCTCGGCCTCGCCGGCGCGCACGGAAAGAATCAACACCGGCACCGGCGACCACTCGCGCAGTTCCTTGAGCACGCTATGGCCGTCCATATCCGGCAGACCAAGATCGAGCACCAGTAAATCCGGTTTGCCCAGCGCGGCCTGGGCCAAACCCTCGGTGCCATTGCCGGCTTCGATGACCTTGTAGCCCTGAGCGGCCAGGCTGATGCGTAGGAACTTGCGGATCTGCGGTTCGTCGTCGATGACCAGAATGGTCGATTGGTTGGTCGTCATAAACTCTCGAATCATTGGCGGCGGATGCAGAGTGTAGGGCGAACAAGGCTGCGCCATGTCCAGCCTAGGGTGCTGTCTCGGAAATACGTTCAAGAATTGGCGAGTGAATTTTGTTGCCAGGCAAGGCGCAGTGACGAGTCATAGCCCAGCTATGGCGAGGATCGGCAACGCTGCATGGCGGCAAAAGGCACCGGCAAAATTGAACAGTTATTTTTGAGACAGCACACTACAGGTCATCCTCCAAAACGGGTTGCGGGTGTAACGGTAGATGCAGGGTCAGGCTCGCACCCCGACCGTCCAGCCCCTCACCCACCGTCACGCGGCCACCGTGGGCGCCGAGCATGCCTTGGCAGATGGCCAAGCCCAAGCCCGTACCCTGCCCGCCGCGATCACCACGGGCGGCGGTGTAGAACATGTCGAAGATTTTTTCCCGCTCGGCCTCAGGGATTCCTGGCCCCTGGTCGCTGACGACGATGCGCAGCTCGCCCCCTTCCTGCAAGGCCTCGCCATCAGTCTCAACCGCTATGCGCAGACGACCACCGGCAGGCGAAAAGCGCGCGGCGTTTTCTAGCACATTGATCAACGCCTGCTCGATCAATGCCGGATGTACATAGAGCAACGGCAGCTCAGCGGGCACCTCGGTTTCCACCGCCAGTGGCGTCAGCAGCGGGCGCAACCGCTGCAGAGCGCTGGCGACGATATCCACCGGCGCCACCCAGTCGCGCGCGAGTTTGAGACCGCCATGGCCAAGGCGGGTCATGTCCAGCAGGTTCTGGATATAACGATCGAGCCGCTCGGCTTCATCACGGGTGCTTTCCAGCAACTCGCGACGGTCTTGCGGGCCAATCTGGTCATCCAGCGTCAGCAAACTGTCGATGGCGCCGCGCATGGAAGTCAGCGGTGTGCGCAGGTCATGCGACACCGAGGCGAGCAAGGCACTGCGCAACTGCTCGGTTTCACCATGCAAACGCGCGGCTTCCAGGTCCTCCGCCAACTGTGCACGCGCCAGGGCCTGAGCCAACGGCTGGCCGAGCGCCGCGAGCAAACGCCGGCGAGCAGCCGGTAACGGCTGCTCACTTTTCGGGCTGACCCCAAGCAGCGCCAGCGGGCCGTCTTCGCCAGACAACGGCCACCACCACCAGCGCCCGCTGGGCAAGGTGTCGGTGCCGAGACCGGCCGGTTGATCATGCTGCCAGGCCCATTCCGCCGCGACCCGTTCGGCGTCGCTGAGCTGACGCGAGACACCTGCCTCGACCTTCCAGGCACCATCGTCGCTACGACCGAGCAGACAAACATCCATGTCACTCCAACCGGCGAACTGCTGGCCCGCGGCAGTCAGCACCGCCTGGCGATCAGTGGCAGCGGTAAGTTTGCGAGACAAATCGAGCAGCGCGCCGGTTTCGCTCTGGGTCTCACGCAGGGCATCCAGTTGCCGACGCTGGCGAGCGGCCAGGTTGCCGGTCAGTGCAGCCATCAGCAGAAAGAACAACAGGGTCAGCACATCCTCATGCCGATGGATGGTGAAAGAGAAAATAGGCGGGATAAACAGAAAATCGTAAGCGAGAAAAGACAGTACCGCGCTGGCCAATGCCGGGCCGGAGCTGGTGCGTACCGCCACCAGCAACACGGCAGCGAGGAACACCAGGGAAATGTTCGGCAATTCTAGAACATGCGACACACCCCAGGCCAAGGCAGTCGCCAGCAGCGTGGCGAAAAACGCCAGAGCATAATCGCCCACGCGTGCTGGATAGCGTGGACGAAATGTCGCCGGCACGCGATCGGCCTCGGTATCCAACACGCTGACTTCCAAACCTTCGGCATGCCGCAGCAAACGCTCGGCAACGCCCAGGCCGAACAAGCGGCGGCGCAAGCGCTGCCGACTACGACCGACCAGCACCAGACTGGCCTGGCGCTCATAGGCATGCTGGATCAAGGTTTTCGCCACTTCACCGGCACGCAGGCTAACCACCTCACCGCCGAGGCGTTCAGCCAGTCGCTGGGCCGCCTGCAGATGCGTGCGCGCGACCTCATTGCGCACCCCGCCGGTATCCACATGCACCAAGCTCCAGGGCAGATGGCGCCGTTCGGCCACCCGGCAGGCGTGGCGTACCAGGCGCTCGGCCTGCTCGTCCCCATCCACCGCCACCAACAGGCGGCCGCGTACGGTCGGGGCTTCCTGACCCAGCTGGCGATAACGCTGGTTGAGGTCGGCATCCACCCGCGCCGCAGCGGTCTGCATGGCCAGCTCGCGCAGGGCGGTGAGATTGGTCTGACTGAAGAAGGCGTCGATCGCCGCGCGCGCCTGCTCCGGGACATAGACCTTGCCCTCACGCAGGCGCTCCAGCAGTTCGCGCGGCGGCAGGTCGATCAGCACCAGCTCGTAGGCCTCCTGCAACACCCAGTCCGGCACGGTCTCGCGCACCTGCACGCTGGTGATATCGCGCACCTGGTCATTGAGGCTTTCGATGTGCTGCACGTTGACCGTGGTGTAGACGTCGATGCCAGCCGCCAGCAACTCCTGGATATCCTGCCAGCGCTTGGCGTGGCGGCTGCCGGGGGCATTCGTGTGGGCCAGTTCGTCCACCAGCGCCAGCTTGGGCGGCTTGGCCAGCAGGCCATCGAGGTCCATCTCGGCCAGCTTGATGCCGCGGTAGAGGCTGCGCATCGGCGGCTGCTGCGGCAAGCCGGCGAGCAGCGCTTCGGTTTCGGCGCGGCCATGGGTCTCGACCACCCCGGCGCGCAGGTCGACGCCCTGGCGCAGCTGCGCCTGCGCCGCCAGCAGCATGGCGTAGGTCTTGCCTACCCCCGGCGCGGCGCCGAGAAAGACCTTGAGTCGGCCGCGGCCGCCACGGTTATCCTGATCGGGCGGCAGATCCGCCAGAAAAGCATCGGCGCGGCCGGCATCACTCATCGATGAATTCCCTCAAGGGCTAGGTTAAGCGCCAGCACGTTGACCACCGCCGGCCCCACCAACGGACGTTCGGTATGACTCTCGACCAGGCGCTCGAGCGATTCGCTCGACAGGTTGCGCGCGGCAGCGATGCGCGGGATCTGGTAGCTGGCGGCAGCCGGCGGCAGATGCGGGTCCAGGCCGCTGGCGGAGGTGGTGACCAGCGCCAAGGGTACCGGAGCACCGGTGCCATTGGCCAACACCGCGGCGTCCTTGCCGATGCGTTCGGCCAGGGTCGGGTTGGATTGCGCCAGGTTACTCGCGCCGCTGGAGACGGTGGCGTAAGCGGCCGCCGATGGACGTACATGGAACCAGTCGTCACCCTCGAAAGGCTGGGCGAGCAAGCTGGAGCCGCGGATCTTACCCTCGCTGTCGGCGACCAGGCTGCCCCCCGCCTGCGCGGGGAAGGCGAGCTGAGCCACGCCGGTGACAACCAGGGGATAGGCAACGCCAGTAATCAGGGTCATCAGGGCCAACAGGCTCACGGCGGGACGGAGTTGCTTAAGCATGGTGTTTCTCCAATCTTCAGGGTTTGCACCGAATCAGTCCCCTCTCCCATTCATGGGAGAGGGTTAGGGAGAGGGCTGCGTCGAATAAAGCTACCCTCTCCCCCGCCCTCTCTCCCGTAAACGGGCGAGGGGAGTTAAACCAGGCCTAGCGCGGTCAGCAGCAGGTCGATCAGTTTGATCCCGACGAAGGGCGCGACAATGCCGCCCAGGCCATAGATCAGCAGATTGCGCGCCAGCAGGCTGGAGGCGCTCGCCGCCTTCACCTTGACCCCGCGCAGGGCCAGCGGGATCAACGCGACGATGATCAGCGCGTTGAACACGATGGCCGAGAGGATCGCGCTCTGCGGGCTTGCCAGTTGCATGACGTTGAGCACGCCGAGCTGCGGGTAGAGGCTGGCGAACAGCGCCGGCAGGATGGCGAAGTACTTGGCCACGTCGTTGGCCATGGAGAAGGTGGTCAGCGCGCCACGGGTGACCAGCAGCTCCTTGCCCACCTGCACCACGTCCAGCAGCTTGGTTGGGTCGGAGTCGAGATCCACCAGGTTGGCGGCCTCGCGGGCGGCCTGGGTGCCGTCGTTCATCGCCATGCCGACGTCGGCCTGGGCCAGCGCCGGGGCATCGTTGGCGCCGTCGCCGCACATGGCGACCATCTTGCCGTCGGCCTGCTCCTGGCGGATACGCTGGAGTTTCTTCACCGGCGTGGCCTCGGCGATCACGTCATCGACACCGGCTTCAGCGGCAATCGCGGCAGCGGTCAGTGGGTTGTCGCCGGTCACCATGACGGTGCGAATACCCAACTGGCGCAGCTCGGCGAAACGTTCGCGGATACCCGGCTTGACCACGTCCTTCAGGTGGATGACACCGCGCAGCTTGCCGTCGGCAGTTACCAGCAACGGGGTGCCGCCGCTCTTGGCGATCTTGTCGATTTCCCGCGACAGGGTCGCCGGCACCTCGCCACGCTCAAGGCCAATAAAGGCCAGGGCCGCATCGACCGCACCTTTACGATAGACGTGGCCATTCCAGTCAACCCCGGACAGACGCGTTTCAGCACTGAACGGGATGGCCTCGATCTCGGTCCGCGCCGGCTCAACCATCGGGTACAGGCCACGCAGGTATTCGACGATCGACTTGCCTTCCGGCGTGTCATCGGCCAGCGAGGCCAGCAGCGCAGCCTCGGCCAGTTCCTTGGAGCTGACCCCGGGAGCGGCATAGACCGCGCTGCAGCGACGGTTGCCGAAGGTGATGGTGCCGGTCTTGTCCAGCAGCAGCACATGCACGTCACCGGCGGCTTCCACCGCACGGCCGGACTTGGCGATCACGTTGAGGTGCACCAGGCGATCCATGCCGGCGATGCCGATGGCGGACAGCAGGCCACCAATGGTGGTCGGGATCAGGGTCACCAGCAGCGCCACCAGGAACACCAGCGGCAACTTGCCGCCGGCGAAGATCGCGAACGGCTGCAGGCTCACCACCACCAGCAGAAAGATCAGGCTCAGGCCGATCAGCAGGATGTCCAGCGCCACCTCGTTAGGGGTCTTCTGCCGCTTTGCGCCTTCCACCAGGGCGATCATGCGGTCCAGGGTCGACTCACCCGGGTTCACGCTGATTTTCACCAGCAACCAGTCGGACACCAGGCGGGTATTCCCGGTCACCGCCGAACGGTCGCCGCCGGACTCGCGGATCACCGGCGCGGACTCGCCAGTGATGGCCGCCTCGTTGACCGCGGCGACACCTTCGATCACCTCGCCGTCGCCGGGGATCAATTCGCCGGCCTGGACGCGCACCACGTCACCCTTGCGCAGGGTGCTGGCGGCCACGGTTTCGAACTCGCCGCCGGCCTTGCGGCGATGCGCACTGAGGCCCTGGCTGCCAGCCCGCAGGCTATCGGCACGAGCCTTGCCACGACCTTCGGCAAGCGCCTCGGCGAAGTTGGCGAAGAGCACGGTGAACCACAGCCAGAGGGCCAGTTGCACCGCCACCGCGGTATCCACCGCCGGGTTCGGCACGAAGCACAGAACGGTGGTCAGCACGGCGGTCAATTCGACCACCAACATCACCGGCGACCGTAGCAGCACGCGCGGGTCGAGCTTAACGAAGGCCTGGACCAGCGCCACGCGCCAGAGCGAGCTGACTGAGGCAGTCTGGATTTTTGCGCGCTGTTTCAGCGCTTGAGTCTGAGCGTTCATCTCAATCATTCCTTAGAAGCCAATGCTCAGTTGTTCGGCCAGCGGGCCCAGAGCCAGGGCCGGCAGGAAGGTCAAGCCACCGACCAGCAAAATGGTCAGGGTGAGCAAGGTGACGAACAGCGGGCCATGAGTGGGGAAGCTGTTGGGGCCGAGCGGTGCCGTCTTCTTCGCCGCCAGGCTACCGGCGATGGCCAGTACCGGCAGGATGTAGCCGAAGCGACCGATAATCATGGCCAGGCCGATCATCAGGTTGTGGAACGGCGTGTTGGCGCCGAAACCACCGAAGGCCGAGCCGTTGTTGGCGGCGCCGGAGGTGAAGGCGTAGAGCAGTTGGCTGAAGCCATGCGGACCGGGGTTGCTCACCGAGGCCAGCGGGCCTGGCAGAGTCGCGGCGAAGGAGCCAAGCACCAACACACCGACCGGCATCACCAGCAAGGTGGCGACCAGCAGACGCACTTCCTTGGCTTCCAGCTTCTTGCCCAGGTATTCCGGGGTGCGGCCGACCATCAAACCGGCGAGGAACACCGCGATCAGGACGAACAACAGCATTCCGTACAGACCCGCGCCGACGCCGCCGAAGATCACTTCGCCAAGCATCATGTTGATCATCGGGACCATGCCGCCGATGGCACTCATGCTATCGTGCATGGCGTTCACCGAACCGTTTGACGCAGCGGTGGTGGTCACCGCCCAGAGCATCGAGGCGGTGACGCCGAAACGGCTCTCCTTGCCTTCCAGCGAAGCACTCTGCTCCACCGGCAGACTGGCCAGGGCAGCATTCGGCTGATACTCGGCGACCAGTGCCGTGCCCAGGCCGAGCAGGAACAACACCAGCATGCAGGCCAGGATGGCGCGACTCTGGCGCAGGTCCTTGACGTAGTGGCCGAAGGTGAACACCAGCGCGGCCGGGATCAGGATGATAGAGGCCAGCTCGAACAAGTTGCTCCACGCCGTGGGGTTCTCGAACGGATGCGCGGAGTTGACGCCGAAGAAGCCACCGCCGTTGGTGCCGAGCTGCTTGATGGCTATCTGGCTGGCTGCCGGGCCGAGCGGCACGACCTGGTCGGCACCCTGCAGGGTGACGGCGTTGACGTACTCGGCGAAGGTCTGCGGCACGCCCTGCCAAACCAGGAACAGTGCCAGCAGCAGGCACAGCGGCAGCAGCCCGTAGAGGGTGCCACGGGTCAGATCGACCCAGAAGTTGCCCAGGCTGTGACTGGAACGGCGAGTCAGGCCACGGCACAACGCAACCAGCACGGCCAGGCCGGTAGCGGCGCTGACGAAGTTCTGCACGCCGAGGCCGACCATCTGACTGAAGTAGCTCAGCGCGGCTTCGCCGCTATAGGCTTGCCAGTTGGTATTGGTGACGAAGCTCACCGCAGTGTTGAACGCCAGGGTCCATTCCAGGCCCGACAGTTTCAGCGGATTGAGCGGCAACATGCCTTGCAGCATGAGGATGGCGAACAGCAGCACGAAGCCGGCCAGGTTGAAGGCCAGCAGCGCCAGGGTATAGGTCTTCCAGTCCTGTTCGGACTTTTCGTCGACGCCGGATACGCGGTAGCAGAAACGCTCCACCGGCCTTAGAACAGGTGACAAAAAGGTCCGTTGCCCTTCCATCACCCGGTAATAGAAGCGCCCGAGGAATGGCGCAGACACCAGCACCAACGCTAGGAAGGCCAGAATCAGCAGAATATCTTGGCTGTTCATGACTACTCCTAGGAACGATCGGCGCGCAGCAGCGCCGTCAGCAGATAAATGAACAGTCCCGTGGCCATAGCCAGGGACAACCAATCCAGAACAGTCATGGAACTTCTCTCCTTTGCGCGGTTTTTCCGCTTGGGAGAAATTCTCCGCGGGACGGCGTAAAGGAACGAGACGAAGCGGCCGGGAGCGGCGTAAAGAAGGCGTAAATAAGTGCGTGCCCATCGCCAGTAAGGCGGTCGGCGACGGCAGCATCGACAAGGAGGCGAGCGCCGCCCTCACCGCCCCACCACCGCCATCAGCGAGTGGTAGCAGCCTGGCTCAGTTGTTAGGTCAGTTGGACAGCGATGGCAGCGGCAGTATTAGCGAGAACGAACTGAGTAACCTGTTCAGCGCCTCCAGCGCTGCAAGTTTGTAGGAACAGGCGTGCCTGCGAATGGCTGCATTTCGAGGTCGGCACTGCGCAGCTAAACCAGCGTCAATGCAACTGTTTAAACCTCGGGCGGCGGTTCTTTCGCAACGGGCGCCCTGGCCCCGCCGTCGGCCACCCAGTCGTTGAGCAGGCTAAAAGCAACCGCTAGCAGCGTCGGCCCGAGAAACAGGCCCATAAAACCAAAGGCAAGAATGCCGCCGAATACCCCCAGCAACACGACCACCAACGGCAGGTTGCCACCCCGGCTGATCAGGTAAGGCTTGAGCACGTTGTCTACGCCACTAATGATGAACATGCCCCAGATCCCCAGGAACACGGCATAACCATAGTCGCCCTGCCACACCAGCCAGGCAGTAGCCGGAATCCACACCAACGGCGGGCCCATGGGAATCAGGCTGAAGACGAAAGTGAGAATACCCAGCACCAACGCCCCTGGAATCCCGGCGATCCAGAAGCCAATAAGCGCCAACACAGCCTGTGCCGCAGCAGTACCGATAACCCCATTGACCACGCGCTGAACAGTGCCAGCCACCAGTTCGAGATAGTGCTCTGCCCGTTCGCCAATCAGCCGCTGCAGGCCACTCTGTACCAGCTCGGCCATACGTGGGCCGTCGCGGTAGAAGAAAAATACCAAAACCAAACTCAGCGCCAGCTCCAGAACGCCACCGCCAATCTGCGCGCTACGCGCCAACAACCAATTACCCACCTGCCCCATATAGGGTTTCAAGCTCGCGAAGAAAGCCGAGCCCTGCTGGTCGATAGTCCGCCACAGGCCAACCAGTCGCTCGCCCACCAGCGGAATACCCGCCATCCATTCGGGCGGCGGCGGCAGGCCCTGCACTTGCAGATCCTTGAGCAGATTCAGCGCATCGCGGACATGATCCGCCAGGTTAAAGCCCAGCCACACCAGCGGCACCGCCACCAAGACCATCCAGCCCAATGTGAGCAACCCTGCGGCCAGCGCCGCACGCCCGCCCAGCCAGCGCGTTAGCAAGGTCATCAGCGGCCAACTGGCGAATGCCAGCACGGCAGCCCAAAACAGCGCCGACGAAAACGGCGCCAGCACCCAGATGCTGGCACCGAGCAGCGCCAGCAGCAGAATCTGCACCAGTAAGCGGTCGTTATTGGGCATGTAAATGCTCCATGCAAAGAGAAGGAATTAGCTCGAAAGAGTTATTTTCTTAGAGCGTAGGCTGGGTAGAGCGCAGCGAAACCCAGCGAGGCAAACGCTGGGTTTCGCCAAAAGCGGCTCTACCCAGCCTACAGATACCGCATTAGGTTAACGAATCAATTAAGGCAACACTTTCAAAAGCAAGCCGGTCCCCGTAGCCGTATCCAACTCAAGCCGCGCAGCTCGCACCCTTTGCGCGACCAAGGCTTCGCGCCAGGCTTCCGCGTTTGCCCCGGAGAGGCTGACGCGCAAGGTGCTATCCAGGTTCAGACTGCGTGCAAGCAACTCGACCCAAGGCGCTAGCGGTTCTGCATTCAGCTTCGGCAGGGCCAGCTCGCCCGTACTTCTCAACTGACGGAGCAAGGTGTTTGGACTGGGTAACAACTCACCGAGCGGTGCACCGGCGTCCAGCTGTTCGACATGCAGATACGCCCGGCGATTGCCACGGGTGATGCTATAGAGCGCCACGAGGCTGTCCTGCTGTGGCTCGGCCAGGCGTAGTAACAAGTACGCCTGTTGATCGTCGGCGCCATACAGCTTGGCGTTACCGAATACCGAGTTGGCCCACAGGCTGCTGGAGCCGCAGTCACGGCTCTCGCACCAGTACAACAACTCGGCGCCCTGCGCCTGCAAAGCTTCACGGGCTGCGTTGAATGCCTGCCCGGAAGAGTGTTCGCGAGGTAGTTCGTAAGTCACCGAACGCAGTTGCCCTTGCGTCGGCACTTCCCGCTCGAAACGTAACTGGCCGCTAATCCGGCGGATCGAGCCCAGCGGATAGATCCGTTCCTGGGCGCTGCCCTCACGAAAGTCGACAATCTGCGCGCGAGGGAAACGCGGCAGTACCTCGAGGTCATGGCTACCGGGTAAGTCGGCGGCCAGCAACATGCCGCTGACCATAAACAGGCTGAGAACACCCAATAGGTACATGCTGCTCCTCATCGAACCAGCATGGCTTGGCCGGACTTCACCAGTTTTTCGGCGTCCTCTTCCATAGGTTTCGGCACCAGCAAACCGCGCTGCACCGCCGGCCGCTCGTCGATGGCTGCTAGCCAGCGCTGCAGGTGCTCCAATCCCTCGACCGAAACACCGGCCCAGTCATACAACCGCACCCAGGGGAAGGTAGCGATGTCGGCAATGCTGTACTCACCGGCCAGGTACTCCACTTCACTCAGGTGGGTATTGAGTACTTCGTATAGGCGGCGGGTTTCATGCTGATAGCGGTCGATCGGGCCCTGCAGCTTCTCCGGGAAATAGCGGAAAAACACATTGGCCTGGCCCTGCATGGGGCCGACACCGCCCATTTGGAACATCAGCCACTGGATCACCCGTGAGCGGCCTTTGACGTCCTGCGGCATCAGTTGGCCGGTCAACTCGGCCAGGTAGATGAGGATGGCGCCAGACTCGAACACAGCGAAATTGTCATTGGCCCGATCAACGATGGCCGGAATCCGCCCGTTGGGATTGATCTTCAGAAACGCCGGGGTCTTCTGCTCTTGCTTGTCGAAGCTCAGCACCTGCACCTGGTAAGGCAGGCCGAGTTCCTCAAGCGCGATGGAAATCTTGTGGCCATTGGGGGTAGCGGCGGTGTACAGGTCGATCATGCTTCTCTCCTGTGGCGATCCGCTCAGCCTCCCCAGTTGGCCCGGGCAAGTCAAGGCACAGCGAAGAACCGATTGAAACAGTCTGCTACGGCCTGGGCACCCGCCTCGTCATCCAGATGCAGATGGTGCCCACCGGCCAGTTGATGCAACTCGAACGGCAAGCCCTTGAGCATATCGGTAAAACGCGGTTGTTCCAGCAGCATGCCCCGCTCGGCCAGCACCAGGCTGACCGGGCAGCTCAACCGCTGAATGAACGCCTGGGTGTGGGCGCGAGTCAGGCGCAGGGGCGATGGCAAGGTCAGACGGCTGTCGGTACGCCAAGTGTAGCCACCGGGCACCGGCATCAAGCCGCGCTGTGCCAACAGCTCGGCGGCTTCGCGGGTCACCGCGCCGACGCCTTTCATGCGCGCTTCCACCGCTCGCTCAAACTTCTCGTACACCGGTTTGCGTTTGCCGGCCAAGGCCATCTGCGCCTTGAGCGCTTCACCGAGTTTTTCCGGCGCGGTCTCGGCTTCGCCGGTGTAGGGGATCAGCCCGTCGATCAGGGCCAGACGCTCGACTCGCTCCGGCATCGCACCTGCCAGCAACACCGAAACAATCGCGCCCATGGAGTGACCGAGCAGTGAGAAACGCTGCCAACCGAACTGTTCAGCTACTTGCAGCACATCGTGGGCGTAATCCCAAAGCGCATAGCTGCCTCCCGCCGGGCGGTGATCGGAATGGCCATGCCCAGCGAAGTCCAGCGCCACGATGCGCAGACCATCCAGCTTGGGCGCCAAGCGGGCGAAGCTCATGGCGTTATCCAGCCAGCCGTGCAGGGCAATCACCGGCTGACCGTCTTGCGGGCCGAACACATGGGCCGCCAGTTCGATATGCGGCAGGCTCAGGCGGACTTCTTCGAAAGGTATGTTCATGCAGACTCCTGCTCAGCCCTACGGCCATGCCAACGGCTGAAGAGTTGTTTCAGCAACTCGGCGGTGTCTTGCGGGCGTTCCAGGGGGAACATATGGCCGCCGGGCAACGTCAAGTATTCGCCCTGCGGCACCCGCCGAATCAACCGGGTGTGGTGCGGCAGCACCACGCGGCTATGGCGCCCACGAATCATCGCCAACGGCACCTTGAGCTGCTGCGGCCGCCCCGGACTGGTATGCGGCACGCTACGGTAGATGCTGATCTCGGTAGCCGGATCGAAACGCAAGCGCAGGCTCTCGCCAGTGTTGTGCAGGCCGTGCTGCACATAGGCGTCCAGGCATTCAGGATCGAAACGGCGGAACAGCGACTTGGCGGAAAAATAGCTACGCGCCTCGGCCAGGTCGGCGAACTCTTCGCGGCGACCCAGGGTGCGGCCGGCCGGAGTGATGCGGTCGATAAAACCAAAGCGTTTGGCCGCGCGAATGACCAGGCGGTCGGCCAGAGTCAGCACCGGCGAGTCGAGCATCACCACGCCACGGTAAAGCTCCGGACGCAGCAGGGCGGCGTGATAATGCAGCACCCCGCCCAGAGAATGCCCGACACCCCAGACCGGCTCAGCTTGCCCCTGTAGATGATGCAGCAACTCGTCGACCAGGTTGCTCCAGTTGTCGTTGACCGGGAAGCGCGGATCATGGCCGTGCTGCTGCAAGTGCTGCACCTGATAAGCCGGCGCCAAAGCAGCAAATAACTTGCCGTAAGTGGCCGAGGGAAAGCCATTGGCATGGGCAAAAAACACCTGCTGCGACATACACGCACATCCGTCAGGGAAAAACTGGCTGATTGTCCGCAACCGGCTCCCCTGCGGCAATGACCGTAACTGCCAGGAATGATGACAGTCCGGCCAAGCCTATGACGCGGTGAACGCACTCCGCAGCCAGGGGTTGCTCAACACGATCCCCAGGGCCACCAGCAGGAAGACCAGACCGCACAACGCATCGATGGCCGGCACCGCACGCAACAATCGGCGCTGCATGGCCGGCTGCGTCAGAATCACGCTGAGCAGGCTGAACCAGCCAAGGCCCATGCCAAACAGCATGCTTGCCACCGCCACTTTACCGGCCAGCGAGATATCTGCCGGAATCAAGCTGGACAACAGCGCCAGAAAAAACACCAATGCCTTGGGGTTCAGCAGATTGGTGGCCAGCCCTCGTAGCCAGGGCCCTAGTCGGGATGGCGCGAGCGTGCCGTCCAGGCCGCCCGACGCCCCACGCCGCAGGAAAGCGCACAAGGCGCCGTACCCTAGCCAACCGAGATAGCAGGCGCCGAGCAACTGCAGCAGGCCAAATAACAGCGGAGATCGACCAAGTAATACCGACACCCCGGCCAGCACCAGAGTGCCATGCACCAGAATGCCGCAGGCCAGGCCCAGCGCGCTGAGCAGGCCGGCGCGCCGCCCTTGATGCAACGCGGTGCGCACCACCAAAGCCACATCGGGGCCAGGGCTGACCAGGGCCACGGCGAACACAGCCGTGAGCGTCAGCAAGACGGACGTCTCCTGCATGGGCTTATCTCCAGATGAGCAATGAATGAACGTTAGGGAAAATCTGAAAAAGTAGTGATTCATCGCTCCTGCGCAGGCGGAATGACGATTTACTCAGCGAGTCCTTAGAGCTGCGCGCGCAGGCGAGCGGGCGGCAAACCATAGGTGCGGCGAAACAGACGAGTGAAATGCGCCTGATCGTAGAAGCCGAGCTGTACGGCGATATCACTTAGAGGCATGCCGCCAAGCACCAGCGGCAAGGCCCGTTCGAGACGCAGTTGAGTCAGCCATTGGTGCGGCGGCAAGCCACACTGGCGGCTGAAACGCCGCAGGGTCTGCCACGGACTCAGTTCACAGAAAGCCGCCAGTTCCTCCAGTGAGGGTGGCTGATCGAGGCGCGACTCCAGCCACTCGCGGATCTGCCCCCAGCGCCTCGGCGCGAAACCCTGCTCGAGCTCGACGACGCGTAAAGTCGAGGCCAGCCCAAGCAAACCCGCCATGGCCTGCAACAGCAGGCTTTCCTGCGACAATCGCGAGCCAGTGCGCATGGCCCCATGCAGGTTATGCAAATCCAACTGCAAGCCAGGGTTCCGCAGGATGGCCGTGGTCAGCCGCGGCGCCCCCTGACGGCCGTCACTCAAGCTGCGGCTGGCCTGCTCCAGCCACCGCGGATCGAGCGCCAGCACCCGGATTCGATAACCTTCGCCGGGCAGACTGGCGCCATCATGGATGCTTTCCGGAGTCATCAGCAGCGTATCGCCAGCCCCCGCCAGGTGCCGCTCACCGCGATAGACGTAGCGCTGACGGCCCTGCAGCAGCAAGCCGATGTGATATTCCAGATGGAAATGTCGGGGAAATGCAAAACGGTGGTATTCGGCGTCGATAAGACGCACGCCGGGCAACGCGCTGCTGAAGTGGTTGATCTGTTCCATGCCCAGCACTTTACCTGGCAGGCGATGGGATGATCTTGTACAAAATTGCAGTAGATACCGAGTACTAACGGCCGACCATAATCAACGATCGGCCGTTAATACTCAGTTTTTTTATACAGTCTTATTGGGGTGGCAGTTGACCCAGTGGTACCACCGCCATGGTCAGCCTTGCAATGCAGCTGGGCTTGCCGTCGTCACCGCTCAGGCGGATATCCCAGACATGCGTGGTGCGGCCCAGATGTATCGCCCGTGCGACCGCCGTCACCCGGCCGCTGCGCAGTCCGCGCAGATGGTTGGCGTTCACCTCAAGCCCCACGCAGTAAAACTTCGAACTGTCGATACACAGAAAGCTGGCCATAGAGCCGAGAGTTTCCGCCAGCACCACCGAGGCGCCGCCATGCAGCAGGCCATACGGCTGATGAGTACGCTGATCGACCACCATACTGGCGCTGATGGACTCGTCATCGATTGATTCGAAGCGAATATCCAACAGCTCACCAATGGTGTTCTTCTGAAAACTATTGAGCTGCTCCAAGTCTGGAGTGCTGCGCCATAAGCTCATACCGGCTCCTCATCCCAAGTCAGATCAATCATGCCAAACCAGCGCCTCACGGCGCTCGGCCCACTCCTGGAAACGCCCAGCGTAGGTGCCTTCCACCACATTCCGCTTGATCTTCAGGGTCGGTGTCAGGAAGCCGTTATCGACCGCCCAGACCTCTTTGAGCAAGATCAACCCGCTCAGCCGCTCATGCTTATCGAGTGCGCCGTTCACCTCTTCGAGCAAAGCCTTGAGACTACCTTCCAGTGCCGCACGCGAGTCGTTCGCCGCTTCCTGTCGCCCGACTTCGGAGAGCACACAGAGCGCCAGCGGCTGCGGCATGCCGTCGCCGACCACGCAGACCTGCTCGATCCGCGAATGCACCGCCAAGCGGTTCTCGATCGGCGCCGGAGCCACGTATTTGCCCTTGCTGGTTTTGAAGATCTCCTTGATCCGCCCGGTCAGGCGCAGATAGCTGTCGGCGTCTTGTTCGCCCTTATCGCCAGTGCGTAAAAAACCATCGTCGGTAATCGCTTCCGCGGTTTTTTCCGGGTCCTTGTAATAGCCCTGCATGGTCGCACCGCTGCGGACCAGCACTTCGCCCTGCTCGCTGATACGCACTTCAACACCAGGGCTGGCCTGGCCAATCCAACCGACTTTGGCGTTACCTTTGCGGCAAATATGCGAGTAGCCGCAGTTCTCGGTCATGCCATAAACCTCCAGCACCTCCAGACCCAGACGCTGGTACCAATCGAGCAACGCCTCCGGTACCGGAGCTGCGCCACACAGGGCATAGCGCATTGCATCCAGCCCCAATCCAGCGAGCACCTTGCGCCCAATGAGCTTGCCGAGGATCGGCAGCTTGAGCAGAAAGTCGAGGCGCGCGGCCGGCATCTTGGCGTACACCCCCATCTGGAACTTGGTCCAAATTCGCGGCACCCCGAACATCAAGGTCGGGCGCGCGCGCTTCAGATCGACCAGAAAGGTCTCCAGGCTTTCAGCGAAGAATACGGTCTGCCCGCCATAGATCGAGGCCAGCTCGACAAACATGCGTTCGGCGACATGACAGAGCGGTAGGTAGGAGAGCACCCGATCCTCTTCCGACGACTCGAATAATTGCAGGCCATGGGCGGCGGCAAAGGCGAAGTTGCTGAAGTTGTGCATCACCCCTTTCGGTGCGCCAGTGGTGCCGGAGGTGTAGATGATGGTGGCGAGCTGATCGGCTGCCGGGGTTGGATTGTCACGGATCGGCGTGCAGGCCTGCAGCTCGCTCCAGTGCAGATCGAACTGCCCCTCCGGGTGCAGCGGCAAAGCCACGGTGCGGATGCCCTCGGGCACCCCCGCGGCCATCGCCGGCCAATCGTCCAGTTTGCCGACGAAGACCAGGGCCGACTCGGAATGCTCCAGCACTTGCCGCGCCGAGTCGGCGGTCAGGTTCGGGTAGAGCGGCACGGAGACGTAGCCGGCCATCCAGATCGCCAGATCGGCGATGATCCAGTGCGCACAGTTCTTCGAAACCAGCGCAATCCGGCTGCCTTGCGGCAGCTCAAGCGTGCGCAACCAGTTGGCCGCGCGACGTGCTTGATCGCCCACATCGGACCAGCTCAGTTCTTGCAGCTGACCGCCGGGGAGTGGCTGCACCAGATAGCGTTTATTTGGGTGACGGGCTTCACGCTCGTAAAGCATCTCGAGCGGCAAACGGGCAGCATTAGCCACAGGGCCTCCTCCTTATTCTTTTTGTGGGGAAACAACCAAGCATTTGCTTGGTCGGACTATTCCACGCACACAGACGAGGCGCAAGTAGAGAAATGTTTCGGTGTGTAGTTGGCTTTAAGAACCTGTTCACGATCTCGCGAGCCAAGGTCAGGGCCGCACCCGTTCTCGAAAATGCTCCCGGCATTTTTCCTACCTCCCCCATCCATGGGGTCGCCTACGGGTAGCGGCATTCCCCACATCCATGTGGGTCACAAGGCGCAACGCAGCGAAGCGGAGTAACAGCCAAAGGCTGGCCCGCAGGGCGAGCGTAGCGAATCAGTCGGGCGAAAAAGCGCAGTTTACAGGTAGTAAATGACCATTTTTAGCCCGATTTCAACGCCGCATGGCCAAAGTGCAGCAGATCATGAACAGGTTCTTAGCCGTGCTGCGGATGCACCAGTGCCAGTAAATCCATCAGTCCGGCAGCCGGGAAGTCGCCCTCCAACTCAGCCAGACTGGCCGTGCGCATCGGTAGCGGCTCTTGGCGATGGCCGTGAATCAGCAGCCCTGCCAGATCGCCAATCAGAGGCTGATGGCTGACCAGCAACAATTCGGCCTCACCACGTTCATCCAGATAGCGCAGCACCTCACGCGGGTCGCTGTCCGGCGTCAACCAGGGCGCAATGCCGATCGCTGCGGTAAAACCCAACGCCTCACGAACCAGCTCGGCGGTCTGCTGCGCGCGCACGTAAGGGCTGGCAAGAATTGCGCTAATCGGCCGCCCCTCGAGCTGGGCGGCACTCAGCAGCACTTCCTTGCGACCGCGCTTGGTCAACGGTCGTTCGGCATCACTGCGCGCTTGCGGCTCTGCTTCACCGTGGCGTAATAACCAAAGCCTCATTTATGCTCCCCGCTCATGAGTTTTAGAGCTTGGGCTCTTCATCGCGAGCCGGGTGGGGCGCCGCTGGCACTGCATGGGCAGCTTCACCTTGCGGGGCCTGGGCGGTCGGCCAATCGGCGAACGGCCAGGGCTTCTCATCGCTATTGAAGGTGCCAAACCGGCCGATTTGCGCCAAATACTGGCTCAAGCTGTCGCCGAATGTCAGCAGCCCGGCATTCGGCGCGCCGTAAAACAAGCGATAACCGAGTTGCAGCAGCACCGTGCCACCGAGCAGCAGCTCAGCCACCTGCCAGACGATGCTGAACAGCAGCATCCACAGAATGCGCAGCAAAATCGACTCGCGCTGCAACTCGTCAGTGGGTTCGCTCATGGGAATCTCCTTATTCGACTGGATTGGATCAGGGAGTCCGGCTAAACGCCGAAACTCCCTGAGGTGTGGAACGCCGGGCAAGTTCGAGAACCCACCCGAAAAATTTTATCGGCTACCCGAAACAGTATCCGCCATTTCCACGCAGGTGGAGCTCTGGCTCCACGGTGCATCCGGATTGTTCGCTGGGCCCCTAGAAACCACTGGTAGGGATAAAGTCGACATCGGTCTTCGGTTCGGCGCGCATCAGCAGTTCAATCACCTGAGTCAGCGTACGTCCCTCGAAAAGAATGGCATGCAGACCCGCGACCAGCGGCATGTAGATCTGCAGCTCTTCAGCCTTGGCCTTCAGCACCTTGAGGGTATTGACCCCTTCGGCGACTTCACCGAGGCGCGTAACCGCTTCCTCCAGGCTCAACCCCTCGCCCAGAGCGAAGCCGACCTGATAATTGCGGCTTTTCGGTGACGAACAGGTGACGATCAAATCACCGACCCCTGCCAGGCCCAGGAACGTCATCGGATTGGCACCCAGTTTGACGGCAAACCGAGTCATCTCCGCCAGCGCACGGGTGATCAGCATGCTCTTGGTGTTCTCGCCCATCCCCAGCGCCGCTGCCATGCCGGCAATAATTGCGTAGACGTTTTTCAGCGCACCACCCAACTCGACACCAAACCGATCGCTGCTGGCGTAAACCCGGAAAGTGCGGCCATGCAAGGCTGCCTGCACACGTTGGCAGAGCGCATCGTCTTCACTGGCAATCACGGTTGCGGTCAACGCATGTTCGGCAATTTCTTTCGCCAGGTTAGGCCCGGACAGCACACCAATACGTGCCTGCGGGGCAATATCTTCAAGAATCTGGCTCATCAGTTTGAAGCTCTGCGCCTCAATACCCTTGGTCAGGCTCACCAACAGTTTGCCTGCCAGTTGCTCGACAAACGGCTGCAGCACATTGCGCAAAGCATTCGAGGGCAGCGCGACAAACACCATCTCACAAGCTGCCAGACTGGCAGCCAGATCGGTGACGGGTTCCACACCCGGGTGAATTTTCACGCCTTTGAGGTAACGCGGATTCTCGCGATTGACGCGGATTGCTTCAGCCTGCTCGGAATCACGCATCCACAGCTGCACATGCTGGCCGTTCTCGGCCAAAAGATTGGCAATCGCGGTGCCGAAGCTCCCGCCACCTAGCACCGCGATGGGTTGCTGTTCAGTCATAACGAGTCCGTATTGAGCCATTCAGCATGGCGGTCCACCGGCATTATACGGTGCGACCGGTCAGCAACCAGTCCTCAGGGACGGCGTTGCCCCAGACAGGTTTAAATTAAGCAGAATTACTCCGTGCGCGCTAAGTAGCCAAAAGGCAAAACCACCCACCTCGGTTAACATGACGCAATCCCCGGCGTGAACAAGGGTGCTTCATGCACATTGACTTAGACAACCACGCGCTGAGCCGGCGCACAAAGCACTGCGACGAACGTCAACGGCTGTATTCCAGCGTGCAGCTAGAGTTTCAGGATGCGTTATAACTCCTTGAGGACGAGCCCCCCACGAGGCCCACGGATGCGCCGTCTCCCCCTACTAATAAGTTGCTGTCTGCTCAGTGGCTATCTGCTGTCCGCCGCGCCACTATGGGCCGCTGAAGTATTGCTCAGTGGCGCCGATGACAGCTCGACACTGCGCGCGTTCAGTCGCGTCTTGGGCGAACTTCGACCGCAGGACCAGGTGCATTTTGTCCCCCTCGCGCAACTGCCAGCCCCCGGCACCTTGCCCCGTGACACCCGGCTTATTCTGTTCGGCAGCCAGGCCCTCAATTGGCGCCTGGCTGAACCGCAGGGCCCGCCGACGCTGATACTGCGCGTTAGCCGCGTGCAGGCTCAGCAACTCCTCGGCGACGCGCGTCCCAACCATCTCAGCCTGCTCTGGAGTGATCCCGCACCGGCGCGCCAGTTACGCCTGGCACGGCTGATATTCCCTGCGGCCAAACGCATCGGTGTACTGCATGATCAGCACAGCGACTTTATGTTTGACGAACTGCGCCTAGCCGCAACGGCACTGGGGCTGGAGGTCATCGACCAGCTCTGGACCGACACCCGTGACACTCGCCCAGTACTGGCTCTGCTCAACCGCAGTGACTTGCTACTGGGCCTGAACGACCAGGACTTCTATACCCCGCAAACCAGCAAAAGCCTGCTACTGACCAGCTATGCCCAGCAACGCGCCCTACTCGGCCCCAGCGCCAGTTTCGTCAAGGCCGGCAGCTTGGCCAGCAGTTACAGCGACCGGGCTGACTGGTTGGCCACGCTCGATACACTGCTCGATCAGACGCCGTCGAGCTGGCCCCGGACGCTCTACCCGATCTATTTCAAAGTACTCGGTAACCACCCAGTAGCACGCGCCTTGGGCATCGAACTGGCCGACGACGCTGAATTGACGCGGCAATTGGCTGAAGGAGAGAACATCCCATGAACCTGCGCCGAGGTTGGGACATCCACACCCGCACGCAGTTGATCAGCGTTGGCCCGGCCCTGTTGCTGACCCTGCTGCTGACCGGTTTTTTCACCTTTGTGCGCTTGCAGGATCTGCGTCAGGAGCTGAACCACACCGGCCAGCTGATCGCCAACCAGCTCGCCCCAGCAACTGAATACGGCGTCATCGCCGGCAACCTGCAAGTGCTGGACACCTTGCTGCAAGCCACCCTGAGTACCCCGCATGTGCGCTTCCTCGAGGTCCGAGACCGCGAAGACAACATCCTGGTGTACATCGAGCAACCTAATAGCCAAAGCCAAAGCACCCCACAGGTCGAGGTGTTCCACGCGCCGATCCGCCTGCAAAGCATCGCGCTAGGCAACGATTTTTTGCATTCCCCCAACGAACGCAGCAGTCATCTTGGCAACAATTATCTCGGCCGCGTCGTGGTCGGTATGTCTAACGATGCGTTCAGCAGCCGCCAGCAGGAAATTCTGCTGAAAGCCACAGTGCTGGCGGTGTTTGCCCTACTGCTGACCTTTCTGGTGGCGCGCCGCTTGGCACGTCGCCTGTCACAGCCGATCAGCGCCATGGGCGAAGCCGTGAAGGCCATCCAGGCCGGCAACTACCGCACGGCGTTGCCGGAGGTCGACGACGGTGAACTGGGCGACCTGGCACGCCACATCAATAACCTGGCCAGCGGGCTTGAGCAGGCCAGCCACGAGCAGCAGCAGGCCATCGCCCAACTGATCAAGACGCGCGAAGAATCCGAACAGGCTAACCGCGCCAAGTCTGACTTCCTGGCGATGATGAGCCATGAACTGCGCACCCCGATGAATGGCGTGCTCGGCATGCTGCAACTGCTGGAAACCACCGAGATGACCGGCGAGCAAGCGGAATACTCGGCGTTGGCGACTGAGTCCACCGAGCATCTTCTGAAGGTGATCAACGACATTCTCGACTTCTCGCGCATCGAGCGCGGCGCGCTGGAGTTGGAACGCATCCCGTTCAACCTGCTGGATCTGATCCAAAGCTCGGCGCAGGTATTCCAGCACAGCGCACAACAACGCGGCCTGGCGCTGAAACTGGACACCCAGGCCGGGCTGGAGCAGCTCGAGGTACAGGGCGATCCCACACGTATTCGGCAGATTCTGGTCAACCTCTTGGGCAACGCGCTGAAGTTCACCGAAGACGGTAGCATCCGCATCGAGACCCGCTGGCAACCGCTAGACAACGAGGTGCTCTGGTTCAGCTACGCCGTGCATGACAGTGGCATAGGTATTTCGCCTGAACGTCTGGCGCGCATGTTCGATGCATTCCAGCAGGCCGACACCTCGATCTCCCGACGCTATGGCGGCACCGGCCTCGGCCTGCCTATCGCCCGCACCCTGGCTGAGCGCATGGGCGGCACCCTGCGGGCCGAAAGCCATGAGGGTCGCGGGTCGATCTTCACCCTGGAAATCCCCCTCCCCTTTTGCCAGCAGGCTCCCGCCCCACAGCACCGAGCAACGCAAGATAGCGTCAACGGGAATGGCCAAGAAGTCCTGCTCGTCGAGGACAACCCGGTCAACCAAACGGTCATCGAGGCCATGTTGCGCAGCCTCGGTTATCAGGTCAGCCTGGTTGGCGACGGCGCTCAGGCGCTGCACAGCGCCGAACGCTACAGCTTCGACGCCATCCTGATGGATTGCCGACTACCGGTAATGGACGGTTACGAGGCAACACGGCAGATTCGTCAATTACCGGAGCGCGCCGAGGTTCCAATCATTGCACTGACCGCCAATGCCCTGCAGGGTGACCGCGAGGCTTGCCTGCTAGCCGGGATGAACGATTACCTGGCCAAACCGTTCAAACGAGCCGACTTGCAACAAGTACTGCAACGCTGGCTGCCACCCCGACCTTCGGCGAGTGGCCAGGAGTGTTAAAGTGATCCAATCTGATCCAGCGCAAAGCGCTAGGGTCGAGCTGTTGCGACAACCGTCAGCGGGACTGGTGTACAACTGTGCTCAGTACGCTGTGACTTTCACCACAACGCAACAGTCTATGACTAGGCTGCCAACGACGCCCTTCGCGCCGGGCCAGTTTAGATGATTCGCTTAGCCCTGCCGCACGGGGATTATTGAGGAGCTCGCATGTCCAAACAAAACGCTTTTACTCGGGAAGATCTGCTGCGCTGCAGTCGCGGCGAGCTATTCGGCCCAGGTAACGCGCAATTGCCCGCCCCGAACATGCTGATGGTTGATCGCATCACTCACATCAGTGAGACCGGCGGCAAATATGGCAAGGGTGAACTGGTTGCCGAGCTCGATATCAACCCGGACCTGTGGTTTTTTGCCTGCCACTTCGAAGGCGATCCAGTAATGCCGGGCTGCCTGGGCCTCGACGCCATGTGGCAGTTGGTTGGTTTCTACTTGGGCTGGCAAGGTAACCCAGGCCGCGGTCGCGCATTGGGCTCGGGCGAAGTTAAATTCTTCGGTCAGGTACTTCCGACTGCAAAGAAAATCACTTACAACATTCAAATCAAACGCACCATCAACCGCTCGCTGGTCCTGGCTATCGCCGATGGCACCGTTAGCGTCGATGGCCGCGAGATCTACAGTGCCGAAGGTTTGCGCGTCGGCCTGTTCACTTCCACTGACAATTTCTAAGGGTTATCCGCATGCGTCGCGTCGTGATCACCGGTCTGGGCATCGTTTCCTGCTTGGGCAATGATAAAGACACCGTCTCCGCCAACCTGCGCGCTAGCCGTGCCGGTATCCGCAAAAACCCGTCCTATGCCGAAATGGGCCTGCGCAGCCAGGTTTCCGGTTCGGTCGACCTGAACCTCGAAGAGCTGATCGACCGCAAGGTTTACCGCTTCATGGGCGACGCCGCGGCATATGCCTACTTGTCGATGGAACAGGCGATCAAGGATTCCGGCCTGACCCCGGAGCAGATTTCCAACCCGCGCACGGGCCTGATCGCCGGTTCCGGCGGCGCCTCGACCGTCAACCAGATGGAAGCCATCGACACCCTGCGCGAGAAAGGCGTCAAGCGCATCGGCCCATACCGTGTGACCCGCACCATGGGCAGTACGGTATCCGCCTGCCTGGCCACGCCGTTCCAGATCAAGGGCGTGAACTTCTCCATCTCCTCCGCTTGCGCCACCAGTGCGCACTGCATTGGTCAAGCCATGGAGCAGATCCAGTTGGGCAAGCAGGACGTGGTCTTCGCCGGTGGCGGTGAAGAAGAACATTGGAGCCAAAGCTGCCTGTTCGACGCCATGGGCGCCCTGTCCACCCAGTACAACGAAACCCCGGAAAAAGCCTCGCGGGCTTACGATGCCAAGCGTGACGGCTTCGTCATCGCTGGCGGCGGTGGCATGGTGGTGGTCGAAGAATTGGAGCATGCGCTCAAGCGCGGCGCCAAGATCTACGCGGAAATCGTCGGCTACGGCGCCACTTCCGATGGCTACGATATGGTCGCCCCGAGCGGTGAAGGCGCCATCCGCTGCATGCAGCAGGCGCTTTCCACCGTTGAAGGCCCGATCGATTACCTGAATACCCACGGTACTTCCACCCCGGTCGGCGACGTTGCCGAGATCAAGGGCGTGCGCGCAGTGTTCGGTGACAAGGCGCCGCCGATCAGCTCGACCAAGAGCTTGTCCGGCCACTCCTTGGGCGCCGCCGGCGTGCAAGAGGCGATCTACTGCATGCTGATGATGGAAGGTAACTTCATCGCCGGCTCGGCCAACATCGAAGAACTGGATCCGGAAGTGGCTGATCTGCCAATCGTCCGCAAGACCCAGGAAAACGTCACGTTGAACACCGTGATGAGCAACAGCTTCGGCTTCGGTGGCACCAACGCCACCCTGGTACTGAAGCGCTGGACCGGGAAGTAAGCTAAACATTCCCGCATACGACAAGGGCGCCAAATAGGCGCCCTTGTCGTTTCTGGCCTTCGCACTCATGCATTCTGACCTCAGGCCAGCTCACTGGCCTTCTCATCTTGTGGTGACTTACGGCCAAAGCGTGGCAGCAGCTTCGGCACCTGCTGGCGATAACGGCGATACTCGGGATGAGCCGCCAGCAGGTCGCGTTCCTCCAGGCGGATAGCGATCAACACATAGACCGTGGTCAGCACCGCGAACAATAGGTGCGCCGCGCTCATGCTCGGGGTCGCCCAGAAGCACAGCAGCCACCCGGCATAGAGCGGGTGACGCACCAGTGCATAAGCACCAGACTCCTGCAGCGGCAGCGGTTCATAGGGTTTACCCAGCAGTTGCAAGCTGACCTGACGTAGACCGAGCAACTCGAAGTGATTGAGCAGAACAGTACTGTAGATCAATAGCGCCCAGCCAAAACCAAAGGCCGCGCCCAGCACTAAGCGCCCGGAATGGTTGTCCACCTGCCAGATCAGCCCGCCCAACGGCTGCCAGAAGCTGAACAGCAGGATCAGCGCCAAGCTGGAGAACAGCACATAGGTGCTGCGCTCGGCGGCCTGCGGGATGATCAGGGTCAACCAGCGCTTGAAAGCCGGCCGCGCCATGGCACTGTGCTGCACGACAAAGACTCCCAGCAGCAGCACGTCCACACCCAGAGCACTCCAGAACCCCAACCCGGGCGTGCCGTCGATGGTGTTCGGCACCTGCGGTAGGTTGCCGACAAAGCCGATGGCATAGAGAAACGTGACGAAGAAGATTGCATAACTGGCAACGCCATACAGGAAGATCGCTAAGCGTTTCATGGTCGTAGTCCTGCCTCAGTGATGAGAGTCTGCAAGGCTTTCTGCAGTTGAGGTCAGGTTGCGCCGGCGCTGTATCAGCGCGATGGCCAGCAAGGCATAGTTTGTATCAGCTTGGTTGCAGCAGGTTTCCGCTGGCTCAGGCCAAAGGTAGATGGACGCGTAACAGAGCGTGCAAACGCGCCTGATCCAGAGGTTTATGCAGCAGGCCCTTGAGACCTTGGGCGATCACATCCGCTTCCGTCAGCTGGTCGCTGAAACCGCTGTAAAGTGCAATTGGCAGATCGGCCCGCGCGGCCAGCAGACGCCGCGCCAGTTGCAGGCCGGTGAGGCGCGGCATGCTCTGATCGAGAATGACGAAATCCCAGGCGTAAGGGTCGGCCAGCAACAGCGCCGAAGCCTCTTGCGGATCAGAAAAGACGCGCACCTCGGCGCCCCATTGCGCCAGGCGTTCGGCCATGAACTCAGCCACCAGCGGCTCGTCGTCGACCACCACCACCCGCCCGCTCAGCGGCGCCAAGACCGCATCCGGGTCCGTCAACCTGTGTGGCTCCGCACTGCAGCTGCTCGTACCAGCCATTGGCGGAATAAGAATCTGGAACCCCGTGCCCTGCCCTGGCGCGCTCTGCAACAGGACGTGCCCGCCATATTCGTGGACGATGCCATGCACCATCGACAAACCCATACCGCTGCCTTGCCCCAACACCTTGGTGGTGAAGAACGGTTCGAACATGCGTGTCTGGACCGCCGAATCGATGCCGGGCCCACTGTCCTGCACCGAGAGCACCAGATAGTCACCGGCGAAAGCCTGCTGACAGGAGGTGCAAACGGCAGCCGGATATGCGCGGCGTTGCAGGCCGATATGCAGTTGGCCGACACTGCCCATGGCATCACGGGCATTGATACACAGGTTCATCAGCACCTGTTCCAACTGCACCGGGTCGACCAGCACCAGCGGCAGCCCCTCGCTCAGTTGGGTATCTATCTCCACCGTTGCTGGCAGGGTCGATTCGAGCAGGCGGATGAAGTCTGCGATCAGGCTATCCAGGGCCACCGGTTGCGGCTGGCCACGACTGCCGCGGCTGAAGGTGAGCATCTGCTGGATCAGATCGCGGGCCTTTTCCGCCGAGCGCTGCACCCGCCCAAGGTACTGCCCCAGGCGCTCGTCACCGAGGCGCTCGGCATGCTCCTCGGCCATCACCGTGTAACCAAGCATGCTGGTCAGCAGGTTATTGAAGTCATGGGCGATGCCCCCGGTCAGGTGGCCGATGGCTTCCATCCGCTGCGCTTGCCGTAGTTGACGCTCCAGGCGCTCGCGCTGCTCCTCGGCTTCCTTGCGCTCGGTGATATCGCGCAGGTAACAGATAAAACTCGGCCCCTCGGCTCCCTGCACCACCGAAATCGCCAGCTCCGCGGGAAATTCCTCGGCGTTGGCGCGCTGCGCACTGAGTTCGACCCGGCGACCGAGTAGCGGCCCGTCACCGTTGGCCAAGTGGCTGGCAAACCCCTTTTTATAGATCTCGCGCAACCGCTCGGGGATCATCAACTCGGCCCAGGGCTGGCCCAGCGCCTGTTCCCTCGTATAGCCGAAGCACTGTTCTGCTGCGGGGTTAAAGGTGGTGATGCGCCCACGGCTGTCCATGCCGATGATGCAGTCCAACGCCGTACTGACAATAGTGCGGTACTGCTGTTCGCTGGCGCGCAGGGCTTGTTCGGCCTCCTTGCGCTGGGTGATCTCGCGGGTGAAAGCGAGAATCCGATCGATCCCGCCGATGGTGGCCCGCTTGAGAAACACCTCGTCCCAGTGCAAACCGCCATCGCGGTTGCGCCGGTGCCACTCGAAACGTTGCGGCTCACCCGCCCGCGCCCGCGCCAGCCAGCCGGCCGCATCGACATCGGTATAAGGCGGGTAGCCAGCACTGAAGGTGTCCACCCCCAAGCTGAGCATTTCCTCATAACTGTAACCATAGGCCTGGCAAGCCCGCGGATTGACGTCGACCAGCGTGCCGCTGTGCAAATCGAGGACGAAGATGGCGTCTTCCGAAGCCTCGAAAATCGCCCGGTAACTGGCCTCGGCATCCAGCCGCTGTAATTCGGCGGCGGCCCGTACCGAGAAGATCCGCAGCACCGACTCGACCCGATTGCGGTCTTCCTGCAAAGGGCTGCAACGCCCGGCGGCGATCAGGCCCAACGGCCGCCCATCACTGGCGAATAGCGGATAGCCGGCATAGCTCTGTATCCCGAACGACTTCGCGACGCTGTCATTCGGGTAGAGCTCGAGCAGATCACTGCCGACGAAGTGGAAGGCCCGGTTGAACACTTGCTGGCAGGGAGTACCCGACAGCTCGTAGGTGGCGTTGGTGTGGAGTTTGCCGTTGTAATACAAAGCCAGCGTGGTCAAGCACTGCGGCCCCTCATCGCTGACCCGGCTGACAAAGGCGAAATCGGCTTGCAGCGAGCGCGCCAGATAGCGGGCAAGGGCCTCGAACACTTCAGTACCGGTAGCCGCCGACACCCCCAACGCGACATAGCGCAGGGCATCCTCGACCTTTTTCCGATCGCTAATATCGGTCGAGATACCGCACACGGCGGTCACCTGACCCTCGGCGTCGAACAGCGGGAATTTGCTCGACAGGTAGGTCGAGGCCCGTTCGCCGATCTGCAACTGTTCCTCGAATTCGCGCGACTGGCCAAGGCTCGCCACGCTCAGGTCGTTAGCCCGCAGGCTGGCGGCCATGCTTTGCGGGAACAGTTGGTGGTCGGTCTGCCCTAACACGTGCTCGGCGGGCAGCTTGAAGAGGTTCTCGAAGGCGCGGTTGACCAGACAGTAGCGGCCCTGCAGATCCTTCACGTAGATCACCGAATTGCTGTTATCGATGATCTGCCGTAGATGGTGTTCAGCCGCAATGGGGCCGGCACCAGAGGAGGCGATAATCGGGCTTGGCAGTGGCTGGCTCATGCAATGGGCTCCGCTTCAGGGGCTTTTCTGCCGAGTATAGAGATGGCCGGTGGCACTCAAGCAGTCGAACAACCAGGCTGAAACAATTGAAACACTCGGCCTTGCGACCCTTCGAACCTAACGCCGAGTCAGAACCTGTTCAAGCACGTCGCGAGCGCAGGTCAGACGAGCCTGTTTTCAACGCCGCATGACCAAGCACAACAGATATTGAACAGGTCCTCAGGAGCGCGGCCCAGGCACGCACATATAGCCCACCCCACGCACGGTACGGATGATCTGCGGCTTGTCTGGATCGGCTTCCAGTTTGCGCCGCAGGCGGGCGATGCGAATGTCGATGGAGCGGTCAAACGGGTTCCAATCGCGATTCTGGGTCAGATTGAGCAGTTGATCGCGGGACAGTGGTCGGTTCGGCCGCTGGGCGAACGCTTGCAGCAGGTCGAACTCCATGGCGGTCAAGGCAATCTCCGCGCCGTTTTCATCGAGTAACTGATGACTGTCCAGATCCAACTGGTAATGCCCCAATTGCACACAACGGGCCGCCTTACCGGCATCCTGCGGTGCTGGCGGGGTGCGTTGATAGCGACGTAGCACAGTCTTCAGCCGGGCCAATAGCTCGCGCGGATCGAAGGGCTTGGCCAGGTAGTCGTCGGCCCCGACCTCCAGTCCGATGATGCGATCCAACGGGCTGCCCGCTCCCGAAATCATGATCACCGGCAGGTCATGCCGCTCACGCAGGAAACGCGCCAGGCTGAGGCCATCCTCGCCCGGCAGGCCAACATCCAGCAACACCACATCCGGCAGCTGGCTAGCCAGCTTTTCCCGCAGCTCTAGGCTGCTGCCCACGCTCTGCACCGCGTACCCCTGAGCACCGAGATAGTCTTCCAGCAATTGGCGCACCTCGGGCTCGTCATCCACCACCAGCACCTGAATGCTCTCGCTCATCCGCAAACCTCAAGCTGTCATCGGCAACGTCCACAGCATAGCCGGCCGCTTATCATGCGCCGTGCTGCTGGTCGTCGCCAACAGTCCCTTGGTGGCTCGCTCGGCGTCCTGCCTCGACAATTGCTCCCGGCATCGCCCTACCTCCTGCATCCATGCAGTCGTCGCGTCCCCCTCCTCAGTACCTCCACTCGGACTACTAACGGGGATCGGGGTGTCGCCTGCATGTTCTTTAAAAAACTCGAAGCCTCTGCTGCCTAGTGGATGGGATACATCAGGTGTGCGAGGACAGCGCCCCGTCAGGGAACCCGCCGCAGGCGGGCCGGATGCCGGGGCAAGCGCTTTTGGTTGCTTTCCCCGCGACTGGGAAAAGTGACTCGCCCAGCAGGGCGAAACCGGGCTGTCAGCCAGCACGGCAAGCACCGAATGACACCAAACGACAAGACAACACCCTCTTGCCCATCCGGTATTAGCCCTCATGCCCCCCGGCAATCCGTGAAAAACCATAAAAAAGCCCGAGCCGTATACCGGCTCAAGCGGTGCTAAACAACAGCGCGAATCAACGCACGTTAAAACGTTGCTCCGCCAACAGACGGTCACCCTGGAACACCATGAAGCGCCATTCGCCCGGCACGACCTCATGGTATTCAGTGAATTCAAACGCCATCACGTCTTGCGGCGCACCGACCACCAGCTTTTGCACCACTTCAAACTTGTCGTGCCGTTTGCCGTCCGGCGAAAGCATTCCGGGCGTGAAATACAACAGGGTCAACGGCGTGTCGTCAGCCTGTTTACCGATCAGGCTGTAGCGCATACCGAACTTGGTACCGAGCTTCGCGGGTATCACATCGGTCTGCTTGATCTGCTGGTTACTGCGCGTCAGCACACGCTCGCCGGGCTGAAGGTTCTGCGCGCTGCTCTCGAATAGGCCGTACTCGACCGGTCCTTCAACACGCACTTCGGCATTGGCCAAACCGGCAAACAGCATCAACGCAGCCAGCGCACTCAAACGGGTGTATTGCATATCGCGCTCCTTGATTGGGATGCCGCGAGCCTATGACGTTGGCATGACAGGCTGATGACAGAGGCACTGCAGCGCTGACGCCTGAGTACCGCAAGCCAGCACTTCACAACCTGGAGACGCAATGAGTCGGCCGGTTGCGGCATAACCCTGCTCAACTTAGCGACCCTTGATTGTATGCAGGCGCCTGCTGCATGGTGAGACCCAAAGTCGGTGGCGCTGTGCCCAGAGCGCCCAGCCACCAGAGGCTCTATAACTTAGAACGAGGCGCCCCAACTGCCACCGGAGAGAATTGCCATGACCGTTACCGTCACTACCGGATCCAGCGCCGGCTACCGCCATGCCATCAAGGTCAATGAGCGGCATGAGTTGTTCACCGACATGCCCAAGGCCCACGGTGGCGAAGGTTCAGCGCCTGAACCGCATGACTACTTCGACGTTGCCCTCGGCGCCTGCAAAGCACTAACCGTCACGCAATACGCACGCAGCCACAACATTCCGCTGAGCGGCATCAGCGTGGATGTCAGCAGCGACAACAGCAAGGAAAGGGAAGGCTTCTACGGCATGACCGTACAACTCACCCTGCACGGCACGCTGACCGATGAGCAGCGCGCCAAGTTACTGGCGATTGCCAATAAATGCCCGCTGCACAAGCTGATGACCACCGTCGAAGTGAAAATCGAGACACGCTTGAACCAAGGCGCACTGACTCAATAAACCGACTTATCCACTAAATCGACTTACCCGACACACGGGTTATGCTGGTCGCATAGCCCGCTGCGAGTGCCCGCCATGCCTAGCCTTATTCTGGTCCGTCCCCGCGCCGAGGACGTCGAAGGTCAACCCATCTTGCGCGCCCTGCCCTCGGCCCAGCGCCGCAGTGTTGGGCCCTTCGTATTCTTCGACCACATACTGGCCAACACCTTTGCGCCGGGTAGCGGGATGAATATCCGCCAGCATCCGCATATCGGCCTATCCACCCTCACCTACCTGTTCGAAGGCGAAGTGCTGCACAAGGACAGCCTCGGCTCAGATCAACGGGTGCAAGCCGGTGACGTCAGCTGGATGACCGCAGGCAGCGGCGTTGCCCATGTCGAGCGAACCCCGGCCGAGCTGCTTAAAAGCGGTTCGCGGCTGCATGGTTTGCAGATTTGGCTGGCGCTGCCGCGCGAACAGGAAAACTGTGCCCCCAGCTACAGCCATCACAGCGCCGCCAGCCTGCCGGTCAGCGAAGCGCTCGGCGTACAAGTCCGCATGCTTGCCGGTGAAGGCTTCTGCCTGAAATCGCCAGTACCGGTACTCACACCGACGCTGCTCGCCGAACTGAAACTCAGCACCGGCGCGACCCTGTTCATACCGGCTGAGCATCCGCAGCGCGCGTTGTATGTCCTGGCGGGTGAAGCATTGCTGGACGATCGAGCGCTGCAAGCGCAGAGCATGGTCGTGCTGCCGGAAGGTGAAAGCTTCAGCTTGAGCGCCGACAGCGACTGCCACTTGATAATGATCGGCGGCGCCCCGCTAGATGGCCTGCGGCGGATGAACTGGAACTTTGTCGCCAGCGATCTGGCGCTGATCGACCAGGCCCGTGAGCGCTGGGCTAAAGGTGATTGGCCCAAGGTACCAGGGGAAACCGAGCGCATCGAATTACCGCGGTGAGACGAGTTGCTGGCAGGGTTGCCTTCCCGTCTCTTGCGCGGCTACTGCGCGGCAAACACCGCATCGAACAGATCGTTCATCGCCTTGAACGCGCGGGTAGCCACCAGCGGGTGGTACTGGTTGCGTCCAGGCACATTGGCCACTAGGTTAGTGAAGGAATGCACCGCCCCGCCATAGCTGACCAGTTGCCAATCGGTTTTCGCCGCTTTCATCTCGGCGATAAAGCCATCGACCTGCGCCCGCGGTACTGCCGGATCGTTCGCGCCATGCAGCACCAGCACCGGCGCCTTGATGTTCTGCGCATCCGCCGGATTCGGCGTATCCAGATTGCCATGGAAGGACACGAAGCCTTTTTACAAAAAAAAAAAGCCCAGCATAGAGCTGGGCTTTCTCTTTACGTCGCGTGTCAGGCAGAGAGTTCCACCAACAACTTGTTCAGCCGGCGCACATAGGCCGCCGGGTCTTTCAGGCTATCGCCAGCCGCCAAGGCGGCCTGATCGAAGAGGATGTGCGACAGGTCGCCAAAACGCTCTTCACTCTGCTCGGCGTCCAGCTTCTCGATCAGCGGATGCGCCGGGTTGAACTCGAAAATCGGCTTCGAGTCCGGCACCTGCTGCCCACTGGCTTCGAGAATCTGGCGCATCTGCAGACCGAGATCCTGTTCACCAATGGCCAGAATCGCTGGCGAGTCGGTCAGGCGATGAGAAACCCGCACCTCACTGACTTGGCTGCCCAATGCAGTTTTCAAGCGCTCGACCAGACCTTCTTTGGCCTTGGCAGCCTCTTCCTGGATTTTCTTGTCTTCTTCCGAATCCAACTTACCGAGGTCCAGATCACCACGGGCGACGTCAACGAAGTGCTTACCGTCAAACTCAGTCAGGTAGCTCATCAGCCACTCGTCGATGCGGTCGGTGAGCAGCAGCACTTCGATGCCTTTCTTGCGGAAGACTTCCAGGTGCGGGCTGTTCTTCACCTGGGCGTAGCTCTCGCCGGTGAGGTAGTAAATCTTGTCCTGACCGTCTTTGACACGACCGAGGTAGTCGGTCAGGGCGACGCTTTGCTCGCCGCTGTCATCGCTGGTGGAGGCGAAACGCAGCAGGCCGGCGATCTTCTCTTTGTTGGCGAAGTCTTCCGCTGGGCCTTCCTTGATCACCTGGCCAAAGTTCTTCCAGAAGCCTTTGTATTGCTCAGGATCGTTCTTCGCCAGTTTCTCGAGCATGTCCAACGCGCGCTTGGTCAGTGCCGACTTCATCGAGTCAATCACCGGATCCTTCTGCAGGATCTCGCGGGAAATGTTCAGCGACAGGTCGTTGGAGTCGACCACGCCTTTGACGAAACGCAGGTACAACGGCAGGAACTCGTCGGCCTGATCCATGATGAATACGCGCTGCACATACAGTTTCAAACCGTGCGGCGCTTCGCGCTGGTACAAATCGAACGGCGCACGCCCCGGCACATACAAGAGCGAGGTGTATTCCAGCTTGCCTTCGACCTTGTTGTGGCTCCAGCTCAGCGGGTTCTCGAAATCGTGAGCAACGTGCTTGTAGAACTCTTGGTATTCCTCGTCCTTCACCTCAGCCCGCGGGCGAGTCCACAGCGCGCTGGCGCGGTTGACGGTTTCCCACTCAACCTCGGTCGGGGTCTCTTCGCCATGCTGCTCTTTCGGTAGTTCGATCGGCAGGGCGATATGGTCGGAGTACTTCTTGATGATATTGCGCAGGCGCCAGCCGTCGGCGAACTCTGTTTCGCCACTCTTCAGGTGCAGCACGATGCGCGTACCGCGCTCGGGCTTGTCGATGCTGGCGACACTGAACTCACCCTCTCCATGGGATTCCCAATGCACGCCCTCGCTGGCCGGCAGGCCGGCGCGACGCGTGAAGACATCCACCCGGTCGGCAACGATAAAGGCCGAGTAAAAACCGACGCCGAACTGGCCGATCAGGTGCGAATCTTTCTTCTGATCACCCGACAGATGCTTCATAAAATCAGCGGTGCCGGACTTGGCGATGGTGCCCAGATGCGTGATCGCATCCTCGCGGCTCATACCGATGCCGTTGTCTTCGAGGGTGACGGTGTTGGCGTCTTTATTGAAGCTGACCCGGATCTTCAGCGGGTCGCCTCCTTCCAGCAGATCCGGCTTGGCCAGGGCCTCGAAGCGCAGCTTGTCGGCCGCATCGGAGGCGTTGGAGATCAATTCGCGAAGGAAGATTTCCTTGTTGGAATACAGCGAATGAATCATCAGGTGAAGCAGCTGCTTCACCTCGGTCTGGAAGCCCAGGGTTTCTTTTTGAGTTTCCACACTCATGGTCGTCTAACTCCACTTAGATGGCATAAGCCGCAATAGCGGCGGATGTCATGCAGATGGGGGCAACGACAGCGATTTCAAGTGCTTAGCCAATCACGGTTCGAGCAGCTCAATCGTCTTGATCTCTTCCGGCCGCACGGCAAAGCTGGCCTCGCCCTGCCCGCTCAGATTGCGCCGAATGACGATTCGACCGTCTGGATTAATACCGGTGAAACGACCTTCTGCCATGCTGCCGCGCTCAGTCACGATTCGCATGCTCAAGTTCTGATACCGACTTGGGCTGCTTTGCAGGCGCGGCAAGGTGAAACGCAAACGCCGATCGAGTGGACGGCCAGCCTGCTCCGAGGCGGGCATTGGACTCCCTACTGTGGCCTGGCGACTGCCAACGATAGCCACTGACTCGGCTGGCAGGGGCGAAAAATGATCCCCTTGCACTTCCCAGCCCCGCGATTGGCTTTTTTTCAGCCGCAACGGCAAATGTTGAGGCTGGCCATTGACCTGCGCATCGATCTCCAGCTCCACAATGGCGGCTGGCAAAGTCACCGCTGGCAAGCTGGCCAATTGCACCAATCGAGTCGTAAAGCGGCGTTTTAGATAGTCCTCGATCACATAGGCCAGGGTGTCGCGCGAATCGAATCGGGCATCGACTTTACCGTCGACATAACGCAGACGATTACTGAACAACTCGACCTTACCGCTCAAGGTGGTCTTGAACTGCGGTGGCAAAACCAAGTGGAAGTCGCCCACCAGCTTGTTCGGTGCCAATGGTTTGAGATCCAGATGCAGGGTGTAGCCGTGAGTCAGGCGGCGCGCCTCGGGTAGCTCCTGCTCGGGCAGCAACCAACTAACCTGCACTTCCGGTAACGAGCCGCGATCCTGCGGTAGCACGTCCACCCGCACCGCACCGTTGACCGGCTGCGGCAGACGGATGCTAATTTCGCGGCGGGCGAAAAAGTCTTGCCCCTCACGCAGGCTCAAGCTGCCATCGATCAACTCGCCTTGCTGCGGGGCAAACGGCTGGCCATTCAACTCGCCACGCAAGTGAATGACCAACTCGGCCGGAGCCTGCGTCTCAGGTTTAAGCCAGCTCAGGCTGAGAATGGCTTCCAGCCGCTGCGCATCTTGATTGGCTAGCAAGGTCAAACCGACCACCAGGGGAATGAAGCCCAGCGCGCTCAGCACTACCGCTTTGCGCGCGGTACGCCAGTAACGCAGCACATACACCAGGGTAAGCGGCGGCAACAAACTGCCCAAGCCCCAGAGCAGACTGGTGCCAAAGGCCAGCATGACCAGCCAGACCAGGCCGACCAGAATCAACAGCAAACCACCGAGGATCAACAACGCATCCATCCAGAATTCCTTATTCTTGAACCGCCCTCAGCCTGCGGCAACCGCACAGATTAAGGTTCGTCGACCTTGAAGTGGGCGCGAGCGGTGGCAATCGGCTCGGCTTGAGTGGTCTGCCAGGCCGTAATGGCAACGTTGGCGACGCGACGGCCTTGGCGCCACACCTGGCATTGGGCATAGGTGTCACGATAATGGCCGGCGCGCAGGTAATCTATCGAGAAGTCGATGATTTTCGGCAAATGTGGAATACCCATGAACATCAGCAGGTGGAGCATGGCGGAATGCTCCATGAAGCCCGCGATCACCCCACCATGGATTGCTGGGAGTATCGGGTTGCCGATGCTGTCTTTGTTGGCCGGCAGACGAAAGACCAGGTCATCACCCAGCCGTAAACACTCGATACCGAGCAACTTGGCATAGGGAATCAGGCTGAGCAGCCCTTCGTAGTCATTCTTCTCGTGCGCTTCGCGCACCAACTGGTTGAGGCTCAGGCCGCTCATGCGGCACCGCCTTGAATATCCCGCTTAAGTTCTTTGCCACCCTGAGTACCCTTGCCCATGCGCATGAAGGTTCCGACCACATGGGCGATCGGCTGCTGCGGATCGTCCTGATAGGCGTAACCACGGGTAAAAATGATATTCGGTGTCACTCGGTAGCATTCAGCTACCCCATAGACATCCTTGTTCGGCTCAGCCGGGTGCATGTAGTCGATACGCAGGTCGAGGGTCGGGCAAATCTCGAACTCCGGCAGCACGCAGACAATGGAAATACCGCAGGTGGTGTCCATCAGCGTGGTGATGGCGCCGCCATGGATCACACCAGTTTCCGGATCACCGATGATGTGCGTGCTGTAGGGCAAGCGCAGGGTCAGGCTCTGGCTGTCCGCAGCATGCACGCTCATGCTGAGCACCTGGCAATGGCGCAAGGCCGAGAGAAAGCGCTGGGCGCGCTCGAAAATGGGGTTTTCCGACATGACAGCAACCTAGGCGGGGAACATGGCAAAGAGCCGCATGATACCCTGCCCCCGTCTAAGCTTCAGCCTCGGACTACGCGGGAATCCGTCAGCATGCGCATGTTCGTGCGATTCTTCTAGGCGCAGTGGAACTTAATGTAAAACCTGAAGTTCAAAGTGCTATCACTGAAGAAAGCCACACATGGAGGCTCAAAAATGAAAAACACCCTGTCCCTTGCCCTGCTCCTGGCCGCCAGCCTTGCTCTTGCTGCCTGCGATAAGAAAGCGGAAGAGAATGTCCAGGCCCCGGCTGCTCCGGCGACTGAAACCATGCCGAGCGCACCTGCCCCGGAAGTGCAGCCGAGCACACCTGCTCCGACCCCTCCAGCCACCGCACCGGAAGAACAACCAGCGCAAAGCCAGTAAGGTTTAGCGCCTCCTGGAAAGCACAAGGCCCGCAACTGCGGGCCTTGTGCTTTCTGCTCTCAGAGCGCAGGGCTGAGCATCAGCACCAGGCAGCAGACCAGGCCGACCACCCAGACCAGGCTGCGCAACTGGTGCTTGTCGTTCCAGTAGAGGAACAGGTAGAGCACCCGCGAGACGACGAAGAGCACCGCCAGCAGACCCACCAGATTGCCATGGGTCTGGGTGACATGGGCCATCAGCACGCCGGCGACGAACAGCGGGAATATCTCGATGCTGTTCTGATGGGCGGCCAGGGCCCGCGCGCCGAAACCACTCAGTCGCGCTTGCTGGGCTCGCGGGTGACGATTGTCATAGCCACCGCCCTCCTCCTTCATCGCCTTGGCCACGGGAATCTTCGCCAGGTAGATCAACAAGGCGGCAATGAACAGGCACCAGAACGGAATACTCATTCGCTTTTCTCCTTGGCCGGCGCAACCACTGGGGTTGGCGTGTAAACCATCACGTCCAGCACATCGGAATGAAACTCTCGGCGGTACAGCACCAACACCACGCCAGTGGTGACCAACATGAAAAACCAGGGGTTGATGAACCAGGCCAGGGTTGCCATGCCGAAATAATAGGCACGCAGGCCAAAGTTGAACTGGTTGGCGGCCATCGAGATCACCCGCGCAGCCCGCTCGGCGAACGCCTTGCGCTCCGCCTCGGTAACGTGCCGCTCGCCTATCATTGGCGCAGAGCCAATCAGCACCGCGGCAAAGTTGTACTGGCGCATACACCAACTGAAGGTGAAGAAGGCGTAGACAAACACCACCGCCAAACAGAGCAGCTTGATCTCCGATACCCCACGGCTGACCGGCTCGACGAGGGGCAGATCCGCCAACAGCGAAACCGCACGATCCGATGAGCCCAGCACAGTGAGAATACCGGCCAGGATAATCAGGGTACTGGAGGCGAAGAACGAAGCATTGCGCTCAAGGTTACCGATCACACTGGCGTCGGCGATACGGTTATCGCGCAGCAACAAGCGGCGCATCCAGTCTTCACGATAAAGGTGCAGCACACTGGCCAGACACGGCGTATCGCGGCCTTTCCAAATGGCGTAGCGCGTGTAACCGCCCCAACAGATGATGAACCAGAGGACAGCAAGCAAATGCGGCAGATAGCTTTCGGCGATGAACATGAAAACTCCTTGTAAATCTGCCTCGATTATAGCCAGCCGAAGCTGTCGCCAAGCCAACAAAAAGGCCGCCAAAGGCGACCTTTCAATTGAACCAGGCTTAAACCAGTACTTCGCCGCGCTCGCCCAGCAAACGATCGAGCAGCGTGGTCACGGCTAAGGTGAACACCGCCGGTACCAACCACGCCAAACCCTGCTCGGCTAACGGCAAATGCGCCAACCACTCGGGCATCCACTGAGCCAACCCCGCGGCCTTGACCCCATCGACGATGCCGAACAGTAACGCGACCAACATCACCGGGGCGATGACACGACTCGAGGAGTGCCAAAACTCGCGACAGAAACTCAACGCCACCAAGGCGATGCACGGCGGATAAATCGCCGTTAGCACGGGTACTGAAACCTGGATCAGCATCGTCAAGCCCAGATTCGAAACCAGCAGTGAAAAACCCGCCAACAAAATGACCAGGGTGCGATAGGACAGTGGCAATACTCCACTGAAGTACTCGGCACAAGCACAGGTCAGACCCACCGCCGTCACCAAACAAGCCAGCGAGATCAGCGCGGCCAGGAACACACTGCCCAACGAACCGAAGGTGTGTTGCACATAGGCATGTAACACCTCCGCACCGTTAGTCGCGCCAGCCGCGATTGCATGACTGCCGGCGCCCAGGCGAAACAAGCTGATATACACCAATGCCAGACCCAGCCCGGCAATCAGCCCGGCGATTACCGCATAGCGGGTAATCAGTCGCGGCGATTCCACCCCTCGGGAACGGATCGCGTTGACGATGACGATGCCGAACACCAGCGCCCCCAAGGTATCCATCGTCAGATAACCATTGATAAAGCCTTGGGAGAAAGGCGCCGCTACATAGGCCGGCTCAGGTGTACCTATGCTGCCCGCGGGCAGGGCAAAGGCCGCAATACCTAGCATGGCCAAGGCAATGATCTTCAGCGGCGCGAGGAAGCGCCCCACCGTATCCAGCAGTCGCCCTGGGTAAAGCGAGACCCAGAACACGATGAGGAAATACACCAGGCTGTAAGCGAATAGCGCCAGCGGGCTGTTGCCAGTCAAAGGCGCCAAACCGACTTCGAAAGACACCGTCGCGGTGCGCGGTGTCGCGAACAGAGGCCCGACCGCGAGATAACAGACCGCGGCCAGTACGCCGCTGGCCACCCGGCCAATTGGACTGCTGAGTTCATCCATGGCACCGCCGACCTTGGCCAGCGCCACAATGGTGATCACGGGCAGACCGACAGCCGTGACCAAAAAGCCCAACGCCGCCATCCACAAGTGCGGACCGGACTGCAAACCAACGATGGGCGGGAAGATGATGTTGCCGGCCCCGACAAACAGGGCAAACGTCATAAAACCAAGTGCCAGAATGTCCTGGCCTTTCAACACTTTCATTGAGGGAAACACCACATTGCTAAATCGGAATTTGCAGAGGGTTTCCCTGAGAGGTCGAGGGAAACGCTGCCTGTCCGGATAGGACAGACCACCTAAGCGCCGTACCCCTTATGGGGGCCGAACACGAGAAATAGTTGCCAGCCTAACGAATTCGTCTCAGCCAAGCACTGACGCAGGTCGGACTGTCCGTTGCACGGAACGGCTTGTCGCATCCATGACAGATTCGCACCCCAGCCACAAAGCACAGAGGCCACCCGAAGGTGGCCTCTGTTTTACTCTCGCAAGTTAGCCGAAGCTTACTTCACGTTCCAGCCAGTCAGTTCGGCCAAGGCCTTACCGATGTCAGCCAGCGAACGCACGGTTTTTACACCAGCGTCTTGCAGCGCTGCGAATTTCTCGTCAGCGGTGCCTTTACCACCAGAGATGATGGCGCCAGCGTGGCCCATGCGCTTGCCCGGAGGAGCAGTCACACCAGCGATGTAGGACACCACCGGCTTGGTCACGTGGGCTTTGATGTAAGCAGCAGCTTCTTCTTCAGCAGAACCGCCGATCTCACCGATCATCACGATCGCTTCGGTCTTCGGGTCTTCCTGGAACAGCTTCAGGATGTCGATGAAGTTGGAGCCCGGAATCGGGTCACCACCGATGCCCACGCAAGTGGACTGGCCGAAACCGGCGTCAGTGGTCTGCTTCACGGCTTCGTAAGTCAGGGTGCCGGAACGCGACACGATACCGACTTTGCCAGGCAGGTGAATGTGACCTGGCATGATGCCGATCTTGCATTCGCCGGGAGTAATCACGCCCGGGCAGTTCGGTCCGATCAGGACTACGCCCAGCTCGTCGCACTTGACCTTGGCTTCCAGCATATCGATGGTCGCAATGCCTTCGGTGATGCAGACGATCAGCTTGATACCACCGAACGCCGCTTCAAGGATGGAGTCCTTGCAGAACGGAGCCGGAACGTAGATCACGCTGGCAGTGGCGCCAGTTTGCTCTACCGCTTCCTTGACGGTGTTGAACACCGGCAGACCCAGGTGAGTGGTGCCGCCTTTGCCCGGAGTCACGCCGCCAACCATCTTGGTGCCGTAGGCAATGGCTTGTTCGGAGTGGAAAGTACCTTGCGAGCCGGTGAAGCCCTGGCAGATTACTTTGGTGTCTTTATTGATCAGGACGCTCATTACTTGCCCTCCGCAGCTTTAACGACTTGCTGAGCAGCGTCGGTCAGGCTGGTTGCCGCGATGATGTTCAAGCCACTTTCAGCCAGTACTTTGGCACCCAGTTCAGCGTTGTTGCCTTCGAGGCGAACCACGACCGGAATCTTCACGCCGACTTCTTTCACTGCACCGATGATGCCTTCGGCAATCATGTCGCAACGAACGATGCCGCCGAAGATGTTCACCAGAACTGCCGCTACGTTGGTATCGGAGAGGATGATCTTGAACGCTTCGGTTACGCGCTCTTTGGTCGCACCGCCGCCAACGTCGAGGAAGTTGGCCGGCTTGCCGCCGTGCAGGTTGACGATGTCCATGGTGCCCATGGCCAGGCCAGCACCATTGACCATGCAACCGATGTTGCCTTCCAGCGCTACGTAGTTCAGTTCGAACTTGGCTGCGTGAGCTTCGCGCGGGTCGTCTTGCGACGGGTCGTGCATGGCGCGCAGTTTTGGCTGGCGATACATCGCGTTGCTGTCGATGTTGATCTTGGCGTCCAGGCAATGCAGGTTGCCGTCAGCCTTGATTACCAGCGGGTTCACTTCCAGCAGTGCCAGGTCGTAGTCCTGGAACAGCTTGGCCAGGCCCACGAAAATGTGGGTGAACTGCTTGACTTGGTCGCCTTGCAGACCCAGTTGGAACGCCAGTTCGCGGCCTTGGAACGGCTGAGCGCCGACCAGCGGATCGATAGTGGCTTTGAGAATTTTCTCAGGGGTATCGTGAGCGATCTTCTCGATGTCCACACCACCTTCGGTGGAGGCCATGAACACGATGCGACGGCTCGAGCGGTCGACTACGGCCCCCAGATACAGCTCTTTGGCGATATCGGTGCAGGACTCAACCAGGATCTGGTTGACCGGCTGACCATTCGCGTCAGTCTGGTAGGTCACCAGACGCTTGCCCAGCCACTGCTGAGCAAAAGCTTTGGCGTCTTCTTTGCTGCGAACCAGCTTCACACCACCGGCCTTACCGCGACCACCCGCGTGGACCTGGGCTTTAACCACCCACTCAGTACCACCGATTTTGTCGCAGGCTTCTGCAGCCGCTTCCGGGGTGTTTACTGCAAAGCCTTTGGATACGGGCAGGCCGTACTCAGCGAACAGTTGTTTACCCTGATACTCGTGAAGATTCATGCTTATCTACCGTCTTCGTTAGGTATTGCGCATCGGCGCTGCGTATTAGGTGCCGCGCCACCTGTGACTGTCCCTGAGGAAACAGTCCGCCGGGCGTTCCGCGGTGAGACTTCCGAAGAAGACTCACGACGGGCAGCTCGGCGTGGTTCTTGTTGTCGCTATTAACGCTTCTTGCGGTTGGCGATGTGAATGGCCTGGCCATTCACGGCCAAGGCCGCTTCGTGCAGCGCTTCGGACATGGTCGGGTGGGAGAAAACCATCATTCCCAGGTCTTCGGCACTGGTGCCGAACTCCATACCGATCGCACCCTGTTGAACCAGCTCAGCCGCGGCTGGACCGATTACGTGTACACCCAATACGCGGTCTGTCTTGGCATCGGCGATGACTTTGACGAAACCTGCAGTGTCGTTGGCAGCCATGGCACGGCCACTGGCGGCGAACGGGAAGGTGCCGACGTTGACCGCAACACCTTCGGCCTTGAGAACCTGCTCGGTCTTACCAACCCATGCGATTTCCGGGTGGGTATAGATCACGGACGGGATCAGATCATAGTTCATCTGGGCTTTGTGGCCGGCGATACGCTCGGCAACCATCACGCCCTCTTCCGAAGCTTTGTGCGCCAACATCGCACCACGCACCACGTCACCGATGGCGTAAACGCCCGGCACACTGGTGGCGCAATAGTCGTCGACGAAGATGAAGCCACGCTCGTCCAGATTCACACCGCTGTCGGCGGCCAGCAGATCGGTGGTCACCGGGCGACGGCCGACCGACACGATCAGCTTGTCGAACGTCAGCGTCTGCTCGCCATCGGCGTCGGTGAAATTCACGTTGACTTGCTTCTTCTTCACTTCTGAACCGGTCACGCGGGCGCCCAGACGGATTTTCAGGCCCTGCTTGGTCAGAATCTTCAGGGCTTCCTTGGCGACCTGGTCGTCGGCGGCTGGCAGGAACTTCTCCAACGCCTCCAGCACGGTCACTTCGGCACCCAGGCGAGCCCATACCGAGCCCAGCTCAAGGCCGATTACGCCGGCGCCGATCACGCCCAACTTCTTCGGTACGGCCTGGAATTCCAGGGCGCCGGTGGAATCTACGATGGTGTCCTGGTTGACCGGAGCCGGCGGAATGTCGACCGGCGTGGACCCGGACGCCAGAATCACGTTGGTGGCTTCGACCACTTGAGTTGTGCCGTCGCCAGCAGTGACTTCCACTTGCTTGTTCGCCAGCAGCTTGCCGTGGCCTTCCAGCAGAGTCACACCGTTGGCCTTGAACAGGGTGCTGACGCCGCCAGTCAGGTTCTTCACGATACCGTTCTTACGCGCGACCATGGCCGGTACGTCGATAGTGACGCCCTTAGCCTCGATGCCGTGAATCGCAAAGCCGGCATGGGCCTCATGATATTTGTAGGAGCTATCAAGCAGTGCCTTGGACGGAATGCAGCCGACGTTCAGGCAGGTTCCACCGAGGGCGATCTTGCCCTCTTTGTCCTGATACTTCTCGATACAGGCGGTCTTCAGACCAAGTTGAGCGGCTTTGATGGCGGCCACATAGCCCCCCGGGCCAGCACCAATCACTACCACGTCGAATTTCTGGGTCATAACTCATTCCTTCTCGGATGAAACCGGACGGCCCCTTGTGGGGACCGCCGTGATCAGACAACGGATCAAATATCCAGCAGCAGGCGTGCCGGATCTTCCAGTAGGTCCTTGATGGCGATCAGGAAGGTTACCGCTTCCTTGCCGTCGATCAGACGGTGGTCATAGGACAGGGCCAGATACATCATCGGCAGAATCACTACCTGACCATTCACCGCCATCGGCCGCTCCTGGATCTTGTGCATGCCCAGGATCGCGGTTTGAGGTGGGTTGACGATCGGCGTCGACAGCAGCGAACCGAACACACCGCCGTTGGAGATGGTGAAGGTACCGCCAGTCATGTCTTCGATGGTCAGCTTGCCGTCTTTAGCTTTCTTGCCGTAGCTGGCGATAGTGCCTTCGATTTCTGCCAGGCTCATCAGTTCAGCGCTACGTAGAACCGGTACCACCAGACCGCGATCGCTGGACACCGCAACACCGATATCGGAGTAGCCGTGATAGACGATGTCGCCGCCGTCGATGGAAGCGTTCACGCCCGGGAAGCGCTTGAGCGCTTCAGTCGCGGCCTTGACGAAGAAGGACATGAAGCCCAGGCGTACGCCGTTGTGGGTCTTCTCGAACAGATCCTTGTACTTCGAACGCAGGTCCATGACCGGCTTCATGTTGATTTCATTGAAGGTGGTCAACATCGCCATGGACGATTGCGCTTCAACCAGACGTTCGGCGACCTTGGTACGCAGACGGGTCATCGGTACACGCTTCTCAACGCGATCGCCGGTAGCAAAAACCGGGGCCGCAGCAGCCGGAGCAGCCGGTTTGGCCACTGGAGCCGCAACCGCCGGAGCGGATTTCTTCGCTTCGATTGCCGCGACCACGTCTTCCTTGGTCACACGACCGCCCTTGCCGCTGGCGGCGATGCGGTTGACGTCGATGCCGTTCTCTTCAGCCAGCTTGCGCGCGGCCGGCGAAAGAATCAGGTCTTCGGCGGCTGCAGCCGGAGCAGCAGCTTGTGCCGCAGGTGCCGAGGCCGGTGCGGCTGCGGCTGGAGCGGCAGCTGCGCCGCCTGCTTCGATAGTGCCCAGCAATTCATCGGAAAGAACGGTGTCACCTTCGTTCTTGACGATGCTGCCCAGAACGCCGTCGGCGGTAGCCAGAACTTCCAGGACGACTTTGTCGGTTTCAATGTCGACGATCAGGTCGTCACGCTTGATCGCATCGCCCGGCTTCTTGTGCCAGGTTGCAACGGTGCCGTCGGCAACCGACTCCGGGAAAGTAGGGGCTTTGATCTCGATAGCCATTATGTGCGGGTCCTTAAATTCGGTTTCTTCTACGAGGCGGCTGCACAGCTACTGCGCTTTGCGGCCACCTCTTATATGAAGGCGTTAAACAGTAAAGGCGTCCTGCAGCAGTTTTTCCTGCTGCTCGGCGTGCATCGATGCGTAACCACAGGCCGGAGCAGCAGAGCCTTCACGGCCGGCATACTCGAGGAACAGGCCTTTCTTATGCGCAGTGGCGACACGACGCATATGGTGCTGGCTGCAATACCAGGCGCCCTGGTTCATCGGTTCTTCCTGGCACCAGACGACGTGCTTGAGGTTCTTGTACGGAGCCAGAACTTCGGTCAGATCGTCTTCAGGGAACGGATACAGCTGCTCGAGACGCACGATGGCGATATCTTCGCGGCCTTCGGCACGGCGTTTTTCCAGCAAGTCGTAGTAAACCTTGCCGCTGCACAGCACCAAACGGGTCACTTTCTTCGGATCGATTGCATCGATCTCCGGGATCACGGTCTGGAACGAGCCTTCAGCCAGATCTTCCAAAGTCGAGATGGCCAATTTGTGGCGCAGCAACGACTTCGGAGTCAATGCGACCAACGGCTTGCGCAGCGGGCGGATAACCTGGCGGCGGAGCATGTGGTAGACCTGCGCCGGGGTAGTCGGTACGCACACCTGGATGTTGTGCTCAGCGCACAACTGCAGGTAACGCTCCAGACGCGCCGAGGAGTGCTCAGGCCCCTGCCCTTCATAACCGTGCGGCAGCAGCATGGTCAGACCGCAGAGACGGCCCCACTTGTGCTCGCCACTGGTAATGAACTGGTCGACGACCACCTGGGCACCGTTGGCGAAGTCACCGAACTGAGCCTCCCAAATCACCAGCGCATCCGGCTTAGTGGTGGAATAGCCGTACTCGAACGCCAGCACCGCTTCTTCCGACAACAGCGAATCGTACAGATCAAAACGCGGCTGACCGTCGTACAGATTCTGTAACGGCAGGTAGGTGCCGGCATCCTTCTGGTTGTGCAACACCGCATGGCGGTGCGAAAAGGTACCGCGTCCCACGTCCTGGCCGGTGATACGTACTGGATGGCCTTCGAACAACAGCGTCGCGTACGCCATGGTTTCGGCGTAGCCCCAGTTGATCGGCAGCGCACCAGCACTCATTTTCTGGCGGTCTTCGAGGATCTTGGAAACCTGGCGCTGAACCACGAAACCTTCCGGAGTTTCCAGCAACTTGCCGGCCAGTTCCTGCAGGGTTTTCAGCTCGAAACGGGTGTCGTGACGAGCGGTCCAGGCATGACCCAGGTATGGACGCCAATCAACAAACAGCTCTTTGTTCGGCTCTTTGACCAGACTTTTCACCACATGCAGGCCGTTATCCAGCGCATTGCGGTAGTCGTCGATCTTCGCCTGCACGCGCTCGCTGTCGTGGCTGCTGGACTGCACCAGCGCCTCGGCATACAACTCACGGGTGGTGCGTTGCTTGCCGATCTGCTGGTACATCAGCGGCTGGGTGCCGCTCGGCTCGTCGGCCTCGTTGTGGCCGCGACGGCGGTAGCAAACCAGATCGATCACTACGTCGCGCTTGTATTGCATGCGGTAGTCGATGGCCAACTGGGTGACAAACAGCACAGCTTCCGGGTCATCGCCGTTCACGTGCAGGATCGGCGCCTGGATCATCTTGGCAACGTCTGTGCAGTACTCGGTAGAACGCGAGTCTTCCGGGTTGCTAATGGTGAAGCCGACCTGGTTGTTGATCACGATGTGGATGGTGCCGCCCGTCTTGAAGCCACGGGTTTGCGACATTTGGAAGGTTTCCATGACCACACCCTGACCGGCGAATGCCGCGTCACCGTGCAGGGAAACCGGCAGAACCTTGTCACCGGCGGTGTCATTGCGGCGATCCTGACGAGCGCGCACGGACCCCTCGACCACTGGCGAAACGATCTCCAGGTGGGACGGGTTGAATGCCATCGCCAGGTGAACTTCACCGCCAGGAGTCATTACGTTGGAGGAGAAGCCCTGGTGGTACTTGACGTCACCGGAGCCCAGCTCGACCAGCTTCTTCTTGCCTTCGAACTCGTCGAACAGGTCGCGCGGGTTCTTGCCGAAGGTGTTGACCAAGACGTTCAGACGACCACGGTGGGCCATGCCGATGACGATTTCCTTGGTGCCGTAGGAACCCGAGCGCTGGATCAGCTCGTCCAGCAGCGGGATCAAGCTCTCGCCGCCTTCCAGACCGAAACGCTTGGTGCCCGGGTATTTGGTGCCCAGGTATTTTTCCAGGCCTTCAGCAGCAGTCAAGCGCTCAAGCAAATGGCTCTGAACTTCAGCCGACACAGTCGGGCGACCACGCACGCTTTCCAGGCGCTGCTGGAACCACTTGCGTTGCTCCGAATCGACGATATGAGTGAATTCGGCGCCAATGGTGCGGCAATATGTCTGCTGCAAGGCGACGTAGATCTCGCGTAAAGTCGCCTCCTCTTTGCCGATGTAAAGCTCACCGGTGCGGAAGGTCGTGTCGAGATCGGCATCAGTCAGGCCGTAATGATTGATCGCCAAATCAGCAGGTGCTGGACGCTTCCACAGACCCAGCGGATCGAGCTGAGCAGCCTGATGGCCACGCATCCGATAAGCCTGAATCAGTCGCAAGACTTCGACCTGCTTCTTCTCGTGCTCACTGCTCACACTACCGGCGGACACCGGTTGAGCGCGACGCTGGTTTTTCGCCAGCAGTACGAAGTGATCGCGGACCGTAGAATGGGAAACGTCGTTCGCAACGTTACCGTCAGCGGGCAGCTTCTGGAAGTAAGTGCGCCACTCTTCTGGCACAGCGTTGGGATCGTGCAGGTAGAGCTCGTAGAGCTCTTCCACATAGGCAGCGTTACCACCGGATAGGTGGGCACTGTCCCACATGCGCTGCATCACGCTTTCTTGCATGCTTGGTCACCCTCGGTAAGGGGACACCACCGGCGTGGAAACCGCATGGGCTTTAAAAGTCCTAAAGCAGCGACTTCGGTAAAGCCACTTCGGATCCCGCAGATAGTCCGGGCACCAGCCCGGATGCCCCTGCTGGTCGTCAAATTTTCCAAATAAGAACCGCGGCTTTGTGAGCTGCGGCTCGATCTAAAACTACGGCGCCGAAATCTATTCCAGCGCCGCAGGCATTACCGGTGTAGCAAAGAACGAATCAGGTACCGCTTTGCAGCAACATGTGGCGCACGTGACCGATGGCCTTGGTCGGGTTAAGACCTTTCGGGCAGACGCTCACGCAGTTCATGATGCCGCGGCAGCGGAATACGCTGAACGGATCATCCAGCGCAGCCAAGCGCTCTTCAGTCTGGGTGTCACGGCTGTCGGCCAAGAAGCGATAGGCTTGCAGCAGAGCAGCTGGACCGAGGAACTTGTCTGGATTCCACCAGAAGGACGGGCAGGACGTCGAGCAGCAAGCGCACAGGATGCACTCGTACAAACCATCCAGTTTCTCGCGCTCTTCCGGCGACTGCAGACGCTCAATTGCCGGAGCCGGCGTGTTATTGAGCAGGAAGGGTTTCACCTTCTCATACTGCTTGTAGAAGATGCTCATATCGACAACCAGGTCACGGATGACTGGCAGGCCCGGCAATGGACGAACGATCAGTTTGTTGCCTTTTACCACCGCCGACAACGGAGTAATGCAGGCCAGACCGTTCTTGCCATTGATGTTCATGCCGTCGGAACCACAGACGCCTTCACGGCAGGAACGACGGTAAGAGAAACCTTCGTCCTGCTCTTTGATCAGCGCCAGAACGTCCAGAACCATGATGTCTTTACCATCGGTATTGACCTGGAATTCCTGCATGAACGGAGCAGCGTCTTGATCCGGGTTGTAGCGATAAACGCTTACTTGCAACAGATTGGCTTGCGACATATCGGCCACCCTTAGTAAGTACGAATCTTGGGTTCAAACGCCGGGACAGTCTTCGGCGCGAAGTTGACGGCACGCTTGGCCACGCGCTTTTCACCTGGGAAATACAGGGAGTGGCACAGCCAGTTTTCGTCATCGCGATCTTCGAAGTCTTCACGGGCGTGCGCGCCACGGGACTCTTTACGAACCTCGGCAGCAATCGCAGTGGCTTCAGCCACCTCAAGAAGGTTTTGCAGTTCCAGCGCTTCGATACGAGCGGTGTTGAACGCTTGGCTCTTGTCGGCGATTTTGACAGTGGCGATACGCTCGCGCAGATCGGCCAACTGCGCGATACCCTTCTGCATGTATTCGCCAGTACGGAATACACCGAAGTAGTTCTGCATGCAGCTTTGCAGCTCTTTACGCAGCGGAGCTACGTCTTCGCCAGCCTTGCGTTCGTTCAAGCCGTTCAAACGAGTCAGGGCGACGTCGATATCTGTATCACTGGCGTTACGGTACTCAACGCCTTCTTTCAGGGTTTTTTCCAAGTGGATACCGGCCGCACGGCCGAACACCACCAGGTCGAGCAACGAGTTACCGCCCAAACGGTTAGCGCCGTGGACCGATACGCAAGCCACTTCACCTACCGCGAACAAGCCCGGGATGATGGTGTCGTTACCGTTAGCATCCTGAGTGATCGCCTGGCCATGGATGTTGGTGGCCACGCCACCCATCATGTAGTGGCAGGTCGGAACCACAGGAACTGGAGCAGTAACCGGATCGACGTGGGCAAAGGTCTTCGACAGCTCGCAGATACCTGGCAGGCGGCTGTGCAGCACTTCTTCACCCAGGTGGTCGAGCTTCAGCATCACGTGATCGCCATCCGGACCACAACCGTTGCCGGCGATGATCTCTTTAACCATGGAGCGCGCAACTACGTCGCGGCCAGCCAGGTCTTTGGCGTTCGGAGCATAACGCTCCATGAAACGCTCGCCATGCTTGTTGATCAGGTAACCACCCTCACCACGGCAACCTTCGGTGACCAATACACCTGCACCGGCGATGCCAGTCGGGTGGAACTGCCACATTTCGATGTCCTGCACCGGCACGCCGGCACGCAGGGCCATGCCCACGCCGTCACCGGTGTTGATCAGGGCATTGGTAGTCGACGAGTAGATACGCCCTGCACCGCCGGTAGCCAGCACTGTGGCCTTGGAGCGAATGAAGGAGGTTTCACCGGTTTCAATGCAGATAGCGATGATGCCGACGATGACGCCGTCCTGGTTCTTCACCAGATCGACTGCATACCACTCATTGAGGAATACGGTGTTGTTCTTCAGGTTGGCCTGATACAGGGTGTGCAGCAGTGCGTGACCGGTACGGTCGGCAGCAGCGCAGGTACGAGCGGCCTGGCCGCCCTTACCGAAGTCTTTCGACTGCCCGCCGAAAGGACGCTGATAAATCCGGCCTTGTTCGGTACGGGAGAATGGCAGGCCCATGTGCTCCAACTCGAACACGGCTTCTGGGCCGACAGAGCACATATATTCGATAGCGTCCTGGTCACCGATATAGTCGGAACCCTTGACGGTGTCGTACATGTGCCAGCGCCAATCGTCGTTCGGATCGGCCGAAGCGATAGCGCAGGTGATGCCACCCTGAGCGGATACGGTGTGGGAGCGGGTCGGGAAGACCTTGGTCACTACAGCAGTCTTATGGCCGCCCTGGGCCAGCTGCAGCGCGGCGCGCATGCCGGCACCGCCGCCACCAACAATGATGGCGTCGAAGGAAAGCGTACTAATGTTAGCCATGAATCAGATACCCCAAAGAATCTGCACACCCCAGACGAAGAACGCGAACATGGCAATGCCACACGCTGCCTCGAACAGAAAACGCACGCTGGTCGCCCACTTGCCCAAGGCCATCGGGGTCAGGTAGTCAGTTGCGATTGTCCACATGCCGACCCAGGCGTGAACGCCAAGGGCAACCAGGGTCAGAAGGCTGAAAATGCGCATCCAGTTCTGCGAGAACAGACCGTGCCAGACGGTGAAGTCCAGGCCTGGGTGAGCAACGAGATATCCGATAAGGAAGAGAAAATAAACCGCGAGAACAACCGCAGAAACGCGCTGCGCCATCCAGTCGTAGAGGCCCGAACGCGAAAAATTCGTGACGTTGGTTACCATATCCACACTCCTGCCAGCACGATCAACACCACCGAAATGGCGAGAACGATTTGCGAGCCCAGCTTGCCGCCTTCCAGCGTCTCACCGATGCCCATGTCCATGATCAGATGGCGCACACCGGCCACCAAGTGATACAGCAACGCGGACAGCAGGCCCCAGATCACAAATTTGGCCAGAGGGCTGGCCAGACACGCTTTCACCTGCTCGAAGCCTTCCTCGGACGCCAGGGACTTGTCGAGCGCGAACAGCAGCACGCCGAGACCCAGGAAGAGGATGACGCCGGAAATCCGGTGCAGGATGGACGTGTAAGCAGTGACTGGGAGTTTGATCGTCCTTAAGTCTAGGTTTACAGGTCTTTGGCTATTCACGGCTTTTTTCACACTGAAGGGCCCCTAACAATCAGGGCAAAGTTGTCGGGAAGTGCACTGGTCAGGTACCCACCACCCAGGGAGTGACAACCTCCAGAATACGGGCCCTAAAGCCCCTGGCGGTCGGACGCAGAGTATAGACAGTTAGGTTACTAATGACAACGCAAAGGCCTCCCCCAAAGAGCGCATTGCGCACCTTATATAAATGGCGTAAATAGCGCCGAATTTCGCAAAAAAATCGCCCTGCAGCCCTTCTGCCACCTGGGTTCACGCAAATTGACTTTAGGATTTATCTCTCTATAGTGTTGCGGGCCCTGCGTGGGGGGCAGTCTGGTGATTTCAAGCATAAATAGGAGGCCACACATGGCTGACAAAAAAGCGCAGTTGATCATCGAGGGCGCAGCCCCCGTCGAGCTGCCCGTTTTATCCGGCACCGTTGGTCCCGATGTAGTAGACGTGCGGGGCTTAACCGCCACGGGCCATTTCACTTTTGATCCTGGCTTTATGTCGACCGCCTCTTGCGAGTCGAAGATCACCTATATCGACGGTGACAACGGTGTTCTTCTGCACCGTGGCTATCCGATTGAGCAGCTCGCTGAGCAATCCGACTACCTGGAAACTTGCTATCTCCTCCTGAATGGCGAACTGCCAACCGTTGAGCAGAAAGCCAAGTTCGTCAGCACCATCAAGAACCACACCATGGTTCATGAACAACTGAAGAGCTTCTTCAACGGTTTCCGCCGTGACGCTCACCCGATGGCAGTAATGTGCGGCGTGGTTGGCGCCCTTTCGGCCTTCTACCACGACTCGCTGGACATCAAGAACCCACAGCATCGCGAAATCTCGGCGATTCGCCTGGTTGCCAAGATGCCGACCCTGGCTGCCATGGTGTACAAGTACTCCATGGGGCAGCCGATGATGTACCCCCGCAACGACCTAACTTATGCAGAAAACTTCCTGCACATGATGTTCAACACCCCGTGCGAGATCAAACCGATCAGCCCGGTGTTGGCCAAGGCAATGGATCGGATCTTCATCCTGCACGCCGACCACGAACAGAACGCTTCCACCTCCACTGTGCGCCTGGCCGGCTCGTCGGGTGCCAACCCGTTCGCCTGTATCGCCGCAGGCATCGCTGCACTCTGGGGCCCGGCCCATGGCGGCGCCAACGAAGCGGTACTGAGCATGCTGGATGAAATCGGCGATGTCTCGAACATCGACACATTCATCGCCAAAGCCAAGGACAAGAACGATCCGTTCAAGTTGATGGGCTTCGGTCACCGCGTTTACAAAAATCGCGACCCGCGCGCCACCGTGATGAAGCAGACCTGCGACGAAGTCTTGAAAGAGCTGGGCATCACCAACGATCCGCAGCTGGAACTGGCCATGCGCCTGGAAGAGATCGCCCTAACCGATCCGTACTTCATCGAGCGTTCGCTGTACCCGAACGTCGACTTCTATTCGGGGATCATCCTCAAAGCGATCGGCATTCCGACCAGCATGTTCACCGTGATTTTCGCCCTGGCGCGTACCGTTGGCTGGATCTCGCACTGGAAAGAAATGCTCTCCAGCCCGTACAAGATTGGCCGCCCGCGCCAGCTTTACACCGGCTACCCGCAACGTGATATCGCACCACTGTCAGACCGCAAATAAGCCCTTCGACTAGAAGATGTCTAGTCCTGAAATAGGTTGACACCTGCGTCACTCAAAACGCCCGATGCACCGCATCGGGCGTTTTGTATTGCAAAGCAAGATGGGGCCGTTTGCTGTTGTAGATCAACACTGACTCATCAACCATCCGGGTTGCCTCCGCGAGATCCTTCGGCCGGTGTAGCAGAAACTCGGTTTTCAAGATCCCATTCACTCGCTCGGCCAGAGCGTTCTGATATCAGTCGTAGCCGTCTGTCATCGAGCATGTGATGCCATGTTTGGCGTGCAGCCGCTGGTAAAGCTCGGAGCAGTATTGAACACCTCGATCTGAGTGATGCATCAACGGCTGGCCGGTTCTTCTCTGCTTGAGGGCTTTCTTCAGCGCTTGGATTACGGAGGTGGTGTGCAGGCTTTCGTGCACATGATGCCCCACGATCTTGCGCGAGTACGCGTCGGTTACCAGGCTTAGATAAGCGACGCTCTGCTGTGTCGGCAGGTACGTTATGTCGGCCACCCAGACTTGCTCGGGGCCCGTGGCGATGACTTGTGCCGGGCCCGCCTTGAGCAAGTTGGGGTGGCGGCGGAAGCGATGATGGCTGTCGGTAGTTTTGTGGTACGCCCGCTTGCGGGGAACCAGTTGCCGACGATCTCTCAAAATATTAAATAGCCGATCCCGACCGACTTTCAAGGCCGCATCGGGTTTAGCGTGCATGAGACTGTGCAGCTTGCGAGTGCCAAGCCTTGGTTGCTGAAGTCGTGTTTCCAGCACAAACCCCATGACCTGCTGGTTATGGCTGACTCGGGCGTCATAAGCCCGGTTGCGCTTGTAATACGCCTGACGGGAGATCCCCATGAATTGGCAAGCCCTGGTGATGCTCAGGTCTTTGACTTGCCCTTGGGAGAGGACTTGCCGGGTCGCTTTTTTACGACAGAAACACCGTAATCGTTCTTCAACACGTCAACGACGGCTTCAAAGAACTGGGCCTTCTGGTTGGCCAGCGCGAGTTTCTCTTCAAGCTCTTTGATTCGCTGCTCAGGTGTCAGCGGAAGATTTGGCTCGCCCATGGGGCAGTTCCTCTGGATGCGAATGGAAGCACCCTGGCTCCAGTCCTGCCGACCATGCTTGCGGAGCCACACCAGCACCGTTGACTTGCCCTGAATCCCGTAGCGCCTTTGAGCCTCTTTATAACTCAGTTCGCCTTTTTCGACCTGATCGACGACCGCCAATTTAAAAGTCAGTGTGTAATCGCGCTGACTGCGCCTTTTCCCCGAATCCATTGCATCCTCCTGAAAATAGGTCAGAAGGTGTAAACCTTATTCAGGACGAGACAAGAGCAAATAAAAAGGCTGCCTCCGGGCAGCTTTTTTTTCGTTGCAGCCAACCGTTTAGCGTTTCTCAGCCAGCTTACGCAGGGCTTGCAGCGTGTTGTACGGTGCATCCACCACAAAGCTGTTGGCCAGCCAGGACGGAACACTACCACCCGGCTCAGTTTGCACCTGATAAACAACTTCAACCTGCCCAGCGCCGTTCGGGGTCAGTTTCCATAGGCCTTCGACCTTGCTCACGCGGACAAAACCCTTCTCCCGCGGCACATAGTCCGCCACCCCTTCAAGAATGCGGATGACACTGCCGTCTGCATCCTCTTTGGTCGTCACATGCAGCACTGAATCACGCGGCGTCACTGGCCACGGGGTGTTGAAACGGGTGTAGGTCCAGCTTTCTGCACCCTGATGCTTGAGCAACTTCTGCTCACGGCACTCATGAATCCAGGCACAGGAACCACTGACATCCTCTTGCAACGCATTGATGCTGGCGATATCGGCCTTGATGGTAGTGACGCCGCGGTAGGCCTTGTATTTCGAACCCGGAACGGCACTGAGGTAAACGCGAATACCATCCTCGTCTTTAGCCAACTGCCAATCCTCGGCATGTGCTGTGGCTGTCATCAGCACGCTCAAGCCACACAGCGCAGCCACTCGACATAGCGATCCCATGCTCCACTCCTTCTGAATTCAATACATAAGCGCAATGATCGGCCTCACCCCACAGGGCTCGGGAACTATCTGAAACGACCCTGCGTCACCGCCGTAGCCTGTTCCAACCAGCCGAGCAGACGAATGGCTTGATCGCGACTGTCACCACAGACCTCGGGATCAGCCTCGAACTCCAAGCACACCGCCGGCCGCTCAGGCTTACCGAACAACCCACACAGGTGTTCGACCGAGAGGTGCAGACAGCGTTCGCCAGCCGCCTTGCCGTACGGCATTCCGGGAATCGGTGAGCTGATAGAAGGGGCGATACAACAAGCGCCACAGCCTGAACGGCACTGCATGACGGACGACCTCAAGCCTTGATCCAACAGACCCGCGATTTTACTCGGGCACCCGTCGATTTGGCATCAGCGTCATAAGGAACTTAAGCCAGCGACAAACAACTGATACAGAACAGCACCACAGGCCACCTCCTGCACTCACGGCCTAACCTTGTTGCCGGGGAAACCTCCAGTTAGGCTGCGCGCATTCAGCGCACTGAGATCATCAACATGCCAAGCAAACCTCTGCCCTGCTCGCCCTCTCCAACGTCTTTATGACCTTTGCTTGGTATGGCCATCTGAAGACCTTGCACGGCAAGCCCTGGATCATCGCCGCAGTGATCAGTTGGGGCATCGCGCTGTTCGAGTATCTGGTCATGGTGCCGGCCAACCGCATCGGCTACACCGAGCTGTCCGTGGGGCAGCTGAAGATCATGCAGGAAGTCATCACCCTGGCGATCTTCGTGCCCTTTAGCCTTTTCTATATGCAGCAGCCGCTGAAACTCGACTACCTGTGGGCCGGCCTGTGCTTGCTAGGTGCGGTGTATTTTGTTTTCCGGGCGTAGGCTGGGTAGAGCGTAGCGACAAAACGGCAGGAAAGCCGTTTTGCACAGCTTCAGCTGTCCGCAGGGCGCAATAAATCGCCCCCCCCTACGACGCCGGCTTCAGCCGAGTAATCAGGCTCGAAGTGTCCCAACGGCCACCGCCCATGGCCTGCACTTCGGCATAAAACTGATCGACCAGCGCAGTGACCGGCAATTGCGCACCGTTACGGCTGGCTTCATCAAGGACGATAGAGAAGTCCTTGCGCATCCAATCCACCGCAAAACCGAAATCGAACTTACCCTCGAGCATGGTCTGATGGCGGTGTTCCAACTGCCAGGACTGCGCCGCGCCCTGACTAATGACCTCCATCGCGCCCTGCGCATCCAGGCCTGCGCACTGGGCGAAATGCAGCGCCTCAGCCAGTGCCTGCAACAGACCGCCAACGCAGATCTGGTTGACCATCTTGGTCAACTGACCACTGCCTATCGGGCCCATCAGCCTGACCATCTTCGCGTAACTCTCGATCACCGGCGCGGCGCGATCGTAGAAAGCCTGCTCGCCACCGACCATCACCGTCAGCATGCCGCTCTCAGCACCCGCCTGACCACCCGACATCGGCGCATCGAGAAAGCCCAGTTCGCGCTCTGCTGCTAACACCCCGAGTTCGCGGGCAACGCTGGCGGAGGCCGTAGTGTGATCGACCAGGACACTGCCCGCGGCCATACCGGCAAAGGCACCGTCGGCACCCAGCACCACACTGCGCAAGTCGTCGTCATTGCCGACACAGGTCATCACCAGCTCGGCGCCCTGCGCCGCTTCGCGCGGCGTGGCCGCACCATCGCCAGCAAATTCATCACACCAGAGCTCAACCTTGGCTGGCGAGCGGTTATACACGCAGACCTGATGCCCCTCGCACGCCAAATGTCCGGCCATGTGAAAACCCATCGTGCCCAACCCGATAAATGCCACTTTAGCCATAGCTCACCTCCATCGTTCGACCAAACCAGAGCCTAGCATGCAGTTTGCCGACTCAGAAAAGCCCTTCCATACTGCCGAAAGCACAACGGAGGAGCTATGGGATATTGGTTAGTGATCGACCTGGAAGCCACCACGGAAGAAGGTGGCTGGCCAATAGCCGAGATGGAAATCATCGAGATTGGCGCCAGCCTGGTCTCCGCCGACGGCCGTGAGCTGGATCACTTCCAGCGCTTCGTCCGCCCATTACGCAGGCCCTACCTGACCAACTTCTGCCGCGAACTCACGCATATCAGCCAAGCTAATGTGGATGCCGCCGCACCACTCGCTGCGGTCTGGCCCTTATTCGAGCGCTGGCTGACCGCGCACCATCCACGCTTAGCCGGCTGGGCCAGTTGGGGCGAGTATGACCGCCGCCAGTTGGAGCAGGATTGGCGCCAGCAGCAGCTCAATAGCGCGCTAACTGCGGTGCCGCATCTCAACCTCAAACAGCGCTTCGCCGATGCCCGCCAACTGCAGCGACCGGTGAGCCTGAACACCGCGCTGCAACTGGCAGGCCTGCACTTCAACGGTCAGCAGCACCGCGCCCTGGAAGATGCACGCAACACCGCCCGACTGCTCCCCCTAGTTCTTCCCGCCTAAAGCCAAGCAAAGCGGATGACGCACCGAAACACCTTGGGCATACTGACCGGCCTTTCTAACCCCTTCGAGGAATGCCGCATGTTCAAGGTCAACGAGTACTTCGACGGCACCGTCAAATCCATCGCCTTCGGCATGGCAGACGGCCCAGCTACCATCGGCGTGATGGCCGTAGGCGAATACGAATTCGGCACCAGCCAACTGGAAGTGATGCACGTCGTCGCTGGCGCCCTGACTGTCAAGCTGCCAGGCAGCGACGCCTGGGAAACCTTCGCCGCGGGCAGCAAATTCACGGTGCCGGCCAACAGCAAATTCCAGCTGAAAGTCGCCGTCGATACCGCCTATCTCTGCGAATATCGCTGAGTTAAACAGGCCATGAAGAACCGGCCTCAATGGTCGGTTTTTTTTCGAGATCGGTTTTAAGCCGACAGCCGCGGGCTCCGCTCGCTACCAAGTAAATGCCGGATAGCCTGATCGAAGGGCGCAGCCAGTGGTCGCTACGCCAATCCTGCGGCTAGGCTAGGAACGTTTCCCCCTCCACTCTATGCACTGCGAGACAGTACCAGGTCACTGCTGCGAGATTGCACGGTGGCAACCTGCTTTCAGCAACGGACACGAACATGCCTGGGTCTAAACACGCACCGTCAATCCTCCTGCCGATCGGCCTGCTGCTTATCGCCATGTTCTCTATTCAGGGCGGCGCCTCCCTGGCCAAAGGACTGTTTCCGATCATCGGCGCTGAAGGCACTTCGGCGCTGCGCCTCGGCCTGGGCGCGGTCATCTTGTGCCTGGTCATGCGCCCCTGGCGCGCTCGAGTAACCGCCCGCTCGTGTCGTTCGTTGATTGCCTATGGCGCTGCCTTGGGCGGCATGAACCTGCTGTTCTACATGGCACTGAAGACCGTGCCGCTGGGCATCGCCGTGGCCCTGGAGTTCACCGGCCCGCTGGTTCTGGCGCTGCTGTCGTCGCGGCGGATCATCGACTTTTTCTGGATCGCCCTGGCCGTGCTGGGCCTGGTGCTGCTGTTGCCGACCGATCAGTCGAGCGCGCAACTCGATCCGCTCGGCATGGGCCTGGCCCTCGGCGCGGGCGTGTGCTGGGCGCTGTACATTGTCTTCGGCCAAAAAGCCGGCGCTGAACATGGCGCACATACCGTCGCGCTGGGGACGATCGTTGCCGCGCTGATCGTCTTCCCGATCGGGTTGGTGCAGGTCGGCAGCGCCCTCTTCAGTTGGTCGTTGCTGCCCGTCGCAATCGCTGTCGCCATACTCTCGACAGCCTTGCCCTACAGCCTGGAAATGGCCGCGCTCACCCGTCTACCCGCGCGCACCTTCAGCACGCTGATGAGCATCGAACCGGCGGTCGCGGCGCTCTCAGGCCTGCTATTCCTGCACGAGCAGCTGAGCCTGACGCAATGGCTGGCCATTGGGGCGATCATTATCGCGTCGGTAGGCACCGCCACGACGGTCAAGCCCAAACCTCAAAAGCTGAGCCTGGACTGAGCAGACACGGCCGCATCGAACGCAATCACGCGCTAGCGCAGTCTCGTGGCGCCAGCACACATCAAAGCAGCGGACTCAGGCCACAGAGTCCGCAGTGTTGAACTGCAACTCGGCCAGCCGCCGATACAACTCGTTAGTCGCAACCAGTTCATGATGGCTGCCGACGGCAATCAACTTGCCGTGCTCGATCACCGCGATGCGGTCGGCGTTCTGTACCGTCGCCAGGCGATGCGCGATCACCAGTGTGGTGCGCCCACGCATCAGCCTTGGCAGCGCTTGCTGGATCAGATGCTCGCTTTCCGCATCCAAGGCACTGGTGGCCTCATCCAGCAGCAGAATCGGCGCGTCGACCAACAAGGCGCGGGCGATGGCCAGGCGTTGCCGTTGACCACCAGAAAGCCCCAAACCACTGTCGCCAAGATGAGTCTGGTAGCCGTTGGGCATCTTCATGATGAAGTCGTGAGCATGCGCGGCGCGCGCGGCGGCCTCGACTTCGGCGTGCGAGGCCGAGGCTTTGCCGTAACGGATATTTTCTTCAACGCTGCCGAAGAACAGCGCCGGACTTTGCGAAACCAGGGCAAAACAGCGGCGGAGAGCCTGCGGGTCCAGCTGAGCAATAGGCTGCCCTTCGACCAGGATGCGGCCCTCTTGCGGGTCAAAAAAGCGCAACAGCAAATCAAACAGCGTGGATTTACCCGCTCCGGACGGCCCCACCAAGGCCAGCGTTTCACCGGGCTCGACCACCAGACTGATGCCATCGACGGCATAACTGTCGCGACGCGTCGGATAAGAAAAGCGCACCGCCTCCAGCACGATCCGTCCGCTCACCGGCTGTGGCAACTGCACTTGATTGGTGGCCGGCGGGTTGATTTCACTGCGTGCCTGCAACAACTCGGCAATCCGCTCGGCCGCCCCCGCCGCGCGCTGCAACTCGCCAATCACTTCGCTCAGCGTGCCAAACGCGGTGCCGACAATCAGGCTGTAGAAGACAAATGCCGCCAACTCGCCACCGGAAATACGGCCGGCGATCACATCCATGCCGCCGACCCAGAGCATCACCCCGATGGCGCCCAGCACCAGCAAAATCACCACGCTGATCAGCCAGGCGCGCTGGGCAATGCGTTTGCGCGCGGTGTTGAAAGCTTCTTCCACGGTGCCGCCGAAACGGCTCTTATCCTCTTCCTGGTGGTTGTAGGCCTGCACCGTCTTGATCTGCCCCAGTGTTTCGCCGACATAACTGCCGACATCGGCGACCCGATCCTGACTTAATCGGGAAAGGCTGCGCACTCGGCGCCCGAAGATCAGGATCGGCGCAATCACCAAAGGCAAGGCCGCAATCACAATTGCCGAGAGCTTGGGGTTGGTAATGAACAGCAGAATGATCCCGCCAATCAGCATCAGTGCATTACGCAACGCCATCGACAGCGACGAGCCAATCACTGACTGCAACAGCGTGGTATCCGCGGTTAGCCGCGACTGAATCTCGGAGCTGCGATTGGTCTCGTAAAAACCCGGATGCAGGTTGATCAAGTGGTTGAACACGCGCTTGCGGATATCGGCGACAAAGCGCTCGCCAATCCACGACACCAGATAGAAGCGCGTAAAGGTGCCGACCGCCAGCGCCAGCACCAGCACCATGAACAGCGCAATCGACTGATTGAGCATGGCTGGCGATTGCGTAGCGAAGCCCTTATCCACCAACAGCTTGACGCCCTGCCCCATGGACAAGGTGATACCCGCGGTAAACAGCAACGCCAGCAAGGCGCCGATAACCTGCCAGCGATAAGGCGCGACAAAGCGGCGAGTCATGCGCAGCGCATTGCGCTGGCGGGATGTGAGAAGTGAAGCCATAGGTAAGACTCAATTAGAGGAAACGAAGGCCCGCGCCCGTACGATCCGCGCCAGCCAGGCCATTAGCCGCAACTTATCCAGCGGCTGGGCAAGCGCTGCACTTATTCTATGGATTCAGGCGTCGGCATGCAGAAAGCGTCGAGCATGCTCGGGGCTGGGTAAAAGACAAGCGTCATATTTACCAAATAGACGATAGCGATTCAGCGCGATACGGTCATACAGCCAATTGCGTAGCGGCCTCGGGATAAGCCGCAGCACTAGCAAACCACGCCAGGGCCAGTGCAGTTGGCCAACTATCCGCAGGATCGCCTCGGAGCGCACGAGCAACTCCCGGCCCTCGACATAGGCCATGGTTTCAAAGGTCTCGGTCGGCAGCCCATACCAACGCAGAATCGCTTGGCCTTCCGCCGACTGCACCGCGGCCAGCTTGAACAGTTGCTCATGGTCATAGCGAAGCAAAAACCGCACCCAGCCGTTGCACAGCTTGCAGACCCCGTCGAACAGCACCACACGGTCGCCGGGCTGAACAAAGGGCGGGTAATCGTCAGCATTCATCAAGAACATCCTTTGCCGCATTCGACCGAGCAACAACCACTATGCGCTTACAGCGGCCAATTCGCCCACCGAGCACCCGCAGCAAATCACTTCAGGTTTTAGCCAGATAGCCCTGGGCATATTTCGGCAAATCATCGCTCAGCTCCCACCAATTGGCCTTGGAATCGATATAGAAGTGCGCCATTGGGCGGGTTTTCAGTTCGCCCTCCAAAGTGCCTGCGCGGATCCGCAGTACGCCTGGAGTGTGTTGGTTTTGGCTATAGATAGGTGAACCGCAGTGGCTACAGAAAACCCGCTGCTTACCGGGAGAGGATGAAAACGCCTTGAGCGCATCCGCGCCACTAAGCAGACGGAAGGCCTCGGTTGAGACCGGGATATTGGTCACGAAGGGCACGCCTTGGGCCTTGCGGCAAAGGCTGCAATGGCAAATCTGAATCGGCTCCAGCTCACCTGCAATCTCGAAGCGGACAGCACTGCATAAGCAACTGCCTTGATACATAGAACACTCCTCGCTCTACTCGATCGCCCTCGCCAGCCTGGCGCAATGGCGGGCCACGCGTTTTGCCTCAAGCCCCATAGCCAAGCGGGTAAAGCAGTTCCTCCTTGTAACCCGCCCACACCCGGATCGCATCCGGAAAGGCTTCGTCCAGGGCTGGATCACCACTATCCACCAGCAGCGGGCGGCCTGCGAGGGTTTCCAGTTTGCGTTTAGTCGCCACCACTCGCAGGTGGTCCAGGCCCACCGCGCGCAGCACTCGCGGACTGATCTGCTGGTTACCGCGACCGATAATATGCCCCTGTCCACCGATGGCCGTGACCAGTAGAAAAGCCGGATAACCGTCGACCAGCTCGAACAACTGCGCCTCGGTAACATCGTGCGCAATAATTTGGCCATTCTCGACCACATCGACGCCGAGCAAGCTGGTCTGCAAGCCGAGGTTATGCGCCAGGCCATGCAGGGTAGAACCGGGGCCGAAGATATAACGCACATCGCGCTGCCAGGTGTCCTCCAGCCAGGCGGCCAACTCGCTCAGCACCAGCTCTTCGGACTCCATACCGGCTTGTTTGACCTGCTGCATGTAACCGCCCTCTTGCGGCACGGTCAGTTCGCCGTACCAGCGTGCGGCCACCCGACCGTCGCGCAACGCCGCTTCATCGAGGTCCCGCACTTCGCCGCTGGCCAGGCGAATCAGGCCGCCCTCGATCAGGCGACGGGTCAACTCACCAGCCGCGCGCGGGCTGATGGCGTAAACCCCGGAATGAATCTTCACCCCGGCCGGAATGCCCAGTACCGGCTGCTCTTGCCGGGCTACAGCGCACACATCCCGCGCCGTGCCGTCGCCGCCAGCAAATAGAATCAGCGCGACGCCGGCAGTTTGCAGCACTTCGACGGCTTGTCGGGTGTCGTCCGCACTCGTCATGCCTTCGCATAACTCACCCAGCAGGCGATGAGCAAAGCCCATCTCGCGCAACAGATCGCCCCCCATAGGGCCCGGAAAGGTGAGGAACTCAATGCGTTCAGCAAGCGGCCGCAGACACTCCAGCGCGATCCGCGTACGTAGCGCCGCCCGGGGCTCGGAACCACGCGCCAGGGCCTCAGCAGCAACCCCATCGCTACCCTTGAGTGCCGCTGGGCCACCTAGACCGGCCAGTGGATTGATGATCAGGCCCAGATGAAAGCGCGACATGCCTACCTCGTTGAACTCGTTCTACAGCGGGGAATGGTTATTTATAAGATCGAAAATCGGCTGCTGGCACAGGGGCTGCTAGGCTACTTGAGCGCTTAGCTTTATTTGACGGTTTACCGTTGCTGTAACACCTGCCAAAAGCTGTCACTGAGCGTTCATTTATGCCACTTAGACTAGGCGCACCACCTGATGAGGAGACAAGCCATGAGCTTGCAAAACAGCACTTCTGACCGCCGCGTAGTCCCGCTGAAACCGCAGCAACCAGTCGGCGGGGCGATCATCGACGCCCAAGGGCGAGAAATCCCAATCACCGAACATATGATTCAACGCGCATGCAGCGAACTGGATAAAGCATGGGTGTCAGCCCCTAAGCGGGCCTGAGCACTACCGCTAGTTTGAACCCGAGCGCTCGCTCGGGTTTTTCATTTTGACCACCGCAACAGCTTGCCGGGATTATGCCAGCGTAGCCCCGAGCGCCCTTACCAGCTGCACCAACTCTGGTGCCTCACCACTCAAACGGACCCGCAAGCCATCGACTTCCCTGCGCGCTGGATAGTGCTTGCGCAAGGCATCGAAGCTGGCACGGCGAGCCGCTGCAGAACCCACCAAGCTGCGGCGAAAATCGGCATCGTCACGACGCGGGTCATACACCGCGCGGCACAACAGGGCCAACGCCCAGTGTGGATCAGTCGCGGCATCCAGCCCCAACTCAGTCAACCAGGGCTGCGGCAGCAACTCGTCCAACTCTACGCTGGGCGCCAGGCCCAAGTGTGCGCAAAAAGCCTGGTAGATCTGTGCGGTACCCCGCAGCTTGCCATCCAGGCTATAGCCGGCGATGTGTGGGGTGGCGATCAGGCACAGTTCCGCCAGATCCGCATCCACTTCCGGCTCACCTTCCCAGACGTCCAGCACCGCTTCCAGATCCATTCGCTCGGCGAGCAACTGACGCAGCGCCGCGTTATCCACCACCGCACCACGGCTGGCATTGATCAGCCAGGCACCGGGTTTGAGTCGTGCCAGGCGTTCGGCATTGAGTAGGTGGTGCGTCGGCTGTGCAGATGTACGGGTGAGCGGCGTGTGCAGACTCAGCACATCGCACTCGGCGAGGATTTCATCGAGGCTGACGTAGCCGCCGCCTTCCGCGGCCTGGCGCGGCGGGTCGCAAACCAATACGCGCCAACCCAAAGCACGCAGCACGTCGACCAAGCGCCCGCCAACCTGCCCGGCACCCACCACACCGTAAGTCCGTGTGGCCAACTCGACGCCCCGCACTTCGGCCAGGCTCAGCAGACTGCCGAGTACGTAATCGACCACCCCGCGGGCATTACAGCCGGGTGCGCTGGCCCAGCCAATGCCGGCTTCAGCGAAGTAATTGAGGTCGAGATGGTCGGTGCCGATGGTACAGGTGCCGACAAAGCGCGCCCGACTGCCATGCAGCAGCGTGCGATTGACCTCGGTCACCGAACGCACCAGCAATACATCGGCATCCGCCACTGCCGCACTATTAAAGGCGCGACCTGGCAAACGCTGGATCTCGCCGAATCCGGCAAAGAACTCATCGAGCAAGGGAATATTTTCGTCGGCAAGAATTCGCATGGCAGGCTCCGCAAATCAGGCTGCCATTCTAGGACAGCCCGGTACAGCTCGTCGCCCTTGGCATGTAGCGCTCTCGCAGGAATTGCACCGCACTTTCCTGACCGATGCGTCAAGGCGTAGACTCTGCAGTCCCCTGCAAGTCCTGCTCTATGGCGCGTCTAGCGCTTGCCTCAACACACAGAACTTGTTCAAGGTCGTCGCGAGCGCAGGTCAGGCAAGGCGATAACAGGCGAGGACGCGGAGTTTACGAATTGTAAATGAACAGTCCGAGCCTGTTTTCAACACCGCATGACCAAGCGCAGCAGACATTGAACAATGTTCTCAGGCAGGACGAGTGCCCGGCCACCACTGCCGATACAGTGCGCACTTGATATATGAATGGAATGCCCCGTGACTGTTAGCGAATCACGCTTCACCCGCACTCGCCGCGAACTGCGCGCCCTGCTCACCCTCGCTCTACCGATCATGATTGCCCAGCTGTCCCACTCCGCCATGGGTTTTGTCGATGCAGTGATGGCTGGCCGCGTCAGCCCGCGTGACCTGGCTGCAGTGGCGTTAGGTAACTCGATCTGGGTGCCAGTGTTCCTGCTGATGACCGGCATTCTCTTGGCGACCACGCCCAAGGTTGCGCAACGCTTTGGCGCCGGCCAGGAAACCGAGATTGGACCGTTGGTACGCCAAGCCTTGTGGCTGGCGCTGGCCGTGGGCTTGAGCGCGGCCGTCATACTCTGGTGCGCCGAGCCGGTGTTGCACGTGATGGGCGTGGATCCGGAACTGATCGGCCCGAGCATGACTTACCTGTATGGCATCGGCAGCGGCATCCCGGCTGTCGCGCTCTACCATGTGCTGCGCTGCTTCAGTGACGGCCTCGGTCGCACCCGCCCGAGCATGGTGCTCGGCATCTGCGGGTTGCTACTGAATATTCCGCTGAACTACGTGTTCATCTACGGCCACCTGGGCGTGCCGGCGATGGGCGGCCCCGGGTGTGGCTGGGCCACCGCGCTGGTGATGTGGTTCATGTTTTTCGGCATGCTCGGCTGGGTGCATTGGGCGCCGGCGTACAAAGCCAGCCAGCTGTTCAGCCGTTTCGAGTGGCCGCGCTGGCAGGTGATCCAACGCTTGCTCAGCATCGGCGTACCCATCGGCATCGCCGTGTTTGCCGAGTCGAGCATTTTCGCGGTGATCGCTCTGCTGATCGGTGGCCTGGGTTCCCACGTCGTCGCCGGCCATCAAATTGCCCTGAACTTCAGCTCACTGGTGTTCATGATTCCCTATGCGCTGGGTATGGCGGTCACCGTGCGCGTCGGCCAAGCCCTCGGCCGTGGCGAGCCGCGCGAGGCGCGCTTTGTCGCGGGAGTGGGAATCGGCACCGCGCTGGCCTATGCGTGCTTCTCGGCCAGCCTGATGCTGTGGCTGCGCGCCAGCATCGCGCAGATCTATACCCCGGATGCAACGGTAATCGGCGTGGCCTCGACGCTGATCATCTTCTCCGCGCTGTTCCAGTTCTCCGACGCCATTCAGGTGACCGCCGCCGGCGCCCTGCGCGGCTATCAAGACACCCGCGCGACCATGATCATGACCCTGTTCGCCTATTGGGGCATCGGCCTGCCGGTAGGTTATGCACTGGGGCTGTCGCATTGGTTCGGCGAGCCTAGCGGGCCGCGCGGTCTGTGGCAGGGATTGATTGTCGGCCTGACGTGCGCCGCGGCGATGCTGACGATTCGCCTGGCCCGCAGTTCGCGCCGGCGTATCCGCATCAATACCGCGGTTTACTCATCGACATGAGCCGGCACCGCGGCTAGCGCGTCCCAATAGCCAGGGGAAAGGAACTCGCGCCCAGCCAGCAGGTGCTGCAGATAAGCGCGAGTTGGCCACAGGCCTTCTTCGCGCAGCGCCGGGTTGGCGATATAGACCCAGGCAGGCTGCACGCCTTGCGCCGTGATGATCGGCATCCGCTCACGACTGTAGAAGATCGGCGTGCCCTCGAACGGGTCCATCTTGTAGATCTCGTTTTCGTCGGCCAGGCGATAGAGCACGCCTTCCACCACACCATCTCGTTGATGACGGATATTCGCGTAGGCGCGGCCTGGACGGTCATGGGCGCGCTTGTTGAAGCACAAGGCATAACCTGGCAAACGCCCGGCCAACACTTCGGTGAAGTTGAGCCCGCGGGTCTGCATACGCGCAGGGTTCATGTTCGAGCCGTAGGCGAAGTAGAAAGGCATTTACGAACTCTTTTTGCGAATCCAATACAGATAAGTCCCCGCCTCTTCCTGCTGCCCGAGCAACTCATGGCCAAGGAACATGCAGAACTTGGGGATATCGCGACGCGTCGAGGGATCGGTCGCAATCACCTTGAGCAATCCACCGGCTGGCAGGTCACGCACCTTGTTGTGCAGCAGCATTACCGGCTCAGGGCAGTACAGTCCCGTGGCGTCCAGAATGGCGTCAGCCAGCGTGGTATCGAGTTCAGACATTGAGGCACTCCAAAAACTGGTGACCATTGTCGCGCAAAGCTGACCCCAAGGTCACCTTCACCCGTCAGATTCAGGCCGTGTGAAAACGTAGCGAACGAAGGTTCGACAAGGCGCAACGCAGCGAAGCGGAGTAACAGCCGCAGGTTGGCCCGAAGGGCGAGCGCCAGCGAGTCAAAACTGGCGAGCAAGCGCACGACTGCAGGGATGCAGGAGGTAGAGCGAAGCAGGATGCCCGAGCCGAGTTTACGTGTTGTAAATGAGCATTTTTAGCCTGTTTTTAACGCCGTATAACCGAGCGCGGTAGTCTTCGCACGGCCTGGATTGGCCGAATCCGGCTGACACAACCTTGGATGGGCAGCTACTAACCCCGCGTTGCTGCAAGCTGCAGCCCTATTTGCCATAAGAATAAGACCATGCGCCTGTGTTCGCTCCTGCTTACCACCCTGCTACTGAGTGGCTGCGCCGCTCGCGATCAATTGCCGGATTTCGCCGCCACGGCCGATCAGGATTTACCGGCCACGCACTTTGAAGCGGTGATCCTCGGTCGCGACGGCACCAAGCTCTCTGCCACGGTCTTCCAGCCCGCCCTGAAAGCCGGCGCCAGCGCGCCCGTGATCGTGCATACCCACGGCTGGGGCGGCTGGCGCGTGACCGGGCCGGAGAGTTTCTACGGCACGCAGATGATGTCCGGGCGCGCGGCACTGAAAGCCTGGCAAGCCGGCTTCTGGGTGATCAGCTACGACCAGCGTGGTTGGGGTGGCAGCGACGGCAATATCGAGATGATGGACCCGCGCTACGAGGTGCAGGACGCCCTCGCCGTTATCGACTGGGCGGCGCAACACCTGCCGCGCCTGCGCATGGACGGGCCGAACGATCCGCGGGTCGGCATGCTGGGCGAAAGCTACGGCGGCGCCGTGCAGTTGCTGGCTTCAGCCGAGGACCCGCGCATCGACGCCCTGGTGCCCATCGCCACCTGGTACGACCTCGCCGAGGCTCTGGCACCGGGCGGTCACATGAAGGTCGGCTGGACCGGCGTACTGCTCGGCCTCGGCGTAACCACCGGTTATGACCTCGGTAAGTTCGCCCAGACGCCCTACCTGAAAAGCGCAGGCGGCGAGATGACCGCGTCAGTGCAAGACGAACTCAAAGCCCATAGCCTGACCAGCTACTGCGCCCGCGGCCAGCGCCCCCACGCCGATACGCTGTTGATCCAGGGCATGCGCGACACCTTGTTCCCGCTCAACCAGGGACTGGCGATTCGCGACTGTCTGCAACAAGGCGATGGCGACATACGCCTGCTCGGCATGCAGGGCGGGCACATCTTGCCGCCGCCCATGCAGAGCTGGAGCGGCCTGCCGCCCTTCAACAACGAGCCGGTGCTGCACTGCGGTGACCGCGCGATCAACCTGTATCGAGCGATTGTCGCCTGGTATCAAGACAAACTAGACGGCCGCACAGGTGTGGCCGCCAGCGTGCCGCAACTCTGCCTGAGCCTGAACCTCGATCAGGGCCTGGCCCTGCAACAGATGCCGAGCGTTCATCCACGACTGAAATTGCCGGCAACCCAGATTCGCCCGTTGAGCAGCGGCTGGCTGGAGCCGGCCAGGTTTATCCCTCTGCAAACGGCACAAGAGGTCGGCGCCCTGGTCGGCGTACCGCGTATTTATCTGGATAAGGGTGCGCAAGCAGCAACCCTGTTCGCCTCGGTAGTGGTGCAGCGCGCCGATGGCAGCAGCGAAGTACTGAATGAACAAGTCACCCCGCTGACCGGGCGGGCCGAAACTGATTTGGCGGCCGTCAGCAGCGTGCTGCAGCCCGGGGACGTGCTGGGTCTGAGGGTTAGCGGTTTCAGTGACCAATACCTGTTCAACAGTTCCTGGCAGCCATCATCGGTAACCCTGCGAGGGGAAATCGAGCTACCCACGCTACAGCCCTTGCAGCCGCGCGTGGCTAACAGCCTATTGCCGTAATCGCCACCCCGCTCCTACATGAGAGATTGGGGTTGCACTACTTGCCCAAGCGCCGCAGATGACAGGTCACTTCTTCACGGTCGTGATAGAGCTGCTTGCAGCCAATAGCGACCTTGATGCCGCGCTCGACGAAGCCGTCCTCGATGCGTTCGAGCAGTCGTCGCACTTCGGCGTAACGCTGCTTCATCGGTAGCTTGAGGTTGACCACCGCCTCGCGGCACAGCCCTTCACCGATCCAGGTTTCCAGCAGCGCGGCATTGCGTGCAGGCTTCTCGACGATGTCACAGACCATCCAGTCCACCGGCTTGCGCGGTTTGAACAGGAAACCATCGGCCTTGAGGTGCTCGACCAAGCCGGAATCCATCAGGCTTTGCGCCATCGGTCCGTTGTCCACTGCGGTCACCTTCATGTGCCGGTTGACCAACTGCCAGGTCCAACCACCAGGCGCCGCACCCAGGTCGACCGAGGTCATGGCCGGGGCCAGGCGCTCGTCCCACTCATCCCGCGGGATGAACTGGTGCCAAGCCTCTTCCAGCTTGAGGGTCGAACGGCTCGGCGCTTCACGCGGGAACTTCAAACGCGGGATGCCCATCGGCCAAAGGGCGGAGTTGTTCGCCTCGGCCAGGCCGAAAAACACTTCACGGCCGCTTTTGAAGGTCAGCAGCAGGCGCGGTTTATTCACATCCTCGACCAGCTTGCCGGCCTTGCTCAGCGCCTTACGCAGCGGTGCCTCGAACTTCTTGCAGAAATTCGACAGCTCTTTGCCGTCGTTGGTATCCAACACTTCCAGCCACAGGCTACCGCAAGTCGGAAAACCCTCCAGATGCTTGAGCAGCACGCTGATCCGGTCGGTTTCCGGCAGGTCGATAAACACCCCACGCGCCCACTGCCGTGGAAAGATCAGCTGGGCAAAACGCTGCCCACGCATCAGCCGCTCGGCGCCATCGGCCTCGGTGCAGATGAATTCGGCGCAGGCGCTGTTCGGTTTGGCCTTGGCATAACCCGCCACTTCCAGGCGCGCGGCGTGTTCGGCGATCTCGGCACACACCTCATTTTCAAAACCGGGGCGGCAGTGCAACAACAAAGTGTTCATTAGGGATTCTCCTCAAGCGGCGCATGATAGCGGAGTTGGGAACCCAGGCGCCGCCCGGCAGTCCAGTTAGCAGGCCGTTGAAAAAGTAGCGAGCGACGGCTAGGCAAGGCGACATCAGCCGAGAAAGCGCAGTTTACGAGCGGTAAATGAGCATTTTATTCGCTTCGCTCACCCCTTCGGGGCCGCGCTGAAGCGCGTTCAACGCTTCGCTTTTGTGAGGCTGATTTCAACGCATAGCCTAGCGCAGTAGTTTTTCAACGGCCTGTTAGATGGCGAGACCGCCCAAGCGGAGCTAGTTTGAACACTCTGCCTCGTTCAGCCAGGCCCGTCCGTGTGGGCCGCAAGGAGATGCGCAATGCCGTCCCTGAATAGCTTGAATTGCCTCCGCAGCCTCGAAGTCGGCGGCCTCACCTACCACTACTACAGCCTGCCGGAAGCCGCGAAGGCGCTCGGCAATATCGACAAACTGCCGATGTCGCTGAAAGTCCTGCTGGAAAACCTGCTGCGTTGGGAGGACAACAAAACCGTCACCGGCGAGGACTTCAAGGCCCTGGCAGCCTGGCTGAATACTCGCAGCTCGGAGCGCGAAATCCAGTACCGGCCTGCCCGCGTCTTGATGCAGGACTTCACCGGTGTGCCGGCCGTCGTCGACCTGGCCGCCATGCGTACCGCCATGGCCAAGGCGGGTGGCGATCCGCAGAAGATCAACCCACTCTCCCCCGTCGACCTGGTCATCGACCACTCGGTGATGGTCGACAAATTCGCCAGCGCCTCGGCCTTCGAGCAGAACGTCGAGATCGAGATGCAGCGCAACGGCGAGCGCTACGCCTTCCTGCGCTGGGGCCAGCATGCCTTCGACAACTTCAGTGTGGTGCCGCCGGGCACCGGCATTTGCCACCAGGTCAACCTGGAATACCTCGGCCGCACGGTCTGGACCAAGGAAGAGGACGGCAAAACCTATGCGTTCCCCGACACCCTGGTCGGCACCGACTCGCACACCACCATGATCAACGGCCTCGGTATTCTCGGCTGGGGCGTTGGCGGTATCGAAGCGGAAGCCGCGATGCTCGGCCAGCCGGTGTCGATGCTGATTCCCGAGGTGATCGGCTTCAAGCTCACCGGCAAGCTCAAGGAAGGCATCACCGCCACCGACCTGGTGCTCACCGTCACCCAGATGCTGCGCAAGAAGGGGGTGGTCGGCAAATTCGTCGAATTCTATGGCGACGGCCTGGCCGACTTGCCACTGGCCGACCGCGCCACCATCGCCAACATGGCGCCGGAGTACGGCGCCACCTGCGGCTTCTTCCCGGTGGACGAGATCACCCTCGACTATCTGCGCCTGTCCGGCCGCCCGGAAAGCACCGTGGCCCTGGTCGAGGCCTATAGCAAGGCCCAGGGCCTGTGGCGCGAAAAGGGTCACGAGCCGCTATTCACCGATACCCTGGAGCTGGACCTGGGCAGCGTCGAGGCCAGCCTGGCCGGGCCGAAACGCCCGCAGGATCGCGTCTCGCTGCCAAATGTCAGCAAAGCCTTCGATGAGTTCATCGGCCTGCACTTCCAACCCAACAGCAAGGAAGAAGACCGCCTGGAAAGCGAGGGCGGCGGTGGTGCTGCGGTAGGCAGCGCGGCCATGGTCGGCGAGGTCGACTACCACCACGAAGGCCAGACCCACCGACTGAAGAATGGCGCGGTGGTGATTGCCGCCATCACCTCCTGCACCAACACCTCCAACCCCAGCGTGATGATGGCCGCCGGCCTGCTGGCGAAAAAAGCCATAGAGAAAGGCCTGCAACGCAAACCTTGGGTGAAAAGTTCACTGGCGCCGGGCTCCAAGGTGGTCACCGATTACTACAACGCCGCCGGGTTGACCCAGTACCTGGATGCCCTTGGCTTCGATCTGGTCGGCTATGGCTGCACCACCTGCATCGGCAACTCCGGGCCGCTGCTCGAGCCGATCGAAAAAGCCATCCAGCAATCCGACCTGACCGTCGCCTCAGTGCTGTCCGGCAACCGTAACTTCGAAGGCCGCGTGCACCCACTGGTGAAAACCAACTGGCTGGCCTCGCCGCCGCTGGTGGTGGCCTATGCCCTCGCCGGTACGGTGCGGATCAACCTCAGCGAGGATTCGCTCGGTCAAGGCAAGGACGGCAAACCGGTGTATCTACGCGATATCTGGCCCAGTCAGCAGGAAATCGCCGAAGCCATCCTGAACGTCGACACGCGTATGTTCCACAAGGAATACGCCGAGGTCTTCGCTGGTGACGAGAAGTGGCAGGCGATCCAGGTCTCAGCAGCGGATACCTACGCCTGGCAGGACGACTCCACTTATATCCAGCACCCACCGTTCTTCGAGGATATCGCCGACGCGCCACCGCACATCGGCGACATCCACCAGGCGCGTATTCTCGCCCTGCTCGGCGACTCGGTGACCACCGACCACATATCGCCGGCCGGCAATATCAAGGCGGACAGCCCAGCCGGTCACTACCTCCGTGAGCACGGCGTAGAGCCGCGGGACTTCAACTCCTATGGTTCACGGCGCGGCAACCATGAAGTGATGATGCGCGGCACCTTTGCCAATATCCGTATCCGCAATGAAATGCTCGGCGGCGAGGAAGGTGGCAATACCCTGCACATACCGAGCGGCGAGAAGCTGGCGATCTACGACGCCTCCATGCTTTACCAGGAGCAAGGCACCCCGCTGGTGGTGGTCGCCGGCAAGGAGTACGGCACCGGTTCATCCCGCGACTGGGCAGCCAAGGGCACCAATCTACTCGGGGTGAAGGCGGTGATCGCCGAAAGCTTCGAGCGTATCCATCGCTCCAACCTGGTGGGCATGGGCGTGTTGCCGTTGCAGTTCAAGGCGGGGCAGGATCGCAAAACCCTGCAACTGACCGGCAGGGAAAAACTCGGCATCTACGGTCTGGATGGCGTAGAGCTGCACCCGCTGATGAACCTCATGGTGGAAGTTAGCCGTGAGGATGGCACGCGCGAAAGCTTCGAAGTGCTGTGCCGCATAGACACCCTCAACGAGGTCGAGTACTTCAAGGCCGGCGGCATTCTGCATTACGTGCTGCGCCAGTTGCTGGCCAGCTGAGGCTGCGAGGTTTGTTTATTGGGTTCCGCCTGCGCGGGGATGACGCAAGGTGCCTATCGGCAAGCTGGTTCCGCGGGCGCGGGGATGACGGGGAGTGCCATATATCAGCCTCCTCGTCATTCCCGCACACGCGGGAATCCAATCAACCCGACTACCCTTTCACCTTGTCCGTCCTTCCGTAGACATCCTCGAGCCGCTCGATGTCGTCTTCGCCGAGGTAGCTGCCGGACTGCACCTCGATGATCTCCAGCGGGATCTTTCCGGGATTTGCCAGCCGGTGCACCGAGGCGATGGGGATGTAGGTGGACTGGTTCTCCGTGAGCAGGAAGCTCTTGTCGTCGCAGGTCACCCTGGCTGTACCGGAGACCACGATCCAGTGCTCGGCACGGTGGTGGTGCATCTGCAGGGACAGCTGCGCACCCGGCTTCACGGTGATGTGCTTAACCTGGTGCCGGGTGCCCGCGTCCACCGAGTCGTAGCCACCCCAGGGGCGGTACACCACGCAATGGCTCCGGGTTTCCTGACGGCCTTCGGCGTCCAGGGCGTTCACCAGTTTCTTCACATCCTGCACGCTGTCCTTGTGGGCGATCATCACCGCGTCCTTGGTTTCCACCACGACCACATCCTCCATGCCGAGCAGGGCCACCAGCTTGGAGTTGCCGTGGACGTAGCAGCTGTGGCTGTTCTCCACCACCACATCGCCCTTGAGCACATTGCCGTTGCCATCCTTCGCGTGGACTTCCCAGAGCGACGACCAACTGCCGACGTCGCTCCAGCCGGCCGCGAGCGGCACCACGCAGGCTCGCGAGGTCTTCTCCATCACCGCGTAGTCAATGGAGTTATCCGGGCAGCACTCGAAGGTGCCGGCATCGATTTGCACTACCTCGCGCTCGACCTTGCTGCGTTCCAGGGCCAGCACGCAAGTATCATAAATATCCGACTCGTAGCTGCGCAGCTCATCGAGATAGCGACTGGCGCGGAACAGAAACATGCCGCTGTTCCAGTAGTAGCCGCCGGAGCGGACGAACTCACTGGCGCGGACGATGTCCGGCTTCTCGACGAACTGCTCGACCCGATAGGCTCCTGGAATCAGCGCGCTATCGCTATCACTGCCCGCCGTCTTGATATAGCCGAAGCCGGTTTCCGGGCGTTCGGCGGGAATGCCGAACAGCACCATTTCGCCCTCTTCCGCTGCCGCCCGAGCAATCTCCAGCGCCTGGCGCAGGGCCGCTTCATCGGTGATGACATGGTCCGCCGGCAGCACCAGCAGCAGTTCGTCGCGGCCTTCGGCCAGCACCTTCAGCGCAGCGATCGCCACCGCCGGTGCCGTATTGCGGCCAAATGGCTCCATCAGTATGCACTGTGCGCTCACACCAATGACGCCGAGCTGTTCGTTGACGATGAAACGGTGTTCCTGATTGCAGACGATGAGCGGACGCTCAACCCCCTCGAACCCCAGACGCTGCACAGTCTGTTGAAACAGCGTGCGCACCCCGGCCAAGGCCAGGAACTGCTTGGGATAGAGCTTGCGGGACAACGGCCAGAGCCGGGACCCGCTACCACCAGAAAGAATTACCGGGATCATGAGAGGCGTCTCCATTTAAGTTTCAATTCAAATTGACACTCCTCCCCGCTAGGACTGCAGTCCTGACAACTGGAGAGCATGCAAACATCAAGGCAGTTGAGCGTTGAACAGCTGAGTGACATCGCCACCCAGCCGGTACGTACTCAGGGGCTCCAAGGATTGGCGCCAGGCATTGGTCTGAGTCGAACAGCGGTACAGCACGCAGTAAGGTTCCAACCAGGAGAAGCGGCTGTTTTCCTGCAAGTCCTCCAACTCTTGCGGGTAGCCGGTCTTGTCTTTGAACAGATGCGGGTCGTGCAGGCCTTGCTCGACCCGTTCCGCAAGTCGCTGCAAAGCACCGTTGTTGTCAGTACGCAGATCCAGGCCATTGGCCTGGGCGAATACCGCGATCATCATCAGCGGCCCCATGCTGTAGTTGTGATAGGCCAGCGCACGGGTTTGCCGGGACAGTTCCAGGGGTAGGTAACCCTCGGCATCGACCTGCGCCATGCCGTGGCGGTACTGCTCGACGGACCAGTCGAACAGGTCGCGCCGATCCAGCACCACCGCGCTCGCCATCACCGCCCAGGCAGCCCAGTACTGGTGGTTGTTACGTCGCTCCATGGGCTGCGCGTTCCAGTCGCGCACCACCTGGTCGGCCAGCTTGCCGAACCATTTCTCGATGTTCCGGCTCTGCTCGCCATGACCGGCGAGCGGCTCAGAACGGGAGAATTTCAGGCGCAGGTACGCTGACGAGATACTGCCCAGGGCCCACTTACGTACAGACTTGCCGGTGTGGTTGTACTTCTTGCTGAGCAGCGCATCGTCGTCAGCCCACTCCTCCAGCCACTCAAGAGCACACTCGGCATACTCTGGATCACCGTCCTCCAGGTACTTGCCAACCCACTTGTTGACACCGTTCTCCAGATTCCGCACATCCTCCGTCAGCTTGCGGTACTTGGCCGCAGCGGTCTTGTTGAGTTTGTCCCGCGCAGAATCGGAACCTTCATATTTGCTGGGAAAAAACAGCTCGCCGGTATAAGGCTCAGGTGTGCTTGGGCAGTCGCGCGCAGCCCCTTTGGCAACCGGCGCGGCCAGGTAGAATCCCCCTGGCGGCACCAAATCATGACTGGCGACCCGCCCTTGCTCATGATCATTCGAGCAGCCCTGCCCCAGCAGCATTGCCAAGGCCAGAGCGCTTGCGTAAAGAGCCTGCAAAATTCCGCCCAAGCATTTCATCGGAGTTCCTCAATTAGCCGCTACAGGCCGTTTGACCCAGACAGGAGACAGCTTGTCGGCAGTACCGGTGACATACAGACAGACTATCTCCCCGCGTTCGAGTACCAGGGGGTCGAGGTCGCTGATCTTGCGATCACCAGCAAACAGCGCCAGACGCACCTTGACCGGGTTGATCTCACGCTCGCCACGGGAATTGGCAGACACCGGCTTGATCACCTCGGTCTTGCCATCTGCGGTTTTCAGGGTCAGCGAGCTGTCGGAAAGGTTCTGCAGACGCAACATGGCTTTTTGCCGGTTCCTGAACACTGGCTCGTCCACCAGGCTCAGCGCGCCGCCCGGCAGCTGCACCATGGTGTAGTACTTATTGACTTTGAGCTGCACCGGCAGGCTTTGCCCGCCTGACTTTGCCGTATAGCTGCCAGCCGGCAGAAACTTGAAATCACTGCTGGCCCGGGGGGCGATAGCTCTGAGCTGAACGCTGCCCAGACTGAGATCGAAAGTAGCGCTGCCGGCGTTATAGCCGCGAATGAAGGTCGAACCGTCCGGCGCCACCGGGCCGTAGAGAGCCGCCTCGTCGGCCTGCGCCTGAGTCAACCCCAGACCGCCCAGCAGGGCAGCCGCAGTAAGCAGGCGAGCGGCCTTGGAAATTAAAGACATAGGTATTCTCCTTAACAGTGATGGGGGCCGGCGAACTAGTCGCGGACCACCGGGGTAAAGGGCTGCCTGACTGCCAGGTGTTCGCTGTCGGTGACTGCGGACGTCAGGCGCTGCAACCAGACTGGGTCGAAGCCCGAAAGATCGTTTGGCTGCATCAGATAGCGCTCGGGAAACTCCCAGATGAGCAGTTTCAGCGTTGCGGTTTCCGCCTCGCCGCGCTGCAGCAGCTTAAGCATTGGCAACAGCGGGCCATGGCCGCCCTCGGCGTAGTTGACGAGTTCACTGCGCAGGGCCTGTTTAAGCGCGCCGGCGAAGTTCCACTTCGGGTTGGCGCTGTAGCTGGTACCCACCAGCGCCACCTCGGGCAGAGCCTCGCCGAACAGCGCAGCATCACCTTCGAGCGCCTCGCCGACCGGCCGGGTGCTGCGCTGGACGAGGGTTTCTGCCGGCGGCTGCAAGCTCAAGAAGTACGGGTCCATGGGCAGGAAGCTGAGCAGATCGCCCTTGTACAACTCACGGCCCTGCTCCTCGGTGACGAATGCCGCGACACCCGGCTGCCACTGCCCAGTGGCCTCAAGGTAATGTGCCAGGCTATTGGCCACGGTTTCGGCACCGAAAGGAGTCCAGTGGGTATCGGTACGCAGGAAAACGCTGCCATGCGCCTTGGCCCGCAACAACGCGCCGAACAGGTTCGGGCCAAGCACCTTGCGCGCCTGCATGCGAGCGAAGGCCTTGCCGTACAACTGCTGCTGGGCGGCCACCGGCTGCACATCGCCGACATGCTCCTGATACAGCCGTGCCTTGGCCGGTAGTAGCGCCAGCACCAGCGTCACGCCCCGACGGTTGAGCTCGGCGTGCACCGCCTCGATCAGTTGCCAGTTCTTCTGCAGCACATCGCCCTGTGGTGCCGGCTTGAATTCTTCATCGGTGAAAAGCCAGTCCTGCCGGCCGACCACTACTCCCGGCCGGCCCTCGCCGAACAGCAGGAAATCCATGGTTGCCCAGATATTGGTGCCGAGCTTCTTCAGCACGAACTGATCGTCGTAGTGTTTCTCGAAGGCATGCGCCAACTTGCCGTTGAGAATCGGCGTGTCGGCCGCGGTGGAGAAGCTGAGGATGTCGCGGATCGACCATAGACTGAGTCCCAGCAGCAGACCGAGAAACACACAGATGTAGGTGAGTTTGAGAGAGCGCTTCATGGCCCATACCCTCAGAACTGGAAATAGAGGAAGGGAGAGAAACTCTGCGCGGAGAGTTTCAGGATCGAGGCGGCAAACAGCAGCAACACCCCGGCATGCCAGGCCAGCCACTGCAGCTGCAGGCGCAGGGATGACACCGCAACCGCCGCCTGGGCAGCGCCGGGCTGCAGATTGGCCGGGTCGACTGCAACCTCGGCTCTGGCCTTGGGTGCACCGGTCAGCGGCTGGGCATAAAACTGGCGGATGCCGAACCAGGCCATGACCAGATAGGCCAGCACCAGCGTGGCGATCTGCAGGCTGGTCAGCTGCGCACTGTTCAGCGCGGACAGGTGCCAGTCAGAGAAGCTGAACATGGCGGCGTACATGCTCCAGGCGACGTCGAGGCTCTCGGCGCGGAAGATCACCCAGCCCAGCACCACCAGGAGGAAGGTGCAGGCCCAGCGCAGCGGCCGGATGCGCTTCGGCGCGGCGTCCACGTCCAGGGCACGCTCGATGGCCAGCCAGATGCCGTGCCAGGCGCCCCAGATCAGGTAGGTGAAATTGGCGCCATGCCACAGCCCGCCGAGCAGCATGGTCAAGAACAGGTTGCGATAGGTGGCGAAGGTGCCGCCGCGATTGCCGCCGAGGCTGATGTACAGGTAGTCGCGTAGCCAGGTCGAGAGGCTGATGTGCCAGCGGCGCCAGAACTCGGTGATCGACTGACTGATATAGGGCTGCTTGAAGTTCTCCATGAAGCGGAAGCCCATCATCAGGCCGAGGCCGATGGCCATGTCGCTGTAGCCGGAGAAGTCGAAGTACAGCTGCGCGGTGTAGGCCAGGGTGCCGAGCCAGGCATCGCCGGTGGTCGGGTCGGACAGCGCGAAACAGTGATCGGCGATCGGTGCCAGCGAGTCGGCGATGAACACTTTCTTGATGAAGCCCTGCATGAAGCGCGTGCAGCCCTCGACGAACTTGTCCAGCGTGTGGGTTCGGTGGTTGAACTGGCCCACCAGGTCGCGAAAGCGCAGCACCGGGCCGGCGATCAGGTGCGGAAAGATCGCCACGAAGGCGGCGAAGTCGATCAGGTTGTGGGTCGCCGGGGTATCGCCCCGGTACACATCGATGATGTAGCTGATCGACTCGAAGATGTAGAACGAGATACCGATCGGCAACAGGATATGGGTGAGCACGAACGGCTGCATGCCGAACGAGGTGATGATGGCGTTGAGGCTTTCCACGCCGAAGTTGGCGTACTTGAAATACCCCAGCACAGCAAGATCCACGCCTACGCCGAAAATCAGCCAGCGCTGCGCGGGCTTGTTTCTCACCCCGGCAGCGCCGATGCGCAGGCCGATCCAATAGTTGAACAGGGAGGCCGCGACGAACAAGACAAGAAAGTCGATCCGCCACCAGGCGAAGAAGACATAGCTGGCAACCAGCAGCAGCAGGTTGCGATAGCGATTTCCGCTCAGGTAGTACAAGCCGAGAAACACCGGCAGGAACAGGAACAAAAATACATTCGACGAAAAAACCATGTTCTCAAGCTCCTCTGAATAACGAACCTGACAAAGATGTCTTTGCTCGTCGGCTAATCGGCTTGCGCCTGCAACTCAGCCTTGGCCCCATGCGCTCGAGGGCAAATCTTCGCTTCGACTTCCAGACCTGCCGGCATGTCAGCTGGCATTTCGATTTCCAGTGAAAGCAGGGTCCGCCCTGACCATTCCGCGTCTTCACGCAAGTTAAAGACAAAGCGGCCATCCGACTCGACTTCCGGTGCGCGGGTAATATTCAAGTCGTCCACCGAACCACTCATGTACCAGAACAAGCTGTGCAGATTCTTGATCGTGGGGTCGCTGAACTGGATATCCACGAGATAATCTTCGCCGCGTATTGGCTTGTCGCCGGTGTTCACCAGAACCTCATTCATGCCTGGGCGCAAAGCGACCTTCTGGCTCAGCGATGCGGGTGATGCCCGACAACCATCAGCCAACATCGGCATGATTTGACGGTAGAAGAGCGGCATAGCCATGTCGTAATAGCTGGAGACTTCCCAGATCAGGATCTTCGGCGGATTTTTCTGGAAGTCCTGGCTGCCGAGGTACTGCAGCATGGCGCTGTGGAAACCGCCGCCATCGACCGAGCGGTTGTCGACATCGACCTTGGCGTGCTGCTTGAGAAAGCCGGCGAAGTTGTACTCCGGCGAGCTGAAGCTGGTACCGGCCAGTACCACCTCCGGCGCCTCGGCATCGCTGAAGAGGTCGGCGCTCTCAGCCTTCGGCTCGGTTACAAATCGACTGAAATATTCATTCGCATAGCTATTGCCACAGACCTTGCCGAACGCCTGATTGAGCGAACCGTTTTTGAGGTCCGATTTATCTTTCTTACTGATGAACTCCTTGCTCGGTATGGTTTTGAATACATCTGACTTGCGTAACTCCTCAGCCAGCACCTGGGCAGCCAACTCAGCGCCGTAGGATGTCCAGTGGGGATCGCGCTTGAAATATAGCGCCTGCTTGGCATCGGCCTTCTGACTAAGCAGAAGCGACATATCTGGCGCTCGAATACCGAGGCTTCGCAGGCGCTGAATAGTCTGCAGATAGTTCTTTTTCGACAGCTCGGTATCGAATGCCTGTTGGCTCTCCCTGCTAAGCATTTCGGCATTCATCAAGCCACGGGGCGGGAGGTAGGCCATGACCAATTCGACCCCTTTCTTCTTCAGGGCATCGCGCAGTTTTTCCAGACGCGAATAGCCCTCGGCCGTAGTGCCCATTTGCGTCATCAAATCGTTCTTGGTGCGGAACAACCAGTCTCCCCGCCCCTGCACCAGCTTGCTGAACTCGCGCAGATCGCCGCTGTAGGTACTATCGAGCATGGTTTGCGGACAAACCTCGCAACACCGCTCGATCTGGTACTGAGGCCCCTCGGCGGCTCCGCACAACGGGCTGGCAAGCAGTCCCAGTGCGGTGTAAAGAGCCAGCCAGGCAGGACAGGGTTTGACCACTAAACTCCGTTGCATAGCTTGTTCCTCACTCCTGAAGTTGCGCCAACTTGTCGAGCGGAAGAACCAGCACGGCCTTCTTCTGTCGCACCAGCAGGTCGATGATCTGGTTCTTGCCATCCGCCAGGGCGCCGAACATGCCGATACCGGTCGGCTTGGTCGGCATCAGCATCTCTAGCCGGTAAAGCTTCACGCTTTGCGGCGTGACCACCGAGATTGCCCCGGACCCGTTGCCAATCAGCCGCCCGCCGACCACGGTCAGGGACAGATTCATGTCGAAGGGGTCGAGCTGCAGATCGCGGTCTGTACCGTTGAGATCCTTGACGTGGCCATAGATGCCCAGCAGGCCATTGGCCGCAGCGAGGTTTTCGTACAGCCCGACATTGGAGCTGTTGCGCACGCGAATGCCATGGCGGCCGTTGTTGAATGCTTTGTTAGCCCACAGCAGGTTGTTGCCGCTCTCGTAGATGGTGATGCCATCGGACTTGTTGCGGTAAACCTCGTTGTTGGCGAGCACGTTATTCACGCTGCTGCGGTCGACCACAATCCCTGAGAGGTGGTTCTCGTAGGAGCGGTTGTTGAAGATCCAGCTGTCGTTGACCTCACGGGAAACGATGATCCCGTGCTTCTGCACCGTGCCGTAGGCGGTGTTCTCGGCAATGATCAGACGTCGCGAGCGGTCGTGCGGGTCGATTCCGTAGACCAGGTTGTTGCGGTAGGTGTTGCCCCTGAGCACCACATCGTAGGCTTCGTAGCAGTAGAAGCCGTACCACATGTCGTCGAACATCGTGTTGAGCAGCCAGCCGCTGGGAGGACTGCGCTGCATGATCGGGTGCATCGCCGGACTGTACTGCGAGATGGACACGCCGTAGGACTTGCTGGCGGTGTAGCCGAGGCTGGATACCACACTGTTGACGATATAGGTCTCGGTACCGCCCCAAGAGTTGAGGAAGGGCCGGAACCTGCCCTTCTTCTTGAACCAGTCCTGCTGGTTTTCCGCCTCCCGCCAGGCGGTGAGACGGGTGTCGGTGATGAACAGCTTGCCATCGTTGATCAGGAAGACACCGCGCTCGCTGGAGAGGCGAAAGTCCTTGGTCTCCTTGCCAATATGCAGGGTCGCCCCTTGACTGACCACAATCGGCAAACGCGCCAGATACACACCGGGCTCGGTCTCGCGGAAATACTTCTCCGGCAGGCTGCGCGTCAGGTCCGCCGGGGTGACGTAACCGCCCTCGATGAAAACCACCTGCGGCATTTCCCCCTGACGTTTCAGCCACTCGCGCAGACGCTCATCCCCACCGGTGAACTCGATCAACGGGTTCTGTTGCAGCATGCGTTTGACCACCACGCTGCCAACCGGCTTGCGCACGAGCTTGGCGTAGACCGCCTCCGGAGTGTAAGGCGAAAGATCCGGCAGTTTCGGGGCAGGCAGCAGTAGCGAATCTGCCGGGATACTGCTCACCTGGTAGGCCTGTCGCTTGGCTTCTGCAAACTCAGACGGAGCAGCAGTCTCACCCGCCTGCCCTGCCGTGGCCCAGAACAGCCCGGCTACCAGCGCCAGGCTAGTGCCACTCCTTTGCCAGAACGCTCTGTGTAAATCCATTCCGTCTACCTCGATGGTCGGATCGGTACGCTGTTCACACCAACTCAGTAGCGCCAGACAAAATCAATAATGGCGCGATGCATGTGCGAATCGGTGCCGCTGGCGAAGGCGTCGCCGGGCAAGAACAGCCCGCCACGCAAGCGCACCAGCGCCGAAGAAGCATTCAGCCAACCGAGCTCAGCCGGCATCTGCCCTTCATTGAAATAACGGGTCAGCACCAGGTCGAACTCCTGCCCCAGATCCTTGTCGCCCGGCTCAAGCGCGGCCTGCAGGCCACTGGCACTGTCCTGTTGGTCATCCACCCGCCAGAAGCGGTGGTAGATCAGGCTGGCGTCGTAGTCCTTGTTTAGCCTCCAACCGGCAAACAGGCTGACCGCCTGCAGGTTGTTCAGCTCGCCGCGGTAAGCCTCACCGAAGCGGTTGATGCCCGAGTTGGTGCCGGTGAAATTGGAACGGTTGCTCTGCAGATCCGTTTGGACGAACTGCTCGGAGTCGTCCTCGTCCGCGCCACCGCTGGTACGCGCATAGGTGGTACCGATCCGCCAGCTCTCATCGATGTTCCAGCGCAGGCCGAGGTCGAGCGCCCAGGCATCGACATCCTGGCTCCGCTCGCCATCTGCCCGGCGCTCCCCGGCCACAGTGCGGGTGCGCAGGGTATCGGTATCGCCAGTCAGCCAGGTGGCGCTGGCCCAGTAGCTCAGTGGCAGCGTGCTGCGGTAGTTGTAGAAATCACCATTCAGCTCCACGCCAACCCACGTCAGCTTGCCGGTAAAGGTCTTGCTCAACTGGTCAACCTCGCTGCCGACCTCCGGCAGATCGCCTCGATCATCGCTGTGATGCAGCTTCAGGCCAGCCCAGTGTCCGGGCCGCCATTGGCTGGAGATGTCAGCCAGCAGGTGCAGGCGATCCTCATCCTGGGGCGCCAGCTCGTCGAGATCGGTGCGGTAGTCGCTGAAGCGTTCGGCGATACCAATGTGGGCATTCAGCAAGGTGGTATCGAAGTTCCAGCGCAGGGCTTCGATATTGCTGTCCCACCACAAGCCGTCGACGCTGCGGATCTTCTGCCGGCCGAGCCGGAGGGACTCGCCCGGATAGGCAGTCAGACCGCCGTAATCGACCCAGAACTCGCGCAGGGCGAGGAAGTGATCATCCCGCTCGCGGGCATCATTCGGGTCGAAGGTGTCAGACTCGCTGGTGTCAGACTCGATCACGTCGGTGGCGATAAAGGCCTCTCCGAGAGCAAAGGCACTCCAGTCCCCCTGCTGCTTGTAGACCCAGGGCCGCACACTGAAACCGGCGCCATTGAAATCACCGCCATCACGGATACCCAGATCGAGATCATCGATTGACTGAGCGGTGATCTTGAGGTTGGCGCCGTATGACAACCCGGGCTGCGGCTGCGCCGCCAAAACGGCTGGGCTGCCCAGCAGGCCGGCTGTGCACACCAGCATGGCAACTGAACGGTTATTCGACGTCATAGCATTCCCTGCGCTTGATTCGTTTGGTTCCTGAGTGTGGCCTGCGCGCCGCCGCGGGCCTTGATCTCCCGGGCGAGCAGGCTTTCCACCTGTTGGTAGTCCTGCGGCTGCAGCCTGGGAGCCAGGCGCTCCATCAGCAGTTGACCCTGTGGCAACCCCTGATTCTTCGCCAACAGGGCAAAGGTGTAGGCGTAGACCGGGTTGATGCGGATGCCCTTGCCTTCGCCGAACAGCTGGGCCAGCGCCACATCCGCACTCGGGTTGCCGCCGCGGGCGGCAATCAGCAGATGCTCCAGCGCCTTGTCCGGATCGATATCGCCAAGCTGGCCTTCGCGGTACAGCTTGCCAAGGAGCAAATGCGCCCTCGGCTGACCTACCACCGCCAGCAGCAGGTACTTCTCCGCCGCCGGGGGATCGGCCGGCAGTACCTGCCCCTTCAGGTATTGCTGCCCCAGCATCAGCGCGGCCCGTGAAGAGCCGGCATCGATGCCCTGCTGCAGGTAGCCGGTCAGCTCCTCGCCGCCCCCCTGTTCGGGGTAGCGCAGGAGCAGCTCGGCGAGACTGCACCAGGCGTCCGCATAGACCGGGGTGATCCGCGTATAGAGCGCCTTGGCGGCCTCCGCATCGGGCTCGCCGAAACTGCTGTCGGCCAGCACCTTGGCCACCGCCTGCAGACTCTCGGGCGGCAACCGGCCGGACTGATAACTCGCCTCCAGCCTTTCCAGCAGTCGTTGCTGCTTGGTCTTGTCGCCGCGCCCTTGATAGATTCCGGCCAGCTCGACATAGCACTCGCTGACCTCGGCCAGCCGGCTCTCGCAGGTCCGTTCGATCTCGCTGATATGCTGGCTATAGTCGCCGCGCGCACGGTACAGCAGTATCTTGCCGAGCTGCGCTTCGCCAATGCCCTGCTCCTGCCACTGCGCCAGTTGCCGGTCCAGCTCGCCGCCATTGACCTTCTGCGGATCCTTCAGCTGCACCTGCACCAGCGGCAGCAACGCACTGTTGTCGCCCTCGCGCAGGCCCTGACGCAACAGCTGCTCGGCCTCGATGCGCTCGGCAGGGCTGGGCAGCGGCTTGCTCGCCAGCCACTTGCCCAGTCGCACCGGCGCCTCCGCAGAGCGGCCGATGGCCCGGCGGTAAAGGTCCTCACCCTGCTCCTGCTGCTCCACGGAAGCACCGCGTACCAGCAGATCGGCCAAACCGATCTGGGCATCGACATAACCTTGTTCGGCCAGGGCACGATAGTTCTGCTCAGCCGTGACGAGGTCCCCGCTGGATTTGGCCTGCTTGGCCAGCTGCAGGTCAGGCAGCGTCATGCACCCTGACAGCAGGCTGAGGCTGACCGAGCCCAACAGCCCGCAAGCAAAGCCGGACCTGCTCATTTGCCGGCCGCCACGGAGTGGCTGGCCCAGATACCGCTCAGCGGACGAATCCGCACGTCGACCGGACGCTTGGCCAAGTCACTGCTGAGCGGCTCTTCCGGCTGGATCAGCACACGGATGTCCGAAGCCAGGCCGCCATCCTGCAGCGACATGCTGCTGATCTTGCCGCTGCGCGGAGTCGCCTCGCCGCCAACCAGGAAGCTCACCTCGGTGCCCGGCTGCAGCTCGCCGAACGCACGATAAGGGAAACGTGCTTCGACCATCGCCACGCTGTCCATCGGCGCTAGCAGGAACACCGGCGCCCCCTTGCTGGCCACCTGGCCGTCGCCCACCAGTTGACTCACCACCCGGCAGTTACAAGGACTGGTCAGGGTGCCCTGGAAAGTCTTGCTGAACAGGCGTTCCAGGTTATCCGGGGTCATCTCCGCTTCCGGCAGCACGCCCTTCAGCGCATCCAGCATGCTCGAGGAGAAGGTGGCCAGCGGTGCGCCCTTGCTCACTGTGCTGCCCACTGCGACCAGGCTATGCACCGCACCTTCACGCGGCATCGACACCTGCTGGCTGGGCACGCTGACCTGGGCCGAGTCGGCATGGGTGACAAAATAGATGTCATACAGCTGGAACAGCACATAGCCGCAGGCGCTTACCCCGATCAGGAAAATCGCCAGGCTGACACCTAGCGCACGCAGACGGCTCAGCAGGCTACCTCCGCTATCGCCCTTGTTGTTGCGGGCCTTGGTGAAATTCTCGCGCTGCAGGGTGTTGATCAGATCACCGACGTTGACCAGCTCGCCGCTGAGGAAGGAGCTGATCAGGTAGCGCAGCGCCGAAATCTCGCGCGGCCGCAGGTTGTGGAATTCGCAGCCGGCGCGCTGGCCGTCGATGATCGAGCGCACCTGAAACTCGATATCCATGGCAAAGCCAATGCCGTCGACCTCGAACATCAACTTGCCGCGATAGTGCTTGCCCTCGGTCACCAGCTCGTTGTTCGGCTCGAAACTGAAGCCACCGACGGAGAGGTCGAGCAGTTGCGCTTCCAGCTCCTGCCCCTGTCGGCTGAAGTATTTGATCTTCGCCGGCAGCTTCAGGCGCGCGTACTGGCGCTGGGCTTCCGACTCGTGCACGACATTGCTATTGCTGGCTGGACTCATCACTGCGCTCATAATTTTTCCCTTCTAAATTAATAAGTTAAACCCAGCTTCAAGTGGCCATCGGCCGTTCCTTGCCGATCACACCACGTACATCAGCACAGCAACGAAGATGCTGCCCGCCGAGAACGTCATGGCTCGTGATGACCAGGTGTTAAACCAGCGCTGGAAGCTGGCCAGGTCGCGATTGAGTTTGGTTTTCTGACGGGTCCAGGACTGCTGGTCGAGGCGGAAAAATACGTAGACCTTCACCAGCGCACCGACGATCTGGTTGTAATAAAGGATCAGCGGATATGCAGGCCCCACCTGATGCCCGGAGGCCAGCAGCAGCAGAGTCAGGATCAGCCGGGTCACGCCGATCCATAGCAGGTAGATCATCAGGTAAGCGAAGCCGTACTTGATGCTGGCGATGATCGCCACCGACGGTCCGAGCAGGCTGGTCCACATCGATACGCGCTGGTCGCACAACACCAGGCTGGTGAACCAGCCCAGGCGCCGCGGCCCCAGCCCCAGGGCACGGGAGTTCTGCCGCAGATTGTTGCCGTACCAGCGGAACATCAGCTTGCGGCTGGCCTTGAGGAAGCTCTTTTCCGGCGGGTGCTCGACCGTGTTGATCGCCGCATCGGGCACGTAGAAGGTGTCGTAACCCAGGCGCATCAGGCTGTACCAGCTGGACTTGTCATCGCCGGTGAGGAACTTGAAACGGCCCAGGCGCCAGTGGTCCAGGTGATCGCTCTCGACATCGGCGATGAAGCCTGGATCCGTCACCACCCGGGCGCGGAACACCGACATCCGCCCGGTCATGGTCAGCACGCGTCTGGACAGCGCCATCGAGCACATGTTGATGTGCCGCTGGGCGAAACGCAGCTTGTGCCACTCGCTCATGACGTAGCTGCCGCGCACCTCGCAGAACTCGTTGGTGGTCAGCCCGCCGACCTTGGGGAACAGCTTGAAGTACGGCACCGTCTTGCGCACCACACCCGGTGCCAGCGCGGTATCGCCATCGATCACGGCGACCACCGCTTCGTCATCCGGTAGGTGCCGGGAGATCGCCCGGAAGCCATGTGCCAGGCCATCGCGCTTACCGGTGCCAGCGATCCGCACGAAGTCCAGCTTGACCCGCTCCGGCGGATTCATCCGCGCCCAGAGGTTCTTGATCAGCAGCTCGTCGGACAACTCGACGATCGAGCAGACCACTGTGGTGGGGTAGCCGCAGGCGCTCGCCTCCTCGATCACCGAGCGGTAGACCATGGCGGTGGTCAGGGCATCGATGCGGAAGCTGGTGACTAGCAGGAAGACCTGCGAGGGGTCGGCGGCGGCCCCCAGCTTGCGGGCCTGTCGCCGGTAATAGGGGTAGCGCAGATAGAGGAAGAACAGGCCGCGTAGGTAATGGATGGCGCCCATGGAATAGCGCCAGATGCCGACTGCACCGAGCAGCAGGAGGAAATCCTTCGACTCGGGATCGAACACGCTGCGCGGCAGGAGCACGGCGAGGGCCAGCAATGCCGTGATATAGAGCAGCCACCCCGTGGCCTTGCGCAGACCCTGTCTCAAGCCATCCATTTCATGCCCCATCCCGTTATGCAGGAACCCGCGTCTGCGGGAGCGTTTTTGTTGCTCTGGTAACGCCCGGCGGATCAGCTAAACCCCCCGGACGCGGCAGCCTGAGTCCGGCTACCAGCAGATTCCTTCCCGCTCGCCGTCGCTGGCCTGCGTCATGAAGCCCACCAGATCGATGACCCTTTTCCCGGCCGGCACCTGTTTCACCAGCTCGGCGAACAGCGCATCGTTATTGCCCAGCACTATGATGTCCGCGCCCTCCACCACCTCCTGCAAGTCGGAGCGCAGCAGGGAGGACACATGGGGGATTTTCGACTCTATGTAGTCCTTGTTGGCGCCGTGGACCCGCGCGTACTCGACATTGCGATCGAAGATATGCAGGTCATAACCCTTGCCGATCAGCATCTCCGCCAACTCCACCAGCGGGCTTTCGCGCAGATCATCGGTGCCGGCCTTGAAGCTCAGACCAAGCAGACCGACCCTGCGCTTGCCATAGCTGGTGATGATGTCGAAGGCTTTCTGCACCTGTACTGCATTGCTGCGCATGATTGCCTCCAGCAAGGGATGCTCGACATCGAGCTGGCTGGCGCGGTAGTTCAGCGCCCGCACATCCTTGGGCAGGCAGGAGCCGCCGAAGGCGAAGCCCGGGCGCATGTAGTACTTGGAAAGATTGAGCTTGTGGTCCTGGCAGATCACGTCCATCACCTCGCGACCATCGACGCCCACCGCCTTGGCGATGTTGCCGATCTCGTTGGCGAAGCTGACCTTGGTGGCATGCCAGACGTTGCAGGTGTACTTGATCATCTCGGCGACTTCGATGCTCTTGCGAATGATCGGAGCATCGAGTTCGCAGTAGATGGCCTCCAGCAGATCGCCGGAGGCCTTGTCCAGCTCGCCGATCACGGTCATCGCCGGGAAGTCGTAATCCTTGATTGCCGTGCTTTCACGGAGGAACTCCGGGTTCACAGCGACACCGAAATCGACTCCCGCTTTCATTCCCGAATGTTTTTCCAACATCGGAATGACCACATTTTTCACCGTGCCCGGCAGCACCGTGCTGCGCACGACTACGGTGTGACGCCCGGCTTTCTCTGGCAGCACGCTGCCGATCTGCTCGCACACTTGCGCAATATAGGAAACGTCCAGATCACCGTTCTTCTTGCTCGGTGTAGGTGTCGCGATTAAAGACACATCCGTGGCCATCACGGCTTCACGCACATCGAGGGTGCCACGCAGATTCCCACTGTTGACGCCCTTCTGCAGAAGAGCTTCCAGCCCTGGTTCGACAATCGGCGACTTGCCGTTATTGATCATCTCTATCTTGAGCGGTGTGACATCCACCCCGACGATCTGGTGACCGCGAGCGGACAGACAACCTGCACAAACGGCACCGACATACCCAAGCCCAAAAATACTGATTCGCATCAGACGCACTCCTTGCAATGCAATGACCACCTGCACGCGCCCCTATCCCGAACAAGGCTGGCAAGTACAGAGTGATCTTTAGGTAGTATCAGACTAAAGTCTTATTTCCAGATTGCCAGTGCTGCAAAGATCAAATCGCAATAATGTCTACGGTCTTTCAAGTGAGAAGCGCTAGTGTCCCGAGCGCCCTCATTGGAAAGCAGCCTGTAAGCCCCGTGGTCACTGGAATCATACCTTTAGGGAAACTCTGAAAAAGACTTTCCGATTTTTTGATCAATCGAGAAAAGTGACTGAAAAAGTCGGGGCTAATTCAGACCTTCCTTAGCCGCCCAGATAAAAGCAGGCTCAAACGTTCTACGGCAGGAGTCGCAACGGTCTTTACCATCAGTGATCCTGGCAAGTGAAACGCAACCAGCAAAATTTTTCGGCAGTAAAGTCAATCAATAAAAACAGGCAATAAGTTCTACAACGACCATTATTTTTCGCTTCTTAATGAAAAACTAAACAGCACGATCAATGCACTGAACGCCGACCCTCAGCAGGCCACAAGTTAGGGTAGAACTGTTTTGACAACATCATAAGAACGTATAGAAATAAAATAAGAGACGAGAATTCCGTATAGATACTGTCAATTATTTAGCGCTATATTTGTGACGCAACAAAACAGAGAACACAGTATCTGCCAAACGGCTATCCAGAAGATTAATCGGGCTCCTCCATCGAAACCCACATATATATGGGTAATTCCAAACGGCACTTAGAGTCGCGCATCGCGCCGGGTCTGTTACGCGCATTTGTTACACTAAAATGAAAATCGCGAATATTTTTCAGCCAGTTTGTTCAGGCGAACCTCTTCTCTCCCGTAATTAGTCTAATCTCAGTAATTGCTCTGCCTTAGGAGGACTGAAAACTTCCTGAGACCAAGTTATGACGAGACTTGCTCTAAGTAAGGCTGTATCCGCTCATTTTCGGTTCTTATGGAAAGCGATTTTTCCGATTGCTGTTGAGGCTTCTTCTCTCTGAGTAAGCGTTCATCTAACCGCGGCTGCTAAGCCGCAGAACACTACTCGGAGAAATCTATGATCAACGGCACCCCCGGCAATGACGTGCTGATTGGTACCTCCGCCAACGATCTGATCCTCGGCGGCAGCGGTAACGACACGCTCAAGGGCGAAGCGGGCAACGATGTACTGGTCGGCGGCGTGGGCAAAGACATCCTGACGGGCGGAGCGGGCCAGGATGTGTTCCGTTTCGACGACATACTCGACAGCTACCGGAAGGCCAACACTAGCAGCAGCGATCGCATCATCGATTTCGACGCCAGTTCGGACAAGATCGACTTGTCCGCTCTTGGCTTCACCGGCCTTGGCGATGGTACTAACGGAACCCTTTACATCTCCCTCAACAGCACCGGCACGCGCACCTACGTGAAGTCCCGCGAGGCCGATGTCAACGGCAACCGCTTCGAACTGGCGCTTGAGGGTAATTACACCAGCATACTCACTGAATCCCATTTCATCTTCAGGGCGAACGTGGCTCCCATCGTGACGAGCCCGCTGCTGGATCAACGGGTGGATGAGAACGCCGTATTCTCCTACCTCATTCCGGCCAGCAGTTTTGCCGACGAGGATGGCGACAGCCTGAGCTTTTCCGCCCAGCTAGCCGGCGGCAGTGCACTGCCAACATGGCTGAGCTTCGATGCCGCTACTCGCACCTTCAGCGGGACGCCCGACTATAGCCATGCGGGGAACTATGAGGTCACGGTCACGGCCAGCGACGGTCGGGGTGGAGAGGTCAGCGACAGCTTCGCGCTGAGAGTCAGCGATGTCCTTACCGGCACCTCGGGTAACGACACCCTGGTGGGGACACCGGGCGATGAGGTCCTGCTTGGTGGCGCCGGCAACGACAGCCTCAGCGCCGGCGCCGGCAACGACCACTTGGAAGGCGGTGCCGGTCGCGACACGCTTACGGGAGGGGCGGGAATCGATGTGTTCCGCTTCACCGATCAGCTCGATAGCTACCGCAATTACGCCAGCGGCGGTCTCAACCTCGGCGATAGCATCAGCGACTTCGAGATCGGCGTCGACAAGATTGACCTGAGCGGCCTCGGCTATACAGGTTTTGGCAATGGCCGCGACGGCACACTCTCCCTCGTCCTTAACGATGCGGGTACCAAAACCTATGTGAAAGATTACGAGACCGATGCCAACGGCAACCGCTTCGAGTTCGCCCTTGACGGTAATTTCTTGGGCACGCTGAGTGAGTCGGACTTCATCTTCGGCAACTCCGGTGGCGGCGGCAATAACATCTTCTTCATACCGACGCTGGGTCAGTCGAATGCACGGGGCTTGAGGGTGTTCGGGGGCGACGATGCCTCCGGCGTTTCGGAGCTGGTCGACGATCTTGAGCAGTACACCGGTTATAGCGTGCGCAGCCTGTTTCTCGACAGTTCCGGCAACTCTATCGATGTGGCCGTCGGTGGCAGCACGGTCACCGGAAAGTCCACGGACTCCGAGACGGAATTACTCAAGAACTGGTGGCACACCGATACCGATCAGCCGGGGGCTGCGCTGCTGAGGGCGGTGGACATTCTCGAAGATCAGTTGGCCAGCCTGCGCGCAACCGGCACGGTGACCTTCGCTATGGTCTGGGGACAAGGGGAAGACAATGCCGAGGAGATCGCCTTAGCGGCGGACAAGCAGGCGGCAGCGCAGCTATATAAGGAATCCACGCTCAAGGTATTCGATTACTTGAAAGCCCATCTGGATGCCGAGGCCACCATCTACATGATGCAAACCGGCCGCTATCAAACAGATGCCGCGGTGCTTCGGGGTTATACCCAGCCTAAAATCGATTCGATAGTCGAGGGCATCGAGTATGTCCAGCAAATGCAGGCGGAAATCGCCAGTGAGCGTAGCGACGTCAAGCTGGCGGTCACTTATACCGATCTACCAATGAGAGCCGAAGCCGACCCGGTGAAATACGCGGACGACGTTTGGCACCTCAGCGATGAGTCCCGGGAAATAGTCGGCCAACGCCTAGCTGATTACATCGCTGACGATTTGGGATTCCATGGCGAACCTGCCGACAACACCACGACAGTCGAGTCGGCCGTCAACTGGACCCTGGCCGCTAACCTGGAAAGCCTCATTCTGAGCGGCAGCGCGGCAATTAATGGCACAGGAAACGATCTCAACAACACAATTTTTGGCAATGCTGCCGCCAATACCCTAAGGGGTGGGGCCGGCAACGACATGCTCGCGGGTGGGGATGGCGAAGATGAGTTGATCGGCGGAGCCGGTCTCGACACGCTGTACGGCGGCGCCGCTGCCGATCGGTTCGACTTCGATGCTTTGAGTGAAATGAGTCTCGCCGCGTTGCGCGATGTAATTGGCGATTTCAATGCCGCCGAGGGCGACAAGATCGACCTGTCGAGGCTGGACGCCATTCTGGCCACCAGTGACGTCGATGCCTTCACCTTCATCGGTTCAGCGGATTTCAGCAATACCAATGCGGCAGGCCAACTCCGTTTTGCCGATGGCGTGTTGGCCGGGAGTGTCAATGAGGATGCAGCTGCTGAATTCGAGATCCAGTTGGTTGGCGTGACAGCGCTGAACCAAGGCGATTTTATTACTTAAGGAAGGTCTGAATTAGTCCTGAGTCTGCTGGCGTCCTGACCACCAAGGTCAAAAAAATGGAAGTTCAGCTATCAATCAGGCGATTTTGATCTCACCATTCCGGAGTTTAGCCCCGGCCGGAGCGGTTGCGGGGTGGTTTCCCCGCATTACAGGTGCACCCGGAACAGGTATTCGACCTTGGCGCGTACCTGCGGCCTTGGTGTATTCGATCTTGCGCCTCATGCGACCGATCAGGCTTTTCTTGCCGTGCATCTTTACGTGCTGGGCCGGCCGGCAACCGACCAGATCACTTTGCGGCCCTGATGGTTGCCCCTCTTGGTCTGGTGCATTTGCGGGTCGCGCTTGCCGTCCTGGTTCTTCGTCGAACTCGGCGCGTGGAAGATGGTGGCACCAACGATGGTGCCCTGACGCAGCATCAGGCCACGGTCACCCAGATAACCGTTGATCACCGAGAGAATCCCGGCGGCCAGATCATGTTTCTCCAGCAGGCGGCGGAAGTTGAGGATGGTGGTTTCATCCGGGATACGGTCGAGTTCCAGGCCGGCAAAATGCCGGAGGATCGCGGTCTCGTACAGCGCTTCCTCCATCGCCGGATCGCTGTAGCCGAACCAGTTCTGCAGCAAGTGCACGCGCAGCATGGCAACCAGCGGGTACGCCGGACGACCACCTTCTCCCTTCGGGTAATGCGGCTCGATCAGAGCGATCAGGCCTTTCTACGGCACCACCTGATCCATTTCGATCAGGAAGCGCTCGCGGCTGGTTTGTTTGCGCTTGCCGGCGTACTCGGCATCGGCGAAGGGCATCTGCTTCATCGGGTAGCTCAAATGATGGGACGAGCGTTTTTCACCAGATTCGGGAAGTCTTCTTAAGGGCTTCCCTAGGGGGGGCAATCGCCCCGGCCAAACCGGCTGTTTGCTGACGCCAAGCATTTGATCCACAGCTGAAGCGGTTAAACTGCCGACCTTTGCATCGGCACCGGCGAAAGCGCTCAACTTTGCCGCTTGGCGGCCGATTACCCAGCACAGACCTTACGGATAAGCCCCATGCGCAATAATCAGCCCATCACCCAGCGTGAACGTACTTTCCCCGCCCAGCAGCGGCTGATCTCCACCACTGACCTCAAGGGTCAGATCATTTACGCCAACGATGCTTTCGTTGAAGTCAGCGGTTTTCCCCGTGCCGAACTGGTCGGCGCAGCGCATAACCTGGTGCGTCACCCGGATGTTCCACCAGCAGTGTTCGCCCATATGTGGAGCACCCTGAAAAAGGGTCGACCGTGGATGGGCATAGTCAAAAACCGCTGCAAGAGCGGCGACCATTACTGGGTCAACGCCTACGTCACCCCGGTGCTGGAAAATAGCCAGGTCGTAGGTTTTGAATCGGTACGGGTGAAACCGACGGCCGAGCAAGTACGTCGCGCCGAGGCACTGTATCAACGCATCAACGCGGGCAAATCGGCCATTCCAAGCAGCGACCGCTGGCTACCGATTCTGCAGAACTGGCTGCCGTTCATTCTGGTCAGCCTGGTCGGCTTCGTGATCGGTGCCTGGCTCGACTCCAGCTGGGGCTTCCTGCTCGCCGCCGGACTCTCGGTACCGCTGGGCCTGGCTGGCCTCAATTGGCAGCAACGTGGCCTTCGGCGCCTGCTCCATTTGGCTGAACAAAGCACTTCCGACCCGTTAATTGCACAGATGTACACCGACAGCCGCGGCCCGCAAGGGCGCCTGGAAATGTCGATCTTGAGCCAAGAGGCACGGTTGAAAACCTGCCTGACTCGCCTGCAGGACACCGCCGAACATCTGACTCAACAAGCCAAACAGGCCGATAGTCTGGCCCAGAACAGCTCCGCCGGGCTGGAACGCCAGCGCGTGGAAACCGAGCAAGTGGCCACGGCTGTAAATGAGATGGCGGCAACTACGCTGGAGGTGGCGAGCAATGTCGCCCGCACCGCCATCGCTACGCAGGAAGCCAATCGCCTGACCGGCCAGGGTCGCAGCATCGCCACGGAAACCCGCGAAGCGATTCAGCGCCTATCCATCTCGGTCGGTGAAACCGGCGAAACCGTGACGCGCCTAGCCCAAGACAGCAACGAAATTGGCGGCGTAGTCGATGTGATCAAAGGCATCGCCGACCAGACTAATCTCTTGGCCCTGAACGCGGCGATCGAGGCCGCGCGTGCCGGTGAGATGGGCCGTGGCTTTGCCGTGGTGGCAGATGAGGTGCGTTCCCTGGCGCAACGCACCGCGGAATCCACCGGGCAGATTCATCAACTGATTGCCAAGCTGCAAAGGACCGCCGAGGAAGCCGTGCTGACCATGGAGATTGGTCGTCGCCAGGCCGACGAGGGCGTTGAGCGGGTGCAGCAAGCCGACCAAGCCTTGGCTGGAATCAGCGATGCCGTGGCCAATATCGCCGACATGGCCGACCAGATCGCCGCCGCGGCTGAAGAGCAGAGCGCAGTGGCCGATGAGATCAACCGCAATATCACCACCATCGCTCAACTGGCCGACCAAACCGCCGGCGAGGCCCAAAGCACGGCCCTGCTCAGCAAAGAACTGACGGCCACCGCGCAAAGCCAGTCAGCGTTGGTCGAGCGGTTCAACCGCTAACGCAACAAAAACGCCGCTACAGCATCAGCCGCACTGTCCACATGCTGTTCATGAGTAAAACCTGAAGCCTTCAACGGCTTCAGGTCATGATCGGCCGCCGCCAGCCAGAACAACTCGATCATCACTGACAATTGGTATCCCGCCACGGTCCGGCGATCCCCCATGGCGTCGCGCTCGCCCTGCACTATCAGGGTTGGCGTCTGCAGATCGGCCAGATGTGCGACTCGCGGCTTGTCGGCCTTGCCGATCGCGTGGAATGGATAACCGAGACAAATCAGTGCATCTGCTCCCAACTCATCGGCCAACAAGCTGGCCATACGCCCGCCCATCGACTTACCGCCGATAGCCAGTGGCCCTGCGACCTGTTGGCGCACCTGCGCATAAACCGCCCGCCATTGCTCCAGCAATTGCGCCTGTGGATTCGGTGGTCGTTTGCGCCCATCTGCACGGCGCGCGGCCATATAGACGAACTCGAAGCGCAGCACCGTAATGCCCCGCACGGCAAGGCGTGTAGCCATGCCATCCATGAACTCGCTGTCCATCGGCGCCCCGGCGCCATGGGCCAGGATCAGACACGCCCTCGACGCCCCTTCGGGGCGATCCCATAGCCATTCGCCAGCCCCTGCGTCAGGAGACGGTGGTTGATCCAAATCAATATTGCCTAGTGGAGCTTTCGCCATTCTTCCCTCGCATTTGAATGCACAAAACCTAAAACAGCGGATGGAAGGCCATAGCAATGACCCTAGGAACCAGTACCGCCTACCACTATAAGGTGGTCCGCCAATTCGCCATCATGACGGTCGTGTGGGGAATCGTCGGAATGGGGCTCGGCGTATTTATCGCCGCACAATTAGTTTGGCCGGAGCTTAACTTCAACCTGCCCTGGACCAGTTTCGGGCGACTGCGACCCTTGCATACCAACGCGGTGATTTTCGCGTTCGGCGGTTGTGCATTGTTCGCCACGTCCTATTACACAGTGCAGCGTACCTGCCAGACCCAACTGTTCTCACCCAAGTTGGCTGCCTTCACCTTCTGGGGCTGGCAACTGGTGATCGTTCTGGCGGCGATAAGCCTACCTCTGGGATTCACCAGCTCGAAGGAATACGCAGAGCTTGAATGGCCGATCGACCTGCTCATCACCGTGGTGTGGGTCGCCTATGCGCTGGTGTTCTTCGGCACGCTGATGAAGCGTAAAACCAAGCACATCTATGTCGGCAATTGGTTCTTCGGCGCGTTCATCATCACCGTGGCCCTACTGCACATTGTCAATAACCTTGAGGTTCCGGTCAGCCTGACCAAGTCCTATTCGCTGTACTCAGGCGCGACCGACGCAATGATCCAGTGGTGGTACGGCCACAACGCCGTGGGCTTCTTCCTCACCGCCGGCTTCCTGGGGATGATGTATTACTTCGTGCCCAAGCAGGCCGAACGCCCGGTGTATTCCTATCGCCTGTCGATCGTGCACTTCTGGGCGCTGATCACCCTGTACATCTGGGCCGGCCCGCATCACCTGCACTACACCGCGCTGCCGGATTGGGCGCAATCGCTGGGCATGGTGATGTCGCTGGTGCTCCTGGCGCCGAGTTGGGGCGGCATGATCAACGGCATGATGACCCTCTCGGGCGCCTGGCATAAGCTGCGCAGCGACCCGATTCTGCGCTTCCTGGTGGTCTCCCTGGCGTTCTACGGCATGTCGACCTTCGAAGGCCCGATGATGGCCATAAAGACCGTCAACGCCCTCTCCCACTACACCGACTGGACCATCGGCCACGTGCATGCTGGCGCCCTCGGCTGGGTGGCGATGATCTCCATCGGCGCGCTGTACCACATGATTCCGAAAATCTTCGGCCGCGAGCACATGTACAGCATCGGTCTGATCAACGCGCACTTCTGGCTCGCCACCATCGGTACCGTGTTGTACATCGCCTCGATGTGGGTCAGCGGTATCGTCCAGGGCCTGATGTGGCGCGCGATCAATGATGACGGCACGCTCACCTACTCCTTCGTCGAAGCATTGCAAGCCAGCCATCCGGGCTTTGTCGTACGCCTGATCGGCGGGGCAATCTTCTTCAGCGGCATGCTGCTGATGGCCTACAACACCTGGCGCACAGTGCGCTCCGCGCAACCGGCACAAATCGCTGTCGCCGCGCAAATGGCCTGAGGAGATCATTGATGAGCAAGCATGAAGTACTCGAAAAGAACATCGGCCTACTGATGATCTGCATGGTGCTGGCAGTCAGCATCGGCGGCCTGACGCAGATCGTCCCGTTGTTCTTCCAGGATGTCACCACCAAGCCAGTGGAAGGCATGAAACCCTACACCGCGCTGCAACTCGAAGGCCGCGACATTTATATCCGTGAAGGCTGCGTCGGCTGTCACTCGCAGATGATCCGTCCGTTCCGTGCCGAGACCGAGCGCTATGGCCATTACTCCGTAGCCGGCGAAAGCGTCTGGGATCACCCCTTTCTATGGGGCTCCAAGCGCACCGGCCCGGATCTGGCCCGTGTCGGCGGCCGTTACTCTGACGACTGGCAGCGCGCGCACCTGTACAACCCGCGCAACGTGGTGCCGGAGTCGAAAATGCCGGCCTACCCCTGGCTGGTACAGAACCGACTGGACGGCAAGGACACCGCAAACAAGTTGAAAGTCATGCGAGTGATGGGCGTCCCTTATACCGCTGAAGACATCGCAGGCGCAGGTGACGCGGTCAAGGGCAAGACCGAGATGGATGCGCTGGTGGCCTACCTACAAGTACTCGGCACCGCCATCAAGAACAAACGCTAAGCACCTTTGGCTATTGCCTTGAACAGATTTGACTCGAGGAGTCGCACTGCATGACCACTTTCTGGAGCTGGTACATCACGCTGTTGAGCCTGGGCAGCTTGGCAGCACTACTGTGGCTGGTCTTTGCCACACGCCGGGGAGAATCCGCCGGTGGCGCCGATAAAACTATGGGGCACTCCTTCGATGGCATCGAGGAATACGACAATCCGCTGCCAAAATGGTGGTTCATGCTGTTTGTCGGCACCATCGTCTTCGCCGCCGGCTACCTCCTGCTGTACCCAGGCCTGGGCAACTGGAAAGGCGTTCTGCCGGGTTACCAGGACGGATGGACGCAGACTAAACAGTGGCAACGCGAAGTCGACAATGCCGACAAGCTGTACGGCCCCATCTTCGCCAAGCTTGCCGCCACACCGATCGAGACGCTCGCACGCGACGAACAGGCGCTGAAAATCGGCGGCCGGTTGTTTGCAACCTACTGCTCGGTCTGCCATGGCTCGGATGCCAAAGGCGCCCTCGGCTTCCCCAACCTGACCGACAGCAATTGGCGTTGGGGCGGCGAGCCGGAAACCATCAAAACCAGCATCCTGCACGGTCGTATCGCTGCCATGCCAGCCTGGGGTTCGATCATCGGTGAAAGCGGTGTGAAGAATGTCGCCGCCTATGTGCATACATCCCTGGCTGGTTTGAGTCTGCCGGCTGACAGCGATGCCGATCTCGAAGCTGGCGCGCAGACCTACAGCAGCACTTGCCAGGCCTGCCATGGCGCCGAAGGCAAAGGCATGCAGCCCATGGGGGCACCGGATCTCACCCATTCGGCTGGTTGGATCTATGGCTCCAGCCTGGTGCAGTTGCAGCAGACCATCCGCCACGGTCGCAATGGCCAGATGCCTGCCCAAGAGCAGTACTTGGGTAATGACAAAGTCCATGTACTCGCCGCTTATGTACTCAGTCTCTCGCAGCAACAACCCGCAAGCCTGGCGACGAAGTAATTCCGCACCAGGGGGCGCAAGGACGTGCCCAGCGGATCAGAAAAAGGACTTCGCTCGGTGTTTCACCGAGCGAAAGTCAGAGCGACAGCAGCATCCCCTTCTTCATCTCCGCCCCACCCCACCCGCTGCGACTCAGTGTCGCACCCCGCCGACCAGCAACCTTCACAGTTGTTTGACATGAACTAATCTTCGCGCACTAGCCACCAGCCATAACTGCAAGGCAGCACCCTTCTTTGGGCTGCATTCGTTATCGCGCCAAGCATCTGAGAATCGCCCTCATTTAGGGACTGAAATAAGTTGTTTCAGATGCCTGAAAGCCCGATAGCAGCTGCTTCTGACGTTGCAATGGCTACCTTGATTCTCCATACTTGCCGCCGATTTTTACCCCTAAAAAACACCCTAAACCGTGGAACCTTAGAATGAGCACAGCAATCAGTCCGACTGCTTATAACTATAAGGTGGTCCGCCAGTTCGCCATCATGACGGTGGTCTGGGGGATCCTTGGAATGGGCATGGGCGTTTTCATTGCCACGCAATTGGTCTTTCCGGAGTTGAACTTCGGGTTGCCATGGACGAGCTTTGGACGCCTGCGCCCCCTACACACCAACCTGGTGATCTTCGCCTTCGGCGGCTGTGCTCTGTTCGCTACGTCTTATTACGTGGTGCAACGTACCTGTCAGGCCCGACTGATCTCTGACAGCCTCGCCTCCTTCACCTTCTGGGGCTGGCAAGCCGTTATCGTGATGGCCGGCATCACCTTGCCGCTGGGCTACACCACCACCAAGGAATACGCCGAGCTGGAGTGGCCGATCGCCATTCTGCTGGCCATCGTCTGGGTGACCTACGGCGTGGTGTTCTTCGGCACCATCGTCAAGCGCAAAACCAAGCACATCTATGTCGGCAACTGGTTCTACGGTGCCTTCATCGTGGTGACGGCGATGCTGCACATCGTCAACCACATGTCGATCCCGGTATCGCTCTTCAAGTCCTACTCGCTGTACTCCGGCGCGACCGACGCGATGATCCAGTGGTGGTACGGCCACAACGCCGTAGGCTTCTTCCTGACCACCGGTTTCCTCGGCATGATGTATTACTTCGTACCGAAGCAGGCCGAGCGGCCGATCTACTCCTATCGCCTGTCGATCGTGCACTTCTGGGCGCTGATCACCCTGTACATCTGGGCCGGCCCGCACCACCTGCACTACACCGCACTGCCGGATTGGGCGCAGTCCCTCGGCATGGCGATGTCGATCATCCTCCTGGCTCCGAGCTGGGGCGGCATGATCAACGGCATGATGACCCTCTCGGGCGCCTGGCATAAGCTGCGCACCGACCCAATCCTGCGCTTCCTGGTGGTCTCCCTGGCGTTCTACGGCATGTCGACCTTCGAAGGCCCGATGATGGCCATCAAGACCGTCAACGCCCTCTCCCACTACACCGACTGGACCATCGGCCACGTGCACGCTGGTGCCCTCGGCTGGGTGGCAATGATCTCCATCGGCGCGCTGTACCACATGATTCCGAAGCTCTGGGGTCGCCCACAAATGCACAGCATTGGTCTGATCAACGCGCATTTCTGGCTCGCCACCATCGGTACCGTGCTGTACATCGCCTCCATGTGGGTCAACGGCATTACCCAAGGCCTGATGTGGCGTGCGATCAACGAAGACGGCACCCTCACCTATTCCTTCGTTGAAGCCCTGCAAGCCAGCCACCCAGGTTTCGTCGTGCGTGCCATCGGTGGTGCGTTCTTCGCCTCCGGCATGCTGCTGATGGCCTACAACACCTTCCGCACCGTGCGCGCCTCCAAACCAGCTGAAGTCGAAGCCGCCGCTCAGATCGCTGTAGGAGCTCATTGATGAATCACGAAGTAGTCGAGAAGAATATCGGCCTACTGGCCTTCTTCATGGTTATTGCCGTCAGCATTGGCGGCCTGACCCAGATCGTTCCGCTGTTCTTCCAGGACGTCACCAACAAGCCGGTGGAAGGCATGAAGCCGCGCACCGCCCTGGAACTGGAAGGTCGTGACATTTACATCGCCAACGGCTGTGTCGGCTGCCACTCGCAGATGATTCGCCCGTTCCGCGCCGAAACCGAACGTTATGGCCACTACTCCGTAGCTGGCGAAAGCGTCTGGGATCACCCGTTCCTGTGGGGCTCCAAGCGTACCGGTCCGGATCTGGCCCGTGTTGGCGGCCGCTACTCCGATGAGTGGCAGCGTGCGCACCTGTACAACCCACGCAACGTGGTGCCTGAGTCGATCATGCCGGCCTACCCCTTCCTGGTAGAGAACAAGCTGGACGGCAAAGACACCGCCAAGAAGATGGAAGTGCTGCGCTCCATGGGCGTGCCTTACACCGACGAAGACATTGCCGGCGCCCGCGATGCGGTTAAAGGCAAGACCGAAATGGACGCCGTGGTGGCCTACCTGCAAGGCCTGGGCACCATCATCAAAAGCAAACGGTGACTGTGATGGACATCGGGATGATTCGTGGTCTTGGCACCGTCGTAGTGATGGTGGCCTTTATCGGTCTGGCGCTTTGGGTGTTTAGCGGAAGACGCAAAAAGGACTTTGACGAGGCCACTATGCTGCCTTTCGCAGATGATCCCGAAGCCATTAAGCACGTCGAGCAAGAGCAAGCTTCTAGGAGTAATAAAGAATGACCCTCTTCTGGAGTCTGTACGTCACAGTACTCACCCTGGGCACCATCGCCACGCTGACCTGGATCCTGTTATCCACGCGTAAAGGCCAGCGCAAAGAAGCCACCGACCAGACTGTCGGCCACGCCTTCGACGGCATCGAGGAGTACGACAACCCACTGCCGAAATGGTGGTTCATGTTGTTCGTCGCCACCATCATCTTCGCCCTCGGCTACCTGGCGCTCTACCCTGGCCTGGGTAACTGGAAAGGCCTGCTGCCGGGTTATGGCTACCTGAACAACGAGACCAAGCAAGAGTTCTCGAATGGTCAGGCTGGCTGGACCGGTGTGCATGAGTGGGAAAAGGAGATGGCCAAGGCTGACGCGAAGTTCGCGCCGATCTTCACCAAATTCGCCGCCATGCCGATCGAAGAAGTCGCCAAAGACCCGCAAGCCCTGAAGATGGGTGGCCGCCTGTTCGCCTCCAACTGCTCGGTTTGCCACGGCTCCGACGCCAAAGGCGCCTATGGTTTCCCCAACCTGACCGACGCCGACTGGCGCTGGGGTGGCGAGGCGGCAACCATCAAGACCACCATCATGGGCGGTCGCCACGGCATGATGCCGCCGCAGGGCCCAGCGATCGGCGAGCAGGGCGTTCGCGATGTCGCCGCCTTCGTCAGCACCCAGCTGCATGGCCGCAAGTTGCCGGAAGATGCCAAGGCCGACCCCGCCGCCGGCCAGAAGATCTTCGCCACCACCTGCTTCGCCTGCCATGGCCCAGACGGTAAAGGCACCCCAGCTATGGGTGCGCCGGACCTGACTCACCCGGCTGCGTTCATCTACGGCTCGAGCTTCGCTCAGCTGCAGCAGACCATCCGCTACGGTCGCCAAGGCGTGATGCCGGCCCAGGAGCAACTCCAGGGCAACGACAAGGTTCACCTGTTGGCGGCTTACGTCTACAGCTTGTCCCATGGCGACAAGGCCGCTGCCGGTACGGCCGAGTAAGTTCGGTTTTCAGAGTCATGCCCGCCCTGGCGGGCTGGCTCTGAAGCAGCTCCAGGATAGCGCCCCGCTACCTCCACGTGACTTCAAGTCGCAGCGTTAACGCCGCACTCCCAGCGTATAATTCAGAGCACGCAAGTCGCTTTGACCTCTGTCGGCATGTACTGGCCGAGGCTCTCTTCCACAGCCGTGGTATGCACTGATGAGCAAGCAGATCCCCGTTCGAGACATTACCCCCCAGGCCAAGCCGGCGGATAACAGTGTCGACCTCTACGCTTCACGCGAAAAGATCTACACCCGCGCCTTCACCGGTTTCTTCCGCAATCTGCGCAGGTTCGGTGGCGCTGCCCTGCTGCTGCTGTACTTCGGCACCGTCTGGCTCAACTGGGCGGGTCATCAGGCGGTCTGGTGGAACCTGCCGGAGCGCAAGTTCTACATCTTCGGCGCTACCTTCTGGCCGCAGGACTTTATCCTGCTCTCTGGGCTATTGATCATCAGCGCCTTTGGCCTGTTCTTCATTACCGTGTTCGCCGGCCGCGTCTGGTGCGGCTATACCTGCCCGCAGAGCGTCTGGACGTGGATTTTCATGTGGTGTGAAAAGGTCACCGAAGGCGACCGTAATCAGCGCATCAAGCTCGACAAAGCGCCCATGAGCGCCAACAAATTCCTGCGCAAGCTGGCCAAACACAGCCTCTGGCTGATGATCGGCTTCGTCACCGGGCTGACCTTCGTCGGCTACTTCTCGCCCATTCGCGAGCTGACCCTCGACTTCTTTATCGGCCAGGCCGATGGCTGGTCGTACTTCTGGGCCGGCTTCTTCACCCTCGCCACCTACGGCAACGCCGGCTACTTGCGCGAGCAGGTGTGCATCTACATGTGCCCCTATGCGCGCTTCCAGAGCGTGATGTTCGACAAGGACACCCTGATCGTCTCCTACGACCCGTGCAAAGGCGAACACCGCGGTCCGCGCAAGAAAGGCATCGACTACAAGGCCGAAGGCCTCGGCGACTGCATCGACTGCACCATGTGCGTGCAGGTCTGCCCGACCGGCATCGACATCCGCGACGGCCTGCAGATCGAGTGTATCGGCTGCGCCGCCTGCATCGACGCCTGCGACTCGATCATGGACAAGATGGACTACCCGCGCGGGCTGATCAGCTACACCACCGAGCACAACCTCGCTGGCCAGAAGACTCACCTGGTACGGCCACGCCTGATCGGCTACGCCATCGCCCTGCTCGCCATGATCGGCCTGCTCGCCACGGCCTTCGTCATGCGTCCGCTGGTTGGTTTCGACGTCAGCAAGGATCGCGTGCTCTACCGCGAAAATGCGGAAGGCCGGATCGAGAACGTCTACAGCCTGAAAATCATGAACAAGGATCAGCGTGAGCACACCTACCTGCTCAGTGCCAAGGGTCTGGACGACTTGCAACTGGCAGGCCAGCGCGAGCTCAAGGTCGCCGCCGGCGAGATCATGACCCTGCCGGTAGAACTGTCCATCGCGCCAGAGAAGTTGCCGTCGAGCGCCAACGAGGTGATCTTCACCCTCGATGATGCCGACGAGCCCGACACGCACGTTGAAGCCAAGAGCCGCTTCATCGGCCCGCACATTCGTTAAGAGAGCGACAAGATGCCTGCTACACCTGCTAGTCCTTGGTACAAACACATCTGGCCCTGGATCATCATCGGCATGCTGGCTACCTCGGTGTTCCTCACCATCAATATGGTGATGATTGCTGCGGACACCGAAGACACGCTGGTCACCGACAATTATTACGAAGCTGGTAAAGGCATCAGCCGCTCGCTGGATCGCGAACGCCTGGCCAATGATCTGAAACTACAGGCCAAAGCCCACCTCGACGAATTGACCGGCGAAGTCAGCCTGCGCCTGTCCGGCAACAGCCGCCCGGACAAGCTCGAACTCAACCTGATCTCCCCGACCCAAGCGGGAAAAGACCGGCACATCGCACTGACGCGCAGCACCACGGAAGAAGACCGCTACATCGGCCAGCTACCTGAAGCCATCAGCGGTCGCCGCTTCATCGAGCTGCTCGGCCAGCAAGGCGGGCAGACTTGGCGCCTGTTCGAGGAAGAAGTTGTCAGCCCCGGCGGTGAAATGCTACTCGGTGATGAGCCCATCCCGGGAGCAGAAGACCCGCGCCCATGAGCCAGTCGGTAACATTCCGCCCGCTCAAGCTCGAGCGCTGAAGGCTTCTCCATGAGCGCGCCCTTGCCCTGCTTCCACTGTGGCTTGCCAGTTCCCGCCGGCAGCCGCTTTTGCGCGGTCGTGCTCCGCGAACCTCGAGAGTTCTGCTGTCCCGGCTGCCAGGCGGTGGCCGAAGCGATAGTCACCGGCGGCCTGGAAAGTTATTACAGCCACCGCAGCGAAACCTCAGCCAATCCACAAGCTCTGCCCCAGCAACTCAGCGATGAACTGGCGCTTTACGACCGTGCCGATGTGCAACAGCCGTTCGTGCGTCACGACGGTGAGGTGGCCGAAGCCACGTTGTTGATGGAAGGTATCAGTTGCGCCGCCTGTGGCTGGCTGATCGAGCATCATCTGCGCCATTTGCCCGGGGTTGCCGAAGCCCGCCTGAACCTATCCAATCACCGATTGCAGGTGCGCTGGGTGGACAGTCAACTCCCCCTCAGCCAGCTGCTCAGCGAACTGCGCACCATTGGCTATGCCGCCCACCCTTACCAGGCGGATCGCGCGGCCGAGCAATTGGCTGCGGAAAATCGTCTCGCCCTGCGCCAACTGGGGGTCGCCGGGCTGCTGTGGTTCCAGGCGATGATGGCAACCATGGCCACTTGGCCGGAGTTCAATATCGACCTGAGCCCGGAACTGCACCAGATTCTGCGCTGGGTGGCGATGTTTCTGACCACCCCAATCGTGTTCTACAGCTGCGCACCGTTCTTTCGCGGCGCTCTGCGCGATTTGCGCACCCGTCATCTGACCATGGACGTTTCGGTCTCGCTGGCGATTGGCGGCGCCTATCTCGCCGGGATCTGGACGGCGATCAGCGGCCAGGGTGAACTGTATTTCGATGCGGTTGGCATGTTCGCCTTGTTCCTCCTCTCCGGCCGCTACCTGGAGCGCCGCGCCCGTGAGCGCACCGCCGCAGCGACCGCGCAGTTGGTCAACCTGCTACCGACCTCTTGTTTACGCCTGGATGCCCAGGGCCAGAGTGAACGCATCCTGCTCAGCGAGTTGCAACTCGGCGATCGTGTGTTGGTGCAACCCGGCTCGGTACTGCCGGCCGATGGACGCATCCTGCAAGGTCAATCGAACGTCGATGAATCGCTGCTGACTGGCGAATACCTGCCGCAACCGCGCCTTGAAGGCGATGCGGTCACCGCCGGCACGCTCAACGTCGAAGGCCCGCTGACCGTCGAAGTCCAGGCGCTGGGGCACGACACCCGCCTCTCGGCCATCGTTCGTCTGCTCGAACGCGCGCAAGCCGATAAGCCACGTCTTGCCGAGCTGGCCGACCGCGCCGCGCAATGGTTCTTGCTCGCCACCCTGCTGCTCGCCATCGTTATCGGCCTGCTCTGGTGGCAACTGGATCCGGCCCGCGCGTTCTGGATCGTGCTAGCCATGCTGGTCGCCACCTGCCCATGCGCGCTGTCCCTGGCGACGCCCACGGCACTCACGGCAGCCACCGGCACCTTACACAAGCTCGGGTTGCTGCTGACCCGCGGGCATGTCCTGGAAGGACTGAACCAGATCGATACGGTCATTTTCGACAAAACCGGCACCCTGACCGAAGGTCGCTTGACGCTACGGGATATCCGCCCGCTGGCCGCCGAGAACGCCGATAGCTGCCTGGCCCTGGCCGCGGCACTGGAAAATCGCTCGGAACACCCCATCGCACGGGCTTTTGGTCGAGCCCCTCAAGCCGCAGAAGAAGTCACCAGTAACCCTGGCCTCGGCCTCGAAGGGCTGGTTGCAGGTCGTCGCCTGCGCATCGGCCAACCGCTTTTCGTCTGCGCACTGAGTGGCTGCCCAGTGCCAGGCATGCCTGAGGAGCCCGGCCAATGGCTGCTGCTCGGCGACAGCCATGGCCCACTGGCCTGGTTCATCCTGGATGATCGCCTGCGGGCCGACGCGCCTGCTCTGCTCGCCGCCTGTAAGGCCCGCGGTTGGCAGACTTTGCTGCTGTCCGGCGACAGTTCACCGATGGTCGCCAGCGTCGCCGCCGAGTTGGGTATCGACCAAGCCCGTGGTGGCTTGCGACCCGATGACAAGCTGGCACTCCTCCAGCAGTTGCACCAGCAAGGACGCAAAGTGCTGATGCTCGGTGACGGGGTCAACGATGTGCCGGTGCTGGCCGCCGCCGATATCAGCGTGGCCATGGGTTCGGCCACCGATCTGGCGAAAACCAGTGCCGACGCGGTACTACTGTCCAATCGCCTGGAGGCGCTGGTCCAGGCCTTCGGTCTGGCCCGGCGCACCCGCCGCGTAATCATCGAGAACCTTCTCTGGGCGGGGCTGTACAATGGCCTGATGTTGCCGTTCGCCGCCCTCGGCTGGATCACTCCCGCCTGGGCCGCTGTCGGCATGTCGCTCAGTTCGCTGACTGTGGTGCTCAATGCCTTGCGCCTGACTCGTCTGCCAGAGATAAAGGCTGCGCCCAACAGTGGCCACGCGACTACCCCCCGCCACGCTCCTGCCTAAGCAGAACGTGGAGTTTCCCGCTCGCCTGGAGGCTGTATGCCCGCGCTTTACGTGATGATTCCAGTAGCCCTACTGATCGTCGCCATCGCCATCTATATCTTCTTTTGGGCGGTCGACAGCGGTCAGTACGACGACCTGGATGGCCCGGCCCACAGCATCCTGTTCGATGACGAAGACCCGCAGCATCAGGCCGGCATCGACGAAGCCAGCAGCAACACAACCTCAGTCAACAAGCCCACGGACCGAGAGCCGCCGCGTGTTTGAACTCGCCCCGCTGCTGGTTTCCGCCCTGATTCTCGGCCTGCTCGGCGGCGGCCATTGCCTGGGAATGTGTGGCGGGTTGATGGGTGCACTGACCATGGCCATACCAACCGAGCAACGCAGCCGGCGCTTCCATCTATTGCTCGCCTACAATCTCGGCCGAATTCTCAGCTATGCCAGCGCCGGCCTGTTGATCGGCCTCGCCGGCTGGGCCATCGCCAGCAGCCCGGCGGCGCTGGCGCTGCGCGTGGTGGCGGCCTTGCTGCTGATCGCCATGGGGCTCTATCTGGCCGGCTGGTGGAGCGGCCTGACCCGCATCGAAGCCCTTGGCCGCGGACTCTGGCGTTATATCCAACCGTTCGCCAGCCGCTTGATGCCGGTTTCCAGCCTGCCCCGCGCACTGCTGCTCGGCGCCCTCTGGGGCTGGCTGCCCTGTGGCTTGGTCTACAGCACCCTGCTGTGGGCCGCCAGCCAAGGCGACGCGCTCGACAGTGCGTTACTGATGCTGACGTTCGGTCTTGGCACCTGGCCGGTACTGCTAGCCACCGGCATGGCCGCCGAGCGGCTGACTGCGGTGCTACGCAAACGCAGGGTGCGCATGGCCGGCGGCCTGTTGGTGATCCTCTTTGGGCTGTGGACGCTACCCGGCCCACATCAGGCCTGGTTGATGGGGCATGGCTCCAGCCACGGCAGCGCGCAAGCCGGGCAGCACAAGCACTGAGCCACTTGATACAGGTCAAGATGGCCTTTTCGCCCGCTCTTTAGACTCCCCGGCACAGCCTTAAAACCGGGGATCGCTCGCATGCTCGATACCATCAGTTGGAACACCGACCTGATCCACCGCTACGACCAGACCGGTCCGCGCTACACCTCCTACCCTACGGCCCTGCAGTTTCATTCTGGCGTCGGCCCGTTCGAGCTATTTAACGCCCTGAACGACAGTCGTCGAACCCTGCGCCCGTTATCGCTGTACCTGCACATCCCGTTCTGCGCCAACATTTGCTACTACTGCGCCTGCAACAAAGTCATCACCAAGGATCGCAGCCGTAGCGAGCTTTATCTGGATCGGCTAACCCATGAGATCGCCATCCTTGGCCCTCATCTGGATCGCCGCCAGCGCATCGAACAACTGCATTTGGGCGGTGGCACCCCCACTTTTCTGAATCACGACCAATTACGCCGCCTGATGGCCGCGCTGCGCCAGAATTTCAGCCTGCTGGACGACGATTCCGGCGATTACGGTATCGAGCTCGACCCGCGCGAGGCCGACTGGTCAAGCATGGGTCTTCTGCGCGAGCTTGGTTTTAACCGCGTCAGTGTGGGCGTACAGGACTTTGATCCTGCAGTGCAACGCGCCATCAACCGCCTGCAAAGCCTGGAGCAAACCCGCACCATCATCGAAGCCGCGCGCACCTTGCAGTTCCGCTCAGTGAATATCGACCTGATCTATGGCCTACCCAAACAGACCCCGGCGAGCTTCGACCGTACCGTCGCAGAGGTGATCTCTCTGCAGCCAGATCGGCTCTCGGTGTTCAACTACGCCCACCTGCCGCAGCGCTTTCTACCGCAACGGCGCATCAACAACAGCGAACTACCGACAGCCGCTGACAAGCTGGCGATGCTGCAACAAACCATCGAGCAACTGACCGGCGCCGGTTACCGCTATATCGGCATGGATCATTTCGCCCTGGCTGACGATGAGCTGACCTGCGCCCAGGAAGATGGCCGCCTGCAGCGCAATTTCCAGGGCTATACCACGCATGGCCATTGCGACCTGCTGGGGCTTGGGGTTTCGGCGATCAGTCAGATTGGCGAGTTGTACAGCCAGAACAGCAGCGACCTGACGCAGTACCAGAACAACCTGGAAATAGGCCAGTTGGCCACCCAGCGTGGCCTGCATTGCAGCACGGATGATCGGATCCGCCGCACCGTGATACAGCACCTGATCTGCCAGTTCAAACTGGAGTTCGCCGTGATCGAAAGCCAGTTCAACCTCGACTTTCGCGCTTACTTCAGCGCGGTCTGGCCGCAACTCCAGCAAATGGCCACAGACGGCTTGCTCGATCTAACCGACAGCGCCATCCACATCCGCCCCACCGGTCGCCTGCTAGTACGCTCGGTGTGCATGCTGTTCGACCACTACCTGGCAGAGCAGAACAGCCAGCACTTCTCGCGGGTGATTTGATCGCACTCAGACACTGGCCAACGACAGCTGCGCCGTTTCCAGATCGACACTTTGCCCCGGCTCTTTTGCAGGTTTAAGCTGCACTCTCCCAGCAGACGCTCAGTCAGCCTTGAAGAACGCTACCCGCAACCTGTGCGTGCTCCTTGCATATCGATAGATTTTCTCGGTTATAGGCAGGGGAAACTTGAGCAAATGGTCGGGCACCAGCCAATCTAGCTGTTACCCTTACAGATCATGTGTGCTTTCGCATAAGGATTTTTCTCGATGGCCGAGAACATCAGGGCTCGCAGCCTGCCCCAAGTACATTGCAAGGATTGCAGCCTGGCCGGCCTGTGCCTGCCGTTGTCCATGGACCTGGAAGATATGGATGCTTTGGATGACATCGTTAAACGCAGCCGCCCACTGAACAAAGGCGACTTCCTGTTCCGCCAGGGCGATGCCTTCAACTCGGTCTTCGCCATACGCTCAGGCGCCCTGCGCACCTTCAGCGTCTCGGATGCAGGCGATGAGCAAATCACCGGTTTCCACTTACCCAGCGAGCTGGTCGGCATGGCCGGCATGGACAGCGAGGTTTACCCCATGTCCGCGCAAGCGCTGGAAACCACCTCGGTATGTGAAATTCCCTTCGAGAAACTCGACGAGCTGTCCGTACAGCTGCCGCAGCTGCGCCGCCAGTTGATGCGGGTCATGAGCCGGGAAATCCGCGACGATCAACAGATGATGCTACTGCTCTCGAAAAAGACCGCTGACGAGCGCATCGCAACCTTCCTAGTCAACCTCTCCGCCCGTTTCCGCGCACGTGGCTTCTCGGCCAATCAGTTCCGTTTAGCCATGTCACGCAGCGAAATCGGTAACTACCTGGGTTTGGCGGTGGAGACCGTGTCACGGGTTTTCAGCCGCTTCCAGCAGAACGGCCTGATCGCCGCCGAAGGCAAGGAAATCCACATCCTCGACCCAATCGAGCTGTGTGCTCTGGCCGGCGGCAACTAACAGGCCCTGCTGCCGGACCGGCAAGCCTGATAACGCTAGGCTTGCTAGAATTTCCGCACGCCCGCTAGCCGTAGGACTCTGCGACGATGATCTTCGACGAATTCAGTATCAAATCCCTGATCCGCCCCGTGCCTGACTTTCCCAAACCCGGAGTGATCTTCCGTGACATCACGCCGTTGTTCCAGTCCCCTCGTGCTCTACGAATGGTCGCGGACAGCTTTATCCAGCGTTATGTCGAGACCGAGTTCACCCATGTCGGTGCCATGGACGCACGTGGCTTTCTGATCGGTTCGATCATCGCCTACGCCCTGAACAAGCCGCTGATTCTGTTTCGCAAGCAAGGCAAGCTACCGGCCGACGTGCTGGCCGAGGGCTACCAGACTGAGTACGGCGAAGCTTTCCTCGAAGTGCATGCCGACAGCCTGTGTGAAGGCGACTCGATATTGATGTTCGACGACCTGATTGCCACCGGCGGCACCCTATTGGCCGCAGCCAGCCTGGTTCGCCGCATGGGTGCGAGTATCTTCGAGGCTGCCGCGATCATTGACCTGCCGGAGCTCGGTGGCTCGCAACGATTGCAAGACATTGGCATCCCAACTTTCTGCCTGACGACCTTTGCGCTCAGCGATCGCTGATCCACATCCCTACAGTTGTTACCTTCCCGCGACCTGACCGGAGCAATCCCGTCAGGCCGCTGCACTTTGGATGGGTGGCCTTGCCCACGGCTTCGCCTAATCATTGACAGTGATCAATGACACAATCATCAGTGTCATCGCGAGCCGTACAACAACAAGGGTCGCCAGCGCGTCGACCCGAGAGCCGAGGAGCCCGCCCATGACTGCCAGAACCCACCTGCCCAGCGCCAGTTTTCCCGTGCGCCGGATGGATTTCAGCTTCGCCCAGACCGAAAAATACTGGTGGAGTGGTGACCCGTTCATGAGCCATTTCATGAACAACCTGTCTTCACTGTTTCCCTACGGCGAGATGTTCTTCGTCAACAGCGTGCGCGCGGTGCGCGAGAAAATTACCGAGCCGCAGCTGAAGAAAGACATCAGCGCCTTCATCGGCCAGGAAGCCATGCACTCCAAGGAGCACGCGACCTACAACGAGTACGCTGCCAAGCACGACATCGACCTGGAGCGCCTAGAGCTGCGGATCAAGGTTCTGCTGGAGTGGGTGACCAAGATCACTACCAAGAAGCAGCGTCTGGCCGCCACCTGCGCGCTGGAACACTTCACCGCCACCATGGCCCAGCAACTGCTGCTGCGTGAAGACCTGACCACACAGATCGACGACCCGAAGATGTACCAGCTGTGGATGTGGCATGCCATCGAGGAAAATGAGCACAAGGCTGTGTGTTATGACGCCTACCAGGCGATAGGCGGCGGCTATTTCACCCGTGTCGCCATGATGGCCATCTCCACCGTGATCTTCTTCGGCGTGATCGGCTGGTTCCAGCTGCACCTGCTGCGTAAGGATCGCCAGCTGTTCAACTGGGCTAGCTGGAGGAATGGCCTGCGCGCCCTGTTCAGTCCGCGCGATGGCTTCCTCACCAAGCTGATCCTGCCTTACCTGGACTACTACCGCCCAGGCTTCCACCCCTTCGACCACGACACCAAGGCGCTGGAAAAACGCTGGAAAGAACGCCTCGGCTTTAGCGGTTAAACATCATAGAGCCAAGCGCATGGTTGAATTTCAACCATGCGCTTGGCCGCTCAAATTCAATACGCCCAGGCTTTGCAGCAAGGTCGCGCCTGCGAACATCATCAATATCTGCGCCTGCGCCTGGGCACAGATGGCCGCACGCATCTCCGGTTGCTCTATGTAGTCCAATGATTGCTGGAATAGCTGGCGGCTGATCAGCGAGGAAACCTGGCGAATCGCTGGCTTATCCAGGCTCGGCAGCAACTGCAACTCGCTGATGTCATCCGCCATATCATCGGCAAAATCATCCATCACCCGACGCAATGCCTCACGCAGCACTGGCGAAGCGCCGTGCAACTCGCGCATGCCGATGATAAAGGCTTGCGGATTCTCGGCGACGAAGGCGAAAAACAGTTCGACCGTCTCGCAGCAGACGCGCCGCCCACGGCCCAGGTCGATACCCAGCGGCAGAGCGTTGGCCGCCGCTTCGCGAACCGAGTCAGCGGCCCGCTGCGCTGCCTGCCGGCGTAAATCGCGTAGCGGCTGGCGGATCTGCGCGGCCATTTCGCCAATCATCGCCAAGCCAAGGTCATCGACTGTTTTGAAGTGCCTATAAAAGGTATTCGGATTCAACCCCGCTTCGCGCGCCAGCTCGCGCAGGCCTAAATTACTTAGGCTGCGTGACTCGGCAGCCAGGCGCAGCGCGGCATCCATCAACAGGCGCTTGCCCTGCGCCTCGACTACTTTAGGTGGGCTCACCTTTACCGTTACTTTCATTGTGCTCAGCTCACCCTACGGAAATTGGCCCTACGGAAGATGGGCTTGACCCTTCGGTATACGGGTGTATACATACACTCCATGTAGACAAGTGTATACACCGAAAACAATCATAACAGGAGCTTGGTCATGAGCGCACAACCTGCCGTCCCACCTATCACTGCCAGACACACCAAGATCGCCATCATTGGCACCGGCTTCTCAGGCCTGGGTATGGCGATTCGACTGAAGCAACAAGGCGAAAATGACTTCCTGCTGTTCGAGAAGGAAGGCGGCGTCGGCGGCACTTGGCGCGTCAACAACTACCCTGGCTGTGGCTGCGATGTGCAATCGCACTTGTATTCATTTTCCTTCGAGCAGAATCCCGAGTGGACTCGCATGTTCGCCCGCCAGCCAGAGATCAAAAGCTATCTGGAAGGCTGCTGGGCAAAATACCGACTGCAGAACAACACCCTGCTGCAGACCGAAGTGGCGGGCATGCGCTGGGATGACGAGTTGGAGCTGTGGAACATCCATGATGCTGCCGGCAACCACTACACCGCCCAGTTTGTCGTGTCCGGTATGGGCGCCCTGTCGACCCCTTCGATCCCTCAGTTGAATGGCCTGGAGAGTTTTACCGGCAAGCTGTTCCACTCGCAGCAGTGGGATCACGACTATGACCTCAAAGGCAAACGCGTTGCGGTGATCGGCACTGGCGCTTCGGCTATCCAGTTCGTCCCGCAGATTCAGAAACAGGTCGGCCAGCTTGACCTCTACCAACGCACCGCGCCGTGGATCATGCCGAAACCAGACCGCGCCATTCGCGAGGCCGAGCGTGAACGCTTCAAGCATTTCCCGCTGGCGCAGAAGCTCTGGCGCGGCTTGATCTACACGATCCTGGAAAGCCGGGTGATTGGCTTCACGCTGCTGCCGAAAATCATGAAACTGGCGCAATGGGCCGGTAAGGCGTTTATCAACAAGCAGATCAAGGATCCCGTGCTGCGCGCCAAAGTCACTCCGGACTACACCATGGGCTGCAAGCGCGTGCTGATCTCCAACGACTACTTCCCGGCCCTGACGCGGCCGAATGTCGATGTAATCACCGACGGCATCCAGGAAATCCGCGCCAACAGCATCCTCACCGCCGACGGCCAGGAGCGGCAGATCGACGCGATCATCTTCGGCACCGGCTTTACCCCGAGCGACCCTATGCCGCGCGGAGTGATCTTCGGCCGTAACGGTGTCGACCTGATCGACACCTGGCCAGAAGGCCCGGAAGCCTACAAGGGCACCATGACGGTGGGCTTCCCCAACCTGTTCTTCCTGATGGGGCCGAACACCGGGCTGGGGCACAACTCGATGGTTTATATGATCGAGTCGCAGATTCAGTACGTGCTCGGCGCCCTCAACCTACTGAGCGAACGCAAGCTGCAGAGCCTGGAAGTCAAACGCGAGGTTCAAGACAGCTTCAACGCCAAGATTCAAGGCAAGCTTGGCAATACCGTGTGGAACGCCGGCGGCTGCAAGAGTTGGTATCTGCACCCGGTCAGCGGGCGCAACTGCACCGTCTGGCCCGGCTTCACCTGGCGTTTCCGCCTGCTCACGCGCAATTTCGACCCGGCGGCCTATCATTTCAACCGCGTCCAACCCGCTCACCCGGCCCAAGGCTTCATGCCGGCCGCAGCCCGTCAGATTGAAGAGGTGACTGCATGAAATCCTTCGAGAATAAAGTAGCCGCCATCACTGGCGCCGGCTCAGGTATCGGCCGAGCTCTGGCCTATGGTCTGGCGCGCCAGGGCTGTCATCTGGCGCTTGCCGACGTAAACAGCGAAGGCCTGGCAGAAACCGCGGAGCAAGCACGCAAGTTGGGCGTGCAGGTGACGGAGAGCACGGTCAACGTGGCCGACCGGGAAGCCGTACACGCCTGGGCCGACCAAGTGGTGCTGGATCATGGCCGGGTCAACCTGATCGTCAACAACGCCGGCGTGGCCCAGGGCGGCACCGTAGAAGGCAACGATTACGCTGACTACGAATGGATCATGAACATCAACTTCTGGGGCGTGGTGCACGGCACCAAGGCTTTCCTGCCGCACCTGAAGGCATCGGGCGAAGGCCATATCGTCAACGTCTCCAGCGTGTTCGGGCTGTTTTCCCAGCCAGGCATGAGCGCCTACAACGCCACCAAGTTCGCCGTGCGCGGCTTCACCGAGTCACTCCGTCAGGAACTGGACATGGCCGGCCACGGCGTGTCGGCCAGCTGCGTGCACCCAGGCGGGATCAAGACCAACATCGCCAAGACCGCACGGATGAACGACAGCCTGAGCAAGGTCACCGGGCAAGGCGCCGACCAGGCGCGCCAGCAGTTCAACGACCAGCTGCTGCGCACCACCCCGGACCAGGCCGCCCAAGTAATCATGCGCGGCGTGCTGCGCAACAACCGGCGCATCCTGATCGGCGCCGACGCCTGGGCACTGGATGCCATGCAACGCCTGATGCCGACCCTCTACCAGCGTCTGGTAGTTGGCTCCATGCGCCTGGCGGCACGCTTTGCGCCCAAGCCGAAACGCTCAGCCGCGAGTCAGGAAATGCCGGAGTAACCGCCGGAATCCCCAAAAGCCGCAACCTTGTAGGAGCGGGCCATGCCCGCGATGCTTCTGAGTTGCCGCCATTCGCGAGGCGGCAGCCGTTCCCTACGGCTTGCCGCATTCCCCACATCCATGTGGGTCACAAGCTCGCTCCTACGAATAGGCGATCGACCTGTTGATTGGATTCCTGCCTTCTTGTTGGATTGCCGCCTTCGCGGGAATGACCAGCTCGCTTGAAACCCCGCCCCCATTCATTCGGAAAACCGAACACGCCCTATCCGCCTATTCGGAAGACCGGACACAACTCCTTTCACTCGCGCGCAAACAATAAAAATATTCCTTTAAATTCAAAGCCTTAAAAAATTAAATAAAACCCAAAAAGACTGGCATACATCCTGCTCCTAGGCATGGGAGGAATGCGCAGCGGCATCTGAAGCAGTTCAGCGGCCCTGTCGTAATCCCAAAACAACAACAAGCCGAGGAAAAGACTCATGCGCATCGTTCCCCACCTTTTGGGCGCAGCCATCGCTGCCGCTCTGCTGTCCAGCCCAACCCTAGCCAGTGAACTCACCGGCACGCTGAAGAAGATCAAGGACTCCGGCACCATCACCCTCGGTCACCGCGATGCTTCCATCCCCTTCTCCTACCTGGGTAACGATCCCCGTCAGCCGGTTGGCTACTCCCATGACCTGCAACTGAAAGTCGTCGAGGCGATCAAGCAAGAGCTCGGCCTGCCAGAACTGAAAGTGCGCTACAACCTGGTCACCTCGCAGACCCGCATTCCGCTGGTGCAGAACGGCACCGTCGACCTGGAGTGCGGCTCCACCACCAACAACCTCGAACGTCAGCAGCAGGTCGACTTCTCGGTCGGCATCTTCGAAGTTGGCACCCGCTTGCTGACCAAGAAGACTTCCGGCGTCAACGACTTCGCCGACCTCAAGGGCAAGAACGTGGTGACCACCGCCGGCACCACCTCCGAGCGCCTGATCAAGACGATGAACGCCGAGAAGCAGATGGGCATGAACATCATCTCGGCCAAGGACCATGGCGAATCCTTCCTGATGCTCGAATCGGGCCGCGCCGTGGCCTTCATGATGGACGACGCCCTGCTCTACGGCGAAATGGCCAAGGCCAAGAAGCCGGACGAGTGGGTCGTGGTCGGCGAGCCGCAATCCTTCGAGATTTACGGCTGCATGCTGCGCAAGGGCGACCAAGGCTTCAAGCAGGTGGTCGACAATGCCATCAGCGCGACCTTCAAGTCCGGCGAAGTCAACGACATCTACAACAAGTGGTTCCTCCAGCCGGTTCCACCGAAGAGCCTGAACCTCAATTTCCCCATGAGCGTTGAGCTGAAGAAGCTGATCGCCAACCCCACCGACAAGTCTGCAGAACAGATCTGAGAACCTGCTCGATATCTATCTGAGCGTCGCTCGGCTAGATCCTGAACAGGCTCTAACGGTGATGCGCCCTCTCTCCCACAAGGAGAGAAGGCGCGGGGAATAGGGAGAGGCACTCGACCGCTCCCGCTCTCCAACTGAATGGATAAGGGGCCGTCCGCCACCCGCGGATGCGGGCACGCTCACGTGTTGCCTGCCCCGGACTCCACCTCTGGTTCTAGACCAGTCAGCCACACAGACCACTAGCGTTCGACCCGAGGGGAAACCCGCATGAATTACAACTGGGACTGGGGCGTGTTCTTCAAGTCCACCGGCATCGGCAGCGAAATCTACCTGGACTGGTTCGTCACCGGCCTGGGCTGGACCATCGCCGTCGCCTTGGTGGGCTGGATCATCGCCCTGCTGCTGGGCTCGCTGCTCGGCGTAATGCGCACCGTGCCGAACCGCTGGGTCTCCGGCATCGCCACCACGTACGTGGAAATATTCCGCAATGTGCCGCTGCTGGTGCAGCTGTTTCTCTGGTACTTCCTGGTACCGGACCTGCTGCCCGAACCGTTGGAGATGTGGTTCAAGCAAGACCTTAACCCAGCGACTTCAGCCTACCTGAGCGTGGTGGTATGCCTCGGCCTGTTCACCGCCGCACGGGTATGCGAACAGGTCCGCACTGGCATCCAGGCGCTGCCCAAAGGCCAGGCCTCCGCAGCCCGCGCCATGGGCTTCAAGCTGCCGCAGATCTACGGCTATGTGCTGTTGCCGCAGGCCTTCCGCATCATCATTCCGCCGCTTACCTCCGAGTTTCTCAATATCTTCAAGAACTCCTCGGTGGCGTCCTTGATCGGCTTGATGGAGCTGCTGGCTCAAACCAAACAGACCGCCGAGTTCTCCGCCAACCTGTTTGAAGCCTTCACTCTGGCCACGCTCATCTACTTCACGCTGAACATGGGCCTGATGCTGTTCATGCGCGTGATCGAGAAGAAAGTCGCCGTGCCGGGCTTGATCTCCGTGGGAGGTAAATGATGGATTTCAGCGCGATAGTCCCCGCCCTGCCGGGCCTGTGGGAAGGCATGTTGATGACCCTGCAGCTGATGGTGCTCGGCGTGATCGGCGGCGTGGTGCTTGGCACCCTGCTGGCGCTGCTGCGGTTATCGCCCAGCAAGCTGCTGTCCAATCTGGCCGGTGCCTACGTCAACTACTTCCGCTCGATCCCGCTGCTGCTGGTGATCACCTGGTTCTACTTCGCGGTGCCCTTCGTGCTGCGCTGGATTACTGGCGAGGACACCCCGATCGGGGCGTTCAGCTCCTGCCTGGTGGCCTTCATGATGTTCGAGGCGGCGTACTTCTGCGAGATCGTCCGCGCCGGCATCCAGGCCATTCCCAAAGGCCAGATGGGCGCCGCCCAGGCACTAGGGATGAACTACGGACAGATGATGCGCCTGATCATCCTGCCCCAGGCCTTCCGCAAGATGACCCCGCTGTTGCTGCAGCAGAGCATCATCCTGTTCCAAGACACCTCCCTGGTTTACACCGTCGGCCTGATGGACTTCCTCAACGCCTCGCGCTCGCGCGGCGACATCGTGGGCCAACCCCACGAATTCCTCATCTTCGCCGGTCTGGTGTATTTCACGATCAGCTTCGCCGCCTCGCTGCTGGTAAAGCATCTGCACAGAAGGTTAGCCGTATGATTTCAATCAATAGCGTCAACAAGTGGTACGGGGACTTCCAGGTGCTGACCGGCTGCACCACACACGTCAAGAAAGGCGAAGTGGTGGTGGTCTGCGGCCCGTCTGGCTCCGGCAAGTCCACCCTGATCAAGTGCGTCAACGCACTGGAACCCTTCCAGAAAGGCGACATCCTGGTCGACGGCACGTCCATCGCCAACCCGAAGACCGATCTGCCTGAGTTGCGCTCGCGCGTCGGCATGGTGTTTCAGCACTTCGAGCTGTTCCCGCACCTGTCGATCACCGAGAACCTGACCATCGCGCAGATCAAGGTGCTCGGCCGCAGCAAGGCCGAAGCCACCGAAAAAGGCCTCAAACTGCTCGACCGCGTCGGCCTGCTGGCCCACGCCCACAAACACCCCGGCCAACTCTCCGGCGGTCAGCAGCAGCGCGTGGCCATCGCCCGCGCGCTGGCCATGGACCCGGTGGTGATGCTGTTCGACGAACCCACCTCGGCCCTCGACCCCGAGATGGTCAACGAGGTGCTCGACGTCATGGTGCAACTCGCCAACGAGGGCATGACCATGATGTGCGTGACCCACGAGATGGGCTTCGCACGCAAGGTGGCCGACCGCGTCATCTTCATGGATCAAGGGCAGATCGTCGAAGACTGCGACAAGGAAGAGTTCTTCGGCGACGTCAGCGCACGCTCAGAACGCGCCCAACAATTCCTTGCAAAGATCCTCCAGCACTAAAGGTCCTCCAACACTGATGTCGCGATCCGCCCTTCCGGAAATGAGGGGCGGGTATTGCTGCAAATTCTCTAGTCAATAAAAACAACCCACCAGAAGAGAAGCACGCATGAAAGACGTTCTGCATTCATTCACCCCAGGCGTACTGGCCCTGATGCTCTTACTCCCGCAAGGGCTGCAGGCCAAAGAGAGCGAGCCGCAGCAAAAGCTCGCCAATGTGGTGATCCTCGCCACCGGCGGCACCATTGCCGGTGCTGGTGCCAGCGCCGCCAACAGCGCCACCTACCAGGCAGCGAAAGTGCCGGTCGAACAGCTTATCGCCGGCGTGCCCGAGCTGAAGAACCTCGCCAACGTGCGCGGCGAACAAGTGTTCCAGATCGCCTCGGAAAGCATCACCAACGACAACCTGCTGCAACTGGGCAAGCACGTCGCCAAGTTGGCCGAGAGCGACGACGTCGATGGCATCGTCATCACCCACGGCACCGACACACTGGAAGAGACCGCCTACTTCCTCAACGTGGTGGAGCACACCGACAAGCCCATCGTGGTAGTCGGCTCGATGCGCCCAGGTACCGCCATGTCCGCCGACGGCATGCTCAATCTGTACAACGCCGTGGCCGTGGCCAGCAACAAGGAATCCCGCGGCAAGGGAGTGTTGGTGACCATGAATGATGAGATCCACTCCGGACGCGACGTCAGTAAGTCGGTGAACATCAAGACCGAAGCCTTCAAGAGCCCCTGGGGCCCGTTGGGCATGGTGGTGGAAGGCAAAAGCTACTGGTTCCGCCTGCCAGCCAAGCGCCATACGATCAACTCCGAGTTCGACATTCAGAAGATCGCAAGCCTGCCACGAGTAGACATCGCCTACGGCTACGGCAACGTCGACGACACCACCTACAAAGCCTTCGCCCAGGCTGGCGCCAAGGCCATCATCCACGCCGGCACCGGCAACGGCTCGGTAGCCTCGCGCGTTGCCCCGACCCTGCAAGGGTTGCGCAAGGACGGTTTGCAGATTATCCGTTCCTCCCACGTCAATCAGGGCGGTTTCGTCCTGCGTAACGCCGAACAGCCTGACGACAAGAACGATTGGGTGGTCGCCCATGATCTAAACCCGCAGAAAGCCCGCATCCTCGCCTCGGTCGCCCTGACCAAGACTGCGGACAGCAAAGAACTGCAACGGATTTTCTGGGAATACTGACAGCGCGCGGCGGCGGGCCTGGCTCGCCGCCATCCTAGGCTCTGTACGAAAAGTCAGCCGAGCGAAGGTCAGGCAAGGCAAAAAGTGGCGAGGACGCGGAGTTTACGGGCTGTAAATGAGCATGACTCGCTTCGCTCGCCCTACGGGCCGTCCTTCGGACGTTCTCCCTAACGGTCGGCCGAGCCACTTTTTAACGCAGCATCACCGAGAGCAAGCACTTTTCGTACAGAGCCTGATGCAAACACAATTGAGCGGATAACGCCGATGCCCCGTATAGTCGATACCGCCAAGCAGACCCGGCCGAAGTTCCAGTCAAGATCGCTCAGCGTCTACATGGAGAGCGACAGCGGGCTGGCCGCCCGGCCATGATTGTGATGCAATCGCCTTCCACCACCCCTCGCGCGCTGGCGCCCTCGCTGACCGTGAAGCCTCGTCTGATCCGCCGCCTGCTCCTGCCCTTACCGATCATCCTGCTGATGCTCGCCTGCGGGTATATCGCCTATTACACCAGCGTACAGATCGGTATCCGCGCCCTGGCCGAGAGCGGCGAACGCCAACTCGAGCTACACGCTCGCGCGGTCGAAAGCGAGATCAGTACCCACACCTATCTGCCCAGCCTGCTCGAGCTGGAGTCCAGCGTCAGCCGCCTGCTACTGAACCCCACCGACTACCGCCGCGATCAGGTCAACGATTACCTTGAGGGCCTGAATCGCCGTAGCGGTAGCCGCGCGGTCTACGTACTCGACCGCAAAGGCCGGGTGCTGGCCACCAGTAACTGGCGCGACGCCGACAGTTTCCAAGGCGAGGACCTGGCTTTTCGCGCCTACTTCCAGGACGCCATAAAGGGCAAACCAGGGCGCTTCTACGGCATCGGCAGTACCACCGGCGAGCCCGGTTACTACCTGGCTCACGGCTTGCGTCACCAGGGCAAAATCATCGGCGTGGCGGTGGTGAAGATCCGCCTCGACCCCCTGGAGAAACGCTGGGAACGGGCGCGTCTGGAAGCCTTCGTTAGCGACGAGAACGGCATCATCATCCTCTCCAGTGACCCAACCCGCCGACTTAAGGCCGTGCACCCCCTCAGCGCCGAGACCAGGGCGAAACTGGCCGACAGCCTGCAATACCACTGGACCACGCTCAAGGAACTGCAACCCCTGACGCGCCAACGCTTCGCCGCCGATGCCGAACTGCTGACCCTACCCGCCAGCGGCGAAAACGCTGGCGAAGAGCAGCCGATCAGTTACCTGGCGCAAACCCGTCGTCTCAACGATCCACCCTGGGACTTCACCCTGCTTTCGCCGGTACAAGATGTACGCCGTGAAGCCGCCAGCCACGGCATGCTGGCGGCGGTGGCCTGCGCCCTGCTGGCCTTCCTGCTGATCGCCTGGAACGAACGGCGCAAAGTGATCGCCACCCGCCTTGCCGCCCGTGAGGCCCTGCTGCAGGCGAACAACGAACTGGAACGCAAGATCGCCGAGCGTACCGCCGACCTGCGCTCCAGCAACGAACGCCTGAAGGCGCAGATCCGCGAACGCCAGCAGGCCGAAGTCACCCTGCGCAAGACCCAGGACGACTTGGTGCAGGCCGGCAAACTGGCGGTGATCGGGCAAATGTCCACCAGCATCGCTCACGAGCTCAACCAACCGCTGGCCGCCCTGCGCACCCTTTCCGGCAACACCGTGCGTTTCCTGCAACGTGGAGCCCTGGACACCGCCAGCAGCAACCTCGCCACCATCAACGAACTGGTCGACCGCATGGGTCGCATCACCGGCAGCCTGCGCGCCTTCGCCCGGCGCTCCGACGACAGTGGCGATGCCCGCCTCGGCAAGGCAGTGGACGCGGCGCTGTTTCTCCTGCACCCACGCCTGGAGCGCACGCCACTGCGGATTCACCGGGCCTACAGCGACGCTCGCCTGGCCATCGACCAGACGCGCCTGGAACAGATTCTGGTCAACCTGATCGTCAATGCCATCGACGCCATGCACGGCCAGAGCGACCGCCAGCTCTGGCTCGACGGCCACGCACAAGACGGCCACTATCGGCTCCAGATCCGCGACAACGGCCCCGGCATTCCCCCCTCGGTGCGCGTGCATCTGTTCGAGCCGTTCTTCACCACCAAACCGGGCGAACAAGGTCTGGGCCTGGGTCTGACTCTGTCGGCCAGCCTCGCCGCCGCTGCCGGCGGCAACCTCAGCGTGCAACACCTGGAAAACGGCGGTACCGCCTTCGAGCTGAACCTGCCCCTGCTCCACCAATCTCCTGCCGAGCCCAGCCGTGATGAATGACAACTTGACCGTCCTGATCGTCGAAGACGACCCGCATGTTCTGCTCGGCTGCCAGCAGGCCCTGAGCTTGGAGGACATTCCCTGCGAGGGCGTCGGCAGCGCCGAGGAAGCCCTGCAGCGGGTCGGCGAGAACTTCGCCGGCATCGTCATCAGCGATATTCGCCTACCCGGCATCGACGGCCTGGAACTGCTCGCCCGCCTCAAGGCCCTTGATCGCAGCCTGCCGGTGGTACTGATCACCGGCCACGGCGACATCTCCATGGCCGTCGGCGCCATGCGTGACGGCGCCTACGACTTCATGGAAAAACCCTTCTCCCCCGAGCGCCTGGTGGATGTGACCCGCCGCGCCCTGGAGCAACGCGGGCTGGCCCGAGAGGTCTCGGCGCTGCGCCGCCAGTTGGCCGGACACCAGGCCCTGGGGGAACGCCTGCTTGGCCGCTCACCGGCCATGCAGCAATTGCGCGAGCTGATCGCCAACATCGCCGACACCTCGGCCAACGTGTTGATCGAGGGCGAAACCGGCACCGGCAAGGAACTGGTCGCCCGCTGCCTGCACGATTTCAGCCGGCGCAAGGATCACCAATTCGTCGCCCTGAACTGCGGCGGCCTGCCGGAAAACCTGTTCGAGAGCGAAATTTTCGGCCACGAGGCGCATGCCTTCACTGGTGCCAGCAAACGCCGCATCGGCAAGATCGAGCACGCCAACGGCGGCAGCCTGTTCCTCGACGAAATCGAGAGCATGCCGATCAACCTGCAGATCAAACTACTAAGGGTACTGCAGGAGCACAGCCTGGAGCGCCTCGGCTCGAACCAGAGCGTGGCCGTGGACTGCCGGGTGATCGCCGCAACCAAGGCCGATCTCGATGAACTGGGCAAGACCGGGCAATTTCGCAGCGACCTGTACTACCGCCTCAACGTGGTCACCCTGGAGTTGCCGCCGCTACGCGAACGCCGAGAGGACATCCCGCTGCTGTTCGAGCACTTCCTCCAGCAATCCTCGCTGCGCTTCGACCGCGCCGCGCCGGAACTGGATCGGCAAACCCTGTCGAGCCTGATGGCCCACGACTGGCCGGGCAACGTGCGCGAATTGCGCAACGTCGCGGAACGCTTTGCCCTGGGCCTGCCGGTGTTCAAGAAAAGCGGACTGGCGGCGGAAAGCAGCGGTCCGTCCTTCTCCGAGGCGGTGGACGCCTTCGAAAGGAGCTTGCTCAGTGACGCCCTGGAACGCCACAGCGGTAACCTCAGCCAAGCCAGCCAGGCCCTGGGCATGGCCAAGACCACACTGTTCGACAAGGTGAAGAAACACGGGCTGCAATAAATGAAAGCGGCCTTCTTCGGGTGAAGAAGACCTGAAACTCACAGACCCATCTGCTTACTGATGATCTCGTTCATCACTTCCCGCGTGCCGCCGCCAATCGAGAGAATCCGGTTATCCCGGTACAGCCGCTCCACCAGGCTTTCGCGCATATAACCCATGCCCCCGGCGATCTGTACCGCGTCGTAGACGATGCGGTCGGCGATATCGGTGGCGAAGTTCTTGGCCATGGAGATTTCCTTGATCACCGATTTACCCGCCGCCATTTTCGCCGCCTGGCGGTAGGTAAACTCGCGGGAAACCTCCAACTGCGTCGCCATCTCCGCCAGCCGGTGTTTGAGCACCTGAAATTTGCCGATCGGTTTTCCGAACGCCTCGCGCTCCCGCGCCCAGGTGAGCGATTCCTCAAGGGCCAGTTCGGCGGTCATATTGGCCATGATCGCCAACGACAGCCGCTCGGCCTGGAAGTTGGCCATGATCCCGGCAAAGCCCAAGTTTTCCACGCCAATCAGGTTTTCCACCGGCACCTTGCAATCATCGAAGAACAGCTCGGCGGTGTCCGACGCCCACCAGCCCATCTTCTTCAGCTTGCGGCCGACGCTGAAGCCCGGCGTGCCCTTCTCGATCAGCAACAAGCTGACGCCGCCAAACCCCTCGCCGCCGGTGCGCACTGCCACCGTGTAGTAGTCGGCGCGCACACCGCTGGTGATAAAGGTTTTGCTGCCGGTCACCCGATAAAAGTCACCATCGCGCACCGCGCGGGTTTTCAGGTTAGCCACATCCGAGCCACCAGACGGCTCAGTCACCGCCAGCGCCATGATCTTCTCGCCAGAAAGCACCTGTGGCACAACGCGCTCACGAATTGCCGGCTTGGCCCACTTCACTATCGGTGGCAGGCCGATATCCAAGGAGCCAAGCCCAGCCACCAAGCCTCCGGAGCCGGAACGCATCAGCTCTTCACTGGCCGCAACCTTGGCGAACAGATCGCCCTCATGGCTGCCACCAAACTGTTCCGGATAACCTATCCCGAGAATCCCGGCGGCGCCGGCCTTCAGGTACAGCTCACGGGGGAATTCCTCGGCCTCCTCCCAGTCGGCGATATACGGCAGGATTTCCCGCTCGACGAAACGCCGCACGGAGTCGCGCACCAGTTGATGGGATTCGTCGAAGTATTCCTGATAAGCGGGCATGGCCAAGCTCCGGATAGGGGTTTCCCGACCATACCGAGCGCTTGCTTGGTTTTCAAGATGAAGCATTGGCCAACGCACAGGGCGATAGCGCCTACCCATCGGAGGCAAGTGGCCTGTACGGCTAGTTGGTTAACTCAAGTTCGGATGCCTGGAGTCCTGAGACAAGGCGCAGTGACGAGTCATAGCTGGGCTATGGCGGGGAGCGGCAACGCAGTATCGGGGCTTCAGGCGCCGAAATTGACTAATGGAACTAGCCACACAGGCCACTAGGCACGCTGTAGGGTCGGGCTAACGGTGAGCGGCTGACCGGGCAGGCGCTCTATGCCCGCCTGCGCAAATCAGAGGTTGATCGGTCTACGCCCGGCCAGGGCATGCGCCAAGGTGCCGCCATCGACCAGTTCCAACTCGCCACCCAGCGGCATGCCGTGGGCGATGCGTGAGGTGATCAGGCCTTTGTTGGCCAGCAACTGAGCGATGTAATGGGCTGTCGCTTCACCTTCAACCGTTGGGTTGGTGGCGAGGATCACTTCGCTGAATGCGGCCTGTTCGATACGCGCCAGCAGGTCAGGAACGCCAATGGCCTCCGGACCGAGGCCATCCAACGGGGACAGGTGCCCCTTGAGCACGAAGTAGCGCCCGCGATAGCCGGTCTGCTCGACCGCATACACATCCATCGGCCCCTCCACGACGCAGAGCAAACTGTCATCGCGGCGCGGGTCAAGGCACAACTGGCAGACATCATCTTCACTGAGCGTGCGGCATTGCTTGCAATGGCCAACGCCCTCCATCGCCTGCGTCAGCGCCTGCGCAAGTCGCAGAGCACCACTGCGATCCCGTTCGAGCATCTGCAGGGCCATGCGTTGCGCAGTCTTCTGCCCCACTCCCGGCAGAATGCGCAGGGAGTCGATCAGTTGGCGAATCAGCGGGCTGAAGCTCATGCCGGGAACATCCAAGGGAAGGAAAGACTATTTCGAAAACACCGAACCTGTAGGAGCGAGCTTGCTCGCGAAGCTTTGAAGCCGCGCGACACTATTCGCCAGCAAGCTGGCTCCTACACGACGCAACAATCCTGTGCGCCGACTGGGCGGCACGCAGCCAATCAGAATGGCATTTTGAAGCCTGGGGGCAGTTGCATTCCGGAAGTCATGCCAGACATTTTGTCTTGGCTGTTCTGCTCGATTTTGCGCACGGCATCATTCACCGCAGCAGCGATCAGGTCTTCGAGGACTTCTTTGTCTTCCTGCATCAGGCTGTCATCCAGGCTGATGCGTTTGACGTCATGCCGACCGGTCATCACTACGCTCACCAAACCAGCACCGGATTGACCGGTCACTTCGGCGTTCGCCAGCTCTTCCTGCATCTTCTGCATTTTTTCTTGCATCTGCTGCGCCTGCTTCATCAGGCCGGCCATGCCACCTTTCATCATGGGAATCACCTCAAAAAGTTGCCTTGAAAATTACTGCGCGGCGCATCTGCTGCGTTGCGCGGTGCTCACTTCCTCGCCGTACTGCTCGTACTGTCTCGTCGTTGCGCGCCGGGCGCCTTGCATATGCGCCTGCTCGCTACATTTTCAAGACAGTTTTTCACGCAGTCCCGGGCTCAACGGGTTCAATCGTACCGTCGCGAATCACCGCGGCGAACTGCTGAATCATTTGCTGCACCAGCGGATCGCCATGGATCGACGCCTCCGCCGAGCGCTGGCGATCTGCGCGCTTACGCGAGGCAGCCTGCGCCGGGGTTTCCTGCTCGGGCTTACGCAGCTCGATTTCCAGCGTTAGCGGACGCTCATGGTACTGATTCAACGCATCGTTCAAACGGCGATGCTGGGTCGTATTGAACAGCGCGCTTTGTGCAGGGTCCAGGTGCAGGCGCCAGGTATCACCTTCGATGGCGACCAGCGTGCAGTTGGCGGCAATGCTACCGGTCAAGCCGGTTATGCCCAGACGCGGAAACAGGTCCAGCCATTCAGCCGCCAGGCCAGTGGCCGGCTGCGCCGCAGGTTGCGGTTCCGCTTCGATGGCTGGCGCTGCAGCACCGACCGACTCCAGAGCATCGAGGTAGGCATCCGCCTCGCCATCGACCTCGTAATAATCCTCATCCGGGAGCGGCGGCTCATCGTCGCGCTCAAGGTCATTGCCGCTCTCAAGGTCATTGTCATTCGACATGGCGAAAAACTCAGCCACCCCTGGAGTGGGAGCTATGCCAGATGCCGCTGGCTCGACTGCCAGCTCGGTCTCGACCACCAGCGAAGGAGCGCTAATGCTCGGCTCATTCCAAGGCAGGTCAACTACCTCCGCCACCGGCGGTGCCGGCGCTACGGGTGCGGGCACCGGAGTGACGAGTTGTGCGGCAATGGCGGCCGGCTCGACTGGCGGCGCAGCAACTATAGACTCGACCGGATTAGATTCGACCGGTGCGGCAGGTGCAACAGCAAGTGACTCGACAATAGGCGCCGCAACTGCAACAGGCTCGAGTACAGGCGCAGGTGCAACAACGGGCGCTGCCGGTGGAACCGGAGCTGGGGCGAGCGCAGCGGGAGTGACAGCCATAGCCGGTGCCGCAATAGCAGCCCCGGCCACTGGGTTGGGTCTGGGATCAGCAGTGGCCTGGCTAATCCCTAGCGGCTTTAGCGCCACCCTCGGCGCGTCATCCGTATCCGCCGGGCGGAAGGCCAGCATCCGCAGTAGCACCATCTCGAAGCCACTACGCGGATCCGGTGCCAGCGGCAAGTCTCGACGACCGATCAGGCCCATCTGGTAATAAAACTGCACATCTTCGGACGGCAATGCCTGCGCCAATGCCAGTACGCGATCACGGTCTCCCTGGCCATTATCGACCGCCTCTGGCAGCGCCTGGGCGATGGCTACGCGGTGCAACACATTGAGAATTTCCGCCAGCACGCCGTTCCAGTCCGGGCCTTGCTCGGCCAGGTGGCGCACCGCTTCGATCACGCCACGTGCATCGCCTTCAAGCAGTGCCTGCAACACACCGTAGACCTGGCCGTGATCGAGCGTACCGAGCATGGCGCGCACATCCGCAGCCAGTACCTTGCCCTCGCCAAAGGCGATGGCCTGGTCGGTGAGGCTCATGGCGTCGCGCATCGAACCGTCAGCCGCGCGGCCCAGCAGCCAGAGCGCATCCTCCTCGAAGGGTACGTTCTCGACGCCAAGCACATGGGTCAGATGCTCAACCACCCGCTCCGGCGGCATGTTCTTCAGGGAAAACTGCAGGCAACGCGAGAGGATGGTGGCCGGCAGTTTCTGCGGGTCAGTCGTCGCCAGCAGGAACTTGACGTGCGGCGGCGGCTCCTCAAGGGTTTTCAGCAGGGCGTTAAAACTGTGGGTCGAGAGCATGTGTACTTCGTCGATGAGGTACACCTTGAAACGCCCACGGCTCGGCGCGTACTGCACGTTTTCGAGCAGCTCGCGGGTATCTTCGACCTTGGTACGGCTGGCGGCATCGACTTCGATTAGGTCGACAAAGCGCCCCTCGTCGATCTCTTTACAAACCGAGCAAACACCACAGGGTGTGGAGCTGATACCGGTTTCGCAATTCAAGCACTTGGCGATAATCCGCGCGATAGTGGTCTTGCCCACCCCGCGGGTGCCGGTGAACAGATAGGCATGGTGCAGGCGCTGACTATCGAGGGCATTGATCAGAGCCCTCAGCACATGAGTCTGGCCGACCATTTCGCGGAACGAGCGCGGACGCCATTTACGTGCAAGAACCTGATAACTCATCGAAAACCGTCGCAGCTGGGGAGCAAGAAGTCGGCTAATCCTAGCGGAGCATGGGGCAAATTGCACCCGATGCGCGGCCCTCTCTGAGCAAGCCGAGCAGTACTCGGCCTTGCGAGCAACAGTCCGAGCCGTGTTACAGGACCTCTAAGCGCGAGCTGCAGCCTCTGCCCACTGGCGGCAACCAAAGCAGGCCCTCCAGACTGACGTGGAAACGCCTGTGCGTGAGCTGCACATATGAAATAGAGACGGAAGAGATTGAATAGATAGCGGCGTGCTGATGCTGAATGGCCACTTGAAACTGGAGGCAACCCCACCAGCCACACCCCGGCACACAATGTCACCGCTGCGGCTGCTCCCTTCCAGGCCTGACCGGGTGGCATGCAAGCATGCTCGCTGATCGTTGCGGAGCGTCTAGACCGGGCGTTATGGCGTTATAAGGTTGCTGCTCTCTACTGTGTTCCTCGTCAACACAGGCAGTCAGAAAATCGGGGTGTAGCCAGCACTGTCACACTTTGCTGTAACACTTTGGTGTCACACCCATGGCCTACATGATCAAGCGCGGAGCGCTCTACTACCTGAATCTCAAGCTACCCAAACACCTCTTCCCGAGGTGTCACACTTTACGTTTGAGCCTGAACATTAGGCAGCGCCAAAGCGCCCTATTCCTTGCCGCGTCATTGGCTCAGCGAGTGCACAACCACCTGCTTGAACACCCCATGGCAGAACTTCAGACGCTTCGTGCCTTGTGCTCAGAATGGCGAGACTCCAGCCCTACGCCAACGATCCAACCTGCTGCACGGAAAGCGCCAACCAGTTCACCAAAGCGGAATAGCGATGGCCCTACGCTAGCCACTCTGTCCAAGCTCTATATAGAAGAAGGGAAGCGTGGCGGTACATGGCGGACTGTCAGCACATTCGAGGTTGAACGTGCCTTACGCGATCTATTCGAATTGATGGGTGATATGCCTGCGTCAGCCTTCGACGTAGAGCAAGCACGCACCCTCAGCCTCTCAGCTCGCCACCGCCTGTCACCGTCGCACCTGCCCACGTACACGCAGCGTATGCTGAAGGTGTCCCGTAAGCGGACAGTAAGCCATCGCAGCCCTTCCCCTTGGGCATCACAAATTGCGGTGGCTTTCTTATTTCCAGTGCGGCTCGGGTAAGCGTGGGAGAACGTCCCAGGAAGGACTACGCCTCGATATTCCCTGCCAGCCTCGGTTAGCCGGTTAGAAGTATCGAAATCAAGATTGCAACTATAGCTAGCGTCGTAGACACTTTAAATTGAAACTGGCCTTCAAGCTCAGTCAGGCTTGACTCATAGTTCTTGATAGCCCCCACAAACATAGAACGGGCTTGTGAAAGAATCTGAATTTGAGCACTTTTCATAGATAGTTCATTAATGGTGCCCTGCGGGCTAAGGTGCTTGGTGTATTGTTCATCCAGCTTTAAAAGTATTTGAAAATGATTGCGCACCTTTTCTTTATGCTCATTAATCACTGAGCGGCTAAAGATTTCTCTAAGCCCAGATGATGCAGCAGCTAAAGCCTCGTTATCCTGCAAGACAATTGAGGCGCTAGCTGTGTAATTTTTTATTAGGTCTTCCATGCAGGAGAACTCCTCTTGAATTTCATTGAAGCATAGCTTATCCGCAGCCCTTGAGGTAAGGATCGGCTAAGCTCCAATAGAGTCAGCATGAGCATTGAAGGGGAATGAAATGAAACTGAGCGGATGGCAACGGTTGTGGGTGGTGTTCTCCTTTGTTCTCGGCGTTATACCTGTATCGTTGGTGATGGCGTTTTGGCCGAACGAAGAAAGCATTTACTACCATTGGAGGTTTGAAGCGCTTGATAAAACCAAGCAGTTAATCTGGGATAAAGAAGGTCGCTCCGTAACCTACGATGACCTAATGCCTATGGATGAAACAAATTTTGAGGCGGTCAATGCTCTGAGGCATTACAGGCTAAAAGCCATCTCAAGGGATGCTGAATTTCAGAAGGCGTACATTGAGCGCGTTAGGGAAGTGAATGCGAAGTACGAGAAAGAGCTTGACCAGCTTCCGTTTGAGCAATTCTTAACGGTAGTTCGCGGTTTTCTTGGGTGGGTTGCGGTATGCCTTGGGTTTTACGCTTTAGGTTGGGCCATCGCTTGGGTAATACGCGGATTCAGAAAACCGCAAGCGTAAACAATAGGCCCGGCCTAGTAGTTTAAATAATCTTCTAGACTGGCGGCCCATCCTTTATCACGAGCCTTCTGAATCGTCACAGTGGCATTTTCAACTGCCTGTATCAATTCATCCTTTGTACAACTCTTATCAATCTGTACCTCTTCCTTTTCAAAGTTGGTGACGAATTTCTGAGCTTCGGCGATAAGCTTTGCACATGAATCGTCAGGCTTCAGCTTCGGCCTCCATTCATTCTCAAGCTCCAAAGCACACATGCTTGTCCTTAATTCAAGATCAAATGTGTGATTGCACCCTGAGCCGTATGTTACTCCCGCATGAAGTAGAACAGGAAGCAGAGTCAATGATGATAGTTTCATACCGATTGATTCCTGCTTGATCGTATTTATGAGTTTAGCTCAATCAGGTAGTAAGAAAAGCCCCTGCGATGCCGGGGCTTTTTCTTTTCAAGTCGGGAACATCGGTGATGTAGTTCAATTCTTCATTTTTAGGGAAGTTCGGAGGGCTTTCAATTCTTCCGGAGTAGTCCGTTTGAAAAGCCGGACGTGCTTCCCCTCTATTATCTTACGGGTGCCGATCCAGTTTCCGCCAAACCACAAGACAAACAAGTGCTCATCATTAAACCCTCTAAACCCCGCCGTGTCCCTTGGCGTAGGATAAGTGAACCAACCTGTTGTTAGCGCCATTTCACTTTCTGTCTGCCACGACTGGCTAAGTTTCGCCGTCTCTCCCAGCACCGTTCTTATAGATCTTTCGTCGTTGATTGTGTATTCCGCAATATTGCACATCGATTGACCTTGGCAAACTTTCACCTCCTTAATTTTCGATGAGTCTGGAATGTCTATCGTCTCTGACCCGCAACCAGCGATAAAAAGGAAAGTGGCGAATGCGATTACTCTCAAAGTGACCCCCAGCGGTGCATGACATTCCCAGTGGTATAGCCCAAATCCCGAACAACAGCATTAACAGGGAACGAAGCGCATAGCGGCCGTGCTTCCAGAATGTCCCGCTGAGCATTATTTCTGGCTGAGATTTCCCCGTTTAAAACATGGGGTCAAAAAAATTTGGGGCGGGGGGCATTGAGTTCTGGTGACAAACGATCTTCACATCGTGGCGTTGTCGTTCGTCGCTAGGGGAGGATTTGCTCTGGTAGCCTGTGCTCCATGTCAGCGCCTTGGGGAGTGAGCTTCTGTGAAAAAATTGATTAAGCGTGCATTGCTGGCTGCGGGTGGCGCTGCTCTGCTCGCCATCCTCAAAAAAACTATCGACTACTACTTCGACCCGAGTCTGCTTGAAGGCGTGTTTGCTAGCATCGTATTGCCCATCAAAACCTATGTTTCGTGGTGGGCTTCTTTCTGGCCCTTACCTCGATGGCTAGTGGTGTTCTTCTCACTGGCAATGCTGTCCGCCGTTGGGCTGCTACTTCATACGCTCAGGAAGCAGAAGCAATCGTTGCAGCTGGCTAGCGATCGAATCTCTGAATTAGAAAACCCTTCAAGACCTCAGTTGCCTCGCCTTAGCGCTGACCAGAGGCGTGTGCTGACTACCATTTCGTCCTTAATCGAGAAAAGAAAGTTTCCAACCTTTAAGGATTTGAGGGATGAAACTGGTTTTAGCCACCTTGTGACCGAAGGCGCCATCGATGTTCTTATGGAAAAAGGGCTAATACATTGGCGAGGAGGTGATTTTAGCGAATATCGCGCCTCTTTAACTCCTGCTGGTCGGCGCTACCTATTGAGTCCAGAAATCAGCTCCGAGTATTTGAGCCAAGGCGCCGAGCCCACTCCCCACTGATGGGCGTCGTTGTGGTGTAGGCGATAGCCAAGAATAGATAGCCAGAGGGGAAGCGGAGGGGGGTTGAGTAGTATAATTAAACAGTACAACCCAGAAACAAAAAGCCCAGTAACCAATTGAATTACAGGGCTTTTTTAATAATGGCGGGGAGATAGGGATTCGAACCCTAGGTGCCATCGCTAACACAACGGATTTCGAATCCGTCCAGCTCGACTAATCAGTCGCCAACAGATTTTAAAAATAGAGACAGGTAAAAACGAAATTGGAGAAACAGACTTGAGCGAGCTACGATGACCAGCACGGTGCACCACTTAGGTGTACCTAAACGCTGTCACACTCTGCATTTTTTGACTGATAAATCCTATTAAAATCAAGGATTTATAGATTGGAGGCAACCCCACCAGCCACACCCCAGCACACAATGTCACCGCTGCGGCTGCTCCCTTCCAGGCCTGACCGGGTTCACGGCTGATCGTTGCGGGGGGACCGATGGGGTCACCATAACGAAACCCGCCTAGCGGCGAGCCGCGCCATTGTACCGGCTTGTCGACAACTTACAACTGTCCTCGCGCGATTAAAAAAGTATTCGCGACAAGCACTTGGATTCCTTATACGCAAAAGTGCCCAACCAACGGCGCCAGCCCAGGCCGCCTCGTTGGCCGCATTCCACGCCAGCAAGTGAGTCTGCTCGGTGATCCCTTTCTAATCCGCGAATACTCGAAGCCTCGGGCTTGCCATGCCGGCAGTCGACATATACGCTAATCCGCATATACAGCTGAGAACCCAGCCATGCTGACGCCCGTTCGCCTGTTCAAAGCCCTCTCCGATGAAACGCGTTTGCGTTGCCTGGCACTGATTGGCTCTGGCGAGCGCTGCGTGTGCGAGCTTACCAGCGCGCTGGATCTGGCTCAGCCAAAAATCTCCCGGCATCTAGCCCAGTTGCGTAGCAGCGGGGTCTTACTAGATCGACGCCAGGGACAATGGGTGTACTACCAAATCAACCCTGCCCTGCCCGACTGGGCCAGCGTCATCTTGCGCGAAACCCTTGCCGCCTGCGCCCATGAGCCGCGCTTTGTCGAAGACGCCACCCCGAGCGAGCCTCAGGGGGATGCAGCTTGCTGCGCCTGAGGCTTTTCGCCGCCCCTAAATATCCGGCTATCCGCATAGGCGAATAAGGAGACCACTATGAAACGTCTGCATATCCACATCGGCGTCGCCGACCTCGATCAGGCCGTCGCCTTCTACTCCGGGCTGTTCGCCAGCGAGCCTAGCGTGCGGCACGACGACTATGCCAAATGGATGCTGGAAGATCCGCGAGTCAATTTCGCCATTTCCACCCGCTCGGGCCAGGTAGGTCTCGACCATTTGGGCATTCAGGCGGAAGACGCCGAAGAATTGGCCGAGCTGGAAAACCGCGCCAAGGCTGCCGGTACGCCGGTCGCCGCGGAGAGCGGCGCCTGTTGCTACATGGAGTCGGACAAATACTGGACGGTCGACCCGGCAGGCATCGCCTGGGAGCAGTTCCATTCGTTGAATGCCATCCCGACCTTCAACCGCATCGAAGCCAAGGCCAAAGACAGCGCCTGCTGCGCACCCAAGGTGGAAAAGCCGCGTGTCGTCATCAAGAACCGCGAACTGAGCTGCAAGCCGGGCTCCGGCTGTTGCTGAGCCATCAACGAAACCCCATCGCTAGCAGAGCTCGCTCCAATACCAGCTTCTGTAGGAACGAGCTCTGCTCGCGATAAACGCCCCCAAGGACACCCAATGCATAACGTACTGATCCTCTGCACCGGCAATTCCTGCCGCTCGATCATCGGCGAAGCGTTGCTCAATCACCTCGGTACCGGGCGGTTCCGCGCCTGGAGCGCCGGCAGCCAGCGGACCGGCCAGGTAAACCCAGGTGCCCTGGCGATACTCCAAGAGCACGGCGTAGCCACGGCGGGTTATTACAGCAAGAGTTGGGATAGCCTCAGCGACACCCCCTTCGATCTGGTGATCACCGTGTGCGACAACGCTGCCGGCGAGGCCTGCCCGCTGTTTAGCGGCAAGGCGCTGAAAGCCCATTGGGGGATTGCCGACCCGGCGCATGTCGACGGCAGCGCCGAGGAAATCCACGCGGCCTTCGCCAAAGCCTATGAGCAACTGCACCGACGCATCGACAAGCTGCTCGCGCTGCCCCTCGAGAGCTTGGACGAGAACGCCCTGCGCACCGCGCTCAACCTGATCGGCAGCGAAACTCCATGAACGCCGCAGCGATGAGCATCTTCGAGCGTTACCTGAGCCTGTGGGTTGGCCTCTGCATCATCGTCGGCATCGCTTGCGGCCAGGCCATGCCTGCGCTGTTCCAAGTCGTCGGCGCAATGGAGATCGCCAAGGTCAATCTGCCGGTCGGCCTGTTGATCTGGGTGATGATCATTCCGATGCTGCTGCGGATCGACTTCACCGCCCTCCACCAAGTGCGCGAGCATGTGCGCGGGATCGGCGTCACGCTATTCGTCAACTGGCTGGTCAAACCCTTCTCCATGGCCCTGCTCGGCTGGTTATTCCTGCGTGAACTGTTCGCCCCCTGGCTGCCGGCCGAGCAGCTCGAGAGCTACGTCGCCGGGCTGATCCTGCTGGCCGCCGCGCCTTGCACGGCGATGGTCTTCGTCTGGAGCCGGCTGACTAATGGCGATCCGTACTTCACCTTGTCGCAGGTAGCGCTCAACGACCTGATCATGGTGTTCGCCTTCGCCCCGCTGGTTGCGCTGCTGCTCGGCGTATCGAGCATCACCGTGCCCTGGGACACCTTATTGACTTCGGTGCTGCTCTATATCGTCATTCCGGTACTGATCGCCCAGTTGCTGCGCAAGGCTTTGCTGGCCCACGGGCAAGCCACCTTCGACGCGGTTCTGGCAAAGATCCAGCCTTGGTCGATTGGCGCGCTGCTGCTGACTCTCGTGCTGCTGTTCGCCTTCCAGGGCAATGCCATCCTCCAGCAACCAGTGGTCATTGCCCTGCTCGCAGTGCCGATCCTGATTCAGGTGTTCTTCAACTCGGCGCTGGCTTACTGGCTCAACCGCAAGCTAGGCGAAAAGCACACCGTAGCCTGCCCGTCGGCCTTGATCGGTGCCTCCAACTTCTTCGAGCTGGCCGTCGCTGCGGCCATCAGCCTGTTCGGTTTCGAGTCTGGTGCAGCGCTGGCCACAGTAGTTGGCGTGCTGATCGAAGTACCGGTGATGCTACTGGTGGTACGCGTGGCGAACGCCAGCAAGGGCTGGTACGAGCGCGCTTGAAGCGCTAGCGCAAGAGTGGTTGCCGCCAAAGCCTGGCAGTCCCAAACACCCGCCAAGCCGCTAAACCGGCGAGCGCTGAAGTGCTGAAGTGCGACAAGCTTGCAGTACCGATAGTGCTCGCCAGCGGAACCAAGGCTGACAGCCAGGGTCACCTAGGTTTCGTGCTTGGCGTCTGGAACCTTGCAGCACACGCCAGCAATTAAGCCCGTGCCCCAGAGCCCGAACGTAAGCAATGGCCAAGCTGTGCCCCGCAAGCGGCAAACACTTTTGTGCTAGCGTGCGCCCTTCCCAGGCTCAGCAACGGTGGCCGGCTCAGCGCCAGACACCGGCCAGGAACCCGAACATTCATGCAACGGAGCAAGACCATGGCAATGACTAAAGACCAACTGATCACCGATATCGCCGAAGCCACCGACGCACCGAAAGCGACCGTGCGCGCCGTGCTGGAACAGTTGAGCGAGATCGTTAGCGATGCACTGGAGAACTATGACGAAATCACTTTGCCAGGCATTGGCAAGTTGAAGGTGACTGATCGCCCGGCGCGCACCGGCCGCAACCCACAAACGGGCAAGGCGATTGAAATCGCCGCGAAGAAAGTCGTGAAGTATGTGCCGGCTAAAGCACTGACTGACGCGATCAACTGAGCCACACCAGATAGTAGGGTGGAATCCCCGAAAGGGCTTCCACCGCCACGAACCGATTGATCGGCATGATTCGGTCTTGAATGAACGCCTCGCCTTGTGCGGAGCGCTCGTTTCTGCGGGATGGTGGATTGCGCCGCTGCGCGGCTAATCCACCCTACGCCACTAGATAGTAGGGTGGAATCCCCGCAGGGGCTTCCACCGCCACGAACCGATTGATCGGCATGATTCGGTCTTGAATGAACGCCTCGCCTTGTGCGGAGCGCTCGTTTCTGCGGGATGGTGGATTACGCCGCTGCGCGGCTAATCCACCCTACGCCACCAGATAGTAGGGTGGAATCCCCGCAGGGGCTTCCATCGCCACGAACCGATTGATCGGCATGATTCGGTCTTGAATGAACGCCTCGCCTTGTGCGGAGCGCTCGTTTCTGCGGGATGGTGGATTACGCCGCTGCGCGGCTAATCCACCCTACGCCATTCACTCCTCAGCCCGCGCGTTGCTTTTCAGCCGAGTGCAGGCTGTCAGGGAACCGCTACCGCGGTCACCTCAACGCCCGGCACGGACGCAACGGATTCGACCACAGGCTGACTCCCCCCCAACTGCCGGATCTGCCGGATCTGCTGGACCCTGCTCAGGTTTTCCCAAGCCGTGGCGTAATGCGCTGGCGACTGCTCGATCGCGCTGCGAAAGAACTGCTCGGCCACGTCCAGTTTGCCTTCCACCAGGCATACGTAACCGACATCATTGCTGGCTTCGGCACGCGTCTCGATCTGCTCGAAGGCGGAGACGGCCTCCTCATATCGCCCCATACGTGCCAGCAGCAACCCATAGTTACGCCAGAGCGGCTGGTAGGAGGCGTCGTAGCTCATACCACGCTGGTACATGCGTTCGGCTTCAGGCCACTGCCCGGCCATGTAATAGGAATATCCCAGGCTGTTGTGCACCAACGCGGAATGCGGCTCGATAAGCATGGCCAACCGATAATAGGCCTCGGCCTGCGGGAAGTCGTTGCGCAGATCCGCGAGCACCCCGAGCCCGTTGTAGACCTTGAGCGGCGACTGGCTGTCAACCTTGAGCTCTGCCACGCCAGGCAGGCTGTCGCCCTTGCCGTTACCCAGGCGCTTCTGGTCCACAGCAACTGCCTTGAACAGCAGTTCCTGCGCACGCTCGTGATCGCGCTTGGCCAGGTTCAGCAAGCCCATCTCCGTCAGGGCATCGAGATTGTCCGGATCATTCGTCAGCACATCGATGAATGCCATCTCGGCGAGCTGGGTATTGCCCCGTTCGCGGTGGATACGGCCAACCCAGACCAGAGCTGAATAGCGCTTCGGGTCCAGTTCGATGGCCCGCAGATACTGGAACAGGGCCTGATCCAGATTGCCTGCCTGGTAAGCCATCGCGGCCATCTGCATGCCCTGATCGGGCGAGTTGATCTGCTTCTGTACCTGATAGAGCACCGAATTGTCGCCGGTGTAGATCGAGCGGCTCCCGCTCGCCTGCTCCGGCCCCATGGTCTGACATCCTGACAGCACGGCCATCATGGCCAACAGCAGACTGTTCCTGTTCATGTCATAGCTTCCCGAAAACTTTAAACACCCCAATGATTGCAGGACCGATGGCCACCAGGAAAAAGCTCGGCCACAGACAGAAGATTAGTGGGAATACCAGCTTGGTGCCGATTTTTGCTGCCTGCTCTTCGGCGGCCTGCGTACGGCGGTCGCGAAACTCTTCGGCATAGATACGCAGGGTGGCGCCGACGCTGGTGCCGAAGCGGATGCTCTGCGCCAGCAAGCTGACCAGCCCGCGAATGTCCTCCAAGCCAGTTCGCTCGGCCAGGTGTTTGAGTGCTTCGGCACTGGGGATGCCGGCGCGGATTTCCGCATTGACCAGGGCCAGTTCCACCGCCAACTCCGGCTGGCTGACCGCCATCTCTTCGGCCACCCGCTCGATAGCCTGGGGCAAGGCCAGGCCCGACTCCACGCAGACCACCATCAGGTCCAAGGCATCGGGGAAGGCAACGAGCAGCCGAGTCATCCGGGCCTGCTTGCGCTTGTCGACATAGATTGCCGGCGCCAGCCAGCCCACACCGAATGCCGCAACCACCAGCGCAATGCCCATGATCAGGGACAATTTCGGGATAAGCGGCAAAGCCAGCAGCGTGAGGCCCACCAGTATTAGCGGCGACAGCAGGCGAACTGCCCAGTACATCTGCACCGCCGCGGGCGAGCGATAACCCGCGTGCGTCAGCAGAGTTCTGGTGGTCGAGGCCTGTCCCTGTTCACCGGAGGTAAAACGCTGGCCCACCTGCTCCAGCATCAGTTGCAGGTTGCTTGGCGCCTCCTGCCCGTGGCTCCCCCCGCCATGACCGCGTTTAATCAGCGTAAGGCGGCGCTGCACCGGATCTTGCAATCCCAACACCAGCAACGCCAGGGTAACCACAGCGAGCACCGCGCTCAGGCCGATGGCAGCGACGAACAACAGGCGCGCCAGCTCCTCGTTGCCCACCGCACGATTGAGCAGACTTAGCAGATAGTCCATGGCACCCTCCTCCCCTATGGCTTTTAGCTCTTAAGGAAACGTTGAAAAGTGATCTTCGTCGTTCCCGCGAAAGCGGAAACCCAGGCACTGCTGAACCCTGGATCCCCGCATGCGCTGGGATGACGACTATTTCAGACCTTCCTTAAACCTGGATACGGATGATTTTACGGATCCAGAAAATCCCGATCAGCATGGCAACAAAAGCCCCCATGACCAGCTTCTGCCCCAAGGGTTCCTTGATCAGCATGGGCAAATAGGTTGGGCTCGAGAGCACAATCGCCGCAGCCAACACAAAGGGCACAGCCACCAGTATCCAGCCCGACATGCGCCCCTCAGCCGAGAGGGTCTTGACCTTGCGCTGGAAGCGGAAGCGTCCACGAATCAGGCTGCTCAACCGCTCCAGCACCTCGGTCAGGTTGCCACCGGTCTCGCGGTGGATCAGCACCGAGGTCACCAGCATCATCACCGTCATGCTCGGCATGCGCTCCAACAGACCGAGCATGGCCCGGCGCACATCATTGCCGTAGTTGATATCAGCGAAGGTCAGACCGAACTCATGGGCCACCGGCCCCTTATGCTCCTCGGCCACCAGCTGCAGGGTCTCGTTGAACGGGTGCCCGGCACGCAGAGCACGGCACATGGCATCCAGAGCATCCGGCAGGCCCTCCTCGAACTGGGCGAAGCGCTTACCGCGGTCGCTGGAGATCTTCAGCACCGGCAACCAGAACACGGCCAAGGCCACTGGGATCGCCACCCACCAGAGTTGCGTGAACAACCAAAGCAGAATACCCGCGGCCACTGCCAAAACCAGCCCGAGCAGCAGCACCCGATAGGCGCGGTAGTCATGCCCGGCCTGCTCGATCATCTGCGCCAGGGCCTCCATAGCCGGGAACTGCTCCAGGCGGGCCTCCAGCGGCGACAAACGCTTGAGGTACTTTTGCCGCAACACTGTCTGCATATTCGGCAGGTTGCTGGCCCGCTCCAGTAGGTGCAGGCGGCTGCGAATACGCTTGCGCACCTTGCCTGCCTCACCGAACACCGGCACCACCAGCCCCTGACTGAGGAGGAAGATGGCGGTGAACACCATGCCGAGGAATGCCAGGATGAATTCACTGGGGATCTGATTCATGACTGGCCCTCCATCCATTCCGGCCGAAATAAGTTGAGCGGCAGCTCGATACCGCGTTTGGCCATCACGTCGCGGAAGGCCGGCACCATGCCCGTCGGGCGGAAGTCACCGAGCACTTCGCCATGCTCGCCCATGCCGCGGCGGACGAAAGCGAAGATCTCGGTCATGGTGATGATCTCGCCCTCCATGCCGTTGATTTCCTGCACGCTGACCAGCCGCCGCTTGCCATCCTCCTGACGTTCCAGCTGGACTACTACATCGATGGCCGAGGCGATCTGCTGGCGCAGGGCCTTGATCGGAAAGGTCGCCCCGGTCATCGACACCATGTTCTCGACCCGCCCCAGGGCATCCCGTGGGGTATTGGCGTGAATGGTGGTCAGCGAGCCATCGTGGCCGGTGTTCATCGCCGTCAGCATGTCCAGTGCCTCGGCGCCGCGCACCTCGCCGATAACGATGCGGTCCGGGCGCATACGCAGGCTGTTGCGCACCAGCTCGCGTTGGCTCACCTCGCCACGGCCCTCGATGTTCGATGGGCGGGTTTCCAGGCGCACCACATGGGGCTGCTGCAGCTGTAACTCGGCCGAATCCTCGATGGTGACGATGCGCTCGTTATGCGGAATGAAACTGGACAGCACATTGAGCATGGTGGTCTTGCCGCTGCCGGTGCCGCCGGAGATCAACACATTCAGCCGCCCGCGGACGATAGCCTTGAGCACCAAGGCGATGGCCGGAGTCAGGGTGCCCATCTGCACCAGGCTTTCGGTATTGAGCAGGTCCACCGCGAAACGGCGGATCGACATGCTCGGTCCGTCGATGGCCAGGGGCGGAATGATCGCATTGACCCGCGAGCCGTCCTTCAATCTGGCATCCACCAGCGGCGAGGACTCGTCGATGCGCCGCCCCAGGCTGGAAACGATGCGGTCGATGATGTTCAGCAGATGCTGATCGTCGCGAAAGCGCACATCGGTGCGCTGCAACTTGCCATGACGCTCGACATACACCGAAGCATGGCCATTGACCAGGATGTCCGAAACGCTGTGATCGGCCAGCAGTGGCTCCAGCGGCCCCAGACCGAGCACCTCGTCAGTGATCTGCTTGATGATCAGCTGACGGCTGCTGGCACTCACCGGCGCCGAATGCTCGTCCAGCAGGCGCTGGCTGATCTCGCGGATCTGCCGCCCCGCCTCTACCGGCTCCAGGGAGTCCAGCAGTGACAGATCCATGACCTTGAGCAACTGCTGGTAGATCTTCTCTCGCCACTCGATCTCCATCGGGGTGAGCTGGGTTCTGGTCTCGTAGAGTGCATCCGGCACACTGGCCTCCCAGGCCATGGGCGCGCTGGTGGAGTCTTCGCTCTTGATTTGTGCTTCCTGCTGGGCTGCCGGAACATTCTTGCCGGGCTGCTGACGCAGGCGATTGCGAAATTCGCTGAGCATGGTCTATCCCCTGAACAGTCGGCCAAAGGTACGTTTCAGCAAGCTCTGCTCGGCAGCCTCGGTGCCGAGCAACTCCTGACTCAGCTCGCGCATGGCGAGGGTCACAGGGGCCCGCGGCGCATGGAGCGCCAGTGGCACCCCGGTGTTCTGGCTTTCACAGACCACCGCATAGTCATTGGGTAGTTTCTGCAGATCCGCGCAGCGCAGCGACTCGGCAATATCCTTGAGGCTGACCGGCGAAGCCTTGTTGTAGCGGTTGACCACTACATGCAGGCGATTGCCCTGCACCCCCAGGTCGTCACGCATGATGCGCGTCAGGCGGGTGGCGTCTTTCAGATGGCTGAGACTCTGCTGCACCAGGATGTAGACCCGGTCGGCCTGCTCCAGGGTGACGCCGGTGAGGTGGTCGATCTGCCGCGGCAAATCCACCACCACCCAGTCATAGGTGCTGCGTGCCAAGCGCAGCAGAGTTTCCAACTGCTCCAGACGCACATCCTGCGACAGGCACAGCTCCCCGGTGCGTCCGCCGAGCACATGCAGGGTCGGGCTGAAATGGCTGCAAAAGCCGCGCAAGGCGACGCTGTCCAGCGCCTCGACCTGCTGCAAAACCTCCACATGGCTGTGCGCTGGTAGCACATCCAGGCAGTGGGCCACGCTGCCGAACTGCAGATCCAGGTCCAACAGCAGAGTTCTGCCGCCACGGGCACTGAGTTGATGGGCCAGATTACAGGCCAGCATGGTAGCGCCCGAACCGCCCTTGGCATTCATCACCGCGATGAGTTTGCCACCAGTCGTCTGCCCCGCCTGGGCCTCCATAAGCATACGGCCGAGTGCCACCAGCAACTCCTCTGCTGCCACCGGCTCCGGCAGAAAGTCACGGGCTCCGGCCTGCATCGCCAGGCGCATGCCCTCGCGCTCGTCCAGTGGCCCACAGACCAGCAGTGGTGGGCGCTCCTGCACCGGGTGCTGCAACAGCGCCGCCAGCTCCTCGCGCCACAAGTGGCTGACGCGCAGCAACAGAAAATCAGGCATCTGCTCCAGCCCATACAACGGATCGGTATGGCCGTTGCTCACCAGCCGCGTGATCACCTGCAAGCCGGGCAGGCGTTGGCTTAACGTTTTCAGATGGTTCAAGGCTGCGGCGTCGCGGCTGCTGATCAACAGGCGCAAGCCCTGCTTATTGGTAGAGGTGGTAATGGGAACTTCCCTAGTGCTCAACATGGCGTAATATCCCCCGCCTCGGCATGACGGCCGAGGCTTTCTCGAGGCATGGTTGACCTGAATGCTGGCAGGGCGAACACCCCACCGAACCCAGGTATAAGCAGGTTGAAGCTGAAGTTCGTTATCCGCAATTGAACATAGCGGATGGCGCGAAACCCGTTGACGCCGGTGAGATCGTTGGGACTGGCCACCGTAGCGCCGTTCACGTCCAGATAAGTCAGGCTCAGATCGGCCGTTCCCAGGTTATTGATCAGGCTACTGGCGCCACTGTCGGTGGCCGCATTGAAGATCGCCCGGCGCAGAATGATCGGGTCGCTGATGTCACACACCGCAGCCAGACGAGCGCCGCGACGCACGGTTTCATTCAGCGCATTGACGGTGAAATACAGCCGACCCATTTCCAGCACGCCGAACAGCAGGACAAACAGCAGGAGGCCGATGATGGCGAACTCGACCACGTATACCCCCTGCATGCGTTTTCTGTTCATCACAACGCCCTCATGACCACGGTGGATCTCAGCGCAATGCCGAGCGGGATGGGAGCGCCGAAAAAGCCTGGAATGGTGCCGCCGATCACCGGGCGAAAGGTGTAGGTGATGCTCACCTGTACATGGTTAGTACCTACTACCTCAGTGACCGAGACATCAGCGGCGGTCAGCCCCGGCACCACCGGGGGGTAGCCATTCGGGTTGGCAGGCGCGCCGTAGAGGGCGACGCTCTTGGTCTTGGACATCAGATCGGCGCTCAGGTCGACCTTACCAAGGGTAGCGTTCCAGGCCTGGCCGGCGACGAAACGCCCGGCGTCGCGGCTGGCCTGCAGCAGGCTGTTGTACTGGAACAGCAGGCGGCCGAACTCGCCAATGGCCAGCAGCAGCAAAAGCAACAGCGGCAAGGCGATAGCGAACTCCACCATCGCCACTCCACGCTGGGCCTGGGGCCGCTTGAACGCACGACGTCCCATGAGGCCTCCTACGAGTCGGTGCTCGGCGTCGAGACGCCATTGATATAGGTCTTGTACAGCTGAATGATCTGCGGGCCCGTGTCATCCGCCGGGGTGGGGCCGGCGACGTTGTCCCCTTCGCAGTCCTTAACGAACTGGCCGAAGATATGCGACTCATTACCCTTCTGTTCCGCCGGCTGCAGGACAAAGAAGCAGCCAAAACCTAGAACTGGCACCTGAGCCTGACCGCCATCCGTACCCGAACACTGGCCGATTACGATCTTCAGGATGCGCCGCTCGGCGGCGCCGACGCAGTTGGCTCCCGGGAGAACACAAGTGCCGTAAGGGCCTTCAGGATCATCCCAGTCGTTGTAATCGAACACACCTTTGACGGTGCCGGTTGACGGGTCGGTATAAGTAATGTTGCCTTGAGCATCGGTTTGCAGCGGCGCGCCACCGGTGTTGTCGCGACCAGTTCCGCCGAACACGAAGGTCTCACCATCGGCGAGTAGCCCTATCGCAGGATCGTTACCGGCCTTGCTGTAATCAGTTTCCCAATCAGGGGGGTAGGTGCTGGAATTAAGGCCCCCCCCGTACTCACCAAAGCGCGTATTCAAGCCTTGAATTGCAGGGCCGACCGTGTTGCCGGGCTTGGTTTGGACTGTGTCCCCCGCGCATATCGTGCCCCCCCGGCCATTAGGTCACGAACGGTGTTCCCACCCGCACCAAAATCGAGCAACTGAAAATTGCCGGGGCCAATACCTGAGCTATTGTTTTCAGCCGTCTTCAATACCTCCAACGCACCGAATTGATAGCCAAAGAAGCTGTTGGGTTGGGGTACGCCGCAGACCATCAACGGGGCTAGATCGCAGGGGCTGGTCGGGCTCGGCCCGGCGGTGGCGATAGCCGCCACGGCCTTAGCGCCCAGGTTGCCATTAGCAAACGACTGGGCGAAGTTCCAGAAAAAACCGGTCAAGCCATAGCTCGGCACCGACACCCGCACATAGCGAGCATCCACAGGTCCGGGGAAGGAGAAGGGGCCGTAGACACTGTTAGCCAGCTCCACCACCGCGAAACCGGCGACATTACCGCCGATGGCCGCCGCCAGCTCTTTATTGCCGATGGCATTGGCATTGCGTATCAGGGTATCCCGTGCGGCGTCCCGCGTCAGGCTGGCCGCACCGGTTGCACCCAGTACCTGGCTCAACGTCTTGGCCCCGCTCAGCGCCGCCGCATCCACGGCATTTTGCAGACGGGTCTTGTTCACCAGCATATGGCCGCCGTCCAGGGCCAGCGCCGCCATGAGCAGGATCGATGCCATGGCGATCACGATCAGCACTATCACCGCCCCCCGCTGGCGTTTCGGCAGCGCGGTGAACGGCCGTTGGATACGGGGGTTCATCATCAAGCCCTCAGTTGCCGATATTGATCTGGATCGGCTGGCCGACCTGGGCCGCGTCGCCGGTCACCCCGCGGTAGCCGTCCAGTACCTTTTCCGTCAGCGGGCCATCGGTGCCGGTGGGCGAAACTTCCGTACCCGGGTTGGCGGCCCGCTCCTTGTCGGCGATTTGTTGGTAGCTGGTCTGGTAGACGCTGTAACCCAGCGTGCCGACCCGTCCTTCCTCGTAAGTCATGCAGCCGGAAAGCGCGGACAGCAGCAGACAAAGGGGAATCATGGTTTTCATGGTTGTTGCCTCCACCTTGTTGCGACTAGTTGAGATCATGGCCAAAACTGCCACCGCTGACCCCGAGACTGACGGGGACCGGACGCCCTGGCTCACGCCCCTTGGTCTTGCCGAGCAGGTAGAAGTCCAGGTCGCTCGGCTCGACGAATTTCTCGGTGGGCAGCCGCACCGTCTTCGCATCCACCGGCTTGGCCAGGTGCGGCGTCACCAGGATCACCAGTTCGGTTTCGCCATTGATGAACGACTGGCTGCGGAACAGGTGCCCCAGCACAGGGATATCACCCAGCCCCGGGAAGCGGCTGACGAAATCGCGGGTGTTCTCGCTGATCAAACCGGCGATGGCGATGGTCTGGCCATTGCCCAGTTCGACGGTGGACTCTGCGCTGCGCTTGGTCAGCGAGGGAATGACCTGGGCTACCCCATTACCCAGAATGCTGTCCAGGCCGGTATCCAGCACCAGCGAGTTGGCATTGGAAAGCTCGCTCACCGAGACATTCAGGTTGAGGTTGATGCGCCCGGAATCAAGCACCACCGGAAGGAACTTCACCCCGACACCGAACTCCTTGAACTCGATGGTGATGCCATCATCCTCGGTGATAGGCACCGGGAACTCGCCACCGGAAATGAACTCTGCTTGCTGCCCGGTAAGGGTGGTCAGGGTCGGTTCCGCCAATACCTTGGCCGAGCCATTGTCCTTGGACGCCTCCAGCACCACGTTAAAGAGGAATTCGTCCGAGAGAAACTGGGCAAAAATGCCCTTGCCACCGCCGATCAGGCTGGTCGGATCCAGGATGATCTGCCCGGCGTTATCGGGATCGGGAACAAATCCAATCGGGATCCCACCTGGCCCAACTCCATTATTGAAGCCCCCCGTGGACCAGCGGCTGGAAGAGCCGAAGTCCAGGGCGTTGAAGCGCACGTTGAGATTCTTGACCAGGCTGCGCTGCATCTCCGCCACCTTGACTTCCAGCATCACTTGCTGGCTGCTGCCGACGGTGAGCAGGTTGATCACATCCAGCGTCTGGGTCGGCGCCGCCACGGCGGCTTCGCCCTCACCCTGCACTACGCTCGAGGTTTGCGCGGTGTAGGTCTTGGCCAGCTTGACCGCGGTATCCATGGCCGCTGCACTGGTGACATGACCGCGCAGCACCAGGGCGCCCTGGGCGCTGAACACCTCGATCTTCTCGTTGGGCAGCAACTGGTGCAACTTACCCTTTAGGCTGCCAAGGTCATGCACCACCTCGAGATCGATGCTGTCGATCAGGCGGTTGCGGTTGTCCCACAGCAGCACGTTGGTGCTGCCCAGCGAGCGCCCTAGCAGGTACAACTGGGTCGGGCTGGTGATCAGAATATCGGCGACCTCCGGGTTGCCCACCGATACCTTCTTCACCGGCGCGCGGGTAGTGAGCACCTGCGACTTGTAGATCGGCACCTGGATGCTGCTTGTATTCGCCGCCGGCATCGCACTCACCGCCGGCATTGGCTCGGCAGCCTGCACCGTGGCCAGCAACAGCAGCCATGCGCCCAGGGTGTGCAGCGCGTATGTCCCGAGTCTCTGGATGGTATCCATGTACTACTCCTTGCTTGTTATGCCGCTTGCCTGCTTACCGCCCGTAGGGTGCATTCGCCCACCAGGGCAATGCACCGTTCTACCCCAAACCCGCCGATGCTCAGCGGGATCGCCCCCGGCGCAATGCCTACGGCGATTGCGCCCTACAACTTATAGCTGCGCTTTCGCCACATTGACTTCGGTACCGCGAATCACGGTGATACTGCCACCGCCACCGCCACCGCTACGGCGCACCACCGGTTTGGGTGCGGCCGGAGCCACTGCCGGCTGTTGCGCCAATGGCAGCGGCGGCTTCTTCTGGTTGTCCAGCGGGTTGCGCAGGGCCAGTTGCAGCTTCCCTTCGGTCATCGCCTTGACCAGGATTTCCGCCTGTTTCGGGGCCATCTCCAGGGTCACCGCGCGCACCACCACCGGCTGGGTCTTGTCGGTGCTGGCGGTCTGGTCCACCGCCAGCACGCGCAGATCCTCTAGAATGGTTTCAGCCTCGGCATTGCTGTTGTTGCCAACCTTCTTTGTCGCCAGCACATCGACCCGATTGCCCGGCAGCAGGAAACCACCGACGCCGACCACATCATCGACCCGCACCGTGATCGCGCGCTTATCCCGCTCGATCAGCGAGGCAAGGGTGCTGCCACCGAGGTGCTCGGCCAGGCGCGCGCCGCGGACGATGTCGCCACGCAACATGGAGAAGGTGGCGATCTTGCCCACCACCTTATCGCTGGCATCGAAGGCATCGTCCGGCACCGTGTCCTTGGGCATGCGCACCACAGTGACCTGCTGGGCCTCGACCATCTGCCCGAAAGGAATCTCCACCGTGGCGACCACCACGTTCTGCAGGTTGTCGTCCGGGCTGGCATTCAGCCGTGCGCTCAGCCAGGTATTGGCCATCCAGGCGGCGCCCAGCCCCAGGATCAGGGAAAGGGCAACCAGGGTGAGAGTACGAGAGCTCATGTCTGTATCTCCTTATCCAAGAAAGTCGAGCTGGATGAAGTAATTGCGCCAGGCCCACTCCAGCTCGCTGGGGGACAGCGGCCCGGAACCATCCAGGTAACGCTGGCGGTCCAGCGCCATGCCGAGCAGGTCACGCGGATGGCAGGGCACCAGCGGCATGCCCTCGGCCTCATATAGTCCTTGCAGCACGTAGCGCAGCAGCAGCGGGTCATAGGTTATGCCCAGGCGCTCGGTTTCCTGGCGCCAGATGCGCTCGTACTCTTCCGGCTTGAGGTAGTTGAAGTGCAGCTTGTAGCCAATCCGCCGGAGGAAGGCCTCATCGGCCAGCTCCAGCGGGTTGAGGTTGGTGGAGAACACCAGGATCAGGTCGAACGGCAGCTCGCAGTGCCGCCCGCCGCCGAGGTTGAGGAAGTCGCGCTTTTCCTCCATCGGCACGATCCAGCGATTCAGCAGCTCGGCCGGCGCCATGCGCTGGCGGCCCATGTCGTCGATGATGAACAGGCCGTTGCTGGCCTTGAGCTGCAAGGGGGCCTGGTACTGGCGGGTGAAGGGGTCGTAGCGGATATCCAGCTGTTCCATGCTCAGCTCGCCGCCGGTGATGACGATCGGCCGTTTACAGCACAGCAGCCGACGGTCGATCCCTTCGTTGAGCAGCAGGCTGTTCTGCTGTTCGCCATCATCCAGGCGTTGATGCACCTGGGGGTCGTAGATCTCGATCACCGCTTCGTTGATCGCGATGGCATAGGGCACCCAGATGGCCTCGGCGAACAGGCGGATCAGGCGGCTACTGATATAGGTCTTGCCGGTGCCCGCCGGCCCGTAAATCATGATGGCGCGCCCGGAGTTCATGGCCACACCCAGTTGATCGAGCATGGCCTCCGCGAGCACCACCCCGCCGAAGGCGGAATGCATGTCTTTCGCGGTGATGCGGCCATGGTGGATGGTCTGCACCTTCAGCAGGGAGCGGTAGGCGCTCACCGGATAGGGCGCCGCGCCGATATAGCCGCTGCGCGACAGGGCATCGCGGGCGGCGCTGCGGCCACGATCGGTCAGCCCATAACGCAGCGCCTGGCCACCGGCCTGGCCGAGCACCTCGACGCGGCCATCCTTGCGCAGAAAGGCGAGGATCTCTTCCAGTACCGCGCCGGTCAGCGCCAGACGCTCCACCAGTCGCGGCATGTCCAGTACGCCGGCATCGTGCAGGTGTTTGCACACCAGATCACCGAGAAAATTGTCCGCCAGGCCGGTCTCGCGGATGGTACGCGGCTGCGGAGCCAGCCGCTGCACCGCTTCCCGCTCGCTGGGGTAGGCACCGCTGTCGCTGATGGCATACATGATTGGGCTCCCGAGCTACTGGCCGAAGAGTGGCCAGAAGATGCTGGTCAAAGTGCCGAGCAGGATCGCGACCGAATAGGGGAAAGGCTTGCCCGCCACCTCATCCGCTGCCGGCGCAAAATAGGCCCGTGCCCTCAGCATCAGCCAGTAGCGCCCTAAGGTCTGCTGTACCTGGCCGCGCACGAGCACGATCAAGAACCCGCACAGACCACCTGCAATCAGACTGAAAAACGCCCCCCACAAAGCATAATGGGGAGTTAGAAAACTGCCGACCATGGCCATCAACTTGACGTCGCCGGCGGCCATACCACCCAGGGCATAGAGGGGTAGAAACACGGCGAAGCCGATCAGCATGCCCAGCAATCCATTACCTAGACCGCTGACTCCTGCGGAGTAAGCCTGACCGGCCAAGCCCAAACCAAGCCCCACCAGGATCAGCAGGTTGGGAATGCGGTGGTGACGCAGATCGCTCACCACCACAATGCCCAGCAGCCCTAGCAGCACAATAACTTTAAACATCTGCTCCATAGACATCGCTGCAAATCCCACCGGAAATTATCGTGCTAGCAAGGGGTGCCCGTAACAGCACAACCCAGACTGGTAATGGCGGTGTTCACGTTTGTCCCAAGAGTCACGAACGCGACGACAGCCCCTAGCGTTATCAAACCACCGGCCACGGCATACTCCACGATGGTCAGGCCCTCTTCATCCTTCATAAACTTCATCACCGAACTCTTGATCGCTTGCAGATTCATTTTGCTCACCTCACTCGAGTGTTGTTCTTCCAGGCAGTGCTTCGTGCACCGCCTGGTTGAACCCTAGCCAGGGGGCAACAGAGGGGTTAGGAGTTTTTTGCCGATTGCTTGGACTTTTTTGCACACCCAGGCCGCCGGCATGCATGCGCGCCAAACAAGGTTGCGAGCCAATAAATGAGCGGAGGAAGGACGTGATGGCGCCACGTAAAACTTGGTCACCAGCAAAAAATAAGAATTATTGATAACTAAGACATGGTCCCAGTGACCACGGGGCTTACAGACTGTTTTCCAATGCGGGCGCTCGGGAGACTAGTGCTTCTTACTTGAGAGACCGAAGACGTTATTGCGATTTGATCTTTGCAGCACTGGTAATCTGCCAATAAGACTTTAGTCTGATACTAGACATCAGGACATCAGGACATCAGGACATCAGGACATCAGGCGGAGAGCTAAGCACATGAAGTCTAACTCGTCCCCAAAGCCCTTACTTCTGTGGTTCGATCTGACCCATGATCGATCCACAGAAGAACTCATCGCACAGTTCAATGACTCCTGCGCCTGCAAACTGGCGAAAGAGCCCATGCTTTCCGGCAGGGAGCAGGGCCAGCCGGCAGACATGATCTGCATGCATTTTGATCGCCCCGACGTGCTGGGCCTCAACCTGTTGCTGGAGCTCAAACGCAGCGCGCCCTCCGTCCCTATCACCATGTTCACCGTGCAGCACTCGGAAGAGCTAGCCGTCTGGGCCATGCGCTCCCGAGTCTGGGAATACATGGTGCTGCCCTTCTCGAGCGCTGAGAAGAGCCGCTATCTGCACGCCCTGGAGCAGCTCTGCGAACTGCGCCGTAACGCTAATGGTCACAGCAGGAAGCCGCTGGTCGAGCACCACCCGGCCCTGCCGGACAGTATCCGGCTGACCGCAGAACACCAGAGGCACCGAGCTCTCAACAAGGTGCTGCCATATATCGACCAGCATTTCCGGGACAACATCGACCAGAAGGAGCTGGCGCAGCGCTGCGGCATGACAGCATTCCGCTTCAGCCGCCTGTTCAAGGAGGTGAACGGCCTTGGCTTCATGGACTACATCCTGAACAAGCGCATGGACTTCGCCAAGGAGCTGCTCGAAAACAGCCAGATGCCCATCACCAGCATCGGCTATGAGGCCGGGTTCAAGGACCCTTCCTATTTTGCCCGCGCCTTCAAGCAGTTCGCCGGCTGCACGCCAAGCGAATACCGCCAGGCGCGCCGCTCCGGAGTGCCCGTAGCAGCAGAGCCGGGATTAGATGATGCATTACTAGAGGTGGTCGACAGCCTGATACTGGAAGTCGGGGCCTGACGAACCTGATGCCACGCATGGTGAATTCGCTTACCTATATTGGTATGTAGGCTGGTGTAGAGCGAAGCGATAAAACGGCAGGAAAGCCGTTTTGCACAGCTTTAGCTGCCCGCAGGGCGAGGGGCATGGATGCACCTCATGAAACCCAGCAGGCGGACATTCCCAGCGGCGTAATCCACCACCCCGCACAAGGAGAGGCGTTTATTCAAGACCGAATCATGCAGGCAATCGATTCGCGGTGCCGGCGGAAGCCCCTTCGGGGATTCCACCCTACGATCCGTCATACCGCAATGAAGCTCCTAGCCCAGACTGCCCAGCACAGCCAGAAATTCCGCCTCATCCAGCACCTTCACCCCCAGCTCACTGGCCTTGGCCAACTTCGACCCCGCCCCTGGCCCAGCCACCACGCAATGCGTCTTGGCCGAAACCGAGCCAGACACCTTCGCGCCCAACGCCTCCAGCTTCTCCTTGGCCACATCCCGACTCATCACTTCCAGCGTTCCGGTCAGCACCCAGGTCTGACCTGCCAGCGGTAAGCCCTCGGCGGCCTTCTTCGCACTTTCCCAGTGCATGCCAAACTCACGCAGCTGCGCTTCGATGGCACGCGCACGCTCGGCATTGGCTGGGTTATCGAAAAACTCACGCAGCGACTTGGCAGCCTTCTCGTTCAGCCGCTCGACCTGACGCAGATCCAGCCAGTCGGCATTGATAATGGCGTCCAGTGAGCCAAATTTGGCGGCGAGTTTTTCCGCGCCGGTGGCCGCGATAAACGGGATATTCAGTTTATCGATAAAGCCCGCCAGGCTGGCGCAAGCGGCGAACTCCGGATGCAGGTCACCCTCCTCCTGCAACTCCAGACCGCGCTCCAGCAATTGTGCGATCACCGAGCGGTTGTGCTCGTCCTCGAAGAAACTGTGGATCTCATGGGCGACCTCCGCGCCGACATCCGGCAGATACGTCAGCACTTCCGGCAGCGCCTGCTGGATACGCTGGAGCGAGGCCAGCGCACGGGCCAATACCTTGGCCGTCTCTTCGCCAACATCGGGAATCCCGAGCGCGTAGATAAACCGCGCCAGGGCCGGCCTCTTGCTCTCGGCAATCGCCGCCAGCAAGTTCTTGCTGGACAGTTCGGCGAAGCCTTCCAGGTCGACGATCTGCTCGAAGCGCAGAGTGAAGAGGTCGGCTGGCGACTGCACCAGCCCCTCGTCCACCAACTGCTCGATACTCTTCTCGCCAAGCCCTTCGATATCCATGGCGCGCCGGGAGACGAAGTGAATGATCGCCTGCTTGAGTTGCGCGCCACAGGCCAGACGACCGACGCAGAGATACGCCGCGCCTTCACTAACGGTTTCGCGGCCTTTGCTGCGTTTGATCAGTTGGGTGCGCTCGACGGCCGAGCCACAGATCGGGCACTCGCTCGGAACCTTTACTGTTCTTGCTGCGAGTTCATCCGCAGACCAGTCGGGTCGCCGCTCCAGTACAACCTGCACCACTTGCGGAATCACATCGCCAGCGCGGCGGATGATTACCGTGTCGCCAATCATCAGCCCCAGCCGCTCGACCTCATCCATGTTGTGCAAGGTGGCATTGGAGACCATGACACCGGCGACTTTCACCGGTTTTAGTCGCGCCACCGGTGTGACGGCGCCAGTACGACCGACCTGGAACTCCACCGCCAGCAACTCGGTCAGCTCTTCGCTGGCCGGGAATTTGTGGGCAATCGCCCAGCGCGGCTCACGGGCACGGAAACCCAGCTCGCGCTGCCAGGTCAGATTATTCACCTTGAATACCACGCCATCGATTTCATAGGGCAGCGCGTCGCGCTTCTCGCCGATGGCACGGTAGTAATCCAGGCACTCTTCGGCGCCCCGGGCCAGCTTCAACTCACGACTGATCGGCATACCCCAATCCTTGAGGGCAGCGAGGATGCCAATATGGGTGTCTGGCAGCTCGCCCTGCACTTGGCCGATGCCATAGCAGCAGAACTCCAGCGGGCGGCTGGCGGTAATCTTCGGGTCCAGCTGGCGCAGGCTGCCAGCCGCTGCATTACGCGGGTTGGCGAAGGTCTTGCCTCCGCTTTCCAGAGCGCGGGCGTTCAGCGCATCGAAACCGGCGCGGGACATGAACACCTCGCCACGCACTTCCAGCACGCCAGGCCAGCCGCTGCCTTGCAGCCTGAGCGGGATATTGCGCACGGTGCGCACGTTGACGCTGATGTCCTCACCGGTCGTACCGTCGCCACGCGTGGCGCCACGCACTAGCTGGCCATCGCGGTACAACAGGCTGACCGCCAAGCCATCGAGCTTGGGCTCGCAGCTGTACTCCACGATCGCCCCGCCGCCGAACAGATCGCCCGCGGGCAACTCATCGGCCAAGCCTTCGCGCACACGGCGGTCAAAGTCACGCAAGTCGTCTTCGGCAAAGGCGTTACCGAGGCTGAGCATTGGTACTTCGTGCTTGACCTCGCCAAAGGCCGACAGCGCCAAGTTACCGACGCGCTGGGTCGGCGAATCGGCGGTCACCAGCTCTGGGTATTCGGCCTCCAGAGCCTTGAGCTCGTGGTACAGGCGATCGTACTCGGCATCCGGAATGCTTGGCGCGTCGAGGACGTGATAGCGGTAGTTGTGCGTATCCAGTTCAGCGCGCAGTTCGAGAATGCGGGTAGCGGCATGCTTTGTGGTTGTAGAGGCGTCGGTCATGGTGACTCTCTCGAAAACGAAAAGAGCAGCCTGGGCTGCTCTGCAATCAGTTCCCTCGCCCTTTAGGGAGAGGGGAGCGCTTTGTCAGCGTTTGTGGGTCAGCAGCTTGCGCTCGAACTCGACGATGCGCTGACGGTAATGCTCGATGGTCTGCGCAGTCATGACGCTGCGCTGGTCATCTTTCAGCTCGCCATTCAGCTCGTGCGCGAGTTTGCGAGCGGCTGCAACCATCACATCGAAAGCTTGCTTGGGATGACGCGGGCCCGGCAGGCCGAGGAAGAAACTCACCGCACGGGTGCTGAAGTGGTCGATATCGTCCAGATCAAACGTCCCCGGCTTAACCCCGTTAGCCATGGAGAACAGCACTTCGCCATTGCCGGCCATGCTTTCGTGGCGATGGAAAATATCCATCTCACCGAAACGCAGGCCACTTTCCAGAATGTTCTGCAGCAGCGCCGGGCCATTGAAGCCTTCGCCTTCGCGGGCGACGACGTTGATCACCAACACTTCCTCGACGGGCGGCAAGTCTTTGCTGTCTTCCTGGGCGCTGACTTTGCGCTTCTTCGGCTCAGCGTCATCGACCGGATTGAGCAGCGTCGGTACCGGTTCGTCGAGACCGAGATTGAGATCGCCCTGATGCGGTTCGACCGGCGTGCCCCGGCGGCGATTGAGCTCGCGCGCGCTCATGGCCGGCAGGTCTTCTTCCTCCAGCTTGGGCTCCTGATGACGCCCCAAAACCCGTGGCGGCCCGAGCAATTCCGGGGCGCCATCATCATCCGACAGGTTGGAGAAGTTCCGATCAAGCCTGAACTTCAACTTGCCCTTACCACCGCGCATACGCCGCCAGCCATCGAAAAGAATGCCAGCGATAACAATGATGCCGATGACGATCAGCCACTCCCGCAGACCGATATCCATGTAATTCCGTGACCCCTACTAAAAATAATAATGAAGAAGGGGCACCCGCCCCCAGATTCACAAATAAAAAACCAGTAACAACCGCGCATGGCGCCAACTCCATGTTCTGACAGGCGTTTTCCATGCGTAACGAAAAGTGGGCATTAAGCTAGCACGACGAAAGGCAACTTTACACCGCCAGACGCATCATGCTTCAACCAAAGCCAGTGCTTCCTCCACATCTACTGCGACAAGCCGCGAGCAGCCGGGTTCATGCATGGTCACCCCCATCAACTGATCGGCCATCTCCATGGCGATCTTGTTGTGGGTGATATAGATGAACTGCACCTTCTCCGACATCTCTTTCACCAACCGCGCATAACGACCGACGTTAGCGTCATCCAGCGGCGCATCGACTTCGTCGAGCATACAGAACGGCGCCGGATTGAGCTGGAAGATGGCGAAGACCAGCGCCAGCGCGGTCAACGCCTTCTCACCACCGGAGAGCAGGTGGATGGTGCTGTTCTTCTTGCCCGGCGGGCGCGCCATGATAGTCACCCCCGTATCGAGCAGATCTTCGCCGGTCAGTTCCAAATAGGCGTTGCCGCCGCCGAAGACCTTCGGGAACAGCGCCTGCAGGCCGCCGTTGATTTGCTCGAAGGTTTCCTTGAAGCGGTTACGGGTTTCCTTATCGATCTTGCGGATCACGTTTTCCAGGGTATCCAGCGCTTCAACCAAGTCAGCGTTCTGCGCATCCAGGTAACGTTTACGCTCACCCTGCTGCTGGTATTCGTCGATGGCGGCCAGGTTGATCGGGCCAAGGCGTTGAATCCGCGCGGCCAAGCGCTCCAACTCTTCTTCCCAGGCCCGTTCGCTAGCCTCGGTCGGCAAGGTGGAGAGCACGCCATGCAGGTCGTAATTGTCTTCCAGCAACTGATCCTGAATGGCCTTGCGGCGCACGGTCAGCGCTTGCCACTCCATGCGCTGCTGTTCGAGTTGGCCACGCAGCAGTTGCGACTGCTGCTCAGCCTGAGTCCGGCGCTTTTCGGCATCGCGGAGTTCACGGTCGGCATCTTCCAGAGCCAAACGGGCCAGCTTTAGCTCGTCTTCCACCCCCATGCGCTTGTCGAGCAGCTCTTCGAGCTTCATGCGCAGCTCTTCCAACGGCGCGGCCCCCTCATCCAGGTTGAGGTTGAGCTGTTCGCGCTTTTCACTCAAACGCTCGGCTTGCAACTCAAGCCGCTCGAGGGCCTGACGTGTCGAGTCATGCTGCGCCTTGAGCGAGCCAAGCCGCACGGCCAGCTGATGGGCATGGTCTTTGTGCTGACGGGCTTCCTGGCGCACCCGATCGAGACGTTCGCGCAACTGATCGCGTTGCGCCAGCAGCAGTTCGCGCTGCTCGGTGTCGATGGCCATGGCGTCCAGTGCATCCTGCAGTTGCAGGCGCGATTCGCCCAACTGCTCGTGTTCGATGGCGCGCTGTTCGCCTAGCTCGCTGAGTTCTTCGTCGAGACGGCGACGACGCAGGGTCAACTGCTCGACCTTGGCCTGCCCGGCGGATAGCCGCGCCTTCAACTCGCCCTGCCGGCGAGCTTCCTCCTGTAGGCGGCGACGGTGCTGCTCGCGCGCCTCTTCCTGCTGCTGCTGGGACTCACGCAGCGTCAGCAACCGCTCGTCGAGACTGGCCAAGCCGGCTTCACGTTCCTCGCACTCCAGACCCAGGCGCTCCAGCTCCTGAGCACGGGCCAGCACGCCGCTTTCCGTTTCACTGGCGCGACGTACACGGAGGAAATGCCGGCCAACCCAGTAACCGTCACGGCTGATCAGGCTTTCGCCATCGGCCAACTGACTGCGCCGGGCCAACGCGTCATCGAGGGACTCAACCGGTTTGACCTTGGCCAGCCAGGGCGCCATATCGACGCTGGCCTCAACCTTGTCCAGCAGACTGCCAGCAACCCGCGCGCCACCTTTGGCTGGGCTGACCAGACGCAGATCGCCTTGAACGAAACCCGCCAGATCCAGGCTGGCCAGATCCTGACCCGGAGAGTCGTCTAACAGCACGGCGTGCAGATCGGCGCCGAGCACGGCTTCCACCGCCAACTCCCAGCCCGGCTCGACCCGCAGGCCTTCAGCCAGGCGCGGACGCTCGCTCAATCGGTGCTCGCGCAGCCACTCGGCGGCGCCTTTGCCGGGATCGAGGGCGGCTTGTTGCAATGCTTCCAGCGAGGCCAACCGGCCATTCAGTCGTTGCAACTCGCCTTGTGCCTGCTGCTGCGCCTGACCGGTTTGCTGCAATTCACCACGTAGCTGCTGCAGGCGCTCTGCCTGTTGTTGTTCGGACGCGTGCAGCTCTTCCAGGGTCAGTTCGCTGGTGGCGACTTGTTCACTCAACTCGAGGATTGCCGCGTCTTCCGGGTCTGCCGACAGCTGCACGCGTTCGTCACCCAGACGCCGCTGGCGCTCGGCTAGACGTTCAAGGCTCTGCTCCAGCTGCTGGATGCGCGACTGCTGCACTTCGGCCTGGCGGCGCGGTTCGGCGGAACGCTGGTTGAACCCATCCCACTGCTCCTGCCAGCTGTGCATGGCAGTTTCAGACTCTTCAAGCGCTGCGGCTGCCTCTTCGGCGGCTGCGCTGGTCATTTCCTGATCGGGCGCGAGCAGCGCCAGCTCCTCACCGAGTGTGGCCAGCAGCGTACGGTCGTGGCCGAGGTGGGATTCGGTTTCCAGGCGCGAACGTTCCGCCTCGTTCAGGTCATCCTGCAACTGGCGCAGACGTTGCTGGCCGTGCTGGATACTCTGCTCGACGCGGGCAATATCACCACCGACGGAATAGAAGCGCCCTTGCACCAGATTGAAACGCTCGGACAGCTCATGATGGCCGTCGCGGAAGCGTTCGATGCTGGCATCGGCATTGCGCTGCTCGGCGACCAACGCTTCGAAGCTGATTTCCTGGTTGCCGATCACCGCTTCGCGCTGACCGACCTGCTCGTTCAGCGCCTGCCATTTCAGCGCCGACAGCTGCGCCTTGAGCTGGCGCTCCTCGGCTTTGTATTCCTGGTACTTCTCCGCCGACTGGGCCTGGCGGTGCAGGCGATCGAGTTGGCGCTCCAGCTCTTCGCGCAAGTCGGTCAGGCGCGCGAGGTTTTCGTGGGTGCGGCGGATGCGGTTTTCCGTCTCGCGGCGGCGCTCCTTGTACTTGGAGATGCCGGCGGCTTCCTCGATGAAATTCCGTAGATCCTCGGGCTTGGCCTCGATCAGCTTGGAGATCATGCCCTGCTCGATGATCGAGTAGCTGCGCGGGCCCAGGCCGGTGCCGAGGAAGATGTCGGTAATGTCGCGGCGCCGGCATTTGGTGCCGTTGAGGAAATAGGTGTTCTGGCTGTCACGGGTGACGCGGCGGCGGATGGAAATTTCCGCGTAGCCGGCATATTCGCCGACCAAGGTGCCATCGGAGTTATCGAAGATCAGCTCGATGGAGGCTTGGGTCACCGGCTTGCGGGTGTTCGAGCCGTTGAAGATGACGTCGGTCATCGACTCGCCACGGAGGTTCTTCGCCGAACTCTCGCCCATCACCCAGCGCACGGCGTCGATGATGTTGGATTTGCCGCAACCGTTCGGCCCGACCACCGCAGCCATATTGCTCGGAAAGCTGACCGTGGTCGGATCGACGAAAGACTTGAAGCCCGCCAGCTTGATGCACTTTAGCCGCATAGATCGCCTTCCCTAGCCTGAGCCTCGAGCACTTAGCGTTCAGCCAGCGCGGCGAGAACCATCTGGCAATTGTGCTTGCCGTACGCACTCAGCACTTCGCGGATCTCCAGCGGATCACGGGCAATCACCGCCTGTAGCAAGGCGGCGAAGGCATTGAGGAACTGGCTCATCTCGGTTTTGCGTCGTTCCAACGCCAAGTGATACGTGCGGCTGATGGCCGGCAACAGATTCTCCAGCGTCTCCTGCAAATAGGGGTTATTGGCGAAGGGGAAGGCGGCGCGCATAACGTCGAAGCTATCTTCGACAAAGGTGTCGATGTCCTGACGCTGCGCACTGTCGACCAGACGCTGCTGAATCACCAAGAATGGCGCCAGGTCTTCCTGAATCCGCCAGCGCTCCGCCACGGCATAACCCAGCAGGATGTACAGCTCCATCACCAAGGCGTAGAGGCTCTGTACGTTGTGCGGAGTCAGCTCGGTCACTTGGGCGCCACGGCGCGGCAGGATGGCGATCAGATGGCGGCGCTCAAGTATCAGCAGCGCTTCACGCACGGAGCCGCGGCTGACATTGAGGGATTGGGTGACTTTCAGCTCTTGAATGCGCTCACGTTCTTTCAGCTCACCTCGGATGATGCGCTCCGCAAGGTGGTGAGCAATCTGCTCGGCGAGGCTGTCCGGTGCCTTGAACGTCATGGTTTTCCTTCGAAATCGTGGCTAACGCGCAGGCCGCGAAGTGTAACACAGGGTGTTACCCGGCCAAGGTGACGGTGGGCGGGCTTTCTCACCAAAAGGTGGGCTTGCAAGGGCTAGATTGAAAGATTGATTGTCCTACAATCCTACACGCCCTCCCCATCACAACAATAAATGGAGCCCACCATGTTCGAACGCCTGCCTTCCAGTTGGATGCTCGCCCTAAAGAAAGTCGGCTATTGGATCTGGCTGGTTCCAGTGCTCGGCATTCCTTTGAGTTACTACTGGTCGCAAGGCAGCGCCTATGCCAACGCCTGGGCATATCTGGTGGTCGGCGTCGTTTTCGGGGTGATCCCGTTGCTGGACGTTATCGTCGGTCGCGACCCGGCCAACCCGGATGAAATCGAAGACGTCCCACAGATGGACAAACAAGGCTATTACCGCCTACTGAGCCTGGCCACCGTGCCCTTTTTGCTCGGCATGCTGATCTGGGCGGGCTGGGCGTTCGTCAACTATGAAGCCTGGAGCTGGGTCGGCCAGTTGGGCTGGATTCTCTCGGTCGGCACGGTGATGGGGGCTATCGGCATTACCGTGGCGCATGAGTTCATCCACAAAGACTCACAGCTGGAACAGAACGCCGGCGGCCTGCTGCTCGCCGCAGTGTGCTATGCCGGCTTCAAGGTCGAGCATGTGCGGGGGCACCATGTCCACGTCTCCACCCCGGAAGACGCCTCATCCTCACGCTACGGACAAAGCTTGTATGCGTTTCTACCGCATGCCTATAAGCACAATTTCAGCAATGCCTGGGCCTTGGAAGCCGAGCGGCTAAAGCGTAGAAGCTTGCCAGCCCTGCATTGGCGCAATGAACTGATCTACTGGTATGTCATCAGCGCGTTATTTCTGCTGGGTTTCAGCCTGGCGTTTGGCTGGCTCGGCGTGCTGTTCTTCCTTGGCCAGTCGTTCGTCGCCCTGACCCTGCTGGAGATCATCAATTACGTCGAGCATTACGGGCTGCACCGGCGCAAACAGGACAACGGCCGCTATGAACGGACTAATCCAACGCACTCCTGGAACAGTAACTTCCTGCTGACCAACCTGTTCCTCTTCCACCTGCAACGGCATTCCGATCACCACGCCTATGCCAAACGCCGCTATCAGGTGTTGCGCCACTTCGATGACAGCCCGCAATTGCCCAATGGCTACGCTGGGATGATCGTTCTGGCGGTCTTTCCACCGCTCTGGCGGGCAGTTATGGATCCTCGTGTGCGAGCTTTTTATGCCGGCGAGGAACACCAATTGACCGACTCGCAACTCGCCTCCTGAAGTCACTGGCGGCGCGGTTATAACGCGCGCCGCGGGATCAGAGGTAGCCGCTATCGAAGGCGTTTCGATAGGCCTCGATAAAAACCCGTCAATCGCTATTGGCTAGCGGCCGACGAGACTGGCTCAGTTGCTGGAGATTGCGGCGGGAGGCGACATAACGAGAGAGTCTGCGGCGACACTTGGATGCGCCTCATAAAACCCAGCGATGCCACAGTTGTCACGCTGGGTTTCGCCAAAAAACGGCTCTACCCAGCCTACGCCCTAATTCTTCCTCGTCATTTCCGTGCAGCTTGTCCCCGCGCACACGGGGGAGCGCGACCTGAACAGCGCTTTAGCGCTGGCCCCCTGAGCCCATAATCCAGTGCTTATTACAGCCCTACACCTGTAGGAGCGAGTTTTACTCGCGATGCTTTTCTGCCCTACCCGATTGATCGTTTCCACATTCTGCGTGGAATGCCGCCAGACACGCTCCCGCGTCACTATCTCTTCGTCATGCCCACGCAAGTGGGAATCCTGCTTCTACGGCGCCCCCCACGCCATAGCTGAACAAAAGTTTACTGGCTGGCCCTCTGCGGCGACGCACCTAAGCTCAAGATATCAAGGTCGCAGGCATCTACCAGGCTGCGGCCGGTTCATAACTGAAAGGCATGACGATTGCCTGACTGCCAGGTCAAATATTTATTGACCCAAAAGTCAGAAAACTCTAAATTCACTCTCATACGAGCCCTCGTAAAAAACAATAAATTGCCTGGAGGTCGTCCTTGATCCAGTTTTTACTCAATCGTGAGCTGCGTACCGAGCAGCGTCTCGACCCGAATGTCACCGTGCTGAACTACTTGCGTGAGCACGTTGGCAAGCCCGGTACCAAAGAAGGCTGCGCCTCTGGCGATTGCGGTGCGTGCACCGTGGTGGTTGGCGAGCTGGAAGGCGACTCGATTCGCTACCGCACCCTGAATTCCTGCCTGACGTTTGTTTCTTCCCTGCACGGCAAACAGCTGATCACCGTTGAAGACCTCAAGCACGACGGCAAACTGCACAGCGTGCAGCAGGCCATGGTCGACTGCCACGGCTCACAGTGCGGCTTCTGCACCCCCGGCTTCGTCATGTCGCTGTTCGCCCTGCAAAAGAACAGTAGCGGCCACGACAAGGCCCAAGTGCATGAAGCACTGGCCGGCAACCTCTGCCGTTGCACCGGCTACCGACCAATCCTGGATGCTGCTGAACAGTCCTGTTGCCAAGCCAAACCCGACCAGTTCGATGCCCGCCAGGCCGAAACCATCGCCCAGTTGCGCGCCATCGCGCCGAAGGAAATCGCCGAGCTGAACAGTGGCGACAAACGCTGCCTGGTGCCGCTGACCGTCGCCGATCTGGCCGACCTCTATAGCTCGCATCCGGAAGCCCGCCTGCTCGCCGGCGGCACCGACCTGGCGCTGGAAGTCACCCAATTCCACAAAACCCTGCCGGTGATGATCTATGTCGGCAATGTCGCCGAAATGAAGCGTGTTGAACGCTTCGACGACCGTCTGGAGATCGGCGCGGCCACTGCGCTGACCGACTGTGTCGAGGCCCTCAGTGCGGAGTACCCGGACTTCGGCGAACTGCTGCACCGCTTCGCCTCCTTGCAGATCCGCAACCAAGGCACCCTCGGCGGCAACATCGGCAACGCCTCCCCCATCGGGGACACCCCGCCGCTGCTGATCGCCCTCGGCGCACAGATCGTCCTGCGCAAAGGCGAGAACACCCGCACCCTGGCGCTGGAAGACTACTTCCTCGACTACCGGGTGACGGCTCGCCAGGAAAGCGAATTCATCGAGAAGATCATCGTGCCGCGCGCCAGCGCCAGCCAGACCTTCCGTGCTTACAAAGTGTCCAAGCGCCTGGACGACGATATCTCCGCCGTCTGCGCAGCCTTCAATCTGCGTATCGAGGATGGCGTGGTCCGTGATGCCCGCGTCGCCTTCGGCGGCATGGCGGCCATCCCGAAACGTGCAGCGGCCTGTGAGCAAGCCCTGATCGGGGCCGCCTGGTATCCAGGAGCGATCGAGCGCGCCTGCGCGGCCTTGGCGGAGGACTTCACCCCACTGTCCGACTTCCGCGCCAGCAAGGAATACCGCCTGCTCACCGCCCAGAACCTGCTGCGCAAATACTTCCTCGAACTGCAAGCCCCTGAAGTCGAAACACGGGTGACCGCTTATGTCTAATCACATCGTTAAAAAGACCCAGGAAGAGCTGACCGCGCTGTTCCACCAGGACCTCACCACCGGCGTCGGCCGCAGCGTCAAACATGACAGTGCGGATAAACATGTGTCCGGTGAAGCGACCTATATCGACGACCGCCTGGAGTTTCCCAACCAGCTGCACGTCTATGCCCGCATGAGCGACCGCGCTCACGCACGCATCACCAAGATCGACACCGCGCCGTGCTACGCCATCGAAGGTGTGACTCTGGTCATCACCAGCAAGGACGTGCCCGGCCAACTGGATATTGGCGCAGTAGTGCCTGGCGACCCACTGCTGGCGGACGGCATCGTCGAATATGTCGGCCAGCCAATCATCGCCGTGGCGGCGAAGGATCTGGACACCGCGCGTAAGGCGGCGATGGCGGCGATCATCGAATTCGAAGAGCTCGAGCCGATCCTCGACGTCGAAGAGGCGCTGCGTAAAAAGCACTTCGTGCTCGACAGCCACCAGCACAAACGCGGCGACTCCGTCAACGCGCTGGCCAGCGCACCACATCGTCTGCAAGGCAAGCTGCATATCGGTGGCCAGGAACACTTCTACCTGGAAACCCAGATTTCCTCGGTGATGCCGACCGAAGACGGCGGCATGATCGTCTACTGCTCGACGCAAAACCCCACCGAAGTACAGAAGTTGGTCGCCGAAGTGCTCGGCGTGCCGATGAACAAAATCGTCATCGACATGCGCCGCATGGGCGGTGGCTTCGGCGGCAAGGAAACCCAGGCCGCCGGCCCAGCCTGCCTATGCGCGGTGATCGCGCACCTGACTGGACGGCCGACCAAGATGCGCCTGCCGCGCGTCGAAGACATGCAGATGACCGGCAAGCGCCATCCGTTCTTCGTCCAGTACGACGTCGGCTTCGATGACAGCGGCCGACTCCACGGTATCCAGATGGAGCTGGCGGGCAACTGCGGTTACTCGCCGGACCTGTCCGGTTCGATCGTCGACCGGGCGATGTTCCACTCGGACAACGCCTACTACCTCGGCGATGCCACCATCAACGGTCATCGCTGCAAGACCAACACCGCTTCCAACACCGCCTACCGCGGTTTCGGCGGCCCGCAAGGGATGGTCGCCATCGAAGAAGTGATGGACGCCATCGCCCGCTCCCTCGGCAAAGACCCGCTGGAGGTGCGCAAGGCCAACTACTACGGCAAGACCGAGCGCAACGTCACCCACTACTACCAGACCGTGGAAGACAACCTGCTCGAAGAGATGACCGCCGACCTCGAGGCCAGCAGCGAATATGCCAAACGCCGTGAGGAAATCCGCGCATTCAACGCCAAGAGCCCGGTGCTGAAGAAGGGGCTGGCGCTGACGCCGGTCAAGTTCGGCATCTCCTTCACCGCCACCTTCCTCAACCAGGCCGGCGCGCTGATCCACATCTACACCGACGGCAGCATCCACCTGAACCACGGCGGCACCGAAATGGGCCAAGGCCTGAACACCAAAGTGGCGCAAGTCGTCGCCGAAGTGTTCCAAGTCGATATCGAGCGGATTCAGATCACCGCGACCAACACCGACAAGGTGCCAAATACCTCGCCGACCGCCGCATCGAGCGGTGCCGACCTGAATGGCAAGGCTGCACAGAATGCCGCCGAAATCATCAAGAAACGCCTGATCGAGTTCGCCGCGAGGCACTACAAGGTCACCGAGGAAGACGTCGAGTTCCGTAATGGCCACGTGCGGGTGCGCGACCAGATTCTGACGTTCGAGGAGTTGATCCAGCAGGCCTATTTCGGCCAGGTTTCGCTCTCCAGCACCGGCTTCTATCGCACCCCGAAAATCTTCTACGACCGCAGCCAGGCGCGCGGCCGGCCGTTCTACTACTACGCCTACGGTGCCGCGTGCGCCGAAGTGCTGGTGGATACCCTGACCGGCGAATACAAGATGCTGCGCACCGACATCCTGCACGACGTCGGCGCCTCGCTGAACCCGGCCATCGATACCGGCCAGGTCGAAGGAGCCTTCGTCCAGGGCATGGGCTGGCTGACCATGGAAGAGCTGGTGTGGAACGCCAAAGGCAAGCTGATGACCAACGGCCCGGCCAGCTACAAGATTCCGGCGGTGGCTGATATGCCGCTGGACCTGCGCGTCAAGCTGGTGGAAAACCGCAAGAACCCGGAAGACACCGTGTTCCACTCCAAGGCTGTCGGTGAGCCGCCGTTCATGCTCGGCATCGCTGCCTGGTGTGCGATCAAGGATGCGGTCGCCAGCCTGGCCGACTATCGCGCCCAACCGGCAATCGATGCCCCGGCCACGCCGGAGCGCGTACTTTGGGGTGTGGAGCAGATGAAACGACTGCAGCAGCCGGCCAAATCCGCTGCCGCAGTCGAGGTCGAACCCGCCTGAGCCTGTAGGAGCCAGCATGCTGGCGAAGCACTTGCACAATGGCTATCGCCAGCAAGCTGGCTCCTACAAAAAAGATAACGGTGCACAACAATGACAACACACACCGAACATTCACTGGAAGCACCGGCGCAGCAAGCCCGCGAAGCACTGCCGCCGCTACTCCTGCTGGAGCCGCTGGGCACGCCGGCGCGTCCGCACAAGGACGATGACTGGCGCCTGTCGCGCTCCGCTCGCCCGCTACGTACCTGGAGGCTGAGCAAATGAGCAACTGGATCAGCGCCCTCGCCGACCTGCAGCAACAAGGGCAACCTTGCGTGCTGGTAACCATCATCGAAGAGCGCGGTTCGACACCGCGCAACGCAGGCTCGAAAATGGTGGTTACCGCTGAGCGGATCTTCGAGACCATCGGCGGCGGCCATCTGGAATACAAGGCGATGAAAATCGCCCGCGAGATGTTGGAAAGCCGCAGCCAGGACACCCGCCTGGAACGCTTCAGCCTCGGCGCCAGCCTCGGTCAATGCTGTGGCGGCGCCACCGTGCTGCTGTTCGAGCCGATGGGACAGCCGCAGGCGCAGATCGCCGTATTCGGTGCCGGGCATGTCGGCCGCGCCCTAGTGCCACTACTGGCCAGCTTGCCGTGCAAAGTGCGCTGGATCGATTCGCGCGAAAGTGAATTCCCCGAGCAACTGCCTGCCGGCGTAGAAAAAGTCATCAACGAAGAACCGGTCGATGAAGTAGAGAACATGCCTGCCGGCAGCTACTACATCGTCATGACCCACAACCATCAGCTCGATCTGGAGCTGACCGCAGAAATTCTCAAACGCAACGATTTCGCCTATTACGGCCTGATCGGCTCCCGAACCAAACGGGTCAAATTCGAACACCGCCTGCGTGAGCGTGGTTTCCAGCCTGAAGTCGTGCAACGCATGCGCTGCCCCATGGGCCTGCCCGAAGTGAAGGGCAAGCTGCCGATCGAGATCGCCGTGTCCATCGCTGGCGAGGTGATAGCGACCTACAACGCCGCTTTTGGCGAACAAAGAGCCGGCCAGAAAAGTAGCAGCAGCGAATCAATCGCCAAATTGCTCCCGGCTTCGCGCAGAAGCCAAGCTTGACCTCCCCTCTCCCACTTGTGGGAGAGGGGCCGGGGGAGAGGGGTGGCCCATCTACCCTCTCCCCAACCCTCTCCCGTAAACGGGAGAGGGAGACAGCTTCCCGTGCCTCAGCGGCTATCGAACAAAACCTGAATTAGAGATTCCCATGACTACAACGATCAAGGCCTATCGCGCAGCCATCTTGCACAGCATCGCCGACCCCGCCGAAGTGGGTATCGAGCAGTCTTACCAGTATTTCGAAGACGGTCTGTTGCTGGTCGAAAACGGCCAGATCTCCGCTGTCGGCCACGCCAAAGACTTGCTACCAGCCCTGGCCAGCAATGTCGAAGTGACCGAGTACCGCGACGCATTGATCACCCCGGGCTTTATCGACACGCACATCCACTACCCGCAGACCGGCATGATCGCCGCGTATGGCGAGCAACTGCTGGACTGGCTGAACACCTACACCTTCCCCACCGAAAAGCAGTTCGCCGACAAGGCGCATGCCGCCGATGTGGCGAACATTTTCCTCAAGGAACTGCTGCGTAACGGCACCACCACCGCGCTGGTATTCGGCAGCGTGCACAAGCAATCGGTTGACGCTTTCTTCGAGGCAAGCGAGGCACTGAACCTGCGGATGATCGCCGGTAAGGTGATGATGGATCGCAATGCGCCGGACTACCTGACCGACACTGCGCAATCCAGCTATGCCGACAGCAAAGAGCTGATCGAGCGCTGGCACGGCAAGGCCCGCCTACACTATGCCGTGACCCCACGCTTCGCACCGACCAGCACGCCCGAACAGCTGACCTACGCCGGCAAGCTGCTACAGGAATACCCGGGGCTGTACATGCACACCCACCTCTCGGAAAACCTCGACGAGATCGCCTGGGTGAAAGCGCTGTTCCCAGAGCAGAAAGGCTATCTGGACGTTTACGACCACTTCCAGCTACTCAGCGAGCGCTCGATGTTCGCCCACGGTGTGCATCTGTGTGATGAAGAGTGTCAGCGTCTGGCGCAAACCGGTTCGGCAATCGCTCACTGCCCGACCTCCAACCTGTTCCTCGGTAGCGGCCTGTTCAACCTCAAGCAAGCCGAGCAATTCAAGGTCAATGTCGGCCTGGGCACCGATGTCGGGGCTGGCACCAGCTTCTCCATGCTGCAAACCCTGAACGAAGCCTACAAAGTGCAGCAGTTGCAGCGCAACAAACTCAACCCGTTCAAATCGCTGTACCTGGCCACCCTCGGCGGCGCTCGGGCGCTACGGCTGGAAGACAAGATCGGCAGCTTCGCCAGCGGCAACGATGCGGACTTCATCGTGCTCGATTACCACGCCACACCGCTGCTGTCCTACCGTTTGCAACAGGCCAAGGATGTCGAAGAAAAACTCTTCGTGCTGATGACCATCGGCGATGACCGTGCGATTAAAGAAACCTTCGCTGCCGGCCGCTCGGTGCACCAACGCGGCTGAACAGCGGATATTGATGGTTCCCACGCTCCAGCGTGGGAACCGAGCCCTGGACGCTCCGCGTCCCGCTCTAGCAGACGCAGAGCGTCTGAGGCAGCATTCCCACGCAGAGCGTGGGAACGATCAACTTATCCCAAGCCCATAAAAAAGCCCCGCATCAGCGGGGCTTCTTGTTTACCGGTTTACTCAGACGCTACGAGAAGTGCTGCGCCCGGACTTCTTCTTGGTCTGCAGCAGGTGCGAGAACACCGCGTGCAGGTCGTCGGAAGCGCTGTCTTCGTCCAGGTTCAGTTTGCTGTCGATATGATCCATGTGGTGCATCATCAAGCTCACGGCCTTGGCGGTGTCCCGCGCCTCGATGGCGTCGATCAACTGATTGTGTTCATCGTATGAACAGTGCGAGCGGCTGCCGCTCTCGTACTGGGCGATGATCAACGAGGTCTGCGATACCAGGCTGCGCTGGAAGCTGATCAGCGGTGCGTTTTTCGCCGCCTCCGCCAACTTCAAGTGGAACTCGCCGGAGAGGCGGATACCGGCACCGCGATCGCCGCGGGAGAAGCTGGTTTGTTCGTCGGTGACCATCTGCCGTAACTCAGCCAACTGCTCAGCCGTCGCGTGCTCTACCGCTAGCTCGGTGATCGCGCGCTCGACCATCCGCCGGGCGTAGAAAATCTGCCGCGCTTCATCCACGCTCGGGCTCGCCACCACCGCACCGCGGTTGGGGCGCAGTAGCACCACACCTTCATGGGCCAGACGCGATAAGGCCCGGCGGATGATGGTGCGGCTGACGCCGAAGATCTCGCCCAAGGCCTCTTCGCTCAGTTTGGTGCCCGGCGCCAGGCGCTGCTCGAGGATGGCATCAAAGATATGCGCGTAAACGACATCGTCCTGAGTCCCGCTGCGGCTGCTTTTGCCGGTACGCGGTTGCTTCTTGAGGGGCTGCAATTGTTCGTTCATTCGGGCTCGCGTCAAAGAGGTCGGCGGTCATGCGAGACTCTACTGCCTTTCCCCGGGCTGCTGGCAAGCAGAAGTAATGGAAAGTCAGAGGGTAAAAGTACTGGCATATTGTACACAATCAAACCTGCCTGCACACTTTGCGCCCCGCCGCATTTGCCTGCGCACTGAGCCCTCGTCCTGTCCGTCAGTAGTCCTGGTCGGCGGCCTATTGCTCTGCCCAGCAGCGCAACCCTTAGAAAAAATCCCTCTGCGCATGGCTTTTTCCCGCTATCGCTTCGCGATTTATGCCGCTAAAACCCGCCACAAGCAGTCCGCCACGCCTCTTAAAGACTGCACACTAAAATCTTATCTATATGTTTTTAAAGGAATTTATACAAATAGCGAGGCTCGATTGTCGCGCACAATCCGTCTATCTATATACCCACAATTCAGCGGTGCGATTTACGCAACAGTGAAAACATTATTTGCTTTTTTTGTATACAAACGCATAATCGCGCTCGTGTGACTTCCTGACCAAAGAGTCAACAAACCCAACCAGCAAGCGCACCACACATGCCACCTGCCTCAGAGAGCCGCTGCAGCAAAACCATCGGCTCTCGGTGACCAAAATAAAAGAGATGAGGAGTACCCCGCTGTGGAAAGCACTAAACAAGAACAAATATATGCCGCGAACCCCGCTAGCCCTGGCCTGCTTGAACGTCTGTTCAAACTAAGCCTGCATCGCACCACAGTCAAAACCGAGCTAGCCGCCGGCCTGACTACCTTCATCACCATGGCCTACATCATTTTCGTCAACCCCAACATCATGGCCGATGCCGGCATCGATCACGGTGCGGCGTTCGTCGCCACCTGTATCGCTGCAGCGTTCGGTTGCTTCCTGATGGGCCTGTACGCCAACTGGCCGGTTGGCCTGGCACCGGGCATGGGCCTCAACGCGTTCTTCACCTACACCGTGGTCGGCACCATGGGTTACAGCTGGCAGATCGCCCTGGGCGCGGTGTTCCTCTCCGGCATCCTGTTCATGATCCTGACCTTCTCGAGGATTCGTGAATGGCTGCTCAATAGCATCCCCAGCAGCCTGCGCTTTGCGATGGGCGCAGGGGTCGGGCTGTTCCTCGGTCTGATCGGTCTGAAAACCGCCGGCATCGTGGTCGCCAGCCCAGCCACGCTGATCAAGCTGGGTGACCTGACCTCCGCCGGCCCACTGCTGGCAGCGATCTGCTTCCTGATGATCGCCGTGCTCGAATACCACCGCGTGTTCGGTGGCATCCTGATCAGCATCCTCACCGTCACACTGGCGGGCTGGGGTCTGGGTCTGGTCGAGTTCGGCGGGATCTTCTCCATGCCGCCGAGCATCGCGCCGACCTGGCTGGCGATGGATATTTCCGGCGCCCTCAACGTCGGCATGATCAGCGTTATTCTGGCCTTCCTCTTCGTGCATATGTTCGATACCGCCGGCACCCTGATGGGCGTGGCGCAACGTGCCAAGCTGGTCGATGACAACGGTCACATCGAGAACCTGAGCAAAGCGATGAAAGCCGACAGTACCTCCAGCGCGTTCGGCGCACTGGTCGGTTGCCCGCCAGTCACCAGCTATGTGGAAAGTGCCGCAGGCGTCGCTGCCGGTGGTCGTACTGGTCTGACCGCAGTCACTGTCGGCGTGCTGTTCATCGCCGCGATGTTCTTCGCCCCGCTGGCCGGGATGATTCCGGCCTACGCTACCGCTGGCGCGCTGATTTATGTGGCGATGCTGATGATGAGCGGCATGGCGCACATCGACTGGGAAGACCACACCAACACCATCCCGGCGATTATCACCGTGGTAATGATGCCGCTGACCTTCTCGGTCACCGATGGTCTGGCCCTGGGCTTTATCACCTTCGTGGCACTCAAGCTGTTTACTGGCAAGCACAAGGAAATTTCCGTCAGCCTGTATGCACTGGCTGCGATCTGCCTCGCCAAGTTCATCTTCCTGTAAGGTTCAACTCGGCGACAGCAAGCCTCAGCGCTCCGGCGCTGGGGCTTTTCTACATCTGGAGAAAAGTAACATCTGGAGAAAAGCAAAATGAGTCTGGAAACCTGGCTGCTGTTCAGCAGCGCCGCACTGATCGTGATCCTGATCCCCGGGCCATTGTCCTTGCTGATGGTCAGCAACAGCCTGAACTATGGGTTGCGCCGTTCCTTGCCGGCCTTTCTCGGCGGGGTCAGCGCCTCGATCTGCCTGCTCAGCGCCTCCGCCCTCGGGCTCGGCGCCTTGCTGCTCGCCTCGGAAAAACTCTTTAGCGTGTTGAAGATCGTCGGTGCGCTCTATCTGTTCTACCTCGCCTGGCAAAGCTGGGGCGAATCGCGCCAGGCCGCCAAACCGGCGAGCGCCGAAGAACAGCCAGTCAACCCAAGTTTTCGCAGCATGTTCTGGAAGGCCTTTGGTCTAGGCGCCAGCAACCCGAAGGACATCCTGTTTTTCGCCGCCTTCCTGCCGCAATTCATCAGCGCCGAATGCCCGCTGCTGACTCAACTGCTGGTGATGATCGCCACCTGGGCAGTGCTCGATCTGGCCAGCAAGCTGTTCTACGGTTTGAGCGCACGAGGCGCCGCGCGTTTTCTGCGCTCAGGCAAGGGGCAGGTGTGGTTCAACCGGATCAGCGCGGGACTGTTCGCCGGGGCGGGTACGGCTTCATTGCTGAGTCGTTAAGCCGCTTGGCGCAAGGGGGCGGCCTTGGTCGGGGGCCTTCGTTGGAGGGAATCGGCCCCCAATGAAAGCCCCGGTGACACGTGACTGATTAGCGGGTTTTCGCGCATGCCTGGGGCACACGTAGGCGCAGCCCGGCACGCGTGCCCTTCCCTAGCTGGCTCTCCAATTCCAAACTGCCCCCCATGCAATCCGCCAGTCGACGACAAAGGGCTAAGCCGAGGCCACTACCGCCGCGGCTGATGCGTTCCATATCCAGCGGCAGAGCGAACGGCTCAAACAGCATGGGCAGTTCGACGCTAGCGATGCCAATGCCACTGTCACTGACCACCAGTTGCACCTCCACCTGCGCCTTGCCACAGGGAGTCGCCTGCAGACTCACTTCGACGCCACCATGGTCGGTGAACTTCAGAGCATTGCTGAGCAAGTTGTTGAGTATTTGTAGGTAGCGGTGCGGGTCTAGCCAAACCTCAGCCGCCACTGCCACCGAGCAGGTCAGCGTCAAACCCTTCTTGCTGGCTTTCGCGGCGTAGCGCTCCACGCCTTGTTCGGTCAGGGCCCGCAGATCCGTCGGCTCGCTCTCAAGCATCAGCCTGCCCGACTCCAAGCTGACAAGGTCGCGAAGATCTCCTATCAATCGCAGCAGTGTGCCATTGGCTTCGCGGGCGATGTGCAAGGCTTCTTGTCCGCGCACGGATAAACCACTGTCCTCACCTGCCAGGTCCAGCATGCCGCCAACCACGTTCAACGGTGCACTGAACTCCCGACCAATGGCAGTGAGGAAAGCCCCCTTCGAGCGATTGGCCGCTACGGCCTGCTCCTTGGCCCCACTCAGCTCCAGCAACAGGTTCTCGCGCTCGGTAATATCCAGCCCACCGCAGATCATCCCCAGCAATTGCCCCTTACTGCCCCGATAAGGCATGCCCCAATGCTGCAAGACCCTGCGCTGCTCGTGACTCTGCAACTCCAGATCGATGGTGTAGGGTTCAGCCCGTTCGATCGCGCGCAGGTAGCGCGCCTTGAAGCCTTCGACATCCGCTGCCGGCAACCAGCCAAGATCCATAACACAACGACCTTGCATCTCGGCCAAACTCAACCCGATGAAGGCGCAAAACGCCTGATTGCAAAACAACAAACGACCATCCCCATCGCACACGTGCATTTGCACGGGCATGGATTGAATCATGCTGCGCAATAGCTGCAGCTCACCCTCCATCGCCTGGAACTGTTCGGGGTGAGGCTCCGGGGCACTCTCCTTACCTTCCAGCAAGCTATTGCGACGGGCAATCTCGGCCAGTTCGACCAGAGAACTGGCATGCAACTTCTGCATTAACCGCGCTTTGTAAGTGCTCACCGTCTTGAAGCTGATAGCCAACTGCTGGGCGATGCTCTGATTGGAAAAACCCTGAGCCAGGTACTGCAACACCGTAAGCTCACGTGCGGACAACTGATGGAGAACTTCGCTCCCGTCCTCCTCCGCGTGCGCGGGGTCATGCACCTCCAGCGCCTCACGCGGAAAATAGCTGCGCCCATGCAGTACGGCCCTTGCCGCACTGCGCAACTCCTGCAGATCATCGTGTTTACTGACAAACCCCTGGGCTCCCGCCTGCAGGCAGCGCCCAGCGAAATGACCGGTATCCTGCGAGCTGTAAACCAACACTTTGAGCGTCTTGTCGTGCATTTTCAGACGACGAATCACATCCAGCCCACCCAGTTTGGGAATGCTTAGCTCCAGAATCACCAGATCCGGTTGCGTATCCCGATGCAGCGCCAACGCATCCAGCCCGTTATCCGCCTCGGCCACCACCTCATGCCCCTCCGCTTCCAGCTTCAGGCGGATGGCCTTTCTGATAATCGGATAACCATCGACGATCATGATTCGGCTCAACTGCTCGCCCCCTCTGCTCTTGTCTGCTGCATCCATCCGTTTACGGCTGAAGACTAGCTTATCGGCCGCAGCCCGCTTCCGGACACGCCCTGTTCATCCCTAGAGCGCTGAACAAAGGTAATTCACGGACTACCGGGATGGCCTTTACCAAAACGGCGGCCACTTTGCCTTTTCACAACTGACCATCCGCCGCCACGCGCACATATTTCGCGTCGAAGCGCAGCTTCACGTTGTTGGCATTGCCCAACGTGGAACCATCGGCGAATTGCATGCCGACGACATCGGCATTGGCGGCACCTTCCCCCAGCAGGCCCTTGTCGAAGGAAAAGCGCCGAACCTTGTCCATGGTCTCGCGCAACGTGGCCGCACTGGCGAAGTCATAGGCGCTGGCCGGCGTATAAAACGGCTGGGGCTGCGCGAGTTAGGCATCGTAGCTAGCAAGGTCGGTAACCGCTGTGATTGGTCGAATAGGGCAGTATCCAACGTCGCTGCCGTACCGATTCCAGCTATCGCGAGCGGCAGAGTGGCCTGGGTTATCGGCAAACCTGTGAACGTCATTACGCGAAGCCATTTAAGAAGCCTTCGGCCAAGGGCGTGGGGCGAAGACAGCCTGCTTTGCTGGAACTTCATGTGCGACTTCTGCAAATGAGCGGCAAGGGTCGATTCCTGCCTTTCGCTACTGCCTGGACCCAAAGGGTTATTACCTTCCCCGCTTCACATAGCCCCGGATGGGGCTTTTTTATAGTGCGTCTCAGGACTAGCGTAGAGATAGCTGCTATTTGGGTTGTGACCTCTATATGAAAAGCTGGCTAACCCTCATCACCGGCTTGCCGACTGCAAACGCCACCGCTCGCATGCGCGCGTGGCGAGCACTTAAAGCCAGTGGCGTCGCCGTACTCCGCGATGACGTCTACCTGCTGCCGGACAGTGAAGCGTGCCGTTATTCCTAGTGCTCTTCACTCATAGCTTGTAGCCGATCTGCCGCAACAAATTCTTCCGCCATAGGATGTCGTCGTCACCTTCGATGCCATTGGCACAGAAGCCATCCACCACGCCCAAGACACCTCGCCCCTGTTCCGTCTCAGCGAGAATCACTTCAGTTGGATTGGCTGTTGCGCAGAAAATGCGGCATACCTCTGGAACCATTTTGACGGTGTTCAACACGTTCAGCGGATAGAAGCCGTCCCCGAGGAAAATGATGAAGCTATGGCCGGCGGCAATGGCTTTCGCATTCTTCTGGGCAAGTTCGATCATGGCGGTATCGGTGCCAGACCATCGCACCAGGCATTTGCCTGAGGCTTCACAAAAGGCCACGCCAAACTTGATACCTGGCACGGCAGCAACCAAGGCTTCGTGGATGTCCTCGACGGACTTGATGAAGTGCGTCTGACCAAAAATGAAGTTCGTAGCTTCCGGCTTATCGATTTTCACGGTGATGAGTTGCATCTCAAACTCCTCCTTTCCTGATGTTGTTTAACGGTGCGGAAATCATGAAGTGCTATCACAGGGTTCGAATCAGGCCATCAGATGCCTTCACCACACAACATAGTGGTTAAGCCAAGGGGCGGCGGAACACCGTCGCAGCGAACGAAGTGAGCAATTTGAATGCTATCAGGGCCGGTATGTGTTGCATGGCCAAGCATCTCAGAGCCAAGTACCCGGCCCTAGCGAGTCAGTGGCCGCTTGAGCTCCGTGCGCCAGGTGGCCGGGGTCAGGGTTCGAATCTGGGCCCGCGACGTAGCACTCCCAGGGGTCCCGGGCTTCGGGGTTATCCCTCGGCGGCGACCCAGACAAGAAACTCGGCCCAAGTCGCGCCACGGCCCTCGTAGGGACCGTGGTAGACAGTCCGTGCCACCGTTGCAGCGGGCAATTGCCCCGCCTTCACGGCGGTATGGTTGTAGTACGCCATCTTGATAGTTGGTGCCACTGCTTCAACGTAGGCAAACAGGCGAACCTGGTCGCAATGACGCCCCGCCCGTCCGCATACCTCCAACGTTAGGCGTTTCTGCGCACTCCCTAAAACAAACATTCGACCGTGTCGAAAACATAAAATAGGGGGGACAGACTACGTTTTTAACAAATTCGGGTATGTCCCCTATTACCCCTTCGGTAAGCCTGACAAGCTTCAGGGGGCATCGCGAGACTTGCCAACCAGCAGGCAAGCTGTTGCGTTTAAAATGTGGCGTAACGGATAACTGATGATTAGCTATGAATTCAGACGCCATCGCTACCTTGCAACACCATTTAATCTCCGAGTTAAGCACTGCACCGAGCGACGCTCGTCGCCTATTTCACGGTAGGGGGCGACGCTGGCTGGGGCTTGAGGACATCACCGTTGACTGGTTACAAGGCGTGCTGTTGGTCTCGCTATTCAGGGAGCCAAATGAACCCGACCTCGTCGCGCTAACGCAAATGCTGATGGCATTGACCCAATCACCCGAGTGGCTGCAAACCCAAGCGCATACACTCTTGCTGCAACACCGCTACCTCCAGGACAGCACAATGGAATGGCTGCTGGGGGATCCAGTTGATGAGTGGCTTATCACTGAGGATGGCCTGCGCTTTAAATTGGATTTGGGCAAAAAACAAAATACGGGTTTGTTTTTAGATATGCGCTATGGCCGCCGTTGGGTTCGCGCCCAGGCCAAGGGTAAGCGCGTGCTGAATCTATTTGCTTACACCTGCGGTTTCTCTGTTGCTGCCATTGCCGGTGGCGCTGAGCATGTGGTGAATCTGGACATGTCCAAAGCGGCCTTAAGCCGTGGGCGGGACAATCACCGGCTAAATCAGCATGATCTAAGTCGAGTGAGTTTTTTAGGACATGAGTTGTTTAAATCTTGGGGAAAAGTAAAAAAATACGGCCCCTATGACCTGATCATCATCGACCCACCCTCTTTCCAGAAGGGTAGTTTCGTACTGAGTCAGGATTATCAAAAAGTCCTGCGCCGTCTGCCTGATTTGCTTACCGCACAAGGTGACGTATTGGCTTGCACAAATGACCCTGCCATAGGCCCTGACTTTTTAATCGAAGGCGTAGCCAATGAGGCGCCGAGCCTGCGTTTTGAGCAGCGGCTAGAAAACCCGCCAGAGTTTGCCGACATCCACCCCGACGGCGGGTTGAAAGCGTTAGTGTTTACAAAAAAACGCCGCGTCTCCGCCAACGCTTAGCCCCACCATGAAGGGGGCAGACTTATACATGCACTCGAATGTCGCCTTTGGGTCCAGGCTGTGTGAAAACCCTCGGGATTGTCTAACCTTCTGGACGTCGAGATCGTAAGGGGGACGATCATGAAGCGATTCATTGAAGGCGAGGCTCGAACTCAAGTCACCTTGCTGCCGGAGTGTTTGGACGATTACGTGGCTGAAGAAAATCCGGTGCGTGTGGTCGATGTCTTCGTCGACGAACTCGACTTGGGTGCGCTCGGTTTTGAGGGTGTTGCCCCTGCCACGACCGGTCGCCCGGCCTATCATCCAGCGGTCTTGCTGAAGATCTATATCTACGGCTATCTCAATCGGATTCAGTCCAGTCGCCGGCTTGAACGTGAGGCCGAGCGCAACGTGGAGTTGATGTGGCTCACGGGGCGCCTGGCCCCGGACTTCAAAACCATTGCCGACTTTCGCAAGGACAACGGCAAGGCCATTCGTAACGTATGCCGTCAGTTTGTCGTGCTTTGCCGTAACCTCAATCTCTTCTCTCAGTCGATCATCGCCATCGACGGCAGCAAGTTCAAAGCCGTAAACAACCGCGACCGTAACTTCACCCAGGGCAAAGTGAAGGCACGCATGCAACAGATCGAACAAAGCATCGATCGCTATCTTGCGGCGATGGATTCGGCGGATCGGGCAACGCCGGAGGTAGCCGAAGCCAAGGCTGAGCGGCTGAAGGAAAAAGTAGAAACCCTGAAACAGCAGATGCAAAAACTCAAGGCCATCGAGGCGCAGTTGCGCGAAAGCCCAGACCAGCAAATCTCTCTCACCGATCCTGACTCGCGCTCAATGGCCACGAGCGGCCGAGGCACCGGCACGGTCGGCTACAACGTACAAACAGCGGTCGATGACAAGCATCACCTGATCATCGCCCATGAAGTCACCAACGTTGGGAATGATCGAGCGCAGCTCAGCAACATGGCGAATCAGGCGCGTGAGGAGGCCGGAGTCGAGACACTGATGGTTGTTGCCGACCGAGGCTATTACAAGGGCACGGAAATCGTCGCTTGCGAACAAGCCGGTATCGCCACCTTCGTTCCTAAACCGCTGACGTCCAGCAGCAAAGCTGAAGGTCGATTCGGCAAGCAGGACTTCATCTATGTTGCCGCTTCGGACGAGTATCGGTGCCCGGCGGGACAATCACTGATCAGGCGGTTTTCCTCGGTGGAAGATGGGATGTTGCTGCACTGTTATTGGTGCTCGGTCTGTCAGGCCTGCTCGATGAAAAAGCAATGCACGACGGGCAAAGAGCGTCGGGTAAAACGCTGGGAGCAGGAGTCGGTACTCGATGCGATGCAGCTTCGCCTGGAGCATGATCCCGGGAAAATGAAAGTCCGCCGGCAGACCGTCGAACATCCTTTTGGGACACTCAAATACTGGATGGGCGCCACCCATTTCCTGACCAAAACCCTGCCGAGGGTGAGCACTGAAATGAGCCTTCATGTGCTTGCCTATAACCTCAAGCGAATGATGAGTATCTTCGGCATCCAGGGATTACTTGAGGTGATTAAAGCGTGAAGCAAACCGCCGAATCATCAGCCTGCGGCTGACCAGAGCCCCTGAGTCGGCCCAGGCAGCCACATAGGGGGCTGAACGATCTGCGTAGACCAATCGGGTACTTCTTTTGCAAATTCCTCAGGTGAACTGCGCAAGCTTCAGTTTTTAACCTGCCCAGCGAGTTTTCACACAGCCTGGGTCAGGACTTGCCCTTGGTTACCTTGGCCTTGGCTTCGCCACCGTACGCTGGACCATTGAACCCAGGTCCAGTCCCATTGCGGTAAGCGTAGCTCTTCGCAGCTATCGTCGCGGCACTTAACGCTGTAATGCACAGGACGATTACCGACAGCGACCTGACCGTTGTCGTCCGCATAGGTGAACCGCTCAAAGCCTACCGAACCGTCAGTGGATCTGGCCCTCTCGAATGGGTTTTTGGGTTTCCCTTCGCAGGAGAGCACGTCTTAGGTCAGTTGATGTAAAAAAATACACCAAGTAGGGAAGGTCGCGACGAGCAGCCAGAAGCGCCGCCATGGCAAGCATAGCTGCGGGATTTTACTGAAGGGCTGTGTTCGGCCAGAAACGGGCACTCGACGACAACTGTTGAGCGCTGGTGTAACGCCTCTTGGGAGCCATAAAGTCGATAAGCGCTTTCACTGCATAACTGGCACACGTATCCGCAGCGAAAGGAATCGCAACCTGTACTCCTCCCAGCAACGAGTCGTCTCCCGCGCGTTGAGGCCAGGCTCGAAACCGCGACAGCCCGAGCCCGGGTCCTTCCTTCAGCGCCGTGGCAAGCGTCAGGCTCCGCTTTCCACCACCCGATAGCAGGGCACATAGGCCGCGCCGCCTGGCAGCTTCATGCGGTGCTGCTCGACGAACGCTTGTAGCAAGTGATCCAGCGGCTGCATCACGGCCGCATCGCCATGGATCTCGTAGCAGCCGTGCTGCTCGATCAGGCGGATGCCCTTGTCTTTCACATTGCCGGCGACGATGCCGGAAAAGGCGCGACGCAGATTGGCCGCTAGCTCGTGAGGAGGCAAGTCGTGGCTAAGCTGGAGGTTGGCCATGTTGGCATGGGTGGGGTCGAACGGGCGCTGAAAGCCTTCGTCTATTTTTAGCAGCCAGTTGAAATGAAAGGCGTCGTTGCGCTCTCGGCGGAACTGCTTGACCGCTTTTAATCCCAGGGCCATTTGCATTGCCACTTGAGCAGGATCATTGATGATGATCTGGTAAAAGCGCTGTGCGGCGTCCCCCAGAGTCGCGCCGACAAACGCGTGCAACTGCTGCAGGTAGCGCGCCGCACTCTTTGGCCCGGTCAGAATGACCGGGAACGGTAATTCTCGGTTATCCGGGTGCATCAGGATGCCAAGCAGGTAGAGGAACTCCTCGGCAGTGCCGGCACCACCGGGGAAAATGATGATGCCGTGGCCAACGCGTACGAAGGCCTCCAGGCGCTTCTCGATGTCCGGAAGGATCACCAACTCGTTAACGATCGGGTTAGGCGCCTCGGCAGCGATGATTCCAGGTTCCGTCAGCCCCAGGTAGCGGCCGCCGTTGATCCGTTGCTTGGCATGGCCGATGGTGGCGCCCTTCATCGGCCCTTTCATCACGCCAGGCCCGCAACCGGTGCAGACATCCAGTTTGCGCAGGCCCAGTTCGTGACCGACCTTCTTGGTGTACTTGTACTCTTCGGTGCTGATCGAATGGCCGCCCCAGCACACCACGATCTTTGGATCTACCCCGGGACGCAGGGTGCGGGCGTTACGCAGCAGATGGAAGACGTAGTCGGTGATGCCCTGGGAGCTGATCAAGTCGATGCGCTGGCTGTCCAGTTCGTTCTCGGTATAGACGATGTCACGCAGGGCGCTGAACAGCATCTCGCGGGTGCTGGCAATCATCTCGCCGTCGACGAAGGCATCCGCCGGCGCGTTGAGCAGTTCCAGGCGCACCCCTCGATCCTGCTGATGAATGCGAACCTCGAAGTCCCGGTAGGCATCAAGAATGGTCTTGGCGTTGTCAATGTGGGAGCCAGTGTTGAGGATCGCCAAGGCGCACTGGCGGAACAGCCTGTAGATGCTGCCCGATCCGGCTTCGCTCAGTTGCTGCACTTCGCGGTGGGACAGTGTTTCCAGGCTGCCCTTTGGGCTTACTTGAGCGTTGATTACTTGTCTTGGGGGCATTCTAGGTTCCATGAAAGCGATGCCAACGAACCAGGAAGGGGGCCATTGCATCAGGATAGTGGGCGCCGAACGCATTGGCGCGCCGCTTGTTACGACAGTAGTTCTCGTCTGGGCATGGCGATGTCACAAGCCGCGCTGTGGATCTTTGCTCCAGAGGATGTGGATCAGCGAAATAGCGAGATCCTTAGGGGCTGACAAGGAAATTCTGGAATCTGCTTTCAACGACTGAGTCGGACGCTGGCCACCATCTGATGTGCGCAAACATCCAGGCAACCATGGCGGGGTGACGCTGCAGATTTCTCCTGTCGATTGAGTATGACGGTTGCGGGCAGGACCGGTCACCCGGCAGAAGTAGAGCAGGTGCTGGATTCCGCCATCCAGCGATCTTGCCTTACGCAATGTCTACTTCTGGCCGATGTCAGCCTCTGCTCAACGGCCGCAATGGGTCCAGGCTCTGTGAAAACGTTTTGAGTGCCAAGCGCTGATCAATCAATGATCAAATTTGGTGCTCTCTCGCGGATTCTATGCAAGCTAGCTCGGATAACTTCTGCATATTTCGCGTAGCAACGCGAACCTCAGAATTGAGCGGGAGTTTTCACACAGCCTGGGTCGAAAGCAGCCGGTGCCGAGTTCTCGATTTCGCACGGGCTTACATCCGGATGTTGGTGGACAAAAAAAAGCATTCTCTATCCTATGGTCAGAAAAAGCTGTGGGCCTCAGGGTAACGAATGGTGGCCGCAGCAGTCCAACGCGTGGTTAGACAACGGGCGCGGCGATGCCCACAGTATCGCCTGCCGATCACCATTGCCTCTGGGAGAATCAATGCCAGCTGTTTTTTTGCGTCAATTCATCTGGTTAGCGGTACTGCTCTTTTCCTTCGGCACTTCGCTCCCTGTATCCGCCTGCCCTGCAGGGCAGTACAAAGTCTGCGTGGTCGCTTGTTTTTGTGCCCCAGGCTCCAAAGAGGAAATTGGGTCGATCTACGAAAACATGAGCCAAATGGCTGCCTCTGGATTACAGGAGTGGATAGTGCAATCCCGCAACAGCGCGGCAACTGGCGATACTCGGACAATCCCGCTGAATATCCGAGCCCAGCTCGAACCCTACTATGACATTCAAGTGCTCGATTCTGCTCGCTACAAAGTGGGCGATGATGTGGAGCTGAACGCCGCACACACCATGCTGCAGAATCCCGATGTGAATGCCGTCACCCTTGTGGACATCATCGTCTTCCGGAATTCGGATGACGCACTTAACAATGTCGCGCTCTGGGCGCATGAGTTGAAGCACGTGCAGCAGTACCTGCAATGGGGCGTTCGCGAGTTTGCCACTCGCTATACCCGTGACTACAACGCCGTCGAGGCGCCTGCCTACGAGATGCAAAGCCGGGTGGCTAGAACGCTGAGAAACAGCGTTGCCCAGTCCGAGCCTTCTCGGTAACCCTTGAGCTCAAAGGGTTAAACGTAGTCTGCCAATTGAAATAAGGGACACCCATTAGCCGGTCCCCTATTACTCTGCAAAACAACTACGCAACCCAACTACCGATGGGCGGCTAGCGTAGACCAGACATGTCATCGATCCCCTGAGCTGGTCTGGTCAAGCCCTGAGCGGAGAATTACGCCTCATAAGGCTGCGGTTCATCCTTGGTCAAACTCAACGCAAACAAGTGTTCAATTCTCGCAGCCACGCCCACAGGATGGGCTGGCGCAAATTCCGCCTGCCTACTGACAAATGAAGGGCGAAAAAAAGCCCGCAGTGTGAACGGGCTAAGGACTCTTCCAAAGGAGTCGAGGGCAATCGGGCTTGCTGCCTAACTACCGCGGTAGGTGGAGTAGCTGTAAGGCGAAATCAGCAGCGGTACGTGGTAGTGATCCTGCTCGGCGGAAATGCCGAAGCGCAGTACCACAACATCTAAAAAGGCTGGGTTGGGCAGCTCTACCCCTCGGGCACGGTAGTAGTCACCGGCGTGGAACTGCAGCTGGTAGACCCCGCTGACATAGTCATCGCCTTGCAGGATCGGCGCATCGCAGCGGCCATCGTGGTTGGTCTGCGCGGTTGCAATCAGCTCCAGCCGTTCGGCTTCGACCCGATACAACTCGACCTTGATCGCGCTGCCAGGGCAGCCGTGCGCGGCATCCAATACATGCGTCGTTAAACGTCCCATTGGTTCAGGGCATCTGCGCTCGCCGAGCGAACCTCGCAGACACCACGCCTCCTCTACTCAGTTGAATTCGGTACGCCGCACAGGCCCAAAGCCCCGGCGCGAGCCAAGCTTAACACGCCACTTAAAGAATATAAGACACTTTAATTGAAAATTGTACACAATAATTTCCGTCTACATCCTGCATGAATCCACGACCCAGCTTGTCTATGGCTGTTTAGTACGCTCAGCCATCTGGCCTTGAAGGCGGTAACGCCTGAGCACTCAGCTTATTGCTTTGCAAGCACACTGCAGCGAAAAACAGTGAAATTTTAGATTTACAAAACACCATTCACTTTGTATACAATCACCCCATCACGGTCGCCCACGCCCGAACCCTCAGGCACCCACAGCGATCGCAACATCTATAAGAAGGAAAACTGCAGTGAGCGCTGACTACCCTCGCGACCTGATCGGTTACGGCAACACCCCTCCCCATCCGCACTGGCCGGGCGACGCGCGCATCGCGATCTCCTTCGTGCTGAATTACGAGGAAGGCGGCGAGCGCAATATCCTCCACGGCGATAAAGAATCCGAAGCCTTCCTCTCCGAGATGGTTGCCGCCCAGCCGTTGCAAGGCGCGCGCAACATGAGCATGGAGTCGCTCTACGAATACGGTAGCCGTACCGGCGTCTGGCGCATCCTCAAACTGTTCAAGAAGTTCGATATCCCGCTGACCGTGTTCGCCGTGGCCATGGCTGCCCAGCGCCACCCGGATCTGATCCGCGCCATGGCCGCCGCCGGCCACGAGATCTGCAGCCACGGCTACCGCTGGATCGACTATCAGTACATGGACGAGGCCCAGGAACGCGAGCACATGCTCGAAGCCATCCGCATCCTCACCGAGATCACCGGCGAGCGTCCGCTGGGCTGGTACACCGGCCGCACCGGTCCGAATACCCGCCGCCTGGTGATGGAGGAAGGAGGCTTCCTCTATGACTCCGACACCTATGACGACGACCTGCCCTACTGGGAAACCAACAACCCGACCGGCAACGCGCACCTGGTGATTCCCTACACCCTGGACACCAATGACATGCGTTTCACCCAGGTGCAGGGTTTCAACTGCGGCGAGCAGTTCTTCCAGTACCTGAAAGACGCGTTCGACGTGCTGTACGAAGAAGGCGCCGAGGCGCCGAAGATGCTTTCCATCGGCCTGCACTGCCGCTTGATCGGCCGTCCGGCGCGCCTGGCGGCACTGCAACGCTTCATCGAATACGCCCAGGGCTTTGAGAAAGTCTGGTTCGCCCGTCGCGTCGATATCGCCCGCCACTGGCACGCAAACCATCCTTATCAAAAGCAGTCGTTCACACAGGAGAGCTCTAAATGAGCCGCTTCCAGACTCTGACGCCTTCGCAACTAACGCGCGAAGCATTCGTCGCGGCCTTCGCCGACATCTACGAACACTCGCCCTGGGTCGCCGAAAAGGCTTTTGATCTGGGCCTGGATACCAGCGTTGACGCTATCGACGGCCTGCACCAGCGCATGGCCGACATCCTGCTGAGCGCCGATAAAGCCGCCCAATTGGCCCTGATCAATGCTCACCCGGACCTTGCTGGCAAAGCTGCGGTGCGCGGTGAACTGACCCAGGCCAGCACATCGGAGCAATCCGGTGCAGGCATCCACGAATGCACGGCTGAAGAGTTTCAGCGCTTCACCGAGCTGAACGACGCCTACAAAGCGAAGTTCGCGTTTCCCTTCATCATGGCGGTTAAAGGCAGCAATCGGCACCAGATCCTGGCGGCATTCGAAGAGCGCATTCATAACTCGACGGACGCTGAGTTCACCCGGGCGCTCGCTGAGATCAACAAGATCGCGCTGTTCCGGCTGCAAACCCTGTAAGCCCAGGTGGCCTGTACGGCTAGTTGGTTAACTCAAGCTCGGATGCCTGAAGTTCCGAGACAAGGCGCCGAGATTGACTAATTTAACTAGCCACACAGGCCACTAACCGCCACCTCTCCCGCCCCTAAGTAAGGCAGACAACTAATGAAAGCTTACGCCGTACCCTTCGAGAAGTTCGTCAACCTGGCCGATGCTCGCCTCGGCACCAAAGCCATCTCCGTCACCGATGATTGGTTCGCCGACGTCAACCGCCTGTTCCAGCCGACCCCGGCAGTGTGGAAAGAAGGCGTGTTCGATGACAACGGTAAGTGGATGGATGGCTGGGAGTCGCGCCGCAAGCGCTTCGAAGGTTACGACAGCGCCGTGATCCGCCTGGGTGTGCCGGGCTCGATCAAGGGTGTGGATATCGACACCAGCTTCTTCACCGGTAACTTCCCGCCGTCCGCCTCCCTCGAAGCCTGCTTCGTGGTTGCAGGCGACCCGACCGAAGCGACCCAGTGGACTGAAGTGCTGAGCGCTGTCGAGCTGCAAGGCAACAGCCATCACTACCACGCGATCAGCAACGACCAGGCGTGGACTCACCTGCGCTTCAACATCTACCCGGACGGTGGTGTGGCCCGTCTGCGCGTATACGGCATCCCGTTCCGCGACTGGTCCTCGGTTGGCGACAATGAACAGCTCGACCTGGCCTCCGCCCTGAATGGCGGTCGCGCCCTGGCCTGCTCGGACGAACACTTCGGCCGCATGAGCAACATCCTCAACCCGGGCCGCGGCATCAACATGGGCGATGGCTGGGAAACCGCCCGCCGCCGTACGCCGGGTAACGATTGGGTGATCGTCGCCCTCGGTCACCCGGGCGAGATCGAGCGCATCGTGGTCGATACCCTGCACTTCAAAGGCAACTACCCGGACAGCTGCTCGATCCAGGCGGCCTTCGTCAAAGGCGGCACCGACAGCCAGATCGAGACCCAAAGCCTGTTCTGGCGCGAGCTGCTGCCGAACCAGAAGCTGCAGATGCACGCCGAGCATGAGTTCGCCGAGCAGATCAACGCCCTCGGCCCGGTGACGCATGTGCGCATCAACGTGTTCCCGGATGGTGGTATCAGCCGCCTGCGCCTGTTCGGCAAAGTGGCGAAGTAAGTTGTCTGTCCCCTCTCCCCTTTGGGGAGAGGGCTAGGGAGAGGGGTAACATTTCAACCCTCTCCCCCGGCCCCTCTCCCGCATGCGGGAGAGGGGAGTTAGAGCAAACCTGAACAAGCAGAACCAGTATGCGCAAACTAAAAATCGAGCCGTTGACCAAAGAAGCCTTCGCCCCATTCGGTGATGTCATCGAGACCGAAGGCAGCGATCACTTCATGATCAACAACGGCTCCACTCGCCGCTATCACAAACTGGCCACGGTCGAGACCGCGCAGCCGGAGGATAAGGCGATCATCAGCATCTTCAGCGCCCAAGCTCTGGAAATGCCGTTGACCATACGCATGCTGGAGCGTCATCCGCTGGGCAGCCAGGCGTTCATACCGCTGCTCGGCAACCCCTTTCTGATCGTGGTCGCGCCACTTGGCGATGCACCTGAATCAGAGTTAGTCCGAGCCTTCCGTAGTAATGGCAGGCAGGGCGTTAATTACCATCGCGGCGTCTGGCACCACCCGGTGCTGACGATCGAAAAGCGGGATGACTTCCTGGTGGTTGATCGCAGCGGTTCTGGCAACAACTGCGATGAGCATTTTTTTACCGAGGATGAGTGTTTGCTCCTCACCCCCCACCAATAAGAGAAGACCTGGAAGCCGACGTGTCGGTGACAGGTGAAAGAGGAAAAGACTGTGGAAGCACATCTGATTGAATGGCTGAATCTGAGCATTCGCTGGGTTCACATGATCACCGGCATCGCCTGGATCGGTGCCTCGTTCTATTTCGTCTGGTTGGAAAACAACCTGAATCGCGTCAACCCACGGGATGGGCTGGCCGGCGACCTGTGGGCGATCCACGGTGGCGGCATCTATCACCTGGAAAAGTACAAGCTGGCTCCGCCGAAAATGCCGGATAACCTGCATTGGTTCAAATGGGAAGCCTATTTCACCTGGATGTCCGGCGTCGCCCTGTTGATGGTCGTCTACTACCTCAACCCGGCGCTGTATCTGGTTGCACCGGGTAGCGACATGGCCCCCGGCGTCGCAGTCGCCATCGGTATCGCCTCGCTAATCGCCGGCTGGTTCATCTACGACGTCCTCTGTGACTCGCCGCTGGGCAAACAACCGGCCCTGCTCGGCCTGGTGCTGTTCGTGCTGCTGGTCGCCGCATCGTTTGGCCTGAGCCAAGTGTTCAGCGGTCGCGGTGCCTACATCCATGTCGGCGCCATCATCGGCACTATCATGGTCGGTAACGTCTTCCGTACCATCATGCCGGCCCAGCGCGCGCTGGTTAAAGCCATCGAAGAGAACCGCACGCCGGACCCGGCCCTGCCGGCCAAAGGTCTGCTGCGTTCGCGCCACAACAACTACTTCACCCTGCCGGTGCTGTTCATCATGATCAGCAACCACTTCCCGAGCACTTACGGTAGCCAGTACAACTGGCTGATCCTGGCTGGGATCTCGGTGCTGGCGGTGTTGGTGCGTCACTACTTCAACACCCGTCACGAAAGCAATAAGTTCGCCTGGACCCTGCCAGCCGGCGCGCTGGGCATGATCTGTCTGGCCTTCGTCACCGGCCCGAGCCTGAAGTCGACCAGCCCTACAGTCGCGAAAACCGAAGTCATCGAATACGCGCCAATTCCGGCAACTGCGATCAGCGGCGCCAAGCCCGCAGCGACAGCTCCTGCCGCACCGGCTAAGGAGCCTGCACCAGCCAGCGGCGCACCGACTCAAGCCGCCGCTGCTGGTTTCGACAAAGTGCATAGCGTGATTCAAGAGCGTTGCACCGTCTGTCACTCAGCCAAGCCGACCAGCCCGATGTTCAGCAGCGCACCTGCCGGAGTAATGTTCGATACTCCGCAACAGATCCAGCAGCTGGCGGCGAAGATTCAGGCCCAGGCTGTCGCCACGCAAACCATGCCGCTGGGCAATATCACCCAGATGACCCAGGAAGAGCGCGACCTGATCGGCGCCTGGATTGCACAAGGCGCCCAGACCAAGTGATCCACGTTTAGCCGCGCCCTTTGGGCGCGGTTTTTTTTTGGCTATGCCTGAGCCAACAGTTCAGGGCCCGCTTTTAGAAGCAGAAGCACGGTAGATACCGTCTCTCTAGTCCGTGAACAAGAGCCAGTCGAGCATCAAAAGGTTGCCCCGATTTGAGTACGCCGTGGGCGATATACAGTTGCGCAGGGTAGAAGATCCGCAAAGCGGTTTTCCACCATGGGGCGGCCATGCTGCGTCCCCGGTGGATAAAAGAGCGTTATCCCCCTACGTCGATTGATGATCCTGCTGCAGGTGCTGGGTAACAGCAAGCAGTAAACCGCCCCCGCCTCACTCCTCCTAGTCATGAGCTTGGCCACTGCAACGGTGGCCAAAGTGGCGCGCCTACCCACCGGCAGCGTGCTGATAAGCGCATTGGCGTGCCCGCAGCAGAGCATGCGCAAGCCTCCCCTCATCCCAACCAAGACAACAGCGCGGGCTTTCCTGTGTCGTTATGTGCCGACTCATTTCTGCGAAAATCCTGACTGTCAAGACAGGATTTAAATTTTGTATACAAATCACTAGCCAATCGTTGATTTAATTGTCTACAGTGCGAGCACAAAAAAAAAGCCAGAGGCTCTCCCCATGAAAACGTCCTTTGCTAGAACAACTCCAGAACAACGTCCTGAGGACGAGAAGCTGGGTGTTGGCGCCAACTTGGCCTACGGCCTGCAGCACGTCTTGACCATGTACGGCGGCATTGTCGCGGTGCCGCTGATCGTCGGTCAGGCGGCCGGGCTTTCACCCAGCGACATTGGCTTGCTGATTACCGCGTCGTTGTTCGTCGGCGGCTTGGCGACACTGTTGCAGACCATCGGCCTGCCCTTCTTCGGTTGCCAGCTGCCGCTGGTGCAAGGGGTGTCCTTCGCTGGCGTTGCCACGATGATCGCAATCGTCACCACCAGCAGCGGTGGCGGTGGCATTCCGGCGGTGCTTGGCGCGGTGATTGTCGCGGCGCTGATCGGACTTTTAATCACGCCGATCTTTTCCAAGATCACCAAATTCTTCCCGCCTCTGGTGTCGGGAATCGTAATCACCACCATTGGCCTGACGCTGATGCCGGTCGCGGCGCGCTGGGCCATGGGCGGCAACAGCCACGCGGAAGACTTTGGCAGCATGTCCAACATCGGCCTGGCCGCCATCACCCTGACCATCGTGCTGTTGCTGAGCAAGGTCGGTAGCGCGACGATTTCACGCCTGTCGATCCTGCTGGCAATGGTCATCGGCACCGTGATCGCCCTGTTCTTCGGCATGGCCGACTTCTCCAAAGTCACCTCCGGCCCGATTCTGGCCTTTCCGACACCGTTTCATTTCGGCATGCCGACCTTTGAAGTGGCGGCCATCATTTCCATGCTGATCGTGATCCTGGTGACCATGGTGGAAACCTCGGCGGATATCCTCGCGGTCGGTGACATCATTGAGACCAAGGTGGACTCCCGGCGCTTGGGCAACGGACTGCGCGCCGACATGATTTCCAGCATGTTGGCGCCGATCTTTGGCTCCTTCACCCAAAGCGCCTTCGCCCAGAACGTCGGCTTGGTTGCCGTCACCGGGGTCAAGAGCCGCTATGTGGTGGCTACTGGCGGTCTGATTCTGGTGAGCCTGGGCTTGCTGCCGGTGATGGGCCGCGTGATCGCCGCCGTGCCGACTTCGGTCCTGGGTGGCGCTGGTATCGTCCTGTTCGGCACCGTGGCCGCGAGCGGCATCCGTACCCTGTCCAAGGTCGACTACCGCAACAACATGAACCTGATCATCGTCGCGACCTCCATCGGCTTCGGCATGATTCCGATCGCCGCCCCGGCTTTCTATGATCATTTCCCCAGTTGGTTCGCCACTATCTTCCACTCCGGTATCAGCTCGGCGGCGATCATGGCGATCCTCTTGAACCTGTTGTTCAACCACTTCACCGCCGGCAACTCGGATCAACAGTCGGTATTCGTCGCTGGCACCGAACGCAGCCTGCGTTATCAGGATATTGCCGCGCTCAATGAAGGCGATTACTTCATTGACGGCAAGCTCTACGATGCCCTGGGCGAGGAAGTACCGGTAATCGCTGAAGATGACCACGCGCCGAAGCCCCATCGAACGGCGGCAGCAGTCCACTAGCACGCTGTAGCCAACGGCTCACGGGCTACAACTGCACAGGCATTGGTATCCACAACCGGCAGCCATCAGGGTGCCGGTTGTGGTTGGCGCGTTACTCGACGAAGCCCTGTGATGGTGGGCTTTAGCCCACCATCACAGGCATCCCGGTGGGGGCTGAAGCCCACCCTACGACTCTAAGCCTGACGATAACCCCGGGCCTGCAGCCAGCCGACTTCTTCGCCGCACTTCCCGCCTGGATGGAGCCCATCACCCACAGCGGTATTGCCATGTCGGCCAGCTGGGCCGTGCTGCTCAACCTGCTGTTCAACATCCTCGGTGAAAAGGAGCGCGCTCACCTGAGCGGCCACGCCGAGTCCGAGGCCGAGCAAGGCCTTTGCCAGTTTCCAGAAGAACAACAAGAAGGAAAACCAGCATGATCCGCTACCCAAGCCTGGCGCTCGGCGCCGCCCTTATCGCCGCCAGCCCGGCCAGCTTCGCCAGCGCGGACGAAGGAAAGATGTTCGAGTGGATGAACAACAGCGTCGGTTTCCGTTACGGTCAGCAGTTCACTAACCCGAACAATCCGGACAAGTTCGCCAAGCGCGCCTACAGCTTCACCCACGCCAGCGGCTACCGCTACGGCAGCAACTACCTCAACCTCGACGTATTCCTATCCGACAGCCGCGACCCGCGCAAGGGCACCGACCACGGTGGCAGCGAGGTGTACGGCGTGTATCGCCACCAGCTGTTCGCCTCGCGGGTGTTCGACCAGCCGCTGGGCACCGGGCTGATCAAGGACTACGCCTTCACCTTCGGCTTCGACGCCAACCGCAACAACAACAGAGCCTCGGCGCAGAAACGCGCCCTGGCGTTCGGCCCGACGCTGAAGTTCAACGGCCCCGGCGTGTTCGATCTGAGCCTGATGTACTACCGCGAGAAGAATCACTCGGGCATTCCCGGTGCGCGCCACCCGGATCACACCTTCGACGCCACCTACATGCTCAACCTGGCCTGGCTGCGGCCGTTCCAGCTCGGCGACCACGCGGCCAAGTTCCAGGGCTTCGTCAACCACGTCGGCGACAAGGGCGAGGACTTCAACGACAACGACACCGCCCCCGAGACACTGATGCGCACCGCGCTGATGGTGGCCACCCTGCCGGGCTGGAAGACCACTAACCTCTGGTTCGGCGTCGGCTATGAGTACTGGCACAACAAGTTCGGCGTGGACGGCGGCCGCGGCAGCCGCACCTCGACGCCAACGCTGAACATGGAGTTCAGCTTCTGATCAAGCCTGTCCTTCGGCAGGTTGGCTGTTGGCAGGACAAGTACGGCATCGACAGCGAAAACCGCCTCCCGCACTACCAAGCCCGCCGCAATGCGGGCTTTTTGTTGGCCCTTCGCGGATTGCCGAGGGATCTGGGCGTAGCGCTCACATGCAGGGGCGAATTCATTGGCTATGTGCCCACCCTACGCGACTCGATTTTTTGTACACAATTTTCAATTAAATTGTTATTTGTCATGTCCGCAGAGTGTTATAGTCGAAAACCTGACCTTACGATCAACTTATTGGCAGGTCAGCCCGCGGGCATCCCCGCGCCCCGTAAGCCCACGACCAAATAAAAACAATTGGCAGGCTAACCATGACCACACCCAATAGCTCTCACAGCAACAACCGCTCCGACCTTATCTACGGCCTGGAAGACAGACTGCACTTCAGTGCAGCGATCTTCGCCGCCCTGCAACACATGCTGGCGAGCTTCGTCGGCATCATCACCCCCGCCCCTGATAGTCGTGGGCGCCTTCGCGGCGATCCTGCTGAACATCTTCCTGCCGGAAAGATACGTAGAATTGGAAGAACACGAGTTCGACCCGGAAGCCTCGGTCCTCGAAGTGATGCAGAACCCCAGCGGCGAAGCCGATACCGCTATCAGCAACCCAAGCGAAGCGAACCCTCTAATCCGGCCAGCACAAGCTAGCCTATCGAGCTGAGAGACTGCGCGCCGGTTCCCCTCTTCAACCCTGGCGACGGCCAGCGCACTGAACTGAAACGCGCGTCAGTGCGGCGGCCAACGCTTGGGATGAGAAGCCCTGTAACCACTACAACAAGGAAAACCGCATGAACCTGAAGCACCTGCCACACTGCCTCGCCCTGTCAGTCGGTCTGTTTACCGGCAGCCAGGCAGCCACCGCCGGCGACCTGCTGCACTGGCAAGACAATAGCCTGACCTACCTGAATGGCAGCAACTTCGACCAGCTCAACTTCGACGCCGAAGAACAGCGCTCGCAAACCACCTATACCTTCGAGCACGCCAGCGGCTGGAACTGGGGCGACATCTTTGCCTTCTACGACTACATCGATGCGGACAACCTCCAGTTCGGCGGTAGCTTTGACCAAGGCACCTTCCACGCCAGTGAGAAGGACAACTTCTACTACATGGAGATTAATCCCCGGGTCAGCGGCAGCTGGCTGACCGGCCAAAGCCTCTCGGTCGGCCCGCTGAAGGACGTCCTGGCAGCCTTCGTGTATGAGAAAGGCAATGGCGGCCCCGGTACCGAAAACTACCTGTACGGTATTGGTCTGGACTGGAATGTGCCCGGCTTCGCCTTCCTGCAGACCAACCTGTATCGGGTCAAGATCAACGATCACGCGCTCTTCGCCGACACTAGCGGCCCAGGCTATGCCGAGCAATTGACCATCGCTGGCGCCTACCCCTTCGGCATCGGCAAGCAGAGCTTCGTCATCGACGGCTATATCGACTGGCGCAGCCCTTCCAAGGATGCCGGCACCCAGACCTCGCTCGGCTCCTCGATCCAGATCAAATGGGATGCGGGCAAGGCCCTGTTCGGCGAAGAGCGCACACTCTACGTCGGCACCGAGCTGAACATGTGGCACAACAAATACGGCTTGAAACCCGTCGACGGTTCCGAAGATGGTTTCGACCAGGCCGCCGTCCAGGCGCTGGTGAAATACCACTTCTAAAGCACTTGGCCGCTGCCGGGTAGGCGGCAACGGCTAATACCAAGGGGGATGGCGCCTGGCGTCATCCCCCTTTTCTATTCCTCACGATCAATAAAGGCGCACTTCTGATAGCCCGTTGGCGGCGACTGAGCCGGCGGCAAGCAAGCGCCTAAGACTCTTTGCGGCCATACAAGATACCGCTCGCTTGCACTATACGTTCAGCCGGCACCCGCAACTGCTCGAGTAAATACTGCGCAAACTCTGGCGAGTAAGGCTGCCGGGCGATGGCTCTTTGCATACACAGCAACCACGCATCACGCGCCCCCTCACCTATCGGCCAACGAGCATGGAACTGCGGAATATTGATCGACCCATAGTTCTCGGCATAAAGGCGCGGCCCACCAAGCCAACCACACAAAAAACTAGCTAGCTTATTGCGCGCCAGATCCAGGCTCTTGCCGTGCATTTGCCTGACGCTGGCGATGTCACTTGATTCATCCATGATTTGATAGAAATCGTCGACCAACCTGTTAATGCCTTCGATACCGCCGGCAGCCAAGAAAGACGCATCACCGACGCCGAAAACAGGGGGGGGTACTGGAGGACATGGATTGATACCTGATGATTAACCAATCGTTCCCACGCTCCAGCGTGGGAACGCAGCCCAAGACGCTCTGCGTCTGCTCAACCGACCGAGACCTCCATCGGACGCGGAGCGTCCGCTGCGGGGTTCCCACGCTGGAGCGTGGGAACCATCAAACCATCAATGAGTTCGCCGTTTTCAGCGCCGCCCGAACAACCGATCAATCGTCAAATCGATCGTTCCCACGCTCCAGCGTGGGAACGCAGCCCAAGACGCTCTGCGTCTGCTCAACCGACCGAGACCTCCATCGGACGCGGAGCGTCCGCTGCGGGGTTCCCACGCTGGAGCGTGGGAACCATCAATGAGTTCGCCGTTTTCAGCGCCGCCCGAACAACCGATCAATCGTCGTCATCGCGCTCGCACTTGACCTCTTTCTTGTACTCATCGCGCTTGGCTTCGATCTTGACCTTGCAGGCGCCGTCCCAGAACTCGTCTTTCCACTCGCCACGACGCCAGCGGGCGCCGCGGCCGTTTGGGCATTTGATCTCTTCCTTGTATTCATCGTCGTCGGACTCAAGCTTTACCTTGCACGGCCCATCCCAGAACTCATCCTTCCAATCGCCCCCCTCGCGTCCGTCTCGCCAGTGATCCGCTAACGCTGGAGTCAGCATGCCTGAACCAATCGCAGCCACTACCCACATGCCAAGCATGGGCTTCACGCTCATCTCACCACCTCTGTAATAAAAGACGCTGCAAGGCAGGCCGAGCTCGCCCCTCGCCCGCCTTTTCAGCGTTTTGATCACAACGGTAAGCCTGCCTAGCGATAGGACAACGATCTCGGGCTGGTTTATCCGCTCATGGGGAGGAAATCAGCCAGCCAGTTATCCGGGAGGTTCGCGAGCAGAGCTCGCCCCTACGGGTAGGCGCAAGCAGCGGTCAGAGGCCCGCGGCCTCTTTGGCTTTCTGCCGTTTGAGGAAGTCCACCTTCCACTGCTCCATGCCCATGAATTCCGAATCGAGATTGGCCTCGACTTGGTATTTGGCTTTTAGCGCAGCAATGTCGGCATGCTGCTCCACCAGGAATTGGTCAAAGCGCTGAATCAGTTCGGGGTGTTTGACCGTCGAGAGGTTAAAGGTGCTGCGGGTGTAGGGCAGTTTCGGGTCGAACACCAGTGCGCCAGGGCGAGCGCGGATGTTGTCGAGATAATAGGTGGCGACTACCACGTTGAAGTAGGCGCCGTCGGCGTCTTTCTTCAGGGCTTGTTTGATCATCTGTTGCAGGTCGGCGCTCTGGAACAGATGAATCTGCTGCGCGGCGATGCGCTCCTGATAACCCCAAGGTGTCCAGCCATTCACCACTGCCAGGCGTTGCAGCTTTTCCAGGCCGTGGCCTTGCTGTTGCGGGGCGACCAGCACCCCGTCGACGTAATTGACCACCCCCTGGCTGTAGCTCAAGCCCTTGCCGGCTTTTTGCGTCTGCGACCAGTTGGGGCTGTCCGGGTATTTGAAGTCCACCTCGCCTTGCAGCAGCGCGGGTAACAGGCGCTCGACCGACAGCGGCTTGTACTCCAGCTGCACGCCGCTTTTGGCCGCGAACAGGTCTAGCACTTCGCGGGCGAAACCCTCGTAATTACCCTGTTTATCGGTGCTGTAGTGCGGCAAGAAGGCCAGGTTTTCCACGCCAACCACATAGGTTTGCGCCTGGGCGCTGGTGGATAGCAGAACGGCTAACAGACTGCAGACGAGCTTAGGCTTCACAACAACCCTCCTGGTTAGCGGGCCGTTGAAAACGGTGCGCGCGAAGCCCGCAGTAGTTTTTCAACGGTCTGTAAGTGGCTTTGATCGATTCGAACAGAGACAAGTAGCCGCGCGCTTGCTTGGCCGAGGAATTTATCGATGCGGCTTAGCCGCCAGTCATGCTCATGAACCTCAATACCTGCACTTGCTCTTCAACCTGGAAGTGATGGCGCTCCGGCTTGAGTTGCAGGGCGTTTTGCAGGGCTTCGCGCAGGCGCTGGCTATCTCCCGGATAGGCGCGCAGCAGGGCTTTTAGATCGAGGGCGCCTTCATGGCCGAGGCAGAGCACCAGCTTGCCCTCGGCGGTCACCCGCACGCGGTTGCAGTCGCCGCAAAAGTTGTGACTGTGCGGGGAGATGAAACCGACCTGAGTATCGCTACCGACCACTTGCCAGTAGCGCGATGGCCCGCCCGTGACGCGGCTGCTGCGCACCAGTGCGTAGCGTTGCTCGATGCGCTCGCGCACTTCATCACTGGAACAGAAGGTCTCTTCGCGCTTGTGGCTGGAGATGCTGCCCAGCGGCATCTCTTCGATAAAGCTGATATCCAGCCCGCGCTCGACGGCGAACTCGACCAGATCGAGCACTTCGTCATCGTTGCGACCTTTCTGCACCACGCTGTTGAGTTTGATCCGGCTAAAACCTGCCGCCCTCGCCGCTTCGATGCCGACCAGTACTTGCTCGAGCTTGTCGCGCCGGGTGAAGGCTGCAAAACGTTCGCGCTGCAGGGAGTCGATGCTGATATTCAGGCGCTTGACGCCAGCGGCGCGCAGTTGCGGCGCCATCTCGTAAAGCTGCGAGCCGTTACTGGTGATCGCCAGGTCTTCCAGTTCAGGCCGTGCGCCCAAGCGCTCGAGCAGGCTGAGCAGCCCCTTGCGCACCAGCGGCTCACCGCCGGTAATGCGGATGCGTTTAACCCCAAGACCGATAAAGGCATCGGCCACGGCATAGAGCTCTTCCAGGCTGAGAATCTGTTCGCGAGGGGCGAAGACCATGTCTTCGCTCATGCAGTAGGTGCAGCGAAAGTCGCAGCGGTCGGTGACCGACAGACGCAGGTAGGTGATGCGCCGACCGAAAGGGTCGACCAATTGGGTGTTGTGCAAAGCGAGTCTCCTAGCGCTCAAGGAGCCGAGACGTTTTTGTTATTGACCGCAGGGTCAGGAATGTAACCAGAAACCCCACGGCGCGTATACAAAAATTTAGCTATGCAACGCTGGCATGGGGAGCAAGCTCGCTCCTACGGGTTTTGCGCATTCCAATTCAGGCCCAGCAACGTTGAGCCTCGCGCGAGGCCGGTGCTACCATGCCCGACCGCCCGTCCACCATCCTCTACGCGGTGTAAACAGCAAAAGAGTCTTTAAATGACCAGCATTCGCGAGCGCAATAAAGAGTTAATTCTGCGCGCGGCCAGTGAAGAGTTCGCCGACAAAGGCTTTGCCGCGACCAAGACCAGCGATATCGCCGCCAAGGCGGGCCTGCCCAAGCCCAACGTTTATTACTACTTCAAGTCGAAAGAAAACCTCTACCGCGAGGTGCTGGAAAGCATCATCGAGCCGCTACTGCAGGCCTCTGCGCCGTTCAACGAAGGCGGCCAACCGGCTGAGGTGCTGAAGGCCTATATCCGCTCGAAGATTCGCATCTCCCGCGATCTGGCTTACGCCTCCAAGGTGTTCGCCAGCGAGATCATGCACGGCGCGCCGCACCTGTCGGCAGACCAAACCGCACAGCTCAACGGGCAAGCCACGCATAACATCAGCTGCATCCAGGCGTGGATCGATCAAGGCTTGATGGCCAAAGTCGACCCCAACCATCTGCTGTTCAGCATCTGGGCGGCGACTCAGACCTACGCGGACTTCGATTGGCAAATCTCCACCGTCACCGGCAAAGCCAGCCTCGACGATGCCGATTACGAAGCGGCCGCCGAGACCATCATTCGCTTGGTGATCAAGGGCTGTGAGATCGCCGATAGCAGCGAAAAACCAGCAGTCAAAGTCGCCGGCTAACTCACCTTTCTGCATCGCTAAAAAAAAAACGCCTCTCCCATCGGGAAGAGGCGTTTTTTTACGGCAAGGGAATGTCACGCAAGCAAGCGCAGCTTTGTAGGGTGGGCTTCAGCCCACCACACACTCTGCCTCGGTGGGCTAAAGCCCACCCTACAGCCGCACTCGCAGCGGGCCGAGCGATAAGTTAGCCCGCATCCGCCACCAAGCCAACCGCCAGCACACCTTTGACTGCGCACTGCTCGTCGATGTCGGAGGTGTCGCCGCTGATGCCGATGGCGCCGATCACCGTATTTTCCGCATTGCGGATCAGCACGCCGCCCGGTGCCGGAATCAGATTGCCCTGCGCCAAGGTGTTGACCGCCGAGATAAAGCTCGGGCGCTGCTGTGCGTCATTGGCGATCAGCCGTGAAGCCTTGCCCAACGCCACGGCGCCCCAGGCTTTGCCGATGGCAATTTGCGGTCGCAGCATGCTCGCGCCGTCTTCGCGCAGCAGCGTAATCAGATGCCCGCCCGCATCCAGCACCGCAATGGTCAGTGGCGCGGCGGAGATGGCTCGACCGGCCGCCAACGCCTGGTTGGTGATGATAGTCGCGGTTTCCAGTGTTAAAGCGCTCATGTTCAGCCCTTCTTGTCGTAGTGAGAAATCAGAAAGAAACGCGCCCGTCCGTGCTGCTGAGCAGGGCAACTGCCACTGCACACGGCTGCCCAGAACAGCGGGGCGAGCCGAACGGACGCAATCAAAAGCTCGGAGTAAATATCTCACCGAAACCAAAAAACACAATAGATAGGTACAATCAGATAGAAATTTGTATACATTCTTTTTAGCCGCAGCCCAGGCACCTACTGCGCGCCCGCTCAAACGGCTGTTTTAAAAGATTTTTCGGTGCGGCGCTTTGCCACAGAAAAAATGTTGACCGCAAAGTCATGAGCTGAATAGAATCCAACACCGTAAGTTGTATACAATTTAAGAACAAAAGAGGCACAACAGCATGGCCAGAATGAGAGCAATCGAGGCTGCCGTCCTCGTAATGCGCCGCGAAGGCGTTGACACCGCGTTTGGTATCCCCGGCGCCGCTATCAACCCCTTGTATTCCTCGCTGAAAAAAGTCGGCGGCATCGACCACGTCCTGGCCCGTCACGTTGAAGGCGCCTCGCACATGGCTGAGGGTTACACCCGCACCAAGGCCGGCAATATCGGCGTGTGCATCGGGACCTCCGGCCCAGCCGGCACCGACATGGTCACCGGCCTGTACAGCGCCAGCGCCGACTCGATCCCAATCCTCTGCATCACCGGCCAGGCGCCGCGTGCGCGGATGCACAAGGAAGATTTCCAGGCGGTCGACATCACCAGCATTGTTAAGCCGGTGACCAAGTGGGCAACCACCGTCATGGAGCCGGGCCAAGTGCCTTACGCGTTCCAGAAGGCCTTCTACGAAATGCGCAGCGGCCGCCCGGGCCCGGTGCTGATCGACCTGCCGTTCGACGTGCAGATGGCCGAGATCGAATTCGATATCGACGCCTACGAGCCGTTGCCGCTGGCCAAGCCTGCCGCTAACCGTACCCAGATCGAAAAAGCCCTGACGATGCTCAACGAGGCCGAGCGCCCGTTGATCGTTTCCGGTGGTGGCGTGATCAACGCCGACGCCAGCGCCAAGCTGGTTGAGTTCGCTGAACTGGTCGGCGTGCCGGTAGTACCGACCCTGATGGGCTGGGGCTCCATCCCGGATGACCACACATTGATGGTCGGCATGGTTGGTCTGCAAACTTCGCATCGCTATGGCAACGCCACCATGCTGGAGTCCGACCTGGTACTCGGCATCGGCAACCGTTGGGCCAACCGCCACACCGGTTCGGTCGACGTTTACACCGCCGGCCGACGCTTTATCCACGTCGACATCGAGCCGACCCAGATTGGCCGCGTGTTCAACCCGGACCTGGGCATCGTTTCCGATGCCAGCGCCGCACTGGACATGTTCGTCACCGTCGCTCGCGAGTGGAAAGCCGCTGGCAAGCTGAAGAACCGCAGCGCCTGGGTAGACGCCTGCCAACAGCGCAAGCGGACCCTGCAGCGCAAGACCCACTTCGACAACGTGCCGGTCAAGCCGCAACGCGTCTACGAAGAGATGAACGAGGTGTTCGGCAAGGACACCTGCTACGTCAGCACCATCGGCTTGTCGCAGATTGCCGGCGCACAGTTCTTGCACGTCTACAAGCCGCGCCACTGGATCAACTGTGGTCAAGCTGGCCCGCTGGGCTGGACCATTCCGGCGGCGCTGGGTGTGGTCAAGGCTGATCCGACGCGCAACGTGGTGGCGTTGTCCGGCGACTACGACTTCCAGTTCATGATCGAAGAACTGGCCGTCGGCGCGCAGTTCAACCTGCCGTACATCCACGTGGTAGTGAACAACTCCTACCTCGGCCTGATCCGTCAGGCGCAGCGCGGTTTCGAGATGGATTACTGCGTACAGCTGGCGTTCGACAACATCAATGCTCCTGAGCTGAACGGCTATGGCGTGGATCACGTGGCCGTCGCAGAGGGTCTGGGTTGCAAGGCGATTCGCGTGTTCGAACCGAGCGAGATCCAGCCGGCTCTGCGCCAGGCTCAGGAACTGATGAAACAGCACCGGGTTCCGGTGATTGTGGAAATCATCCTGGAGCGCGTGACCAACATCTCCATGGGCACCGAAATCAATGCGGTCAACGAGTTCGAAGACCTGGCACTGACCGGTGCGGATGCGCCGACTGCGATCTCGTTGCTGGATTGATGCTGAACCATCCCCTCTCCCACTTGTGGGAGAGGGTTAGGGAGAGGGGCTTTTAGCTTTTACCCTCTCCCCCGGCCCCTCTCCCCCTCTACATAAAAGAAGGGCGGGAAAGGGGAGTTAACCGAGGAGAGTTCTTATGCCCCGTTTTGCTGCCAACCTGTCCATGCTGTTCACCGAAGTGGACTTCCTGGATCGTTTCGACGCCGCCGCCCAAGCTGGCTTCAACGGCGTTGAATACCTGTTCCCCTACGACTTCAGCGCCGAAGAAATCAAAGCGCGCCTGGACGCCAACAAACTCGAGCAGGTGCTGTTCAACCTGCCCGCCGGCGACTGGGCCAAGGGTGAGCGTGGCATCGCTTGCCACCCGGATCGCGTTGCCGAGTTCCGCGCCGGCGTCGATCAAGCTATCGCCTACGCCAAAGTGCTGGGCAACAAGCAGATCAACTGCCTGGCCGGTATTCGCCCGCAGGGCCTCGACTGCGCGAGCGTCGAACAAACCTTCGTCGACAACCTGAAATTCGCCGCCGACAAGCTGCAAGCCGCCGGCATCAAGCTGGTCATGGAAGCCATCAACACCCGCGACATTCCCGGCTTCTACCTGAACAACACCAAGCAGGCGCTGGCTATTCGCGAGAAGGTCGGCAGCAGCAACCTGTACCTGCAATACGACATCTACCACATGCAAATCATGGAGGGCGATCTGGCCCGCACCATGGAAGGCAACCTGGCAGCGATCAACCATGTACAGCTCGCCGACAACCCGGGCCGCAACGAGCCGGGCACTGGCGAGATCAACTACCGCTTCCTCTTCGAGCACCTGGACCGCATCGGCTACCAGGGCTGGATCGGCTGTGAATACAAGCCGGCTACCACCACCGTTGCTGGCCTCGGCTGGCTGAAAGCGTTCGTTTAGTTCTGAAAAAGTCCTCCTGACTTTTTCAGAAATGCCGAGTCCGGTACAAGCCCGGACTCGGCTCTCGCCAACCGATGGTTGGCGGGTGGCACATCCATGTACCACTGAAGACGCTGAAGTTTTCAGCGTCTCCACAACGCCATCTAAGGAGAATCCTCATGGCTAAAATCGGATTTATCGGCACCGGCATCATGGGCAAGCCCATGGCTCAGAACCTGCAAAAAGCCGGGCACACTCTGTTCTTCTCCGAACACTTCGACAAGGCGCCGGCTGACCTGCTAGGCGACAACGGTATTGGCCTGGCCACCCCGCGCGAAGTGGCGCAGGAAGCCGAGTTCATCATCATCATGGTGCCGGATACGCCGCAGGTTGAAGAAGTGCTGTTCCGCAAGGACGGCGTGGCTGAGGGCGTTGGCGCCGGCAAAGTAGTGATCGACATGAGCTCGATCTCGCCGACCGCGACCAAAGTCTTCGCCGAGAAGATCAAGGCCACCGGCGCCGCCTACCTCGACGCGCCGGTATCCGGTGGTGAAGTCGGTGCCAAAGCTGCGACCCTGAGCATCATGATCGGTGGTTGCCCGAATGCCTTCGAGCGCGCCCTGCCGCTGTTCCAAGCCATGGGCAAGAACATCACCCGCGTCGGTGGCAACGGTGACGGCCAGACCGCCAAGGTTGCCAACCAGATCATCGTGGCCCTGAACATTCAGGCCGTAGCCGAAGCGCTGCTGTTCGCCGCGAAGAACGGTGCAGACCCTGCCAAGGTGCGTGAAGCACTGATGGGCGGCTTCGCCGGCTCGAAGATTCTCGAAGTGCATGGCGAGCGTATGATCAAAGGCACCTTCGACCCGGGCTTCCGCATCAGCTTGCACCAGAAGGACCTCAACCTGGCGCTGGCCGGCGCACGCGAGTTGGGCCTGAACCTGCCTAACACCGCCAACGCCCAGCAAGTGTTCAGCACCTGCGCGGCCATCGGCGGCAGCAACTGGGATCACTCGGCGCTGATCAAAGGCTTGGAGCACATGGCCAACTTCTCGATCCGCGAGGACTGAAGAGCGCAGAGCTGAAGCAAATGGATCGTTCCCACGCTCTGCGTGGGAATGCCTCTAAGGACACTCCAGCGTCTGCTTTTGTGACGCGGAGCGTCACGGGCTGCATTCCCACGCTGGAGCGTGGGAACGATCAACATGCTCGGTGTTTCCCTCACCCCCAGCCCCTCTCCCAGAGGGAGAGGGGGGAGTAAAAATTTCGACCTCCTGGCAGGCGGAGTCACGGCCTACTTGCCAGGTTGGTCGATTCCAGTCCCGAACCGCTGTTACCTGCGCGGCGGCTCCGGACTGCAATCGGCCCAGCAGCACAACAAGAACTCAGGAGCCCTGCCATGTCTTTCGATCCGACTTTCAATCCAGCGTCTTTGCTACGTGAGCTGTTCACCACTGCCATCGACGCTGCCCACCCGCGTCAGGTGCTGGCCGACCATCTACCGGCCGACCGCACAGGTCGCGTCATCGTCATTGGCGCTGGTAAAGCAGCAGCGGCCATGGCCGAAGTGATCGAAGCGCAATGGCAGGGTGAGATTTCCGGCCTGGTGGTGACCCGCTACGGCCACGGCGCCAACTGCCAGAAAATCGAAGTGGTCGAGGCCGCGCACCCGGTACCGGATGCCGCCGGTCTTGCGGTCGCCCAGCGCGTGCTGCAATTGGTCAGCAACCTCAACGAAAGCGACCGGGTGATTTTCCTCCTCTCCGGTGGCGGCTCTTCCCTGCTCGCCCTGCCAGCAGCCGGCCTGACCCTGCAAGATAAACAGGCGATCAACAAAGCCTTGCTGAAATCCGGCGCCACCATCGGCGAGATGAACTGTGTGCGTAAGCATCTCTCGGCGATCAAGGGCGGGCGCTTGGCGAAGGCCAGTTGGCCGGCCAGCGTCTACACCTACGCGATTTCCGATGTGCCGGGCGATGAAGCCACGGTAATCGCTTCCGGCCCGACCGTAGCCGACCCGACCACCTCGGTCGAAGCCCTGGCGATCCTCAGCCGCTATGCCATCGAGATCCCAGCCAACGTTCGCGCCTGGCTGCAAGACCCACGTTCGGAGACGGTCAAACCCGGCGATCCGTGCCTGGCCCGCAGTCACTTCCAACTGATCGCCACGCCGCAACAGTCGCTCGACGCCGCCGCCACGAAAGCCCTGGAGGCCGGTCTTACGCCGCTGATCCTCGGCGATCTGGAAGGCGAATCCCGCGAAGTGGCCAAGGTCCACGCCGGTATCGCTCGGCAGATCGTCTTGCACGGTCAGCCGATCAAACCGCCATGCGTGATCCTCTCCGGCGGTGAAACCACCGTCACCGTGCGCGGCAAGGGTCGCGGCGGGCGCAATGCGGAGTTTCTGCTGAGCTTGACCGATAGCCTCAAAGGCCTGCCCGGCGTCTACGCATTGGCTGGCGACACCGACGGCATCGACGGCTCGGAAGACAACGCCGGCGCCCTGATGAGCCCCGACAGTTATGCCCGCGCCGCCCGCCAGGGTCTCAGTGCCAGTGACGAGCTGGACAACAACAACGGCTATGGCTACTTCGCCGCCCTCGGCGAGTTGATCGTCACCGGGCCGACCTGTACCAACGTCAACGACTTCCGCGCCATCTTGATTCTGGAGAGCCCTGCCAAATGACCCCCGATAAGAAAGTAAAAATCCTCGCCACCCTGGGCCCAGCCATCAAGGGCATCGACGATATTCGCCAGCTGGTGGAGTCGGGCGTCAACCTGTTCCGCCTGAACTTCAGCCACGGCGAACACGCCGACCACGCCGAGCGCTTCAACTGGGTGCGCGAAGTGGAACGCCAACTGAACTATCCGATCGGCATCCTGATGGATCTGCAAGGGCCGAAACTGCGCGTCGGCCGCTTCGCCGAAGGCAAGGTCAATCTGGAACGCGGTCAGGCCTTCCGCCTCGACCTCGACCCGACACCCGGCACCGCGCAGCGCGCCAACCTGCCGCACCCGGAAATCATCGCCGCCTTGCAGCCCGGGATGAACCTGCTGCTGGACGACGGCAAGCTGCGCCTGCAAGTGACCGCCAAACATAGCGATGCCATCGATACCCAGGTACTCGCCGGTGGAGAACTGTCCGACCGCAAAGGCGTCAACGTGCCTGAAGCGGTGCTGGAACTCAGCCCGCTGACCGCGAAAGACCGCCGCGACCTGGATTTCGGCCTGGAGCTTGGGGTGGATTGGGTCGCGCTGTCGTTCGTCCAGCGCCCGCAAGACATCATCGAAGCGCGCGAGTTGATCGGTGACCGCGCCTTCCTGATGGCCAAGATCGAGAAGCCCTCGGCCGTCGAACAGCTCGAAGCCATCGCCAAGCTCTGCGATGCGATCATGGTCGCCCGTGGTGACCTGGGCGTGGAAGTGCCGGCGGAAAACGTGCCGCGCATCCAGAAAGACATCATCCGCACGTGCCGCCAACTCGGTAAGCCGGTGGTGGTCGCCACGCAGATGCTCGAATCCATGCGTTTCTCGCCGGCGCCGACCCGCGCCGAGGTCACAGACGTCGCCAACGCCGTGGCCGAAGGTACCGACGCGGTGATGTTGTCGGCGGAAACCGCCTCCGGTGATTACCCGCTGGAAGCCGTGAGCATGATGAGCAAGATCATCCGCCAGGTGGAAAATGGCCCTGACTTCCAGGCTCAGCTCGACGTCAGCCGCCCGCAAGCCGAGGCTACCGCCTCCGATGCAATCAGCTGCGCGATCCGTCGTATCAGCGGCATTCTGCCGGTGGCTGCGTTGATCAACTACACCGAGTCCGGCAGCTCCAGCTTGCGCGCTTCGCGTGAGCGACCGAAGGCGCCGATCTTGAGCCTGACGCCGAACATCCACACCGCCCGTCGTTTGACCGTGGCCTGGGGCATCTACTCGGTCGTCAATGCTCGCTTGAGCAAGGTCGAAGAGATCACCAGCACCGCTTTGGAAATCGCCCAGGCGCAGAACATGGCGCAGCGCGGCGACACCGTGGTGATCACCGCCGGCGTGCCGTTTGGTCAACCGGGGACGACCAATACACTGCGGATTGAGACATTGATCTGAGAACCTGCTCAATATCTGCTGCGCTTGGTCATGCTGCGTTGAAAATAGGCTCGGAATGCTCATTTACCACTCGTAAACTGCGCTTCCTCGCCTATTTTCGCCTTACCTGACCTGCGCTCGCGACGATCTTGAACAGGATCTGAAATAGCGCCCTCGCCCTTTCCGGGCGCGGGAACTGATTAGCTGATCCCATCTGGCTTTGCCAGTTTCCAGGCGTCCGGTGTTCCCTCACCTGACGCCTCTTTTTTATTCAACAACTGCCGACAACGACTGCCGACATGCGCCACCCGTCACTGCCCACGCGCACCTTGTCCCAATCCAAAGCCCTGCTCAATGGCTGTAGCCAGATCTTCCTGCAACAGCACCCGCTATGCGGGCTGCTCTGTCTACTGGCCATCGCCGTGGCGGCGCCGCAGCTGCTCGGCGGCGCCTTGCTCGGTGGCTTTGCCGGAGGGCTGACGGCACGCCAACGGCGCTATGCCGAGGCCGATATCGAGGCCGGGCTGTACAGCTACAACGGCGTGCTGCTGGGTCTGTTGCTCTGCTACACGTTCGCCTGGTCGCCGCTGCTGCCGCTGTTGATCATCGCTAGCGGCGGGATTTCCGCCATGCTGCTAAACCCGCTGTTGCAGCGCTCGCGTCAGCGCCAATGGCTACCCGCCTACACCTCACCCTTTGTCGTGCTCAGCTGGTTGCTGCTGGTAATCGCCGCCCCCCTGCAATTGGCGCCCGCCGTTGCAGTCAACAGCCCGGTACTGAGTGTCGACTGGCTGAACCTCTGCGCCGCGGTCGCTCGCGGCCTGGGCCAGGTGATCTTTCTCGACCAGCCGTTGGCCGGTCTGATTCTGTTCGCCGGCTTGCTCGTGGCCAGCCGCCGGGCCGCTTGTTGGGCGCTGTTCGGCTCCGCTGCGGGGCTGGGCTTGGCGTTGTTGCTGGGCTGGCCAACGCCAACTGCCTTGGCCGGGCTGTATGGCTACAACGCCGCCTTGGCCGCCCTCGCCCTTAGCCAAAACCACCGGCAGCCTTGGGCTCCCTTGCTCGGCATCGTGCTGGCCTTGCTCCTGCAACCGGGCTTTGCAGCCTTGGGGCTGCCAGCGCTGACCGCACCGTTTATCCTCGCTTGCTGGCTGGTGCAGGCCGCTCGGCGCTCAGCGCGGCGGACTGCCGTCGAGTAAAAACCCGTTCAGCCCTTGCGCCGGTTATAAAAAAGTCTCTAGTCTGGGCCGATCAGTTATTCAGGATCGCAGCGGTGCCCAGCGCCCCTGGGCCTGAACTTCGCCGCGCATCTGTTCTGGCCAGAGGGTTTCACCGCACAGCCGTGTTGGAGCGCGATGCTGATCGGCGCAGTGGCGTTAGTCCTCTTGGTACGCTACGACTGGGGAGTGTTGCGGCTGATCAGCGTGGCCGCTTTGACCGACCTGCAGGCCGGGCTTCTAATGTGCGGGATCGAGCAACGGGAGTCGCGGAGCGACTCCTTGTTGGGCATCACTGCGTTCAGCACCAACCTACGGATATTGCCGGCTCAAACCCGGCGGCACACCGCTGCTGTCGGTGGGTTGCCAAGGCCCTTGTGGATTGCTGGCCCAACTCCAGCCATTGTTCCAGCGGTAGTAAGTGCGCTGGCGGTAGTAGATGCCTTCAGCCCCCTCCAGCACGTAGACCCCCAGCTTGCTATCCCAATAACTGCTCGCCCCTGGCGGCGGGGCAAAGTGCGGGTGGGCCTTCATCCGGGTGCTGGGCTGCGGCTGCGGCGGGATCGGCTGGCTCGGTTGCTGCGTGCTGCGTGGTTTTGTGCTGGGTGCTGGTGTGCTGGGTGGTTGTTGGGTGCCACGTGGTTCTTGCGGAATCGGCTGCTGCACAACAGGTACCGCACAACCCGCCAAACCCAGCACTAGGCTCGCTAAACCGAGACGAATAATAGTTTTCATTGCGCCGGGCCATCCGCCGTATCGATAGTCAATTGTTGCTGATCCGCCGTGTTGCTAGCCAAGGGCTGACTGCGGCCAATCCACTCACCCGCCTTGGCATTCCCCGCGCGCGACACGCGGGCTACCAGTAAGACCTGAGGGAAGTTGGAGAGTTTCAGCTGCGGCATCATCGCGTCGCTATCCGACAGGCTGACTTCCGCCGGCAGATCAGCCACGGTCAGACGTTTGACCGCCAGCGGCATCGGCGGGCCGGAGGCGGCGCGGGCAAAGACGAATACCGTGTCGGTTGGCTGGACTTTGCCTTTCAGCTCCGGTGCCAGCTCCACCCGTACTTTGAGCGCAGGAACTGCGGCCAGCGCCGCTGGCTCAGGCACGGAGTCGCCCGGCGCGAGTCGTTCGCGCGCGCGCTCGATACCACCCTGGATCGCGCTACGCGACGGATCATCCGCTGGCAGCAACGTCGCCAAACGCTCCCAGAAGCCAATCGCATCCTTGAAGCGCTTGTCCTCAAACGCCGCAATACCCAGCAGGCCAAGGCTGGTGACCTCCTCTGGATTAGCCTTCAGCGCTTCATCGGTCAGCGCTTGCAGCTCAGCCGACCACTTCTTACCGTTGGCGAAATACAACGCCTGGGCCAGTTGGCCCAACAATTCAGGCTGACGCCCGGCCAGGCCGGTGGCCCGCTCAAATGCTTTCGCCGCGTCGGCGGCGCGATCTTGTGCCATATAGGTGCGACCGAGGAAGTACCAAGCCTCGGCGGAATCCGGTTGGGCTTTGACGGCCTGCTCCAGGCGCGCGGTCATTTCTTCGACCGAGCGTGGCTGCTGGGCGAACTCACGGGCCAGTTCGACTTTGTCGCTGGCGCCCCAGTGCAGGTAAAGGCCAACAGCAAGCAGCGGCACCAGCACGGCAGCCAATAACGGGGTCAGCTTACCCAGGCGCGAACTGCGCTCTTGCTCCGTGCCTTCGGTATCGGCCAGCAACTCACGGGCCTCTTCGACGCGACCAGCTTCCAATTGCTCACTGCTGAGCACGCCAGCCTGCTGCTGTGCTTCCAGCTCGGCCAGACGCTCCTGATAGAGGGCCACGTTAAGGGCGGTACGATCTTCCTCGGCCTGGGCACGGCGGCCACGCAACACGGGGATCAGCAGAAAAGCCAAGGCCACCAGCAACAGCAGGCCGGCGGCGAGCCAGAAATCAATCATTGGTCTTTTTTATCCGCATGCTCTGAGTTTAAAAGTGCGTCGAGGCGCGAACGCTCTTCGGCGGAAAGAGTGGCGACACCCGCGGCGGCTTCCTTGCGACGGCGCAGCACGAGCACGCCCATCACCAGCACGCCGCCGATCAGCAAGCCCGCCGGGCCGAACCAGAGCAGCCAGGTACGGGCATTCACGGCCGGCTTGTAGCGGACGAATTCGCCGTAGCGATCAACCATGAACTCGACGATCTGCTCGTTGCTCTTGCCCTCACCGAGCATGCGAACGATTTCCCGGCGCAGGTCAGTGGCAATCGGCGCGTTAGAGTCGGCGATGTCCTGGTTCTGGCATTTGGGGCAACGCAGCTCCTGGGTCAGCTCGCGAAAACGTGCGCGCTCGGCCTCATTGGCGAACTCGTAGGTATCGATAGCCGCCTGCGCGACACCGATCAGGCTCAGGCCCAATACGGCTGTGACAGCGGCTGCGGCAAACCAGCGCTTCATTGGCCCGCCTCGTCGACCAGGCCCTGATAGAGCGGCGCCAGTTGTTCGCGCCAGACGCGTTCATCGATCACGCCGACGAATTTGTGGCGGATGGTGCCTTTGCTGTCGATCAGGAAGGTCTCCGGCGCGCCGTAGACACCCAGGTTCAGACCCAGGCTGCCTTGCTCGTCGCGGATATTCAGCTGATAGGGGTTGTGGAACTCCTTCAGCCATTTCAGCGCGGCGGCGTTGTCGTCCTTGTAGTTGACCCCATAGATGCGCACGCCCTGCTGGGCCAGCTTGTTCAACACCGGATGCTCGACCCGGCAGGCCACGCACCAGGTCGCCCAGACGTTGAGCAACGCCGGCTTGCCGAGCAGGTCGGCCTGGGTCAGGACCTTCTCACCCTCCACCGCGGGCAGGGAAAACGCCGGCACGGGTTTGCCGATCAAGGCCGAAGGCAGCTCGGACGGATCGAGGAACAGACCACGATAGAGAAAGACCGCGCCAATCAGGAAAACCGCCAGCGGCAACAGCAAGATCACCCGCTTCATGCTTGCGCTCCAGTCAGGCCCAAGGCTTCACGCACACGGGTTTTCACTTTCACCCGGTAGCGCCGATCGAACGCCGCCAGCAAGCCGCCAAAACCAGTCAGCAGACCACCGAACCAGATCCAGCGCACATAGGGTTTGACGTGAACTCGCACGGCCCAGGCGCCATTTTCCAACGGCTCACCAAGGGCGACGTACAGGTCGCGGGTGAAACCAGCGTCGATGCCGGCTTCGGTCATCACCGAGTTCTGCACGGTGTAAAGGCGTTTTTCCGGATGCAGCACGGTGACTTCCTTGCCGTCCTCGATCACCCGTATCGTGCCTTTATCCGAGGTGAAGTTCGGGCCTTCAAAGTGCTCCGCGCCCTCAAAGAGGAAACGATAGCCACCCAGCTCCATCGACTCGCCCGGTTCCAGGCGCAGATCGCGCTCGGCACTGTTCTGGCTGGAGAGCACTACCCCGAGGGCGCAGACGGCGATGCCGATGTGCGCCACCTGCATGCCCCAATAGCTGCGAGTCATGCCACGGATACCGTTGAGCAGGCCGGTGTGGCGAGTCTTGTCGAGCAGATCGCGCACGCCAGCCAACACCACCCAGGCCGCCAGCAGGCAGGCCGCCAGCACCGCCCAATGGAAATCCGCCACCAGCAGGGACGCCACGCCGCCCAACACCACGCTAGCCAGCAGTACCGGACTGAGCATGCCGAACAGCCACTTCAGCGGCGTGTCCTTCCAGCGCACGATCACCCCCACCGCCATCACCAGCATGAGGAGGCTCATCAGCGGCACGAACAGCGCATTGAAATACGGCGGGCCAACCGACAGCTTGGCCCCGGTCAAAGCGTCCAATACCAAGGGATAGAGGGTGCCGAGCAGGATCATCGAGGCAGCGACCACCAGCACCAGGTTGTTACCCAGCAGCAGCATCTCCCGCGACCACAGGCCGAAACCAACGTGGCTCTTGACCACTGGCGCGCGCAGGGCGAACAGCGTCAGCGAGCCTCCGACCACCAGCAACAGGAAGGCCAGGATAAATACGCCGCGCTCAGGATCGGAGGCGAAAGCATGCACCGAAGTTAACACCCCGGAGCGCACCAGGAAGGTGCCGAGCAGGCTCAGCGAGAACGCCGCAATCGCCAACAGCACGGTCCAGCTTTTGAACACGCCACGCTTTTCGGTCACCGCAAGCGAGTGGATCAGCGCGGTGCCGACCAGCCAGGGCATGAAGGAGGCATTTTCCACCGGGTCCCAGAACCACCAGCCGCCCCAGCCCAACTCGTAATAGGCCCACCAGGAGCCCAGGGTGATGCCGATACCGAGGAAGGCCCAGGCGACGATGGTCCACGGCCGCGACCAGCGCGCCCAAGCCGCATCCAGACGACCGCCGAGCAAGGCGGCGATAGCGAAGGCGAAGGCGACCGAGAAGCCGACATAGCCCATGTAGAGCATGGGCGGATGGACGATCAGGCCAATGTCCTGCAGCAGCGGATTGAGGTCGCGGCCGTCCATCGGGCTTTGTGGCAGGAGGCGCGCGAACGGGTTGGAGGTGACGATCAGGAACAGCAGAAAGCCGATGCTGATCATCCCCATCACCCCCAGCACGCGGGCCAGCATCACGTCCGGCAATTGCCGGGAGAAAATCGACACCGCGAAGGTCCAGCCACCGAGGATCAGCGCCCAAAGCAGCAAGGAACCTTCGTGGGCGCCCCACACGGCGCTGAACTTGTAGTACCAGGGCAACGCACTGTTGGAGTTGCTGGCGACATAGGCGACTGAGAAGTCGTCGACCATGAAGGAATAGGTCAGGCAGGCAAAGGCAAACAGCAGAAAGGCGAACTGCCCCCACGCCGCAGGCTGCGCCAGTCTCATCCACTGGTGATCGCCACGCCAGGCACCGATCATCGGCAGCGTGGCCTGCACTAGCGCCATGCACAGGGCCAGAATCATCGCCAGATGGCCCAGCTCGGGAACGATCAAGCCAGACATCATTGTGCCCCCTCTTTCGACTGCATGGACTGATACTGGCCGCTGTCCTTAAGGGCCTTGGTCACTTCCGGTGGCATGTATTTTTCGTCGTGCTTGGCCAGCACTTCGTCGGCGATCAGCACGCCGTCGGCATTCAGCTTGCCCAAAGCGACTATGCCCTGCCCTTCGCGGAACAGGTCGGGCAGGATGCCGCGGTATTGGATGGTGACGTTCTTGGCGAAATCGGTGACCACGAACTGCACATCCAGCGAGTCGCCGAAACGCTTCAAGGAGCCCTTTTCGACCATGCCACCCGCGCGAATCCGGGTGTCATGTGGCACTTCGCCATTGGCGATCTGCGTCGGGGTGTAAAACAGATTGATGTTCTGCTGCAGGGCGCTGAGCGCGAGTGCGACGGCAACCCCGACGCCGGCCAAGATGCCAAGGATGATAAACAGACGCTTCTTACGCAGCGGATTCACTTCTGACTCTCCCGGCGCAAACGGCGCGCCTCTTCTTGCAGGTAACGGCGACGCGCCAGAATCGGCATCGCAACGTTGATCGCTAACACCGTCAGGCTGATGCCATAGGCCGACCAGACATACAAAGCGTGCTGGCCCATGGCGAGGAAATCGCTGAAGGAGGTAAAACTCATCGTACGCCCTCCAGCCCCACTTGTTTCGCCACTTCGGCCTTCACCCAACTGCTGCGCGACTCGCGCTTGAGCACTTCCAATCGCATGCGCAGCAACAACACTGCGCCGAAGAAACAGTAAAAACCGAGCACCATGAGCAACAGCGGCAGCCACATTTCCGCTGGCATCGCCGGCCTTTCGGTGAGCGTGAAAGTGGCGCCCTGGTGCAGGGTGTTCCACCACTCCACCGAGTATTTGATGATCGGGATGTTGATCACCCCGACTATGGCCAACACGGCGCACGCTTTCGCCGCGCTGTCGCGATTGCTAATGGCATGACCGAGGGCGATCACGCCGAAATACAGAAACAGCAGGATCAACATCGAGGTCAACCGCGCATCCCAGACCCACCAGGAGCCCCAGGTCGGTTTGCCCCAGATGGCGCCAGTCAGCAGCGCAATAACGGTCATCCAGGCGCCGAGCGGGGCGGCAGCCTGCAACGCCACATCCGCCAGCTTCATCTTCCACACCAACCCCACCACACCCGCCACTGCCAGCATGATGTAGCAGGATTGGGCGAGGATAGCCGCCGGCACATGGATGTAGATGATCCGGAAGCTATTGCCCTGCTGGTAGTCCGGCGGAGCAAAAGCCAGCCCCCAAACCAGGCCAACGCCGATCAGCAACACGGCGGCCACCGTCAGCCACGGCAGCCAGCGACCGCTGACGTCGTAGAACCATTTGGGCGAGCCCCATTTGTGAAACCAAGTCCAATTCATCACGGTAACCAATTCATTTTTATTCGCCGACGCTAATAGACAGGCCGGCAGCTGTCGCAAAAGGAGTCAGTGTGACCGCTAAAGCAGTGAGACTGCCCATCCACAGTAAGTAACCGACAACCGGCAGTCCTTGCAGGGCCGCCTGCAACGCCCCACTGCCGAGAATCAGCACCGGGATGTACAGCGGCAGAATCAGCAGCGCCAGCAACAAGCCGCCACGCTTGAGACCTACGGTCAACGCCGCACCCACTGCGCCGAGCAAGCTCAACACTGGCGTACCCAGCAATAGCGTCAGTAGCAAAACCGGCAGGCAGCGCGACGGCAGGCCAAGCATCAGCGCCAGCAAAGGTGCGAGCAATACCAATGCCAAACCGGAAAACAACCAGTGTGCCAGCACTTTAGCCAACACCAGAAGAGCTAAGGGGTGCGACGAAAGGACCCACTGCTCCAGCGAGCCGTCTTCGAAATCACTGCGAAACAAGCCATCCAGCGACAGCAGCACCGCCAGTAGCGCAGCAACCCAGATCAAACCGGGCGACAGGGTTTGCAGCAACTGTGTTTCCGGCCCGACGGCGAGCGGGAACAGGGCGATTACGATGGCGAAAAACACCAACGGGTTAGCCAGCTCCGCGGGGCGGCGAAACAGCAGGCGCGCCTCACGGGCGACGAGCAAGGTAAAGACATTGCTCATAGATTGTGCAGCCCCAAATCGAGATCGCGATAGCCCGCGGGTTTTACCGCCAGCGTGTGGTGGGTAGTCAACACCACCATGCCACCTTGTTCGCAATGACGGGCCAGATGACTTTCCAGTTGAGCCACGCCTTGCTTGTCGAGAGCGGTGAACGGCTCATCAAGAATCCACAGCGGCGGTGCATCCAGATACAGCCGAGCCAGGGCGACCCGACGCTGTTGACCAGCCGACAAGGTATGGCAGGGAACATCCTCAAAACCGCGCAGCCCGACAGCTTCAAGCGCCTGCCAGATCGCGACCCGCTCGGCGGGGCGATGCAGCGCGCACAGCCAGACGAGGTTTTCCTCGGCGGTCAGCAAGCCTTTGATCCCGGCGGCATGGCCAATCCACAGCAAATTGCGGGTTAACTCATCACGCTGCCGAGTCAGCGCCTGACTATTCAGGCGCACCTCACCGGCGGTGGGCTGCATCAATCCAGCAAGCAAACGCAGCAGGCTGGTCTTGCCGCTGCCATTGGGGCCGGATACCTGCAACATTTCACCGGCAGCCAGGCGCAGCTCGAGCCGCTCGAAGAGCATGCGCCAGTCCCGCTCGCAGGCGAGCGCCACAGCTTCGAGTAAAGGGCTAATCACGGTATGGCGACCTTTCGGGTATACATGCTTCTGGCTATCAAGTCCGAGCAGGCTTGGCCGCTATACTGACGCAAGCTAAATGCGCGGCCGGCCCGGACGGGGCGGCATTATACATGTCATGCCCCGCCCCCCGCAGCGGGCATTTTCGACAGGTTGTAAGGGCGTGTTAACCGTTATTGGCCGGTTGCGACGGAGCCCCATTTTGCGCAGGGCAAGAAATGAGGAGAGAGGTTTGGTTATTCCAAATGAACGACGAATGACGCCGCACTGCGCAAAATGGGGCCCGTCCCTTCGGGTTGCGTCCCAAATTGGGCCACGCAGCGTTCCCGTCCTTGGTAAGGGGGTGGCCATTACCTGCGGACGGCGCCTTGCCTGGCCCAATTTGGGACGGCAACGCAATCCGGCAAATAACTGTTAGCACGCCCTCATATGCGCGAAATCAGCAGCCCTCGCCCGCTTCCGCCGACTGCGCCAACTCCGCGCCCGAGCGCGGCCGCAACCGACCTTGCGCTCAAGTTGCTGCAACCGCTGGAAGGCCTACTGGCTAAAGGCGAGACCGCCAAGGCCGAAGTGATTGCCCTCAAGGAAACCGCACAAAGCTTCCAAGTGCTGCTCAAACTGACCCTGGACAGTGGTCGCCAGGCCACCGTACAAGCCAGCAGTTCCTTGCCACTGGCGCAAGGCACTGCGCTATCCGTCACCGCGCTCTCGGAAACACGCCTGGCCATGTTGCTGCAGACGGGTGGCGACAAGCCCTTGACCAGCCTGGATCTGGACCTGCTGCCAACCGGCACGCTGATCCAAGGCAAGGTCATCGCCAGCGAGCAGATCGCTCAAACCAAAGCGCAACAAGTGCTCTACAAAGTACTGGTCAACCTGCTCAACACCCCACTGGCCGGCAGTAAGCTGGCGCTTGAAACGCCGCTAGCCCTCCCCCTCGGCAGCCTGCTGACCGCCCAAGTTCAGGGCAGTCAGGCGCTGAGTTTCCTACCCCTGAGTGGCCGCCTGGATCAACTGGAACTGGGCCAGCAACTGACCACCCAGCAGAACCGCCAAGGTTCGCTGGCGGGACTGTTCAAAGCCCTGCAAGGCCTGGGCGAGCAGGATGGTTTGCCCGAGGGCCTGCGCACCAGTATCGACAATCTCCTTGGCACCACCTCTGATATCAGTCAGCTCGGCGATGCCAAAGGGCTGGCACAAGCGTTGGAAAAGAGCGGCCTGTTTCTCGAGGCCAAACTGCTGGGTGGGCATACCGCCGCTCTACCACAGGATTTGAAAGCCAATCTGCTCCGCTTGATAGCTCAGCTCTTGCCCGCTCTGCCGGCGGGCACACCACTCAGTCCGGCGAACGCCGGCACGGCTCTAGCGCAAGCGTTACCGGCCTTTGTGCGCAACACCTTGGGCTCTCTCGGCCAAGCGGGTTCACGCCAGCAAACATTGAGCTTTCCGCTACCCGCCAAGCTGCTGCAAGCCATGGAGGGCGAGTCCGATCTGGAAACCTTGCTAAAACTGGCCGCAGCCGCCGTCTCGCGCCTGCAAACGCATCAGTTGTCGAGCCTGGCGCAAACCCAGCTAACCCCGGAGGGCAATTTGTTGAGCACCTGGCAGTTGGAACTCCCTATGCGTAATCAGCAAGAACTGGTGCCACTGCAGCTCAAACTGCAGCGCGAGGAACAGTCCAAACAGGGGAAAAAGGAACAGCAGGAAATACTCTGGCGGGTCGAACTAGCCTTCGACCTTGCCCCGCTCGGCCCGCTGCAGGTCCAGGCGCAGTTGAACCGCGGCAACCTGGCCAGCCAGCTCTGGGCCGAGCGAGCCAGCACTGCCAATCTGATCGATGCCGAGCTTGGCCACCTGCGCGAGCGCCTGACTGCGACCGGCCTCAACGTCGGCGAACTGGCCTGTCGCCAAGGCACGCCGCCACAAGGCCAACGCACAACCCTCGAACAGCGCTGGGTCGACGAAACCGCATGAAACACCAAGCCCCACGCCAAGCCATCGCCCTCAGCTATGACGGGCTGAGCGCGCCGAATCTCACCGCCAAAGGTGATGCCGAATTGGCAGAAGCCATCCTGGCGATCGCCCGCGAATACGAAGTGCCTATCTACGAAAACGCCGAACTGGTGCGCCTGCTAGCACGCCTGGAGCTGGGTGATGCGATTCCTGAAGCGCTCTATCGCAGCATCGCCGAAATCATCGCCTTCGCCTGGTACCTGAAAGGCAAATGCCCGGCCGGCTTTGAACAAGACAGCGATATAACCCCGCCGCTACCGCTGCTCAATGGCCCGGCTCGCTAAAAGCCAAAACCTCACCCGCCGCACCTTTCCCTAACGGAAAGTCGAACAACTGCCAGGCGAAGTAGCCGCTGCGAAAGTAGAACACCTGTCGGTAGCCCCAGCTCACGGCCAACTGCGCCGCCGCGGCCGCACTCGAACAGACTTCACTGTCGCAATACAGCACCAACGGCACATTACGCGGCAAGTGCGTCATCGCCAGGCTGCTGAAACGATCAGCCAAGTCCAGATGCACCGCGCCATACACATGACCCCAACTCCATTCGCGCGCAGCACGCACGTCGACAAACAGAACGCCGTAGTCATACAGACGCTTGGCCTCCAGTGCATCCACGGTCCTCGCCCCCACCACTTGCAGCGGCGCCTCCTCAGCCTGAACCTGAGCAAAGGCCGTCAACCAGAGCAGCAAAAGCAGCAAGTAACGGCGCATAGCACACCCTCCCCAGGCTAGAAGGCCATAAATTTCAGCTTAGGCAGGCCGAGAGCTAGAGCTAGGAACTAATTGGTTAATAGCCAGGCAAGACTAAGAACCCACGAGACTAATGGCGGGCAGGGAAAGCTATGGTGAGAGGTGGACTACCCCCACTACCGCAGACATTTCCCGACCTCACAATGAGGCGAGTTCAAACGCCTCGGGACTGACGCCACCCAGATGACTGTGGCGACGGGTTGGTCGCGCGCCGCTTTATCACCTACAAACGGAACTTGAATGCAGAATTCACAACTTTTGCCCCTCCAGCCCAGATCCGTGGCCATTTTGGATTCAGGGCATGGGCACCGACGCACGCCGCCGAAACAGGTCTTTGCTGTAGGAAACATCCGAAAATGTAAAGACGCACTAGCTGTTCGCCGTAACTCTGATTCAATTCCGACCCATCAAGCTAATCGTGGGTTGACGCTGGATTGTCCGAGGGGGGCTTTGGCATCCTGCAAGCGGGTTTCAGCCTCATTCAAGAAAGGAAGGCTGATGCCCGACAGGTGAGGCCTCTTTTCCTCACTTGGCGCTCACTATTTTGACTAGGGAAGCGCTCTATGCGTCAAAGGGATTTGAGGTTCACCTTCTCCGTGCTTTCCGGCCGGATGGAGTTCGAGGTCGTCGAGTTCACCCTGGAGGAGGCTCTTTGCGAGCCTTATCGGCTGACGCTCGAACTGGCCAGTTACAACCCCAATATTGATTTTGGTCAGGTCCTCGATCAGCCGGCATTGCTCACGATTTGGCAAGGCACCACGGCTGTCCGCCATGTCCATGGCATGGTCTCCAGCTTCACCCAGGGCAAAACCGGGTTCCGCCGTACACGTTACCGCGTCGTGGTCGAGCCGCAGCTCGCCCGGCTTGCCCTGAGCTCAAACTGGCGCATATTCCAACAGAAAAGCGTGCCCGAAATACTCAAGTCCGTGCTGAACGAGCATGGCATCCTGGACTATCAACAACACATCAGCACCGAGCATCTGCCTCGCGAATACTGCGGCCAGGCCGGGGATACCGACCTTTATTTGTTCGACAGGCTTTCCACGGAGGAAGGCCTCTTCTATTTCTTCAAATCCGACGCAACCTCTCACACGCTCATCCAGGGCGACAAGCTCTATGTCCAGGAGCGCATCCAAGGTGGTCCGGTGCTGTACACCACGCAGCCTGCCGCAGACGCCACGCAGCCGGTGCTCTATGCGTTCAGCTACACGGAAAACGTCCGGACGGTCGAGCAGACCCAGCGTGATTACACCTTCAAGCGTCCCACTTTCGACCAGCAACAGCATACCGTCGGCGAAGATCTGGAGCACCAGGCCCCGCACTATGAGCGCTACGATTATCCGGGTCGTTACAAGGTCAGTACCGCTGGCAAATCCTTCACGCAAAATCGCCTGCGAGGTCATCGCCGTGATGCTCAGGTCGCGGTGGTCGAAGGTGACGATCCGCGCCTGATTCCCGGCCTGTCCTTCCAACTCACCGGTCACCCTAGGGAAGACTTCAACCGCTGGTGGCGGTCGGTACGAATCACGCACAAAGGTGTGCAGCACGCCAGCCAGCAAGAAGAGTCCGCCGACGCCGAAATGGGCGTGAGCTACGACTTCATCGCCGAGATCATTCCTGAGCAAATGGAGTGGCGCCCTGCGCCCCTGCCTAAACCCCGTATTGACGGGCCGCAGGTCGCGAGTGTGGTGGGCCCCCTAGGAGAGGAGATACACACTGACGAATTTGGCCGGGTAAAGGTTCAATTCCCATGGGACCGGGAAGGCAAGAACAACGACTTCAGCTCCTGCTGGATCCGGGTGTCGCAGAATTGGGCCGGTGCGGACTGGGGCCACATGGCGATCCCGCGCATTGGTCAGGAAGTCATCGTCGACTACTTTGACGGGGATTGTGATCAGCCAATTATCACGGGTCGTACCTACCGTGCAACTAATCGCCCCCCGTACCAACTTCCTGATCACAAAATTCTCAGCACCATCAAAAGTAAGGAATACAAAGGCACTGAATCGCCCCGGGTTTCGTGGAGGCCTCAACTCTTGAGAAGATGAGGCCATGAGAAAGACCACGACCTACTCCCCCGAAGTCCGTGAACGTGCTGTACGCATGGTTCTGGAGCACCTGAACGACTATCCGTCCGAGTGGGCGGCCATCGAGTCCATCGCCCCCAAGATTGGCTGTGCAGCGCAAACCCTACATGGCTGGGTGCGTCGTTATCAGACCAACACCGGGCAGCGGCCCGGTCAAACCACGGAAGAGCATGAGCGCATCAAGACGCTGGAGCGAGAAGTGCGAGAGCTGCGCAAGGCCAACGAGATCCTGCGCCTGGCCAGTGCGTATTTTGCCCAGGCGGAGCTCGACCGCCGCACCAAGTCCTGAGGGCGTTTGTTGACCAGCATCGTGACCGTCTTGGGGTCGAGTCGATCTGCCGCGTCTTGCGGATCGCCCCATCCGGTTACCGGAAGCATGCAGCCCGGCTTCGTAACCCCGCACTGCGCTCCTGTCGTGCTCGGCGTGACGAGGTGTTGATCGCGGAAATCCAGCGAGTGTGGAATGCCAACATGCAGTGCTATGGCGCGATGAAGGTCTGGAAGCAACTCAGGCGAGAGCGCGTCGATGTGGCCAGGTGCACCGTGGAGCGTTTGATGCGTCAGGTCGGATTACAGGGCATACGGCGTGGTCAGGTCGTGCGGACAACGGTATCGGGCGACCAAACCGTATGCCCGCTGGATCGTGTCCAGCGTCAGTTCCATGCCGACCGGCCTAACCAGCTGTGGGTGTCGGACTTCACCTACATTTCGACCTGGCAGGGATGGTTGTATGTGGCCTTCGTGATCGACGTATTTGCACGCCGTATCGTCGGCTGGCGAGTCAGTACCAGCATGAAGACCGACTTCGTACTGGATGCCTTGGACCAGGCCCTGTATGACCGCCAGTCCAGTCGTACGGGCGGCCTGATCCATCACAGCGACCGCGGCAGCCAGTACGTCTCGATTCGCTACACCGAACGCCTGGCCGAGGCCGGCATCGAGCCCTCGGTCGGCAGCAAAGGCGATAGCTATGACAATGCCCTGGCCGAAACCATCAACGGGCTGTACAAGGCAGAGCTGATTCACCGGCAATCATGGAAGAGCCGCGAGGCTGTCGAGCTGGCCACCCTGAAGTGGGTGCACTGGTACAACCACCAGCGTCTGCTGGGCTCAATCGGCTATATCCCGCCGGCGGAGGCTGAGACAAACTTCTACCGGCAACAAGCCAGTCAGGCCATTGCGGCCTGACTTAAACGAAACGGCCTCCACAATAGCCGGGGCGATTCAGGCTTTGGCTCGTCTTAATTCATTTTATGAATAGAACCTTTGTTCTTACTGAATGCCGGATTTTTCTTTTTGACCTTTTGAAACGTCTACCGGTAGATGTGGGTACTCCCTGATGCCAAAACTCCCCTCTCTTCCCATTCCCGGACACGGTGATCTGCCCGACTACGATGTGTGTCTTCCGGTGAACCTGCGCCCTGGCACTGACCGCTTACTCCGCCACCTGCACGACTTGCCACATCGGCGTGTGCGGTACTGCCCCTGGTGTGGCAATTCAAACGTGAACCTCTCATTCGAAGGTGCGCGTCGTTTTTCAAGGTGGTTGTCGCGTCGACCGTATTTTTATGCCGCGTGTTGCTGCGGCGGTTGTTCTCGTTCCGGGTTGAGCATGACGGCCCCGATGGGCTCCCAGTTGCGCGTGTTACCTGACCAACGCCCCGGGTGGTGAGCGCGGGCTTGCTGATACAGCGTATGCCGGCGAGCCAACACCTGATGATCCAGACCGCGATGACGCTCGGCTGGAGTCACGAAGCGGATGCGGCTGTGCCGATGTTCATGGTTGTACCAGCGCATGAAGTCCCTAAACCAAGGGGTCTGAGCGTGAGTGTTGATGGAGAAAAACCAGTAGATCCGCTTGCGTCGATTCGGCATTTGTTGCCGGACATCGATTCGGAAGAAGCTTGGCTTGGGGAAAATTACCGGGGCTGGCAAAGCTTTGCCAATGCGCTGAAAATCGCGAGCGAAGACTACGACTGTGAAATCGTCTGTCGGCCTGAACAAGGCTTCTTGAGAGTTGATTGCGCTTTCGCACCACCGCACATCAAAAATCTCGGTTACGCCATTGAAGTTGCCACGAGTCAGATTTGTCAGCGATGCGGTGAGTACCCTGCTGGCAAAGAAGTCATCGATGGCTGGATCTGGAAGCTCTGCAAGCGGTGCGTCAAGAGGGGAAAATCTCGCTGATTTCTTACGCCCTAGGGACGTAACGCTGCGTCCGTTTTCAGAGTGCGAAAAATGCGAAATGAGCCAGTCGTGAGTGGATTTTCAGGAACAATTTGAGAGCACTTGCCGGCATGTGTACGCAATATTGCTCCAAGCGTGAAAAGCCCGTTCTGGACGGGCCTTGAGTCACTCGCTTTTAAATCCAGTCAGGCCCTGGGCTGCTCGCCATTGCTTGACAGTCTGGGTAACGCCTTCAGCAGAATTATCTTCTCCTGGTTCCGGATAGAAAATGAGATCAGTGCCATCTGGGTGGCCGGTGAGTGCCCTGAATTGTGCAAGCAACTCGCCAAGCTCTTCGTCTGAGCCCCCCTTGTTAGCCGCACGGATCTTTTGAATGAAGCCGATGAACTCTGCTTCGGTGTAATCAGAAATGTTTGCCATGGCGAGCCTACGTCTTCCTGTGCTGATTGATATGGTTCTTCGGGGTGTTCACTCGTAAATTATCTACGTCGTAGACGGCGCCACCATCAGTAATGCGTTCGACGTGGTGAATCTCAAATACACCGCGTGTTCCTACAGCCTCTCTATCACGAACAGCTGGGGCGTTACCGGACATCAAACGGTCTTGAGCGTCCTCATTGAATTGACTGAAAAGCTCTGGATCATTTCTTACAGCTGTCCAGAAGGCGGATCTGAAAGTGTTGAAGTTTTTAAACTCGCGCCCTCGCAGTGCGTCCGCAATCCGTGTTGGGATTGGTGCCCCCAGGCCTGTATTTGCCCCAGAAAGCCAGATGCCCGATACGTCTTGACCTTGACCCGTTACAAGACCCGGTTGATAGCGAGCGCTGATGACAATGTACAGTGGTTGCACGCCGGAACCAGCCGGGAATACAAGAATGAAGTCTTTGTACGCGTCCGGGTAGATCGGGCTAACAATGATGTTGTCAGCCTTTTCGGTAGGCGGGTAAATCCAGATGTGAGGGGCTTGTGGAGCGGCTTCGAGCGGGGGAATTCCAGATGTGCTGGAAGGGTCAACGGCAGGCGTCCATATCAGTGTTATCCCGTCGCCGAAGTCAGCTACCTGCTGAGAGCCTTGAGCAACGAACTGGACTACGGGAATCATTTCCGAGTCATTGCGCTTTTGTGTGTTGTACCCGTACCCCTTCAGTGTGCCATCAGCCTGTTGTTCAACATGCAGTCGGACGCGAGTACGGGCTTGCTTGAGTGATTGAAGCTGCTCCTCTGTGTACAAGGAGCTATCACCCAGACTCGAAGGCCATAGCAGTGCGACCACCCCCGCCAACGCACCAGCAGCAACTCCAGCAGAAACCGCACCTGCACCAGCCCCCCCCGTTGCAGCAGTCCCAGAGCCAGCAACTCCTCCAGCAACAGCAGCCCCAGCAGTGCAGAGGCCGCCACAGGACACGCTAGCAGCAGTGGCAGCCCCGCCTAATAGGAGTGTTCCAAGAGCAGTCGGCAGGGAGCTACCACCGATCTTTTTGAGGGGAATGTTTCCGTCTGCGTCCGTTTCACGACCACCAAGAATGGCGAACTCGCCGTAGTTGGCCACTTTCTCGACAGGGATAAACCCGGCTGTTGTTTTGTGGTCAATCACACCGTCAGGCAGGTCACAGCTCTTTGCGAAGACACAGCCCACGCTGTTTGGCTTAGCGTCTTTCTTGGGTGGAAGGTCTTTGTATTCGGCCCAACGCTGGGCATTGATATCTACAGGTTCTACGCCCCTATTGCGGTAGCCCTTGGGCGGGTTTGGTACGTATCCGCTCACGTTGAGCTTTCCTTATTCGTCCTTGGGGAATCCCAGCCTGAGGCTGGGGCAGAGTGACGTTACCGGAAGTCACTGGCGAAAACAGTAGGAAAAGTCCTAAATGTCATGCTCCGTATTCCGGCTTTCCATGTCTGAATACAGGATAACTTCTCTCGCGCTAACTTTTGAATAGTGGCGATTGGCCTCTAGCTAGAGATTAGAAATCTCGCCAGCCAGAAGCCTCAATCGGAATTACCCAATCACTCAGTGATGCGTTTTTTGATCTCGGTAAATATGTCCACACCTTCGTCAGCAGCATTCCTACCGTCAAATGTTCCCAGAATCTTGTAGCCGATACCTCTCAAATCCGTGGCACATCCCAAGGCTGAGAAAGCTGCACGAATATCAAGAGCCTGATCGAAGGTGTAGATGTCAGTTCCCTTTTTTCCAGACAACTGAATGAAGCGCAGAATCTTCTCTGCTAAATCGATCATGGCTTCTGATATCGATTCCGGAGTCATCTCTTCAGCCAGGGTGCGGGTGCCCTCAGCAGGCCTCGGCGTGAATTTTTGACCGCTCATTGTACCCTTGATCAATCCAGTCTGCACTTCTATGAACGGCTCAATAACGCCGCTGAATTCGCCGACCTTGGCAGTTTGGTCACCGAAGGCTGTCCGAGTTTTTAGGACAGGCGTGCCGCCCAATTTGCCGATAGCTGCGGCGTCGATGAATGCTTTATGGATGCGATTAATCTGAAGGGTTCTCCAGGGTGCGGCACAGCGTCCCGACCTTTCGCTGCGGCTCCTGTCGCAAGAGCTGCAACAGTTTGAGCGAGTCGCCCTTTTCAAGTTTGAGAAGGATGCACCTGTGGTCAACGTTTGCGGTGTATCTGCTGGCCGGTTGGTCCAGCCCCAAGGTTGCGTCACGTTTGAAGATCAACCACAAAGCCTATTTTAGCTGGGGGCAGGCAGTCAGAGAGGTGATGGCGGACGAGTTTCCCGATCTGCACCAGTGGTGGACGACACACCATGACCGTGAAAACTTGCAGCCGGCTGAGCATATTGCGGCACAACAGCAGGCGGTCATCACCTGGATCGAGACGACGCTGAGCGCGCAGCACGCGACGTGTCCGAAGTGTGGTGGTACGCCGACTTATCGTTTCAAGGGCGCTCGGCCGAAGTTTAAGTGCCAGCGTTGTATAACCAGCTTTTCCCTTCTGGCGGGTACACCGTTATCAGGGATGCTCCATCCCGAACTCTGGGTCGATTTTGTTGAAGGGGTGATGGATGGCCAAAGTATCCCGGACCTTAAGCGACGCTCAGGGCTTGGCATGGGGGCCAGTACGCGCTGGCGTGGGCAATTTTTGTTATTAATCGAAGAGCAAGGACACCTTGAACGTAAGCGATCCACAGACCTCACATTCAAAATCGCCAACTGAATCCCGATGCTGAGCTCCCGATCTCTTTCTGGAGCCAGCCCCTCATGATGCGTCCCGACGCCAAAGTCGAAAAAGTCTACCTCTACCCCAAGCCGGTGGATTTCCGAAAATCCATCGATGGCCTGACCGCCCTGGTCGAACTGGATATCAAGGCGGCCGTGTTCGATCCGGTGTTGTTTGTCTTCCTCAACAAGTCCCGAAATCGAGTGAAGATTTTGTATTGGGAGCGTAACGGCTTTTGTCTTTGGCTCAAGCGCCTGGAGTCCGAACGTTTCAAAACATCGCCCGAGCCCAGCGAGGAAGCCATCGTGCTCACGGCTCAGGAATTGAATTGGTTATTGGATGGTTTCGACCTGTGGCGCAACCGTCCGCATCAGGTTTTGACACCGAGATTTGTCGCGTAGCTGGGTATAATCCGGGCATGAAATTGATGCCCGAAAACCTCCCCGATGACCCCTCAATGCTCAAGCAAATGCTGCTTGAAGCACTTGGCCGTCAGGAAGAAGTTGCTCAGGCTTTTCAAGTTCAAATCGTCGATCTGAAAGAGCAGATCAAGTTGCTTCGCCAGCGCTTGTTCGGTCGCAAATCCGAACAGTCAGTTGAACCAGGCACTCCGCAGTTGGCCCTTTTCAACGAAGCGGAGAGTGTTGCCATCCCGGCCACTGACGAGACTGGCGAAGAGGAAGTTGTTGCCCCGACCAAACGCCGTGGCAAGCGCAAACCACTGCCTGCCGATCTGCCCCGCATCGAAGTCATCCACCAATTGCCCGAGCATGAACTGACCTGCACCTGTGGTTGCCGCAAGCACGCCATTGGCGAAGAAGTCAGCGAACAGCTCGAAATCGTGCCGATGCAGATCCGCGTGATCAAACACATCCGCAAGGTTTATGCCTGCCGCGACTGCGAAACTGCACCGGTGACTGCCGACAAACCGGCGCAATTAATTGAAAAAAGTATGGCCAGTCCGAGTGTCTTGGCGATGCTACTGACCACCAAATACGTCGACGGGTTACCGCTGCACCGGTTCGAAAAAGTGCTGAGTCGACATGGGGTCGATATTCCGAGACAAACCCTGGCACGCTGGGTGATCCAATGTGGCGAACACCTGCAACCGCTGCTTAATCTGATGCGCGATCAGTTGCTGGAAAGCCCGGTGATCCACTGCGATGAAACCCGGGTTCAGGTGCTTAAAGAGCCGGATCGAGACCCGACCAGTCAATCCTGGATGTGGGTGCAAGCCAGTGGCCCGCCGGAACGTCCGGTGATCCTTTTTGACTACTCGACCAGCCGAGCGCAGGCGGTACCGTCGCGCCTGCTCGAAGGTTATCGCGGCTATTTAATGACCGACGATTACGCTGGCTATAACACGCTGGGCGCACAACCGGGTATAGAGCGTTTGGGCTGCTGGGCTCACGCTCGCCGCAAGTTTGTCGACGCGCAGAAAGTGCAGCCCAAGGGCAAGACCGGCCGGGCCGATATCGCGCTGAACCTGATCAACAAGTTGTACGGCATCGAACGCGACCTCAAGGAGGTCAGTGACGAACAGCGCTTGGCCGGTCGTCAGCAACACAGCCTACCGGTCCTGGAGCAACTGAAAAGCTGGCTGGAGAAAACCCAGCCGCAGGTCACGACGCAAAATGCCTTGGGCAAAGCCGTGGGTTATCTGGCCAGCAACTGGAGCAAACTTGAGCGCTACGTTGAGGCCGGCTTCCTGCCCATAGACAATAACGCTGCCGAGCGGGCCATACGGCCCTTCGTCATTGGGCGTAAAAACTGGCTGTTCAGCGACACGCCCAAGGGCGCGACGGCCAGCGCTCAACTTTACAGCCTGGTCGAAACCGCCAAAGCCAACGGTCAAGAGCCGTATACGTGGCTGCGCCACGTACTTGAACGCTTGCCGCAGGCTTCGTCGCTAGAAGACTTCGAAGCTCTGCTGCCGTGGAACTGCACGCCAGAGATGCCACGGTAAACATAAAACCCTCCTTCTAAAAGGTAGGGTTTATGGAGCGGTTACCCTTGAACTGCTTCAATGGATCGACTGGATGCGCAGCCGTCGTAACAAGGAGGCGGTGAATTTTGTGCGCCAAGGTGGTCACCTGGACAAGGCTACGCGCTCTATCTATGCGCAAGGGGCGCGTAAAGGTAGTTTTGGTGCTCGCATGTGCAAGTGACGCAACTGCTGTCCAGTGGGAATGCAATTGGGTGTTCATGTCCGATGCAATTGAGTGTTCAAGTCCGTGCAATTGCACAGATTAACTCGCCGTTGAAAAAAGTAGCGAGCGACGGCTAGGGCCGCACCCGTTCCCTACGGGTAGCGACATTCCCCACGTCCATGTGGGTCACAAGGTGCAACGTAGCGAAGCGGAGTAACAGCCGGCGACTGGCCCGCACGGCGAGCGTAGCAAGTCAATCAGCCGAAAAAGCGCACGACTGCATGGTTGCAGGAGTTGGAGCGAAGCAGGATGCCCGAGCCGACTTTACCAGCTGTAAATGAGCATTTTATTCGCTTCGCTCACTCCTTTTTGGCCGCGTTGAAACGCGTTCAACGCTTCGCTTTTGTGAGGCTGACTTCAACGTTGCATAGCCAAACGCAGTAGTTTTTTAACGGCCTGTTAAGTAGAACTGCTAGCGCTTGGATTGATGCAACTTGCTGACCAACTCGGCTTCCGCCCTGCTCAGCCCACAGGACTGCGTCAGGTCATCGACGCTGGCCCCCAAACCGACCAACCGGGCAGCCTGGGTGAAAGACAGACTGCTGGGGTCGCGCTGCTCCATCTGAGTCAACTTGTCCGGTAGCGGCGCCACGATGCGGCGCAACTCGTGCAGCTCTTCGCCCATGCGGATGCTACCGGTCAGGTAAGCATCCAGGCGCTTGCTCAGCTCCTTGATGCGCTGATCCCGCCCGGCATCGCGCTCGGCTTGCAGCAGCGCCTGCCTGGCGTACTCGCGCTGTTTGCCAGCCAAACGAAAGCAGGCACCAGCAAGCGCCACACAGACAAGGGCCAGCACAATCAGCGCGATTTCCAGCATGAGTCAGATACTCTCCAGCTCGGACCATTCTTCCTCGGACATCATCTTGTCCAGCTCAACCAGAATCAGCAGTTCGCCGTTCTTGTTGCAGACGCCCTGAATGAACTTGGCCGACTCGTCGTTACCGACGTTAGGCGCAGTTTCCACCTCGGACTGACGCAGATACACCACTTCGGCAACGCTATCGACCATGATGCCGACCACTTGCTTATCCGCCTCGATAATGACGATGCGGGTGTTATCGGTCACCGCCGCAGAGTCCAGACCAAAACGCTGACGGGTATCGATCACCGTCACTACATTGCCACGCAGGTTGATGATACCCAGCACATAGCTCGGCGCGCCCGGTACCGGAGCAATCTCGGTGTAGCGCAGCACTTCCTGGACCTGCATCACGTTGATGCCATAAGTCTCGTTATCCAGACGGAAGGTCACCCACTGCAGAATGGGATCTTCGGAACCTTGTGCAGACGTTTTCTTCATATCCCCAGCCTCGTCAGAACCGCTCGTCGCGGCGCGCGGGTGTACCCCGCTGTCGTTTCTCTAAAGCCCCGCACGCGGCGAGACTACTCCATCGTTTAATTAATGCACTTGTCCATTGGCCATGCGCTTGGTGGCGCCACTGGCAATCAACTCGGCGAGCACCGAGACATCCAGCAACGCGCACATATGCTCGATCACCGTACCGGCCAACCAAGGCCGCTGGCTACGCTGACTGCGCCATTTGATCTCGTCCGGATCAAGACGGATCGAGCGGCTGACTTGATGCACGGCCAACCCCCATTCATAGCCCTGCACCGAGATTACGTACTGCAAGCCCTGCCGGAAATCGTCACGGTAGCGATCCGGCATCACCCAGCGGGCGGTATCCAGCACCTTCAGGTTGCCAGCCTGGCACGGCAGTATGCCGAGAAACCAATCCGGCTGACCGAATAAAGGTGTCAACTCTTGGCCAGCCAGAGGGTAGATCGACCCCAGACACACCAACGGCACCGCCAAGGTCAGACCTGCGACATCAAACAGCAGGCATTCGAACGGCTCCTCGGCCCAGCTCGGGCGCCCGTCAAGTTGCAACGCTGTCGGCGCATTTTTGACCGGTTCAGGTAGATGCACCTCGACCACCGGTTCAATCAGCAGCGCTGGCGTTGCCACCGGCTGTGGCACGATAGCAGACGGCAGCTGTGGCGGCCGCTCAGCCAGGGCTACCGGCGGTGAAGGCGGAACCTGACGCGCATCGCGCACTTGCTCTTCGAGCACCGCGGCCTCGAACTCGTCGAGGCTGACCGCGTCAGCCAATTCGACAGCCGCTTCCTGCAGCAAGCTATCCAGATAGGACTGCAAAGCCAGTTGGGGACGCGTAGCGGTAGCGACGGAACGGCTCATAGAGGGAACCCGCATAAGTAATCTGTACAAGCTATCGGCCGACCTAGCGGCAGACTTGAGCGACGCTCGTCAGCAAAAACCTGCATCTCAGGCTACCTGCGCCGCTGGCTGCTGGGCCAGCAGGTGCTTGAGCAAGGCCCGGTAAGCCAACACGCCACGGCTCTTGTCGTCGAACTGCGACGGCGTCAGCCCGGCACGACTGGCATCGCGCAGGCGCGTATCCACCGGGATATAAGCCGGCCAGAGGTGCTCAGGGTAGGCATTGCGCAAGGCTCGCAGGGTACTCAGCGAGGCCTGGGTACGCCGATCAAACAGGGTCGGCACGATGCTATAAGGCAACTCCTGTTTGCGCGAACGGTTGATCATCGCCAAGGTACTCACCATCCGCTCCAAGCCCTTTACCGCGAGGAACTCGGTCTGCACCGGAATGGCCAACTGGTGACTGGCGGCCAGCGCATTCACCATCAGCACACCGAGCAGCGGCGGGCTGTCGATTATCGCGTAATCAAACTCCTGCCCCAGTTGCGCCAGACTCTTGGCTATCACCAAGCCCAAACCACTTTGGCCTGGTGACTGACGCTCCAGCGTCGCCAGCGCGGTACTTGAAGGCAGCAGCGCAATAGCCTGGTTGCTGGTCGGCAGCAGCAACTGCCCGGGCAAGCCTTGCGGCACATTGCCCTGATGCAGGAATAGATCGAAAGCACTGTGCTCCAGGGTATCGGGGTCATGCCCAAAATAACTGGTCATCGAACCATGGGGGTCGAGATCGACCACCAACACCCGCTTGCCGGCATCCGCCAACAGACCTGCCAGTGCGATGCTGGTGGTGGTTTTACCGACGCCACCTTTTTGATTGGCTACTGCCCAGACTTTCATGTTCTTCGTCCTCCCGGCACAACTCGAGGCTTGCCGAGAACTAGCGCCGCCCTTTTTATAGAGCTGGCGACGGGGAATTGACGGCACCCGCTGCGGAAACCTGTGCTGCAGGCGTCGGTGCAGGTTGCATGCCAGCCCGCTGCAGAGCGCTATCTGGTTTGGCATGGGCACTGCCCACCGCACTGACGCTGCGGCGCACATCGAGGTTGCGCGAGATCACCAGCACCACTCGACGGTTACGGGCACGCCCATCCGCCGAGGCATTGTCCGCAATCGGCTGGAACTCACCATAACCCACTGCCGCTAAACGCGCGGGATTGAGTCCATCCATCGCCAGCATCCGCACGATGCTGGCCGCCCGCGCCGATGACAGCTCCCAGTTGGTCGGAAACTGCGCGGTTTTAATCGGCAGATTGTCCGTGAACCCTTCGACGTGTACGGGGTTTTCATAGGGCGCCAGAATTTTGGAAACCTTCTCGATGAGGGTGAACGCCGCGTCGTTGGGAATGGCATCCCCGCTGGTGAACAACAAACTGGAATTCAGCTCGATCTCAACCCACAACTCATTCCCGCGCACCGTCAGCTGTTCGGCCTTGATCAACTCGCCGAAGGCGGCACGCACGCTGTCAGTGATTTCTTGCAGCGCCTTGCTGGGATCCTGGTCACGCGCATTGTCTTCGTCCTGCATACGCTCGGGCTCGGTGGTCAACGGCCGCTCCTCGCCCACCGGGATGGGCTTGATGGCACGATCGGGCTGATTGAACACCCCAACCAGGGTATCGGAGAGGATCTTGTACTTGCCTTCATTGATCGAAGAGATCGAGTACATCACCACAAAAAAGGCGAACAGCAACGTGATGAAATCGGCGTAGGAAACCAGCCAACGCTCGTGATTTTCATGCTCTTCATGATGACGCCGACGGGTCATATTAGGCAGAGCCTTCAGTCCATGAAGCCTTGCAGCTTCAGTTCAATGGAGCGCGGGTTCTCACCTTCGGCGATCGAGAGAATCCCCTCCAGGAGCATTTCGCGGTAACGCGATTGGCGCAGGGCGATGGCTTTGAGCTTGTTGCCAATCGGCAACAACAGCAGGTTAGCGAAACCCACACCGTAGATGGTGGCGACGAAAGCCACGGCGATACCACTGCCGAGCATGCTCGGGTCGGCCAGGTTACCCATGACATGAATCAGACCCATCACCGCGCCGATGATACCGATGGTGGGAGCGTAACCACCCATGCTCTCGAACACCTTGGCGGCTTGAATATCCCGTCCTTCCTGAGTGTAAAGATCGACTTCGAGAATGCTGCGAATAGCCTCCGGCTCAGCCCCATCGACCAGCAGTTGCAGGCCTTTGCGCGCGTAAGGATCGGGCTCTGCATCCGCCACAGCCTCAAGCCCAAGCAGACCCTCTTTACGCGCCGTCATGCTCCAACCCACCACCCGGTTGATGCCACCAGCCAAGTCCACGCGCGGCGGAAAAAAGATCCAGCGCAGCACTACCAGCGCACGCTTGAACACGCTCATCGGAGCCTGGAGAAATGCCGCACCCAAGGTGCCGCCAATCACGATCAAAGCCGCCGGACCGTTCAACAGGGCACCGACATGCCCGCCCTCGAGGTAATTGCCACCAAGAATGGCGACAAACGCCAGAATGACCCCGATAAGGCTCAATACATCCATTACAGGCAGCCCCACATTACAAACAGGCCTCGACCAAATGCCGGCCAATATCGTCGAGACCGTAAATGGCGTCCGCCAGATCGGCCTTCACGATCGCCATGGGCATGCCGTAAATCACGCAACTCGCTTCGTCCTGCGCCCACACCTGACTGCCACCTTGCTTCAGCAAGCGCGCGCCTTCCCGGCCATCCGCCCCCATGCCGGTGAGCACCACGGCCAGCACCTTGTCATGAAACGATTTAGCCGCCGAACCGAAGGTGATGTCCACGCAGGGCCGGTAGTTCAGACGCTCATCGCCCGGCAGAATTTTTACCGCGCCACGCCCGTCGATCATCATCTGCTTGCCGCCAGGCGCCAACAGGGCCAGGCCGGGGCGCAACAAATCGCCATCCTCGGCTTCTTTGACGTTGATGCGGCAGAGCTTATCCAGGCGCTCGGCAAAAGCTTTAGTGAACGCGGCCGGCATGTGCTGGATGAGAACTATCGGAGCCGGAAAGTTGGCCGGCAGCTGCGTCAGCACCCGCTGCAATGCCACTGGCCCCCCTGTCGAAGTGCCAATAGCCAGAAGTTTATAGGCTTTGCGCTTGGGTGCAGCGCTGGCCACCGATGCACTGCTGGAGGCCGCCGGCACGGCAGCACGCGCCAGGCTATCGGGGCGAATGGCAGGCACCGTTGCAGGGTTTGGCGCCGATGACGCTACGGACGACGCCGTGTAATTGCTGTAACGGCGGTTACTGCGGGCGATGCTGTGCACCTTCTCGCAGAGCAATTGCTTAACCTTCTCCGGGTTGCGCGAAATATCTTCAAAATTCTTCGGCAGAAAATCCACGGCCCCGGCATCCAGCGCATCCAGCGTCACGCGAGCGCCTTCGTGGGTCAGCGAGGAGAACATCAACACCGGCGTCGGGCAGCGCTGCATGATGTGCCGCACCGCAGTGATGCCGTCCATCATCGGCATCTCGTAGTCCATGGTGATGACGTCCGGCTTCAGCGCGAGCGCCTGGTCGATCGCCTCACGGCCATTGGTGGCAGTGCCGATCACCTGGATATTCGGGTCGGCGGAAAGAATCTCCGAGACACGCCGGCGGAAGAAACCCGAGTCGTCCACCACCAGGACCTTAACTACCATAACCACTCCTAACAAGCGCCGAGCCAAACCGGCCAGACCAGCAAAAAATCACATGCGCCGCGCATAACGCTTGAGCATGCTGGGTACGTCAAGAATCAGCGCAATCCGCCCGTCACCGGTAATGGTCGCGCCGGACATGCCAGGAGTGCCTTGCAGCATTTTGCCGAGCGGCTTGATCACCACTTCTTCCTGACCGACCAACTGGTCGACGACAAAACCGATGCGTTGGGTGCCCACCGAGAGAATCACCACGTGCCCCTCGCGCTGCTCCTCGTGAACCGCCCCACTGATCAGCCAGCGCTTGAGGTAGAACAGCGGCAGTGCCTTGTCGCGGACGATCACCACTTCCTGCCCATCCACCACATTGGTGCGCGACAGGTCGAGATGGAAGATCTCGTTGACGTTGACCAGCGGGAAGGCAAAGGCCTGGTTGCCCAGCATCACCATCAGCGTCGGCATGATCGCCAAGGTCAGCGGCACCTTGATGACTATCTTGGTGCCCTGGCCTTTGGCCGAGTAGATACTGATGATGCCGTTGAGCTGGGAAATCTTGGTTTTCACCACATCCATGCCAACGCCACGGCCGGACACATCGGAAATCTCAGTCTTGGTCGAGAAGCCCGGCGCGAAGATCAAGTTGTAGCACTCGGCCTCACTCAGGCGCTCCGCGGCATCTTTGTCCAGCACACCCTTTTCAACCGCCTTGGCGCGCAGTACATCCGGGTCCATGCCATTGCCATCGTCGGAGATCGACAACAGGATATGGTCGCCTTCCTGCTGGGCCGCCAACACGATTTTGCCGCCACGACTCTTGCCATTGACCTCACGTTGCTCGGGTGACTCGATGCCATGGTCGACGGAGTTGCGCACCAAGTGCACCAGCGGATCAGCCAGCGCCTCGACCAGATTCTTGTCGAGGTCGGTTTCCTCACCCACCAGTTCCAAGTTGATTTCTTTCTTCAGGCTGCGGGCCAAATCGCGCACCAGACGTGGGAAACGCCCGAAGACTTTCTTGATTGGCTGCATCCGCGTCTTCATCACTGCGGTCTGCAAATCGGCAGTCACCACGTCGAGATTGGACACAGCCTTGGCCATGTTTTCATCGCCGCTGTTCAACCCCAGGCGTACTAGCCGGTTACGCACCAGTACCAGTTCGCCGACCATATTCATGATCTCGTCCAGGCGTGCGGTATCCACTCGCACCGTGGTTTCCGCTTCACTGGCCGGTGTAGCTTTCTCGGCAGCAACCGCCGCAGCGGCTTTGTCGGGTTCAGCCTTAACTGCGGCTTTCACCGCGGGCTTGCTCGGCGCTACCGGTTTGGCTGGGGTGAGCGGAGCTACAGGTGTATGTGCGGCGGGCTCAACGAATTTGCCTTGGCCGTGCAACTGATCCAGCAAGGCTTCAAATTCGTCGTCCGTAATAGTGTCGCCAGCACCCGCGGCTGGAGTGGCGACCGGCTCGGCTGGTGCGCTAGCAGTATTGGCCTTGCTGGCCGGCTCAACGAACTTGCCTTTGCCATGCAACTGATCGAGCAGCGCTTCGAATTCGTCGTCGGTAATCTCGTCACCGGCGCCGGCAGCGACTGCAACTTTGGCCGCGGCTACTGCGCTAGGCGCTTCTACAACTGCGGTAGCCGGCACAGCTGCGAATTGGCCCTTGCCATGCAACTGGTCGAGCAGCGACTCGAATTCGTCATCGGTAATTTCATCGACAGCACCAGCGGCTACAGCAGCGCCATGGGTTTGCGGCTCTTCATTGAGAGCATCCAGCAGCTGCTCGAACTCACTGTCGGTGATGTCTCCAGACGCCGACGCGACGGCAACGACCTTCGCAGCAACTCCGACCGTCGCAAGCTCTTGGGCCGTCTGTGGCTCAGCCAGACGTGCCAACGCCGCCAGCAACTCCGGTGTGGCCGGAGTCGGCTCGGCCCGCTCGCGCACGTCAGAAAACATGCCATTGACCGCATCCAGCGCTTCCAGGACAACGTCCATCAGCTCTGAGTCGACGCGCCGCTCGCCCTTACGCAGGATATCGAACACGTTCTCGGCGATATGACAGCACTCCACCAGCTCATTCAGCTGGAGGAAACCGGCGCCACCTTTGACGGTATGGAAGCCGCGAAAAATGGCATTGAGCAGATTCGAGTCATCAGGACGGCTTTCCAGCTCGACCAGTTGCTCGGATAACTGCTCAAGAATCTCGCCGGCCTCAACCAGGAAGTCCTGGAGGATCTCTTCATCGGCGCCGAAGCTCATTGTGGTGCTCCCTAAAACCCAAGGCTGGATAGCAGATCGTCAACATCGTCTTGATTGGATGCGACGTCTTCACGCTTATCGGCATGAATCTGCGGACCTTCACCGCGGGAAGGCTCTTTTTGTTGTTCTTGTTCAGCGCGTAACACTTCGTGGTCGTGTTCGATACCGGCAAAACGGTCGACTTGACTGGCCATCAGCACCAGTTTCAGCAGGTTACTTTCCACTTCCGTGACCAGTTGGGTAACGCGCTTGATCACCTGACCGGTAAGGTCCTGGTAGTCCTGCGCCAGCAGAATGTCGTTGAGATGACCGGACAATTTGGCGTTATCGCGCTCACTGCGAGCGAGGAACAACTCGATACGTTTGGCCAGTTCACGGAAAGCCTCCGCACCGAGTTCGCGGCGCATAAAGCGACCCCAGTCGGCACTCAGGCTTTGTGCTTCGCCACTCAGATCATTGACCAGCGGCGCGCTCTGTTCGACCAGGTCCATGGTGCGATTGGCCGCTTTCTCGGTCATCGTCACCACGTAGTTCAGCCGCTCGGTGGCATCGGTGATCTGCGAGACCTCCTGCGCATAAGGCACCCGCGGATCGAGCTGAAAATTGACGATGGCGTTGTGCAACTCGCGCGTCAGCTTGCCCACTTCGTGGTACAGACCGCGATCACGTGCCTTGTTGAGTTCATGGATAAGTTGCACCGCATCGCCGAAATTGCCTTTTTCCAGGCTATCGACCAGCTCACGGGCATGGGACTTCAGGGTCGACTCAAGGTCACCCATTGATAGATCGTTATGCTCCATAGTGCCCCCACGGCAGGCATCAGCCGTTAACCCGCTCGAAGATCTTTTCGATCTTTTCTTTCAGCACTTGGGCCGTGAACGGTTTAACCACATAACCATTCACCCCGGCTTGCGCCGCTTCGATAATTTGGTCGCGTTTGGCTTCAGCAGTCACCATCAACACCGGCAACTGTTTCAAACGCTCATCAGCCCGCACCGCGCGCAACAAATCGATGCCGGTCATACCGGGCATATTCCAGTCGGTGACTAGAAAGTCGAAGCTGCCGCTTTGCAACATCGGCAGTGCAGTGGTGCCATCATCGGCCTCAGCGGTATTGGTGAATCCCAAGTCACGCAAGAGGTTCTTGATGATCCGTCGCATCGTTGAGAAGTCGTCAACGATGAGGATTTTCATGTTCTTGTCCAAGTCGACCTCCGTACAGTCCTAAACGTATTCAGCACCTGAATACGCCGTTCAATCGTGAAACTGGCAGTACCGCTCAGCTCGCGCGCCACTCGCTCAGGCGTGCACGCAAACGAGCGGCACACTGGCTATGTAACTGGCTGACCCGCGACTCGCTGACCCCCAGCACTTCGCCAATTTCCTTGAGATTCAGTTCTTCGTCGTAATACAGCGACAACACCAACTGCTCGCGCTCCGGCAGGTTGGCGATGGCAGCCGCCAGCGCCGACTGGAAGCGTTCATCTTCCAGATCGCGCGAAGGCTCGACGTGGGTAATACCGGCGTCTTCACGCAGACCGGCATGCTCTCCGTCCTGTAACAGGTCGTCGAAACTGAACAAGCGGCTGCCCAAAGTGTCGCCAAGAATGCCGTAGTAATCCTCGAGACTCAATTGGAGTTCGGCCGCAACTTCTTGATCTTTAGCGTCTCGGCCTGTTCTGGCCTCAATTTTTCTGATCGCGTCACTGACCATCCGGCTATTGCGGTGCACCGAGCGCGGCGCCCAGTCCCCCTTGCGCACCTCATCCAGCATGGAGCCACGGATGCGAATCCCGGCAAAGGTTTCGAAGCTGGCACCTTTACTGGAGTCGTATTTTTTCGAAGCTTCGAGCAGGCCAATCATGCCGGCCTGGATCAGATCTTCCACCTGAACGCCGGCTGGCAAACGGGCCAGCAAGTGGTAGGCGATGCGTTTGACCAGCGGTGCATAGCGCTCGATCAACTGGTGCTGGGAATCCTGCGCCTGTGCCTTGCTGTACATACGAAGTCCATTGGCTGCTGTCATACGGCCGGATCAGCGATCGGTTGCTGCACCAGGCGCTCGACGAAAAATTCCAGATGCCCGCGTGGGTTGGCCGGCAATGGCCAGGTATCGACTTTCTGAGCTATCGCTTTGAACGCCAGCGAGCACTTCGAGCGCGGGAAAGCTTCGTAGACCGCGCGTTGTTTCTGCACAGCCTTGCGGACTGACTCATCGTAGGGCACAGCGCCAACGTACTGCAGCGCCACGTCGAGGAACCGATCAGTCACTTTGGTCAGCTTGGCGAAGAGATTACGGCCCTCTTGCGGGCTATGTGCCATGTTGGCCAGCACGCGAAAACGGCTCATACCGTGGTCGCGATTGAGCAGTTTGATCAGCGCGTAGGCGTCCGTGATCGAGGTCGGCTCATCGCACACGACCACTATGACTTCCTGGGCGGCACGCACGAAGCTGACCACCGCATCGCCAATCCCGGCGGCGGTATCGATCACCAGCACGTCGAGGTTGTCACTGATCTCGCTGAATGCCTGGATCAACCCGGCATGCTGCATCGGCGTGAGGTGCACCATGCTCTGCGTGCCCGAGGCTGCCGGCACTACGCGAATACCGCCCGGCCCTTGCAGCAACACATCGCGCAGTTCGCACTCGCCACTGATGACGTCGGCCAAGGTGCGCTTCGCCGTTAAGCCGAGCAGCACATCGACGTTTGCCAGACCGAGGTCGGCGTCCATCAACATCACCCTCCGACCGAGGTCGGCCAGGGCCAGGGAGAGGTTCACCGACACATTGGTTTTGCCGACGCCACCCTTGCCGCCGGTCACCGCGATCACCTGTACGGGATGCATACCCATGTTATCTACACACCTTGTCTAAGAGGCTGTTTTGAAATTGTCTGCGCATCGGTGATGCCGCATTAGAAATGCCTGACCTTCGCTCGACGATTTTCAAAACAACCTCTAACTTCGACTGGAGCCATTTGGCTGGTTCCGTTCGGGTCATCCTGAACGGTACAAGGCACATCCTATGCCTGGGAACTCTTGCGTCTGCCTACCATACCTAGCCAGCGCGCCGCGTCGGGCTTTGGTAAAGGCCGGCAAACAAATCGGCCATGGCATCTTCGCTCGGCTCTTCCGGCGCTTGCAGGCTGACGGCACGACTGACCAACTGATGACTGCGTGGCACGTGCAGATCATCCGGAATTCGCGGCCCATCCGCCAGATAGGCTACCGGTAGATGTTGGCCTATAGCCAGGCCTAAAACCTCGCCGAGACTGGTGGCTTCGTCCAACTTGGTCAGAATACAGCCGGACAATCCGCAGCGCTTGTAGCTATGGTAAGCCGCCTTGAGTACTTGGCTCTGACTGGTGGCAGCCAGAACCAGATAATTTCTCGCTTTCACCCCTCGCCCAGCCAGCGACTCCAACTGCATCTGCAGCGCCGGATCGTTGCCCGGCAGGCCGGCGGTATCGATCAGCACCAAGCGCTTGCGGGCTAATGGCGCGAGGGCCTGGGTCAGCGACTGGCCCGGATCCTCCTGGGTCACCGAGACGTTGAGAATGCGTCCCAGGGTCTTCAGTTGTTCCTGTGCGCCAATCCGATAGCTGTCCATGCTCACTAGAGCGATGTTCTGTGCGCCGTACTTCAGCACGTAGCGGGCTGCCAGCTTGGCCAGGGTGGTGGTTTTACCCATGCCTGCCGGGCCGACCAGGGCAATCACACCGCCCTCTTCCAGGGGCTCTTCCTGCGGCGTACGGATTGCGTGGGCCAGGTGCGCTAACAACATCCGCCACGCCTGGCGCGGTTCGGCGACATTGGCGACACGCTCCAGCAGCGTGCGCGACAACTCGGCGGAAAGGCCCATGCGTTGCAGCCGACGCCACAGATTTGCCTGCTGCGGGCGACGATTCTGTAGTTGCCCCCAGGCCATGGAGCCGAGCTGGACTTCGATCAGCTCGCGCAGCCCGTGCAACTCAAAACGCATTGCATCCAAAGCATGTTGATCCGTCACGGCAGGCATGGCTGGCGCGGCGGCGACAGGTGCCGGCCGCTCATGACGCACGACCGAGGCCGGCAGTTCAGGAGCGATGATGGATTCATTGGCGAACAATTGACGGTCTTTGCCAGCATCGCTGTGCACGCGGGTAGCCAGTTCCGCCTGAGCCGAGGCAATTCGTGATTGGGTCTTGCGCAGCTCAACTTCAAGTTCCGGGTTCGGCTGCCGCACCGGCGCGGCCGGCACCTGGTAATCCAGCGCAGCGGTCAGCTCTACCCCACCGGCAACCCGACGGGTGCCGATGATGGACGCATCAGCGCCCAGCTCATCGCGAACCAACTTCATGGCTTGACGCATATCAGCGGCGAAAAAGCGTTTAACTTGCATGAGCTAGAGCCTCAGTTCTGACCCACCGTCGCAACGATGGTGACCTGCTTATTGTCTGGAATTTCCTGGTAGGCCAACACGTGCATATTCGGCACTGCCAGCCGTGCAAACCGCGAGAGCATCGCCCGAACCGGACCGGCCACCAGCAGAATCGCTGGCTTGCCGAGCATTTCCTGGCGCTGCGCCGCATCCACCAGGGAACGCTGCAGCTTCTCGGCCATGCTGGGTTCGAGGAGGATGCCATCCTCGGAGCCCTGCCCGGCCTTCTGTAGGCTATTGAGCAATATCTGTTCCAACCTTGGCTCAAGGGTGATCACAGGCAGCTCCGACTCTAGTCCCACAATGCTTTGCACGATTGAGCGGGCCAACGCCACCCGCACCGCGCCCACCATCGCGGCGGGATCTTGACTCTTCGGCGCGACGTTGGAGATGGCTTCGGCAATGGAACGGATGTCGCGTACCGGCACCTGTTCCTGCAACAACGCTTGCAGCACTTTGAGCAGGGTCGACAGCGAGACCATGCCTGGCACCAACTCTTCCGCCAACCTCGGCGAGCTTTTCGCCAGCAATTGCATCAACTGCTGCACTTCCTCATGCCCAAGCAGTTCATGAGCATGCTTGTGTAGCACTTGGTTGAGATGAGTAGCGACCACAGTGCTGGCGTCGACCACGGTGTAACCGAGGGACTGTGCCTGATCGCGCTGGGTCGGGTCGATCCACACCGCCTCCAGGCCGAACGCCGGATCTTTGGCGGCGACGCCATTCAGGGGGCCGAATACCTGACCAGGATTGATTGCCAGCTCGCGGTCTGGATAGACCTCGGCCTCGGCCAGGCTGACGCCCATCAAGGTCAACCGGTAGGCGTTCGGTTGCAGGTCCAGGTTGTCGCGGATATGCACCGAGGGCATCAGGAAGCCCATCTCTTGCGAGAGCTTCTTGCGCACCCCCTTGATCCGCGCCAACAACTGACCTCCCTGGTTGCGATCGACCAGCGGAATCAACCGGTAGCCCACTTCCAGGCCGACCATGTCCACCGGCGTCACGTCGTCCCAGCCGAGTTCCTTGACTTCCTGGGCACGCTGCGCGGGAAGCAGCTCCTGTTGGCGTTGGACTTCCTGCACCGCGTCTTCTTTGCCTTGGCGTTGTTTGTTGGCAATCCAGTAAGCCGCACCAGCCGCCACCAGGCCGAGACTGATAAAGGAAAAATGCGGCATGCCGGGCACCAGGCCCATGGCGATCATGATCGCCGCCGCTACCGCCAACGCCCGGGGCGAGGCAAACATTTGCCGAGTGACTTGCTCGCCCATGTCTTCCGAGCTGGAGACCCGGGTGACCATGATCGCCGCCGCAGTGGAGAGCAACAGCGAAGGAATCTGCGCCACCAAACCATCACCGATGGTCAGCAGGGTATAAATCCGCCCGGCATCGCCAAAGCTCAGGCCATGCTGGAAAATGCCAATCGCCATGCCGCCGATCAAGTTGATGAAGAGAATCAGCAAACCGGCGACCGCATCGCCGCGGACGAACTTACTGGCACCGTCCATCGAGCCGTAGAAGTCAGCCTCCTGGGCCACTTCGGTACGGCGTCTCTTAGCCTCCGCCTGCTCGATCAAGCCTGCATTCAGGTCGGCATCGATCGCCATTTGCTTGCCTGGCATGGCATCCAAGGTAAACCGCGCACTCACCTCGGAAATCCGTCCGGCGCCTTTGGTCACCACCACGAAATTGATGATCATCAGGATCGCGAACACCACGATACCGACCACGTAGTTGCCGCCGATCACCACCTCGCCGAAGGCTTGAATCACCTGCCCCGCCGCATCATGGCCGTCTTGGCCATGCAGCAGAACCACCCGCGTCGACGCCACGTTCAGGGCCAAACGCAGCAAGGTCGCAGCCAGCAAAATGGTCGGGAAAACCGCGAAGTCCAACGGGCGCAGGGCATAAATGGCGACCAATAGGACGACGATGGACAGTGCGATGCTGAAGGTGAACAGCACGTCGAGCAGGAATGGCGGGATCGGCAACATCACCATGCCGAGCATGACCAGCAACATCAGCGGTATGCCCAGATTGCCGTGGCGCAGACCGGAGAGGTTACTGCGCACGTTGCCAATCATTTGCGAGCGATCTACTGCCACATCCCTACCCCAGTCGATTCAATCTTTTGACGCGCGTCGCGTCTGCATCGCTGCTTTTGCAAGAAGTCGTCCAACTTGCGCAGAGAAGCCGAGGAAAAGATCAAACGAGACAGGCCAGGGGTTTGCACGGAGCCAGGCCGGGAGCAAGTAGGGTGGATTAGCCGCGCAGCGGCGTAATCCACCAAACCAGGCCAGCAGCCAGTTGGTTCTCGGCAGGCGGTGGAAGCCCCTCCGGGGATTCCACCCTACTGATCTAGCCGCTAACGAGGACTGGCTTTACTCGTCGCGGCGCAAATCCGGCGGGATCGGCAGATCTGGCAACGGCCCAGGGCGCTTACCTTTGCCTGCCTGGAACTGCCTGAGCTGGTAGACGTAAGCCAGCACCTGAGCCACCGCCAAGTAGAGGCCGGCCGGAATTTCATGATCCAACTCTGTGGAGTGGTACACCGCCCGCGCCAACCCTGGCGATTCGAGCACCATGACTTGATGCTGCTGGGCGATCTCGCGAATCTTCAGCGCCAGGAAATCACCGCCCTTGGCCAGCAAGACCGGGGCGTTGCCTTTCTTCGGGTCATACTTGAGCGCTACGGCGAAGTGCGTCGGGTTGGTAATCACCACGTCCGCCTGCGGTACGGCCGCCATCATTCGCCGCTCGGCCATCTCCCGTTGCATCTGCCGAATACGCTGTTTGACCTCGGGCTTGCCCTCGCTGTCCTTATATTCGTCGCGCACTTCCTGCTTGGTCATCATCAGCTTCTGGCGGTTATCCCAGAGCTGAAAAGGCACATCCACCGCGGCGATCAAGATCAGCCCACAGGCCATCCACAAAGCACTCCAACCCACCACCTGAGCACTGTGCAGGATGGCCATCTCCAGCGGCTCGTGAGCCATGGCCAGCAAATCGTCCTGATCGGACGAGAGCACCACCAGGGCCACCAGCAGGATGATGGTGAACTTGGCCAAAGCTTTCAGCAGCTCCAGCAACGCCTTGGCCGAGAACATCCGCTTGAGGCCTTCCCACGGGTTCATCCGGCTGAATTTAGGCTGCAGCGCCTGTGCCGAGAACAGCCAGCCACCGAGGGCAATCGGACCGAGGATAGAAGCCACCAACAAGATCACGAACAAAGGCAACAGCGCTTCCAGCGCGGTTTGTAGGGAAGACATGAACCACAAGCCCATGGAGCGGTCGTCCAGCAAGGCTTCGCGCGGCAAGGCGAAATTGGCGCGCATGATCTTGAGCAGCGAATCCCCCATGCTGCCGCCATACGCCAACAGACCGCCGACCCCAGCCAGCATGATGACCAGCGTATTCAGCTCGCGGGAACGGGCGACCTGACCCTTCTCCCGCGACTCACGGCGTCGTTTGTCTGTGGGTTCTTCACTCTTGTCCGCACCGCTTTCGCTCTCGGCCATGGTCTAAGACGCCTGCGCCAATTCGCGCAACAGTTGCAGAGCCTCAGTGGCCAACATCTGGTACTGAACGAGAATATCGGCCATGCCGATCCAGACGATGATCAAACCCAGCACCAAGGTCAGCGGAAAACCAATGGCGAAGATGTTCAACTGCGGCGCCGCACGGGTCATCACGCCGAAAGCCAGGTTGACCACCAGCAGCGCCGTGATCGCCGGCAGCACCAATAACAAACCGGCACCGAGCACCCAGCCAAGCCGGCCGGCCAATTCCCAGTAATGCTCGACCAGCAGGCCAGTGCCCACCGGCAGGGTCACGAAGCTCTCGGCCAGCACCTCGAATACCACCAGGTGGCCGTTCATGGCGAGAAACAGCAAGGTCACCAGCATCAGATAGAACTGACCGATCACCGCCACCGAAACACCGTTGGTAGGGTCGAGCGTGGAGGCAAAACCTAAGCCCATCTGCGTGGTGACAATCTGCCCGGCAATCACGAAGGCATGGAAAAACAGCTGCAAGGTAAAACCCAGCATGGCGCCGATCAGCACTTCCTGCGCGATCAACATGAAGGAGCGCAGATTGATCGCATCAACCTCAGGCATCGGCGGCAGCGTCGGCATCAACACCACACAGATAGCCAAGGATAAATACAACCGCACGCGCACCGGCACCAGCTGGGTACCAATGATCGGCATGGTCATTAGCAGTGCGGCGATGCGAAACAGCGGCAGAAGGAAACTGCCGACCCAACCGCCGATCTGCGCGTCGCTCAGCTCAAGCATTAGCGGGCTACCTAACCGATCAACAGCGGGATATTGGTATAGAGATTCTGGATGTACTCCATGAACTCACGGATCAGCCACGGGCCAGCCCAGATCAGGGTCACCAGCATCACCAGCAAGCGCGGCAAGAAACTCAGGGTTTGCTCGTTAATCTGCGTGGCCGCCTGAAACATGGCGACGATCAGGCCGACAATCAGGCTCGGTACGACCAATACTGCAACCATCATGGCCGTGAGCCATAGCGCTTCGCGAAACAGGTCTACGGCAACTTCGGGGGTCATATGTCTACTCCACACTCGCCCTACACACCACCGAAACTGCCGGCCAAGGTGCCGATGATCAATGCCCAACCGTCGATCAAGACGAACAGCATGATCTTGAACGGCAGCGAAATGATCAGCGGCGACAGCATCATCATGCCCATCGCCATCAGGATACTGGCCACCACCAGGTCGATGATCAGAAACGGGATAAAGATCATGAAGCCGATCTGGAACGCGGTCTTCAGCTCCGAGGTGACGAACGCCGGAACCAGAAGGGTCAGCGGCGCCAGTTCCGGGCTAGCGATATCGGTGCGTTTGGAGAGGCGCACGAAGAGTTCAAGATCGGATGAGCGGGTCTGCGCCAGCATGAAGTTCTTGATCGGCACTTCGGCTTTGCTGATCGCCTCCTGAGCGGGCAACTGCTCATTTATATAGGGCTGCAAAGCATCGCGATTAATCTGGTCGAACACCGGCGCCATGATGAACAGAGTCAAGAACAGCGCCAGACCAATGAGTATCTGGTTCGATGGCGTCTGCTGTAGGCCCAGAGCCTGACGCAGGATGGAGAAGACGATGATGATCCGGGTGAAACTGGTCATCAGCATGACGAAGGCTGGAATAAAGCTCAGCGCCGTCATGATCAGCAGGATTTGCAGGCTTACCGAATACTCCTGCTGCCCTGCGGCATTGGTCGACATCGTAATCGCGGAAATCGACAGTGGATCATCGGCAGCGAATGCCAAGGGCGCGGCCAGCGCAAACAACAGTGCCAGCAAAATGCGCAACGAACTCATCAAGACTTGTCCTTCTGATCCTTACCCAACAGCTCCATCAGACGCTGGGCGAACTCCGGCGTAGCGGACTCGCCGTCCGGCAGATGCACCGGCTCCTTGAGTACGTGCAGAGGGGTAATCCGCCCGGCGCTGAGCCCGAGCAAAATCTGCTCATCGCCCACCTGCACCAGCACCAAGCGATCACGCGGGCTCAGGGCTTGGCTGGCAACCAGCTTGATGACCCGGCCACCACGTGGACCAATCTGCTGCACCCGGCGCATCAGCCAGGCAAGCAGGAAAATCAGCCCGATCACCAGCAGCAGCCCCAGCAACAGTTGCACCAACTGCCCACCGATGCCGCTGTTGGCCAGCGGCGTTACCGCCTGCGTCGCAGGCTCGGCGGCCAACGCGCTGAGCGGCATGCTCAAGATAACGCCAAGGAATTTGTGCAATGTGTGCATGTTTCAGCGCAGCTTCTTAATACGTTCGCTCGGGCTGATCACATCGGTCAGGCGGATACCGAACTTCTCGTTGACCACCACCACTTCGCCATGGGCGATCAGGGTGCCGTTAACCAAGACATCCAAGGGCTCGCCAGCCAAGCGGTCGAGTTCGATCACCGAACCCTGATTGAGCTGCAGCAGGTTACGGATAGTGATTTCGGTGTTACCGACCTCCATGGAAATCGACACCGGGATATCGAGAATCACATCCAGGTTCGGTCCATCCAGGCTGACCGGCACATTGGATTTCGGTACGCTGCCGAACTCTTCCATCGGTGCACGGGGCGTCGAAGGCTCAGCCACAGCGCCACTCTGGGCCAGCATCGCATCAATATCGTCCTGACTAGCATCGCCAGCCTCGGAGAGTGCCGCCGCCCACTCATCGGCCAGGGCCTGCTCCTCTGGGGTGGTATGTGTGTCGTCTGCCATGGTGGAGGTCCTCGCCTAGCTCTAAACGGGTTACATCTGGATTAGGTTTAACGGTGCGTCGTCAACGTTACCGTTCGATCGGTTCTAACACTTGAAAAGCCAGGTTGCCCTTGTGCGCGCCCAGCTTGACCTTGAAGGCCGGCACACCGCTGGCGCGCATCACCACGTTTTCTGCCATCTCCACCGGAATCACATCCCCCGGCTGCATATGCAAAATATCCCGCAGACGCAGTTGGCGGCGGGCAATGGTGGCACCGAGCGGCACGCTGACGTCGAGAATGTCTTCGCGCAGGGCTTTTACCCAACGCTCGTCCTGATCATCGACATCCGACTGGAAGCCGGCATCGAGCATGTCGCGGATCGGTTCGATCATCGAATAGGGCATGGTGATATGCAGGTCGCCGCCACCGCCGTCCAGTTCGATATGGAAAGTCGAAACCACCACCACTTCACTGGGGCTGACGATATTGGCCAGCGCCGGATTCACTTCTGAGTTCATGTATTCGAAATTGACGTCCATCACCGCGTGCCAGGCTTCCTTCAGGTCGATAAAGGCCTGATCCAGGACCATGCGCACGACGCGCAGCTCAGTCGGGGTGAACTCGCGACCTTCGATCTTGGCGTGCCGACCGTCGCCGCCAAAGAAGTTGTCCACCAGCTTGAACACCAACTTGGCATCCAGGATGAACAGGCCGGTGCCACGCAGCGGCTTCATCTTCACCAGGTTGAGGCTGGTCGGCACATACAGCGAATGCACGTACTCACCAAACTTCATCACCTGCACGCCGCCGACCGCCACGTCTGCCGAACGACGCAGCAGGTTGAACATGCTGATACGGGTATAACGGGCGAAACGCTCGTTGATCATTTCCAGGGTCGGCATGCGCCCGCGGACGATGCGATCCTGGCTGGACAGGTCATAACTTTTGACGCTGCCCGGCACAGCCGCGTCTTCGGTCTCGACCATTCCGTCATCGACACCGTGTAAGAGGGCATCGATCTCATCCTGGGACAACAGGTCTTGGACGGCCATCGGCGGTACCTACTGTAAGACGAAGTTAGTGAAGAGCACTTGTTCGATGGCCACGTTCCCCGTCTCCTTCTGCGCAAGCTCTTGCACGCTGGCGGTCGCCAGTTGACGGAGCATTTCCTTGCCTACCGGGGTGGCCAACGAGTCGAAATCTTGACCGGAGAACAGCATCACCAAGTTATTCCGCAATACCGGCATGTGGACTTTCAACGCATCCAACAGGGCTTGGTCACGGGCCATCAGCGCGATACTGACCTGCATATACCGCTGCCGCCCTTTGTAGTTGAAGTTAACGATGAAAGCCGGTGTAAGCATTTCGTAGATGGCTGCTTGCTTTACTGGCGCAGCCTGCCCGCCACTGACCGTCTCAGGTTTCGCCTCATCCTGGTCGCCTTTGCTGAGGAAGAACCAAGTGCCCCCCACCGACAAACTGATTGCCAGCAACAGCACGAGAACTATCAGGATGATCAGCTTGTGTTTGCCTTTGCCAGCCGCTGGGGCTGCAGCATCTGGCAGGGTTTTCTCGATGTCTTTCTTAGCCATGCCAATAATCCGTCACTGATCGGAGTTCTATCCGCGTTCAAAGGGTTAGGAGCAAGTGTTATGCCAGCTTGAAAACCAAGCAGTCCAAGAAGCTGAAGGGCAGGCAAGTCAAAAGGGCAGAGGAAGCGCAATGTACAAGCAAGTACATGAGCATTCCGAGGCCATTTCTAGCGCAGCATGGCCAGGCGCAGGCGTTTTTAGACAGTTTCTAACTCAGAGCACCTAACTTGCGCAGCGGATATACCAGCCTGGCCAAGCGCTGTCACCCAAAACGAGTTCGCCCAGCTACCTGACGGTAACCGGGCGAACTCCGTATAGATCAGCGTGCGGTCAAATCTGCGTACTCGGCAACCGCCGGCTTGACGTTCTCCCTAACGGTCGTCCGAGCCTTTTTTATGGTTCTTCACGAAATTCCGGGATGGTGGCTAACACCGGATAGGCAAGAGGGTTGCAAGCGCTTTGCTGTTTGTTGGCCTTGAAGCGGTGCCCGGGCCATTTATCGCGCTGGCTGATCCTTGTGGTTGCGCCCCCTCGGGCGCCTCACTTTTCTTTGTTTGCGCAAAGAAAAGTAAGCAAAAGAAAGCGCACCCCGACATCCGGGTCTGCGCTGCGCTTCGACTACCCTCACTCCGGCACTGCTCCAGGGGCACGCCACGAAGGGACGTCCCTGTCCCTTCGTGCCTCGCTCCTCAGTACCTCCACTCAGCCTCCTGACGGGGACCCGGGGTGTCGCCTGCACGTTCATTAACCAGTTTGAAGCCTCTGCTGCCTAGTGGATTTGATACACAAGCTCGGGCGGGGACAGCGCCCCGTCAGGAGGCCGAGTGGAATCGTTGTGGAGGGGGTTGAGCGGCAGGGATGCCGCGAGAGCCGCGATGAGCCAGGGACGGCCCTTCGCGGCGTACCCCCGGAGCGACGATGGAGAGAGGGAACCCGTCGCAGGCGGGCCGGATGCCGGGGCTAGACCTTTTGGTTTCTTTTGGGGCAATGCCAAAAGAAACTCGCCCAGCAGGGCGAAACCGGGCTGTCAGCCAGCACGGCAAGCGCCCAATGACACCAAACGACAAGACAACACCCTCTTGCCTATCCGATGTTAGTCCTCATGTCCCCCGGCAATCCGTGAAGAACCGTTTTTAACGCAGCATCACCGAGTTCAGCGGATCGTGAACAGGCTCTCAGGCGTAGTAGTCCACCAACCCGCGACCGTGGGTCAGCATCGTGCTGCGCACCTCGCTCGCAGGTAGCGGCGCATCATCGTCAGCACTGCTCAGCCGATCGCGACCGGCACCGCCGCGGCTCTGAGCATCGCCGCCCTGCCCTTGCCAACCACGGTTCAGCGACTGGTCGGATACGTTGACATCGAGCATGTTCATGCCCTGTTGCGCGAACAACTCACGCAAGCGGTGCATCTGCCCTTCCAAGGCATCGCGCACTCCCGCGTTAGGGCTGGCGAAGGTGACCTGCGCCTGGTCCTGATGCAGATTGATCCGCACCTCCAGACGCCCCAGCTCAGCCGGATCAAGCTGAATCTCAGCGGATTTGAGGTTCTGGCTGGACAGCCACATCACCCGATCCACCACGGCCTCGCTCCAACCACCTTGCTGCATCGGCACCGGCTGGCCGGGGATCAAGGCCGCCCGCTGACTCTGCGTGGCCGGCTGAGCAACTGACTGGCTCAGGGCACCGAGTTTGCTGGCGAAGTTATCCGCACGGGCATCGCTCGGGCTTTCTTTCAGAGCGTCCAGACCTTCAGTTGCCAGTTCGCTGAGCGGCAGCTCTGTCTCGGCCTTAGCCTCGCCATTCAGCACTGTCGGATCGGCGAAAGCCGCCAGAGCATTGGCGAAATTCTGTCCAGCGCTCAGCGCCGTTTGCGTTGCCGTAGCATTCGGCGCGGCCTGTTGCTGCGCCGCGGCCTGCGCCTTGGCCCCGAGTTCGAGCGCCATCTTCACGGCTGGCAGCTCATTCAGCGCGTCCAACTCGGGATCATGACTCGCCTCGGTCATGCTCGCATGCCCCGAACTCGCGAGGCTACTTAGTACAGTCGGCAACCCGAGTTCACCCTCGCCCCCAGCTTCGGCTTCGGCGTTGACGGCAACCTCCACCTCCGTGGCGGGCTGTTGACCGGCCATCACCATCAACAGCAATGGATCTAGGGCCGGGTCGAGCTGTGCCGGATCGGTCGGCAAGGGATTGCCGCTTTCGGCAAGCACTGGTTCGCCAGCGGTTGCCACAGCGCCGGGATCTTCTTCGCGATCCGGCTCGCTGGTTTTGTCGCAGTTGGGTTTAGCCGACGCGTCGCTACGCTCGGCGGACTTTGCCTGACGCTCCTTGGCATACACCTGAGCGAAGCTGGCAGCCCCACTCTTGCTGGGCTCGGCCGGTTTCGCCGGGGCTTTCGCCGCAGACGCTTTGGGCTTTACCTCGGGTGCAGACTTGAGAAGCAGATCGGGGGCAACGGACATGGGCACTCTCCGTGCGGATGGGTCGTGCCAGGGATATAGCAAGGCTTGGGCCAAGTTTTTCGCGGGGCTTAAATGTGGCTCTTTCCGGAATTCCTGGGCAACTGTTAACACCTAAAACCGCATAGGCAATCTGGTCGCAAGAGCCCGGCTGTTTGTTGGCCTTGAGCTTGTACCCAAGCCGTTTAGCTCGCTGGCTGATGCTTCTGGTTGCGCCCCCTCGGGCGCCTCACTTTTCTTTGTTTGCGCAAAGAAAAGTAAGCAAAAGAAAGCGCACCCCGACATCCGGGTCTGCGCTGCGCTTCGACTACCCTCACTCCGGCACTGCTCCAGGGGCACGCCACGAAGGGACGCCCCTGTCCCATCGTGCCTCGCTCGGCGTCCTGCCTCGGCAATTGCTCCCGGCATTGCCCTACCTCCTGCATCCATGCAGTCGTCGCGTCCCCCTGCGCAGCACCTCCACTCGGCCTCCTGACGGGGACCCGGGGTGTCGCCTGTGCGCCTTGTGAAAACCTGAAGCCACCTGCCGTCTGGTGGATTGATACATAAGGTCGGGCGGGGATAGCGCCCCTTCAGGAGGCCGAGCGGAATCGTTGCGTAGGGGGTTGAGCGGCAGGGATGCCGCGAAAGCGACGACTGGCCATGGATGGCCCTTCGTCGCGCCCCCCCCCCCGGAGCGACGATGGAGGGAGGGAACCCGCCACAGGCGGGCCGGATGCCGGGGCTAGACCTTTTGGTTTCTTTTGGGGCAATGCCAAAAGAAACTCGCCCAGCAGGGCGAAACCGTTCTATCAGCCTGCGCGTCAAACGGCCAATGACTCGGAACTAAAAACCAACACCAGATTGCCTATCCGGCGTTAACCTTTCATGTCCCCGGTAATCCGTGAAGTACGTTAAATATTGAGTTGGACTACTGCTCTTCGTAGCGCGTCATGCCCGCGAAAGCCCCTCAAGCAAAAGCATTGCGATAGGTAAACGAATCAACCGCTCAGTCCACTAGATCTTGAGCAGGCGCTAAGTGCGTGGCATCGGGAAACGCTGCCGCTCGGACTTGAAGAGGATGCACACGATGGCAAACTCGCGCTCGATCTGTTCGATCAACTGCGACGTCTCGGCCAGAAGACCGCGGCGGCTGGCCACCTCCAACTGTTTGCACAACCCAGCCAGGAGCGGCGCACCCATGTTGCTGCAACTGCCCTTGAAGCTGTGCGCAGCCAACCGCAAGCTCTGCGCGTCACCGCCCTGCTGCGCGGCGTGCAGCAAACGCAGGCGCTCCTCAGAGTCGGCCAGGAAGGTATCCAGCAACAACGGATATTCGTCCTCCATGACGTCCTGCAAGGCGACCAGTACGGCGTTGTCGAGATGAACATCGGACACTTGGTCACTCCTTGATCAAGGATCTAAAAATTATGCCTGATCCGACCAGGAAAACTCCACGCTGACGCCCCGCCCATCATCAGGCCAAACGCAGCGCTCGGTCAGCTGTTGAACCAAGCTCAAGCCGCGCCCACATAGGCTGTCCGCCACTTGCTGCTGCTCCAGCACACGTTGCACATCGAAGCCCTGACCACTGTCCTCGACCCGCACGATCAACCGGCCACCGCCAGGTTCCGGCAGCAGTTCCAGGTGAAAACGCACGTACCCCTCGCTCAGGTTGGCCAGGCGTGCGCTACGTTCACGGTAGTAGTCGGCGAAGCCCGTGGCGTCGCATTTGAGCGCCGAATCCAGACCCAGAACACCGTGCTCCAGCGCATTCGAGTAGAGCTCGGCCAGCACGCTGTACAGCGCCCCACCCTGGACACGCAACCCCTGTACTTCGAGGAGCAATTGCAGCAGGAACGGCAGCGGATTGAAGCGTTTGAGGGTTTGCGCACGAAACTCAAAACTTGCCGACCAGTCCAGCGGACTGCTCTGCCCGCTGTCGGCGAACGCCGGCGGTGGTCGAGGCAAGGTGCCGGCCTCAACCAGGCAGACCTCGACCATGCTGACATCATCCTGCGCCTCGCCACGGAAGCTGGTCAGCGCCTGTTGGATTTCGTCGAACAGCAGATCAGGCTGCCGATTGGCCGCGAACACCGCCAACAGGCGTTCCTCGCCAAACAATTGGGCAGCGCTGTTACGGGTTTCCAGCACCCCGTCAGACAACAAGAACAGCCGGTCACCCAACTCCAGCGGATAGATCTCACAGCTGTCATCAAAGGTCGCCGGCTCCAACACACCCAATGGCAAATGCCGTGAAACCAACGGAATCCGCTCGCTATTAGCAATGCGGTGCAGATAACCATCCGGCAGGCCACCATTCCAGACCTCGACCACCCGCCGCTGAAAGCTCAGGTTAAGCAGTGTGGCGCAGCAGAACACCCCCCGTGGCAGGATGCGTTTGAGCTTGGCATTCACCTCGCGGAGGATTTCCGCCAAGGAGTAACCCTTGGCGGTCATGCCGTAGAACACTTCGGCCAGCGGCATGGCGCCAATCGCTGCCGGCAAGCCGTGGCCGGTAAAATCGCCGAGCAGCACATGCATGCCGCCAGAAGGCTTGAACGCCGCTAACAGCAGGTCACCGTTGAACACGGCATAAGGCGATTGCAAGTAGCGGATATTCGGCGCGCTCAGGCATCCGGAGTGCGCTACTTTGTCGAATACCGCCTTGGCCACCCGCTGTTCGGTCAGCAGGTGCTCGTTGTGTTTGGCGATCAGATCGCGCTGCTCCAACACGGTCGCTTGCAGGCGACGCAGGCGGTCCATGGCCTTGATCTTGGCTTCGAGAATGACCCGGTTATACGGCTTGGCGAGAAAGTCGTCGCCACCGGCCTCCAGACACCGAACCAAGGCCTCGCCTTCGGTCAGCGAGGTGAGGAAGATGATCGGCACCAGCGCTTCGCCGGCCGCTTGCTTAATCCGTCGCGCCGCCTCGAAGCCATCCATCACCGGCATCAAGGCATCCATCAGCACCAGCTGTGGCCGCTCGAGTTCGAACAGCGCCACCGCCTCCAAGCCATTGCTGGCGGTCAGCACCTGATGCCCCTGACGATTGACGATGGTCGACAGCAGCATCCGATCGGCAGCGTTGTCCTCGACAATCAGGATGGACAGACGCTCGGCCATCAGTGGATGTCCTATGCGATTTTGAACAACTGTGCGAAGTTGGAAATGGCGAGAATCTTGCGCACATCGGCATTGCAGTTGATCAGGCTGATCTGCGCATGGTCGCCACCCGCATGGTCACGCAGCAGCAGGAGCATGCCAAGGGCCGAACTGTCGAGGTAGGTGGTGCCCTCGAGGTCGACGACGTAACGCTTCGGGCTGACATTCACCCGCTCGTAGGAGTCGCGAAACGCTTGGTGCGCGCCAAAATCGAAACGTCCCTGGATCCGGATGCTCAGCTCTTGCCCATCGGCTGAGGGCAGCGAAGTGATGGCCATGTAACACTCCCTATGCAGCAGAAACCCATAATTTTATGCGCGGTGCATACTCTGATGATGTAGCACCGCGACTCGCCAGCAGCAACCGCAATCAGCCGTGCTCACGTCCGATCAGCCGTTGCGACAACTCATCGAGCAACTTCTGCTCCCGTTTATCCGCGGCCACACGCGCCTCGTCAAGATAACGCTGAACTAACTTGCGCAGGCCTTCCAGCCGCGCATAACGCTGCTGCCAAAGCTCACGGGCCTTGTGCAGATTATCGCGGTTCCAGGCCACACTCTGGCTTTGTTGGCTAATGGCCGTTTCCAACTGCGCGAGAAAGCGCTGGTAGTTCATCAGCCATTGCCCGGAGACGCCCTGACGGCCTTCAGTGAGCCACTGCTGTTGGTAATCCGCCAGGTAGCGATGCAACTCCCCCAGCTTGCCCTCGGCCTGACTCAAGAGTGTCTGACAGCGACCAAGCTGGCGGGCCGCCTCGCGCTCATCACGCTCGGCCATATCAATCACCGGCGTTAATCGCGTTGCTCGGCTTTGCGCCATTTAAACCTTAGCCTCTCGGCGCCGCAGGGTTGAAGACTGCGGCCAACTGCGCCCTGCTTTGCGCCAAACTTTCATTATCGTCCAAGCCCTGACGCAGGTATTGAACCATCGCGGGATGACGGGCAATCGCCAAGTCGGTTTCCGGATCGCCGCCCGGCACATAAGCACCCACGCTGATCAGATCGCGACTTTGCTGGTAGCGCGACCACAGCTGCTTAAAGCGCTGGGCGTTGCGCATATGCTCGGCATCCACGACCTGCGGCATCACCCGGCTGATCGAAGCCTCGATGTCGATGGCCGGATAATGCCCCTCCTCCGCCAAACGCCGCGACAGCACGAAGTGGCCATCCAGCACACCACGAGCCGCATCGGCGATCGGATCCTGCTGGTCATCGCCTTCGGACAGGACGGTGTAGAACGCCGTGATCGAGCCCCCGCCCTGCTCGGCATTGCCGGCACGCTCCACCAGCTTCGGCAGTTTGGCGAACACCGACGGCGGATAGCCCTTGGTCGCCGGTGGCTCGCCGATGGCCAGGGCGATCTCGCGTTGAGCCTGGGCAAAACGGGTCAGGGAGTCCATCAGCAACAAAACGTTTTTGCCCTTGTCGCGGAAATATTCGGCGATGCGCGTGCAATACATCGCTGCGCGCAAGCGCATCAGCGGCGCATCGTCGGCGGGCGAGGCCACCACCACCGAGCGCTTGAGTCCCTCCTCGCCGAGGATTTGCTCGATGAACTCCTTGACCTCGCGACCGCGCTCGCCGATCAGCCCGACCACGATGATCTCCGCCTCGGTGAAGCGTGTCATCATGCCCAGCAGCACGCTCTTACCCACGCCGGTACCGGCAAACAGGCCGAGGCGTTGACCGCGGCCGACGGTCAACAGCCCGTTGATGCTGCGGATGCCAACGTCCAACGGCTCGTCGATCGGGTGACGCTTGAGTGGGTTGATCGTCGGGCCATCGATCGGCACCCAGTCTTCGGCCTTCATCCTGCCCTTGCCGTCCAGCGCGTTGCCGACGCCATCCAGCACCCGGCCGAGCATCGACCGCCCCATCGGCAGGCGGCCGCTGTCCGGCAGCGGCACGACACGGGCGCCAGGAGCAATGCCGGCCAGGCTGCCGACCGGCATCAAGTAAATCTTGCCATTGGAAAAGCCCATCACCTCGGCCTCGACCTGCACCGGGTGGTAGCTGTCATCGTTGATCACCAGGCAGCGACTGCCGAGAGCGGCCCGTAGACCTTCAGCTTCCAGAGTCAGGCCGACCATGCGCAGCAGGCGACCCTCCACCACCGGCTGGCTGGGCAGCCGCACCGCCTCGCTGTAGCCGCCCAGCCGCTTGGCGAAGCTGATGCGCTCAAGGCGCATGAGGCGGCTCTTGGCTAGCGGCAAGATCCAACCGAATATCGGCGGCGGCTGGGTGCGTGGCTTGCTCGCGCTGCTGCTCGAACAATTGCTTGAGCGCCTGCGCCAGACGGGTTTCGATGCTCGCATCGATCTGGCTGTGCTCAGTCTCGACCCGGCAACCGCCCGCCTGCAAGGCTTCGTCTTCGAGGATGCGCCAGGTCTCTTCGTGGCGTTCGCGCAGGGCTTTGACCACGTCAAAATCTTGTGGGTTGATATGGATCCGCACATTGTCCGCGCCCATCGGCAGCAATTTCAGCGCCTCACGCAGGACTTGGCGAATCTGGCTGGAGTCGGTACTGAGCTCGCGCTGGATCACTTGCCGGGACATATGACTGACCAGGTTGACCAAGGCTAGTTCTAGCTGCTGATCCTGTTCGGCGATGGGCTCGAGCAGTTGCGTCATCAGCAACTCAAGGCTCGCCAGTTTGGCATTCAGCGCAGCGTCGGCCTCCTGTTTGGCTTTCAACTGGCCGGCGTGGAAACCATCTTTCTCGCCGGTGGCGAAGCCTTCGTTGTAGGCTTCCTGGCGGATCATCTCCAACTCGTCCAGCGTCAGCGGCTTGACGGTCTCCAGCGGCACGTCTTCGCTTTGACTGGCCGCCTCCGGCTCACTCGAGGTAGCGGTCTCGCCAGTGGCTTCGGCGGGCTCCTCGACTACCGCCAGCGCCCCTTCGGGGTCAAAGCTCGGCAAGGCCCAGCGATCAAAAGCGCTGACATCCTTGGCGCGAATCAACTCGCTGGGAGCATCCTTGTTGACCATGCCGGACCTCAGACCATTTCTTCGCCGCCCTTACCACCGAGGACAATCTCCCCGGCTTCGGCCATACGGCGGGCGATGGTGAGAATTTCCTTCTGCGCGGTCTCGACATCGCTGACGCGTACCGGCCCCCGGGCTTCCAAATCGTCGCGCAACAACTCGGCGGCGCGCTTGGACATGTTCTTGAAGACCTTTTCCCTGATCGCCTCGTCCGCGCCTTTCAACGCCAGCACCAGCACATCGGAAGACACCTCGCGCAGCAGCGCCTGGATGCCGCGGTCGTCGACGTCGGCCAGATTGTCGAAGACGAACATCAGGTCTTCGATCTGCGTCGACAGATCCTCGTCGACTTCGCGGATCGAGTCCATCAACTGGCCTTCGATCGAGCTGTCGAGGAAGTTCATGATGTCCGCCGCGCGCTTGACGCCACCCATGGTCGCCCGGGTGGTATTCGCGCTGCCGGAGAATTGCTTCTCGAGGATCAGGTTGAGCTCTTTCAGCGCCGCCGGCTGCACCGTATTCAAGGAAGACACGCGCAGGACGATATCCAGGCGCACCTTGTGATCGAAATGACCAAGCACCTCGCCGGCCTGATCCGGATCGAGATACGCCACCACGATGGCCTGAATCTGCGGGTGCTCATAGCGAATCACATCCGCCACGGCCCGCGGCTCCATCCACTTCAGGCTGTCCAGGCCACTGGTGCTGCCGCCCAGCAGAATGCGGTCGATCAGGCTACCGGCCTTATCTTCGCCCAGCGCCTGGGTCAGCATCTTGCGGATGTAGCTGTCGGCACCGACGCCGACACTGGTCTGGTCGCCGACCGTCTCGACGAACTCACCCATCACCTGCTCGACCTGCTCACGCTGCACATTACGCATGTGCGCCATGGCCACGCCGACCTTCTGCACTTCCTTGGGGCCCAGATGACGCAACACTTGCGCGGCATCGGTCTCACCGAGGGAAAGCAGGAGAATGGCGGCCTTTTCGACCTTGTTCAGTTTGGTGGCGACGCGGTTATCACTCATCAGCGTTAATCCACTCTTTGACGACTTGAGCTACCCGGCCCGGGTCTTCAGCTACCAGGCCCTTGATCGCATTCAGCTGCGCATCATACCCCTCGGTGGGGCTGGGCAGCAGGATGCTCTGCGGCCCGCCGAGGCTGACCCGGTCAGCCGACAGCTCACCGTCCAGACCGCCCATCTCGCCCAGCTCGACGTCGCCACTACGGCCACCGCCAAGCAAGGCATGGCCTTTGCCACCACCGGTAATATTGTTCAGCACTGGCCGCAGCACCCCAAACACCAGCACCAGAATAAACAGGACGCCGAGCACCTGTTTGACCACATCCCAGAACCACGGCTGGGTATAGAACGGAATTTCAATCAGCTCCTCACCCGGCGTGGCCATGAAGGCGGTATTGATCACGCTCACACTGTCGCCACGGCTGGCATCAAAGCCAACGGAGTCCTGCACCAAGCGGGTGAAGCGCGCCAAATCGGCCGCAGCCCAAGGTACTCGGGTGGTTTCACCGGTTTTGGCATCGGTTTTCAGTTGATCGTCCACCACCACCGCCACCGACAGTCGGCGCAGACGGCCCTGCTGCTGCTTCGTATGGCTGATCGAGCGATCCAGTTCAAAGTTGCGGGTGGATTGTTCACGCTTGTCCGCCGGATACGGCGCCAGCTTCGCCTGGCCGGTCGCCGGGTCGATAACTTGCTGGCCATTCGCATCCAGCAAGGGCTGGCCAGCCGCCACCGGGCCCGCTGGAGCCGCTGCCGGTGCTGCATTGGCTTGCGCCGGTGCAGTCGTCGGCCCTGGCGGCTGATTACTCAGCGCACCTGGCACGCCTTGCGGTGGCAGGCTGCTCTGGCGTTCTTCATTGACCTTTTGCTCGCTACGCAGCGCCGGTTGATCCGGATTGAACATCTCCGAGGTGGACTCCACCGCGCTGAAGTCCACATCGGCGGACACTTCGGCCTTGTAACGACCGCTGCCCAATACCGGCTGCAAGATATTGTCCACGCGCTGGCTGAACATGCTTTCCATGCGCCGGCTGTAGTCGAATTGCTTGCCGGCCATGCTCAGCTCGGACAGTTCCTGCTGGTCGGAGAGCAGATTGCCCTTCTGGTCGACCACGGTGACCTGCGACTTGCTCAGCTCAGGCACGCTGGTGGCGATCAGGTTGACGATCGCCATCACCTGGCTCGGCTCCAGCGAGCGCCCCGGATACAGTTCAACCAGCACCGAAGCACTGGGTTTACGCTCATCGCGAACGAACACCGAGCTCTTCGGAATGGCCAGGTGCACGCGAGCTGCCTTGACGTTGTTCAGACTGGAAACGGTGCGCGCCAACTCGCCTTCCAGGCCACGGCGATAACGGGTGGCCTCCATGAATTGGCTGGTGCCAAGGCCTTGTTCCTGGTCAAGGATCTCAAAGCCGACATTGCCGTCGCGCGGCGCTACCCCAGCACTCGCCAGCTTCAGGCGGGCACGGGAGATATCTTCGGCTTTGACCAGCAAAGCCCCGGAGTTAGGTTCGATGGTGTAGGCGATATCAGAAGCGGCCAAGGTTTCGGTCACCTGCTTGGCATCCATCCCTTCGAGGCTGCCATACAACGGCCGATAATCCGGCTGTTGCGACCAGAGCACCACGGCAAAACCGATCGCCACGCTGGCTGCCAGACCGACCAACAGGCCGACCTGTCGCAGCATGGTCATCTCGGACAGGTTTTCCAGAAAGGCCAGCCCGAACAGCGGCTTTTTCGGCTCTCCGGCTTCTGCCTTGACGGGTACGTTACTGATCGCTGCGTCTGCCATCTCTCAATCTCACTCCTTTATTCCGGTCCCAGATCACTCGTACTGCGAAGACAAACCGAGGACAGTACAAGCAGTTCGGCGAGTCGGCGTCGACAAAGGCACGGGTGATGTGGGGCCAGAATTAAACCGGCATCTGCATGATGTCTTGGTAAGCCTGAACAATCTTGTTGCGCACCTGGGTCATGGCCTGAAAGGACACGCTGGCTTTCTGCGATGCGATCATCACATCGGACAGATCAACTCCGCTTTTGCCGACCTCGAAGGCTTCAGCCAGTTGGTTAGAAGCCTGCTGAGTCTCATTCACCTTGTTCACAGCCTGACCGAGCAAGTCGGAGAAGCTCGGTGCGCCCGCTTCGGGCGTGCTGACTGGCGGCTTAGTCCGCGCCATAGCCTCCATCTGCATGGAGCGCATTTCCAACATCAGGCGATTGAATTCAATACCCTGGCTCATAACCTATCTCCAGTGACCGCGGTTTTTTTGACGTTACGCGGTGCTCTGATTAGGTAAGTGCAACAAGGGTGCCAGAAAACCCAGGCAAGAAATGGCCCGCACTAGGCGGGCCAAAGAGGGGGTTATAAAAGATGAGTGGGGTGGAATCTCCGAAGGAGCTTCCACCGCCTGCTAGTCCGATTTGGTGGATTACGCCGCTGCGCGGCTAATCCACCCTACCTACTACCTACTTGACCGAGCAGAGAGTCTCTACGACCTGTTTTTACAGCTCAACTGGCGAACAGATAAGCCTCGACATCCATCCCGGCATCACGCATCTGCGCCAGCTTGTAACGCAGGGTGCGCGGGCTGATGCCTAAGCGCTCCGCAGCCTCCTTCCGGCGGCCACGCTCGGAGCGCAGGGTATCGATGATCATCTGGAACTCATGCCGGCGCAGGTCGTCACCTAGCGCATTGGCAGCTTCAAGGTTATTGGCCTCGGGCAGGCGCGACGCGCTCGATGGCACCACAGCCAACACCGGGGGCGCTGAAACAGGTGACGTCGCCAGACCGATCGGGCCATTCAGGCAGAGATCCTGCGGCTGAATCAAACCACCTTGCTGCAAGATCAGCGCACGTTGAATCGCGTTATCCAGCTCACGCACGTTACCCGGCCAGGGATAGCCGAGCAGACAACTCTGCGCCTCCAACGATAGGCGCGCGGCGGCGTGATTCATTTTTTTTGCGTGCTTGGCCAACAAACGCTCGGCCAGCGGCAGAATATCGGCAGTCCGCTCACGCAGCGGGCGCCAGGCCAGTGGGAAGACCGACAAGCGATAGAAGAGGTCTTCACGGAAGCGCCCAGCCGCCACTTCACCGGCCAAGTCGCGGTTACTGGTGGCTAGCACACGGATATCCAGCTCGATCGGTTTACGCGCTCCGACCCGCTCCACTTCACGCTCCTGCAACACCCGCAAGAGCTTGGCTTGCAGACCGAGGGGCATTTCAGAGATTTCATCGAGCAGGATGGTGCCACCCTCAGCCAATTCGAACTTGCCTGGTTGCGCGGCGATGGCCCCGGTAAAGGCGCCCTTCTCATGGCCGAACAGCGTGGCTTCGAGCATGTTGTCGGGAATCGCTGCACAGTTGATCGCGATAAAGGGCTTGCTCGCCCGCGGTGACTGCTGATGGATATAGCGCGCGAGCACCTCTTTACCCGTACCGGACTCACCGGTAATCAGCACCGTGGAATCACTCTGGGCCACGCGCGAGGCCAGCTCCAACAGCTGCCGGCTAGCCGGCTCCAGCGCTACCGGGCCGTCACTTTCCGCCGAACTCAAACGACCAAGGGCGTGGCGCGCCACCAGATCGAGCAACGCCTTCGGCTCGAAGGGTTTAACCAGGTAGTCCGCCGCGCCTTGACGCATGGCCTCGACTGCCCTCTCGACCGCGCCATAGGCCGTCATCAGCAGTACCGGCAATTTCGGGTAGCGGCTACGGATCAGCGCCAGCAACTGATGGCCGTCCATGCCCGGCATATTGACGTCGCTGATCACCAGGCTAAACGTCTCGCCGTTCAGTGCCTCGAGCGCAGCTTCAGCACAATCCACCGCCCGGTAGTCATGCCCGCCGATCTGCAGGGTATCGGCCAGAGCCTCGCGTAGCGCACGGTCGTCTTCGACCAATAGAACTTTGGCAGCCATGGACACTTACTCCTGAATAACCGTTGGCGCCGCAGAGATCAGCGGCAACACTAAAATGGCGCACGTGCCACGCCCCGCACGCGAGCGCAGCTGCAACTCGCCTTGATGCGCACGCGCCACCGCCTTGACCACTGCCAGGCCGAGGCCGGTACCGGTGGTTTTGGTGGTAAAGAAGGGTTCGCCCAAACGCGCCATAGTCGCGGCATCGATGCCTGGGCCGTTATCGCTGATGCACAGTCGTAGGGTCGTGCCGCGCGCATACAGATGAATCTTCAACTGCGCCTCGCGGCCGGCTGCCTGGATAGCGTTCTCGACCAGGTTAAGTACGGTGCCCACCAAGGTATCGCGGTTGCACAGCAGCTCGCCGGCGTGGCTATCGCACTGCCATCGCACCGCCATGTCCCTGACATGCGGTTCTGCGGCAGAGCGCAGCGCGTCAAATAACGCCTTTGGCGCCAGACGATCAGGCAGCGGCAGATCGCCACGGGCAAACACCAGCATGTCACGCACTTGGTGCTCCAGCTCATGCAGGCGCTCTTTCAGGCGCCCGGCAAAGCGCTGCTGCTGTTCGACAGGCAGCACTTGCTCGGCCAAGTGGCTGGCATAGAGCAAAGCGGCGGAAAGCGGTGTACGGATCTGGTGCGCCAGGGAGGCGACCATGCGTCCAAGAGCGGACAAGCGCTCATGGCGGGAGAGCTGATCCTGCAAGCGCCGGGTTTCTGTCAGATCGGTAAGCAGCACCAGTTGCCCTGGCTCGGCAGACAGCGAGCGAGTGGCAATCGACAGACGCCGGCCATCTTTAAGAGAGATTTCGTGACCATCATCTTCACGCGGCGCGAAATTACGGGCGATGACTTGGCGCCAGAGCATGCCGACCAGCGGCTGACCGAGCAGATTGCGCGCCACCGGATTGGCTTCCCGCACCACGCCCTGGCCATCGATCACGATCACACCGCCAGGCAGCAGGTCGAGCAGGCTTTGCAGACGGTGGGCCAGACGCTCCTTTTCCGCCAACTCCTGCATCCGCTGCGCGCTGACCAGAGCCAGTTGGCCTTTCAGCTCAGTAACCCGCGCCTCCAACAAGTTGTAGGAATCACTGAGCTGAGTCGACATCTGATTGAACAGGGCGAACGCCTGCTCAAGACCGGCACGACTGGCCTGCTCCAGGGGAGCGGCAGTGTCCGGTTCAGCGGTGTGGGATTGGAGTGCGGTTGGGTTCATGGTCCTCTCTCGCGCGGCGAGCCGTCATAAGACGGTCAGTCGAGAGAGGACTAGCAATACCCGTGCCTAAAAAATTAGGCTTATTTTTCAACTAGATAAGAAAACTCGCCGTAGGGCGTGTCAATCCTCCGGCTGATCCTCGTCATCACGGCGGCTCATGCCGTACTTGCGCATTTTCTCAACCAGGGTAGTCCGGCGAATGCGTAGGCGTTCGGCCGCACGCGCCACCACCCCACTGGCATCATCCAGCGCCTGCTGGATCAGGCCTTGCTCGAGATTGCCCAAGTAATCTTTGAGGTCCAAGCCTTCCGGCGGCAGCATCGCTGACGAATCCAGCACCGGCATGCCTCCATTAAATCCAACTCGCTCTTCCAGTTCATCACGCAGACTGGTTGCTTGTTGATCATGCTCGTCGTCGACCTGGCGGAACTTCTTCGGCAACTCCAACACGCCGATCACGCCGTAGGGATGCATGATCGCCATGCGTTCGACCAGGTTGGCCAGTTCGCGCACATTGCCTGCCCAGTCATGCCGACAGAGCGACATGATCGCTGCGGAGTTGAAGCGAATCGAACCGCGCTTCTCGAACTCCATTCGCGAGATCAGTTCGTTCATCAACAGCGGAATGTCCTCCACGCGCTCACGCAGCGGAGCCATCTCGATCGGGAACACATTCAGGCGGTAGTAGAGATCTTCGCGGAAGGTTCCTTGCTCGATCATCTGTTCCAGATTCTTATGCGTCGCCGCGATGATGCGCACGTCCGCGCTCTGCGTCTTGTTGCTACCCACCCGCTCGAAGGTTCGCTCCTGCAACACCCGCAGCAGCTTGACCTGCATGGGTAACGGCATGTCGCCGATCTCGTCGAGAAACAGCGTACCGCCATTGGCCAACTCGAAACGCCCAGCCCGGCTGGTGATGGCGCCGGTAAAGGCACCCTTCTCATGGCCAAACAGCTCGCTTTCCAGCAACTCCGCCGGAATGGCACCGCAGTTGACCGGAACGAAGGGCGCTTCTCGGCGTTTGGAGTGGTAATGCAGGTTACGTGCGACTACTTCTTTACCGGTGCCCGACTCGCCGAGGATCAAGACACTGGCCTCGGTATCGGCGACCTGCTGCATCATCTGCCGCACCTGCTGAATCGCACGGCTAGTGCCGACCAGGCTGCGGAACAAATTGGGTTCACGCTGCCGGCCACGATCACGGGCCTGGTCATACATCTCACGATAGACCTGGGCACGATGCAGGGAGTCGAGCAGCTTGGTATAGCTCGGCGGCATTTCCAGGCTGGTCAGCACGCGGCGACGCAGATCCTCCGACCAATCGGCCGGCACCGGCTCGCCGATCAGCATTAGCGGCACCAATTCGTCCCAGGTCGCCAACTGCTTGAGCAGTTCAAGCACCCCGCCCTTCGACTCAACCTCGCCAAGCAGCACGCTCAACACATCGCGGCTGCTGGCCAACTGGCTCACAGTCTCGCGCCAGTCGCGGCTGCTACAGACGAGATGCTCTTCCCCAAGAAAACTCAGAATGACCGCCAAATCCCGACGGCGTTCACTGTTGTCGTCAATCAGCAAAATTTTGGTTTCACGCCACATCTTATTTTTTCTAACTCGTGGGCTGGAGGAGGACCGCGTCGCCGTCAAAATTTACGGAAAGCACCGGCAAGTGGCCAGTAGTAAAGTCAAAAGCGTGACAAGAGTCAATTTTATGGCGTGATTTTTTTGCTTTCCCCACGATGAAGTCTAAGCGGCTGTTTGGAAAGCGAGGAAATGCGCCGTAATAAACAGGCAAACTGGCAGAGAACATCCAGAAACGCAGGCAATACTTAATGGCCAAGCACAGGAAATAACGCCGAAAATCAGCTCAACCGAAGAGCTGGTAAACCTTGGCACCCTGCTGGGATTGGTTCAGCTGGATCAGCTCGCCAGCCAAACGCTGTTGCTCGACCTGGCAGACGGTCACCAGCTCACGGTAGAGATCTAGCAGCTCTTGCATGCGCGCTCGCAGTACTTCTTCGTCACGCACGGCTTCAACCATGGCTTCATCGACGGCTTGACGGCACTGCAAATCCAGCTCGCCGATAGCGGACCAATCTTGCTTGGCCAGGGCATCGCGCAAGGCACTGCCAGTTGCCTCAAGGAGCTGTACGGATGAACTCATGAATTTCTCCTTGGGGCTTGCAGTCATCAAGGTGCAATCGCGTCCCAGCCAGATTTGATATTGCGTAGCAGCCCTGCGACTTCGTCCAGCATGGCTGGATCATTCTTCACATTGGCCTCGAGCAGACGCACCGACATGTACGCGTACAGGCGATCCAGATTCATCGCCAGCTCACCGCCGGCCTCCAGATTCAGCCCATCACGCAATCCGCCGACAATACCCACGGCCTTACCGATCAACTCGCCCTTCAGCGCAACCTGGCCACGTTCCAACGCACCGCGAGCCTGGGCCATACGGGTCAGGCCGCCCTCCATCAGCATCTGAATCAATCGATGCGGGCTGGCGTCTACCGCTTGGGCCTGGGTGTTAACGGTCTGGTACTGCCGCAGGGCTGCCATCGCGTTCATCTTGTTTCGCCTTGATTACTGACTGGATATCTTCTGTATCGGTCAGCCAAGGCAAAGCTTTAACGCGATTTCGCTTCTATCTCGAGCGTTTCCGGGCCGATCTCATCCCACGCCTGCTTGATTTCGCTCAGCAGCGCTTCGACTTCATCCAGGCGGCGCGGCGTGCTATCCAGGGCCACGCCAGCCAGGCGGCGGGTCATATAGTCATAGAGGGCATCGAGGTTCTCGGCGATCTCGCCACCAAGCTCCTTATCCAGCCCTGCTTGCAGCGCACCGATAATCGACAGGGTGTTGCCCACTGCATGGCCACGAACATCAGCCTTACCCTCGGCCTGCGCCAGGCGAGCCAGTGACAAGCGCTCGAGCGCGCCTCCCAGCAGCATCTGCGCCACCTGATAAGGCGATACAGCCTGAGTAGTTTTGATTTGCTTATAGGTATCGATTGGGCTGTTCATGCTTAGTTTTTAACCAGACCAGGAAGGCTCGCCAGGGATTGTGCCAAGCGGTTGCTGGTCTGACTGAGCTGACCGACCAAGCTGTCCATGGCGTTGAATTGCGCCAGCAGGCGAGTCTGCAATTTCTCAACGCGCAGGTTGAGGGCGACACGCTGGGTGTCCACCGACTTGATAGTGGTCTGTAAACCGTCCAGGCGCTGTTGCAACACACCACCGGTCTGGGTGTAGGGCTCGAGCTTGCTGTCGAGGCGCTTCATCAGCCCTTGATCACCGGTAAAAAATGCGGCTACGGACTCGAAGTTTGCGCTCAAGGCCTTGTCCAACTTGCTGTCATCGACCTTCAGGGTGCCGTCTTTCTGGGTGGTGACACCTAGGTCTGCCAGGATGCGGACCCCCTCATCTCCCGAGGTCTTGACCAGCTCATTGCGGACCGTGGTCAGCAATGCACGCACACTGGCGTCACCGACCAAGGCGCCTGTGACCGGCGCCTTACCTTCGCCTACCGGGGTCACTCCAGTCAGCGAACTGGTAACGCTTATAAGTTTGTTGTAGGAATCGACAAACTTTTTGATATTGCTCTTAACACCGCTTTTGTCTTGATCGACGGTCAAGGTGATGGGCTTATCGACCTCGGTCTTGGCAAGCAGGTTGAACGTCACCCCCTCGATAGAACCCACGACACTGTTGGTTTTGCTCTCAAGCGGCAAACCGTCGATGCTGAACTTGGCATTTTCTGCCATGGAGATATAGATAGCGCCAGAGGCTGGCAGAGTACCTTTGGCCGGTACATCCAAGACGGCGAGATCGGAACCCACGGTAGCCTTCATCGTCAGATCATTGCCCTCGCCGGTTTTGCTCGAAGAAAGCGCCAGGCGCGAAGTCGGAGGAGTGGTGGAGGCGTCGGTAATGATATTGGCACTGACACCATCGCTCTTAAGCTGGGTATTAATGGCGTCGCGAATATCTTTTAGGGAAGCATTCAGCGGAACGTCGATAGGCTTTAAAGCTGTCGCGCCCAGACTGACAGTCAGGGTACCGCCGCTGGCGAACGAATAATCCGAGCCGCCACTGACAGCTGCGGTCGCCACTTTGCTGGAACTGGCAAGACGCTCGACGGCAATTTTGTAGCTTCCCGACAACGCAGCCTTGCTAGCCGAGGCACTCACCAGCTTGCTATCGGATGAGACAGCCGTTCGATTCTCAAATAACTCTGGCTTGTTCAAATCCTTGAGGATCGCCTGCAAGTCAGCAATGACGCCCTTAAGCTGACCAACCCCGGTGAAGCTAGCAGTCGTGGCCGCTTCCAGACGCTTAAGCTGCGCTTCCTTGGGGGCTTTCTCCACAGCCACCAAGCTGGCAACGATGGATTTGATATCCAGGCCAGAGTTGTAGCCACTGATCGTCGTATTGGATGCCATCTGCCTTACCTCGTCAGTTCATTGACGTTTCAACCTTTGGTCGTGCCATACAGTCAAAAGGCGTGCCGCTTTTACTCAGGCCTCGGCTTTAAAGAGCAAACTTCTGGCTTCGGCCAGGCTTTCAGCCAGCTTGAGTGCTTCCTCCGAGGGAATCTGGCGGATCACTTCACCGGACACCGAGTCGGTCACCTTGACCACCACGCGCCCGCTCGAGTCATCCAGATTGAAACTGAGATTGCGGCTGATGCTTTGCGCATACGCCGCGATAGTCGAAACAGCCTGCTGCACCGCGCTTTGGTCAACCTGCGCAGTAAGCGGAGCCTCTAAAGCTGCCTGCTTGCGGGTATCGGCCGCCTGAGAAAAATCGCTAGCAAACAGGCGAACAACCGGATTGGCAGACAGCCCATTCAATTTAGCAACGTCCATCCTTTCCACCTCTCAATGGCAAGACGGGGAGAAGCGCAAGCGCTTCCCCCCGTTGTCACACATCAACCCAGGTTGCGCTTAGCGCAGCAGGCTCAATACCGCCTGCGGCAGTTGGTTAGCCTGAGCCAGGATGGCGGTGCCCGCCTGTTGCAGCACCTGGTTCTTGGTCATGTTCGCGGTTTCGGCCGCGAAGTCGGTGTCCTGGATTCGGCCGCGGGCGGCGGAAACGTTTTCACCGATGTTCTGCAGGTTGACGATGGTGTTGTCGAAGCGGTTCTGCACGGCACCGAGTTCGGCGCGCTGGGAGTCGATTGCCCTAATCGCGTCGTCAATGGCGATTACAGCCTTCTGGGCACCCTCTGCAGTAGTAAGATCAACATTGCTGACCTTCAACTTACTGACATCGGCAACAGCGCTATTCACATCCACAGTCCCCTGAGTAACACCTGCGGGAACCTTGCCGGCAGTAGCACTGTTGGCGACGGTCAGAGCGGTGAGAGCACCTGTACCATCCGCCTTTGCGGCCAGCTTGGAGACAACGTTCAAGCTGTTGTCACTCTGAACGAAGGCACCGATACCGGAGTTGGTGTCGTTGATTGCTGCCGCAATCTTCTGGCTAACCGCTTTCTGGTCGTCACCAACACTCAAGGAAGCAGTTGCAGTGAACGCCTTACCGTCCACAGTGAAGCCAATATCGACCTCACCAGCAGTGGTTACGGTGGTAGCAACAGTCGGCGCAGTAACTGTGGAAACGTAGTGCTGGGACTCCAGCGACTTCGAGCTCATTTCCTTGATACCGACGCTGATGATCTCGTTAGCAGCAGAACCAACCTGGAAGCTGGCCACACCGAAAGTACCGTCCAGCAGCTGACGACCACCGAAAGTGGTGGTGTTGCTGATACGGTCCAGTTCCTTCTTGAGCTGGGTCACCTCGGAGTTCAGAGCTGTGCGCTCGGAGCCGCTGTTGGAGCCGTTGGCCGACTGCAGGGACAGATCACGCATGCGCTGCAGGATATTGGTGGACTGCTGCAGGGCGCCTTCGGCGGTCTGCGCCAGGGAGATACCGTCGTTGGCGTTCTTCACCGCAACACTCAAGCCGTTGACCTGGCTGGTCAGGCGGTTGGCGATCTGCAGGCCGGCGGCATCGTCCTTGGCGCTGTTGATGCGGCTACCGGTGGACAGGCGCTGCATCGAGTTGTTCAGCGAGTTGGACGAGTTGTTCAGGTTGCGCTGGGTATTGATCGACGCAATGTTGGTATTGACGGTCAAGGCCATGATGTTGTCCTCCGAGGACTAGCGTATTTGCCTGAGCTTGCGAGCTTGGGCGGGCTTAGCCCAGGCACCCATAAAGTTCGCATTCGTACTTTGTATCGGCGCTTGATCGGGGAGCTTTAGGTTTTTTCCAGAGTTTTTTGAGGGATTTTTTTCTGCAGGCTTGACAAGGGCTTAGCTGAAGCAAAAAACCTTAAGGCTGGGTGTGGCGGATTTTCGGCGGGATTGTAGGAGTAGCAGCCAAGCACCTCGTAGGGTGGGTTAGCCGTAGGCGTAACCCACCATTGATCGGCAACCGGCATGGTGGGAGGCGTGGTGGGTTACGCCGCTGCGCGGCTAACCCACCCTACGGGGCTTTTCAACGCAGTTTGTCGAACAGGCTGAGGCTGCTGATCTTCACGTAACTCTGCTGCGCGGCTTCCAGAATGATGGACTGGAAGGACAGGCGCGAGAGCGCCTCGGCGTAATCCAGGTCCTGCAGGCCCGACTGGATGCTCTTGTTGATCAGCACCAGATCTTCGTTATTGGTTTGCGTCGACTCCACGACGTTGAGCCGTGCGCCGATCTCGCCCTGGGCACTGAGCACCGATGCCATGCCGTTATCGAGGTTGGTCAAGGCGGCGGCCGTGATGTCACGAATGGCGGCGTTATCGCCGTTGCCTTCAAGCGCGCGACGCAGGGTCGCGACCGTGTTGAGAATGCCTTGGCTTTGCTCGTCCGGTGTCGAACCCAGCGCCAGGGTCGTGCCCGCCTGCGGCGGCGATTCGAAGCGGACGCTGAAGCCGTTGGGTGCCACGAAGATGGCCGGATAATCGGCGGCATTCGAGGTCAGCGGCGGCGCCAGCGCAACCAGCACACCCGGTGCCGCGCCGATTCGCAACTCAGGAGTACCCAAGTTGTCGACCACCGTAGCCTGGGCACTACCGGCCGGATAGTCGGTGAGGAAGCTGGCCATATTGGTGACGAAGCCCTGCCCGCCTGCAGCCGCGCTGCCAGCTGGGCTGCCGATGAAGAAGCGCTCCCCGCCCGCCGGCACACCGTCGAAATGCACACTGACACCCTGGAAGCGCAGCTGGTCCCCACGCTCGGGGTTATCGTCCATCTGCCGAGCAGGGTTGGTCAGCGGGGTAGGATTACTGGCACGAGGATAGGCGTAGACGTTGTAGGTTTTCTGGTTCGGTGCTGGCTCGAACTCGATCTCGACCCCGGAAGCGGGAAACCCGGCGAAAGCTACTTCGTCATCCACCAGCGGCTCACCCATCTTCAGCGTGGAACCCGTTACCGGCGGAGTGATGCTGCCACCCTGCAATCGCGCACCATTGACCACGCGATCGAACACGCTCTTGCCGTTGTCGCTTATGGCAATCTGCTGCGAGCTGGCGATCTGGATCTTGCGCTGGCCTTCATCACCCAGATAGCTGTAGTTGCCATCGGCGTCACGCACGAAGGGCTGACTCTTACCCTGGAAACCGCCGAACAGGTACTCGCCACGGGCGTTCTTGCTGTTCATCAGGCCCAGCAACTCGTCTTCGCGCTCCTTCAGCTCGGAGGCAATGGAGCTGCGATCGTCCTTGCTCAGAGCCCCGTTCCCGGCCTGCACCGCCAGCTCGCGAATACGCTGCATGACGTTGACCACGCCACTGAGCGTGCTTTCTTCCAGAGTCAGGCTGTTCTTCGCCGCAGTGAGGTTGCCTTCGAACTGCTTGAGTGCCGCCTGCTCCTGGTCGAGTTGCAACAGGCGCACGGCCGCGACCGGATCGTCCGCCGGGGTGAGAATCTTCTTACCGGAACTGATCTGTTCCTGGGTGCGCGTGACATCCGAGTAGTTCCGCTGGATGCCGTTAACGCCGTTGTTGAATGCCTGAATGGTGGAAATTCGCATCGTCGCACCACTTAACGGAAGGTAGAAACCAAGGTATCAAACAGCGCGCGCGCGGTCTGGATGATCTGCGCCGATGCCTGGTAATACTGCTGGAACTGGATGAGCTTGCCCGCCTCTTCATCCAGGCTGACCCCAGACAGCGAGTTGCGGTTATCGGTCGCCTGCTTCAGTAGGACCGAAGTAGCCTCACTGTCGACTCGCGATTGTGCGGTCAGGGTACCGACGCGCTCGACCAGTTCGCCATAGCCATCGCCGAAAGACAGGCCCGAGCCAGGCACCGCGGCATCAACGCTGAGCACCGGCTTGTTTTGCAGATCGACCAGTTTGAGACCGTTGCGGTTGTCCGATACGCCATTCTTGTTGAAGTCGACATTGTAGGTGTCGCCAGCTTGCGGCACACCAGAGAGCTTCATCTCGAATGTGTAGGTGCCATCGCCGATACTCAGGGTGTTGGTCTGCCCAGGAGTGATGGTGAAGGTAGAGCTGTTGCCTGGCTGGAATCGCGCCGTGCCAGCACCACTAATAGTCAACTGGTCCGGTGCGCTGAAGGTCATGGTCAAACCGCCCGCACCCAGTAAAGTCTGAATATCTGTGGTGTTGATCGGAGACGGACCAGAGATCAGATCCGGCTGACCAATGGCTCCGGTACCACGGTTCTGCGTGTCGGCCGTGGCCCGTACCGGCCCTGCATACGCTAGCTGATCGGACTGGTTGAGGGTCTTCTCGATATCTGCAGCTCCACGCCGGGTCGGCATCACCAGATAGGACTCACCGGCGCTATGGGCTCCGCCAGCCGGGATATGGAAACCCAGCCCCGGCACGGTATTGCCGACGGTGAAGGTAGAGGTGCCGGGTGGCGACTCGATGAAGCCACCGCCAACAGGGCGAATGCGGTACTGGGTGGAACTGACGAATTCAACTTCGTAGTCGCTGGTGCTCAGCTTGGAGGTGTCGTCGATCCTCACGTCCAGACCGGTGGGGAAGCTCCTTTGCGCCATCAAATCAGCCGAGTTGATGTCCTTGAACAGGTTGACGCCGACATCCCCCTTCAGGTCGAGACCTTGCTTGAGCTGCTTATTGACCTGTTCGCTTATCGACATCGCCAGACGGCCGATGGAGTTGAATGCCGGATCCAGCGCTTCACTGCGATAGCGAATCAGCCCGCCGATTTCACCACCGCTGATCAGCGAGGTGATGGTCTGCCGCGAGCCACCACTGACGAACTCCACTTGGCTGCGCAATGGGTCATCTTTACTCGGAGTGACTTCGATACGATTCGCCGTGCTACCTACTACCAGCGGCTGGCCAGAGCTGATAAAAATGTTGGCCGTGGAGTCGTCCTGCTGAACCACCTGCACACCGATCAGCGTGGACAACTGGCGGATCGTTTCTTCACGAGCATCGAGCAGGTCGTTCGGATCCTTGCCGTTGGATTTGGCTACCGAGATAGCGTCATTGTATTGGGCGACAGAGGTCGCCAGGCGATTGACCTGGTCACTGATGGCCCCCATCTGCTTATTCAGGTACTGGTTCTGCTGGTCGATCCGCTCGTACACCGTGTTAAAGCGTTTGGCCAGACCTTCTGCCTCGGACAGCGCCAGCTGCCGCGCTGGCGCGTCGGCCGGTGCCTCGGCAGAGGCCTGCAGGGCGGCGAAAAATTTCTGCATCGCAGGGCTGATACCGGTCACGCTGCCAGCCAGCAAGGCATCGAGCTGATCGATCTGGCTTTTGTAAGCCGCGACATCACTGTTGACCACGGTGTTATTACGCACCTGGGCGGTGAGGAACTCGCTGGCCAGCCGGCGTACATCATTGATCGTCGAGCCGGCACCAATGTAGCCGGCTCCACTGAACTGCGGAGTTCGCGAGCCCTGCACCGTCTCCTGCCGGGAGAAACCCGGCGTATTGACGTTGCTGATGTTGTGACCGGTAACGGTCAGCGAGGTCTTGCTGGAGTTCAGCCCCGACAGACCAATATTCAGTAAGTCAGCCATGTCTCATCAGCCCGTTGGCGCCGTGCTAGCAGCGGCGATAGTTTGGTAGGTCTGCATCTGCCGCGCGATTTGCGCCACTTTGCGTGCGTACTGCGGATCGCTGGCGTAGCCGGCCTCTTGCAACTCGCGGACGAACTGCTGCGGGTTGTCGGTGGCATCCAGCGCCTCGTCGTAACGACCATTGCTTTGCAGGAAGCTCACAAAGTCGTGGAAGCTCTGCTGATAGGAATCGTAAGCACGAAAGTCGGCCGCCTCCTTCACCGCCTTGCCACCTTTGTATTCGGTGGTCAGCACCCGTGCCGACTCCCCTTCCCAGCCGCCGTGCGACTTGATGCCGAACAGGTTGTGGCTGCTCGAGCCATCCTGCTGGCGAATGATCGACTTGCCCCAACCGGTTTCCAGCGCCGCCTGGGCCACCAGGTAGCGCGGGTCGACGCCAATCTTGTCGGCCGCTTCCTGCGCCATCGGCAACATAGTGGCGACGAATTCTTCCGGCGAACTAAACGCCGACTTGCCCGGCGCCAAAGGCGGCTGCGCCAAGCGCCGGCCGGTGATCGCATCGCTGTCCTGCACGCGCAACTCGCGGTCTTTCGGCGCGGCGTAGGTCTGCGCCGGGAGCCAGTCGGTCTGCGCCAAGGGCTGGCCATCGGCTGAGGTAGCGGACGGTGCGGCGGCGGACGGCACAATGCCCGCAAGCAGGCGGTCGGTGAGCTTGCCGGGCAGCGACAAGCGCCGTTGATTGATCAGTTTGGAGTCATCGCGGCTGCTATCCACGGCCGGCAGTTGCGCGGCCTTGCGGGTTACCGCGACCTCGCTGGTTTGCGCGAACGGATTAGGGCGGGCGCTGCCTTTGTTCATTTGCGACAGCTGCCGCACCAACACATCGGCCAGCCCAACGCCCTGCTCCTTGGACATGGTCACGGCCAGCTGCTGGTCGTACATGTCCTGGTACATCTTGCTCTCGTTGCTGTTCATGAAGTTGCCTTCGGAGAACACCTCGTTAGCCGAACGCATGGCTTTCATCATCTGGTTGAGGAACAGCGACTCGAACTCCTGGGCCACCTTGCGGATGTTGCCCTCGCCGTCACGATCCTTGCCGACCTTCAGTTGGTTGAGGCGGTTGAGGTCGGTGTAGGCGCCGCTGTCGAACTTTGAGCCGAGCTGTGAGCCGAGGCCGGCACTGAGTTTTGAGTCCATGGCCGCTTCCTTAGATCACGATCAGGTCAGCCTGGAGTGCGCCGGCTTGCTTGAGCGCCTCGAGGATGGCCATCAAATCGGAAGGCGATGCGCCCACCTGATTCACCGCGCGGACGATCTCGTCCAGCGTGGTACCCGGGCCGAACTTGAACATCGGCTTGGTTTCCTGCGTCGCATCGATCTTCGAGCGCGGCACTACGGCGGTCTGGCCGTTGGAAAACGCCCCCGGCTGGCTGACGATAGGGTCTTCGGTGATGCTCACGGTGAGGCTGCCATGGGTCACCGCGGCCGGCTGTACCCGCACGTTCTGGCCGATGACGATGGTGCCGGTCCGCGAGTTGATGATGACTTTGGCCACCGCCTGCCCGGCGTTCACTTCGATGTTTTCCAGTACCGACAAATAATCGACCCGCTGGCTCGGGTCCAGCGGTGCACTAATGCGCACCGAGCCGCCATCAATCGCCTGAGCCACGCCTGGGCCGAGCAGTTCGTTGATCTGGTCGACGATGTTTTTTGCCGTGGTGAAGTCCGGGCGATTGAGGTTCAGCGTCAGGCTATTGCCCTGATCGAAACCCGTCGGCACCGGCCGTTCGACCGTCGCACCGCTAGGAATCCGTCCTGCCGATGGCACGTTGACGGTGATTTTCGAGCCGTCGCCGCCTTCGGCATCGAAACCGCCGACGACAAGATTGCCCTGGGCAATGGCGTAGACGTTGCCGTCGATCCCTTTCAGCGGCGCCATCAGCAGGCTGCCGCCACGCAGGCTTTTGGCGTTACCGATCGAGGAAATGGTCACGTCGATGGTCTGGCCCGGCTTGGCGAACGCCGGCAGATCGGCATGAATCGACACCGCCGCGACGTTCTTCAGCTGCACGTTGCCACCGCCCGCCGGCACCTTGATGCCGAACTGCGCCAGCATGTTGTTGAAGGTTTGCAGGGTGAACGGCGTTTGCGTGGTCTGGTCACCGCTGCCATTCAGGCCAACGACCAGACCGTAGCCGATCAACTGGTTACTGCGCACGCCCTGGATACTGGCCAGGTCTTTAAGCCGCTCGGCTTGCGCTGCGCTGGCGGCGAGCAGTAAGCACAGGGCTGAAATCAATCGTTTCATGATCACGCTTACCTACTCAGAACGGCCACAGCGGGCTCATGAAGAAACGATCGAACCAGCCCGGCTGACTGGCATCGGCAAAGGCACCAGTCCCCGAATAGGTAATGCGGGCATCGGCCACTCGGGTCGAGGGCACGGAGTTGTCCGTAGCGATGTCATCGGCGCGGATCAGGCCGGCAATTCGCACCAGCTCATCGCCCGTGTTCAGGGTCAACCACTTCTCGCCACGCACTGCGAGGACGCGGTTCGGTAGCACCTCAGAGACCGTAACGGTGATCGAGCCGGTCAGGCTGTTGCTTTGCCCGGCCTTGCTGTCGCCTTTGGTGTCGCGGGTGCCCTCGTACCCGACATCCAGGCTCAGATCCCCACTACCGAACGGGTTGTCGGTGGAAACGCCAACACCGAACAGGGTGTCCAGGCTGAGGTTGGCCTTGCTGTCTTTCTGTAGTTGCGAGTTGGCGTTCTTGCTCGCCTGGGTTCTCTCGTTCAGGGTGATGGTGATGATGTCGCCGACCCGGTAAGCCTTGCGATCGTCGTAGAGATTGGTCTCGAACCCTGCCTGGTAGATGGAGCCATTGTTCTGCGCCGCAGGTAACGGAGTACGCGGCAACACCGGGGAGTAATAGGGGTCATTCGGCTTTGGCGGCGGCGACACGCAACCACTCAGGGCGGCGATGCCAAGCAGCGGGATAAGAATAAGCCGGTTCATAACTACTACCTCACGGCGCTCTGTTGCGAGTTGCGTAGGGTGGGTTAGGCCATAGGCCGTAACCCACTGTTTGGCGATGCCTATCGGCACCGATGGTGGGTTACGCCGCGATGCGGCTAACCCACCCTACGGTTATAAGTTCTGCGAAACGAAAGCGAGCATCTGGTCAGCGGTGGAGATGACTTTGGAGTTCATCTCATAGGCGCGCTGCGTGGTGATCATGTTCACCAGTTCCTCGACCACGCTGACGTTGGAGTTTTCCAGGGTGTTCTGCTGCACCGTGCCCAGGCCGGTTATGCCCGGGGTGCCGACCTGTGGCGTGCCGCTGGCGGCGGTTTCCAAAAACATGTTGCCGCCAATCGCTTCCAGGCCAGCCGGGTTGATGAAGTCAGCGGTCTGGATGTTGCCGAGGATCTGCGGCTGCGGGTTGCCAGTGGTGGTGACCGAGACCGTACCGTCTTCACCCACAGTGAACGACTTCACTTCGTTCGGCAGGACAATGGCCGGCTCCAAGGCAAAACCATTGGCGGTCACCAGCTGGCCGTCGGAATTCAGATGGAAGCTGCCATCACGGGTGTAGGAAACCGTGCCATCGGGCATCAACACCTGAAAGAAGCCACGGCCGTTGATCGCCATATCCAGCGGCTGCTCGGTGGTCTGTAGGCTGCCGGCGGTGAAGATCTTCTGCGTACCGACAATGCGCACACCGGTACCCAGCTGCAGGCCAGACGGCAGTTGGCTGTCCTGGCTGGTCTGGCCACCCGGCTGCCGGCGGATCTGATACAGCAGATCCTCAAACTCCGCGCGATCACGTTTGAAGCCAGTGGTCGAAACGTTGGCCAGGTTGTTGGAAATCGTGGTCAGGTTCATGTCCTGGGCGGACAAACCGGTTTTACTGACCCACAGAGCCGGTAGCATGGTCATTCTCCTCGGGCGCCGGTTTCACGGCGGCCACGTGCTGGAAAGGGCGTGTCGTCAATTATTTGCCAGATTGCGTTGCCGCCTGAAAATCGGCCAGGCAAGGCGCGGGCCGCAGCCAATGGTCATTCCATTGGCAAGTCCTGCAACGCCGCATGGCCGATTTTCAGGCGCAACCCGAAGGGACGGGCCTGCTTTTACGCAGCGCTGCGTTATTCGTCGCTCATTTGGAATAGCCAAATCTCTCTCCTCATGCCTTGCTCTGCGTAAAAGCAGGCTCCGGCGCAACAGGCAAATAATTGACGACACGCCCTAGCTGAGTTGCAAAACACGCGCCATGGCCGACGCATCGTCCTCGGCAGTGCGCATCATCTTCACTTGCAGTTCAAATTGGCGGGACAAGGAGAGGATCGCGGTCATCTCCTCCACGGCATTCACGTTGCTGGTTTCCAGAAAGCCGGAAGTCACCCGGACATTGGTATCGGCTTGCACGGGGCCTTGGCCCTTGAAGCGGATCATGCCGTCGGCGCCCTTCTCCATTTGCTTGAGATCCGGGTTGACCAGCTTGAGGCGATCCACCTCAGCCAAGACATTGGGCGCCTCGCCCAAGGCCCGAACGGTGATGGTGCCGTCCTGACCGATCTCGACCTTTTGCTCCGGTGGCACGGCAATCGGACCGCCATTGCCCATCACCGGCAAACCATTGCCGGCACGCAGCTGACCGAGGGCATCGATCTTCAGGCTGGCGGTCCGTACATAAGCCTCGCCACCGTCCGGCGCCTGCACCGCCAGCCAGCCATCGCCACTGATGGCTACGTCCATGCCGTAACCGGTTTCCTGCAAGGTGCCGGGGGTGAAGTCGGTGCCTGGGCGCTCGCTCATGGCGTAGACCCGTGACGGGAAACTTTCACCGAACACCTGCATCGAGCGCGCCTGCTCGAAGTCGCGACGAAAGCCGTTAGTCGAGATATTCGCCAAGTTGTTGGCGTGCGCACGCTGGGCCAGGGTGTTCTGGCTGGCTCCGGTCATGGAGACGTACAGCATCTTGTCCATGGTCATTCTCCGAGGGGTGGCGCTTGCCGCCCGCTGCTCTGTTACCAGCTACAAAGCAAGCGCTATGCCACTCTCGAATAAAAACAGTAAGCAATTGATATAAAACAAATTTTAAAAACAAAAAAACCCCTTTCGGGGTCTTAAAATAGCGCTGGCGGCGAGTGGCTGCCGCCAGCGGCAAAGCGCTTGCCGACCTATTTCTCAGGCGGCAAGACGCGACTCATCGCAGATTGATGATGGTTTGAGTGATCGCACTCTCAGTCTCGATGGTCTTGGCGTTGGCTTGGTAGTTGCGCTGGGCGACGATCAGGTTCACCAACTGGTCCGACAACTCGACGTTGGAGTCTTCCAATGCGCCAGCCTGCAGCGCACCCATGGTGCCGGTACGCGGCGTACCCACCACCGGCTCACCCGACTCGAACGACTGCACCCAGCCGGTCTTACCCACCGGGGTCAGGCCCTGCACGTTGGCGAAGTTGGCCAATACGATCTGCCCCTGCACCTTGGACTGACCGTTGGTGTAGCGGGCGAAGATCACCCCGGTATCGTCAATTTCCAGACCGGACAATTGCCCGGTGGTGTAACCATCCTGGCTGACGCTGTTGACCGCAAAGGCGCTGGAGAACTGGGTAGCGTCGGAGAAGTCGAAGGCGATGCCGCCCGCATTGGCCTGGGCTCCGTTCCAGTTCCACACCGGTGGCTTGCCATTGTCGGAGATGGCCGGAATCCAGCCGCTGCCGGGAGTCGGCGGATTGCCGCTGGCGGCATTGATGGTCACCGTCATGTCGGCGCCAATGGTCACCAGGCCCGGAGTGGCATTCTCATCGCTAACGCTTTGCAACTGGCCGGTGGAGTTGAAACTCAAACCGAGAGCATAGGGTGTGGTGGAGCCGGGGTCGGCCGGATTACGGCCGTCGACCAGCATCTTCATGTCCCAGTCATTGGCGCCGGTCTTGACGAAGTACTGGGTCAACACATGGGCATTGCCCTGCGTGTCGTAGATGTTCACCGAGGTGGACGAGTTATAGGTGGTCGGGTCGCTGGGGTTGAAGGTGGCGTCCGCGACTGATGCAGCAGAGGTCGCCGCAGCCGCCTGCTGAGCCCCAGTCGGGTTGGCCGGGTCAACTACGCCGTTGACCGGATCATTCAGCCAACGGTTGTATTCGGCGTCATAGCTGGCTTGCCAGGTTTTCGGCGACACCAGCGTCGAGTTCAGGTTGAAGTTCTGATCCAGCTTGCTACTGGCCTTGGGCGCCTGACTCGCCGTCTCGATCTTCAGGTCACCAACCACACCGCTCTGCACATTGCCATTGGCATCCACGGCATTGCCCTGCAGGCGATAGCCGAAGTTGTTGACGACAAAACCATCGCGATCCGTACCGAAGTAACCGGCCCGGGTATAGCCGACATCGCCATTGTTACTGGTGACGAAGAAGCCATTGCCGTTGATAGCCAGATCCAGAGCGTTCTGCGTGTAGTTGATGTTGCCTTGGTTATACAGCTGCGACACATTCGCCAGCAGCACGCCACTGCCCTGCGCGTTGGAGCCTGAACCAAGCACCGATGCGGCATACACGTCGGCAAACTCCGCACGCGACTGCTTGAAACCAGCAGTACCAGCGTTGGCGATGTTGTTACCGGTGACGTTGAGGTCGCTAGTCGCTGCCCGCAAGCCGCTAAGGCCAATATTGAACGCCATGGAATACTCCTTTGCCGGTACAGCCGGCGATTACAACGTAGAAGTTGCTGACTGTAATTACTGGCCGATGACCTGAACCTGGGAGAGCCCAATGCTGCCGAGCCCCGCCAGATTGAGCATCAACTCACCACCGTTCTGCCCCAGGGTGACGCTGTCGACGTTAGCCGGCAGCAGGGTGTATAGCCCCTTGGTTTCAGTACCGAAGACCGCTTGCGCTTCGAACTTGTAAGTACCGGGTGGCGCCACCTTGCCGCTGGAGTCCTTGCCGTCCCACATGAAGCTGACATTGCCGGCGGCCTGCTCGCCCATGCTGACCCGGTTCACCACAGCGCCTGCGCTGTCGTAGATGTTGACGTACACGTTGCTGCTTGACTGTGGCAGCACTAGGCTGGCTTTAAAGGTTTCGCTGGTATCCACCACCGCCTTCTCGCTCGGCACTATCACCTTGCGCCCGACCAAGGAGGACGCCTGCAACGCTTGCGAAGACTGATAACCGGAGACCAGCGAACCCATGCTGGTGTTCAACTTCTCAATCCCCTCCACCTGACTGAATTGCGCCAACTGGGCGATGAACGCGCCATTCTCTTGCGGCGCCAGCGGGTCTTGGTTGTTCAACTGAGCGACCAGCAAGTTCAGAAACTCGTTCTTACCGAGATCCTTGCTGCTCTTCGTCTCAGTCTTGATCTGATACTGATCAAGTAGCGAGCCGGCGGCGCTAGTGCTATCGATGCTCATGCTTCATCCCTCGTTGGCAGCTCACTGACCCAGGGTCAGGACTTTCTGCATCATCTGCTTGGCGGTGTTCATCATTTCGGTGTTGGTCTGAAAGGCCCGACTGGCGGAAATCATGTCGGCCATTTCCTCGACCACGTTGACGTTGGGGTAGTAGACATAACCATTGGCATCCGCCGCCGGGTGATTCGGCTCATAGCGCGGAGTCAGGCTGCCCTGATCCTCGACCACACCGAGCACCTCCACGCCACGGCCAGGCTCGTCTTGATCGGCGAATAACGAACCACGGTCGCCGCTCAGCGACTGCTGATTCTGGAACATGGTGGCAAATACCGGATGGCGAGCGCGGTAGGTCTGGTCGACGCTCGAAGACACCGTCTCGGCGTTGGCGATATTGCTGGAGATGGTGTTCAGGCGAGTGGTCTGGGCACTCATGCCGGATCCGGCGATATTGAAAACACTGGCTAGTGACATGGCATTCGACTCCGTTATTCGCCGCGCAGGGCGCCGATCAGCCCTTTGAATTTACTGTTGAGCAAGGTGAAGCTGGCCTGAAACTGCACAGCGTTTTCCGCGTAATTGGATTGCTCCAGCTGCGCATCCACCGTGTTCTGGTCAATCGAGGGTTGTGAAGGGGTGCGGTACTGCAACGCGCTATCCGCCATGGCTAGACCTTCGGCGGAGAGATGCCGACTGTCCGTGCGGTTCAGCGCAACCGGGCCGCGCTGGGTTTTAGCGCTCTGCTCGGCGAGCACCGAAGCAAAATCCAGATCACGCGCCTTGTAGTTAGGTGTGTCGGCGTTGGCGATGTTGTTGGCCAGAACCTCGGCACGCTGGGCGCGAAAGCCGAGTGCTTTTTCATGGATTCCGAGGGCTGTCTCGAAACTGATGCTCATGGTCAACGAACCTTTGCCTATTGGCGTGTCTGGTTTTCCCTGTCAGACATATAGCAAAGCTCATGCCAATTTATTTTTTACTTATAAATCAACAATTTGAATATTTTTAAGTAAGGAAATAGCCCCTCAGCGGCAAAGCCTTTCCGCTGCCTGGCAAAGCCGGCGGCAACCCTGCCCGGCGTTTTGCCGCATTCTAAAAACAAAAAGGGAGGCCAATGGCCTCCCTTCTTTGATGCATAACCCTACCGCCCTGCCGACACTCACTTCACCTTGTAGATGATCCCCGGGCTGCATTGCACCATCTGATAGTGATCGGGCAGGCCATTCAGCGCCTCGGAAGCACCGAGGAACAAATAGCCACCCGGCCTCAAGGTGCTATGAATGCGTAGCAGGATGTCCTTCTTCACCTCGGCGGAGAAGTAGATCAACACGTTGCGGCAAAATACGATATCGAATTTGCCAAGGCTGGCGTAGCTATCCAGCAGGTTCAAGGCGCGAAATTCGACCCGACTCTTGATCGCCGGCTTGACCGCCCAACGCCCCGCTTCTTTCGGATCGAAATAACGTTGCAGGCGCTCCTGCGACAACCCACGCCCTATCGCCAAACTGTCGTACTCACCCGACTTGCACGCCAGCAACATGGAGCTGGACAGGTCAGTCGCAACGATCTGTACGCCGGCCCGCAGCTGGCCGAGATTGCTGCGCTCGAACTCGTCGATCGCCATCGATACCGAATACGGCTCCTGCCCCGATGAAGACGCCGCCGACCAAATGCGCAATCGCTGCGTTGGATTAGCCTTGAGCAGCTCGGGCAAGACCCGATTCTTCAGCACTTCGAACGGGTAGGCGTCACGAAACCAGAGGGTTTCGTTGGTGGTCATGGCATCCACCACCTGCTCACGCAGACCACTGCGCGGCAGGCCCTGCATGCGCTGTACCAATTCGCCGAGTGTCTTGATGTCATTCTGCTCCATCAGCTTATTCAGCCGGCTGGATACCAAGTACTGCTTATTACTACCCAAGAGGATGCCGCAGGCTTTTTCCAGGAAAGTCCGGAACTGCTCAAAATCCAAATTACCTGAAGACACTGGCGCCGCCTCTCCGAACCTATGTACCGCTGAGAGCCAAGCTCTCAGACCTCAGCTGCTATGTTGATGCGCTCAGCCACCCGCGAAGCCAAATCATCGGGCCGGAACTTGGCGAGAAAATCATCCGCACCAACTTTCTTCACCATCGCCTGATTAAACACACCGGAGAGCGAAGTATGCAGGAGGATATGCAGTTTCTGCATGCGTGGATCGGCACGAATCTCAGCGGTTAACGTATAGCCATCCATCTCCGGCATCTCGATGTCGGAAATCAGCATGAGCAATTCCTGCTCCGGCCGCTTACCGTCATCCGCCAACCTACGCAGATAGTTCAAAGCTTCACGACCATCGTTCAATGCCGTGACCTCGACACCTACCGACTGCAAGCAACGCATCACCTGCTTACGCGCAACTGACGAGTCGTCGACGATCAGTACATGCTTGCTAATGGCTTTGCTCTTGGTTTCCAGATCAATCACACCGGCAGTAATAGCCTCGGAGGTCGGGGCGACCTCCGCGAGAACTTTCTCCACATCGATGATTTCCACCAACTGCTGATCCAAGCGCGTCACGGCGGTTAGATAGTGGTCACGGCCCGTGCCCTTGGGTGGTGGATGAATCTCTTCCCAGTTCATGTTGACGATGCGCTCTACCGAGCGCACCAGAAAGCCCTGAACCTTGGTGTTGTATTCCGTGATGATGACAAAGCTGTTCTTCAAGTCAGCCAGTCCTGGTCGACCGGTAGCCATGGCCAAATCAAGAATTGGAATGGTTCCCCCACGGATATTGGCGACTCCACGCACCACCGGGCTGGATTTGGGCATGATGGTGAGCTTGGGGCATTGCAGCACCTCTTTCACCTTGAACACATTGATCCCGTACAGCTGCGTTCCATCGAGACGGAATAACAGCAGCTCTAGGCGATTCTGCCCAACCAGTTGAGTGCGCTGGTTAACCGAATCCATTACACCCGCCATGCCCTGACTCCCTAATTTAGCCACCGAACGCGCAACTTGACGCTGCAGGCGGCACGGGGCTTGCTTTGAAGCGGTTATGAAAGCGAAAACGACATTTTTTCGACATCTGATAGCCAAACGCCGCACGTTGCTTGGGGCTTTATGCGCTTTCTTTTGGCTCGGCCATAACCCGGCTACCGCGACTGCGGTGACCTTACCCGAACAACTTATCGGCGTAACCCAGAGCTTTCTTGAGCTGACCGTAGAAGACTATTTGCAGCGTAGCGAAATCCAGGGGCGCCCTGAAATACAAATCAACCGACTCGATCCGCGCCTGCGTCTTCCGTTATGCGACAAGGATTTGACAGAATCCCTGGAAAGCCCCGCCCAGCCCATTGGCCGGGTCACCGTAAAAGTTCGCTGTGAAGGCACTTCACCTTGGACAGTGTTTGTTCCAGGGCAGGTACGCCTATACCGCGACGTCGTGATCGCCATCCGCCCACTCAAGCGTGAAAGCGTGCTCGGCGAGGCTGACCTGTCATTAGTCGAGCGCGATGTCGGCCTGCTCAACCAGGGCTATCTCACTTCGCTGGAGCAGGCTCTCGGCAAGAAACTGACGCGCACTCTGCTGCCCGACCAAGTTTTAGCCCCGCTGCATCTGCAACAGGCGGAGGTCGTGCGCAAAAGCGATCAAGTCGTGATTAGTGCCCGCAGCGGCACGATAAATGTGCGCATGCCCGGCGAAGCCCTATCCGACGGTGCGCCTGGTGAGCAGATCAAAGTTCGTAACCTGAGCTCACAACGGGTGATCAGAGCCCGCGTGATCGGTCCAGGTCAGGTTGAAGTGGCGATGTAGGCAGTTTTTTGTAGCGCAATTTAGCTGGCGATTTTCTACACTGGGCGATTATTAGGTTGTTGCAAGACGTACAAATAAAAGCCCTAAAGTTTTCTTAAATATGGCCGATAAGCTTGGCAAGCGTCCAAACACCGTCCGAGGTTTTGCATCATGGTCATCGACTTCAACCGGCCCAACAATGCCGCCGCGCCCACCAACACTGGGCGTACCAGCACTACCCAGTCTGGCAGCCGCAACGAAGCCGTCAGCACCAACCAACCCGTTCCCGCGTCGGCTCCTGCCGAACAAGCCCATACCGCTAAAACCGGCGAATCTGTGCAGCTCAGCCAAGAGGCCCAGCAACTGCAGAAAGTCACCGACAAACTACGCGACCAGCCGGTGGTAGATCAGGAACGCGTCGCTCGACTGAAACAGGCGATTGCCGACGGAAGCTACAAAGTCGACAGTCAACGTGTCGCCGGCAAACTGCTCAATTTCGAATCCCAGCGCTAGTCCCAGGGCTGCGCTGAGAGTGTTGGACGCCTAACTCCCAGAGCCCGCGATGCACGACATTACTCTGCTCCAACTTTTCAACGACGATATCGGCACGGCTCAGCAGTTACTTGAGCTGATCGACACCGAGTTTCAAGCCCTCAGCGAACGCGACCTACCCCGTCTGGAAACCATCTTGGCGGATAAGCAACCGTTACTCGCACAACTGGGGCAGCATGGCAACGAACGCAGCCAATTGCTTACCAGCCTGCAATTGAGTGCTGACCGCGCTGGCCTAACAGCTCTTGCCGAACGTTCCACTCAAGGCACAGAACTACTCGCTCGCAGTGACGAGCTGAGTGCGCTGCTAGAGCGCTGCCAAACTGCCAACCTGCGCAATGGTCGACTGATTCGCGCCAATCAAGCCTCAATTGGCAGCGTGCTTGGCATTCTCCGCGGTGGCGAGACGCCTGGGCTCTATGACAGCCGCGGTGGTGCCGCTAGAATCGCCCAGCAGCGCCCACTTAGTCAGGCCTGACAAACACTTATAACAAGGCGCGGGGGACATGCCGGCACAATGCCAGTATGCTAGTGCCGCAGTATTTTGCTCGGAGAATTCTGGACCGTGTCCAATCCCTTCATCGTGGATGATGGCCCGCAGCCGCCCAAAGTGCTCAAAACGGCGCTGGAAGTTTTTGCCGCCCTACGCCAGCTGCAAGAGAATCACGATCCTTTGGTGATCACTTTTCATGAGCGCACGCAGCGCTTTCAGAGCTATTTAGTCCAAGTCGACCGCGAGCGCGGAGTATTGGCCTTGGATGAAATGATTCCGAACGATGGCGAGCGTTTCCTGAAGAGTGGCGAAACCTTTCGCATCGAGGCCTTCCACGAGGGCGTACGGATGGTCTGGGAGTGTCAGCAGCAGGTACAGATCGGCGAACTGGAAGGAGCACGCTGCTACTGGAGCTCGCTTCCTACGGAGGTTCTCTATCATCAGCGCCGCAATGCGTTTCGCGCGCCGATCAAACAGGCTCAACTGGTCAATGTCGAGCTCGCTGGCGATAAGCTGACCCCTTCAATCAAGGGGCAATTGCTAGATATCTCTGCCACTGGCTGCAAATTGCGTTTTTCCGGTGACGTCAGCAAGCGTCTGCAAGCAGGCCAAGTGTATGAGCGCTTTACCGCTCACCTGCCCTTCGGCGCCATGACCACCTCGGTCGAGCTACGCCATCTGCACTATGAAGACAAGCTCGATATGAGCTTCGCAGGCATGCGCTTTCATCGCATGAGTGGCCTTGAACAGCGTCAGATCGAACGTTTCGTCTACCAACTTCAGCGTGAAGCTCGCCGCGACGAGAATGACGGACTGTTCTAGGGGAGTACTGATCCGCTCACTCCGGCTTGATCAGCATACATTCGACCGGGCATCAGCCTTGATCGCCCACCTAGATCACTCTGAGACGAATCCCTAGCTCAGCCAAGCGCGGTAGATCTTCCGGGCGATCCACATCCCATAGCACCGACAATAGCTCGTGCTCCCAGCCCAACTGCTGCAGACGCTCACAGGTCAACGCCAAGATCTGATCCGTACCCCAGGGCATAGCCTCGAACAGCAGCGGATCGAGCCGTCGCAAGCCCAGCAGCACATAACCGCCGTCTTCGGCCGGCCCCAGCACCGCCTCTTGTGTCGTCAATGCTTGGCAGGCTGCGCCCAGATAATCGCCATCCAGCGCCGGACAGTCATTGCCGATCAAGACCACTGCATCACTCTCCGCCAAGCCGAGGGCCGCGATACGCCGCATCCGCTCGCCAAGATCGCCCGCCGGTTGTCCGATCACCGTCCAGTCGAACGACTCGGCCAGGGCTTCCAGCTCCTCATCCGGGTCCTCATCCAGCCACAGGAAGCGCTCTGTGAACCCCTGCGCAGGCAGGGCCAGCGCACGCTCGAGCAGCAAACGTTGCAAATCGCTGGCGCCCTCTTCGCCCAAGACCGGAATCAGCCGGGTTTTGACCCGGCCTGGCTCAGGCGTTCGCGCCAACAAGTGCAGGGAGATGGACAAGCTCATGACGGCGGTCCTCCGTAGTACTGTCGCGCCAGTTTTTCCGGGCTGGCACCGCAGTAATAGGCTAAGCGCAAGCGCCACATCAATAATACTGTACGCCAGATACCATGCTGCTCCCAGCGGCGACTAGATGTCACCAGTGGCGGCCACAAACAACGCGGTCGGGCCAGGCGTTTGAGGCGTCGCGACAGCTCCAGATCTTCCATTAGCGGCAGTTCCGCGTAACCGCCCAACTCCGCGAACACGCTGCGAGCAACGAAGATGCCTTGATCACCGCTGGCTATACCGGTCAGTCGGGAACGCAGGCTGATCATGTTGCCAATCAGCCGTAGCGATGGGCCAGCACCCGACAATTGCACATCGAAACGGCCCCAGGCCGGCTGTTCGCCGAGCACCTCGAGCAAGCGCTGACAGGCCCGCGCCGGTACTCGTGTGTCGGCATGCAAGAACCACAAGTAACGCCCGCTCGCTAGGCTGGCGCCGGCATTCATCTGCCGTGCACGCCCCGGAGCGGTCGTCAGGATTTGATCGACTGCGGTAACCGACTGCTGTGCGCTGCCGTCATGGCTGCCGCCATCGACCAAGATCAGCTCGGCGCCTACAGCGCGCAGAATGTGCAGATCCTCCAGCAGCCTCGGCAAGTTCTCCGCTTCATTCAGCGCGGGAATGATCACACTGAGCAGCGGCGCCGTCATCGCAATGCTTCGTCAACCGGCTCAGCAGAGGACTCAACCGGAGCTTTCGACGGTTCCGGCTGGTTCTGCATCTGATCGTGCACGATCTGCTCGTCGACCCGAGGATCAAGCGCCGCCACCAACGGAGAACTGGTCATGTTGTCTGGCATCGCAACATGATGCAGCGGTGCATCTTCGACCTGATACAGCTTGGTTACCGCATCCGGGCGGATCCGCCAGACCAGGATAAAGGCACAGGAGCTGACGAAGGCAAAGAGCATATGGGCGCCCAGCTGCCTCATCAACAGCCCAGCCACCAGCGGGCCCAAACAGGCACCAATCCCAAAGGTGACCAGCAAGATAGCGGTCAGCGACACCCGGTGTTCACCCTCGACATGGTCGTTCGAGAAGGCTACCGCCAAGGGATAGAGGCTGAACTGCAGCAGGCTGACCACAAACCCCATGGGGAACAGCAGCTCCAGCGGCACCGAAGGCATCAAGGCCAATGGCAAGGCCGCCAGCACCAGCAGGAAAGCGCAGCCACGGATCAAGCGGGCGCGATCATGCCGATCGGATAACCAGCCCAGCGGCCACTGCACAACCAGCCCGGCGAGGATGCAACACCCCATAAACAAGCCGACTTGTTGAGTGCTCAGCCCCAAGCGACTGGCGTACAGCGGCGCAAGGCCATAAAACGCGCCAATCACCAGCCCAGACACCAAGGTCGTGGTTAACGACTGCGGAACCCGCTTAATGAAAAAGCGTGGCTCCAACGGCGCAGGGTGCATCGGTGCAGGGTGAATCTTGCGCGTCACCGCCACTGGCACCAAGCACAGGGCAAAGCACAGCGCCACCAGCATCAACAGCTCCAGCCCGAGAGCTGGGTGCAGTACCAGCACCAGTTGGCCCAGCACCAAACCGAGGTAGGAGGCGATCATGTAGCCGGAAAAGACCAAGCCTCGCTGACTGGCATCGGCCTGCTCGTTGAGCCAGCTCTCGATCACCATGTACTGACACATCATGCCCAGGCCGACGATGGCCCGTAGCACGATCCAGGCCGGTAGCCAGTCGATCAAACCGTGGCCAAGTACCGCGGCAGTCACCACGCCCGCGCAGGTGACGTAGGCACGGATATGCCCCACCCGCGCGATCAATCGGTGGCCTAGCTTGCCGCCCAGCACCAAACCAAAGTAGTTGGCCGCCATCAGCGCACCGACCCAAATGCTATCCGTCTTATCCGCAGCAAGACGCAGCCCCAGGTAGGTGCTCAGCAGACCAGAGCCAATCAGCATTAGCAGGCTGGCGAAATACAGCGCTCGAAAAGACTTCCAGATTCGATGCATCGGTTTTCCGAGCGGCTCCTTGAATGAGGGGCCGGACCGCTGCGAGACAACGCGGTCCGGAGGCGGAAGCTTAAGCCTGGGCGGCTAGAACGCGGCGCTCCCAAGGCGTGATTTCGTCGAAGAAACTCGTAAGCTCCATCGTCTTAGTAGCAATGTAGCCTTCGATGAACTCCTTGCCGAACAGTTCCCGCGCCAATTCGCTACGCTTCAAGCGTTCGATCGCCGCGTGCATGGTACACGGCAGGCTCAACGCCTCCGGCACCGCGAATTCACCCTGGATCGGTTCGCTCGGTTGCAACTCATGCTCAAGCCCATACAGACCGGCCGCCAAACTCGCGGCAAGCGCCAGATAAGGGTTGGCATCGGCGCCCGGCAGGCGATTCTCCACCCGCCGCGCGACCGGCGCACTGGCCGGGATACGCAAACCAGCCGCGCGGTTATCGTGCGACCAGCAGGCATTGTTCGGTGAAGCATAGGGATGACACAAGCGCTGATAGGAATTGACGTTCGGTGCGAACAATAGCGTGAACTCCGCCAACGCCGCCTGCTGACCGCCAATGAAGTGGTAGAACGCTGGGGTGGCTGCGCCAGACTCATCACTGAAGATATTCCGCCCACTGCCCTGCTCCACCACGCTTTGGTGAATGTGCATGGAACTGCCGGGGGTCTTCGCCAACGGCTTGGCCATGCACACCACAGTCAAACCGTGCTTGAGCGCGACTTCCTTGAGCAAGTGTTTGAACAGGAAAGTCTGATCGGCCAGCAGCAGCGGATCGCCGTGCAGCAAATTGATCTCGAACTGACTGACGCCCATCTCGTGCATAAAGGTATCGCGTGGCAGACCGAGCGCCGCCATGCACCGATAGACTTCATTGAAGAACAGTCGCAGGCCGCTATTGGAGGACACGCTAAACGCCGAACAACCGTCCTCGCGCCGACCGTCCAAACCAACCGGCGGTTGGAAAGGCTGCTGCGCATCGGCATTCGGGGCAAAGACAAAAAACTCCAACTCGGTCGCCACCACCGGCGCCAAGCCACGTTCGGCGTAGCGGGCAATCACGCGCTTGAGCAGGCCGCGAGTGGACAGGCCAGAGCTACGACCATCCAGCTCATCCGCATCGCAGATGGCCAGGGCGCGCGGTATCTCGCTCCAGGGCAGACGGTGAATCTGCGTCGGATCAGCGTTCAACGCCAGGTCGCCATCGTCGCTACCGTAGAAAGACGCGGACGGGTATCCACCCATGATGCATTGCAACAGCACACCACGCGCCAGCTGCAAACGCCGCCCTTCGAGGAAGCCCGCGGCGGTCATCACTTTGCCCCGCGGCACCCCGTTCAGGTCAGGGGTTACGCACTCAATCTCATCAATGCCGGCCAATCGTTCAGCAAGTGAACTGCGACAGTCAGTAGTCATCACGTCTTATCCTTATTAGTGTCCATGCCGCACTCTAGCGATGGCATGTACAAAATACGCACCACCCGTTCAAAATTTCAAGCATGGCCAACAAAGATAATCGTGGGGCAACCAAGGTGACGGTAATCGCGGGAAAAATGTCGCTGCAACATTCTCCCTAAGAAAGCAGTGGCGGCCCAATCCATCAGGGCTGTGGGCACGCTGGCGGGGGGGCGCACTGCCCGGATGCCTGATGGGACTTGACCTGCACCGGAGTAAAACGCTTATCCCCAGGAGCCAGACGTTGAGCACAGGCCCCGACTTTCGCCGCCGCAACCGCACAGCCTCGCTCGGCCAGTATTTGCGACAGATTGAACCAACCGGCAGCGAAGTTCGGAGCGCGCTCGATGCTTTCGCGTAGAGCCGACTCGGCACCCATGCGATCGCCTGCCGCATAACGACTGTTGGCCAAGGCAAACCAGCCCAGGGACTCCTCCGGCCAACGTTTGGTCGCGGTCAGATAGGCCTGTTGAGCCACCTGGATATGCCCCGTTTCTTCCAGGTCACTGGCTGCCTTCAACCAAGGCCGCAATTGCGCACCTGCCGGCAATCGATCACCCGGCAGCGTCAGCACAGCCCAACGTCCACTGCGCGCCCAGGTATTGTCGAAGCTGGCAAAGTCAGTCAGCCATCGGCGGGTGGTGCCCGAGCGAAGAATCAGGCTGCCATCGCGACGGTCGTACCCGACCAATACCGCAAAATGCCAACGCGGATACCAGTCGAACGCCAGGTTCTGCAGCACCAGGACCGGATTACCCGCTGCCACCTCCTTCAGCAGATTCTCCAGATGCGGTTGCAGTGGATAGACGAGCAGCTCATGCGCACGCGCTGCCGCCACCAACTCGACCTGCAGACTGCCTTCGCGCCCTGGAATGAAGACACGATCCTTGAGCAGGCCAGGGCTGGTAGCGACACCTCGCTGAGTGAGCATCGTCGCCAACGCAGCCGGCCCGCACTGATATTCACTCTGTGCAAAAAACGGCACTTCGGTGAGTTCTACCCGTTCCGGCAACACCGCGCTCTCCGGTGATAGCACCGGAGAGCGCGCACATGCAGCCAGCAAGGCAATCAGGAGTAGCGGGAGAAAATGCCAACCTTTCAACGATTTATACATTTGACGAAGGTGAAAAGGTCGGTCGCACAAAGCAGGTCGGTAATGATGAAAATCACCAGAAACAGCACAATGATGCCAATGATGCCGCCAGCCGGAGCCTCATCCAATTGCTGGTTGAACTGCGCCAATTCAGCACTGGTCAGGCTATTGATCCGATCAGCAACTTGATCTCGCTCAACCCCGAGTGAGGCAAGCTTCTTTTGTACCCCTTGATCATCAAGCATCGCCAACAGGTGCTCACGGTCGACCTGTTGCTGCTGTTCGGCCAAGACCTCGGCAGTCCCAAGCATGGCTGCATTTGCCACAGGCAACTGAGCGATCAAAAGCAGGTGGAACAGCGCTAAAACAGCAGCCAATCCACGCAGGAATGAACGATCGAACATAGTGGCGTTCCCCTAGTTGTCCGTTTGAGACACAGGCCGCGAGCGCTGGGTTCCTACGAAGCATAGCTGATCGACCATTGCTGGAATTGAGCCAAATGAGAGTCCCCTCACAGCAGTGGTTAAAACCGCCAGGACTGAACCGGAATGCGCCGCTAAGATCAGTTAAAGCTGCATCTACTTGGACTTTCCAACGCGCACGGCTACCACCGCGGAGCCTCACCCATGCCCCTTCCACGTTCCTTTCTGCCGATCTTCACCAGCCTGGCTTTAGCGCTGAGCACACCGGCGCTGATGGCCGCCCCTAAAAATGGTCACAACAAGCATGACAACTATTCCAGTGGTGGCAGCTACGACGATAACGACGTCACCATCGACCTCAACGGTCCGCAGATAGACATCGGTCGGGTACGCATCATCCTCGGAGATAACCGCGACCTGATCGGCCCAGTGCAATCCCTACCCCCGGGAATTCAAAAGAACCTCGCTCGCGGTAAGCCACTACCACCGGGCATTGCCAAACGATTCGACAGCCGCCTGCAGGGCAAACTGCCGCACTACGATGGCTATGAGTGGCAGCAAGTCGGTCGCGATGTCGTCTTGGTAACGATTGCGACGGGCATCATCTATGAAGTGCTGCACGACATTCTGGACTAGGTCTCAACACTTGGCAGCGGGAGATCATATCGCCTCGGCATGCCTGGGTAAGGCGATAGAGATCAGCGCGGCCAACAGCACGAAGGCCGTCGAAATCCACAGGCAGGCCTCCAGTCCATAAGCCTGGTAGATCCACCCGGACAGCACGGTGCCGAGCAGACGGCCCAGGGCGTTGGACATGTAGTAGAAACCCACATCCAGCGACACCCCGTCTTCCTTGGCGTAGGAGACGATCAGGTAGCTGTGCAGCGACGAGTTCACCGCGAACAGCGCGCCGAACACCATCAATCCACCCAGCAGCACTGCATGTGCAGACAGCCCGGCATTCAGGCCCAACGCGATAGCGGCCGGCAGACCCGCCAGCAGCAGCGCCCAAACGAAGGCAACGCGGCCATCTGGGACGTGGCCGCGCTGCTTGCCGGTGATGGCCGGAGCGAAGGACTGCACGATGCCGTAGCCGATAACCCAAGCCGCAAGAAAGCCGCCGACCTGCCAGAAGTCCCAGCCGAATACCGCACTCAGATACACCGGTAGCGCCACCACGAACCACACATCGCGGGCGCCGAAGAGAAACATCCGCGCCGCCGAGAGGATATTGATCGCACGGCTCTTGGAGAGGATGTCGCGGAACTTCGGTTTGGCTTTGGCCTTGCCCAGATCCCTCTTCAGCAAGAACAGACTACTCAGCCAAATCAGCGCCAGGACTGCTGCCATGGCCAGCACCCCGCCCTTGAAGCCCATCAGCGCGAGCAAGGCACCGCCGAGGAAGAAGCCCACACCCTTGAGGGCGTTTTTCGAGCCGGTGAGGATGGCCACCCACTTGTACAGTGTGCCTTGCTGGCCGTCCGGCACTAGGAGCTTGATCGAGCTCTTGGCGCTCATCTTGTTGAGATCTTTGGCGATACCCGACAACGCCTGGGCGCCCATCACCCAGGGGATGGTCAGCCAGGCGACGGGCACCGTCAGCATCAGCAAGGCCACCACCTGTATGCCCAGGCCGATGTTCATGGTGCGATTGAGACCCAGGCGGGCGCCGAGGTAGCCGCCCACCAGGTTGGTGATGACGCCGAAGATCTCGTAGAACAGGAACAGGAATGCAATCTGCAACGGGCTGTAGCCCAACGAATGAAAGTGCAGCACCACCAGCATGCGCAGCGCGCCATCGGTGAGGGTGAATGCCCAGTAATTACCGGTCACCAGCAAGTATTGACGCACTTCGGGAGACAGGCGTGACAAGGCATGCATCGGAGGTTCCTGTTTGTTGTCGATCAATGCAGGACATGTAGGAGCGAGCTCTGTTCGCGAAGCTGTTAAAGGCTGTTCGCGAGCAGAGCTCGCTCCTACGGGAGGTTTGCCTTACCCGGCCACGCCAACCATGCGGGCCAGTTCAACGGTACGGTTGGCGTAGCCCCACTCGTTGTCATACCAGGCGTAGAGCTTCACCTGAGTCCCGTTGATGACCATGGTCGACAGCGCATCGATGATCGAGGAACGCGGGTCGGTGCGGTAATCGATAGACACCAGCGGACGCTCCTCATAACCGAGGATGTCCTTCAGCTCGCTCTCGGCGGCGGCCTTGAGCAGTTGGTTGACCTCTTCCACCGTGGTCGCGCGCTCCACCTCGAACACGCAGTCGGTTAGCGAGGCATTGGCCAGCGGTACGCGCACGGCGTGACCATTCAGGCGCCCGCGCAGCTCGGGGAAGATTTCCGCGATGGCGGTGGCCGAACCGGTGCTGGTCGGGATCAGGCTCATGCCCGAGGCGCGGGCGCGGCGCAGATCCTTGTGTGGCCGGTCGAGGATGCTTTGAGTGTTGGTCAGATCGTGAATGGTGGTGATCGAGCCGTGACGGATACCAAGGTTTTCGTGGATCACCTTGACCACCGGGGCCAGGCAGTTGGTGGTGCACGAAGCGGCGGTGACTATGCGGTGCTCAGCCGGATTGAACAGCTGCTGGTTGACGCCCATGACCACGTTCAGCGCGCCCTTCTCCTTCACCGGCGCACAGACCACCACGCGCTTCACGCCCTGATCCAGGTAAGCCTGAAGCACGGCGACGGATTTCATCTTGCCGCTGGCCTCAATCACCAGATCGCAGCCCGACCAGTCGGTGTCGGCAATCGCCTTATTGGCGCTGACCTTGATGCGCTGACCGCCAATCACCACGCAATCGCCCTCAGCACTGGCTTCGTGCTGCCAGCGGCCATGCACCGAATCGAAGTTCAGCAGATGCGCGTGGGTCGCCGCATCGCCCGCCGGGTCGTTGATCTGCACGAAGTCGAACGCCGTCCAGCCCCAGGCGGCGCGCAGGGAGAGACGACCGATCCGACCGAAACCATTGATGCCTACTTTGATGGTCATGCTGTTGTTCCCTGAGTCTGTTGTTAGTTGGCGCCCGACTTGTCGGAGTTGAACTGAGCGATGTACTGGACATGGGCCGGAAGCTGGAGGGAGCGAGGACGCAGCGCCTGCACCTCATTGATCGCTTCGCGGAACGGCACCCCACACTCGATCAACAGTTGCGCGGCAATCAACCCGGTACGGCCAGAGCCGCCCTTGCAGTGGATGGCGATGTTCTTGCCCTCGACCAGCAATTGCTTGATCCGCTCACGATGCTGTTCCCAGGCCGCCTGGAATGGCTCGCCGGGGGCCTGCTCGTCCTCCACCGGTAGGTGGAACCATTCGATTCCGAGTAGTTGGCACCCTTCCGGCAGCAGATCGATCTCGTTCTGGAGTAGCTCTTCCCTCGGCATCAAGGTCACCAAGGCTGAAGCACCGGCTCCCTTGAGTGTGTCCAACGCGTCGGCAACGGAGGTGTCCTTGGTGCCGGGGCACGGCGTGAAGATCAGTTGGCCTTTCACATCAGCCGCAGTGAGTATGGAGTAAGGGTGTTGTTGCACGATCAGGTGTTCCTCAGATGGAGCGTTGATTGACGCGTTTCGACAGTTCTTCCGCCGATTCCTTACGCTCGGAGTAGCGGTCGACCAGATAGTCCTGGCGCTCGCGCAGCAGCAAAGTGAACTTCACCAACTCCTCCATCACATCCACCACACGGTCGTAGAAGGAAGAGGGTTTCATGCGCCCCGCCTCGTCGAATTCGAGGAAAGCCTTAGGCACCGAGGATTGGTTGGGGATGGTGACCATGCGCATCCAGCGGCCTAGCACACGCAGCTGGTTGACCACGTTGAATGACTGCGAGCCGCCGCAAACCTGCATCACCGCCAGGGTCTTGCCTTGAGTCGGGCGAACTGCGCCCATGGCCAGCGGAACCCAATCGATCTGCGCTTTGAACACGGCGCTCATCGAGCCGTGACGTTCCGGCGAGCACCAGACTTGGCCTTCCGACCAGAGCACCAATTCACGCAGCTCCTGCACCTTCGGATGGCTATCTGGAACGTCATCCGGCAGAGGCAGACCGGAGGGGTTGAAGATGCGCGTCTCGGCGCCAAAGTGCTGCAACAGGCGTGCAGCTTCTTCCACCAACAGCCGGCTGAAGGAACGCTCGCGGGTCGAGCCATAGAGCAGCAAGATGCGTGGCTTGTGCGTGGTTTTCAGTTCAATGCCGAGCTTTTCAGGCGTCGGCAGTTCGACCAGTTCAGCATCGAGATTGGGGGTGTGATCGTCGTACATGAATTCACTCCTGCGCGAGGGCGCCGTTGGGCTGATCGAACCAGCGGCGCTTCAACCAGAAGGCCACGCCGACCAGGGAGATCAGCACCGGCACCTCCACCAGCGGGCCGATCACCGTGGCGAAGGCCACCGGCGAGGCGAGGCCGAAAGTTGCGATGGCCACGGCTATGGCCAGCTCGAAGTTGTTGCTGGCAGCGGTAAAGGCCAGTGCGGTTGTACGGGGATAGTCAGCGTGGAGCAGCTTGCCCATCCAGAAGCTGATGAAGAACATCACCACGAAGTAGATAGTCAGCGGGATGGCTATAAGCAGCACGTCCAGCGGCAGTTGCAGCACCCTGTCGCCTTTGAGGCTGAACATCGCAACGATGGTGAGCAGCAGCGCAATCAGGGTCAGCGGACTGATCTTCGGGATGAAGCGCTCGCTGTACCAGGTTTGGCCCTTGCGGCTGATCAGAATCTTGCGAGTGAGGAAGCTGGCCAGGAACGGAATGCCCAGATAGATCAGCACGGATTCTGCGATGTCGACGAATCTGGCATTGATCACACTGCTTTCCAGGCCGAACAGTGGTGGCAGCAGGCCGAGGAAAATCCAGGCATACACGCTGACGAACAGTATCTGGAAAAAGATGCTGCGGCAGCTGTTGGCCGTGCAGAGGAACAGGATCTTCATCGGGTAATCTCGTAATGGCCGAGCAAAGCCCAGACGAACGGGCTCAGCAGCAGACAGCAAGCCGTTCCGGCCGGTCGCCCATGCCTTCGAGGCGTTTCGAGTCAGGACTTAGCCAGTGCTTGTTGGCGTCGAGCACGGTGCTCAGAATGCTGTGCACCCAGTCCGGCAGGTTCGGGTGCAGACGGTAGTACACCCATTGCCCCTGGCGTCGATCCTCAAGCAGCCCGCAGGTACGCAGCTGCGCCAGGTGCCGAGAAATCTTCGGCTGGCTCTCATCCAGCGCACAGGTCAACTCGCAGACGCACAATTCGCCTTCGCGTGCGATCAGCAGCATCACGCGGACGCGGGTTTCGTCAGCCAGGCATTTGAATACGGTGGTCGGTGTCAGATGGTCAGCCATAGCGGTCTCAACGTTTGGTTTTCACCAGAACGAACATCTTGATGCGTTCATGGATCTCGTGAAGGGTGTGGCGGAATGCATCGGGCTTGCTGCTGGTCACCGGATCTTCGAAGTTCCAGGCCAGCACCTCACCCGCTCCAGGCAGGGCCTGACACTCCAGCGCCGATTTATCGCACAGGGTGATGATGTAATCGAAGCGTTCACCCTCGAACTCATTGATCGACTTGCTGCGCAGCCTTTCGGTGCTCACCCCCGAATGTTCGAGAGCATCTAAGGTGTGGGGGTCAACCTCGCTGGGCGCAGTACCGGCACTGAATGCCTCGAAGTGCTCGGAATCGGTATGCCGCAGCAGCGCCTCGGCCAGCTGCGAACGTGCAGCGTTGGCGACACAAACGAACAGGACGCGGGTCTTGTTGGTCATGACTGGCTCTCAGTACACATACGGGAAAACAAATATATGAATATTCGTATATAGAGTAAAGACTTCGAGTCGAACGGTGGCGTCATACTTTATGAATTTTCTAGCAAGCCGAAATTTATCCGGCTGCAAGCCTGATTTTTCAGGGCTCACAAGCTGCTTCAGACAAGTTTTTTCGGCAATAAACATCTGAGATATTGCATATGCAAATTTTGTAATTAATACATCACTATTGAGGCAGTAAGCAGGAGCCTGCTGATGAGAAAACGGAAGAGCCTCAAGGCGCACGCTGAGTCAGCCCCGCAGTTCAACAACTCTGGGACAGGTCAGGATTAGATAGAAGGCGGTGAGCGTTACCCTAGGATGGGACGCCTTGGAATGAGCGGCCGGGCCTTTCGATTGAAGCGCGCGATGCGCACCTAAAGACCAAAGAAGCCAGAGGTTATGGTGTCCCCTGCTGGAGTCGAACCAGCATCTAGCCCTTAGGAGGGGCTTATTCTATCCATTGAACTAAGGAGACAACGCGTAAAGCAGCGACAGATTCTACCCGTTTCCAACAGTTCAGTAGATGGATGTCTAGAAGAACTACACACCCTTCCCATCACAGGGATGCTCCATCCAGTTGAGCAACGGAAATCTGCCAACTATCGTGCTAAACAGTGCACGACAGGATAACCGGGCGGCATGTTAACGGCCGGCGAGATTTTTGTCATGCCGTCGCCATCCGCGTTACCCATACTCAACTGAACCATGCAGGAGCGCCGCCATGTCCCACGCCCCCAATGCTGCTCAGTTACCTGATTCGCCGTTCGCTACGTTTAGCCTGCGCGCCGCCTGCAGTGCGGATGCCGCGAAGCTCGCCAACTTGTTGCAGCAACTCGGCAACGATGACCCACGCCCCGACCCAACCTTGCTGGCTTTACGCCTAGCCGAGCTACCGGCCAGCCGCGAAGTGCTGGTGGCCGAGCGCGATGGCCAACTGCTCGGCACCTGCACGCTCAACCTGATCGAACACCTGGCGCACAACTTCGCGCGCTCGGCAGTCCTCGAAGACATGGTGGTGGACAGTCAGCAGCGTGGCCTCGGTATCGGCCAGGCACTGATCGAGAAAGCCGCCGAACGTGCCCGCGCCTGGGGTTGCTACAAACTGGCGCTTTCCACCAACCAGAACCGCGAGGTCGCGCATCGCTTCTACGCGGCCCTGGGTTTTCAGCCCCATGGGATCAGCTTGGCGCTACCCCTGGGTTGATCACTACTTCGCGCCGAAGCGTTCCTCGGCCAGGCGATCCGCGACGGCCGTAGTAGTACGGCCCTCCTGCTCGGCGCGGACGAAGATCTGCCGCAGGGTGTTGCCGATGCCTTCGATATGCGCCTTCAACTCGGCGGCGCTGCCGCCGCTGCGCTCGAAATAGACATCGATGATGCCGCCGGCGTTGATCGCGTAGTCCGGCGCATAGAGGCAGCCGTTGCGTACCAGTTCCTCGGCCAGTTGCGCGTCAGCCAGTTGGTTATTTGCCGCCCCGGCGATGATCGGCGCGCGCAGCGCTTCGAGAGTTTGCAGGTTGATGATGCCGCCCATGGCGCAGGGCGCGAAGACGTCGACATCCAGCCCGTAGATGTCATTCTGGCTCACCGCCTTGGCGCCCAGTTGCTCGACCGCGCGGCGCACGTTGGCGTCGACGATGTCGGTCACCCATAGCTCGGCACCGGCCTCTTTCAAGTGCCGGGCGAGGCTGAAGCCGACTTGACCGACGCCCTGGATCGCCACCTTGAGGCCACGCAGATCATCGCGGCGCAGGCGGTGCTTAACCGCCACCTGAATGCCGATGAACACGCCGTAAGCGGTGGACGGCGACGGGTCGCCATTGCGGATGCCGCCGTCGAAGGCTTCACGCTGCCCAGCGCCGGCCACATGGCGGGAGCGCTCGGCCATGATCTGCATTTCCGCCACACCGGTGCCGGAGTCGGCGGCGGTGATGTAGCGCCCGCAGAGGCTGTCGACAAAATCGCCCATGGCCTGGAACAGTGCCTCGCTCTTGCCGGTATGCGGATCGCCGATGATCACCGCCTTGCCACCGCCAAGTGGCAGGTTTGCCAGGGCCGACTTGTAGGTCATGCCACGGGACAGACGCAGCACGTCGCGCAGGGCTTGCTCGTCATTGGCGTAAGGCCACATGCGGCAGCCACCCAGGGCCGGGCCGAGGTTGGTGTTGTGGATGGCGATGATGGCTTTCAGGCCGCTGGCCTTGTCATGGCCGTAGACGACCTGCTCGTGACCATCGAATTCAACGTGGGAGAAAACGGACATGCGGGTACCTCGGGGTTCTTGTCTGGATTGAATGGGGGAACGGCGGATGCCCTCTCCCCAGCCCTCTCCCGTAAACGGGAGAGGGGGTTGCACGTGATAGGAGCGAATGAAACTCAGGCGGCCGATTCGTAGAGCCGCACCACTTGGAGTTCGCCGGCCAGCAGCTGGGTGCGCAGTTGCGCCTCATGCTCGCGGGCCTTGGCCATGGCGCGTTCCTTGACGTGGCCATAGCCGCGGATCTGCTCAGGCAACTCGGCGATAGCCACCGCCGTGTGGTAGTTGTCCGCACGCAGGTGGGCCAGCACGGCTTCGACACTGTCCTCGTAGTGGCCGATCAGCTCGCGCTCCTGACGGCGTTCTTCGCTGTAGGCGAAGGGGTCGAGGGCGTTGCCACGAAGGAACTTGAACTTCGCCAGCAGGCCGAAAGCGCGCAGCATCCAGGGGCCAAACTGGCGCTTGCGCGGCTGGCCGGTCACCGGATCACGCTTGGCCAGCCAGGACGGCGCCAGGTGGAACTCCAGGCGGTAATCGCCGCTGAACTGCGCTTGCAGTTGCGTGCGGAAATCACCGTTGCTGTAGAGCCGCGCCACTTCGTACTCATCCTTGTAGGCCAATACTTTGAAGTAGTAACGCGCCACGGCTTCGGTGAGCTGCTTGCTTGCATCGCTGTCGAGCAGCCGCACGCGTTCGACCAGATCGTTGTAGCGCTTGGCGTAGGTGGCGTCCTGGTAGGCGGTGAGGTAGTCGATGCGGAACTGGATGACTTCCTCCAGGGTTTCGCAGCTTGGCGCGCCCTGCTCCACCGGCGTGGCCAACTTCTCCACGGCCGACGGGTCATGGGCGGCGCGGCGGCCCCAGAGGAAGGCCTCGCAGTTGAGTTTTACCGCCACGCCGTTGAGCGTGATGGCTTGCTCGATGGCGGCGGCGGAGACCGGCACCAGCCCGCGCTGATAGGCGTAGCCGAGCATGAACAGGTTGGTGGCGATGCTGTCGCCGAGCAGGCGGGTGGCCAGGCGCGTGGCATCGATGAAGTGGGTCTTCTCTTGACCCACCGCCTCGATCAGCGCTTCCTGCATGGCCTGCCCCGGTACCTGGGCATCCGGGTTGCGGGTGAACTCGGCGGTAGCCGCCTCATGGCTGTTCACCACGGCGGTGGCGATACGCTCGTTGAGCTTGGCCAGCGCTTCTTCACTGGCGGCGACGACCAGATCACAGCCGAGCAGCAAATCGGTCTCGCCAGCGGCGATGCGCACGGCGTAGATGTCGTCCTGTTTGGCGGCGATGCGGATATGCGTGATCACCGGGCCGAACTTCTGCGCCAGACCGGCTTGGTCGAGCACACTGCAGCCCTTGCCTTCGATATGCGCGGCCATGCCCAGCAGCGCGCCGACAGTGGTCACACCGCTGCCGCCAACACCCGGCAGGAGGATGTTCCACGGCCGCTCCAGGGTGGGCTGGGTTGGTTCCGGCAGGGCCGCGAAGACTGCACCGGCACCGACCGCTTCCGGCTGGCGCAGGCTGCCGCCGTGCACGGTGACGAAGCTCGGACAGAAGCCATCGACGCAGCTGAAATCCTTATTGCAGGAATTCTGATCGATCTCGCGCTTGCGCCCCAGTTCGGTCTCCAGCGGCAGCACCGACAGGCAGTTGGACTTCACGCTGCAATCGCCGCAGCCCTCGCATACCGCCGGATTGATGAAGGCGCGTTTGGCCGGATCGACCAGTTTGCCGCGCTTGCGCCGACGGCGCTTCTCGGTGGCGCAGGTCTGATCGTAGATGATCACCGAGGTGCCCTTGAACTCGCGCAGCTCGCGTTGCACGGCATCCAGCTCACGACGATGGTGAAAGCTGACGATAGGCGCGAAGGTATCGCGAGTCGGGTACTTCTCCGGCTCATCGGTGACCACGGCGATACGTTTCACGCCCTCGGCGAACACCTGCTGGCTGAGCTGATCGACGCGCAATTCGCCGTCGATCGGCTGGCCACCGGTCATGGCCACGGCGTCGTTGTAGAGGATCTTGTAGGTGATGTTGACCCCAGAAGCGACCGCCGCACGCAAGGCCAACTGACCGGAGTGGAAGTAGGTGCCGTCGCCGAGATTCTGGAAGATGTGCGGGGTGTCGGTGAACGGCGCCTGGCCGATCCAGGTCGCGCCCTCGCCGCCCATCTGGGTGAAGGTGTCGGTATTGCGATCCATCCACTGGGTCATGTAGTGGCAACCGATGCCGCCCTGGGCGCGGCTGCCTTCCGGCAGTTTGGTCGAGGTATTGTGTGGGCAACCCGAGCAGAAATGTGGGGTGCGGACAGTATGATGCTTGGGCGCTGCCAGTGCTTTTTCCTTGGCGGCGAGGAAGCCCAGGCGCGACTCGATCTGCTCACTGCTGTAGATCGGCGCCAGACGCTTGGCGATGACCCGCGCGATCATCGCCGGGGTCAGCTCGCTGAGGTTCGGCAGCAGGGAATTGCCAGCCTCGTCGAACTCGCCGACCACCCGTGGGCGCTTGCCCACCGGCCAGTTGTAGAGCTGGCCGGTCAGTTGGTCCTCGATGATGCTGCGCTTCTCTTCCACCACCAGGATTTCGTCCAGGCCTTCGGCGAACTCATGCACCGAGACCGGCTCCAGCGGCCAGCTCATGCCGACCTTGAGCACCCGCAGGCCAACCTGGGCACAAAGCTCATCGTCGAGGCCGAGGTCGACCAGCGCCTGGCGCACGTCGAGGTAAGACTTGCCGGTGGTGATGATACCGAGGCGCGGGCTGGGCGAGTCGAGCATCACCTGGTTGAGGTTGTTGGCACGGGCGAAGGCGCGGGCGGCGTAGATCTTGTAGATATTGAGGCGCTTTTCCTGCACCAGCGGCGGATCAGGCCAGCGGATATGCACGCCGTCTTCCGGCAGCTCGAAGTCGTCGGGAATCTTCACCTCGACGCGCAGCGGGTCGACATCGACCACAGCGGAGGAATCGACGTTTTCGGCGATAGTCTTCAACGCCACCCAGCAGCCGCTGTAACGCGATAGCTCCCAGCCGATGATGCCGTAGTCGAGGATTTCCTGGACGTTGGCCGGGTTCAGCACCGGGATCGACGCGGCGATGAAGGCGTGCTCGCTCTGGTTGGCGATGCTCGAGGATTTGCAGCCGTGGTCGTCACCGGCCAATAACAAGACGCCGCCATGCGGCGACACGCCAGCGGAGTTGCCGTGCTTGAACACGTCGCCGCAGCGGTCCACGCCAGGGCCCTTGCCGTACCACATGGAGAACACGCCGTCATAGCGCGCGCCAGGGAACAGGCTGGTCTGCTGGCTACCCCACACGGCCGTGGCGGCGAGCTCTTCGTTGACCCCTGGCTGGAAGTGGATGGCGTTTTCCTGAAGGAAGGACTTGGCCTCCCAGAGGCTCTTGTCGAGGTTGCCCAAGGGCGAGCCGCGATAGCCGGAAATGAAGCACGCAGTGTTCAGGCCATGGGCCGTGTCACGCTGTTTTTGCAGCATCGGCAGGCGGGTGAGTGCCTGGGTGCCGGTGAGGTAGAGATGACCGGTTGCGAGTCGGTACTTGTCATCCAGGCGGATCTCGGCCAGAGACATGCGGCGCTCCTTTTATATTTATATGGCGACCTTACGTGGCAACGGTAAATGCCACGCTGGAAATTCCAGCACAGGATCACTGCGCTGGCGGCTGGCTAAAATATGACTCGCCTGAACGGATTTTTTCTTTCTCTTTTCGAGGTTGAACGCCAATATTGCGCATGATCCAACCTATAAAAATAAAATTTCGGGAACATTCATGCAGATTAAGTTGAGTGCTATCGATCGCAAGATTCTCCGCCTGCTGCAGCACAACGCCGACCTCTCGGCAGCGGAGATCGCCGAACGCGTGGAATTGTCGCAATCGCCCTGCTGGCGGCGGATTCATCGCATGCAGGAAGAAGGCGTGATCGAACGCAAGGTCGCCCTGCTCAACCCGCAACGCCTGGGCCTGAGCATGACGGTGTTCGTCAACGTCAAACTCTCCGGCCACGGCCGCCGTTATCTGGCCGAATTCGAGGAAGCCATCACCGGTTATCCCGAGGTGCTGGAGTGCTACACCATGGCCGGCGGCATGGACTATCTGTTGAAGGTGGTGGCGCCGGACATCGCCAGCTACGAGCGCTTCCTGCGTGATCACTTGCTGCAGAAGCCGCATGTGCAGGAGGCCCATTCGAATATCGCCATGAGCGAAGTCAAACGCACCACGGAGTTGCCGCTGGATCTGGTTTGACCGGCCATGGAAAAACTTGGCTATGTGCCAGTGATGTAGGCTGGGTAGAGTCGTTTTTTAGCGAAACCCAGCCTACGGTTTTGCGCTTTTTCAATACACGCCTGCAACAGCTAACTCAGATGCTCAAGCCATCGAAGGCCAGGCTGACGCCCGCCGGCAAGCTATCGGGATGATCCAGCAGCCAGGCGTCGAAACTGTGGCCGATATGGGTTAGCAGCGCCTCGCCCGGTTGCAACTGCTCGATCACCTGCAGGGCGCGGGTCAGATCGTTATGGTTGCGCGGCGCCTGCGGTTGCGGCGCGTTGGAGCAATCCAGCGCCAGCACATCCAGCGGTTTACCGGCGAGAAAGGTGGCGGTCTCTTCCGGCACGCCGACCGTGTCCGTCAGGTAAGCAATACGTCTGCCCTGGCCTTCCAGCCCCGCCTCTTCTAATAGATAGCCAAAGGTTGGCTTGGAATGGGTCAGTGGCAGGGCCGTGACAATCAGTTCGCCCAACTGGCGACGCTCGAAGGCGGCGAACGGCTGGGAAAAATCGAGAATCCCCGGATGCTTGTAGAGATCGGCCAAGCCTTCCGGGTCGGCCGGGCCATGCACCGGAATCACCAACCCTTGACCCCAGCGCAATTGCAGCAGGCCCTGGGCGTGGTCGGCATGGTAGTGGGTTTGCAGGATGCCGCTCAGCGAGTGCGGCGCAAAGCGCTCGGTCAGATCGCTCAAACCACTGTCGATCAACCAACGCTGCCCTCCACACTCGACCAGCGCACAGCAAGGTCCACGGCGGCGTTGCGGATAAACCCGGGCCCTGTCGCAAGCCACGCAGCTGCAACCGTAGACCGGCACTTGGCGAGCATCACCGGTGCCGAGCAGGGTCAGGCGCATGCGCGACTCGCGCCGATCAGGTTGAGCAGGTTTTCCACTGTCTGTTCGAAGTGGTCGGAATTGTCGAGGATATGCAGCCGGGCGCTGCCGCCCTCGCCTTCGGGGTTCGCACTGGCTTGGAATTGCGCGTTACGGGCCAGCCTCGCCTCGATCTCTTCGACAGTCTCGCGCCCCCGCGCCAGCAAGCGCTGACGCAATACCTGGCTGTCCACAGTCAGCAAGATGGCGAGCATATCCGGATAGCGCTGGCGCGCTTGCGGCAGATAAGCCCGCGAGCCGTTGACCAGCACGTCATGCCCGGCCGCCAGCCAGTCGTCGATCTGCTTGGGGATGCCATACGCCAGGCCATTGGCGCGCCAACTCATGGCAAACGCACCTTCGGCCTCCCTCCGGTCGAACTGCTCCGGCGTGACCGCCTCGGCGTCCTCACCCACCGCCTCGGCCGAACGAGTGATCACCCGCTGGACGATCCGACAGCCGCGCGCATCCAGCGTCGCGCGGGCGGCTTGTAGCAGGCTGTCCTTGCCTGACCCCGAAGGGCCGATCAAATAAATCAGCTTGCCCATGTTCAGAACACCCTCTTACCTTGGCGCCAGACCTGCTGGATCACCACCTGCCCTGCCTGCACCTTGGCCTGCAGCAAATCCGCCCGCAAACCCGGGCGAATTTCGCCACGATCCACCAGGCCGGCAGCCTGGGCCGGCGCGCGGCTGACAGTGCCAATAGCCTTAGGTAAATCATACCCGTTGTCCTGCCCGGCCAGCAGTAACGCCGCCGACAACAGGCTGGACGGATAGTAGTCGCTGGAGAGGATATCCAGCACACCTTGCTGAGCCAGTTCGGCGGCGGCGATATTGCCCGAGTGGGAACCACCACGGACGATATTCGGCGCACCCATCAGCACCTTCAAACCCAGCTCATGGCTGGCCTTGGCCGCTTCCAGCGTGGTCGGGAACTCCGCCACGGCCATGCCGAAACCCGCCGACTCCTGCACATGCGCCAAGGTCGCGTCGTCATGGCTGGCGACTGAAAGGCCACGCGCACCGCAGATATCGACGATGGCCGCGCGGTACTGCTCGCTGTACTCGCTGGAGTTGGCCAGCTGTTCGCGGATAAAAGCATCCATCTCCGCATCGCTGAGATGGTATTTGCCCTGGTAGTACTCGCGATACTTTGCCTCTTGGGCGAACTGGCGCTGGCCAGGTGCGTGATCCATCACCGACACCAACTGCACCAGCGGGTGCTCCACCAGCTCGCGAAACACCTCCAGCGTCAGCGGATGGCTAACCTCACAACGCAGGTGCAGGCGGTGCTCGGCACGGGTATGCCCGGCGGCCTCGGCCTTGGCGATCGCCTCGAGCATCGCCGGCAACTGCTGCATGCGTTTGCCCTTGGGGTTCACATCGCCGATCGACAGTGCATCGAACACCGTAGTGATACCCGCCGCGATGATCTGCGCATCATGCGTCAGGACTGCCGAAGCGGATGGCCAGTCCACCCCCGGGCGCGGGGTCATGTGTTTTTCCAGGTTGTCGGTGTGCAGCTCGACCAGCCCGGGCAGTAGATAGGCGCCCGCCAGGTCTTCGGCCTGCGGCAAGTCGCTGCGCCCTTCCTCCACTGCGGCGATCAGGCCGTCGCGAAGCACCACGGTGCCATGAAATACCTGATCGGCAGTGACCACCAGAGCGTTGGTCAGAATGCGTTCAGCCAACATGTGCGAGCTCCTTATCCAGCAATCCTTCGGCGGGCGTCATGTCGAGGTAACGGTCGGCGACCGCTTCGCGGGCCGCGCGGTCGTGGAAAATTCCGATTAGCGCGGCGCCAGCAGCCTTGGCTTCGCCGATCAGCTCCAGCACCACCTGGCGATTGGCCTCATCCAGCGAGGCAGTCGGTTCATCCAGCAGCATCAGCGGCCAAGTGACCATAAAGCCGCGGGCGATATTCACCCGCTGCTGCTCGCCACCGGAGAAGGTGCCGGGCGCCAGTTGCCAGAGCCGCTCGGGAATGTTCAACCGGCTCAACAGGCGTTTGGCCCGTGCCTCGGCCTCGGCTTTGGCCCAGCCGCGCGCCAACGCCGGCTCCATCACCACATCGAGACAAGCGACGCGCGGAATCACCCGCAGGAACTGGCTGACGTAGCCGAGGGTTTGCCGACGCACTTCCAGGGTCTGCCGTGGCTCGGCACCGACCATCTCGAGCATGTCCTCGTTATGCCGAATCCGGATGCTGCCGCCGGCGGGCAGATAGTTGCCGTACAAGGTACGCAGTAAGGTCGACTTACCGGCGCCGGAGCGACCATGCAGCACCAGACACTCACCGGCCCGTACGTGAAAATTCAGCTCGCGCAACACGTTCAACACCACGCCGTGCTGCTGGTGCAGGGTGAAGGTTTTTGAGAGGCCGCGGACCTCGATCATGTTATTCATCAACGACCACCTCGTTGCAAAGTCTGCGTGCGTATCTCCCCTCTCCCCAACCCTCTCCCGTAAACGGGAGAGGGGACTGTTCGCGCTCGGTCGGACCGACTGGGGTTTTCATGGCTGCAACACCGAGGACACCAGCAGCTGCGAATACGGATGCTGCGGGTCGTCGAGAATCTGGTCGGTCAGCCCCGCTTCCACCACATGGGAGCGGCGCATGACCATCAGGCGATCCGCCAGCAACCGCGCCACGGCCAGATCGTGGGTAACGATCACCACTGCCAGATCCAGCTCGCGAACCAGGCCGCGCAGCAGGTCGAGCAAACGCGCCTGCACCGAGACATCCAGCCCGCCGGTCGGCTCGTCCATAAACACCAGGCGTGGGCTGGAGACCAGGTTGCGGGCGATCTGCAGGCGCTGCTGCATGCCGCCGGAGAAGGTCCGTGGCAGGTCATCGATGCGCAGCGGGTCGATCTCCACCTGTTTCAGCCAGTCGAGACCGGCCGCCCGCAGCTCGCCGTAATGACGCAGGCCCTGGGCCATCAGCCGCTCACCGATATTGGCGCCGGCCGACACACTCATGCGCAGGCCATCGCGCGGGTTCTGCTCGACAAAGCCCCACTCGGTACGCAACAAGGTACGGCGCTCGGCTTCGCTGGATTGGTAGAGGTCGAGCCAGACGTCACCCTTGCCGCGATAGTTGACTACCCCGCGATCCGGCGGGCAGCGCCCGGAGAGCAGCGACAGCAAGGTCGACTTGCCCGAGCCGGACTCGCCGACGATGCCCAATACCTCGCCGGGATAGAGATCGAATGAGACCGCCTGGCAGCCCTTCTCCGGGCCATACAAGCGGGTCAGGTCACGCACTGACAACAGCGGTTCGACGCGTTCCGCTGGCGGCGTTTGCCGCGTGGACTTTGGCTTTCCAGGGAGCACTCATCGGCCGGCCTCTGCATTTTCAGGGATGAGCCACAACGTTGCGCGCAGTAGTCGGTAATCGGCGCAGACGACTGGCTTGCGCCGGCGTCGTCGACGATAGCTCGTCGAGGTAAGGAATTCGTGGCTGCCGCAAATCGGCAGTTCTCCTGCCCTGCTGGTCTGAACGGGTGATCTCGAAGCTCAGGGGCTGCCCCCGGGTGTACGGTTGGCACTGCGGTACAGAACGCTTCTCGGACCGGCGGGCCGAAGAGCTCAGCGCCGGGGCTCACTATCGAGTTTCGGGTTGTGAATTTGGGATCGGTGCGACGGGTCCAGATCACGGGTGGCCGCAACGTCACGTAAGGCGTAGTGGTGGCGAGATGTGGCGCGAAGGTGCCGCTGTCCTCGTTAGAGCTTCAAATGCATACACCGTAGTCGTTTATAGGCGCGTGCATTGGTCCGTGTCTCGTTTTTCCGGGGTTCGATAAAGGCAGCGGCTCTGGGATCGGCACTGTAGAAGAATGCTGCTCGGCGTTTAGCGGCGTGTTCGGGATGCGGTGACGGGGTCTGGGATCACCGGTCGCTCCGCCGTGCGCTGGCAGGTCTGGATGCGGCGGACGGGCGAAGAAGCGGGCTGGATGGACGCGTGGGTGGTGGTGTCGGGCGCCCTGTCATGATTTGGAGCAATCCTCGCGCCGAGGATCGCGGGTACTGCATGCGCGGTGCGCCCAACATAGGGCAGCGGCCATTTTCGCGGCCGCGGAAGGGCACTGATAGACCGGGGATGGCCAGGCGTTGAGACAAGCCACGCGGATATGCGTTTGGTCTGCCATCAGATAAGCGGAAGTTGTAACCTGGCTCGCGCTGTGAGCTTCGGATGGGCACGGCTGGGGGGGGCGACGGCGATTCATGGCGCGGTTCTCCTGAGCGACGGGCCGGGTTATCTGCCGTGCGTCTCCAGCTTGCGGCTTTCGGCCTGCTGCGACGCAACTTGCGGATCAGCTCAGCTTCGACTGGAAGTCGGTAATGCGGCAATTTCAGGTGCAGAGACGAAGCGCTGCGCCTCGGGAGTTGTGCAGTGCATGCAGCACGAATCTTGGCCTGTTGCGCCGGCGATCCACCTCCTTCGCGCGTACCTCGCCCGGCCCCAGCGCACGATTGATCCAGGGCGCATGCCCATGGCCTCTGCGCTGCGCGTACGAAGCCAGAACGTCGCCACGGGTGAAATTGCGTTTGCGCTGCGCGGTTTGCTACCGACGAATGTTGACCTATGCTCGCACTTCGGTCAGCTCCGATGTCCCCGAGCGGCACGGCACAAAAACCAGCTCTTGCGGCTCGATCCACAACCCATCTAACGGTGCCTGATGCGGATTTCCCCAGCGAACGGGTGGCTGGCCCGGTACAGGCGGGCGCTGGGTCAGGTAACTCAGCGCCAGCCAGGAAGCCTCGTCGCGCGCGCTAAGGCTTGCAGGCGCTGGGCAGGTTTGCTCGGGGAGTCAGGCGGGCGTCGCGGTGTTCGGCATCGCAGGGCTTTGCGCGGTGATGGCGCTTCCAGGCGATCAGCCCTTCGTCGGTCGAGCGTCGGCCCCGTGGCCGGCGTCCAGGTTGCACGCCTTCGACACCTGCGGTCGGACCGGTTTCAGTGCCTCGGCAGCAGGGCAAAGTCAGCAGTAGCTATCGGGTGTAGTCGAAGGTCGGGCCAAGCAGCTTGAGCCGCCAGGTAAATCCTGTGATGTCGCGTGAAATCGCCGGCTCAGCTGCATGCCGTGGTTTCCAACGAGGCTGGCGGCAAAGCGCGGCAGAAGTGGTGCGATAGCCGCGCAGGAAGATCTGCTTCCGTCAGAGTCGCCGGCAGCTTGCTTGAGTCGAGGCGGCAATTCTTCGTCGTGACACGAGCCCTCGGTCATCACCGGGCGGACGGACAGGCGGCTTTGTTGGGAATTGGGCGCGACGCTTCAACTCGGGAATGGGGTCGCGCCGGACGTTTGTTGGCAGTAGCTGGTGGCATTGGTGAGTGGCGCTACGCCACCTTTGCGGCAACGTACATCAGGCAGCTCCTCGGTTTTTAATCGGCGACACGGCGGTCTGCGCGGCAGCCAATGACCTGTGCTCGGCGGCGAAAAATGCATCGAGGCCACGCGGAAAGGCATTGCGGGCAGCACGTTCACGCCAGAAGTCGAACGCCAGCGGCAAGGCCACACTGCGCGAATCATGAATCCCCGGCCCTTGCCAGCTCAGCGCCCGGCCACCGTCCAGCGCACTTAGCTGGATCAGCAAGGTGCAGGACTGATCCGGGTAACGGTCGCTGCCGTTGTCGAACGCGGACAGATCGTGCAATTCGCGCTCATCCAACAGCGCGAACAAGGCGTCCTCACGCGCGGCAACGATCGGACAACCACAGTGAAAAGCCAGATTGGCGCGGATCGCCGGGCTGTCGAACGCCGGCGCCAGCCACAACGGCGTGTCGGCATCGAGAAAGGACAGACACAGGGCATAGGTCGCCGGTTGCAGCAGGTCCAGCGGCAAGGCGCGGTCCAACTGCTGCAGCGTGCCGGGTTCCGCCAGGGCCTTGAGCGCCGCGCGGAAGCTGCGTTGGGCGTCGAGCAGCGGGTCATTGAACGCCGGTTGTAGCCATTCAGAGGTGGGCACCGGAAGCATCAGTCTTCTCCTCGCAGTAAGGTGAAGAACTCCACCTTGGTCGTCGCGATTTCGGCAGCCTGCGCAGTACGACGAGCGGCCTGCGCCTGGGCCAGGGGCTCAATCAATTGTTGCAGCCAGTGTTGTTGCTGGCTGCCTTGCAGGTGCGCATCCGCCAGGGCGGCCAGCTCGGCGTGGCGCTTGTCGCGGCCGGCCACATAGCTGTAGCCGGTACGGCCGTCGGCCAGGCGCACTACACAACGGGTCACGCTCATTTCACCGAGGTTGAAGGCGCTGCCGGTGCCGCCCATGCGCCCGCGTACCAGGGTCATGCCGACTTCCGGAGCGCGGATCAGGCGGTAGTCGGCGTCCTTCAAGACCGGCTCGAAGCTGTGCAGATCGCCGCCGGCACGGGCGAGTACACCCATCCAGCGCTGCCGCGCTGTGATTGCCGAAACGGAGCTAGCGGAGCTGGCATTCATGTCTGTCTCCTTCATGGGGCCATCTGATACTGAAAGCACTTGGCGCGGCGAGTGGACAAGCACAGCTCCACCGGGCCGTCGGCCAGAGCGCAGGAAAGGCTAAAAAGCGTGAGCGAAGGTGCGTAGCGCGACCTCCTCTACTTCAGATAAACAGCTTGCGCAGGCGCTGCGAGAGGATGTCGATCAAGCTCACCACCACAATGATCACCAGCAGCACGGCGCAGGTTTGGCCGAACTGGAAGCCGCGAATCGCCTCCCAGAGGATCACGCCGATACCACCGGCGCCGACCATGCCGACCACCGTGGCCGAGCGGACGTTGGATTCGAAGCGGTACAACGAGTAGGAAATCCACAGCGGCAGAACCTGCGGGATCACCCCGAAGATCACTTCCTGCAGGGCGCTGGCACCGGTGGCGCGCACCCCCTCGACCGGGCCGGGATCGGAAGCTTCGACCGCCTCGGCAAACAGCTTGGCGAGCACCCCGGTGGTGCTGATGAACAGCGCCAATACACCGGCAAACGGGCCCAGACCGACCGCCACCACGAACAGCATGGCGAAGACCATTTCATTGATCGAACGGCAGGCATCCATCACCCGACGCACCGGCTGGTAGACCCACCAGGGCACGATATTTTCAGAACAGAGAATGCCCAGCGGAATCGCACAGATAATCGCCAGCACCGTGCCCCAAATGGCGATGTGTACGGTGGTGACCATCTCCTTCAGGTACAGCTCCCAATTGCTGAAGTCTGGCGGGAAAAAGTCGGCGGCGAAGGTCGCCATATTTCCCGAGTCACGGATCAGTGCCAGCGGATTCATCTCGGCGCCGTGCCAAGACCAAGCCAGCATAGCCAGGAGCAACCCCCAGCCAAGCACGTTCAGCCAGGAACGCTTGCCAGTCGCTACAACGGAGGTCGAGGAAGTCAGGGTGGTCATAAACAACTCTCAAGAACGGCAAGGTAAGCGCGGCGCCAGGCGCCGCGCTCGATCAGATCAACCAGCGTTAACAGCGCTGCTCTTCTCCAGCTCGGCAAGGCGTTTCTCAAGCTTTACCAACTCGACATCCAGGGCCTGAAGTTGTGCCTGTTTGTCCGCGGCGGACAACTTGTCGTTGTTCGCCACCTCAGTACGTTTCTTGAACAGCTCAAGCTGGCGGATCGGCAGCAACTGGTCGTCGTTGGAGGCGCGGAACTTGCCCCATTGCAGGCCTTCCAGCACTTTCAGCTCTTGCGGGTTGGCGCCATAGCTCATGAAGAACTCGCGCAGCTTGGTCTTGTCAGCGTCAGCCAGATTCTTGCGCCAAACAATTGGGTCGGCTGGGATCAGCGGCGAAGTCCAGATCACTTTCAACTGGGCAGCCTTGTCCGGAGCGGTCACTTGCAGACGCTCCATGCCTTCACTGTTAAAGGTGCCGACATCGACTTGTTTGTTGGCTACCGACAAGGCGTTCACTTCATGACTGCCGTTCAGCGCGCGCTTGAAGATCTTGTTGGCGTCGACATTGTGCTTGGCGAACACGTAATAGCCGGGCACCAGGTAGCCCGAGGTGGAGTTGGGGTCACCGTTGGCGAAAGTCAGGGTTTTCGCGTTCTTGAGCATGTCCTCGATCGAATTGATCGGGCTGTCTTTGCGCGCAACCATCAAGCTGTAGTAGCCCTGGGTGCCATTGGCCGCGACGGTCTGGGCGAAGATCTCGCCATTGGCGCGATCCACCGCCTCCATGGCGGCCTTGTTGCCGTACCAGGCGATGTCGACTTTGTCGAAACGCATGCCCTGGATGATCCCGGCGTAGTCCGGCGCGAAGAAGGCATTGATCTTCAGCCCGGTCTGCTTGGACATGTCGGCGAGGAAGGGATCCCAAAGGGTCTTCAGGTTTTGCGATGACTCGGTGGAGATGATGCCGAAATTGATTGCCTGCTGATCAGCGGCCTGAGCAGCGCCCAAGAGGGAGCCGGTTAACAGCGCGGAGGCGGCGAAAACACGGCCGATGCGTTTGAACATGGAAAACTCTCCTGTTACGGGTGGGGGTTGGTGGCAGACGCGGTGAATTGGGAGGCGCGATGAATCAGGCTTTGGCCAAGGCCAGCGGCAGTTCCTGCACGAGATGCGGGCGGTGGGCCTTGTCGGAAAACAGCAGGCTGGCGTCGAGGTCGGCGCCGTACAGGTCATTGAGGAAGTTCGGGCTGAGGCCCTCGGTGGGGCCATCGAAATGGATACGCCCGCCTTTCAGCGCCACGGCCCGACGGCAATAGCGCACGGCGTAATCCACTTGATGCAGGGTGACCACCACGGTCTTGCCATCGCGGCGATTGATGTCGGCGAGGATTTCCATGACCTTGCGCGCGGACTCAGGGTCGAGCGAGGCAATCGGCTCATCGGCCAGAATCACTTCGGCTCGTTGCGTCAGCGCCCGGGCGATGGCCACGCGTTGCTGCTGTCCGCCGGACAGCGTGGAAGCACGCTGCGCCGCCAGGTCAGCCAGACCGACGCGCTCCAGGGCCTCCATGGCACGCTGCTTTTCTTCAGCACTGAACATCCCTAAGGTGCCGCGCCAGCGTGGCATGCGGCCGAGGCCGCCGAGCAGCACGTTGTCCAGAACGCTCAAGCGAGCGACCAGATTGAACTGCTGGAAGATGTAGCCGATGTCAGCGCGCAACCGCCGCACTTCACCATTCAAGCGACCTTGCGCCTGTACTTCGCGGCCCAGCACCTGAATGCTGCCGCCAGCGCTGCGATCACAGCAGGCCAGGCCCGCCAGGTGCCGCAACAACGTAGATTTGCCGGAGCCAGAGGCACCGATCAGCGCGACCATCTCGCCCGGTTGTACAGACAACGCCAAGTCGTACAGCGCCTGCTTACGGCCGAACGTCTTGTTCAAGCGCTCAACACGGATCACTGCGTTCATGGGCTTGCCCTCTCATTAACGGTTGCTGGACGACTACTGGCCGCCATCTGGTGTAGACCAAGATAGACAAAGCCTGTGTCAGCTCCGTTAATCGGGCGTGACGCTTAGGTGACAATCAGTTTAAATTTTAATGCTGCAGCCGCCCTGGAACGGTCGTTTTGCCCAGCAATACGCATTTCTGACAACCGGTGCTGGCAAAAAGCCTGTACCCCGACCAAAATACGACACATAATTGGCGTCAATTAACCGCTGCAGTGGCCGCAAGGTCGCGAGACGCAAATTGCGATCCTGGTTGAACGGCTAGTGCTAATGATGGTCAAACCGGTGACAATCATGCGGCTCATTGCCAGCATCGTTCCCCTGAACTAACCGGTTTAAAAGTATGCGCCCTATGAAACAGGCTATTTACTCCAGCCGTACGGCTGACAAGTTCGTCGTCCGCTTGCCCGATGGCATGCGTGAGCGCATCGCCGATGTCGCACGCAACCACCATCGCAGCATGAATTCCGAGATCATTGCGCGCCTTGAGCAGAGCATGCTTCAGGAAGGCTCGCTTGATGATGACCTAAGCATGCGCTTGGACAGACCCGAACTGTCATTGCATGAGCGCGAGCTGCTGCAACGTTTCCGGCAACTGTCGCGACGCCAGCAAAATGCGCTGGTTGCCCTGATCGCCCATGATGCAGAACTAAGCGCCGAAGGGGCTTAAAAGCTCCTCGAAGCAAAAAGCCAGCGTAATGCTGGCTTTTTGCTTCTCCGCCAACCGTCGCCTATAAAAAAACCGCCCCAGGAGGCGGTTTTTTTATAGGCGACGACTTAGAGCAAGAATAGTGTCGCCAGCCCAAGGAAAATGAAGAAACCACCGCTATCGGTCACCGCGGTAATCATTACACTGGACCCCAAAGCCGGATCGCGCCCCATGCGCACCAGGGTCATAGGGATCAATACACCCATCAACGCCGCCAGAAGCAGATTGAGCGTCATTGCCCCAGTCATGACCAAACCCAGCGACCAGCTGCCATAAAGCATGTAAGCGACAACCCCGATCACCCCACCCCAGACCACGCCATTGAACAACGACACCGCCAGTTCTTTGCGCATCAAACGCGAGGTATTACCGGTACTCACCTGATCCAGCGCCATCGCCCGCACGATCATGGTGATCGTCTGGTTCCCGGAGTTACCGCCGATACCCGCAACGATGGGCATCAGCGCGGCCAATGCCACCAGCTTCTCGATCGAGCCCTCGAACAGGCCAATCACGCGCGAAGCGATAAAGGCGGTGATCAGGTTGATCGCCAGCCAGGCCCAACGGTTACGCAGCGATTTCCACACCGAGGCGAAGATGTCTTCTTCTTCGCGCAGACCTGCCATGTTCAGCACTTCGGCTTCACTTTCCTCACGGATCAAGTCGACCATTTCGTCGATGGTCAGACGACCGATCAGCTTGCCGTTCTTGTCCACCACCGGGGCGGAAATCAAGTCATAACGCTCGAAAGCCTGGGCGGCGTCGTAGGCGTCCTCATCCGGATGGAAACTCACCGGATCGTCGGCCATTACTTCGGCTACCTGCTTCTCCGGGTCATTGACCAGCAGGCGCTTGACTGGCAACACGCCTTTCAACACACCGTCGTAATCAACCACGAACAGCTTATCGGTATGCCCCGGCAACTCTTTCAAACGACGCAGGTAACGCAGTACCACTTCCAGGCTGACATCCTCGCGGATGGTGACCATCTCGAAGTCCATCAGGGCGCCGACCTGATCCTCTTCGTAGGACAAAGCCGAACGCACACGCTCGCGCTGTTGCGCGTCGAGCGTTTCCATCAGTTCGTGGACTACGTCGCGTGGCAGCTCAGGCGCCAGGTCAGCCAACTCATCGGCGTCCATCTCCCTGGCAGCCGCCAGGATCTCGTGATCGTCCATGTCGGCGATCAGCGTTTCTCGCACCGAATCCGAAACTTCGAGGAGGATGTCGCCATCGCGCTCAGCCTTGACCAACTGCCAGACGGTCAGGCGGTCAGCTAGCGGCAAGGCTTCGAGGATATGGGCGACGTCGGCAGAGTGCACGTCATCGAGCTTGCGCTGCAGCTCAGCGAGATTCTGCCGGTGAACCAGGTTTTCTACGAGATCCCGGTGCTGGCCTTCCTGACGATGCGTCAGGTCTTCGACCAGTTTGTGGCGATGCAGCAGTTCAACTACCTGAGCCAGGCGGTCCTGCAGGCTTTCTTGCGGTTTTTTTGCTTCTACTTCAGTCATAGCGCACTCCACCCCCAGCGGCAGGGCACGCCAAAAGGGATCAATCCGTCAGTTCATGATTGGACAATCGAGGTTCTGAGTTACTACTGGGTAAGTCCATGGTGGTATTCCATAAGCCCCGGCGGGGCTGACAGGAGAAATGATAACACTGCTCAATGGCTTTGCACGTTACAAAATCTAGGCAAGAACAAGCGCTTGCATCACAAATCTCGGCCTTGCCTGAATTCTCTAACTGCGACGTAGAGCACTTTCAACAGGGCACTACTGACGAGAGAAAAAGCACGCGTTAAGCTTGCTCGGCGACCGTCAAGGAGGACGTCCCCATGCATAGGCTGCTACGCGCAGTATCCTGCGCTTTTTTGCTTTGCCCTTCCCCGCTACTGCTGGCCTCGACCGTGTTCCGCTGCGAAGACGCCAACGGCCATGTCACCTTCACCCTGCAAGGCTGCCCAACGGAGCAGGCGCAGCAACTGCAAAACGCCGACAATCCAACACCAGGCAACGACAAACCCGTGCCTTTAGCGAAAACCGCCAAAGGCGCGCGCTCAAGCAAAACCAGTAAAAAAGCAAAGGCCAGCGAACTGGTGGTGGTCGGCGAGCAACAGGACGGCTGTGGCAACCGTGTCACGGGCAGCGCCCGCCGAGCAGCGATGATTCAGAAGGAAGTGCGCGCCGGCATGACTCGCGCGGATGTAGAGAGCACCCTGGGCAAACCGGACAAGATCAGCAGCCAGAATGGCCAGATGCGCTATCAATACCGCGACAATGAAGGCCGCAGTCGCCAGGTCAGCTTCGACGAGAATGGCTGCGTCCGCGGCAAACGCTAGACAAATAAAAAGGGCCTGCATCACTGCAGGCCCTTTCGATATGGTGCACTCAGGAGGATTCGAACCTCCGACCGCTCGGTTCGTAGCCGAGTACTCTATCCAGCTGAGCTATGAGTGCATTTTTACAACATCCAGAGACTGCCGAAGCGCGGCTCTGGTTAAAACAAAATGGCTTACATTGCTGTAAACCACTCTTTGAATATGGTGCACTCAGGAGGATTCGAACCTCCGACCGCTCGGTTCGTAGCCGAGTACTCTATCCAGCTGAGCTATGAGTGCTTTGGTGACGCGAATTATAAAGCTTCGAATCTGATGGTCAACTAATTTTTCCAGTAATTCCAACGACTTACCGTAAAACTCAACACATCAACTTCGTTAGAAATAATGGCGGAGAAGGGGGGATTCGAACCCCCGACACCCTTTTGAGATGTACTCCCTTAGCAGGGGAGCGCCTTCGGCCACTCGGCCACCTCTCCGCAACACGGGGCGCATGATATCCATCTTTGCCCCGTTTGCAAAGCCAAAAATTGATAAAAATTAGTGGCTTGGTTCTTGGTCTTTCTCTTTCTGGATGCGCTGGTAGATTTCCTCACGGTGCACAGCAACTTCCTTGGGCGCGTTAACGCCAATGCGCACCTGATTACCTTTCACACCCAACACGGTGACGGTGACATCGTCACCCACCATCAGGGTCTCTCCGACCCGGCGAGTCAGAATCAGCATTCCCTTTCTCCTCACGGATTACAGTTCAGGACAACAAACAGTCTGCAAAATTAAAATGGTGGCAGCCCCCATGACTCTCAAGCAGCGGAGACCTCCACCCAAGTATTGACTAGTGTAGGCAGAAAGAAAGCTCCACCACATCCGCCAAAATGACGAAAGGCGCGGGATCAACCGCGCCTTTCGGGCAACGCCTCACTCGCCCTGTCGGGCCGGAGCGTCCAATTCGAAAGCTGTGTGCAACGCACGCACGGCCAGCTCCAGGTATTTCTCTTCGATCACCACCGACACTTTGATTTCCGAGGTCGAGATCATCTGGATATTAATACTCTCCTTGGCCAAGGCTTCGAACATACGACTGGCCACGCCCGCATGGGAGCGCATACCGACGCCGACGATGGAGACCTTGGCAATCTTCAGATCGCCGCTGACTTCCCGCGCATTGATCTCACGAGCGGTCTGCTCGAGTACCTGCTGGGCGTTCTGGTAGTCATTGCGGTGAACAGTGAAGGTGAAGTCGGTGGTGTTATCGTGCGCGACATTCTGCACGATCATGTCCACTTCGATATTTGCGGCACTGATCGGGCCGAGGATCTTGAAGGCCACGCCAGGAATATCCGGCACGCCACGGATGGTCAGCTTGGCTTCGTCGCGGTTGAAGGCGATACCGGAGATGATCGGCTGTTCCATGGATTCCTCTTCATCAATAGTAATGAGGGTGCCCGGCCCCTCTTGGAAGCTGTGCAGCACGCGCAGCGGGACGTTGTACTTGCCGGCGAACTCCACCGAGCGGATTTGCAGCACCTTGGAGCCGAGGCTGGCCATTTCCAGCATTTCCTCGAAGGTGATCTTGTCCAGGCGCTGGGCCTGCGGCACCACGCGCGGATCCGTAGTGTAGACGCCGTCGACGTCGGTATAGATCTGGCACTCATCGGCCTTCAGTGCGGCAGCCAGGGCCACGCCCGTGGTGTCAGAACCACCACGCCCGAGCGTAGTGATATTGCCGTGCTCATCCACGCCCTGGAAACCCGCGACTACCACCACACGGCCGGCCTTGAGGTCAGCACGAATTTTCTGGTCATCGATTTGTAGGATACGCGCCTTGTTGTGCGCGCTGTCCGTCAGAATGCGTACCTGGTTGCCGGTATACGACACCGCCGGCACGCCACGCTTGATCAGCGCCATGGCCAGCAGGGCAATGGTTACCTGCTCACCGGTAGAAACCATCACGTCCAGCTCACGCGGTACCGGTTGGTCGCTGATCTGCTTGGCCAGGTCGATCAGGCGGTTGGTCTCGCCACTCATGGCGGATAACACAATCACCAAGTCATCGCCCGCTTCGCGGAATTTTTTGACCTTCTCGGCCACCTGCTCGATACGCTCGACAGTGCCGACGGAGGTGCCCCCAAACTTCTGTACGATCAAAGCCATTTCAAAGCCGCCTCAGCCCGTGAAGGGCGCCCATTAAACATTCAACTCAACCCATCGCCAAGGCCCGCCGGGCGGCGGGCGGGCAACTTGAGCCAAGCGTTAAAGACCTTGCTCGACGAAAGGCACGGTCAGCGCCAGTGCAGCATCCAGCGCCGCGGCATCGACACCGCCACCCTGCGCCATATCCGGACGACCACCGCCTTTACCGCCGACCGCTGCTGCTGCCTGTTTCATCAGCTCACCGGCCTTCAATTGGGCGGTCAGGTCCTGAGTGACGCCGGCGACCAGCACGACCTTGTCATCCAACACACCGCCGAGCAGGATCACCGCCCGACCAAGTTTGTTCTTCAGTTGATCGACCAGCGCCAGCAGCGCCTTACCGTCTAGACCATCCAAACGCGCAGCCAGGACTTTCACCCCGTTGACCTCGACCGCCGAACCGGACAGGTCATCACCCGCAGCACTGGCGGCCTTGGCCTTCAGCTGCTCCAGCTCTTTTTCCAGCTGACGATTGCGCTCGACCAGGCCGATCAACTTGTCCATCAGGTTGTCTCGACTGCCCTTGACCAGCACCGCGGCTTCTTTCAGTTGCTCTTCGGCACCATTCAGGTAGGCCAGTGCAGCTGCGCCAGTGACCGCTTCGATGCGCCGCACGCCCGCCGCCACACCACCTTCGCTGGTGATCTTGAACAGGGCGATATCGCCGGTACGGGAGACGTGGGTACCACCGCACAGCTCGACGGAGAAACCGCCGCCCATGGTCAGCACACGCACATTGTCGCCGTACTTCTCACCGAACAAGGCCATCGCGCCCTTGGTTTTAGCGGTTTCGATGTCGGTTTCTTCGGTCTCGACCTTGGAGTTCTTGCGAACCTCGGCGTTGACGATGTCTTCCAGTGCTTTCAACTGCTCGGGCTTGATCGCCTCGAAGTGGCTGAAGTCGAAGCGCAGGCGCTGGCTGTCGACCAACGAACCCTTCTGCTGAACGTGCTCGCCAAGCACCTGGCGCAGCGCGGCATGCAGCAGGTGGGTGGCGGAGTGGTTCAACGCGGTGGCCTGACGCACGTTGGCGTCAACCTCGGCCGCGACCTCGGCGCCGAGGCTCAGACTGCCCTGGGCGACGATGCCATGGTGCAGGAAGGCGCCGCCGGCCTTGGTGGTGTCGCGCACGTCGAAACGCACGCCGCTACCTTCCAGATAACCGCAGTCGCCGACCTGGCCGCCAGACTCGGCGTAGAACGGCGTCTGATCGAGGACGACCACGCCCTCCTCGCCTTCATTGATCCGCTCGACGGCCTGACCGTCCTGAAACAGCGCAATGATCCGACCACCGCCCGAGGTGCCGGCATAGCCGAGAAACTGGGTATCGCTGTCCACTTTGACCAGGCTGTTGTAATCCATGCCGAACGAGCTGGCCGAGCGGGCACGCACGCGCTGACCTTCCATTTCACGCTCGAAGCCGGCTTCGTCGATGCTCAGGCCGCGCTCGCGGGCGATATCGGCGGTCAGATCGACCGGGAAGCCGTAGGTGTCGTAGAGCTTGAACAGGGTCTCGCCGGGGATCATCTTGCCCTTCAGGCCGACCAGATCCAGCTCGAGGATCTTCAGCCCCTGCTCCAGGGTCTTGGCGAACTGCTCTTCCTCGGTTTTCAGCACACGCTCGATATGCGCCTGCTGCTGTTTCAGCTCAGGGAAAGCCTCGCCCATCTCGGACACCAGCGCGGCGACGATCTGGTAGAAGAAGCTGCCCTTGGCGCCCAGCTTGTTGCCGTGGCGGCAGGCGCGACGAATGATGCGGCGCAGCACATAACCGCGGCCTTCGTTGGACGGCGTCACGCCGTCGGCGATCAGGAAGCCGCAGGAGCGAATGTGGTCAGCCACTACCTTCAACGACGGCTGGTCGTCGTTGCTGCAGCCGATGGCCTTGGCGCAAGCGGCCAGCAGGCTTTGGAACAGGTCGATCTCGTAGTTCGAGTGCACATGCTGCAGCACGGCACTGATCCGCTCCAGGCCCATGCCGGTATCGACCGACGGCGCCGGGAGCGGGTGCAGCACGCCGTCGGCGGTGCGGTTGAACTGCATGAAGACGTTGTTCCAGATCTCGATATAACGATCGCCGTCTTCTTCCGGCGAGCCGGGTGGGCCGCCCCAGATGTCGGCGCCGTGATCGTAAAAAATCTCGGTGCATGGGCCACACGGGCCGGTATCGCCCATGGTCCAGAAGTTGTCGGAGGCGTAAGGCGCGCCTTTGTTGTCGCCGATCCGCACCATGCGCTCGGCCGGTACGCCGACTTCCTTGGTCCAGATGTCGTACGCCTCGTCATCGCTGGCGTAGACGGTGACCCAAAGCTTGTCCTTCGGCAGGTTCAGCCACTTGTCCGAGGTCAGGAACTGCCAGGCGTAGTTGATCGCATCGCGCTTGAAGTAGTCACCGAAGCTGAAGTTACCCAGCATTTCGAAGAAGGTGTGATGGCGTGCGGTGTAACCGACGTTTTCCAGGTCGTTATGCTTACCGCCGGCGCGGACGCACTTCTGGCTGCTGACGGCGCGGGTATAAGCGCGCTTTTCCTGGCCCAGGAAGCAGTCCTTGAACTGGTTCATCCCCGCGTTGGTGAACAGCAGGGTCGGGTCGTTGCCCGGGATCAGAGAGCTGGAGGCGACACGAGTGTGACCCTGCTCTTCGAAGAAGCGGAGGAAGGCTTCACGGATTTCTGCGCTTTTCATAGGTTCTTCCACGGGAAATGCGGCCACAAAGGTAATTGCAAAACGTCACGAGCGAAGAACTAGGTAAGGACCCAGCCCGTTCCAGACGGGCTTAGCGCACTTTCCACAGCCATGCGGGGCGGGAAAGCCGGCGAAAAAGGCCGTTTACGTGGTGTAAACGAGCATTTTTTGCCTGCTTTCAGCGCAACATCGTCGAGCGCCGTAGTTTTGCAACTGCCGTGCGAATCGCCGGCAAAGGGCCGCATTATATCGGCCCTGCGGCTTACGGGTAGTGCCTTTATCGGTGAGAAATCACCTATATGACCACTTGCACGACTCAGACGTGGCGAAAAGCGGCAAAGCTCTCGATCACCCGCTGGATGTCTGCGGCCGACACATCCAGGTGTGTGACCAAGCGCAGACGAGCTGCCGCGCTCACTTTTATCCCGCGCTCAGCCACGAAAGCCTGCAGCGCACGCGCCTGCTGGCCCATCGGCATATAGACCATGTTGGTCTGCACCGGCTCGACTGTATAGCCCAACTCACGCAACCCTTCAGCCAGCAATGCGGCGTTGGCGTGATCTTCAGCCAGGCGCTCGACTTGATGCTGCAACGCGTACAGCCCCGCCGCCGCTAGAATCCCGGCTTGGCGCATGCCGCCACCGACCATTTTGCGCAACCGCCGAGCCTTGCCGATCAGCTCCGCGCTACCGCAGAGCACCGAACCGATTGGCGCCCCGAGCCCCTTGGAAAGGCAGACCGAGACCGAATCGAAGTGCTGAGTGATCTCCCGCGCATCCACCCCCAGCTTGACTGCCGCGTTGTACAGACGGGCACCGTCCAGGTGCAACGCCAAGCCATACTCATGCGTGAGCTGCCGTGCGGCGGCCAGGTACGTCAACGGCAGCACCTTGCTCTGCATGGTGTTTTCCAGCGCTAACAAGCGGGTGCGGGCGAAATGGAAGTCGTCCGGTTTGATCGCCGCCGCCACCCGGGCCAGATCGAGCGTGCCATCGGCCTCGACTGCCAACGGCTGCGGCTGGATCGAACCGAGCACCGCCGCGCCGCCACCCTCATATTTATAGGTATGCGCTTCCTGCCCGACGATGTATTCGTCACCGCGTTCGCAGTGCGCCATCAGCCCGAGCAGGTTACTCATGGTGCCACTGGGCACGAACAGACCCTCAGCGAAGCCCAGGCGGTTGGCTAAGTGCTGCTCCAGGTGGTTGACCGTCGGATCCTCGCCATAAACATCGTCACCGACCTCCGCGCGCAGCATTGCCTCACGCATACCAGCGGTGGGCTGGGTGACGGTGTCGCTGCGCAGATCGATAACAGACATGGGCCAGGCTCCTGAATGGGCGAAAAGCCCGATGCTAAAGCGCCCCAAGAGGACAAACAAGGGTAGGCTGGGTTAGGCGCGCCCCGGCTCGTAGCAGTGCGGCAATCTCTGACGCGCCGTAACCCAGCGATACGCCAGCGCCAATGCCATCGCAATGCTGGGTTACGCGGCGTTTGCAATCGCGTGGGTTGTTGCGGATTTGCTTACGCCGCTAACCCAGCCTACGCCACGCTATCGGCGCTAGCCGGAACCACCAGAATGGCGGCGCGCAGGCCATTCTTCACTTTCGGATTGGGGAAGATGATGCGTGCGCCCTCTTCCTCCACGGTCCAGCGAGTGCCGGCGATGTCCTCGGCCAGCAAATAGCCCACTGGCAACTCACTGAAGTTCTCGATATCCGCCGGCAGATGCAAGGTAAACGCATCGCTGTGTTTGATGACCTCGCGGGCCACCGAAAACAGCTGCAAACCCTCCAAAGCACCCGCCTCCACCTGCGGTTCGCGGCCTTCGATCAGGCATTGCAAGCGCGCTTCCAAACGATCGAGGTTGACCTGCTGGTTCTGCCCGAACGGTCGAGCCTTACCCAGCTCCAACGTGAAGGCTTCGGCATTCAGCTGGGCATAGGTGTAGGAACTGAAGGTAATCGAGCCCTTGCTCTGCAACAGCACCGCAGCAATCCCGGCAGCCTGCAGGCGAGCCAACTCCAGACGCGAATGGATGCAGCCCTCACGCCAGGGATAAAGGGCGAACTGCTCGATTTTCGAGCCACGGATGGCGGTGTGCAGGTCGTAATGCAGGCGACTGCGTTGTGGCTTACTGAAGAACGCCGCGCTCAGGCGCTCCAACTCGCCCGCCCGCAGAGCCTCGAAGCCACTGGATAGTTCATGCCGGCCATTGAACAGACGATTGATATCCTGCTCGATATAGCGCTCGCCACGCCGCATGGCCTCGGGGTTGCCGAGCAAGAACAAAATGCGCGCACGTGGCTTCAAGGTGCCGCGGGCAATGCCTTGCAGCAGGCGGTCGAGCAGTTCGATCGGCGCGGTTTCGTTACCGTGAACACCGGCCGACAGCAACAAATCCAAGCCACTGTCATCCGAGCCGGGCGGCGTCACTTCCAACGCACCTTCGGCCAGCCAGCGCAAACGCGCGCCCTCGGCGGTCAGCTGAATCTTTGCGGCGGGCTCGTGGCCAGCCAGGGTCAGTTCAAGCAACTTACCGAGGGCTAACATGTGGTGATTCCCAATACTTACTTCTTAGAGGCTGTTCACGATCCAAGCGAGTTAGTGATCATGGCCGCAATCTGGACCATGCACGTGCTCGTCATCGACTTCCGCCGGCTCCATCTCCAGCTCCAGGCTGACCAAGTTGGTCGCCAGCGGGCGCAGCAACAGGTTGGCGTACTCGGCGTCGCCTTCCTCGACATCCACCCCGATGATCAGTTGGCCGCGACCATCTTGCTGAATCCAGACCTCCTTGCCCTGCCAGATCACGGCAAAGCGGGTGCAGGTGGTTTCCAGCTGTGTGCCGTCGGTGTCTTCGAGTATCAGTTGCAGGCTATCGGACATGGTTGCAGGACTCTTAATTGATCTGGAATGGATAAACCGAGCCTAGTTTAAGGATCTGCGTCAGTTCATCCAATGCCGAACGACATTCGACCAACAATTGCGGGTCGACCAGGTCGGCCTCGGCCAAACGATCGCGATAGTGCTTGTCGACCCAGACGTTGAGGGTGTCGTACAGCGACGGGGTCATGATCACCGCGGAATTCACCGCGTTCAGCTCGCCCTCGTTGAGCGCCACCCGCAAGCGCAGGCAGGCCGGGCCACCGCCGTTCTGCATGCTCTGCTTGAGATCGAATACCTTCACTTCGCGAATCGGGCCGTCTTCGGCGGTCAGGCGCGACAGGTATTGCCAGACACGCTCGTTGTTGCGGCACTCTTCCGGCACGATCAGCAACATCGAACCGTCGGCCTGCGACAGCAGTTGGCTGTTGAACAGGTAGGACTTCACCGCGTCTTCGACGCTGACCGCATCGCGCGGCACGCAAACCGCGCTGAAGCGCCCGCCGCGACGGCCGAGCTTGTCGTGCAGCTCGGCCAACACCTTCTCGGTGTCGAGGAAGGCGTCTTCGTGGTGGAACAGCACTTCGCCGTTGCCCACCGCGATCACGTCGTTGTGGAACACGCCCTGATCGATCACTGCAGGGTTCTGCTGGGCGTAGACCACGCCAGCCTCACCCAGGCCGTGCAGGCGAGCGACCGCCTGGCTGGCTTCCAGGGTTTGCCGCGCCGGGTAACGCTGCGGTGCCGGGAAGCGGCTATCGAAAGCGCTGCGACCAAACACGAAGAACTCTACGCCGGCCTCACCGTAGCTTTTGCAGAAGCGCGTGTGGTTGGCCGCGCCCTCGTCACCAAACTGCGCCACCGCTGGCAGAGCCGCGTGATGGGCGAAATGTTGCTGGTTGGCGAACATCGCCGCGAGTATGCGACTGGTGGTCGGATGCTCGAGGCTGCGATGGAATTTGCAGTTGAGATTGGCGGCGGTGAAATGCACACGGCCATCCGCAGTGTCGGCACTCGGGCTGACGGTCGCCGCGTTAGCCGTCCACATGCTCGAGGCCGAGCAGCTGGCGACCAACAGCGGCATGGCGTCTTTCGCAGCTTTCTCGATCACCTGCGTATCCGTGCCGGTAAAACCCAGGCTACGCAGGGCGGCGACGTCCGGACGTTCCTGCGGGGCCAGTACGCCCTGCTTGAACCCCATCTCCATCAGCGCCTTCATCTTCGCCAGGCCTTGCTTCGCGGCTTCCTTGGGGCTGGAGACCTGCTGGCTGCTGCCCTGCGAGGCGACGTTACCGTATGACAGGCCACCGTAGTTGTGAGTCGGCCCGACTAGACCGTCGAAGTTGACTTCATAGGCTTTTTTGACAGTCATAAGCTGACTCCAGGGGTCAGGGTTGCAGGCAGGCTCAAGCTTTCGCTTTCCAGCGAGGCCACCGGATAAGCACAGTAATCCGCAGCGTAGTAAGCACTGGCGCGATGGTTGCCAGAGGCGCCGACTCCGCCAAAAGGCGCCGTGCTGGCGGCACCTGTCAGCTGTTTATTCCAGTTGACGATGCCGGCACGGCTCTCGACCCAGAACTGTTGATAGCGCTCGCGGGAATCCGACAGCAGCCCAGCGGCCAGGCCATATTGGGTGGCGTTGGCTTCGCGAATCGCGCCGTCGAAATCGGCGTAACGAATCACTTGCAGCAGCGGACCGAAGAACTCCTCGTCGGGGCGCTCACTAACAGCAGTGACATCCAGAATGCCCGGAGTCAGCAACGCGGCATGGGCCAGCGGCTGACTCATCGCCAGCAGTGCAGTCGCACCCTGGGCGATAAGATGCTCCTGAGCCTTGAGCAGATGCCGCGCGGCATCCAGCGAGATTACCGACCCCATAAAGGGTGCCGGCTGCGCATCGAAGGCACCGACCTGGATGCTCGAAGCCACTGCCACCAGGCGCGCCAACAGGGCATCACCCCAGGCGCCCTGCGGCACCAGCAGGCGACGGGCGCAGGTACAGCGCTGGCCCGCGGAGATGAAGGCCGACTGAACGATGGTGTACACCGCCGCATCGAGGTCTTTGACCTGATCGACGATCAGCGGGTTGTTGCCGCCCATCTCCAGCGCCAGGATTTTGTCCGGGCGGCCGGCAAACTGTTGATGCAGCAAGTTGCCGGTGCGGCTCGAACCGGTGAAGAACAGCCCGTCGATACCCGGGTTGCCGGCCAGGGCGACGCCGGTGTCACGGGCGCCTTGCAGCAAATTGAGCACGCCTGCCGGCAGGCCGGCTTCGATCCAGCACTTCACCGTCAGCTCGGCGACTTTAGGGGTCAACTCGCTGGGCTTGAAGATCACCGCGTTGCCGGCCAGCAACGCCGGCACGATATGCCCATTAGGCAGGTGACCGGGGAAGTTGTAGGGACCGAACACCGCGACCACGCCATGCGGTTTGTGCCGCAATATGGCCGTAGCGTCGGCCAAGGGGCCACTCTTTTCACCGGTACGTTCGCGGTAGCTCTGAATCGAGATAGCCACCTTGTTGACCATGCTGGTCACTTCGGTAGCGGACTCCCACAGCGGCTTGCCGGTCTCTTCACCGATGGTGCGGGCCAGTTCGTCGCCGTGCGCTTTAAGCGCGGCGGCAAAACTCTCCAACACGCTGGCACGCTCTTCCAGCGAGCGTTTAGCCCAGGCTGGGAAAGCCGCGCGGGCAGCCTGGACGGCAGTTTCGACCTGCGCCGCAGTAGCAGCCTGACCAGTCCAGACCACGGCCTGACTGACCGGATTCAACGATTCCAACGCCTCACCCTGGCCTGTTTGCCAGGCGCCGGCAATGTAATGCGTACTCATTAAATCAGCTCCTTGTTCGCTGGCGCTCTGGCCGACAGCGGCACTGCGCGCACTTGGTCACCGGCGGTGAGTTGCAGACGCTTGGCCGTCAACGGATCGACCACCAAAGTGCCGGCCGCCATCCGCGCCGGTGCGGCGGTGATTCGGCAGTCTTCACGCTTGCGGTTGTGGATCAGGAACGGCGTGGCGTCATCGCCTGGCGTGCCTATCGCCAGCACCAGCGCCTGGCTGTCGTGCACGGCGCGGATTTTCGTGGTTTCGGCTTCGATGGCCGGGCCGGCGTCGAAGATATCCACGTAACCCTGATAACTGAAACCCTCGCCCTTGAGCATGGCCAGCGCCGGCTCGGTATCCGGATGGACGCGGCCGATGATGTTGCGCGCCTCCTCCGAGAGGAAGCAGGTGTAGAGCGGGAACTTCGGCATCAACTCGGCGATAAAGGCCTTGTTGCCGACGCCGGTGAGGTAATCGGCGCGGGAGAATTCCATCTTGAAGAAGTGCCGGCCGAGGCTTTCCCAGAATGGCGAACGGCCATGCTCATCGGACATGCCACGCATTTCGGCAATCACCTTGTTGCCGAACAACTGCGGGAACTCGGCAATGAACAGGAAGCGCGCCTTCGACAGCAGGCGACCGTTCAGCCCACTGCGATGGTTCGCCTGCAGAAACAGCGAACACAGCTCGGAGTTACCAGTCAGGTCATTGGCGAGGAACAGCGTGGGGATCTCGCGATAGATCTTCAGCTCCTGCGAGGCGCTGACGGTCAGGCCGAGACGGTAGTTGTACCAAGGCTCGCGCAGGCCGACGGCGCCGGCGACCGCCGAGATACCGACCACCTGGCCGGTGTCATCTTCGAGGACGAACAGGTAATCGGCGTCGGCGCGCTCGGCTTCGCCACGGAAGGCTTTCTCCGCCCAACCGACGCGGTGCGCCAGGCGTTCCTCGTTGGCCGGCAGCGTGGTCAGGCCGGCGCCGGTGCTGCGGGCGAGATTGATCAGGGCCGGCAAATCGGCACTGCGGACGGGACGAACGATCATAGGCAATCCTCTTAAACCGCAACCAGGCGCACGCTGGCGCCCTCGCCGACGCCCAAGGCTTCGGCGGCTTCAAGACTCAGGGTGACCGGTTTGCCCGGCACCCAATCCAGTTCGACGACAATCGCACGGAAGTCCTGCAATTGGCCGTTGGCCACCAGATAGGTACGCCCGCCTTTGCCGGGGTCGCCGATACGTACCGGCACCACGCGACTCTGGGCAATCGAGCGGATGCCTGAGGTGCGCGCGTGCAGGGTCGGGCCACCGTCAAAAATGTCGATGTAATGATCGGTCTCGAAGCCTTCACGCATGAGGATGTCGAAGGTGATCTGCGCCCGTGGATGGACCTGGCCCATGGCTTCCTGGGCGGCGTCCGGCAACAGCGGCACGTAGATCGGGTAATGCGGCATCAGTTCGGCGAGAAAGGTGCGGCTTTTCAGACCACAGAGGCGCTCGGCCTCGGCATAGTTGAGGTCGAAGAAATTCCGCCCGACCGCATCCCAGAACGGCGAATCGCCGTTTTCATCGCTGTGCCCGACGATCTCCACCACTACCGCATCGGCGAAGCGCTCCGGGTGGCTAGCCACAAACAGCAGGCGGCCACGCGAGTTCAGCTCGGCCCACGGCGAGTTCACCAACGGTTTTTCGACGTAGAAGCTGGTCAGCAGGCTATTGCCGGTCAGGTCGTGGCAGAGCGAGAGCACGTGAATCTTGTTGTGGATCGAAAGCGACCGCGAGGCATGCACGAAGGTCTCGTTGCGGAAGCTGTAGAACGGCTCGGAATAGCCGGCCGAAGCGACGATGCCGGAACAGCCGACCAGCCGACCAGTATCCGTATCTTCAAGCACGAAGAAATAGCTTTCTTCACCGTTAAAACTGACTTCGGCCGCAAACGACGCCTCCGAGGCGACAATCTTCTCGCTCAGGCGCTCGGCATCATCCGGCAGCGAAGTAACACCAACCGGGCTGTCCGCGGCCAGACGTTGCACGTCGGCCAGATCAGCCATTTGCGCAGGGCGCATCACCAGCATGGTGTTACTCCTTCAAGAAAAGCTCCAAGCCACTCGCGCAGAGAGGCCGGGAGAAAGCCATGACACAAGACCACGGCACACACAGAAATGGTCATCCTTGGTAAAAATACGGATCAACTCGTCCTGAGTTGATTAAAGCTACAACTGGGCTGCATGGTTGGCGCGGGCCGAAAATGCCCAGAGGCAAAATTCGGCTCGTGCCGCACACCTAAAGCCTGCTTAGGCCTGAGTCAACTTGGCCACAGCCCGCTCGAAACGGTTCAGGCCTTCATCGATATCCGCATCCGGAATCACCAGGCTCGGGGCAAAACGCACGACATCCGGGCCGGCCTGCAAGACCATGACGCCTTCCTTCTCGGCGGCGTTGAGCACGTCCTTGGCTTTGCCCTTCCAGGCATCCGACAAGGCGGCGCCGAGCAACAGGCCCAGGCCACGCACTTCGGTGAAAATGCCGTACTGCGCGGCGATCTGCTCCAGGCGCACCTTGAAGCGCTCGTGCTTGGCCTTTACGCCAGCGAGCACTTCCGGGGTGTTGATCACATCCAGCACCGCGCCCGCCACCGCACTCGCCAGCGGGTTACCGCCATAGGTGGTGCCGTGAGTACCGACCGCCAAATGAGTGGCGATCTTGCTGGTGGTCAGCATCGCGCCGATCGGGAAACCGCCGCCCAGGCTCTTGGCGCTGGAGAGGATGTCCGGCGTGACGCCGTAGTTCATATAGGCGAACAGCTCGCCAGTACGGCCCATGCCGCTCTGCACTTCATCGAAGACCAGCAGCGCGTTGTGCTCGTCACACAGCTTGCGCACGCCCTCCAGATAAGCCTTGTCAGCCGGCAGCACACCGCCCTCGCCTTGAATCGGCTCCAGCACCACGGCACAGGTCTTGTCGGAAATGGCTGCTTTCAGCGCAGCCAGATCGTTAAACGGTACATGGGTGATGCCTTCGATCTTCGGACCGAAGCCCGCGGAATACTTCGCCTGGCCACCGACCGTCACGGTGAACAGCGTGCGGCCGTGGAAGCTGTTGGAGGCCGCGATGATCTCGAACTTCTCCGGGCCATACACATCATGGGCATAACGACGCGCCAGTTTGAATGCGGCTTCGTTGGCCTCGGCACCGGAGTTGGCGAGGAAAACGCGCTCGGCGAAAGTGGCGTCGACCAGCTTGTGCGCCAGCCGCAGGGCCGGCTCGTTGGTGAAGACGTTGGACACGTGCCAGAGCTTCTGCGCCTGATCAGTCAGGGCTTTGACCAAGGCCGGGTGCGCATGGCCCAGGGAGTTCACGGCGATCCCGCCGGCGAAGTCGATCAGCTCACGACCACTCTGATCCCAAACGTGGGAACCCTCGCCACGCACTGGAATAAAGGCTGCGGGGGCATAGTTGGGGACCATCACCTGATCGAAATCGGCGCGCTCTACCTTTACATACTCAACGGACATCGGTGTTCTCCTGCCTGGAACGGCTAGCGATGGAATGAATTGTAGGGACTGATTTGGGGCGGGCATTGTCGTCATGCGACAACTTCTTATAGCGCCAACCCGAGAAATTTCGGTGCTTATGGAAATGCGACAGAAAGCGTCGCGAAGGCGCAGTTTAAACGCGGTTCAATGCAGAGATGCACAGAAGGAGAAAATTTCTGAATAGGCTGACTAAGCGGCTTCTGCTGCCCGGGTCGCGCTCCTGGCGACCCAGTTTCTCTCTGCGACAAGAACAACTGTACAGGCGCCGTACAAAACCATCAGGAGAACGCAAAGGTAGGTTGGTGCTGAGCCAAAGGCGATGCCCAACAACCGGCCTGCAAGGCCGGGCTTCCAGTCGCGAGCCCGAGAATAAGGAGCCGCAGGGCGACTCCCTGTTGGGCATCGCTGCGTTCAGCGCCAACCTTGTATGTTGTTTTCCGTCAACCGGGTTAGCCTTTCAGGCCCTGCGCTTGACGCAGAGAAGCAGTTACTGGGGAGGCCGTTCCAACCTGGAGGTGAGTTCACACTCAACCTCGTCCGTAGATCGGCCCCCCGCCTCATTGCCCACCGCGTGGAGTATCCGGAAGCCAGCTCATTGAGGTGGACTTCGCATCACAAGGTTGCAGCGGCAAGAAGTGCGAGGTCGGGGAACCGGTAGCTATTGTTGCTCAAATGCCGGGCGAGATGAATTCAATGAGCGTATTTGTCGGTGTGGATGTGGGTGCCAAGACAGTTGCCTTGGCATGGCGAAAGGGTGGTCGCACGCGGGGCAAGCTGGACATCCAGCAAACGCCCGAGGGTCACGCCCAGGCGGTGGAGCGGATTAAAGCGCTAGAAGCCGTCCAAGTCGTGATGGAGGCCACCGGCGTTTACTACTTGGACTTGGCCGTTGCCTTGAGCAAGGCCGGGATCGTCGTATCTGTCATCAACCCCAAAAGCTTCCACCACTTTGCCCAACTCAAGTTGGCGCAAAGCAAGACCGACCCGCTAGACGCGGCCCTCCTGGCCGAGTACGCCGAGCGGATGACGCCAGCCCCTTGGACTGCGCCGGATACCCTCCGTATGGCGCTGCGTGACATCGGCCGACAAATCAATCGGCTGACCGCGACCCGTACACAAGCCAAGAACCGCCTGCACGCCTTGCGCTCCAAACGTGACACGCTGGCGCTGCTGATTGAAGACGAAGTTGAAGCGGTCGAGAGGCTGGATCAGCGCATCGAGCGACTCAGCAACGCTGCACAGCGCCTGATTGCCGAGGACGCCGTGTTGAACAGTCAGTTTCAGCATCTGCTGGCAGCCAAAGGTGTTGGCGTTGCCAGTGCTATTGCGTTACTGGCTGAACTCAGTGTCCTGCCCCAGCATCTGAAGGCGCCGCAAGTCAGTCGCTATGCCGGGCTAGATATCCGCCTGTGCCAATCGGGCAGTAGCGTCAATAAGGCTTCACGGCTGAGCAAGGCGGGTAATGCCTATCTACGAAGCGCCCTCTACATGCCGGCACTGAGCGCGGTACGACATGACCCAAACGCCAAGGCCTTCTACCTGTCCCTACAACGCCGTGGCAAAAAGAAAATACAGGCCGTATGCGCCGTCATGCGCAAGTACCTGACCGGGCTTTGGGCTTGCATCCAACTGGGCGAACCCTTCGACTCCAGCAAGCTATTCAGCAAAATCCATCTGGCTGAAGCTTGACGTCCAACAGAGTATCTACGGGACTGCCGCTTACCTGCAAGTTTGCGCAAAACGTAGGTTGGCGCTGAGCCAGAGGCGATGCCCAACAACCGGCCTGCAAGGTCGGGCTTTTATAGGTGAGACCGAGCTTAGGGAGTCGCGGGCGACTCCCTGCTGGGCATCGCTGCGCTCAGCGCCAACCTACGAGGCGACGAGCCCACCCTTGTGTGAACGGACTTCTTATCAACCGCGCTCTACCGGCACGGAAGTGAGCTCAAAGGGGCTGCTGCTGCGGCGCTGATTGCGGTCTTCACGCGGGGTGGCGCCGAAGAAGTTGCGGTAGGCGCTGGAGAAGTGCGGGCCGGATGAGAAGCCGCAGGACAGACCGATCTGGATGATCGATTTGCTGGTCTGCATCAACAGCTGGCGAGCCTTGTTCAGGCGCAGTTCCAGGTAGTACTGGCTGGGCACACGATTGAGGTACTGCTTGAATATCCGCTCCAACTGGCGGCGCGAGACGCAGACGTGCTGGGCGATTTCATCGGTGGTCAGCGGCTCTTCGATATTCGCCTCCATCAGCAGCACGGCCTGGGTCAGCTTCGGATGACTGGAACCCAGACGGTTCTGCAGGGGAATACGCTGACGCTCCCCGCCTTCACGAATGCGCTCGACCACCAATTCTTCCGACACCGCACCGGCCAACTCCGCGCCGTGATCGCGGGCCAACACTGCCAGCAGCAGGTCGAGCACCGCCAGGCCGCCACAGGCCGTCAGGCGATCACGATCCCAATCGAACAAATGGCTGGTGGCAATCACCTTGGGGAAGCGCTCGGTAAAGTCGTCCTGCCAGCGCCAGTGCACCGCCGCACGATAACCATCGAGCAAGCCGAGCTGAGCCAACGGGTAAACCCCCGCAGACAGCCCGCCGATCACACAGCCAGCCCGCACCAACTGTTTGAGCGCACTGGATAAGGCTGGGGCAAGATGGGCCGGCGGCTCATCAGCCAGCAGAAAGAGCTTTTGACAGCCCTCCAGCTTACCGACCCAAGGCTCGCCCGGCAGGCGCCAGGCTCCTTCGACCATCGGTTCAGCCTGGAGGAACAGCAGCTCGTAAACCACATCAGGGTGAACACGCTGAGCGACACGCAACGCTTCCTCTGCCAACGCCAAAGTCATTGCTTTGGTGCTGGGCCAGAGGAGAAAACCAATTCGATGAGCAGTCATGGCTGGCAGTTTAGGCTCTGTTGGCATTGATGGACATGCCGTGTCGCGCCCAAAAGGGGCGTCATTCTTGTGCTTCCAGTGACCGGGGTTACTTCAAGCTACCGGAAAGAAACTGCTTGAGACGCTCGGACTGCGGGTTAACCAGTACTTCTTTCGGGCAACCGTGCTCTTCCACCACACCTTTATGCAGGAACACCAACTGGTTCGAGACTTCACGAGCAAAGCCCATCTCGTGCGTCACCACCACCATGGTTCGGCCTTCCTGCGCCAGATCCTGCATGACCTTGAGCACCTCACCCACCAGTTCCGGATCGAGCGCCGAGGTAGGTTCGTCGAACAACATGACTTCCGGCTCCATCGCCAGCGCACGAGCAATCGCCACACGCTGCTGTTCGCCACCGGACATGTGCGCAGGATAAGCATCTTTACGATGTGCCACACCGACTTTGGCCAGGTAATGCTCGGCCTTTTCCTGTGCGTCCTTCTTCGACATGCCGAGCACGTGCACCGGGGCTTCCATGACGTTTTCCAGGGCGCTCATATGCGACCACAGGTTGAAGTGCTGGAACACCATCGACAAGCGCGAGCGCATGCGTTGCAGCTGCTTCGGATCGGCAGCCTTGAGCGCGCCCTCCCTATTCGCCACCAGCTTGAGTTCTTCGCCATTCAGCAGGATCTTGCCAGCGTGGGGCTGCTCCAGCAGATTGATGCAGCGCAGGAAGGTGCTCTTACCCGAGCCGCTGGAGCCGATGATGCTGATCACGTCGCCGGCCTTGGCCGCTAGCGAGACACCCTTGAGCACTTCGTGGCTGCCATAACGTTTGTGCAGGTCTTGAACTTCAAGTTTGTACATGGTTTCGACTCTCGAATTCAGTGGAATCAGTCGCTGAGCAAACGGCCCTTGCGGATAGGTTCACGGCCGGCCACCTTGGCCAACCACAGGCCGGGCTGCGCAAAGCGCAGGCGCTCACGCGCGAAAAGCACGCCTGCCGTAGTCGCACGAACGATTGTGTGGCGATCATCCAAAGGATCGATCACCTCAAACAGCGGATCACCCGCTTTAACCTGCCCGCCCACCGACTGGAGAAAACTCACCACGCCGGGGTGCGGTGGATAAACATATTCCGCACCTTCAAAAGGCGTAGCCTCGCAGCACTCCTGTGGCGCCGCCGGCCAATCCCCGGCAATCAAACCCTGCTCGGCCAGGAAGGCTAAAATCCCCTCGGCACTGGCCTCGGCCTGCGCCTTCTCGGTATCCGCCATGCCACCCAACTCAAGGGTGGTCGCCAGACACGCCAGTGGAATCGCTGCCTGCGGGAAATGCCGAGCCAAGCGCAGCCAGGGCACCGAACAGGCCTCATCGAAAGAGTTACCGCCAGACTCCTCAGCCAGCAGCACAGCGCTGGCCTTCAACCGTGCAGCCAGGGAGCGCCATTGCGACCACTGCTGCGGGATCGCGTAAAAATGCACCGCCGCCTCAAAATCACAGTGCAGATCGAGCACCACATCCGCGTCACAAGCGTGTCGCAGCAGCAGCCGCTGTAAACCTTCCAACTCGGAGCCAGCCACCGGCAGCGCATCCAGCGCCTCGCACATCGCCGCACGGATCAGCCGCACATTCGTCGGCCCATCACTGCCGAGATAGCCCTCCAGCGCCGGCGCTATGGCCTCGGCCAGTTCGAAGAAATCACGGTTGAAGTTTTTACCGCTACCGAACTCGAAACGGCCTTGCTGAGTCGCCTGGAACAGCTGCCCCAAGCCAATCGGATTGGCCACCGGCACCAGTTCGATCACGCCGGTCAGGCGGCCTTGGGCTTCCAGCTCACGCAGGCGCCGCTTGAGTTCGACGGCAACGCGCATGCCCGGCAGCTCATCGGCATGCAAGGAGGCCTGGATATAGGCCTTGCACGGCCCGCTACCGAAACGGAACAGCGTCAAGCGGCGTTCGGTTCCCGGGCAGCCCCACGGCAATACATGCTCGATACGTTGCATGATCTGCCCCTCAGGCCTTACGCGGTGCCAGGTAGGCCAGCCAGCGGCGCTCGGCCAGCTTGAACAGGCGCACCAGGACGAAGGTCAAACACAGGTAGAACGCACCAGCAGTGATAAAGGCCTCGAACGGCAGGTAGAACTGCGAGCTGAGGGTGCGCGCCGCGCCAGTGATATCGATCAGGGTGACGATCGACGCCAGACTGGTGGTGTGCAGCATCATGATTACTTCATTGCTGTATTGCGGCAGCGCCCGACGCAGCGCCGAAGGCAGCAAAATCCGCCGGTACAGTTTGAAGCGCGACATACCCATCGCTTTAGCCGCTTCGATCTCGCCATGCGGGGTGGCCTTGAGGCTACCGGCGAGAATTTCCGCGCTATAGGCACTGGTGTTAATGGCAAAGGCCAGGCAGGCACAGAACGTGGCGTTGGACAGATACGGCCAGAGAAAGCTTTCACGCACCGCCGCGAACTGCGCCAGACCGTAGTAGATCAAAAATAGCTGCACCAGCATCGGTGTGCCGCGAATCACATAGGTGTAGAGCCAGGCCGGGAAATTGACCGCCGGCCGCCGCGAGACACGCATCAGGCCCAGCGGAATGGCAAGTAGCAGCCCAAACGCCAGGGAAATCAGCAAAATCTTGAGGGTCACCAACACACCACCGAGGTACAGCGGCAGATTGGCCCAAACGGATGAGAAGTCGAAGATCATAGTTCAGCCACCTTCATGCCTACCGAGTAGCGTTTCTCCAGGAAACGCAGGAGCAGCAAGGAAGCGCTGGTCAACACCAGATAAAGCGCCGCTACCGCCAAGTAGAAAGTGAAAGGCTGGTGCGTGGCATCCGCGGCGCTCTTGGCCTTGAACATCATGTCCTGTAGCCCGACCACCGAGATCAGCGCCGTCGCCTTGGTCAAGACCAGCCAGTTGTTGGTGAAGCCTGGAATGGCGAAACGAATCATCTGCGGCACCAGCACCCGGAAAAACACCTGCAGGCCGCTCATGCCATAGGCAGCACCCGCCTCGCCCTGCCCCTTGGGGATAGCCATGAAGGCACCACGAAAAGTCTCCGAGAGATAGGCCCCGAAGATAAAGCCCATGGTGAACACGCCCGTGGCAAAGGGGTTGAGGTCAATGTAATCCTCATAGCCCAGCAGCGGCGCGACCCGGTTAACCACATCCTGACCGCCATAGAAAATCAGCAGGATCAGCACCAGATCGGGAATGCCGCGAATCACCGTGGCATAGGCTTCGCCCAGCAATGACAGCCACTTGATCGGCGAGAGACGAAACGCCGCCCCGAGCAACCCCAGCACGCAAGCCAGCGTCATCGAGGTCAGGGCCAACGACAAGGTGAGCCAGGCACCGTCGATAATGGTCGAGCCGTAGCCGTTCAGCATGATAAGAGCCTATCGTTGAATAATTCCGGCCCGCATTGCCGCCCAAAAACAGTCCTGGCAAGGCGCGGAACGCCGGTAATGGTGATGCGCTGACCACGTCCAGCAGAAGCGCATGGCGTACCTTCAGGCACACCCCGAAGGGACGGGGCCATTTCTGCGCATAGCTGCGTCAGTCGTCGCTCATTTGGAGTAACCAAACTTCTCTCCTCCTTTTCTTGCCCTGCGCCAAATGGCTTCCGTCGCGGGCAGGAGTTACTCAAGGATAGGCTCTGCGTCCTTATGCAGCGCACCCAACCAAGCGGATCGCCCGGGAGCACCACCACAACGAAAAAGTGGCACAAACCGCAGGATTGAGTTTGTGCCACCTTTAGAGAAAAGCGATTACTCGCCGTAGACGTCGAACTTGAAGTATTTGTCCTGTACTTCTTTGTACTTGCCGTTGGCGCGGATAGCGGCGATGGCAGTAGTGATCTTATCGGCCAGCGCCTTGTCACCCTTACGTACCGCGATCCCGGCGCCTTCACCGAAATATTTCACATCGGTATAAGCCGGACCGGCAAAAGCGAAGCCTTTCCCAGCGTCAGTCTTGAGGAAGCCGTCATCGATGTTCACAGCATCCGCCAGAGTGGCATCCAAGCGACCCGAGGTCAGATCCAGGAACACTTCGTTCTGCGAGCTGTAACGGACGACTTCAACACCGGCCGGGGCAAACACTTCAGTGGCGAAACGATCGTAAGTGCTGCCACGCTGCACGCCCACCTTCTTGCCCTTCAGATCAACCAACGGATCGTTCAGCACAGTGCCGGCTTTCATCGCTAGCTTGACCGGTGTCTGGTAGTATTTGCTCGAAAAGTCGACGGACTTCTTACGCTCTTCGGTGATGGTCATGGAGGAAAGAATCGCGTCGATTTTGCGTACTTTCAAAGCTGGGATCAGGCCGTCGAACTCCTGTTCGATCCACTGGCACTTGACCTTCATCTCTTCGCACAGCGCGTTACCGATATCGTAGTCAAAACCTGTGATAGCGCCATCAGGCGTCTTGCTGGCGAAAGGCGGGTAAGCCGCTTCGATGCCAATACGCAGGGGCTTAGCATCGTCAGCGATGGCCAGCGAGGACAATACGGACAACGCCAGGGCGCCGAGAAGTGCGATCTTCTTCATCTTATGACTCCTTCGAGTAGGGGTTTGGCTTCTGTTGGCAGAATTGGAGATCGCCCAGGCCGTCCGTTAATTGTAGAAAGAGTCGCCGTCTTTGCAGTGTGCTAAGCAGCATCCAAGAGGCTACGGCTGGGTGAGCGGCATTCTAACGACAGCTCCAAAGCCGATATTTCTTCAATGCGACAACTAATTACAAAAGGCTCTGGCAGGCTTACCAGGCATATTGACAGGCACTCCAAAAGCTGGAGGACCAGAGAGAATTAACAACCCCAGGCTAAGGCAATAATCGCGCCTTATTTTGCAAAACCCTTATATTTCGGCACCTCCAGCAAGTTGGAGAGCTTTTAGCCAGCTAAAAAAAGCAGCAAACCAACGCAAGCTGTTTCCGTACACCCCGCCAAAGTGCGCGATGTTACCCAGCTTGTTACGCCCACAAAAACCCTTCGCTCAGCCGTGCAAACCAGCCCCTAAAACCGATATCAATCTCCATAAGCCAGCGATTTATAGGTTGAGCCAGCAAACTGCGACGCAACGACCAAGCCGAAACAAAAACGCCCCGCCCCAGCTTGTGGCTGGGGCGGGGCGTGACTAACAGCAATCGATCAGGCGGCCTGCATACTGCGATGTGTGTCGATCAGGTGTTGCACCACGCTGGGATCGGCCAGGGTGGAGATGTCGCCGAGCCCCTCATATTCGGCGATGGCAATCTTGCGCAGGATACGGCGCATGATCTTGCCCGAGCGAGTCTTTGGCAGCCCCGGCGCCCACTGGATCACGTCCGGTGCGGCGATCGGGCCGATTTCCTTGCGCACCCACTGCTTGAGTTCCTGGCGCAGCGTTTCGCTCGGTTCTTCACCACTGTTAAGGGTGACGTAGACATAAATGCCCTGCCCCTTGATGTCGTGAGGCATGCCGACCACCGCGGCTTCCGCCACTTTCGGGTGGGCTACCATGGCGCTCTCAATCTCGGCAGTGCCCATGCGGTGGCCGGAGACGTTGAGCACGTCATCCACCCGACCGGTGATCCAGTAGTAACCGTCCTCGTCGCGCCGCGCACCGTCACCGGTGAAGTACATGCCACGGAAGGTTTTGAAGTAGGTATCGACGAAGCGATCATGGTCGCCGTACAGCGTGCGCGCCTGACCCGGCCAGGAGTCGACGATCACCAGGTTACCTTCAGCTGCGCCCTCGATCAGGTTGCCGAGGTTATCCACCAGGGCCGGCTGCACGCCGAAGAACGGCCGCGTCGCCGAACCCGGCTTGAGCGCCGTAGCACCCGGTAGCGGGCTGATCAGGATGCCGCCGGTTTCGGTCTGCCACCAGGTATCGACAATCGGGCAGCGCTTCTGACCGACAGTGTCGTAGTACCACTGCCAGGCCTCCGGGTTGATCGGCTCGCCGACCGAACCGAGCAAGCGCAGGCTGGCACCGCTGGCATCGCGTACCGCAGCGTCGCCCTGGGCCATCATGGCGCGGATCGCCGTCGGCGCGGTGTAGAGGATATTGACCTGGTGTTTATCGATGATCTGACCGATCCGCGATACATCCGGATAGTTCGGAATGCCTTCGAACAACAGCGTGGTCGCGCCATTTGCCAGCGGGCCGTAGACAATGTAGCTATGGCCGGTGACCCAGCCCACATCGGCGGTGCACCAGTAGACTTCGCCCGGCTTGTAGTCGAACACCCGTTCATGGGTCAGTGCGGCATACACCAGATAGCCAGCAGTGCTGTGCAGCACACCTTTCGGCTTACCGGTGGAGCCGGAGGTGTAGAGGATAAACAGCGGATCTTCGGCGCCCATTTCTTTCGGCAGGCAATGGCTGGAGGCGACCGCCATCAGATCCTCGTACCAGACATCGCGATGCTGATGCCACTTGATCGGCGCACCGGTGCGCTTGCAGACGATGAGCTTCTGCACGCTGCTGGTTTCCGGGTTGGTCAAAGCCTCGTCAACGTTGGCTTTCAGCCCAGTTTTCTTGCCGCCGCGTACGCCTTCATCGGCGGTGATGACGATCTTCGACTTGCAGTCGATGATCCGCCCCGCCAGCGCCTCCGGCGAGAAGCCGCCGAACACCACCGAATGCACGGCACCGATACGGGTGCAGGCGAGCATCGCCACCACGGCCTCCGGAATCATCGGCATGTAGATGGTCACCACGTCGCCACGATGCACATCCTGGCCGCGCAAGGCGTTGGCGAACTTGCAGACCTGCTCGTGCAGTTCGCGGTAGGTGATGTGCTTGTGCTCGGACGGATCGTCGCCTTCCCAGATGATCGCGACCTGATCGCCACGCTCGGCCAAATGCCGATCCAAGCAGTTGGCGGAGACGTTGAGGGTGCCGTCGGCAAACCATTTGATATCGACGTGATGATCATCGAACGAGGTCTGCTTGACCTTGCTGAAGGGCTTGATCCAGTCAATGCGCTGCGCCTGCTCGCGCCAGAAACCGTCGGGATTGATCACCGATTGCTGGTACAGGGCTTTGTAGCTGGCCTCATCGGTCAACGACTGAGCCGCCACTTCGGGGCGCACGGGATACAGGGAAGCAGCACTCATCAGGAAATACCTCAGCGGGTAGTTGTTGTTTTATGGCGCCTTTTGTAGCTACTGCTTTCCTAAATAACCATTCGACCATGGTCTTACCAGCCATAGCTCCTGTCAGCTTGGCGCCCTGCGAGCCCCCAACTAAAAAGGGCGACCCCAAGGTCGCCCACTTAAATCATTCCGAGATAAACACTGGCGTCCCGAAGAACGCCCCACAGACGGTGTCGCTGCATCCCTGCTCGGTCTAGACGGACCATTCCCCTCAGCCTATGAAGCAGCGGACCGCTCCCCCTCCTCCTCGACCACAGCGCCCGCTGCACTGGCGACTGCAAACGCCACGGCACAGGCCAATAGCGAGAACACAGCGAAAGCGCCCATCACATACAGGTAAGGCAACACGTAATTCCACGCTCGAGCCACACCCAAGAAAGCGGCGAATAGCCAGCCACTCATGGAGAGCGCGCCCAAGAGAGCAAGGCGGGTGCGGGCGGAGTTGGGCAACCAGACGAAAGGAGCCTTTTGCAGCAGCGGGAAACCGACTCGATGCAGCAACGCGCCGTTCACGCTAAGCAGCGCGACAACGGTCACCTTAGCCCAGAGTTTCTGATTGAGCAGATACGTGGCGCCCTCATCGAGGTAGCCCTGCAACACCAACAGCAGGCCACTTCCCCAAAGAGCCAGCAGCGCCAAGGTGACGATCTTCTGAGTTTCCTCGAGATACTCACGCTGCGCCTGATCCAACGCCTCCCTGCGCCAACTCCAGAGCTTGTGATCGGCCTGCAACACCCGCCCCAGAGCAATGCAGGTGGCGAGCAGATGACCGTATACGAGTAGCATTTTAAGCATTGCCTTGACCTTATTTTTATTTGGGCAATGCACTCCTTGCGCCCCCTAAATTTGAAACTAAATGATACACATTCATATTTACGCCGACAAGCTCCCTCCCCGACCGCATATCCGGCAATGCCCACACTCAAGCGCAAGGCGAAATGCTGCTTCGAAGGGATCGAGGTCCGGAACCGAAAAGCAAGACGCCACCGGCTACCGAGGGAGGCGACGAGCGCGGCGGTTATTTCAGGGCGCGAGGAGAATAAAAAAAGGCGACCCTAAGGCCGACCATCAAGTCATTCCGGGGAAGGAATGCTAAAACGCTGCATCCAAGATCACGCTCGATTCGGATGGCGCCTTTGTATGCCCGTCGACTAAAGCGAAATCATTGCACTAACGTCGTAGGGCGACTAATGCCTAGCCTTATCGGCTGCCCAGCGGAGCTAGGCGGATGCAGCTACCGACCTATTCACCCGCCCCTTCTTTGCCCAAACCATGCTGACGCAGCTTGTTGGCAATGGTGGTGTGCGAAACACCCAGGCGCTTACCCAGTTGCCGGCTGCTTGGGTGCTCGGCGTAGAGCCGCTCCAGCACGGCTTTTTCGAAACGCCCGAGAATCGCCTCCAGCCCGCCCTCGAGGGAGAAATCACCTAGCGGCTGCGGCGCACCATAGTCCGGCAGGCGGATATGTTCGGGCTTGACCGTGCCGCCATCACAGAGCGAAACCGCCTGAAACAGCACGTTCTCCAACTGCCGTACATTGCCTGGCCAGTGGTAGTGATTGAGTCGTTCAAACGCATGCGGCGCCAGTTTGGGTAGCGGGCAACCAATCTGCCGGCTGGCCTGATCGAGAAAGTGATCGGCCAACGGCGCCAGCCCATCCAGGCATTCGCGCAGCGGTGGAATATGCAGGCTGAGCACATTGAGGCGGTGGTAGAGGTCCTGGCGAAACTCGCCTTTCGCACAGAGTTCGGAGAGATCCACCTGAGTTGCGCAGATTACCCGCACATCCAGGTACACCTCCTCGTCGCTACCGACCCGACGGAAGCAACCATCTTGCAAGAAACGCAGCAGCTTGGCCTGCAAGCGTGGGCTCATCTCGCCGACGCCATCGAGGAACAAGGTACCGCCGGCGGTCAACTCCAGCAGGCCGAGCTTGCCCTCCGGACGAGCCCCCTCGAAGGCGCCTGGGCCGTAACCGAACAGTTCGGTCTCGGCCATGGATTCCGGCAGCCCGGCGCAGTTCAGCGCCATAAACGGCGACTGCCCACGCGGGCTGGCCAGGTGGCAGGCGCGCGCTAGCAGCTCCTTACCGGTGCCGGTCTCGCCCTCGATCAGCAACGGCGCATCCAACGGCGCCATCCGCCGGGCTTCGCGCACCACCGCCGCCATGACTTTCGAACTTTGGAAGATGCTATCGAAGCCACGCAACTCCTGTTTGCGTACATGGTAAATGCGCTCACCGACACGATCGGCGCGATGCAGGGTCAACACCGCACCAGCCAAGGCTTCGCTTTCATCGTGCTCGGATTGCAGCGGAGCGATGTCGGCGAGAAACACATCGCCCTTCACCTTGACCCGCAGGCCATTGATTCGCGACTTGTTCGCCCGCACCAACTCGGGCAAATCGAAATCTTCGGCGTAGCGTGACAACGGAATCCCCGGCACCTCGTCCACCCGCACCCCCAGCAACTGCGCCGCCGCGCGGTTGGCGGCGACGATCGAGCCGCCCATGTCGATCGACAGCACCGGAAAATCCAGCGCGCCGAGCAAAGCATTCAATTCCAGATGACGGCGCTCGCTGGGCATCAAACCGACGCGCTTGACCCCGAACACGCCGGGAATCGCCTCGAACTTCGCACGCAGAGACTGGAACTGTAGGTTGATCAGGTTCGGGCAGTGCAGATAGATGGCGTTGCCCTGCTCGCCGCCGACCTCGCCGCGGGCGACGTTGATGCCGTACTCGACCAACAGGTTGAGGATGTCGCGCAGGATGCCGACGCGGTTCTGGCAGTGGACTTTAATTCTCATCGCAAGCGCCCTGTTATCGATGCTGGTGGCGGGCTAGCGGTGTTTTTTCGCAAAATCACCGCAGATTTTCGTCAAGAATATCTGACAGACGACCGCACCAACAAGGCTGAAATCCGCAACTCCGCCAGGATCGTAACTATATCTTTACGATTTTGTCGCTACTTCCTGCCCACCCGAAGCCATTAGCGGGCTGCGCCGCGCAACGCTCTGCGGTATTGCTAGGTCAAGACAACAACAATGCGCTGCGGCATTGCGACCGCGCAGGAGACCGTATGAAAACCACGCAGTACGTGGCCCGCCAACCGGACGAGCACGGTTTTATCCATTACCCGGAAGCCGAGCATGAGGTGTGGAACACTTTGATCACACGCCAGTTGAAGGTGGTCGAAGGTCGCGCCTGTCAGGAGTATTTGGACGGTATTGAGCAGATTGGCCTGCCCCACGAGCGCATCCCGCAACTCGGCGAGATCAACAAGGTTCTCGATGCCACCACCGGTTGGCGCGTGACGCGGGTACCAGCATTGATTCCGTTCCAGACCTTTTTCGAGCTGCTGGCCAGCAAGCAATTCCCCGTTGCCACCTTTATTCGTACGCGAGAAGAGCTGGACTACCTGCAAGAGCCGGACATTTTCCATGAAATCTTCGGCCATTGCCCGCTGCTGACCAACCCCTGGTTCGCCGAATTCACCCACACCTATGGCAAGCTCGGCCTCAAGGCCAGCAAAGAGGAACGCGTCTACCTCGCCCGCCTGTACTGGATGACCATCGAGTTCGGTCTGGTCGACACGCCACAGGGCCGCAAAATTTATGGCGGCGGCATTCTCTCCTCGCCGAAGGAGACGCTCTACTGCCTGTCCGACCAGCCCGAGCACCAGGCTTTCGACCCGATCGAAGCGATGCGCACGCCTTACCGCATCGACATCCTGCAACCGCTGTATTTCGTGCTGCCGGAGCTTAAGCGGCTGTTCGATCTGGCCCAGGAGGACATCATGGCGATGGTGCCCAAAGCCATGCAGCTAGGCTTGCACCCGGCGAAATTCCCGCCGAAACAGGCGGCCTGAACGATATCCGGACACCAATACCTGGACACGTAGGCTGGGTAGAGTCGCGTAGCGACGAAACCCAGCGCAGAGCATCGAGCTGGGTTTCGCTACGCTCTACCCAGCCTACCTAGACTATCTAGACAGCAAACGCCAATAAGAAGGAACCCACCATGACCGCGTTGACCCCCTCAGTTCTGAATCAGGCCCACTGCGAAGCCTGCCAAGCCGGTGCCCCGCAAGTCAGCGATGCCGAACTGCCCGAATTGCTGCGGCAGATTCCGGACTGGAATATCGAAGTTCGTGACGGTGTGATGCAGTTGGAAAAACTCTTCCTGTTCAAGAATTTCAAACAGGCCCTGGCCTTCACCAACGCCGTCGGCGAAATCTCCGAGGCCGAGGGCCATCACCCTGGCCTGCTGACCGAATGGGGCCAGGTCACCGTGACCTGGTGGAGCCATTCGATCAAAGGCCTGCACCGCAACGACTTCATCATGGCCGCCCGTACCGACGAGGTCGCGAAAACCGCGGAGGGGCGCAAGTGAAACACTTCCACGCTATCTCCCGCGTGCCCGGCGACCCGATTCTCGGCCTGATCGAGGCCTTTCGTGCCGACAGTAATCCGGCCAAGTTGGATCTCGGTGTTGGCGTGTACAAAGACCCCCAGGGTCATACGCCGATTCTGCGTGCGGTGAAGCTGGCCGAGCAGCGCTTGGTCGACAGCGAAACGACCAAGAGCTACATCGGCGGTCATGGCGATGCGCTGTTTGCTGCGCGCCTGGCTGAACTGGTGCTCGGTGCCGATTCCCCACTGCTGCGCGAACAACGCACCGGCGCCACGCAAACGCCTGGCGGCACCGGCGCCCTGCGCCTGACTGCGGACTTTATCGCCCATTGCCTGCCCGGCCGTGGCATCTGGCTGAGCGACCCAACCTGGCCGATCCACGAAACGATTTTTGCCGAAGCCGGGCTCAAGGTCGGTCATTACCCCTACGTCGGCAGCGACAACCGCCTGAACGTCGAAGCCATGCTCGCCGCCCTCGGCCAGTTACCGCTCGGCGACGTGGTGCTGCTGCACGCCTGCTGTCACAACCCGACCGGCTTCGACCTGAGCCAGGACGATTGGCGCCGGGTGCTGGAAGTGGTGCGCGCGCGTGAGCTGTTGCCGCTGATCGACTTCGCCTATCAGGGCTTTGGCGACGGCCTGGAAGAGGATGCCTGGGCGGTACGGCTGTTCGCCCAAGAACTACCCGAACTGCTGATCACCAGCTCCTGCTCGAAGAACTTCGGCCTCTACCGCGAACGCACCGGCGCCTTGATCGTCTGCTGCGAAAATGCGGAAAAACTGCTGGATGTCCGCAGCCAGCTGGCCTCTATAGCCCGCAATCTGTGGTCCACCCCACCCGCTCATGGCGCTGCGGTGGTCGCGCAAATCCTCGACGATCACGCCTTGAAAACCCTCTGGGCCGATGAAGTGGAAGCCATGCGCCGCCGCATCACCGAATTGCGTATGGGCTTGGTCGAAGCTCTGCAGCCTTACGGTCTGGCCGAACGCTTTGCGCATATCGGCATACAGCGCGGGATGTTCTCCTACACCGGCCTGACGCCCCTGCAGGTGCAGCGGCTACGGGATGAATACAGCGTGTATATGGTCGGTTCCGGCCGTGCCAACGTGGCAGGGATCGATGCCAGTCGTCTCGACGACCTGGCCCGAGCCATCGCCCAGGTGTGCGCCTGACCTTCAAACCCGTAGGAGCGGGCTTGCCCGCGATGCTCTTGTTTGAAGAGCTTCGCGAGCAGAGCTCGCTCCTACAAAGTTATGCCCTCTCCTCTGAACCACCTACTGAAACTCAGTAATCCACCTTGCCGCGCCCGGCCTTGATCGAGCCGCGCTGGCTCTTGCCTTCCAATCGACGCTTCTTCGAACCCAGGGTTGGTTTGGTCGGGCGGCGGGCTTTTTCCACCTTGGCGGCACTCAGAATCAGCTCCTTTAGCCGCTCCAGAGCGTCCGCGCGGTTCTGTTCCTGAGTGCGGTACTGCTGCGCCTTGATCACTACCACGCCATCGCCGGTGATACGGCTGTCGCGCAGCGCCAGCAGGCGTTCCTTGTAGAACGGCGGCAGCGACGAGGCGTGGATATCGAAACGCAGATGCACCGCGCTGGAGACCTTATTAACGTTCTGCCCACCGGCGCCCTGGGCGCGGATGGCCGTCAGCTCGACCTCGGCATCGGGCAGATGAACGTTATTGGAAATCACCAGCATGACGAACGCACATATAAGGAAGGAGGAGGCCAGGATAACCCGAGCGCCCGCTCGGCGCTTAAAGCGCCGACGCCAGCATTCATCTCAAGCTTCCGCCCTGCTGAAACAACAAACCCGGCTTTAGCCGGGTTTGTTGTGTATCGCACCGAATTCATCGGCCTGTGTTGCGCGCTTACTCGACTGCCGGGGCGCCGGCCAGATCGACCGTCGCTTTACCTTTGGACAGTTTGAGGCGGTAGCAACCCCACATAAACACCAGCCAGAACGGAATCGCGTAGACCGACACCTTGATCCCTGGGATCAGCAGCATGACGCCGAGGATAAACAGCACGAAGGCCAGGCACAGGTAGTTGCCGAACGGGTACCAGAAGGCCTTGAAGCCCGACTGCACGCCCTTGCGCAGCATGTGCTGGCGGAACTTCAGGTGCGAATAGCTGATCATCGCCCAGTTGATCACCAATGCCGCAACCACCAGCGACATCAGCAGCTCCAGCGCGTTCTGCGGAACCACGTAGTTGACCACTACGGCGAGGAAGGTCACCAGCGCCGAGAGCACCAGTGCCCGCACCGGCACCCCACGTTTGTCGACCTTGGCCAGCGACTTCGGCGCATCGCCCTGCTCGGCCAGACCCAAGAGCATGCGACCGTTGCAGTAGGTGCCGCTGTTGTAGACCGACAGCGCGGCGGTGAGCACCACGAAGTTGAGGATGTGCGCGGCGGTATCGCTACCCAGCATCGAGAACACCTGGACGAACGGGCTGCCGCTGTAGGCGTCGCCGGCACTGTTGATGTTCTGCAGCAGCGCATCCCAGGGGGTCAGGGAGAGCAGCACGACCAACGCGCCGACATAGAAAATCAGGATGCGGTAGATCACCTGGTTGATCGCTTTCGGGATCACGGTTTTCGGCTTGTCGGCCTCGGCCGCGGTGAAACCGAGCATTTCCAGGCCGCCGAAGGAGAACATGATGAAGGCCATCGCCATCACCAGACCGGAGATGCCGTTAGGAAAGAAACCGCCGTGTTCCCACAGGTTGCTCACCGCCGCCTGCTCGCCGCCGGCACCGCTGAACAGCAGGTAGCAGCCGAGCACGATCATGCCGATGATCGCCACCACCTTGATCATGGCGAACCAGAACTCCGCCTCGCCGAACAGCTTCACGTTGGCCAGGTTGATCGCGTTGACTATGACGAAGAACACCGCCGCGGTAGCCCAGGTCGGGACATCCGGCCACCAGTAATGAATGTACTTGCCGACCGCGGTCAGCTCCGACATGCCCACCAGGATGTACAGCACCCAGCAGTTCCAGCCCGAGAGGAAGCCAGCAAAACCGCCCCAGTACTTGTGGGCGAAATGGCTGAAGGAGCCGGCTACCGGCTCTTCGACGATCATTTCACCGAGCTGGCGCATGATCAGGAAGGCGATAAAACCGCAAATGGCGTAGCCGAGGATCATCGACGGCCCGGCGGATTTCAGCACCCCGGCCGAGCCGAGGAACAAACCGGTGCCGATGGCGCCACCGAGCGCGATCAGCTGGATATGGCGATTTTTCAGGCCGCGCTTAAGCTCGCCCGAGGGAAGAGTGTCATGCTGCATTAGTACGTCACCTTTTGTTTTTATCTGTGACGGGATCGGACCCGCCGCGCTCGTGGTGCGGCGGAATTCAGCAAGGCTTGTAAGCCTTTGCAGTTAGTTGCGGGCCCCTTACTGAGCGTCGGGCTGTTCCTCCGGAGCGGCGTTTTTAAACGCATCAAGGGATTCACAGTGGGCGACCACATCGAGGATGCGAGGGTACGCATTGAGGTCACAGTTAAAACGGCGCGCATTGTACACCTGCGGAATCAAACAGGCTTCCAGATAACCCGGCCGTTCACCCAGTGACAGACGACCGGGCAAGCGCATCAAGCCCTGCTCCACGGCCGCCAAGCCAACATCCACCCAGTGCCGGTACCAGGTGTCTTTCGCTTCACTCTCAACCCCCAATGTGCCGGATAGGTATTGCAACACCCGCAGGTTGTTAAGCGGGTGGATATCGCAAGCGATATGCAGCGCCAATGCACGCACCTGCGCGCGCAGGGCCGGATCGCTCGGCAGCAGTGCCGGTTGCGGGTGGGTTTCATCGAGGTATTCGAGAATCGCCAGGGACTGCGCGATCTTCGTCTTGCCATCGACCAGCAGCGGCAACAGCCCCTGCGGATTCAGCGCCAGATAGTCAGCCGAATGCTGCTGGCCGCCGTCCTTGACCAGATGCACCGGCACTTGCTGGTAGGCCAACCCCTTCAGGTTAAGTGCGATGCGCACCCGATAGGCGGCGCTGGAACGCCAGTAGGAATAGAGCGTCAGCATGGACATCCTTCCTGAGGTAGTGGTCTGGACCGTAGGAGCGGGCCATGCCCGCGAACCGTTTGCGGGGCTGCCATTCGCGAGCAAGCTCGCTCCTACAGGATCAGTGGGCGTATTTTTCCACCGCCTGTTCGATAGAACCGAAGATGCTTTGCCCACGGGCGTCGAACATCTCGATACGCACACGGTCACCGAACTTGAGGAACGGGGTTTTCGCCTCGCCGTGCTCGACGATTTCCAGCATGCGCTTTTCGGCCAGACAGCTGGAACCGGCACTGCGGTCGTAGTTCGACACCGTACCGGAGCCGATGATGGTGCCGGTTCCCAGCGGCCGGGTCTTGGCGGCGTGAGCGACCAGAGTCGGGAAGTTGAAGGTCATGTCGACGCCGGCATCCGGCTGGCCAAACAGCTGACCATTGATATGCGAGACCAGCGGCCGATGCACCTTGCCCTCGCGCCAGGTATCGCCCAGTTCGTCCGGCGTCACCGCCACCGGCGAGAAACTGGAGGACGGCTTGCTCTGGTAGAAACCGAAGCCCTTGGCCAGCTCGCCGGGAATCAGATTCCGCAGCGACACGTCGTTGACCAGCATCAGCAACTGAATGTGCGAGGCCGCTTCGGCCGCCGAGGCGCCCATCGGCACGTCGTCGGTGATCACCGCCAGTTCGGCTTCCAGGTCGATGCCCCAGGCCTCGTCGGCCATGCGGATCGGGCTGTGCGGCGGGATAAAGGTATCCGCACCACCCTGATACATCAGCGGGTCGTGCCAGAAGGATTCCGGCATCTCGGCGCCACGGGCCTTGCGCACCAGTTCGACGTGGTTGACGTAGGCACTGCCATCGGCCCAGTGATAGGCGCGCGGCAACGGGCTGGCGCAGGCGCTCTGCTCGAAGGCGAACGCGCCAGCTTCCAGACCATCGTTCAGTCGTTGGTAAATCGCGTCCAACTGTGGGCGCTTAGTTGCCCAATCATCCAGTGCTGCCTGCAATGTCGGGGCAATCGCCGGGACTTTCACCGCACGACTCAGGTCGCGGGAGACTACGACCAGCACGCCGTCACGGCCTTGATTCAGAGATGCGAGTTTCATAAGTCAACCTTTCAAAAATTCTGTCGGAGCGCTGCATGTCTCTCCCCTCGCCCATTTATGGGGCGAAGAGGTACGTTTTTAGAGCCGCCGGCTCGTGTGCCGATGAGCGCCTGAACGCTCCGCGCTCAGGCCGGGGCGCAGAGCGGGGGCCGGGGGAGAGGGTGAAGTCGTCAAACGCTACCCTCTCCCCCACCCTCTCCCTGAAGGGAGAGGGAGTCGCACGGCGCTAGCCTCAACTGTCTTTCCCTGGCGCACGCCAGGAGTTCACGTATTCGGGCACATCGACCTGCGCGGCGGCTGGGTCTATCTCCAGGGCGCGACGACTGTCGATCATCACCGCCACTTCGTCGGCGAAGGTGGCTGGGGCGTCCTGGCTCTTCTTCAGCGCCTTCGGGTGCGGTCCGTGAGGGAAGCCACAGGGGTGCAGCGTGACCATCCCGGCCTCGATGTTGTCGCGACTGAAGAAGTTGCCACGGTGGTAGAACAGCACTTCGTCGTAGTCGTCGTTGTTGTGATAGAACGGCACCTTCAGCGCACCTGGGTCGCTTTCAACCGGGCGAGGACAGAACGTGCAGACCACAAAACCGTTGGCCACGAAGCTGGTGTGCGCTTACATGAATGGCGGCACGTGCGTAGCGATTTGCGGCTCATTCATGGGCGGATATCCGCCAGTGAGAACGCACCACGGCTGTTTGTCGCCATGCCAGCGACCACGTCCAGCGGGTTATACGGTATAGGTCACCGGTGTCTGATCTGGTTGCGCCGTGTGATTCGCACCTGCCAGGTGTTCTCGTCCTGTGGGCCTGAACGCGTCGTCGAGATGCGGAAGGGCGTCGAGTACCGCCGGATCGAATGATCGCATGCGGCCCGACGCGACCTTTATCCGGCAGCTGATAAAAGCACCGTCGGTGTTCTCCCCGATCAACAAGAGCATAAGCTCGGCCCTTCCTGGCCTCGATTGCCCAGCAGGTGCCACGCGGCAACCATCAGGTAATCGCCGTCGCGCGCAACTCCAGGTGGGCCCGAAGTCGCAGTTAGAACAGTGCCCCCGCCGCCTTCGTGAATGAAACAACAGTCATCGCCGTCGCCATATTGCGCACCAGGTGGCGCATGGCGCCGTTGGTCTTCCACACCCGCAGCTTCATGTCGCCGTTGTGCAGGGTGATTGGGGCTTCCAGCGGGCAATCGCGCTCACTGGAGAGCTGGTTGAAGTTGAAGGCATGGGGCCGCAACGGCCCCTCCCAATCGATCCAACCGGTGGGCGGATGCTTGTGGTGCAGGTGCGAAGCCGGGCCGAAGAAACCCTCACGGCCCATTTCCCGCTCGTAAGTGCCCGTCGGAAAATCGCAATGCGCCTGCCGCGAGCACTCGCCTTCACGCAGGGGGAAGCTGATCCATTTACGGCTCATAGCCGGTGTCTCCTCGATTCGACGTTTTTTCGTAGGGTGGGTTAGGCGCAAGCACGCTGGTCGGGATCGAGCGTGATAGCCGAAGCGCCGTAACCCACCGTTGCTGCGCCTGCTGACACGGATCGGTGGGTTACGCGGCGCCCATGCCTTGCGATGTTCGAATCTCCAGCGATACGCGCCGCTAACCCACCCTACGGTTTTCCGTTCACTCGGCCTTGAGAACGCCGCGCTTGACCTGATCCTCCTCGATGGACTCGAACAAGGCTTTGAAATTGCCCTCGCCGAAGCCCTGGTTGCCTTTGCGCTGAATGATCTCGAAGAAGATCGGGCCGATCACGGTATTGGTGAAAATCTGCAGCAGGATGCCATCGTCTCCCGGCGCACCGTCGATCAGGATGTTCAGTTCGCGTAGCAGTGCAGTCGGCTCGGTATGGCCGGCAACGCGCTGATCGACCTTGTCATAATAGGTGTCCGGCGTTTTCATGAAGTCCACGCCGTTGGCGCGCAGCTTGCGCACGGTCTCGTAGATGTCCTCGCTGGCCAGGGCGATGTGCTGAATGCCCTCGCCGTGGTACTCGCGGATGAACTCTTCGATCTGCGACTTATCGTCCGCCGATTCGTTGATCGGGATACGGATCTTGCCGCACGGAGCGGTCATGGCGCGCGACAGCAGGCCGGTGAGCTTGCCTTCGATATCGAAGTAACGGATCTCGCGGAAGTTGGCGATGCGCTCGTAGAAGCCGGACCAGACGTCCATTTGCCCACGTTTGACGTTGTGGGTCAGGTGATCCAGCTCCATCAAGCCAACTGCGTTGTCCTGCGGCGTACGGCCTTCGATGTACTCGAAGTCGACGTCGTAAATGGTCTTGTCGCCATAGCGGTCGACGAGGTACAGCAAGGAGCCGCCGATACCTTCGACGCAGGGGATGTTCAACTCGCCGAAGTTGGCGTGGCTGCCGACCAGTGTGGCGCCCTGGGCTTCGACATAGGCGGCCGCCTGGGCGGCATTCTTCACGCGGAAGGCCATGGCGCAGGCGCTCGGGCCGTGCTTGAGGCCGAACTCGCGGACGTGGCCGGTCGGGCTGCCGTTGAGGACGAAATTGATGTCGTTCTGCTGGAACAGAAAGACTTCCTTGGAGCGGTGCTTCGCGGTTTCGGTGAAGCCCATGGCGGTGAACAGCTCACGCAGCTGCTGAATGCCCTCGGGCGTCGGCGCGGTGTATTCGACGAATTCGAAACCGTCGGTACCAATCGGGTTGTGCTGTTCGATTTTAGTCACGGCGTTCATTCAGCCTCCTCGTTGTTGTTGTCGGCTCAGCACCTGCTCAATACCAGCCGGGCGCTGCGGATAACCTCATAACAACCGAGGGACGGGAGCCGTACAAGCGCATGGCAGAGCTGCCAGCAGGTACTTGGCCCGCACTAGCGGCACGTTTTCCTTACAACCCTGAAAAGCCGAGAAAGCCTCACCGCAGGGGCTTTGCTTGCGTAACGATTTATTGACAGCGCGGTGCGCCAGGCTGACGCCTGACAACGAGTCGCGTGCAAGCCTGTTGGACGATGGGCTACCTTTCTGTGCCAGGCCCAGGCTAAACGCCATCACCACCGAAGTCCGCGAATCAGGACGGAGGTTTGCCATGCCTCGAGTAGATAAGAACAAGATGAGCACGTTAGATTGGCGTGGCCGGCGGGCTCAATCGAGTGAGCAAACGGGTGGCCCATCGCTATGACTTTAAGATCGGCTCCCGCCCATTTGACAAGGGCCATGGGTCAGAATCACCTCCGCAACTGAGCAGGACACGCGCCCGCTATTTGCTGTCAGGAGGAGGTTGGCGTGACAAGAGCGCGTTGAGCAGGTTGTCCTGAAAGTTGATGTTGCTCGTCAGGAACGCGTGGTCCTCGCACAAGAAGAACGCATAAGCCACTGGCAGAAAGCTGTCCTCGCTCTGTGGCGCGCCGGGGTCCAGCGTCTCGCGCGCCAGCAGAGAAGGCTTGGTGACGCGGCCATCGCCGGGTTCGATCATCAGCTCGTCGTAGGGCACACCGGGCCGGGGTGCGGCAATGTCTGATGGCGTGAGCCGCACCGTGTCGCGTCCATTGAACTGCTCCACCAGCAGCCGTGCAGGCGTCATATGGCAGCCACCGCCAAAGAGTACATAGCGGATCGGCGACACCGGCTCGGCCACAGACAGCATCCAGGCCAAGCGCCGTGCACGCTCCAGGTTATATGCGAAATAGCGCTGAAGCGTCGGCGCGTCGGCAGCGGCGGCCAGGGTGGGCTCGTAGACCGACCAGGCCATGCGCTGCCAGGTTTTGGGGTCAAACAAGTCGTCGTGGCGGGGCTTGCCCTCAATATCCACCAGCCAGTTGTTGAGCGGATGGGGAAATAGCTGGTAGCCGCTGGGAAAGGTGGCCAGAGTGCGCGGCGAAATCCGGCCCCAACCGACCTTTTCACCACTGATGAACGCATGCAATGAGCCGACCGAACCCAGGTTTGGCGTGCCCAGCAACACCAGTTTGCGCACCCGGTCCGCCCCATCCATGGTCACCAGATGGGGCTCGCCGTCCAGCACATCGCGGGTGCCAAAGCGCAGGTAGTAGCGTGCGATCAAGCCACCCATGCTGTGCGCCACCACATCGACGCGTAAGGTCGGGTCGGCGTAATCACGGCGCACGGCCGCAATCAGTCGATCCAGTTCCCGCACGCTGCGCAAGGTGTCTTGCCGCCAGTCGTAGGAAAGGACGTAGTAACGTCGCTCGCCCTTGCGCGCCGGTGTCCCGGGCTGGGCGCGCACATAGCCACCAAATTGCGTCAAGGTTCGTAAAATTGGGCGGTAAAAGTCGCGACGCAGCGCCTGCTCGGCAATCCCCGAAGCTTCCAGTCTCGAAGGCCGTGGCATATTCGTTTGCGGATCGATTTCAAGGGCCAGCTCCGGGTAAGACGAGAACAGAATGCGCCACCACGGCCCCGGCCAAATTTCTTCGCCGCTGACCCGGTCGCGCAAGCGGGTGCCAAAGGCCCCTGGGATCAAGATGACCGGCGCGGTTTCGGCGCCGGTGGTGCTGAGCTGGTAGAGCCGCTTCAGGTCGGGACGCGGTGACTCGTTGCAGCCCAGCAGGCCCACCGCAAGCACCACTATGACAATCAGCCGTGCTACAGGCTGCGCCAGACTCCACCGGACAGAACTGTCAGAGCGCATGGGCTGAGCCCCGCGGCTGCGACGCTTTCACCGAAGCTCCTGGCAAATGACCAGTTTCAGGCCGGAGTACAGGTCGTTGACCGCGCAGACCTTGATATCGACGAAGCCCAACGCAAGCCTGATGAAGCTTGCCGACGGCGAGGTCGGCCTTGCTGATGACCTGATCCAGGGTCACCACGACCCAGGCGCTGCCGTTGTGGTAGTGCAGGCTGCCGATGGCTGGCAGGCTGGTGATCTTCACGGCCGCTAAATGGGTGTTTTCAAAATCGCTGTGGCTGTCGAAGCGGTAGCTGTCATCGCCGCCCAGGCCATTGAGAATGTCGCTGCTGGCTGAACCCGTCAGGATATTGGTGCCTTCAATACCACTTACGGCGGCCATGAGCACGCTCCTTCAGCGTTGGCGGCAACTTGACGGTATGAGTCTAGTGCGCGGCGACTACCCAGCCATCTTTCATTTGAATGAACTTAAAAGCCTTTCGTCCGAAGCCCCCCCTGCGAAGGAGGCCCAGGGCTTGCGGGCAGGCTGCGCGGCATGCGTCTGCGCTTTTTATCCCCCTCGCCCCTCAGGGGAGAGGGTTAGGGAGAGGGGAGCCAGATGCACAGACCTTAAGTGAATGGCATTAAGGCTGGACTGCGCTAGCTCTGTTGCAAATGCCCGTACAACTTCGCGTACAAGCCGCCGTCGGCGATCAAATGCTGATGGTCGCCATCCTCGGCGATGTGCCCGCCATCGAAGACCAGCACCCGATCCGCCTGTTTCACCGCTGACAGGCGGTGGGCGATGATCAAGGTGGTGCGACCCTTGAGGAACTGCCCCAGGGCCTGGTGCAGGGCGTATTCGGTGGCGGCATCGAGGGCGGAAGTCGCTTCGTCGAGAATCACCACTTTCGGCTCGGCCAGTACCATCAAGCGCTGCCATTTCGCCAATTTCGCTGCAAAAATGCAGCGCCCATATCCCTGACGGCCGTTGAAACGCCCTTGCCACCGCGAAAAATGCGCTGGCATGCAATGTGCGTTAGCGAGCTGTATGCACCACACTTCGTTGGCTACTGTGCCAGAACGAATCACACAACGGCGCTCGCCAAGCTTTTGGAAATGACATGGACACACTTCAACTGCTGACCGACAAAGGGCTTCTGCTGTCGGACACCATCACCTCGCACGGTCGCCTGCATGACGTCTCCGTACATCAGAGCGATCAACTGGGCTATGCCCCGGGCGCCTTGCTCGATCAGGGCATCGAGCAGATCTACACCGCCGAATCCGTGCATGCCCTGAACCAACTGTTCAGCAACCCGCCCGCCGATGAGCGCGTCCATGATCTGGAACTGACCATGATCCGCCAGAACGGTGGCCTGCTGCCGGTGCTTGCCAGCGGCGTGCTGGAATGGCGCAACGTGCAGCCCGCCCGCCTGCACCTGATCAAGATGCCGCTGGGCCAGCTGAGCCGGCGCATGGCCGAGTTGCAGAGCGCCAACGACGTCATGAGCCAGATGCTCTTCAGCGCCAAGGTGGCGTACTGGTGCATCGAGTTCGCCGAGGCGGTGGACATAAACCAGACGCCCGACGAGATCGTCCGCCAGGTATTCGAGAACCGCTCCTACTGGCGCCTATGCAATCGCGCCATGGCGGACGTCTACGAGTTGCCGGCGGATGTCGATTTCAGCCAGCAGCCCGTACGCCTCTACTGGCCACGCAGCCCAGCCAACGAAGAATTCGTGCGACGCCTGATCGAAGCCAGTTTCTGTGTCGACGGCGCGCTCTCAGTCGATCGTCGCCACGATGGCTCGCCGGCCTATGTGGAAAACGATGTGCGCGCTACCATCAGCAACGGCCAACTGCTGCGCATGTGGGGCAGCATCCGCGATGTCAGCCAGGAACTGCGCATGCAGCACGATGCCGAACAGCGCATTGAGGCCCTACGCAGGGTGTTCGACGCGGTGCCCGACGCAGTACTGGTGATCGATGAACAGCAGCAACCGCAATGGCGCAATGCCGCGTTCGAAAACACCTTTGGCATCACCCAAGGCACCAGCATCGCCAATGCCCTGCTCGACACCACGCTACCCGAGCGCACTTGGCACAGCCTGTCGCTGCATGACCTGAACGGCCAGCCGGTGCTGTTCAATATCCATTGCTCGCGCATCCTGATCAGCGAGGGCGTTGCCTGGCGGGTGGTTGTACTGCGCGCAGAGCAGCGCAGCACCAGTCAGCCCAGCGAGCTGCATCCATGAAAAAAAAGGAGCTGCTCCCTTCCCTGAAGATGGGCATGCGCTCGTCGGTCAACGTCAGCAGCGAGATCCTCGCCGCGCTGCTGGAAACCCCAGCTCTGCACGCGCTGCTGGACAGCTTCAGCGACGCCATCATCCTCTGTGACGGCGAGTCGCGAGTGCGCTTTCTCAACCTCGCCGCCGAGCGCATTAACCGCATCTCCCGGCAGGAAGCCATCGGCCTGGCGGACAGCGAACTGTTCCAGCGCTCGGCGCTGAGCTTCGATGACTTCCAACAAGCCATCGGCCGCGGCGGCTACAGCGCACTGACCCGCGCCCGCGATGGGCGGATGTTCCTCACCAGCACTCAGGCGGTGCCGACCGGTGCATACGAGAAACCCTACACGCTGCTGCTGCAACGCGACTATGACGGCCGCGAAGCGCCTCGGCGCAGCACAGCCGCGCCCGCGCCAAGCGACGCCAATGGGCTAGGCGACCCGCAGGACAATGCCCTGCACATGTCGCCGCAACTCTCCAGCATCGCCGATACTGGCGTGCGTGCCTTCCGGCGCCGCGCGCGTCTACTGCTGCTCGGTGAGCCGGGCGTGGGCAAGACCGCCATCGCCCGCCATATCCACCGCGCCGCCGGCTGGGGCGACCGGCCATTCATCCACGTCAACTGCGGCAGGATTCCCGAAAGCCTGTTCGAGTCGGAGATGTTCGGCTACGAGCGCGGCGCCTTTACCGGCGCCCTGCAAAGCGGCAAACGCGGTTATATCGAGGCGGCCTCGGGGGGCACCCTGTTCCTCGACGAGATCGGCGAGATCCCCTTGCACGTGCAGGCCAAGTTGCTGAAGTTTCTCGAGGACGGCAGCATCCAGTCGGTCGGCTCGCCGCTGAGCAAGAACGTGCAGGTGCAGGTCATTGCCGCCACCAACAAAGACCTGCGCCATCTGGTCAGCACCGGCGAGTTTCGTGCTGACCTGTATTACCGGCTGGCGGTACTGCCGGTGGAAATTCCGCCGCTGCGCGAGCACCGCGACGATCTGCCCTTTCTCATCGACATCCTGCTCACCCGCATCAACCGCGACCGGGTACCACCACTGCGCCTTGCCATCGGTTGCCGGCAGCATTTGCTGAGTTACGACTACCCCGGCAATATCCGCGAACTGGTGAATATCTTCGAGCGCCTGGCGGTGCTCGCCGACGATGAAGCCCAGGAGCAACACCTGCCCGCCGAACTACTGGAAAGCCGACCACGACAGCAAGCTGCGGCTATAGCGCCAAGCGATCAGGATGACAGCACTACCGAAGCGCTTACCGGCCCCGTCGGTGAGCCACTCAAGACCCAGGTACAACGCCACGAGCGACAATTGATCCTGCGCGCAATACACCTGTGCGGCAGCAAGCGCAAAGCGGCGCAGCACCTGGGTATCGACATCGGTACGCTGATCCGCAAATTGCAGCGCGACTGAGCCTGGCGACTGCTACTCAAAGCCATCAAGAGAGTACAGAGGTAGATTGCTGCTGAGCCGAAGGCGATGCCCAACAACCGGCCTGCAAGGCCGGGCTTCTACGTGCGAGACCGAGTATAGGGAGTCGCGGGGCGACTCCTTGTTGGGCATCACTGCGTTCAGCACCAACCTTGTATGTTGTTTTCCGTCAACCGGGTTAGCCTTTCAGGCCCTGCGCTTGACGCAGAGAAGCAGTTACTGGGGAGGCCGTTCCAACCTGGAGGTGAGTTCACACTCAACCTCGTCCGTAGATTGGCCCCCCGCCTCATTGCCCACCGCGTGGAGTATCCGGAAGCCAGCTCATTGAGGTGGACTTCGCATCACAAGGTTGCAGCGGCAAGAAGTGCGAGGTCGGGGAACCGGTAGCTATTGTTGCTCAAATGCCGGGCGAGATGAAATCAATGAGCGTATTTGTCGGTGTGGATGTGGGTGCCAAGACAGTTGTCTTGGCATGGCGAAAGGGTGGTCGCACGCGGGGCAAGCTGGACATCCAGCAAACGCCCGAGGGGCACGCCCAGGCGGTGGAGCGGATTAAAGCGCTAGAAGCCGTCCAAGTCGTGATGGAGGCCACCGGCGTTTACTACTTGGACTTGGCCGTTGCCTTGAGCAAGGCCGGGATCGTCGTATCTGTCATCAACCCCAAAAGCTTCCACCACTTTGCCCAACTCAAGTTGGCGCAAAGCAAGACCGACCCGCTAGACGCGGCCCTCCTGGCCGAGTACGCCGAGCGGATGACGCCAGCCCCTTGGACTGCGCCGGATACCCTCCGTATGGCGCTGCGTGACATCGGCCGACAAATCAATCGGCTGACCGCGACCCGTACACAAGCCAAGAACCGCCTGCACGCCTTGCGCTCCAAACGTGACACGCTGGCGCTGCTGATTGAAGACGAAGTTGAAGCGGTCGAGAGGCTGGATCAGCGCATCGAGCGACTCAGCAACGCTGCACAGCGCCTGATTGCCGAGGACGCCGTGTTGAACAGTCAGTTTCAGCATCTGCTGGCAGCCAAAGGTGTTGGCGTTGCCAGTGCTATTGCGTTACTGGCTGAACTCAGTGTCCTGCCCCAGCATCTGAAGGCGCCGCAAGTCAGTCGCTATGCCGGGCTAGATATCCGCCTGTGCCAATCGGGCAGTAGCGTCAATAAGGCTTCACGGCTGAGCAAGGCGGGTAATGCCTATCTACGAAGCGCCCTCTACATGCCGGCACTGAGCGCGGTACGACATGACCCAAACGCCAAGGCCTTCTACCTGTCCCTACAACGCCGTGGCAAAAAGAAAATACAGGCCGTATGCGCCGTCATGCGCAAGTACCTGACCGGGCTTTGGGCTTGCATCCAACTGGGCGAACCCTTCGACTCCAGCAAGCTATTCAGCAAAATCCATCTGGCTGAAGCTTGACGTCCAACAGAGTATCTACGAGGCTGCGTGGGCTCACGAGTTAGAAACGCCCCCACACCCCACCGCCCGACAGGGCCATCCAGCACGGCAAACCGCTGCAAGAATGCCTACAGGCATAGTTAGTTCTGCCTACCTCGTCACCCACGAAAATAAATAAATCTTTTAAAAACATATAGTTAACATTTTGGCACAACCTGTGCTCAAGCAACCTCCGACTCGTCCACCTGAACGGGTCATCGCATTCGTGCCGGTGTCGCAAGCGTGCCGGCAGCTTAGGAGGTCCAATAACAATGCTAATCACAGGTATCAAGAGCCGACCGATCTACGACCAGTTGCGCCCTCTGTTAGGCGGCACCCGGCATATCGTCGCAGGCCAGGGTAGTGGCGGGCGCGCCATGCTGCGCCTGCTCGATGAAATGGCGGGGCTGAACCTGCGCACTACCCTGCTCTACTCGCTGGAGTCCTTCTCCGGGCAGAACCATCTCGACGAGCTGCAGCTGATCCCGGTGGCCGATCTGCGCGTCTACGCCAGCAACCGGGAGCTGATCAAAGATCTGACTGAGCTCTTGGGCCAGGCGCGGATGGGTACCCGCCTGTATCTCTCCGGCTCGGAAAGCTTTATCGGCACCACCATGCAGGTGGTCACTGCGTTCGACCTGAACCGCGATGAAGTGCTGCGCGAAAACTCCGGAACCCTGGTGCGTCGGGTTTGGTGCGTGCATTGCGACACCTATATCGAGAACGTCACCCAACGGGTGTTCCAGTGCCCGGGCTGCGCCCTGACCCTGGTGGTGCGTGACCATTATTCCCGTCGTCTGGCTGCCTTCCAGGCGGTCAAGGCCGATGCCGAAGTCCCCGGTGAATTGCCGGAAGCCGAGGAGCTCGACACATGAGCCAGAGCAGCGGAACCCTCAGCGTGCGCGTTGCGCACATCGAAGCCGTCACCCCCGAGATCAAGCGCTTCACCTTGGTCCCGCCGAACGGCGGCCACCTGCCGGCCTTCTCCGGCGGCAGCCACGTGGTGGTACTGATCCCCAATGGCCAGAGCACCTACCGCAACCCCTATTCGCTGATGAGTTCGCCCTACGACTCCAGCGCCTATCAGATCGCCGTGCGCCGCGTCGAAGGCGGCCGTGGCGGCTCGAAGCTGATGCACGAGCGCCTGCGTGAAGGTGACCTGATCGAGATCACCGCACCGGTCAACCTCTTCCCGCTGGTCAAGCAGGCGCGCCAGCACCTGTTCATCGCGGGTGGCGTGGGCATTACCCCGGTGGTTTCGCAACTGGAAGAGCTGCGCCTGAGTCAGGTGCCCTTCGAGCTGCATTATGCGGTACGCGGCGCCGACCACTCTCGCATCGGTCAAGAGTTGCAGCGCGTGTATGGCGACCGCGTGCACCTCCACCGCAAGAATCAGGACCCGCGCATGGACATCGGTGCAATACTCGCGGACCGCCCGTTGGGCAGCCATGTGTACGTCTGCGGGCCCGACGCGATGATTGACGACACGCTGGCCCGCGCCCGCGAACTGGGCTGGACCGACAGCCACGTGCACTACGAGCGCTTCCTCGAACAAAGCAGCGGCGGCGAAGCCTTCAGCGTCACCCTCGGGCGCAGCGGCATCACCCTCGAGGTCTCGCCCGACCAGAGCATGCTCGAAGCGGTGGAAGCCGCCGGCGTAGCCATGCCCTACCTGTGCCGGGGCGGCGCCTGTGGTCATTGCGAGACCACGGTGCTCGAGCTGGATGGCGAAATCCTACACACCGACGACTGGCTGTCCGACGATGCCAAGCTCGCCAACAAAACCATCATGCCCTGCGTATCCCGGGCCAAATGCACGCGCCTGGTCATCGACATCTGAGCGCCGGAGGAACACAACAATGACAATCCAATTCAAGCCCGACGAAACCTTCCGCGACGACTACACCTTCAGCAACAGCCCGGAGTGCATCGCCCGCGCACCGTTCCCCTTCCCGGACGACAACTACATGTACTCGATGAACCTCGAGCCGCATGTCTCGGTGGGTGACGGCGCTTTCCGCGCGGCGTTCGACATCGACGAGCACTACATCAGCGAATGCCGCGACCGCGCCATCACGCTGGAGAAAGATCCAGGCATGCACTACGTCTCCGCACCACACATGCTGGAAGCGCAGTGGGACCTGCTTGAACTGATCATGGAGTCCTACGCCCGCGACTACCCGGAATACTTCAGCCTGGAAAAGGACGGCCAGCGCTGGCACTGGGTCAACCGCCTGCTGCAGATCGACGACACCTTCACCTTCGGCGACCCCTCGACCCTGCCCTATGAGCCGATGGAATACGTCACCCGCCAGGCCCAGGGCGACTGGGTGCTGCAGGAAGAGCGCGACGGCACCCTGTACTGGGGCGCCGGCATCGCCACCCAACGCGCCGACTATTCGCTGCGTTTCAACCTGGGCATGAGCTGGGAAGAGTTCCACGGCCCGGTGCCGTTGGTGAAAGAGATCGGCATGCTCGACCGTGCCCTGAAGTTCCTCCTGCGCCTGCGCAACGGCCACCCGGTGCGCCGCCTGAACTGGTCGCTGACGGTCAACCCGCGTCTTGAAGTGTCCGCCGAAAGCCTGCCGGAATGGGCACCGGATCGCACCATCGTCACCGCGGAAAACGCAGGCCGGCTGGTCTACCTGCGTATCGAGCTGCAACCCCTGCACCGCCTGCCGCGCAGCAACGCCATCGTATTCCCGATCCGCACCTACTTCCTCAGCCTGGAAGATATCGCCACCAACCCGGCCTGGGCCCGGCGCATGCACCGCGTGCTCAGGGATCTCGACCAGCAGTTGGTGGACTACAAGGGCTTCAGCCGTTACCGCGATGCCGCGGTGGCCTGGCTCTCGCAATACGACAAGGACGATGCCAGCGAAAGCACCAACTAACCCAGCAACAGATGCACAACACCGATAACAACAGCCCGTACAGGGCACAGGCGGGTTCACCCGCCGGCAGCCTCATCGACTGCCATTCACTATGAGGAAAATAAAATGAGTGGGTCACCCGCCGCGCGTGCAAGCAACGCAACCGATCATGACGCCGAGCAGCTACGTGCGCTCGGCTACAGCTCCAACTTCGACCGCAGCATGAGCCTATGGGAGAACTTCTCCCTCGGCTTCACCTACCTCTCGCCAGTCGTTGGCGTCTACACCCTGTTCGGCCTGTGCCTGGCAGCCGGTGGCCCACCGATGTTCTGGTCGTACTTGCTGATTGGCCTGGGCCAACTGCTGGTGTGCCTGGTCTTTGGTGAAGTGGTTTCGCAGTTCCCGATTTCCGGTGGCGTCTACCCCTGGGCACGCCGCCTGGTGGGCAAGCGTTGGGCGTGGATGGTCGGCTGGGTCTATGCCTGGGCACTCTGCGCCACCATCGCCGGCGTGGCCATCGGTGCCGGCCCTTACTTGGCGGCAATGCTCGGCTTCGCCCCCAGCTCCAACGCCAACATCTATATCGCCCTGGTGCTCATTCTGCTGTCCACCGGGCTCAACCTGGTGGGTACCAAACTTTTGGCGCGAGTGGCCATGTTCGGCTTCCTGTGCGAGCTGGTCGGCGCCATCCTGGTGGGCGGCTACCTGCTGATTTTCGAGCGTCACCAGCAGTTCAGCGTGCTGTTCGACACCTTCGACATCAACATCAACGGCTCCTACCTGCCGGCATTCCTCGCGGCCTCCCTGGCTGGCCTGTTCCAGTACTACGGTTTCGAAGCCTGCGGCGACGTGGCCGAGGAAACCCCCAACCCGGGCAAGCGCATCCCCAAAGCCATGCGCATGACCATCTACATTGGCGGTGCCGCGGCGATGTTCGCCTGCCTGGCGCTGATCCTCGCGGTACCGGACATGGCCAAGGTGATCGCCGGCGAAGACACCGACCCGGTTTCCACCATCCTCGCCAACGCCTTCGGCCCGGTTGGCTCGCGACTGGTGATGGCGGTGGTGATGGTCTCCTTCATCTCCTGCGTACTCAGCCTGCAAGCCGCCGCCAGCCGTCTGCTGTTCGCTTACGCACGTGACGAGATGATCGTCGGCAGCTCGCTGCTTAAGCGCCTGTCGGCCAACCAGGTACCGTCCATTGCCTTGATTGTCAGCGGCGTAGTCCCAGCGCTGATCGTCTGCCTTGGCCTGTTCATGGCGGATGCGGTGGCGACCATCGTCGGCTTCGCGGCCATCGGTATCTATGTAGCCTTTCAACTGATCGTGATCGGTGCCCTGATCGCTCGTGCCAAAGGCTGGCGGCCGAGCGGCCAGTACACCCTCGGCGCCTGGGGCCTGCTGGTCAACATCGCGGCCCTCGCCTACGGCCTGGGCGCCATCGTCAACATGGTCTGGCCGCGCATGCCCGATGCCGCCTGGTACATCAACTACTCGATGATCCTGACCACCGTGGTGGTGATGGGCGCCGGCCTGCTCTACATGCTGCTGGCCAAGCCCTATGACAAAGGCACCGCACCGGCTGGTGACGCCTGGGAACTCTCTCGTTCCGGCAGTCACGCAACGGGCCGGGCCACTAGCCAGGGCTTCCAGCAGGCTCAGTAAAGCCTGACTCAAGCGTCCCGCGGCGGCTAACCGAGTTGCAGTTAGCCGCCGGCACATAACTCGAAATTGACGTAGGGCGGATAGCGCCAAGCGCTATCCGCCAGACATCACAGAACTCGTAGCAGCCCGATAACGAGGTTTTACCCATGCAAACCAAACTGCTGATCAACGGCCAACTGGTCGCCGGTGAAGGCATCGGCCAAGCCGTACTGAACCCTTCGTTGGGCACCGCCCTGGTCGAGATCAACGAGGCCAGCAGCGCCCAGGTCGACGCCGCCGTACGCGCTGCCGATGCGGCCTTCGACAGCTGGTCGCAAACCGCGCCGAAAGACCGCTCGCTGTTGCTGCTGCGCCTGGCCGACAAGATCGATGCGCACGCTGAAGAATTGGCCAAGCTGGAATCGGACAACTGCGGCAAGCCCTACAGCGCCGCACTGAATGACGAGTTGCCGGCGATTGCCGATGTGTTCCGGTTCTTCGCCGGCGCCAGCCGTTGCCTGAGCGGTTCCGCCGCCGGTGAATACCTGCCGGGCCACACCTCGATGATCCGTCGCGACCCAATCGGCGTGGTCGCCTCCATCGCCCCGTGGAACTACCCACTGATGATGGTCGCCTGGAAGCTCGCCCCAGCCCTGGCCGCCGGCAACACCGTGGTGCTCAAGCCATCCGAACAAACGCCGCTAACGGCCCTGAAGCTGGCCGAGTTCCTCGCTGAGATATTCCCGGCTGGGGTGGTCAACATCGTCTTCGGCCGCGGCCCGAGCGTCGGCAGCCCGCTAGTGACCCACCCGAAGGTGCGCATGGTGTCGCTGACCGGTTCGGTGGCCACCGGTTCGAACATCATCTCCAGCACCTCCGACAGCGTGAAGCGCATGCACATGGAACTGGGTGGCAAAGCGCCGGTAATCATCTTCAACGACGCCGACATCGACGCTGCGGTAGAAGGTATCCGCACCTTCGGTTTCTACAACGCCGGCCAGGACTGCACCGCCGCCTGCCGCATCTATGCGCAGAAAGGTATCTACGAGAAATTCGTCAGCAAGCTGGGTGAAGCGGTCGGCAGCATCAAATACGGCCTGCAAAACGATCCGAGCACCGAACTCGGCCCACTGATCACCGCCGAGCACCGCGAACGCGTTGCCGGCTTCGTCGAGCGCGCCCGTGGCCTACCGCATGTGCAGGTGATCACAGGTGGCCGTAAAGTCGACGGCCCGGGCTTTTTCTACGAGCCGACCGTACTGGCCGGCCTGCGCCAGAACGACGAAATCGTCCGCCGCGAGGTATTCGGCCCGGTAGTCACCGTCACCCCGTTCGATGATGAAGCGCAGGTACTGGCCTGGGCCAACGACTCAGACTACGGCCTGGCCTCCTCCGTGTGGACCAGCGATGTCGGCCGTGCCTCGCGCATCGCCGCCCGCCTGCAATACGGCTGCACCTGGGTCAATACGCACTTCATGCTGGTCAGCGAAATGCCCCACGGCGGCGTAAAACACTCCGGCTATGGCAAGGACATGTCAATGTATGGCCTGGAAGATTACACCGCCATCCGTCATGTGATGTTCAAGCACTAAGCACGCAACAGCGGCGGCCTTATCTCGAGGCCGCCCATTAACCAATATCTGCAATACAGCCGACTGATCTGCTTCTCAAGTAGCAGCGCTCAGCTGCGGCACTCAAGCATCGATTCTTTCGGGTTGCTAGCTACAAGGCCGAAAAGTCAGAGCACAAGCCTCGGCTTCCTCCCCCGCTCACATCCCCTGCGACGTGAACGGTTCTCCATAGTCGACGCAAGCCACCTCGCTGAATTCTGCGTTGAATATCTCGGTCTTTCATCCACATGAATGATGGCAAGCCGTCCGCAAGCCAGCTTTTTGCACTGTGAGCTGCCGCCCGTTGCTTCGTACACACCAGGAAACCGGCAGCGGCAATCCGCGCGTCTCCCGACAGCAGATGGAGGTAGTCGCATGGACGAGATGATCCAGCCTGGAACACACGCATTGGAACAGCTGCAAGCCGAGCAGTTCGAGTCTGCGACTGCAGCACCGCGCTCCGGCAAACCCGAGGCTGCTGCGTCCGCAGTTGCGAGCAACGTCGTGCCCTTCCCCACCCGCCTGCCTGCCAGCCCGCAGCGGCACCAGGGCAATGCCGTTCTCCTGGATTACCTCTACGGCATTGACGATGGCGCCCTGCAGAACACCCCGAGCGGGCACATCCGGCAGCTGTTCGACTATGCCACCAACTCGCCAGCAGCCCGCGCCCTACGCTGCCGCAGGCGGATGGTGGCCAGGGCCATTGACGAAACCTGCCTGCGGCTCGGCCACGGCGCACGTATCCTCTGTATCGCCAGCGGGCATTTCCGCGAAGCGGAACTCTGCCAATCGATCCGTTACGGCAACTTTGGCGAGATCGTGGTCTGCGACTCGGACAGCGAGTGCCTGCGCGTGGTCAACCAGTGCTATGGCGAACTGGGTATCCAGACTCAGTGTGTGCATCTGGAGCAGCTGCTCCATGGGCCATGCCAGTTTGCCGGCTTCGATCTGGTGTACTCCGCCGGTCTCTGCGATCACCTGAAAGACAAGGCCTGCCGGCAACTCGCCGAACAACTGTTCAGGGCCCTCAAGCCCGGCGGCAAGTTGCTCCTCGGCAACTTGCGCATGCGCATCGTCGGCATCGGCTTTCTACAAGGCTTGTTGGACTGGCGACCGCAATACCGGCGGGATGAACAGCTGCTCAATCTGCTGCGCGGCGTCGATTACAAAGACATCGCCGGTGCTCGAGTCTTCCATGATATCGGCCACCGCCTGGCCTTCCTCGAGGCCTGTCGCTACGGCTAACCTCAGTGTTGCAAATGCCCGTACAGCTTGGCGTACAAGCCGCCGTCGGCGATCAACTGTAGATGGTCGCCATCCTCGGCGATGCGCCCGCCATCGAAGACCAGCACCCGATCCGCCTGTTTCACCGCTGACAGGCGGTGGGCGATGATCAAGGTGGTGCGACCCTTGAGGAACTGCCCCAGGGCCTGGTGCAGGGCGTATTCGGTGGCGGCATCGAGGGCGGAAGTCGCTTCGTCGAGAATCACCACTTTCGGCTCGGCCAGCACCATTCGAGCGATTGCCAGGCGTTGCCGCTGGCCGCCGGAAAGGCGTACGCCGGAGCGCCCGACAATGCTCTCCAGACCTTGCGGCAAGACACGAATGGTCTGTGCCAATTGAGCGATTTCCAGCGCGCGCCAGCAGTCTTCGTCACTGCGTGAACGTCCCATGGTCAGGTTCGCGCGTACTGTGTCGTTGAACAGCGCGGGATGCTGCAGCACTACCGCGACCTGCTCACGCACGGTCTCCAGGCCAATCTCTTCCAGGCTGAAACCGCCATAGCGGATACTCCCGGCCTGGGCCGTGTACAGGCCGAGCAACAGTTGCACCAGGGTGCTTTTGCCGCCGCCGCTGGCACCGACTATGGCGACCTTCTCACCCGCGGCGATGGCGAGGTTCAGTTCATCCAGCACCGGTTCATCGTGGTAGGCGAAGGTCAGGCCGCGCACTTCGATACCGAGCGTGTCGCGCCCGCTGAAGGGATCGACGCCACCTTGATACTGCGGCTCATCGGCCCGCGCGAGCAGCTCGTTGATCCGCGTCAGCGCACCACCGGCGGCGTAGAAGGCATATTGCAGATTCAGCAGCTGTTCGACCGGGCCGATCATGAACCACAGGTAGCTGAATACCGCGAGCATCTGGCCGATCGACAAGTCGGAGAACAAGACGGTGAGCATCGCCGCCGCACGGAAAATATCGATACCGAACTGGAACAGCAGACCGCTGGCGCGGCTGGAGGCATCGCTCTTCCACTGCGAGGCCACCGCATAGTTGCGCACCTCTTGGGCGCGCGCACCGAGGCGACCGAGGAAGAAGCCCTGGCGGTTGCCGGCACGAATTTCCTGAATCGCCTCCAAGGTCTCGGTGAGAGCCTGGGTAAAACGCGAGGTGCTGTCGTTCTCGAGCTTCTTCAGGTGCTTGACGCGTTTGCCCAACTGCACCGTGGCGTAGATCACCAAGGGGTTGAACAGCAGGATCAACAACGCCAGTTGCCAGTGCATCCACATCAGGATGCCCGCGGTGCCGGTCAGCGTCAGCACGGCAACCAGGAAGCGGCTGAGGGTTTCACCGACGAACTTGTCCACGGTGTCGAGATCGGTGACCAGGTGCGTGGTCACCGTGCCACCACCGAGACTTTCGTATTCGCCGAGGGAAATCCGCTTGAGCCGCTCGATCAGGCGAATGCGGATGCGGTAGACGATGTCCTTTGACAAGCGGGCAAACAGCCGCGCCTGCAACACGTTGAAAACCAGCGCCAAGCTGCGCAACAGCAAGGTCAGCAGCACCATCAGACCGATGTAGCCGACGGCGTTCTCCCAACTGCTCGGAAGGAAACGATCCATGACCTTGAGCGCTGCATCGCCCTGCTTGAGCAGCACCTCGTCGACCAGCAACGGCAACAACAGTGGAATCGGCACGCTGCAGATGGTCGCCAGCACCGCCACGCCATTGGCAATCAACAAGGCTTTTTTGTGGCGCAAGGCCAGCCGGCGTATTTCCGCCCAGCTCAGCCGATCAAGCATGCGCGCCCCGCTCGAGCCAACGCGCCAGGAGCGGTGCCAATTCGCTGAGCGGCTGATAGCCATTGGTCAGCAGAGCCAGTTGGCCATTCCGCTCGGCGAGCAGGGTGGGGAACCCGGCGATGCCCAGATCCTGCACCCAGGTAAAATCGGCGGCGGTGGCGGCGTGCTGTTCGACACTGTCGAAAGCTGCCGCGAATTCGATGCGCGGCAAACCGGCCGCTTCCGCGAGTTCGACCAGCACGCTGGCCTGCGTCACGTCGCGGCCTTCGGCATAGAAGGCCTGCTGAATGCGTTTGACCAGCGGCCAGGCACTGGCCGGATCGAGGGAGCGTGCGGTGACCAGGGCACGGCAAGCCGGCTCGGTGTCGTAGACGAAGCCCTCCGGCAAAGCACCGTCGAACTTGAACGGCTGCCCGGTGGCCTGCGCGACCGCCTGCCAGTGCTCGAGAATGTAGCGCTGGGTGGTCGGCTCCAACGCCGCGCCACTGCCGGTACGCAAGCCTCCGGCAACCATGTGCAGCGGCACGCCCGCCGCCTGCGCCTGCGTGGCGAGTCCCTCGAGCACCGGCGCGAAGCCCCAGCACCAGGAACACATTGGATCCATCACATAAAGCAGGCGAGCATGCATGGGTCAGGACTCTGCACTAAGTCGAGGGTTATAGCCCAAAGGGTGCGGTTGATTGCGCGCTTTGGCCAGTTCGATCTGCTTCTGCCGCTCACGGGCACTGTTGCGGGTTTTCTCACTCAGCGAGTCCCAGCAGTGCGGACAGCTGATGCCCAGAACGTAATGTGGCGCCTGGCGGTCTGCCACCGAAATCGGGATGCGGCACGCGTGGCACTGGTCGTAATCGCCTTCGCTCAGGTCGTGGCGAACGGTCACGCGGTTATCGAAAACAAAGCAGTCGCCGCGCCACAGGGTATCTTCCTGCGGCACTTCTTCCAGATATTTGAGGATGCCACCCTTGAGGTGATAGACCTCATCAAAACCCTGACCGAGCATATAGCTGGAGGCCTTCTCGCAACGGATGCCGCCGGTGCAGAACATCGCGACCTTTTTGTGCTTGGCCGGATCGAAGTTGGCTTTTATGTATTCGGGAAAGTCACGGAAGCTCTTGGTCTGCGGGTCGATGGCGCGCTCGAAGGTGCCAATCGCCACTTCGTAGTCGTTGCGGGTATCGATCAGCAGCACTTGCGGGTCAGCGATCAGCGCGTTCCAGTCTTGCGGCTCGACGTAGGTACCGACCTGCTGGTTCGGGTCGACGCCCGCTACGCCGAGGGTGACGATTTCTTTCTTCAGCTTGACCTTGGTGCGATAGAACGGCTGCTCGTCGCAGTACGACTCTTTGTGATCGATATCGACGAAACGAGGGTCTTGCTTGAGCCAGGCGAGCAGCCCGTCGATACCCTCACGGGTACCGGAAACGGTGCCATTGATGCCTTCTTCGGCGATCAGCAAAGTGCCTTTGATACCGTTATCCAGCAGGCTTTGCAGCAGGGGCTCGCGCAGTGCAACGTAGTCCTTCAGAGTGACGAACTTGTACAGCGCCGCCACGACGATGTTCTGAGTCATGCGGGTGATTACTCCAGGTGGTCGTCCACGTAAAGGACGGACCGGGTTTTAGAAACGCTAACGCTATAAACGACAGCGCCGGCTGGGCCGGCACTGGGTGGAGTCTACCAGAAAGCCACACCACCCAGCCTGCGGCCAAGCGGCACATAGCCGGGAGGCTGTCGGGCTTAGGCACCCAAGGGCAACTCTAAGTCCGACAAACTCCTAATGGTCGTGCTTACTGCCACCCAGGCAGGTGGGCGAATCGGGCGCATGGCCCAGCTCCGCCCATTCTTGCGGGGTATAGGTATGCAACGCCAGCGCATGCAGCTGCCCCATCAGGTCGCCAAGACTGGCATAGACCTTCTGGTGCCGCTTGACCGCATTCAGCTCGGCGAATAACGGGCTGACTACCACAGCCTTGAAGTGCGTTTCCAGCCCACGACTGTGCATATGGCTTTCATCCAGCACCTCGAGGTACTGCGGTTCCAGCGCGGCCAGAGCCGTCTGGATACGTTCACGCATGCTCATACAGGGCTCCGCTTAGGGCTTCTTGGCTTCAGGTTTGGCTTGCGCCGGTTGCAGTTCGGCGGTCATGTCGGCCAGCAGTTTGTTCACTTCCGGCACGGCAGTTTCCAGCTTGGCCTGTGTCAGCTGGGCCGATTGCGCGGTCAAGGCCGGCATTTTTTCCAGCACTTTCTTGCCCAACGGCGATTGGTAGAAGGCAATCAGATCCTTCAGTTCTTGCTCGCTGAAGTTGCTGGTGTAGAGCTTGACCATGTCCGGCTTGAGCTTATCCCAGCCGACGGCCTTATTCAGCGAGGCATTGGCCTTGGCCTGATAGCTTTCGAGCAGCGCTTTCTTAGCTTCCGGGGCCTGAGCCTGGGCGAAACGCTGGGCAAACATCTGTTGCACCTGGGCATACACCGGCACGGCCAGCTTGTCGGCATGGGCCAGCTTGAGGAACCGCTCGGCATCGGCCGCGTGGCTGGCTGCATCCGCCAATACCTGGCCGCTGGCGCAAGCAAACAGAACTGCAGCGCAAAGGGTACGAATCGGGGTCATCGAAATTCCTTGTCTTCTCGGGAAGGGCTAATGATCAGGGCGAACCCCGGAGTTGGCCATTCTGCGCTCAAGCTCGCCCCCGGCTCAAGCGAGTGAGTTTGCACGCAGGCTCACACAGACCGCGTGGCGCAGCGCAGCCGTTGATCCGTTGCCAAAGTGCCAGTACTTGCCCATCCTTTAGGTGGGTTGGCATGCTGCGCGCGATCAAAACGACAGCTATCCTGTCGGCAGAGTATCTGTCCGCTGAGGACGCCTGCACCCCTCAAGCGACTTCGCGCCTATACCTGCACACATGGACGTGCCCGATGAACAGTTTCACTTCCGCTTTTTCGCCTGAGTCCTGGAAACCGCTGTGCGATGCCCAAGGCCAGCTCGCCCCCAAGGCGATTGGCTGGTCACCGCGACCGCAGGTGCATTGCGCCCTGCCCGGCCATTATGGGCGGCGTAAACGCTGGAATCACTGGTGCATCACCACCCCACAATGGATGCTCTCGCTGACCCTGGCCGACCTCGACTACTTGGGCTATGGCGCCGCTTATTTCCTCGATTTAGAGACCGGCCACGCCGTCGCGCATACCCAGTTACGCGCCTTCGGCCGCGGCTGTCAGTTGCCTGATACGCCACTGGAAAGCCACGAGTTCGACCATCCACGCCTACAACTCAAGGTCGATGAGCATCCAGGGCGCCTGCGCCTGACGGTCGCCGCGCCGGATATCGGTGGCCAACCGTTGCAAGTCGCGCTGGATATTCAACGCCCGGCGCATCTGGATTCGGTCAATCTGGTGGTGCCCTTCGCCAGCCGCGGTTTTCATGCCACCTGCCGTCAATTGGCTCTGCCGACCAGCGGCAGCGTGCAGTTGGGGCGCACACAATACAGCTGCATACCGGGGCAGAGCTTCGCCGCCCTGGACTTCGGCCGTGGTGTCTGGCCTTTGCACAGCCATTGGACGCGCGCCGCCTTCGCCGCTCCTGGGGGTATCGCCGGTAACTTCGGCTCGGGCTGGACCGAGAGCAGTGGCTTGTCCGAGAACGCCCTGTGGTTCGGCGGCGAGCTGCTGCATCTGAACGTCCCGGTGTGCATCGAACAGACCCTGCAGAGTCCATTGGCGCCCTGGCGCCTGAGCAGCTCGGATGATCGCGCCGCCCTGACCTTCACCCCGCGTCAGCATCATCAAGCTTGCCCACAGCTTGGCCCATTCTACGCCGACACCCGTCAGTGGTTTGGCCGTTTCGACGGCGTACTCCGTGACCCGAGCGGCGAACGCGTGCCGGTCAATGGCGCCCTGGGCTGGCTCGGCACTACCCACGCACGCTGGTAAATCGGTCATCGGCACCGCTTTAATCCACTGGACATGGAACCAGAGCAGCGCTGAAGCGCCTAAACTTCCGGAACAGCACCCCGGAGAAGATCCATGAGCCGCATCGAAACCGACAGCCTCGGCCCCATCGACGTCCCTGAAAAAGCTTACTGGGGCGCGCAAACCCAGCGCTCACTGATCAACTTCGCCATCGGCCAAGAGCGCATGCCGCTGGCGGTGCTGCACGCCCTGGCCTTGATCAAGAAGGCCGCTGCACGGGTGAATGACCGCATTGGCGAGCTGCCGCCGGATATCGCCCGGCTGATCGAACAAGCCGCCGACGAGGTACTGGCCGGCAAACACAACGAGCAGTTCCCGTTGGTCGTCTGGCAGACCGGCAGCGGCACGCAAAGCAATATGAACGTCAACGAGGTGATCGCCGGCCGGGCCAATGAATTGGCTGGCCACGGCCGCGGCGGCAAGTCGCCGGTGCATCCGAACGATCACGTCAACCGCGCGCAAAGCTCCAACGACAGCTTCCCCACCGCCATGCACATCGCTGCCGTGCAAGCAGTGCGGCATGACCTGCTACCGGCGCTTGCCGAGCTGTCTGGCGGCTTGGTCGAACAGGCGGCGCGGCATGCGTCCCTGGTCAAGACCGGGCGCACGCATTTGATGGACGCCACACCGATCACCTTCGGCCAAGAATTGTCGGCCTTTGTCGCCCAACTCGACTACGCGGAGCAGGCCCTGCGTGCAGCATTGCCGGCGGTCTGCGAGCTGGCCCAAGGTGGTACGGCCGTGGGCACCGGCCTGAATGCCCCGCACGGCTTCGCCGAAGCGATCGCCGCCGAGCTGACGGCTCTGTCCGGCCTGCCCCTGGTTTCCGCCCCGAATAAATTTGCCGCCTTGGCCGGCCACGAACCGCTGGTGACGCTGTCCGGCGCGCTGAAAACCCTCGCAGTGGCCTTGATGAAGATGGCTAACGACCTGCGCTTGCTCAGCTCCGGCCCACGCGCCGGGTTCGCCGAGGTCAAGCTACCGGCCAACGAGCCAGGCAGCTCGATCATGCCCGGCAAGGTCAACCCGACCCAATGCGAGGCGCTGTCCATGCTCGCCTGCCAGGTGCTCGGCAACGACGTCACCATCGGCTTGGCCGCCAGCCAAGGCCACCTGCAGTTGAACGTGTTCAAACCAGTGATCATCCACAACCTGCTGCAGTCGATCCGTCTGCTGGCCGACGGCTGTCGCAACTTCCAGCGGCACTGCATCGAAGGCCTGGAGCCCGACCCGGCACAAATGGCCGCGCACCTGGAGCGCGGTTTGATGCTGGTGACCGCTCTGAATCCGCATATCGGCTACGACAAGGCCGCGGAAATTGCCAAGAAGGCCTACAGCGAGGGTACGACCCTGCGCGAAGCCGCTCTGGCCCTGAGTTATGTCAGCGCAGAAGAGTTCGACGCCTGGGTGCGCCCCGAAGAGATGCTGGAGACCGGTCACCATGGTTGAGACGACGAAAAGCGGCGCCACCCCACTGGAAGGGGACGGAAAGCGCATTCTGATGATTCTCGGTACACCGAAGAGCGGCAGCCTCTGCCATGCCCTCGGCGAGGCTTACGCCCAAGGCGCGCGCAGCGAAGGCCATGTGGTACGTCAACTGAAGTTGGGCGAGCTGGAGTTTGATCCGGTGCTGCGCGGCGGCTACGACCAGAGCCAGAATCTGGAGCCCGACCTGCTGGAAGCGCAACGGCAGATCCACTGGGCCGAACACCTGGTGTTCGTCTACCCAGTCTGGTGGGGTGGCTTGCCAGCCCTGCTCCAAGGCTTTTTCGACCGAGTGTTCCTGCCCGGTTTTGCCTTCAAGTATCGCGAGCGCTCGCACACCTGGGAGAAGCTGCTCAGCGGGCGCAGCGCCGATCTGCTGGTGACGCTCGACACCCCGCCTTGGTATTTCCGCTGGATTTACGGCGCACCGGCACACCGGCAGATGGTGCGCACCATCCTCGGCGCCTGCGGTGTCAAAACCCGACGGCTGACCGAGTTCGCCCCAATCCGCCAGTCCTCCGAGGAACAACGGCAGGGCTGGTTACGCCGCGCCGAGTTACTCGGCACTCACGCCTGACGCGCCCGTAAGCTGGGCAGAGCGCAGCGATAAAACGGCAGGAAAGCCGTTTTGCACAGCTTCAGCTGCCCGCAGGGCGAGGTGCATGGATGCACCTCGTGAAACCCAGCAGTTAGCTACAAACTGGGTTTCCCCCTAACGAGCTCCACCCAACCTACAAATCATGGGCTGCCGCGAGCCTTGCTCGACGTGCCCGCCAGCCTGCGATAACCGATGGCCCCAGCGCGGTCAACGCCGAACCCAGCACCACCAGCAACGCACCCGCGTAGGCGATCCAGTTGATTTGCTCGGGCTGCACATGATCAGGCCATAAGCTGGCCGCCAAGGCGACCGACGCGAAGGTCACCAAAGGGGTAATCGCCAACGTGGCGCTTACCCTCGAGGCCTCCCAATGCGCCAAGGCCTCGGCAAAAGCCCCATAGGCCACCAGCGTATTCAGGCAACAGGCCAGCAACAGCCAGCCTTGCAGCGGACTCAGCGACAATATTTGCACCGGCTGCGCCCAAGGCATAAGCAACGCGGCGCAGGCCAGGTAGATCACCATCATCACCTGCACCGAGTTCCACACCGTCAGCAGCTGCTTCTGCGCCAGACCGTAAAAAGTCCAGACGAAAGCCGCCAGCAACACGATCAGCACACCCGTGGTGTATGCCGTAAGTGAGGACAGCAGCTCATGCAAACGTTGGTTGAAGAACAACCCGAAGCCCAGCAATAACACCGCCAAGCCGATGCCCTGGCCCACGCTAAAGCGCTCGCGAAAAACGAACAGGCTGCTGATCAGAAACAAAATCGGCGCCACCTGGATCACCAACTGAGTTGTGCCCGGGCTGAGCAGATTAAGTCCGATCAGATAGAGCACGTAATTGCCGGTCAGCCCAGCAATGGCCAGCACCAGCAGCCAGATGCCGTTCTTGCCCAGCAAGCGAAAACTCGGCAGGCGTTTCGCCGCAGCCAGGTAGGCCAGCAAAATCGAACCGGCAACCAAGAGGCGATACCAGGTGACGGTGATGGGGTCCATCACCTGCAGCACTTCTTTGAGTTTGATCGGCAAGATGCCCCAGAGCACGGCAGTGGTCAGAGCGAGAAGCAGACCGTAAAGCCAACGGCCGGAAGAGATGTGCATGACAGCCTCGAATGCGCCGCGACCGCTACAACCACGGTGAAACCGGGTGGCGGTCGCAAAGAGTCATTCTAGGCTGCGACCGCAGACCAGCACAGGAACAGTTAAAACTAGTTGGACTCGGCAACTGTACCGCTGGCCTCGCCCACAACCGTCACATGCTTGACGCCAAAAGAATGAAGAACCTTAAAAAAGCGCCGATTTCCGCGCAAAAGTCGACCATTTGTCGCGAACACCAACAGCCGCCCGACCACCGATTAGACTAAAAACAGCCAGTTCGTTTCAGGAGTCATAGCTATGTTCGGTCAACGCAGCAAAGATCCTGCAGCCGCCACGCACTACCGTAGCGAGCGTGTCAGTGCGGTCAATGGTCAGTATTTTTTTGCGACGCGTGAAGGCACTTTGGAAGGCCCATACTTCACCCGGTTCGATGCTCAGCGCGAGAGTGCTATTTATGTCCGTCGCCAAATACAGGGCAATGACATTATCGAGAGTCGAAATTTCTAGACACTGAATCGCCCATAAAAAACCCGCGCCAAGCAGGCTGTGCGAAAACGTACTAATGGTTGACCAAGCAAACGCCCCGACTGGTTCGGGGCGTTTTGCTGTGTGCGGACCCAGGGGAGAAAAAGGCTGTATCAGCCCATCAATCCGATGAGGTGGCGTGCGCCGAGCACGTTGATCGCTCTTTTGAGGTTATAGGCCTGTACCGCTAAGGCCATTTCGGTTCGTGCTCCCTTCAATTGGCGAAGCAGGAAGCGACCATTACCAAATAGCCATTGTTTGAGGTTGCCAAATGGATGCTCGACGATGGATCGCCTACTCGCCATCATCTCGGGCTGCGCCTGCAGCCGCTGCTCCATTCGCTCAAAGGCCGCCTCGTGGGCATGGCGTCTCAGGTAGCGACGCTGGGCGTTGGTGCACTGTGCCTTGAGCGGGCAAGCGCTGCAGTCGCTGATCGCCGCGTGGTAGATACGCTCCCCGCGATTCAGTTGCTTGAGCGTCAGCAACTTGCCTGCCGGACAGCGGTACTGGTCGCTCTCTGCGTCGTAAGTGAAATCACTTCGCTCGAACAGCTGCGTATCACCACCCCGGTTGTTAACTGCCCGGTTGGGCGGCACATAGGCGGTAATGCCGGCATCTTCGCATGCCTGGAACTGCTCGCCGTTGGAGTAACCGGCATCGGCAGTGACCGTCAGCACGTCCTGCTGCAACTCGGACTGGGCGGCTTTAGCCATCGGCTCGAGCTGCTGGGTATCGTTGCCGTCCTGTGTGACCTCGTGATGCAGGATCAGGCAATGCTCGGCGTCCACAGCTGTTTGCACGTTGTAAGCGACGCGCCCACCCCGAGGGGTACGCATCATCCGGGCATCGCTCTCGGTGGTGATGAATTGCTCAAGCTCCAGGGCCTGCATCAGTGCTTGGCAAGTCAGGTTGTCGGCCTGTTTGGCTTGCAGTCGCTCCAGCGCCGTTTTTACCGCGCTACGGTCAACGGCCTCATTGGCTTCGGACTTGTCCGCCTCATCCAGCTCCGCCAGGTACTGGGCGATACGCTTATCCAGCTTCTCTTGCTGACACTTGAGCTTCTTCAGATCCACATGCCGACGCGCTGAGGCCACGGCCTTGAATTTGCTGCCATCGATGGCCACCAACTCTCCGGCGATCAGCCCGGCTTGACGGCAAAACTGCACGAAGGCCCGACAGGTCGCGCTGAACGCTTGTCCGTTGTCCTTGCGGTAATCGGCGATGGTCTTGAAGTCCGGCTTGAGCCGATTGAGCAACCACATGACTTCGACGTTGCGCAGGCATTCAGCTTCGAGGCGTCGGGAGGAGCGGATGCGTTGGAAATAGCCATACAGGTACAGCTTGAGCAGGTCCGCCGGATCGTAGGCAGGACGCCCCGTACTCTTGGGAGTGGCTTTGGCAAACCCGAGTAGCTTGAGGTCCAGTCGAGCCACGTAGGCATCGATCACACGGACCAGATGGTCGTCGGGAATCAACTCGTCCAGCGAAACCGGAAACAGACTGGTCTGGTCTCGCGCCTCTCCTTGGATGTACGCCATAACGAAAAATGCCCGTGTCTTTCGATGCGGGCATTTTCTTCAACTACCAATCAGAACGCTAGGTTTTCACACAATCTGCAAGGCGCGGGTTTTTTATGGCTGAAACGGCTGCACAGACTTAGAACCTGTTCAAGATCGTCGCGAGCGCAGGTCAGGGCCGCACCCGTTCTCGAAAATGCTCCCGGCATTTTTCCTACCTCCCCCATCCATGGGGTCGCCTACGGGTAGCGGTATTCCCCACATCGATGTGGGTCACAAGGCGTAACGAGTCAAACAGGCGAGGAAGCGGAATTTACGAATGGTAAATGAGCATTACTCGTTTCACTCGCCCTCCGGGCCGTCCTGCGGACGTTCTCCCGCAAGCGGTCGTCCGAGCCTGTTTTCAACGCAGCATGGCCAAGTGCAGCAGATATTGAACAGGTTCTTAGCGTACGGCCTCGAACAGACCCGTAGCACCCATGCCACCGCCCACGCACATGGTGACGATGCCATAACGCAGGTTACGCCGCTGCAGCTCACGCACCAGGTGACCGACCTGGCGCGAACCGGTCATGCCAAACGGGTGGCCGATGGAGATGGAGCCGCCGTTGACGTTGTATTTCTCGTTGTCGATTTCCAGGAAATCGCGAGCATAGAGGCACTGCGAAGCAAAGGCTTCGTTCAGCTCCCACAGATCGATATCGGCAACGTTCAGGCCACGAGCCTTGAGCAGCTTCGGTACCGAGTACACCGGACCGATACCCATCTCGTCCGGCTCACACCCAGCAACGGTGAAACCGCGGAAGAAGGCCAGCGGTTTCAGACCCAGCTCGAGGGCTTTTTCCAGGCTCATCACCAGCGTCATGGAGGCGCCGTCAGACAGCTGTGAGGCGTTACCGGCAGTCACCGAGCCGTCTTCAGCGAACACCGGTTTCAACGACGCCAGGCTGGCCAAAGTGGTATCTGCACGGTTGCAATCGTCGCGATCAACGACGCCATCGAGGATGCTCTTCTCGCCGGTGGCTTTGTCTTCCACCTGGTATTTCACTGCCATCGGCACGATTTCGTCGTTGAACAGGCCTTCGGCCTGCGCCCGCGCGGTGCGCTGCTGGCTTTGCAGGGCGTAGGCGTCCTGCTGCTCACGGCTCACGTTGTAACGCCGTGCGACGATTTCAGCCGTCTGCCCCATCGGGAAGTAGATCCCCGGCACGTTCTGTTTCAGCAGTGGGTTGATCAGATTGTCGGTGTTGACGCTTTTCATCGTCATGGTGATCGACTCGACACCACCGGCAATGATGATGTCACTGCAGCCGGAAGCGATCTGGTTGGCGGCAATGGCAATCGCCTGTAAGCCGGAAGAGCAGAAGCGGTTCAGGGTCATCCCGGCAACCTGAGTACCCAGGCCCGACAACACCGCGACGTTACGACCGATATTGAAGCCCTGCGCGCCCTCGTTCGAACCGGCACCCACGATGCAGTCCTCCACCGAAGCCGGGTCGAGTTTATTGCGAGCCAGCAGGGCGTTGACGCAATGAGCCGCCATATCGTCAGGACGGGTCAGGTTGAACTTGCCACGGTAAGACTTGGCCAGACCAGTCCGTACGCTGTCGACTATCACCACTTCACGCATGACGCACCTCGTTGTTGTTTGTTTAGAGCATATTTGCTTAGAGGTCGGCAGGATAAAACCTGACGCCGCGACTGCGCGACGATCATTCACCCTGCGTATGCGCAACCATCCCCTTGGCCGTCAATCGCGCTCAAAAGCCGCTTCCAGCGCATCGTTGATAGTGCGTAGCACTTTGACCCGAGCGAAGCGCTTGTCGTTGGCCTCGACCAGTGTCCAGGGCGCGATCTCTGTGCTGGTACGATCGACCATATCGCCGACTGCATCGCTGTACAGCGGCCATTTTTCGCGGTTGCGCCAATCTTCCTCGGTGATCTTGAAGCGCTTGAAGGGAGTCTGTTCGCGCTCCTTAAAGCGCTGCAACTGCGTGTCTTGGTCGATCGAAAGCCAGAACTTCACAAGCACTACACCTGCACGAGTCAGCTGCTCCTCGAAATCATTGATCTCACCGTAAGCCCGTAGCCAGTCCGCCTGACTGCAAAAACCCTCAACCCGCTCCACGAGCACCCGGCCATACCAGGAGCGATCGAACACGGTGAACTTGCCGCGTGGTGGGACATGCCGCCAGAAGCGCCACAGGTAGGGCTGCGCACGCTCCTCCTCGGTCGGCGCGGCGATCGGCACGAGGCGGTACTGCCGCGGATCGAGCGCCGCAGCCACCCGGCGGATGGCACCGCCTTTGCCAGCCGCATCGTTACCCTCGAATACCGTGACCAAGGCATGCCGGCGCATGCGTTTATCGCGCATCAGCCCCGCCAACCGTGCCTGTTCGCTCGCCAGTTGCTCCTGGTAAGCGTCCTTATCCAGTCGCTGGCTCATGTCCAGGCTGCCCAGCAGGCTGCGATTGTCCAAGCTAACGGTCAACGGCCCGGCATGTGGGTGACGCTGTGGCCGCTGCTTGCTTTTGAGCGCGGTTTGCAGGCCTTCAAGCAATATCTGGCCCATCGTCAGGCTGCGGTAATACTCGTCAAAGCCCTCGATGACATACCAGGGCGCATAGTCGCGACTGGTGCGGCGCAACACCCGCTCGCCATAGCGGACGAACTTGTCATAGGTCTGCGATTGCTGCCAATCCAGCGGGCTCAGGCGCCAACTGCGCAGCGGGTCGTCCTGCAAGGCCTTGAGGCGCGCCTTCATCTGCTTTTTCGAGAGGTGAAACCAGAACTTGAAGATCAGCGCGCCCTCGTCACACAGCATGCGCTCCAGGTTCTCCGCGCTGTCGATGGCCTGATCCAGTACCGCATTCTTGAAGTGCCCATGGACCCGCCCTTGCAGCATCTGGCTGTACCAGTTACCGAAGAAAATCCCCATCCGTCCCTTCGGCGGCAGCTGCCGCCAGTAGCGCCATGCCGCCGGGCGAGCCAGCTCCTCGTCGGTCTGCTGGTCGAAGGTGCTGACCTGAATCAGACGTGGGTCCATCCATTCATTGAGCAACTTGACCGTTTCGCCCTTGCCGGCGCCCTCGATGCCATTGATCAGCACGATCACCGGGAAGCGCGGCTGCTGCTGCAACTCGAACTGCGCCTCCAGCAGCGCCTCGCGCAGGGCCGGCAGTTCGGCGTCGTAGGTATCCTTGTCGATGGCGTGGCCGATCTCGGCGGACTCGAACATAAATGTGGCTCCGTTCCCTGACTTGATGCGCTCAGCCTAGCGGATAACGTTAGGGCGTAGGGTGGGTTAGGCTCCCGAACACGGATGCCGATACACAAGCGAAGCGTAAAGGAGCCGTAACCCACCGCCTCATGCCGCCAATGGTGGGTTACGCCGCCTCTCGGCATTGTGCAAGCAATCCGAATGGCGAATGGGCGTCTAACCCACCCTACGATCCGCGCCATCCACACTAGCGTCCGGGCTACGAGGCGATGGCATGCGGATCGGCTAGAATGCGCCCCTCGTCGTGGTAGAAGCTGATATGTCCGACACTCCCCGCACTCAACCCGCCCACGCCCAAATAGACTGGGACGAGCAAGGTCAACCGCACTCGCGCGCGTATGACGACGTGTACTTCTCCAACACCTCGGGTTTGGAAGAGACACGCTACGTGTTCCTCGCCAATAACGACCTGCCGGCGCGCTTTGCCGCCCTGCCCAGCGGCGGGCGCATGGTGATTGGCGAGACCGGGTTCGGCACTGGGCTGAATTTTCTCTGCGCCTGGCAGTTGTTCGCTGAAACCGCGCCAGCCGGCGCACAGCTACATTTCGTCAGCGTCGAGAAATATCCCCTCAGCCGCGCCGATTTACAGCGCGCGCTGATGCTGTGGCCTGAACTGGAAGCCTTCGCCAACGAATTGTTGACGCAGTACATCGCCATTCATCCCGGCTTCCAGCGCCTCGTGTTCGCCGACGGGCGGGTGGTGCTGACGCTGCTGATTGGCGATGCCCTGGAGATGCTGCCGGAGCTGGATGCCCAGGTCGACGCCTGGTTTCTCGACGGCTTCGCCCCCGCGAAAAACCCCGACATGTGGACGCCCGAACTGTTCACCCAACTCGCCCGGCTCTCCACCGCGGACACCACCCTGGGCACCTTCACCAGCGCCGGCTTTGTGCGCCGCGCGCTGAAAGACGCGGGTTTTCACATACGCCGGGTGCCCGGCCTGGGGCACAAGTGGGAAGTGTTGAAAGGCCGCTTTAGCGGCGAACTGAGTAAGACAGCTAAACCCTGGTTCGCCCGCCCCAGCTTTGTTGCCCCCACACGCTCAGCACTGGTGATCGGCGCAGGCCTCGCCGGGTGCGCAAGCGCAGCCAGCCTGGCGGCGCGCGGCTGGCAGGTACAGTTGCTGGAACGCCACGCCGAGTTGGCGCAAGAGGCCTCCGGTAACCCGCAGGGCGTGCTCTATCTCAAGCTGTCAGCCCATGGCACGACGCTGTCACGGCTGATCGTCAGCGGCTTTGGCCATACTCGGCGCCTACTGGAACGCATGCAGCGTGGCATCGATTGGGATGCCTGCGGCGTGCTGCAACTGGCTTTCGATGACAAGGAAACCGAGCGCCAAGCGCAACTGGCCAACGCCTTCCCGAATGACCTCCTGCAGAACCTAAGCCAGACAGACGCGCAAACGCGCGCCGGCGTCAGCCTGTCCGCCGGCGGCCTGTATTACCCCGAGGCCGGCTGGGTGCATCCGCCGGCACTCTGTCGCCTGCTGGCCACTCACCCGAACATCAGCCTGCAGCCACATCAAGAAGCACTGGAACTGCGCCGCGCAGGTGAGCTGTGGCAAGCCTGGGCCGGCGATCAGTTACTCGCCAGCGCGGCGGTTGTGGTGCTAGCCGGCGCCGCCGAAATCCGCCGCTTCCCGCAGAGTGCCGGGCTGCCGCTGAAACGCATTCGCGGGCAAATTACCCGCCTCGTGGAAACCACCGAAAGCGCCGCGCTACGCACCGTGGTTTGCGCCGAAGGTTATGTCGCGCCGGCTCGCCTGGGTGAGCACACCCTTGGCGCCAGCTTCGACTTCAAGAGCGACGACCTGACCCCGAGCGCCGCCGAGCACGCCAGCAACCTCGAGTTGCTACGGGAAATCTCTGCGGATTTAACTCAGCGTCTGCATGCTGAGCAACTCGATCCCGCCACGCTTGCCGGCCGCGCCGCCTTCCGCTGCACCAGCCCGGATTACCTACCCATCGTCGGCCCACTGGCGGACCGTGCAGCCTTTGCCAACGCGTATGCGGTGCTGGGCAAAGACGCCCGGCAAACCCCGGACATCCCCTGCCCCTGGCTGGATGGTTTGTACGTCAACAGCGGCCAAGGCTCGCGCGGGCTGATCACCGCGCCGCTGTCTGGCGAACTGCTGGCCGCTTGGATCGATAACGAACCGCTACCCGTACCCCGAGACGTCGCCGAAGCCTGCCACCCCAATCGCTTTGCCTTGCGCGAACTGATCCGCGGCAAGAAGTAAGCCCGCCCAACCGGCACAAGGCTTGCTCGCTTTAGCCAGCAACTGGAGCACGGCGCGAGCCCCGCGTGCTAACCGTCGACAGCCTGAAAACGACACTTGAAGGCCGGCCGGCATAAGGGCACAGTGCCAGACATAAGGCGAGGGGAGCAGCACCGTTAGCCCCTCCAGATAACAACAATGAGATTTGCGGATGCCTCGAATTTGTCTGGCGTTGCTGCTGCTCTTGCTCACCGGGCCCGCCTGGGCTTGGGCCTGGTTGCCCGCACCGCTGAACCAGGATGAGCTGCGCCTGTCACTCGGCCCTTACATGGGCTACCTCGAAGATCGCCACGGCAGTTTCACCCTCGAGGACGTCCGCGCCTTGCCTGATACGGACTTCCGACCGGTCACCGGCGATCACGCCAACCTCGGCAAGAACAGCTCGGTCTGGTGGTTCAAGGTACAGCTGCTCAACAGCCGCGCACATGACTTGGCCGGCTATCTGGAAGTCAATTACCCGCTGCTCGACCGCCTGCAGGTCTACCTGCTCAAACCGGATGGCCAGCTCCAAGAGCAGGAAAGCGGCGACAGCTTCGCCTTCTCGCAGCGACCGGTACAGGTGCGCAATTTCTGGTTTCCAGTCAGCCTGCCAGCAGGCAGCAGTACCCTGCTGATCCGCGTGGAAACCACCAGCACAGTATTTGTACCGCTGTTCTTCAGCACCTACGGCGCCAGCGCCGCCGCCCAGGAAAGCCTGATGGGCGTTAATGGCGCCTTCTATGGCGTGCTGTTCGCCATGTTCTGCTACAACCTGTTTCTGTTTCTATCGCTACGCGAGCCGGCGTATTTCTGGTATCTGATTTACAACCTGAACATCGGCCTGTTCACCGCCTGCTTCGATGGCACCCTGTTCAAACTGCTGCCCGAGCATGTCGCCCTGCAATCGGTGAGCATCTACATCCTGATGTTCCTGCACTGCTTCAGCGCCACCCAGTTCAGCCGGCACTTTCTGCATACTCGGCACCATTTCCCGCGCCTCGATCTGGGCCTGCGCCTGTTTATGCTGGCCATCTTCGGCTGCCTAGTGTCCCTGCCGCTGATCGGCCTACAAGCCTGGAACATCCTCGCCAGCCTGACCGTACTGGCCGTCTCCGTCATCCTCCTGCTCAGCGGTGCCTACGTCTGGCGCAGGGGTTTGCGCTATGGCTCCTACTACATCCTGGCCTGGGGCATTCTGCTGGTCTCGTTCATCATCGCCACCAGTGGCTCTCTAGGTATCGAGCTGTTCGGTATCTACGGCGCGACGGTGATCAAAGTCGGCGTCACTATTGAGCTGATCACCCTCTCCATCGGTCTCGCCGATCGGATCAATCGGCTCAAAGAGGAAGGCTTCCACTCACGCCAAGCCGCCGAGCAGTCGGAGATCGAGAACCAGGCCAAGAGCCGCTTCCTGGCCAAGATGAGCCATGAGATCCGCACGCCGCTGAACGGCGTGCTGGGCATGCTGCAACTGCTCAAAAGCACGCCGCTGGACCGTAGCCAACGCTTCTATGTCGACACCATCGCCAGCTCGGGCAGCTCACTGATGGCGGTGATCAACGACATTCTCGACTACGCGCGGATCGAGTCCGGCAAGCTGAGTTTGGAACATATCGACTTCGACCTCGAAGTGCTGCTCTCCGACACCCTCAGCCTGTTTACCGCCCAGGCCCTGGAGAAACACCTGCGCCTCTACGTCAGCCTCGAGGGCGGCGTACCGCGACGCATCCAGGGTGATCCGACGCGGCTGAAACAGGTACTGATGAACCTCTTGAGCAATGCCCTGAAGTTCACCGCCGAAGGTCATGTGGCCGTCAACGTCTGCCGCCGTCGCGATAGCCAGGGCGCAGCGCATCTGGTCTTCGCCATCAGCGACAGCGGCATCGGCATTCCTGAAGAGGCGCTGACCCAGCTGTTCGAGTCCTTCGCCCAAGGCGATTCCAGCACCACCCGCCGTTACGGTGGCAGCGGCCTCGGCCTGGCCATCAGCAAGGAGCTGGTGGAAATGATGGGCGGCCATATCGAAGTACAGAGCACGCCAGGCCAGGGCACCCGCTTCGCCTTCGATGTAGCGCTGCCCGACAGCGACGAACCAGCGGATGAGTTGAGCCAATTGCTCAAGGGGCGCACCGCCCTGCTCACTTCGCTGGACGGCCTCGGCCTCGATGCCCTCAGCCGGCTGCTCGGGCGCTGGGGTATGCGCACCGAGCGCTGCCAAAACCCACAGCGCCTACACGACTACCTCGACGATTTCGCCGTCTCTCCGCTGCTGGTGCTGATGTCGCCCTGGCCTGGCAGCGTGGCGCACTGGCTGGACTCGCTGCGCCCACGCCTGCAACCCGGCCAACGCGTACTGCTGCTGTGCCCACCCGAACAGTGCCAACAACTGCCGACCAGCGACGGCCTGCGCCTGCTCAACCTGGCCCAGCCGGTGGCCGTAACGCCCTTGCGCGAGGCGCTGTTAGAGCTTTACCAAGAACGTCGGACAGAACCCCGCCCGCCAACCAGCGAAATCCACAGTGCTAGCGGCACGACGCCATGCATCCTGGTCGCCGAGGACAATCCGGTGAACCAATTAGTAGTGCAGGGCTTTTTGAAGAAACGCGGCTACATCGTGCGCCTGGTGACCAACGGCCTGGCCGCCGTCAGCGAATACAACCGCAACCCCGCCGCCATTCAACTGATCCTGATGGACTGCGAAATGCCCGAGATGGATGGCTTCGAAGCCACCCGGCAGATCCGTCGATTGGAGCGCAACAAGCAGCTAACGGCAGTACCGATCATCGCACTAACCGCCCACATCCTCGATGAACACCGGCAGCTTGGCGCCGACGCCGGTATGGACGACTTCCTCGGCAAGCCACTGGACAGCAAACTGCTGTACGGCACCCTGGATCGCTACCTGCTCAGCCAGCCGCTGGAAACCTCCAGCTAACAGCGAGGTTTTGGCCTTGCTTTACGACCTCAGAGCGCTAACATCGCCCAGCGTTTTGGAGAAGTGCCCTCGTGTTAATCCCCCAGCAGCTGTTAGAAGTCGACACCCTCACCCGTCTGATCGAAGACTTCGTCACCCGTGACGGCACCGACAATGGCGATGAAACCCCACTGGAAACTCGCGTTTTACGGGTTCGTCGCGCGCTGGATAAAGGCGAAGCGGTGATCGTGTTCGATCCGGAAAGCGAACAATGCCAGCTGGCAATGAAGCGCGACGTGCCTCGGGATTGGTTGCCCTGACGGGATTGCAAGTCCCCGTAGGCCGGGTAGAGCGATAGCGAAACCCAGCCTACGATTGCGAGAAACGTGGGCCCAACAGAATGATGCTCGCGCCCAGCACACAGAGCGCCGCCCCCAACCAATCACTGGCCAACGGCCGCGCTCGTTCGATCACGCCTAGCCAGAACAGCGAAGCAACGATATAGATGCCGCCATAGGCCGCATATGCACGCCCGGCATAGGACGCTTCGACGCGGGTCAGCAGCACCGCGAACAGCGTCAGGCTGAACAGCCCAGGCGCCAGCCACCAGGCACTTTTGCCCATCCGCAGCCACATCCAGAAGACATAGCAGCCAGCAATCTCGAACAATGCGGCAAGGAAGAACCACAGGTAATTGAGCATCCAGGGCTCTCTTGGTTAATTGCAATTTAGCGGGTGGGCATGGCGCACGCCTTGCCCAGCGAAAGGCCCGGCGATGGACAGTCCGCCCTAACCGCGTAAGCCGCCCTCATGCTCCCAGGCACAGCGCACGCGTAAGCCATCTTCCTGGGGGCTGTGAAAGCCCTTCTCCGACTCCCAGCGGAAGGTATGGGTGCCATTCAGTTCGGTTTCCAGGTGGACGACCGCACTACCCCAGTACAAACGCTTGAGCAGGGCCTCGAACTGTTCGACCCACAGACTCCACTCGTACTCCACCGCGCGGTAGCTCGCACCGAAGTGGATCACCTGCGTCTGGTACAGCCCTTCACCTGTTTGCTCGCAGAAAGAAAACATCTCCCGCCCGAGAAACGGCCAAGCCTCGCCATCGGGTAAAGCATTCAGCTCACGGTGGTTAGTCACACGCCGCAAGCGCCGCTGCTCCGGGTCGGCGGACGGCCAGTCACGGATACAGCCATAGACGATGGATTCGGACTCCACGCGGGCACTCCAGGAAATGAAGGCAGCCTTCTAACACAGGACAAAGGCCTGGAAAACCTCTGCCTTATACAGCGATTTGCCAGAACCGGGGTGAGTGGTAATTCAATCAGCGATTGGGGTCACTGAAATATGGCTTAAAGCAGCACGCGCGCGCCTACAGGAGTAAGCGGCGAGCGTCTGTGGGAGCGGATTTATCCGCGATGGGACCACAAAGCATCGCGGATAAATCCGCTCCTACGGCCCTTTCCAGCGTCATCGGGTAGGAGGCGGGGTCACCCCCGCCGTCCTCCCACACCACCGTACGTACGGTTCCGTATACGGCGGTTCCTGCCTACTGACAAACTGCATCAGCGAGCTTGGTTTCGTTCGATGTGTCGCCCGCGTAGTCTAAGCACCCGGACAGGCTCTCGGGACTTCCGGCCCCTACCTCCTGATTGTCCAGGCCTCCGTATAAGGGAGCTTGTGCCTGCGACCCGCTCAGAGAGCACACCTGACTATCCGCTCATGGCAGGTTCAGCCCTTCATTGCTCCGGTTCCGAGCAACTACTACGGCCTCGGCTGACTTCTGCTCGCCCATCCCGTCACCTCACGATGCCGGTAGCACATGGCAGGCGAACAGATCTCCCAGGGTAATTCGCGCGACCTTCCTGCTTATGCCTGTCGGATATACGTCGTAGCGTTCCGTGCAAGTATCGGGCTTTGGCAATTATGGCTACCTCACCCTGCTACGCCGCCTAATCCGCTTCCTGTTCGTCAGGCCAGCAGTTTGCCTTCGGCTTCCTTCAGATTCGCAGTCGCCCGCGACACCCTTGCCTTCAGCTAACACTTCCCCTTGCCGGGTGTGTAGAGGACTTCCACCTCCAAGTCATCCAGCTCACCACCACAGTGAGCCAGACAGCGCCAGTCACGGCGCTACGCGCCATGCCTGGCGCACCATAAAAAAAGCCCCGCACTAGGCGAGGCTTTTTCAAAATTTCGACTTACCCGAGCAGCTTGGTCGCCAGCCAGAACAAGCCCGCCGCCAAGGCCATCGACGTCGGCAAAGTCAGCACCCAGGCCAGCAGGATGGTGCGCACGGTACCGCCTTGCAGGCCGCTCTTGTTCGCGACCATGGTTCCGGCGACACCCGAGGACAGAACATGGGTAGTCGATACCGGCAGGCTGAACACGTTAGCCAAACCAATTGCGCAGGCTGCGGTGATCTGCGCAGACATGCCTTGGGCGTAAGTCATGCCTTGCTTGCCGATCTTCTCACCAACGGTCAGCACCACCCGCTTCCAACCGACCATGGTGCCAATCCCCAAAGCCAGGGCGACCGCAAGGATGACCCAGAACGGCGAGTATTCGGTGGTAGCGGTCAGATCCTTGCGCAGCTTCTCCAGGTCGGCCTTCTCGCGCTTGTCCAGGCCTTGCAGCTTGCCAACCTTCTTCGCGGTGTCATCCAGGCAGAGCAGGTAGCGGCGGGTCTGGATGCGGCTTTCCGCCGGCAGCTCGTTGTAGTTCTGCACGCCTTCCAGGCCTTTCAGCAACGCGGCGATGGTCGGTTCGGTCAGCTTGGCGTCGCAGCGAAACTTCTTCGGCAGCTCAGTGCCGTTGTTCCTGCCGAGGGCCAGGTATTCGCTGAGGGTGGCGTGGTTACGTTCGTAGAACTGACTGAGGTGCACAGTGGCATCGCGGGTCCGCTCGATCTGGTAGGTGGTGCTGTTCAGATCCAGCACGAACTGGCTCGGTACAATGCCGATCAGCACCAACATGATCAGGCCGATGCCTTTCTGGCCATCGTTGGAGCCATGCACGAAGCTCACGGCCATGGCCGAAAGCACCAGCACCAGGCGATTCCAGAATGGTGGGTGCTTCTTGTCGTCGATCTCGCGGCGCTGTTCCGGGGTCTTGTGCATCTTCGACAACGGCCGCCACCAGCGCAGCGACAGCAGCAGCAGCGCGGCGACCATGAAACCGGCGGCCGGCGAGGCGACCAGGGAGATGCCGATATCAATCGCCTTCTGCCAGTTGACCCCATCCGCCAACGGGATCTCGGTAATCAGCGCATTGGCCAGGCCAACCCCGAGGATCGAGCCGATCAAGGTGTGCGAGCTGGAGGCGGGAATGCCGAAATACCAGGTGCCTAGGTTCCAGGCGATGGCGGCGGCAAGCAGGGAGAACACCATGGCCAGGCCGTGGCCGGTATCGACATTGATCAACAGTTCCACCGGCAGCAGATGGACGATGGCATAAGCCACGCCGACGCCACCGAGCAGCACGCCGAGGAAATTGAACAGACCGGAAAGCATCACCGCCAGATGCGGCGGCATGGCTTTGGTATAGATGACCGTGGCCACCGCGTTGGCGGTGTCATGGAAACCATTGATGAATTCGAAGGTGAGGACGAAGGCCAGGGCGAGTAACAAGCTCACGACGACCCAGGCATCAAGCCCGCTGAAGAATTCGAACATGAAGGTTTTATGACCGGAACTGAAGGGGGCGCGATTATGCCAGATAAAGCCTGTGAGCAAATCCACAAACTGTCGGTTGGTAAAGCTAGCAGGCCAACTCGCTTCGCGTGCTTCGAAGGCAACAGCTCTAAAGCGGAGGTTTCTGATGCGTCGATACGACACATCAGAAACGCCTCATAACATCGACTCCACGGGGTCAACAGCGGCAAAGGCGCTGCGTTGGCCGGCGTTGCGCTTACTCTATGAATTCAGCACGCTTTGCCCGGCCGTAGGCGCAGCTGCCAGGCCAGAACGCTCATCAGCAGCGCCAGACCCGTGAGTACCATAAAGGGCAACTGGTAATCGCCGGCCAGATCGCGGCCGAGGCCGGCCAGAATCGGGGTCAGGCTAGCCATGCTGTAACCGGCACAGAGCATCATCGCGGTCCAGCGACTGACGGCCAGCGGCGTGTGCGCTTCGTACAACGGCAGTACCAGCGACAGTGCGAAGGAGCCGCTCAAACCAAAGCCCATCAACATCGCCCAGAACTCAGGTATGAAGGTCGGCATGAAGGTGATCATGCCCAGGCACAAGGCTGAAGACAGCCCACAAATCAGCAGCAGCTGAGAACGGTTATCGAAACGCTGCGCCAGCCAGGGCAACAGAAAGGCGCTCGGCAAACCGACCAGCATAAAGGTGCTGAACAGCGCATTACTGTGCAGCAGGGTGAAACCGGCTTCGTGATAACGCGCCACCAGCCAGGTGGCCAAGGCGTAGAACAGACCGGCCTGGATGGCGAAAAACCCGGTGATCAGCCAAGCCCGCGACTCGCCCCACGGCAGACCGCCACTGGCACCGGCTTCGCTGGCGGTTTCGGCTTTATTCGGCAGACGCAGCCACAGCAGGAATGCGAACAAGGCCGGTAGCGCCCAGATCGCCAGGCCAAAGACCCAGCGATCACCCAGCAGTTGGGTTGCCGGTATGGTGAGCACCGCGCCAGCCGCACCGCCAATCGCCATGCTGAAGGAGTACCAGCCGACGATTTGACCAAGATGTTCGACAAAATGCCGCTTCATGAACCCGGAGAGCAGCGGCCCGGCTATCGCGATACCGGCACCGATCACTATCGCGCTGCCGATCAGAATCAGGCTCGACTGCCCGGCCAGGCGCAACAGCAAGGCCGCGCAGATCAATCCCAAGCAGGCTGCGATGGTCCGTTCCAGGCCGAAGCGCATTGCCAGACGCGGGGCCAGCGGGGCCAGTAGGCCCATGCACAACACTGGTAAGGCGGTGGTCAGGCTGATCAACCCACGGCTGAGCGCGAGTTCGTTGGCGATGCGCTCGATCAGCGGGGCAAGGGAGGTAATGCCGGGGCGCAAATTAATCGCCGCCAGCACCAGAGCCAGCAACAGCATGGCCCGAGATGCGGGTTTCACAAGAACTCCAAGGGCTTACGGCAAGCAGGCCGGGCCAGCCACCCTACTTCCCCGGCCAGCAGGAGGCAAGCCCGAGCATAGGGTTGGGTTAGCCGCGAAGCGGCGTAGCCCACCAGACGGATTGCCAGACGGCGCTCATGTATCGCCTAACAGGCTTTCTGGCCAGCCCCCCTGGGCTGATTGATGGGTTACGGCCTGCGGCTTAACCCACCCTATCCCTGCTTGCCCTTGGCACGCATTTTATCGGCGACCGTGCTCATCTCGTCATAGAGCGCCTGCGGGTTTTTCTGTTTCAGGGCCCAGGCCATCCGGCCTTGCTCATGCGGCAGGATCATGAATTCGCCCTTGGCGATTTCTTGATAGATGTAATTAGCAATATCCGCCGCGCTGATCGGCCCGTTTTCCAGCAATTTGCCGACTTGCGCCTTCATCGCCGGGGTTGGGCCACGGAAGGAGTCCATCAGGTTGGTCTGGAAGAACGACGGGCAGACCACATGTACGCCAATCTCCTGCTGTTTCAACTCGACCAGCAGGCTCTCGGAAAGTGCCACCACGCCAGCCTTGGCCACGTTGTAGTTGCTCATGGCCGGCCCCTGCATCAATGCCGCCATGGAGGCGATGTTGATGATCTTGCCCTGGCTGCGTTCGAGCAATGGCAGGAATGCCTTGCAACCCTTGACCACGCCCATCAGGTTGATTGCGATCTGCCAATCCCAATCCTCCAGCGACAACTCGCTGAAGAAGCCGCCGGAGGCCACGCCAGCGTTGTTGACGATGATGTCGATGCCGCCCAGCTTCTCTTCGCAGGCCTGAGCCAGCGCGGTGAGCTGGCTGTAGTCGCGCACATCGCAACGCTGGGTGAAACCATCACCGCCGGCCTCACGGACCAGTTGCAGGGTTTCCGTCAGGCCCGGCTCGTTGACGTCGGACAACGCTAGTTGCCAACCTTCGCGCGCCCAACGCAGAGCGATTTCGCGACCCAAGCCGGAACCCGCGCCGGTGATCATCATGCGGTTTTGCATAGTGAGGTTGCCTTGTGTGTTCTGTGGTAGATGGCCGCAGTGTAGCGAAGGCAATAGTGCAGCCCACGCACCATTAGGCTGCTGAATGATGCGAGAAAAATGCGGCCGCGCCCGGCCAAGACTTACCCGCCGCGACCTCTCTCTGGCCCCACCGGCAACCTGCCAAGACAGAACTGCCACCGGACGGGAGTGGGTGCTGCCGAGCAGCCCCAGGTATCAGCTAAAGGCCACGGCAACCAGCTTCTCGTAGGTGCCCGCATCCAGCTCGCCACTGGCCGGCAGACCATTGGCGATCTGGAAGTTGCTCAGCGCGCCCTTGGTGCGCTGGCCCATGACACCATCGATCTTGCCGGGCGCATAACCCAGTACCAACAGGCCAGCCTGAGCGGTACGCACCTCGATGTTCGGCATCGAGCCACTGGAGAAGCGGGCATACTGTTCCTCCAGCTTGATGTGGTACCTGTTCTGCGCATAGCTCTTGCCGTTATAGCCCCTGGCGAAGGCTTCCCAGTTCTGGCTCTTCAGATGTTTGACCAGGCCGGTGCTGGCCAGATAGCCGATCATCCCCAGCAGTTGGGCATCTTCGCTGTGCACCATCGCCTTGACCATTTCCGTGGCCGAGGCGAAACCCGCTAACTCATAGTTGAATCCCATGACCTGGCCCAGCCCCCAGGAGGCCGAGCGCAAAGCTGGTTCGGTCCCCAGCCCCGCCTCTTCACTCAGCGCGATGGCCTTATCCAGCTTCGGGTATTGAGTGCTCAGGCTGCCATAACCGCCTTGCGGCCCGGAGATATCCGGATGGCTAGTATTGAAGCGGCCTTGCGTCGCATCACGAAACTTGTGCCGCTCGAAGAGAATCTGCGGTCGGCGATCGGCGCGAAAGCCGAAGCCCTGGGTGATGCCGGAGGTTTCCACCTCGAACACCGCCCACAGCGCCGCAGTTTGCCCGCTGCCTAGCTCGAGCCGCTCCAGCCCCTCGGCCAGCCCCTTGCGGCTGAGCGGCCGTGCCTTATCCACGAAGTTCATGTCCAGCCCTCCAGGTAAATGGCGGACCAAGGGGTTCGGACAGGGATTACGGCTCTCTGCGCCCGCCTCAGCCAACGATTGCTTTTCCTGTTTGTCGGTGGCGGCCAGGATCAGGCCGGTGGTCAGCCTCGCCCGCCCCACAGTTCCCATGAAGAACCTGGCCTTGTTCACCACCGGCAGTCTATCGATGTCGAGATCTTCCATGCGCGCCAACGCATTGCGCTTGGAGGTGTCGTTGGTTACCGCCAAGTCGACGCCGACGAACCCAGGTAGCTTGCTCAGTTGCGCCCTGTCGACCTCGCTGTTGCTCTTCAACAGCTGCTGGAACTGCACGTAACCCGAGTCGCCAGCGAGGCGCAGATAGTCGATCAGACTGGTCGCTTTGTAAGTGCCGAACAACTTACCGTGCGGTTCATTGATCACCACCACCCGCAGATAGGAGCTGCCATACAGCGCTTCGAAATAGGCCTTGATCGCCGGACCGGTGTAACCGTCGTGACCGAGCTTGAATTCCAGGTCTCTGATGCACCGCTCTTTCAGCTCCCGCAGTTCCTCATTACCGACCCTGCCACCGTTCTTCACCACCTCCTCCGCATTCTTCACGTTCAACTGTTCGGAGTTGTGGAGGACCTGATCCTCGATCCCGGTGTTCGCCGCATTCACCAATTGCTCGGAGAGATTGACCTTCACCCCGAACATGTCGACATCCTTGAGCTTGCCGGTGGCGATCGACCAAACCATCAGCGGAACGATTAGGAACGCCAGATCGAGGGTCTTGACCTCGTACTTACCGACCGTATGCACCCGCATCACGATAGAAATGGCCCCCAGCACCACGCCGGCTGCCAGCAACCATATGGTTGTCCCGTTATCCATCGCCACCCTCCTCGCCTGGCCTCCTCCGCTCAAGGCCCGTCAAAGTGGCTGACGAGCTCGAGCCTATGGCTACCTGGCTGGTTAATCACTCGGCCTGTCGCTATGCGCTAACAGGCAGGCCGGTCGATATGCGGGGTCCGCTTTCCAACGCAACCAGACCGAGTCATCGACGGTTTCATTGACCCCCAGGCCGAAAGGGCGGTTGAACTCATTTTTCAGATTCTTGTACAGACCGAACATGAACTGGGAGTAGGAGTCGACCACCAGCGCACGGTGATCGCTGTCTCCTACCGTCGCTTTTGCGGCGAACGTCAAACCGCAAGCCCCCGCTTTGTCCTGCAGCCAACGCAAAGGAATGCTGGGCAGTCGGTCATTTTTGTAACCGCCGCCCACATTGGCGTGAGCACCGATAAACCAGCGCTGCTCGACCTCGATATTCTCGGCTTTCTTCTGTTTGTCCTGAGTCACCCAAACCGCCGCTTGGTAGTCCTTTCGATGCTCGTCGAGGGCGATGGCATGGTAGGCATAGTCGACGATCCTGCTGAGCTCGGTATCGTGCCACTGGTAGTAGTCACGGCTGAAGGGCAGACCGGAAACCGGAATCCCCAGGGCCCCGACTGTGTCCCAGACGCCGATGAACTTCACCCGCGCCTCCCGCGCGAAGGACTGGCGGAAGGCCTGCGCCAGCGGACTTTCGGGGGCGACCGCCTTATCGCGATAGAGATCGTAGGCCTGGGCTACCAGATTCGCTGAGGCACTTCGCAGCACGCCGCATTTGCGGATCAAGCCGACCAGGCTGCGCGCGGTATACGCGCCGCGACTGAAGCCAAACACAAAGATGTTGTCATCTGGCTGGTAGTGCTCGCATAGCCACCGGTAGCCCTGGCGAATATTCGCCGACAGCCCATAGCCAAAGGCGCCCCCCGCCAGCACTTCATGCCAGTCGGTCCCCACTCCAGGATCATAAAAATACGGTTGCTGGCCATCATGCGGCCCCGAGGAGGTAATTGACTCCAGCATCTGGCAAACATTGGTCTTGTCTTGCTGTTTATTCCAGGTGCCATCGAATAGCAGTACCAGATTCCGCTGCATCGCCCTCTCCTCGGGCATAGCCCTAAGCCATAGGCCGAACCCACCCTGCGCACGCCCTGTGGAGCAGGGTTAAGCCGCAGCCTTGCGCGAACAAGGCTGGCATTAAGTTAAAGGCTAGGCCGGGGCCCGGCGGCTGCTAGAGAGCTTCGCGATAAACGTTATTTCCGCGCATAAGCAAGGAGCGGATCGCTCCCATTTGCCCAACAGTGGGAAGCGGGCCGCCGCATGACAGGGAAGGAAGCTGGCTGGGCTGGTGCTAAGCATCCTCTATTCGCGGAACCACGGCTCAGGCGTTTGAGGGCCATGGCCAGAATTCGGCCTGCTTGTAGCCCTGTTGGTTCTCGATGATCAGGTCATCGATGAAGGCCCAGGGCGGCGTGGCGTGGCGAGCAAACTAGGCCAGGTTTCCAGCGGCTGCCCAGTAACTAAGCCGTGAGTTGTGCCCTGCGCAGGCACCGGCGGGCGGCGCAGCGCCCTAGCGCTGCTGGCTAAGCAGGCGATTCAGCAGCCAGGCATAGACCAGCGTATTGATCAGCAACACCAGGCCGCCCAGCCACAATTGGAGCTGCGGGGTCAGCCCGGCCGGGTAGATCAGGGGAAGCAGGTAGTGCTCGATAAAACCGCCGGCATAGCCCGCCTCGCCGGCGGCCCGGCGCAACTGGTTCTCCAGCGGCGTCAGTGGGCAGAACAGATGGAAGAGTTCGACCGTAGTACCCCAGGCCATCGCCGGCAGGTGAACCCAGGCCAGCCAGCGCCACTTCAGCACCAACAGCCCGCCGAGCAGCACGAAGAGGATAAACAGCAGATGGACCAGCACCACGGCGTCCGCAGCCAGACGGTAGATCATGCCGGCGTCCTGCCCTGCGGCAACGACAACGACAAGTAGGAGGCAGAGTCAGCGACCATCGGGGACAGCCTCAATCCAGCACAAACAGCTTGGCGCCCATCGGCGTGAAGGAACGGTGCGGCTCGGCGTTATCCGCCACCTGATAGCTCATCCCCGGTTTGAGCAGGAAGTGGCGACCATCCTTCAGTTCTGTATGCAGCTCGCCCTCCAGACACAGCAGGATATGGCCCTTCACACACCAGTGGTCGGCCAGGTAACCTGGCGAGTATTCCACCATCCGCACCCGCAGCGCGCCGAACTGGCGGGTGCGCCAATAGGCCACGCCAGTCTCGCCAGGATGCTCGGTGGGCTCCACGGCCGACCAATCGGTGGTGCCGAAGGGGATATCGCTCAGTTGCATGGGGCCGTCCTTAGGGTTTGCTGGTTATTGAATAGGCGGCTCATTCGCTGAGCCGCGCTTGCTCGGCCAGCTCGGCCTCGATAAAGGCCGCGATCATCGCCCGATACAGCGCCTCCACCACCTGTGGGTCGGCGCCCTGATCCTGCGCCAGCCCCCTGACCTTGGCGAGCACCTGCGCCACCCGCTGTGGGGCCTGCACCTCATCGGTGTTGCGCTTAAAGCGCGAAGCGCGCCGCCATTGCTCCTACATGAACAGCACGCTTACGTAGTACTTACCACCTGGGCGAGTACAGCACCTTAACCGACGCAGCCCTGCTCGGTGAACTTCACCCAGGCGACGGCAACTGCAGCAGCTTGTACCAGCCCAACAGTAGCACGCCTGTTTCCGCAGGTTACGGCAACAACCGGGCATGCCGATCGGCCAGCAGCCCACGACGAGCGCGGTGCGATAGGCGGCCAGGATCGGCAGCGGATTGCCGTCCATATTGGGGAAAAAGCAGTCACCTTTTGCTGACTCTGGCGAGTGGTCCGGTCCTGGCTCTTCCGCCGACAATTTTGTCGACATATTTTTACTACATTGTTCACAGCCTGTTGCACAACTTTCCATAAACGTAGTACACAACAGCACGCTCCCGCGCATAACTTGTCGGGCAGCGGGTGGGCACTCAAAAAGGGAGCATCGGCGAACACCGCGATGAGCCCCCCAAGACACCGAGCCCGGCTCGTCAGGGCTGCTAAGGTCATCGGAGACAAGGAGAAAACTCAATGAATGAGTTCGCTACAGCCACGCCCGATACGCTGCCTAGATTGACCTTGAAAGGCATCTGCAAGGTGTACCCCACGGTCGTCGCCAACGATGGGATCGACCTGACCGTCATGCCCGGCGAGATTCATGCCGTGCTGGGCGAGAACGGCGCCGGCAAGTCGACGCTAATGAAGATCATCTACGGCGTGACCCGGCAGAGCGCTGGCGAGATGTTCTGGGAGGGCCAGCCGGTCGCGGTGGAAAACCCGGCCCATGCCCGCAGCCTGGGCATTGGCATGGTGTTCCAGCACTTCTCGCTGTTCGAGACCCTGACCGTGCTGGAAAACGTCGCTCTGGCCCTACCGGGCAAACCCGATTTGCTGGATCTGGCCCGCCGCATCGAGGCGGTCTCCGAGCGCTACGGCCTACCGGTCGATCCCCGTCGGCACGTGCATGCGCTGTCCGTCGGCGAGCGCCAGCGGGTCGAAATCGTGCGTTGCCTGCTGCAAAACCCCAGACTGCTGATCATGGACGAACCGACCTCGGTGCTCACCCCGCAGGCGGTGCGCAAGCTGTTCGAGACCCTGCGCAAGTTGGCGAGCGAAGGCTGCTCGATCCTCTATATCAGCCACAAACTCGACGAAATCCAGGACCTGTGCCACAGCGCCACCGTGCTGCGGGCCGGCAAGGTCACGGGCGCCTGCATTCCCGCCCAGGAAACCCCCAAGAGCATGGCGCGGCTGATGATCGGCAAGGATCTGCCGGCCTGCGAACACACGACGGCGCAGGCCGGCGGCGAGGTCCGACTCAAACTGGCGGGGCTGTCCCTGGCCTCGGCCGATCCGTTCGGCACCGATCTCAAAGACCTTCAGCTGGAGGTGCGCTCCGGCGAGATCGTCGGCATCGCCGGGGTTTCGGGCAATGGCCAGGCCGAGCTGTTGGCGGTCATTTCCGGGGAGACCACGCTGCGCGAGAAAGCCCCGGTGCTGATCTGCGGGAACGCGGCGGGACACTTGCCGCCCGACCGCCGCCGGCAGATCGGGCTGTGCTTCGTGCCGGAAGAGCGCCTGGGCCGCGGCGCGGTGCCGAGCATGGCGCTCAGCGACAACGCCATCCTCACGGCCGCCACATCGAAGGCCCTGGTCAAGCGCGGGCTGATCGATTTCCGCGCCGCCAAGGCCTTCTCACGGGAGTGCATCGAGCGATTCAACGTCAAGTGCGGCGGGCCAGCCGCGCAGGCCAGGTCGCTGTCCGGCGGCAATCTGCAGAAGTACATCATGGGCCGCGAAATCATGCAGGCACCTAAGCTGCTAGTCGCCGCACAACCGACCTGGGGCGTGGATGTGGGCGCGGCGGCCTTTATCCGCCAGCAGATCATCGACCTGAGAAACAGTGGCTGCGCGGTGCTGGTGGTCTCCGAAGAGCTGGATGAATTGTTCGAGATTTGCGACCGCATCGCGGTGATCGCCAAGGGCAGGCTGTCGCCGACCCGACCACCGGCCGAGACCTCGGTGGAGGACATAGGCGTGTGGATGAGTGGCATGTGGCCGGGCGCCGAGAGCGCGCCGGCATCGACCAGCAATCAATAAACCGGCCATCAATAAAAAGGGAAAACGAGCCATGCTGTACTTCAAGCTTGAAACCCGTCCCGAAGCCTCGCGCACCATGAGCTATGTGTCGCCGCTGATTGCGGTGGCACTGACCGTGCTCGGCGGGCTGCTGGTGTTTTCCGCCTTGGGTAAAGACCCGCTCGAAGGCTTCCAGGTGTTCTTCCTCAATCCGGTGCGCAACTGGAACGGGGTGGCCGAACTGCTGTTAAAAGCCACCCCACTGATGCTCTGCGCAGTTGGGCTGGCCATCGGCTTCCGGGCCAATGTCTGGAATATCGGCGCGGAAGGCCAGTTTATCGTCGGCGCCTGCGCGGCGACGGGTGTGGCGCTGTACCTCGAGAACGTTAGCGGCCCGCAGGTACTGGTGGCGATGGTTGTGGGCGGGGCGCTCGGTGGCGCGGCCTGGGCGGCGATTCCGGCGCTCTTGCGCACCCGTTTCAACGCCAATGAGATTCTGGTCTCGCTGATGCTGGTCTACATTGCCCAGTTGCTGGTGTCCTGGCTGGTGTTCGGGCCCTGGATTGACCCCGAAGGCTTCAATTTCCCGCAGACCAAGATGTTCTCCGACTCGGCGCTGCTGCCGATGCTGATCGAGGGCACACGGCTGAACCTCGCCTTCGTGATCGCCCTCGGAGTACTGGCGGTCGGCTATGTGTTTATGCAGAAGAGCTTTCTCGGTTTCAAGATGCGCGTGGCCGGCGAGGCGACGGATGCGGCGCGCTATGCCGGTTTCTCGGCCAAGCTGATGATCTGGATCGGCCTGCTGGCGGGCGGGGCCAGCGCGGGTCTGGCCGGCATGGCCGAGGTCGCCGGGCCTATGGGCCAGTTGACTGACAAGGTCGCCAGCGGCTACGGATTTGCCGCCATCATCGTGGCCTTCGTCGGGCGGCTGAATCCCATCGGGATCTTCTTTGCCAGCCTTTTGATGGCGCTGCTGTATATCGGCGGCGAGCAGGCGCAGCAGTATCTGAGCCTGCCCTCTTCGATCTCAAAGGTGTTCCAGGGCATGTTGCTGTTCTTCCTGCTCGGCTCCGACCTGTTCATCAACTACCGGCTGCGCGTGCGTCGGACACTGGCTAAGGCGGGGAACTGAGATGGAGCAGAGTCTGATTACCTCAATTCTGTTCGCCACCCTAGTGGCGGGCACTCCGCTGATTATCGTGGCCCTGGGCGAACTGATCACCGAAAAGGCCGGGGTGCTCAACCTGGGCGCGGAAGGCACCATGGCGATGGGCGCAGTAGCCGGCTTCGCCGCCACCCATTACAGCGGCAACCCCTATCTCGGTGTACTGGCCGGCATGGCTGCCGGTGCGCTGATGAGCCTGCTCTTTGGCCTGTTGACGCTAACGCTGATGGCCAATCAGGTGGCCTCCGGGCTGGCGCTGGCGATCTTCGGTGTCGGCCTGTCGGCTTTTATCGGCAAACCCTACGAGTCGCTGACCCTGCAAGCCGTACCGGCGCTGCGCATTCCGCTGCTGGCCGATATTCCGCTTATCGGGCCGGCGCTGTTCAACCAGCAGTCCTTGGTCTATTTCTCCTGGGCCCTGCTCGGCGGCGTGCTCTGGTTCCTCTACAAAAGCCGCGCCGGACTGATCTTGCGCGCCGTCGGGGAATCGCCTTCGTCTGCCCATTCGATCGGCTATTCGGTGATCGGCATCCGCTACCTGGCAACCACCTTTGGTGGAGCCATGGCCGGTATCGGCGGCGCCTTCCTGTCGGTGTTCTACACCCCGCTATGGGTCGAGGGTATGGTCTCGGGCCGCGGCTGGATCGCGCTGGCGCTGGTGGTGTTCGCCACCTGGCGGCCGCTGCGAGTGATGGTCGGGGCCTACCTGTTCGGCGGGGTGATGATCAGTCAGTTGTTTATCCAGGGCTCGGGACTGCAGATCGATGTGCCGTCGCAGTTCCTCTCGGCGCTGCCCTATCTGGCCACGATCATTGTGTTGGTGCTGATTTCCCGGAACCTGCAGACCATCCGGCTGAATTCACCCATGTCGCTCGGCCAGCCCTACCGGCCGGACGCTTGATTTAACTGCGGGCCGTGAGGGGGGCGGCCCGCATTCTGCATTTCCCCCAATAACAAAAAACGGCTTACCAGCCAGCGCAATTAGGCAAGGAGAGGAACTGATGGGCAATCGCAGACATTTCATCAAGGCAGCGGGTGGTATGGCGGTGGCGGCAGTGTTTGGCGTCGGCCTGCTCGGTCAGGTGCAGGCGGCCGATCCGCTCAAGGTTGGTTTCGTTTATATCAGCCCGATCGGCGACGCCGGCTGGACCTACCAGCACGATCAAGGCCGTAAGCAGATGGAACAGGCGCTGGCCGGCAAGGTGGAGACCAAATACATCGAGAACGTGCCGGAAGGCGCCGACGCCGAACGGGTGATCCGCGAACTCGCCTCCAGCGGCTATACGCTGATCTACGCCACCAGCTTTGGTTACATGAACTACGTCGATCGCGTCGCCAAGCAATATCCGAACGTCACCTTCATGCACGCCACCGGCTACAAGATGGGCAAGAACTTCGGCAACTATAACGCCCGTTTCTATGAGGGCCGTTATCTGAATGGCGTGGTCGCCGGCAAGATGAGCAAGTCCAATGTCCTCGGTTATGTCGCAGCCTTCCCGATCCCCGAAGTGGTGATGGGCATCAATGCCTTCGCCCTCGGCGCCCGCAGCGTCAATCCGAAGGCCGAAGTCCGGGTGATCTGGGCGAACAGCTGGTATGACCCGGGCAAGGAGCGTGAAGCCGCGCTGACCCTGATCTCACAGGGTGCCGACATGCTCACCCATCACACTGACTCGACCGCGGTGGTTCAAGCCGCCGAGGAAAAGGGCGTGTATGCCTTCTCCTACCATTCGGACATGGCGAAATATGGCCCCAAGGCGCAGCTCTCCGGCACCACTCACCAATGGGGCGATTTCTACACCAAGACCACCACGGATGTGTTGAATGGCACCTGGAAACCGGCCTCGACCTGGGGCGGAGTCAAGGAGGGCATGATCAAGACCGTACCGCTCAACCCGTCCGTCCCGGCCGAGGTGAAGGACCTGGTCACCAAGCTGGAAGGCGATCTGCGGGCCGGCAGCTTCCATCCCTTTGCCGGCCCGGTCGTGGACCAGGACGGCAAGACCCGCGTCGCCGCCGGCCAGGTGATCAGCGATAGCGATCTGGGCAAGATGGATTACTTCGTGCAAGGCGTGGCCTCCAAGCTGCGGCAGAAGTAAACCGGGCAAGTACCAGCAAAAGGCCAACCGAGAGGTTGGCCTTTTGCTTGGCGCCTATCGCCTGGAATCGGCTGGGCGGCCTCTTACTGGCCGGCCCCAACTTCGATGGAGAGTTGGTAGGGCGGGTGAAACCCGCCAAATAAAAGGAGCAAAACAATATTGGCTAATCATCAGCCGCGCGGGTTTCACCCGCCCTACAAGGCTCAACCTCCGCGCCGCGATCCGCTCATGGCCGCTGGGGTAAGAGCACGATGCAGTTGGGGTTCAGCCCCATGTTCTTGAGCGTGTCCATGCTGGCGATGGGCTTGCCCTCGGCCACGTCAATCACGGTTATGGAACCGTCGCTCATGCCCGGCAGGTTGAGCAGGCTGTTCTGGACGAAGAGGTAGCGCTCGTCAGGGGAGAAGGCCAGGTGGTGCGCCCCAGCCGCCGCCGGGATGGCCTTGAGGAACTTGGGCTTCTGTGGGTCACTCACGTCGTAGACGCTGACGTGCCCTGGCTTGGCGGTGGTCACATAGAGCCGGTCACGCTTTTTGGTGTGCTCCATCTCCAGGGCCACCCCGTGGTTGCGTGAGCCGTAGTCGTCCACCTGACTGAAGCCGAAGCCCTTGGTGGCGGGATTCCAGGCCGCCATCCAGAGCGTGCCCCCGTACATGTTGGTGATGTAAGCCACCGGAGGGGTCGCGCCGGGCATAAACATTACCTCGACCGGCGCCTCGCCGGAAGGCGAGGGCTTGCGCGATACTTTGTGGGTGGAGAGCACCTTGCCTGTGCTCGCCTCCAGCACGGTCACAGTTTCGCCTGGGTCGCCGAGGTCGGAGGGCCGCACTGTGCTCGTGATCATGACGCGGTCAATGCCATTGTGGATGCTGATGCCGTGGGGATACTTGATAAAAGCCGGCCCTCCAGCGGGTGATCCGATGGTTTTGATCGGCTTGTCAGTGGCTGCGTCACCCATCACCACGTTACTCGAGCCCATGCAGGTGAGATACCAGGTCCGGCTGTTTTCCGAGAAGACGACGTCCTCCAGCACCTGGCAGTCCGGCACCGGCACCGCCTTCATCCGATAGGGAAAGCGGGTAAGGTCCATCACATGAAGGACACTTTTGCCGAGAGCTGTGATGTAGGCCTTGCTCTTGTCGCGGTTGAAGTAGATGTGGTGGGCTACGAGGTCAGGCGGCAGAGGGATCTCCATCAGCAGCTTCCCGAAGCTCGGCGACTTCGGGTCGACATCGACGACCGCCAGTCCTTCCTTCCTCATTATCTGCTCAGGCTTGGTCTCGTAATTGAGCAGGGCCAGGATCTCGGCCTGAGCCTGAGAGGCAGACAGGACCATCGCGGTCAGCAGCAGCGTACGGACGAAGATTTTCATCGAACTCTCCTTTCCTAGATGGAATATGGCGACAGCTCGCATTCAAACTCCGTCAGACCAGTCAGACAGCAGCCTAGCGTTTGAGTTAAGGGCGCGTTTTGGGCTAGCCAAAAACGTCGACCCTTCAACGAGTTGTTAGGCCAGAGCGCTCTTGGCTACGCGGGCTCGCTCTTTCTGCCGGTCATCTCGGACGGACGAATGCGAACGAAGACGACCTTGCCTTGCTCCTGCTTCTCGGCGTACTCGGCTTGCATCCAGTTCGGCATATCCGGAAACCTAGAAACCAGCAGAGGCGAAATCGCCTTGACCTCTTTCGAATCCGTGACGATCTCAAATGTGCCCTCACCGGAAATGCTGTGCCAGCTGAAGGGGCCGGTTCTTGCTGAAGTATCGATTTGAAAGGATACCTTTGGGTTAGCCGCGGCCAGCTGGGTTTTTCGACCTTTGGTTGTCATTGCGTACAGGGCACCCCCGTGCCAGATGAATCCGAGAGGCACGAGGTAGTGCTCTCCGTTCGCCTCGAAACCGACGCGCATAACGCGCTCCACACTGAGTAGATCATCGATCTCTGCCTGGCTTATTTGCTTGAACGCCATGATTTTCTCCTGGGCTGGGGATGATTTCGCCTAGGCCTAACGGTAAAGCTCAACAGCGGGATCGGCCGGCGAGACCTTCATACCTCGGAAAGCCAGCATGCCGGCCCCGTCTGCTGCAACGCTTTGTTAGGCCAAACTCCTGCCCATGAATGATTCCTGTGCTTATGCCTCCTTGACCACACCGCGCTCGCCTTCCAGTTCCACGGGCGTGATGTAGTCACAAGGCATCTTCATCTTTTGGAACCAGGCGGCCAAAGCTTGCTGGTCGGGGGCTTCCATGATGCAGAAGATTTTGCCTTCGGACAGATTGAGGAAGCTCCGGTATGGCCGCACCGTCGGGTCATTCTGTGCGGCCTGGGCCAGTTGGTTGACCTGCTCGCGCTGGAGCGCTCCGGCAGGCATCGTGTGACTGCTCATGAACTTCGGCATGGTTGGTTCTCCTTTCGAACTCGATGTGACAGAAACTCGGCCCAGGTGGTGGATAACATTCCAGCACTGCCATCACCAAACTGCCCTGGCATGCCGCTTTGCGCTGCTCAGTGTCCTGATAAGGAGGTTATCCACCGCTTGGGCCGAGCTATCTGCCGGAAGAGAGTTGGCGAGAAGATTCAGGCTTCCCGCCCAGCGAGGTACATTCCAGCGAGTAGCGTTGAGGCTAGCCCTGCTCAGACCGTCCGGCAAAAACCACTCGTCATCGGGTAGGAGGCGGGGTCACCCCCGCCGTCCTCCCACACCACCGTACGTACGGTTCCGTATACGGCGGTTCCTGCCTACTGACAAACTGCATCAGCGAGCTTGGTTTCGTTCGATGTGTCGCCCGCGTAGTCTAAGCACCCGGACAGGCTCTCGGGACTTCCGGCCCCTACCTCCTGATTGTCCAGGCCTCCGTATAAGGGAGCTTGTGCCTGCGACCCGCTCAGAGAGCACACCTGACTATCCGCTCATGGCAGGTTCAGCCCTTCATTGCTCCGGTTCCGAGCAACTACTACGGCCTCGGCTGACTTCTGCTCGCCCATCCCGTCACCTCACGATGCCGGTAGCACATGGCAGGCGAACAGATCTCCCAGGGTAATTCGCGCGACCTTCCTGCTTATGCCTGTCGGATATACGTCGTAGCGTTCCGTGCAAGTATCGGGCTTTGGCAATTATGGCTACCTCACCCTGCTACGCCGCCTAATCCGCTTCCTGTTCGTCAGGCCAGCAGTTTGCCTTCGGCTTCCTTCAGATTCGCAGTCGCCCGCGACACCCTTGCCTTCAGCTAACACTTCCCCTTGCCGGGTGTGTAGAGGACTTCCACCTCCAAGTCATCCAGCTCACCACCACAGTGAGCCAGACAGCGCCAGTCACGGCGCTACGCGCCATGCCTGGCGCACCATAAAAAAGGGCAGCCCAAGGGCTGCCCAAATCACTCAGAGAGTTGTTGCTTAGTGAGCCGCGGCACCGCTGGCACCCAGGCCGGTTTGCGAGCGAACGAATTGCGGCAGGAAGCGTGCGCGCTCATCGGCAGCGGAAGTGGACTTGTCCGTAATGGAGAAGAACCAGATACCGACGAAGGCCACGATCATCGAGAACAGCGCCGGGTATTCGTACGGGAAGATGGCCTGGGCGTTACCCAGTACCTGTACCCATACGGTTGGGCCAAGGATCATCAGGCCCACAGCAGTCCCCAGCCCCAGCCAGCCGCCGATCATGGCGCCACGGGTAGTCAGGTTTTTCCAGTACATGCTGAGGAACAGCACCGGGAAGTTGCAGCTGGCGGCAATCGAGAACGCCAGGCCGACCATGAAGGCGATGTTTTGCTTCTCGAACAGGATACCCAGACCGATGGCGAGTACGCCGAGGGCCACGGTAGTGATCTTCGAGACGCGCAGTTCATCCTTCTCGTTGGCTTTGCCCTTCTTGATCACGCTGGCGTAGATGTCATGCGACACCGCCGAAGCACCAGCCAGGGTCAGGCCGGCAACCACCGCGAGGATGGTGGCGAACGCCACCGCCGAGATGAAGCCTAGGAACAGGCTGCCGCCAACGGCGTTAGCCAGGTGCACCGCTGCCATGTTGTTGCCGCCCAGCAGGGCGCCGGTCGCATCTTTAAACATCGGGTTGGTGCTGACCAGCAGGATCGCGCCGAAGCCGATGATGAAGGTCAGGATATAGAAGTAGCCGATAAAGCCAGTCGCATAGAACACGCTCTTACGGGCTTCTTTGGCGTCGCTCACGGTGAAGAAGCGCATAAGGATGTGCGGCAGACCGGCAGTACCGAACATCAATGCCAGACCGAGGGAGATCGCCGACACCGGATCTTTCACCAGCGCGCCGGGGCTCATGATGGCCTGACCTTTGGCGTGCACTTTCACCGCTTCGGAGAACAGCGTGCCGAAGTCGAAGTTAACGTGCTTCATCACCATCAACGCCATGAACGAGGCGCCGGAGAGCAGCAGCACGGCTTTGATGATCTGCACCCAGGTGGTCGCCAGCATGCCGCCGAATAGCACGTAGAGCACCATCAGGATACCAACCAGGATCACCGCGACGTGGTAGTCGAGGCCGAACAACAGTTCGATCAACTTACCGGCACCGACCATTTGCGCGATCAGGTAGAACGCCACCACCACCAACGAACCGCTGGCAGACAGGGTGCGGATTTCTTTCTGCTTCAGGCGGTAGGACGCCACGTCAGCGAAGGTGTACTTGCCGAGGTTACGCAGGCGCTCCGCGATCAGGAACAGAATGATCGGCCAGCCGACCAGAAAGCCGATCGAGTAGATCAGGCCGTCGTAGCCAGAGGTGAACACCAGGGCGGAAATACCCAGGAAGGACGCCGCCGACATGTAGTCGCCGGCAATCGCCAGACCATTCTGGAAGCCGGTGATCTTGCCGCCGGCAGCGTAGTGGTCAGCCGTCGAGTTATTGCGCTTCGAGGCCCAGTAGGTGATGAACAAGGTGGCGCCGACGAAGGCGACGAACATGACGATGGCCGAGACGTTCATCGGCTGGCGTTGAACGTCGCCGGTCAGCGCTTCGGCGGCCCAGAGAGCCGGAGCGAAGGCGAACAAGCCCAGCGTGGCAAGCAGACGCGCGATCATTTCTGCACCTCATCCAGAATGGCCTGGTTCAGCTCGTCGAATTCACCGTTGGCACGGAATACATAGATGCCAGTCAGGATGAAGGCCGAGACGATCAACCCTACTCCCACCGGAATGCCCCAGGTCGTGGTCGAGCCCGGGCTGATCGGCGTACCAAACAGCTGCGGATCGAACGCGATGATCAGGATGAAGGCCACATACAGGCCGAGCATGATGGCTGAGAGTATCCAGGCGAATCGCTCGCGCTTGGATACCAGTTCTTTGAAGCGCGGACTTTGTTCAATCCGCTCGTAGATGCTGTCGTTCATTTTGTTGTTGTCCTCCGCAGCACGGGTTGCTGGTGAGGTAACTCTAGAGCGCTTGGGTGCGCGCGACAGACGACCTTAGTCTTAGTTGAGACCATAGTCTTAGTCGCCGAAACAGCCACAAGGCCCAAAAACAAACAAGCCGCTCAGTGCAGGCACTCAGCGGCTTGGGTAACGCGTCTGTTAGCTACAGTTTATTGCAGCCATTCCTTGACCCGATCCGGGTGCTCGCTCACCCACTTCTGCGCAGCCGCCGCGGGCTTGGCGCCCTCTTCGATGGCCAGCATTACTTCGCCGATTTCACTGGGTTTCCAGGTGAATTTCTTCAGGAAGGCCACCACTGTCGGCGCCTTGGCCTCTAGACCTGGGTTGGCAATGCTGTCGACGTGCTCGGCAGCGCCGTAGACGCCTTTCGGATCGTCGAGAAAGCGCAGCTTCCACTTGGCGAACATCCAGTGTGGAATCCAGCCGGTGACGGCAATCGGCTTCTGCGACTTGATCGAACGCGCCAGCTCGGCGGTCATGGCGCTACCGGAACTGGCCTGCAGTTTGTAGTCCAGAGCGTAGTCCTTGATCGCCTGTTCGGTCTTGAGCATCACACCCGAGCCGGCATCGATGCCGACGATGCGCCCGGCAAAGCCGTCTTTCTGCCCTTGCAGGTCGGCGATGCTCTTGGCCGCGACATACTCCGGCACGATCAGGCCAATCTTCGCGTCATTGAAGTTCGGGCCGAGGTCGACCACTTGATCCTTCAACTTCTCGTAATAGGGCCCATGGGTGACCGGCAGCCAAGCCGAAAGCATGGCGTCCAACTGCCCTTTCGCCACGCCCTGCCACATGATGCCGGTGGCCACAGGCATCAACTTCACCTCATAGCCGAGCTTCTGCGTAATGATCTCAGCCGCCACATGGGTAGTCGCCACACTGTCCGACCAACCCTCCACATAGCCAATTTTGAGGGTTGGCTTTTCCGCCGCAGCTGCCAAGCCCGCACTCAGTGCCAGTGCCAGACTGGCGCCGAAACCCAAGAGCCGTCGCATTCTCATTGTTTTTCCCCGAAAGTAGCGCGCCCGACCGATGTCGAGCAGCTGGAGTGGTGTTTTCGTTTGGGATTCGCCCCCGTCACGCCCCAAGCAAGCCCTGCCTCTTATCAGTGGAGTGCTGACCGTTCGATGATCGACTTGGGGCAAAATCGCACATGCTCTGATAACGACCTCAAGCCAGCGAGAAGCGACATTTGCCCAGCAGATCGGGAACTCAAAAGACCGATGGCCATTTGTAACGCCTATAGCCGTCATACATAAGCGCCATTTCCTTCACAGCAGCGAGGTCACTAGCCTGCACACAACAAAGAATATTTCTCATTTGAGGTGCGCCATGCTCAAGACCATAACCTTCACCATGATGCACTTTTGTATTGCCTTCAGCGTGGCCTACGCGCTGACCGGCAGCATTGCTGTCGGCGGTCTGGTGGCCGCAGTCGAGCCGCTGGTGAACTCGGTGGGTTTCTACTTTCATGAGAAAATCTGGCAGCGCTTTGAACATGGCAAGAGCCTCAAGACCGAGCGCCCGGCACATGCCTGGTTACATCATCACGCCTGATTGCGCCTAGCCCGCGGCATGGCCGTTGGCGCTCAGCGTGCCGCACGCGGTCGAGGCTAGCGAGTTAGCCAACGCTGCAACTGTCCCCTGCTCAGCTATGCGCGAAATGCCGGGAATGCAGGTAAGATGCGCGGCTTTGCTCCCAGACGCGCCCGATCATGCCCGCTACCGCCCGCTTCCCCGTCCTAGCCTATTTATTCGCCTGTCTGCTCGCCCTGTTTGCCCTCACTGGGCTCTGGTATGGCCTCGGTCAGCCGATTGTCCTGCCGGATGCGGCGACGCCGACGCACAAGTTGCAGTGTGCCTCTTACACGCCGTTCGATAAGGATCAGTCGCCCTTCGACCAGCCTTTCGCCCTGCGCCCGGAGCGGATGGATGCGGATCTGGCGCTACTGGCCACGCGTTTCCACTGCATACGCACCTATTCCATGACCGGTCTCGAAGCCATTCCCGCGTTGGCTCGAAAGCATGGTTTGAAGCTGATGCTGGGTGCCTGGGTTAACGGCAACCCCCTGGACACCCAGAAAGAAGTCGAGGCGCTGATCAAGTCCGCCAACGAGAACCCCGACGTCGTACAGTCGGTGATCGTCGGCAATGAAACCCTGCTGCGCAAAGAAGTCACCGGCGCCCAACTGACAAAACTGATCGGCCAGGTGAAGGCTCAGGTCAAACAACCGGTGACCTACGCCGACGTCTGGGAGTTCTGGCTGCAGTATCCGGAAGTCGCGCCCGCCGTGGACTTCCTGACCATCCACCTGCTGCCTTACTGGGAAGACGACCCTGCGGGGATCGACAAGGCCCTGGCGCACGTCGCCGAGATCCGCCAAGTGTTTGGCAACAAATTCGCCCCGAAGGACATCCTGATCGGCGAAACCGGCTGGCCAAGCGAAGGCCGGCAGCGTGAAACCGCACTGCCGAGCCGGGTCAACGAAGCCAAATTCATCCGTGGCTTCGTCGCCATGGCTGAACAGAATGGCTGGCACTACAACCTGATCGAAGCCTTCGATCAGCCCTGGAAGCGCGTCAGCGAAGGCGCCGTGGGTGGTTATTGGGGTCTATTCGATGCCGATCGCCAAGAAAAGTCCGTACTCGCCGGCCCGGTTTCCAACCTGCCGAACTGGACTGTTTGGCTGAGCGTCGGCGGGCTGATCTTCCTCGCCACCCTGCTGCTGGCCGGGCGCCCGGCTTCCACCCGCGCCGCCCTGATTTTGCCGCTACTGGCCGCCCTCGGCGCCGCCTGCATCGGTCTCTGGGGCGAGTTGGCGCGAGTCACCAGCCGCTTTGCCGGTGAGTGGCTGTGGGCTGCGTTCCTGGTGGGCTTGAATCTTCTGGTGCTGGCACATGCCGCGCTGGCACTGTCAGCCAAAGTGGGCTGGCGCGCCCGCATCTACGCCTGGCTACAAGCACGCGGCGGCTGGTGGCTGGCCGCCGCCGGCTTCGCCGGTGCGGTACTGATGCTCAGCCTGGTATTCGACCCGCGCTACCGCAGCTTCCCCAGCGCAGCGCTGGTGCTGCCGGCCGTGGTGTACCTGTGCCGCCCGGTAGCGGGCCCACGCCGTGAAATCGCCGTACTGACCTTGATCATCGGCGCCGGCGTCATTCCGCAGCTGTACCAGGAGACCCTCGGCAACCTGCAAGCCATCGGCTGGGCGCTGGTCAGCGTGCTGCTGGTTGCGGCGCTTTGGCGCAGTTTGCGCTTCAGAACAAAGTGACTCTCACCTAGCCCGGCCTGGGGTATTCCTGGAATGCATCCGGGCCAGGGCAGGCAAAACAAAAAAGGGATGACTCAGTCATCCCTTTTTTGTTTTCAGCGGATTCAGACCATTGGACGTGGAGCCCGAACCAAACGCAGCGCGGCGAGCACCACGGCAAACACCCCCAGACTGGCGCTATACAGCACCAACGCCGGCAACGCGAACAGCAGCGCCAACACAGCCAAACCCCAACCCGGTCGACCCGGCACAAAGAAGGCCACGACCGCACAGCTCAATGCCGCCCAGGCGATCACCCGGAAGTGAATCAGCAGCCCCAGCCCGGAGCGCACTTGGCACTCCCAGCGTTGCGCCTCATCCACACACAGGCCGACCCACTGGCCATCCTCCATCAGCGCAAAACGCAGCCCATAGCTGGCGGCCAACCACAGTGGCAGTACGATCAGCAGCACGATCAAGGGCAAACGGCGGGACATAGGGTTCTCCGAGGGATGAAAACGGCGCCCAGCATAATCGCCCGCCCGCCGTATGCAAGCCTAAATCCGCGCCTTTATAGAGGCGCGGCGCTGGCGAGTGAATCGGCTCGAGCACTTCACCCTTCTGCATTAGCCTGCTTGCCGACAAGGGCTCGAGCACGGCAAGCTCAGGCATCCATCACGAAAGGAATCCGTATGTCCCGCATTCAGCTACGCCCCGCCCAGCGCGACGACATCCCACTCATCCTCGGTTTGATCCGTGAACTCGCCGAGTACGAAAAACTCAGCGAGCACGTCGTCGCCGACGCGGCGCAGATGGCCGAACACCTGTTCGGCTCGCGGCCGTTTGCCGAAGTGCTGATCGGTGAGCTGGATGGCGAGCCCGTCGGTTTTGCGCTGTTCTTCCACAACTATTCGACCTTCCTCGGCAAACCCGGCATTTATCTGGAAGACCTCTATGTGCGCAGCAGCGCCCGTGGTACGGGACTGGGCAAGGCGCTGCTGGCGGAGCTGGCGCACTTGGCCGTGAGTCGCGGTTGTGGTCGGTTGGAATGGGCTGTGTTGGATTGGAACGAGCCCGCGCTTGGCTTCTATCACAGCCTTGGCGCTCGCCCGCAGGATGATTGGACGGGCTATCGCCTGAGCGGTGCCGCCTTGAGCGAGTTGGCGCAGCACGCAGGCTAAACCTGCACCTCGGCACTCGAGAGGCTTGCAGTTGTCATAGCCAGCGTATTCACTCAGCACCTTTCTCTTCTAAAGGGACTCTGCAATGCCCCGTCTTCTAGGTCTTGCTACGCTCTTGAGCGGCCTCGCCTTGAGTGCGCCGCTGCTGGCGGCCGATATCGATGCCGCCAGCTATGGTTACCCTCTGAGCAACCCGTTCGAGGCGACCATCGCCACCACCCCGCCGGAACTACGCCCGGAGCTGCCCGCCGACGCCGATATCGACCAGGCGGACTACGACCTCAAGCTGCGCCCGGAGCGCGAGTTCGAGCTGCCGGACAACTTCTGGCCGGTGACCAAGTTGCGCTATCGCCTGGCTGAGCAGGAAGGCCCGGCGCCCCTGGTCTTCATCATCGCCGGCACCGGCGCACACTATTCCAGCAGCCTGACCGAATACCTGAAAAAGCTGTTCTACGGCGCCGGCTACCACGTGGTGCAACTGTCCTCACCGACCAGTTATGACTTCATGACGGCAGCCTCGCGCCATGCCACCCCAGGTGTCTCGACTGAGGATGCCGATGATCTGTACCGGGTCATGCAGGCCGTCCGCGCCCAGCACCCTAAGCTTGAGATTACCGATTTCTACCTGACCGGTTATAGCCTCGGTGCCCTGGATGCGGCCTTCGTCAGCCACCTCGATGAAACGCGGCGCAGCTTCAACTTCAAAAAAGTGCTGCTGCTGAACCCACCGGTCAACCTCTACACCTCGATCACCAACCTCGATCGCCTGGTGCAAACCGAGGTCAAAGGTATCAACGACAGCACCACCTTCTATGAGCTGGTCCTCGGCAAGCTGACCCGTTACTTCCAGCAAAAAGGCTATATCGACCTCAACGATGCCCTGCTCTTCGACTTCCAACAGTCCAAACAGCACTTGTCGAACGAACAAATGGCCATGCTGATCGGCACCTCGTTTCGCTTCTCCTCGGCGGATATCGCCTTTACCTCCGACCTGATCAACCGCCGTGGCCTGATCACCCCGCCGAACTACCCAATCACCGAAAGCACCAGCCTCACACCCTTCCTCAGGCGTGCGTTGCTGTGCGACTTCGACTGCTATATCGGCGAACAACTGGTGCCGATGTGGCGCGCCCGCACGGATGGCGGCAGCCTGCTGCAGTTGATCGACCAGGTCAGCCTCTACGCCCTGAAGGACTACCTGAAAACCAGCAGCAAGATCGCCGTGATGACCAACGCCGACGACCTCATCCTCGGCCCTGGCGACCTCGGCTTTCTACGCCGCACCATGGGTGAGCGCCTGACCGTCTACCCGTATGGCGGGCACTGCGGCAACCTCAACTACCGCGTCAACGCCCACGACATGCTGGAGTTCTTCCGTGGCTAAGAGATCATTCCTGCTTGCCCTGCTGCTCGCCAGCAGCCTGGCCCACGCTGAACGGACGGCTGATCCGGATGGTTTCACCGAACCGCTGAAGGAGCTGAAATTCAACCCAGGCCTCGACCAGCGTGAATTCGAGCGCTCGAGCCTCGACGCCCTGAACGTCTACGACCCCCTGGAGTCGTGGAACCTGCGCGTCTACCAATTCAACTACCGCTTCGACGAGTGGGTGTTTCTGCCCGTGGTGCACGGTTACCGCTACATCACCCCCGGTTTCCTGCGCAGCGGAGTGAGTAACTTCTTCAGCAACCTGGGCGATGTTCCCAATCTGCTCAACAGCCTGTTGCAGCTCAAAGGCCAGCGTTCGATGGAAACCACAGGGCGGCTGCTGCTCAACACCACGCTGGGAGTCGCCGGCCTGTGGGACCCGGCAACGATGATGGGCCTGCCCAAGCAGAGTGAAGACTTCGGCCAGACCCTGGGCTTCTACGGCGTGCCCGCGGGCCCTTATCTGATGCTGCCGATACTCGGCCCGTCCAACCTGCGCGACACCGGCGGGTTAGTGGCGGATTTCAGCGTGGAGAGTCAGATCAACTTCCTCAACGTCGCCGAAGTCAGTGGCGGTCACCCGGAAATCAGCGCGCTACGCGCCGTCGACAAGCGCTACACCACCAATTTCCGCTACGGCCAGACCAACTCACCGTTCGAGTACGACAAAATCCGCTACGTCTACACCGAGGCGCGCAAGCTACAAATCGCCGAATAAGACCAACCACCAAGGCACTAGTGGCCTGTGTGGCTAGTTCAATTAGTCAATTTCGGCGCCTGAAGCCCTGATACTGCGTTGCCGCGGATCAAAGTAGCCCAGCTATGACTCGTCACGGCGCCTTGTCTCAGGACTCCAGGCATCCGAACTTGAGTTAACCAACTAGGCGTACAGGCCACTAGCCTTGACCTGAGGGCCGCCCCAGACTTCCAACCTGGGCCGGCCCTTGGCTTTTCAGAAATGGCTCACGGATTGAGCGTGGCAAGCGGATCTAGACCGAGAAAGCTGACCAGCGCGGCCTTCTGCGCCATGGCATCCTGATAACCCAGCTCAATCAGCTCATTGCAGTAGCCCGGCTCGAATAGCAAATAGCTGAGCACCCCAGCGCCACTGACCTTGGTCGCGCCAGGTCCACGCAGGAACATCCGCAGCGTCCGCGGTAGCTCGTGACGATGGCGTGCGGCAATCTGATCCAGTGGCTGACTCGGGGCGATCACCAACACCTCCACCGGCTTCGGAACCAAGCCCCGCGACGGTAGCTCGGCGGGCAGCAAACGGCTCATATGATTGAGCCGCTCCAGCAGTTCGATGTCACCTTCCAAGCTGTCGATAAAGGTGCTGTTGAGCAGATGTCCGCCGATCTGCGCCAAGCTTGGCGGACGCCCGGTTTTCGGCCGGATGATGATCGCATTCGCATCGCCACTCTGCGGATTCCCGCTGACCCCGACCACCAGTACACGGTTGGCGCCCAGGTGCAGCGCCGGGCTGATCGGCGCGGACTGCCGTACAGCGCCATCGCCAAAGTATTCGCGATTGATCTTCACCGGCGGGAAAATCAGCGGGATCGAAGCACTGGCAAGCAAGTGGTCGAGCTTCAGACGGGTGGGCACGCCAACCCGGCGATGGCGAAGCCAGGGATCGATGGTCGCGCGCCCCTGATAGAAGGTCACAGCCTGGCCGGACTCATAACCGAACGCGGTGATGGCCACCGCGCGTAACTGACGCATCCGCACCGCCGCGGCGATCCCGGAAAAATCCAGCTCCCGCGCCAGCAATTCACGCAACGGCGAACTGTCGAGCAGCGCGACGGGTAAACTCTTACCCAGACCGAGCAGACTGTGACCGAGAAAACGATAGGACTGACGCAGTACACCAGGCAGATCGCTGCGATAGACATGATGGGTATGGAAGTTTTGCCAAACCTGGGTCAGCCTGCGAACCGCCTCGGTAAAGTGCAATGCGCCACACGCCAGCCCCACCGCATTCACCGCGCCGGCGGAGGTGCCGACTATTACCGGGAAGGGATTTTGCGTGGCATCCGGCAGCAGGTCGGCAATCGCCGCCAACACCCCCACCTGATAAGCCGCCCGAGCCCCACCGCCGGAGAGAATCAGCCCGGTGACCGGCTTGGCAGGGCTGTCTGCTTGATTCATCGGCGGTCTCTCGGGGCATTTTTGCGAGTATAGGAGCGGCCTGTTCAGGCGGTATAACCGAGCGCAGTAGTTTTCACACGGCCTGTGCTAACGGCGCTTTTTGTACAACGTAGGTTCACCTTCCGGCCGGGTCTTGAAACGTCGGTGAGCCCACAAATACTGCTCAGGGCATTCGCGAATAGCGCTTTCGGCCCATTGGTTGATACGCAGGCAATCGGCTTCCTCGCTCTCGCCGGGGAAATCCTCCAGCGGCGAGTGGATCACCAGGCGATAGCCAGCGCCATCATCCAGACGTTTCTGGGTGAAGGGCACGACCCGTGCCTTACCGAGCCGAGCAAACTTGGTGGTCGCGGTCACTGTCGCAGCGGAAATCCCGAACAAAGGCACGAACAGACTCTGCTTAAGGCCGTAGTCCTGATCCGGCGCATACCAGATAGCCCGCCCCGCACGCAGCACCTTGAGCATGGCGCGCACATCTTCCCGCTCGATGGCACTGGCATCCAGGTTGTGGCGCTCACGGCCACGCCGCTGGACGAAATCGAACAGCGGATTTTTGTGCTCGCGGTACATGCCATCGATGGTGTGCTGTTGACCAAGAAGCGCGGCGCCGATTTCCAGTGTGGTGAAATGCACGGCCATCAGAATCACACCCTGCCCTTCAGCCTGGGCCTGTTTCAGCTGCTCCAGCCCTTCGATATGCGCCAGCGGCGCCAGACGCTCCGTGGGCCACCACCAACTCATCGCCGTCTCGAAGAAGGCGATGCCGGTAGAGGCGAAGTTTTCTTTCAACAGGCGCTTACGCTCAACCGCAGGCAGGTCTGGAAAGCACAGCTGCAAATTACGTGCGGCAATCTGTCGACGCGAACGGGCGCCCCAATACATCAACGCGCCCAAGCCGCGCCCACACTTCAGCAACACCACGTAGGGCAATTGGGTGATCAGCCACAGCAAACCAAGGCCCAGCCACAGCAACCAGAAGCGCGGATGGAGAAAATAGGCACGAAAACGCGGACGATCCATCTCAAATTCCGGACAAACAACAAGGCCGCGCATTCTACAGGACTCCGCCTGGCTTGCGGCCCAACCGCGTTCTCGCTATAAATCCCGACTTCTTTCGCCCTCAGAGCCTGTTCAATATCTGCTGCGTTTGGTCATGCTGCGTTGAAAACAGGCTCGGAATACTCATTTACAACTCGTAAACTCCGCTTCCTCGCCTGTTTGACTCGTTACGCCTTGTGACCCATATGGATGTGGGGAATGCCGCTACCCGTAGGGAGCGGGTGCGGCCCTGACCTGCACTCGCGACGATCTTGAACAGGCTCTCAGCAAACTACCAAGGCGCATCAGGCAAACCATGAGCCAAGCCGATCTTCTCAACCAGGACCCCGTGTTCCAGCTCAAGGGCAGCATGCTTGCCATCACGGTGCTGGAGCTGGCACACAACGACCTCGCCCGCCTCGAGCTGCAACTGGCCGAAAAGGTGGCCCAGGCGCCGAACTTCTTCAGCAACACCCCGCTGGTACTGGCGCTGGACAAGCTACCAGATGGTGAAGGCCTGCTCGACCTAAGCGCACTGATGGCCGTCTGTCGCCGCCACGGCCTGCGTACCCTGGCCATCCGCGCCAGCCGCGAAGAAGACATCGCCGCCGCAACCGCTCTCGATCTGCCGGTCTTACCGCCCTCAGGTGCGCGCGAACGGCTGGTCGAGCCAGTCGAAATCATCGCCGCGCGAAAAAAAGCGGAAAAACCTGCAGAACCTGTCGCCAAGCCGACCAAAGTCATCACCACCCCGGTGCGTGGTGGCCAGCAGGTGTATGCCCAAGGCGGCGACTTGATCGTACTGGCACCCGTCAGCGCCGGCGCGGAACTTCTCGCCGATGGCAATATCCATGTTTACGCCCCGATGCGCGGTCGAGCTCTAGCCGGCGTTAAAGGCGACACTAAAGCACGAATTTTTTGCCAGCAAATGGGTGCAGAAATGCTCTCCATTGCCGGTCAATACAAGGTCTCGGAAGACCTCCGGCGCGACCCGCTATGGGGCGACGCAGTACATGTCAGCCTATCGGGTGACGTGTTGAACATCACCCGTCTTTAACGGATACTGCCGCGGATTTTTAATTTAAGTCCACAAGGGCTTTACGGGGACCCGCGCAGCCGCAATACGGCTTATGAGTTCCCGATTTATTTACATTTGGGGTGAATCACCTTGGCCAAGATCCTCGTAGTCACTTCCGGCAAGGGTGGCGTGGGTAAAACCACCACCAGCGCCGCCATCGGTACCGGCCTTGCCCTGCGCGGGCACAGGACTGTCATCGTCGACTTCGACGTCGGCCTGCGTAACCTCGACCTGATCATGGGTTGCGAACGCCGCGTGGTGTACGACTTCGTCAACGTCGTCAACGGCGAAGCGACCCTCACCCAGGCCCTGATCAAGGACAAACGCCTGGAAAACCTTTACGTCCTGGCCGCCAGTCAGACTCGCGATAAAGACGCGCTGACCCTGGAAGGCGTAGAAAAGATCATCAACGAACTGCGCGAAACCTTCGAATACGTGGTCTGCGACTCACCGGCCGGGATCGAAAAAGGTGCGCACCTGGCCATGTACTTCGCCGATGAAGCGGTTGTCGTGACCAACCCGGAAGTCTCTTCCGTACGTGACTCCGACCGTATGCTCGGCCTGCTGGCGAGCAAGTCGCGCCGTGCCGAGAAAGGCGAAGAGCCGATCAAAGAGCACCTGTTGCTGACCCGCTACAACCCAGAGCGGGTGACCAAGGGTGAAATGCTCGGTGTGGAAGACGTCGAGGAAATCCTCGCCATCCGTCTGCTCGGCGTGATTCCGGAGTCGCAAGCGGTGCTGAAAGCTTCTAACCAAGGCGTACCGGTGATCCTCGACGACCAAAGCGACGCCGGTCAGGCGTATAGCGATGCCGTCGATCGTTTACTCGGCAAGGAAGTGGGGCATCGCTTCCTCGACGTGCAGAAGAAAGGCCTCCTGCAACGCCTGTTCGGAGCTCGCTAATGAACATTTTTGACTTCTTTCGAGAACGTAAGAAGGAATCCACCGCGTCCATCGCGAAAGAGCGCCTGCAGATCATCGTCGCCCACGAGCGCGGTCAACGCAGCCAACCTGACTACCTGCCAGCCTTGCAGCAGGAACTGGTCGAGGTCATTCGCAAATACGTGAACATTGATTCGGATCAAGTACAAGTCGCACTGGAAAACCAGGGCAGCTGCTCGATTCTGGAGCTCAACATCACCCTCCCGGATCGTTGATTCAACTATCCCCCTCTCCCTCCGGGAGAGGGGCTAGGGGTGAGGGAAACACGGACTCACCGTCATCTACCCCCTCACTTCTCGCGACCCCCATGCCGCTGTCGAATATTGAAATAATCCACCAGGATGCAGCCATTCTGGTGATCAACAAGCCGACCCTGCTGCTTTCAGTGCCTGGCCGCGCCGACGATAACAAAGACTGCTTGATCACTCGGCTACAGGAACATGGTTTCCCGGAGGCCCGCATCGTCCATCGCCTGGATTGGGAAACCTCTGGGCTGATCCTCTTGGCCCGGGATGCTGACAGTCACCGCGAACTGTCACGGCAATTCCACGACCGCGAGACGGAAAAAGCCTACACCGCGCTGTGCTGGGGCGAACCGGAGTTGGACAGCGGCCGGATCGAATTGCCCTTACGTTACGACCCCCCCACCAAGCCGCGACACGTGGTCGATCACGAACTGGGGCGGCACGCCCTGACCTTCTGGCGCGTATTGGAGCGCTGCGGCCATTACAGCCGAGTCGAGCTGACCCCGATCACCGGTCGCTCGCACCAGCTACGGGTACACATGCTCTCGATCGGCCATCCGCTACTCGGTGATCGCCTGTATGCACCTGAGCAAGCCCTAGCCGCCCATGAGCGGCTATGCCTACACGCCAGCATGCTCGCCTTCAGCCACCCGCAAACCGGCGAACGCCTGCGCTTCGACTGCCCGGCGCCGTTCTGAATAGCGTCATTCCCGGATTGCATCCGGGCCACAGGCTGCCTGTGTAGGAGCGGATTTATCCGCGATACGATCCACCGCCGAGCTTCGCGGATAAATCCGCTCCTACAGGTTCACGCCGCGGAGTCCCTCGCGACGTATCCAGCCCAACGACCCAAGCCAATACGGTAAACTCCCGAGATTGCCGCCTGGAGCGCCCTATGCGTGAAGAATTGAACCAAGGCCTGATCGATTTCCTCAAGGCCTCACCCACCCCTTTTCACGCCACCGCCGGTCTGGCCCAACGCTTGGAAGCCGCTGGTTTTCAAGCGTTGGACGAGCGTGAGTCCTGGGCCACTGAGCCGGGCGGCCGTTACTACGTGACGCGCAATGACTCCTCGATCATCGCCATCAAGCTCGGCAAGCGTCCGCCGCTGGACGGCGGCCTTCGCCTGGTTGGCGCGCACACCGACAGCCCCTGCCTGCGGGTGAAACCACAACCGGAGTTGCAGCGCCAAGGCTTCCTGCAACTGGGGGTGGAAGTCTACGGCGGCGCCCTCCTCGCACCCTGGTTTGACCGCGACCTGTCGCTCGCCGGACGCGTCACCTTCCGCGAAGGCGGCAAGGTGCAGAGCCAGCTGATCGACTTCCAGCTGCCCATCGCGGTAATCCCCAATCTGGCGATCCACCTCAATCGCGAAGCCAATCAGGGCTGGCCGATCAATGCGCAGAACGAACTGCCGCCGATTCTGGCCCAGGTCGCCGGTGATGAGCCTTATGACTTCCGCGCCCTGCTGGCCGATCAGCTGAGCCGCGAACATGGCCTCAACGCCGACGCGGTGCTGGATTTCGAACTGAGCTTCTACGACACCCAAAGTGCGGCCGTGATTGGTCTGAACGGCGACTTTATCGCCGGCGCGCGACTGGACAACCTGCTGTCCTGCTATGCCGGCCTGCAAGCGCTGCTCAACAGCGAGGGCGATGAAACCTGCGTCCTGGTCAGCACCGACCACGAAGAAGTAGGCTCCTGCTCTGCCTGTGGCGCCGATGGCCCGATGCTCGAGCAAGTGCTACGGCGTTTACTGCCGGAAGGCGATGCGTTTGTGCGGATCATCCAGAAATCCTTGCTGGTATCCGCCGACAACGCCCACGGCGTACACCCGAACTACGCCGACAAACACGACGCCAACCATGGCCCCAAGCTCAACGCCGGTCCGGTGATCAAGGTCAACAGTAACCAGCGTTACGCGACCAGCAGCGAAACCGCCGGCTTCTTCCGCCACCTATGCTTGGCCGAAGAAGTGCCGGTGCAGAGCTTTGTGGTGCGTAGCGACATGGGCTGTGGCTCGACCACCGGCCCCATCACCGCCGGCCAGCTCGGTGTACGCACAGTGGATATCGGCCTGCCGACCTTCGCCATGCACTCGATCCGCGAACTAGCCGGCAGCCATGACCTGGCGCATTTGGTGAAGGTACTGACGGCGTTCTACGGCAGCGCCGAACTGTCCTGAGCGGCTTACTTCCCCACTGCACATCTGCGCAGTGGCCGGAGGACAGTGCCTGTAGGGTGCGGCTCACCGCGCCATAGCGCGCCCATCGAGCAGCGTTGGCGCGATAAATCGCCCCCTACGAACAACTACAGTTTGAACTGCTGCCGATAGGCTACCGCTGTCTGCCCGGTGACGCGCTTGAAGCTGCGGCGGAAGCTGGACTCGTCGCTGAAGCCCAGACTATCGCTGATCAGGCTGACCGAGTCGGAGGTCAGGATCAGCCGCTCGCCGGCCTGGTTGAGCTTGATCAGGCGTATCTGGTCGGCCACTGAGTTACCCGTCAGCGCCTTGATCCGGCGCGCCAGGGTGCGCGCCGTCACGGCCAGCTCATCCGCCAGTTGCTGCACGTTGAGCTGTTGCGCCGGTCGCTTTTCCACCAGCAGATGCAGCCTGCGCAACAGCGGGTCAGTCTGCTCCATCAAGCTGATGGCGCTAAAAACCGGAGCGGCTGGCTCCGGCCGCGGCAGCACCATCAGTTTCGCGATGTCGCGATAGACCGCTACCCCCAGTAGCCCCTCGATCACTGCCTTGGCGATCGGCAGGTAGCCGCTGGCCCCGGAAGCCGTGGCGGTCTGGCGGTTGAACACCTGGGTGCGCTGCAACTGCCAGTTCACTTGGGGAAAACGCGCCTGCACGCTGTCCGCCAGCCACCAGGTGGCGGTCGCCGCCTCGCCGTTCAAACGCCCGCTCTGGGCCAGCAGGCACACTCCCGTGCAATAGCTCCACAGCTGGGTCTTCTTATCCAATTGGGTCAATGCGCGGATCAATGAGCGATTGCTCTCCAGCACCCGGGCCATCTTGGCCTCCGAATCCGCCCAGAGCCCGGGGATCAGCAGGGCCGTGCAGTCTGCCTCGGCCAGCGCAGTGTCCGGCTGCAGGCGCATGCCATGAACACAGTCGACCGGCTCGCTATCCAGCCCTACCCAGCACACTTCAAAGTGCCGCTCGCCGACCCGGCGATTGGCCGAGAGCAGCAGGTCGGCAAAGGTGAACAAGCCGGCCGGCATGCAGCCGGGATAGAGCAGCAAGCCTATTTTCTGGATCGGCATGAAATGTCCGTTTTATGGCAATTTCTGCCATCCTCCCGTGACGGGCATATTTTTACAATGGCAGCACCTGAATCGGAGCTCGCCATGAAAATCACTCAGCTGCGCAACGCCACCCTTATCGTCGAATTCGGCGATGTCCGCCTGCTGGTGGACCCCATGCTGGCAGCCCAGGGTCAATTTCCCCCGCTCAAATGGCTGACCGGCAACCGCCGGCGCAACCCGCTGGTCGAGCTGCCGGATAACGCCTCCGAGCTGCTGGACCAGGTGACCCACTGCCTGATCACCCACTGCCAGAAAGGCCACTTCGACCACCTCGACCGCGCCGGCGCCCGCTGGCTGCGCGAGCGCAAGCTGCCGGTCATCTGCATGGCGGAGGACGCGGACTATCTGCGCAAACTCCGGCTCAACGTTCAGGAGTTGCCCGAGCAGCCGGCCAGCCCCTTCTTCGGCGGCAGCATCCGGCCGATTCCCTGCCTGCACGGCGAAGGATTTATCGGCCGCTTGATGGCCCATGGGCATGGCTACTTCATCCAGATCCCGGGCGAACCCAGCCTCTATCTCGCTGGCGATACAATCCTCACCGCCGAGGTGCGCCACTGCCTGACCAGGCTGGCGCCGGAGGTCAGCGTCCTCCCGGCCGGCGGGGCGGTGTTCGATATCGGCAGCCCCATCATCATGGGCAAGGCGGACATGCTCGAAGCCGCCCGACTGAGCAAAGGCATAGTCGTGGCCAACCATCTGGAGGCCCTCGACCATTGCCCAGTGACCCGCACCGAGCTGCTGCGCGAAGCCGCCCAGCAGCAGCTGGGGGATCGACTGAGGGTGCCGCTGGATGGCGAAGCCTTGGTTTTCCAGACTGTGGACGCGGAAGTCGCAGAGAAGCGGCAAGCCCTTCCGAGCCTGTAACAACGCCCCGATGAGGGCCACCCGTAGGAACGAGCTCCACTCAACACCCTAGCCTCCGATCGCCAGCAGAGCTGGCTCCTACACAAGCACTGCGGGGTGCACCTACTCCGGCACTTCGACACTCACATGAATGGCGTCGTGCCGCCAGTACTCCAAGTCACAGTCGATCAACCGCCCATGCTGGTCGCGGTTGATCCGAGTGATGCGCAGCGCCGGGCCGCCGACCGCCACCTTGAGCGCCGCAGCCGCCTCAACCTGGAGCGCAGTGGGCACCATATCGAAGCGCACCCGCCCGTAGTAGATGTCGTACTCGCTGGCGTACAACTCGGTCAGCGAGCGGGTCAGGTCGAAGTCGAGGATGCCGGGAAAATAGACCGGATTCAGGTAGTGCTCGACATACAGCACCAGCCGCCCATCGATCCGCCGCGCTCGGCGAATCTGAATCACGCTGGACAATGCCGGTAACTCCAACAGATCACAGATTGCTGCCGATGCCGGTTGCAAGCGTGCCGACAACACCTCGGTGGCGGGCTGCCGGCGCTGTTCGCCGACCATCGCGTGGAAGTGGCTACGCACCAACGGGTTGTAAGCCAGCCGTGGCGGCGAAACAAACCAGCCACGACGCTCTTCCCGATAGATAAGCCCCTGCGCCTCCAATTGCCCCAACGCCTCGCGCAGGGTGATGCGTGTGGTATCGAACAGCTCACTGAGTTTGCGCTCGGCCGGCAACTTGCTGCCTGACGACAACAATCCGTGCTCAATCTGCTCTTCCAGCGCGCGGCAGATGGCCGTCACGGCGCGGGGTGCTTCATCACGCATCAGGCCTTGCCTCTTCTGGACTAGTCCAGCCCCATTCCAGGGCCTTGATTGGCTCGCGACGAGCCCGTAACAGAGGGATGATCCTAGGCAGCCTAGATGACTATTCGATGACATCCAGCTGCATTTGCGTGCCACCTATCAGCGCAGCCCATAAATCTACAGCTGATAAATCAGCTACTTAACTATGGTCTACGCTTGCTGAGCATGCACCTTGGCGTAGCCATGTGCGGCGTGGATATACCTTGGCCGACACAAAACCGTCATCCAACCAGGCTAACTTGGCTTGGCGATTGCTGATCTAGACCAACACCCTCACCACGAAGGAGCGTCGAATGAAACGCCTGTTGCTAGCTTCACTATTAGGATCGACCATTGCCCTGGCCAACGCGGCGATGGCAGCAGAAACAGACCTTAAAAGCCTGGAACAAGCAGCCCGTGCCGAAGGGGCTGTGAATAGCGTGGGCATGCCCGATAGCTGGGCGAACTGGAAGGACACCTGGGTCGATCTCGGCAAGCTCCATGGTCTCAAGCACCTGGACACCGATATGAGTTCGGCGCAAGAGATCGCCAAGTTCGCTGCTGAAAAAGACAACGCCACCGCCGATATCGGCGACGTGGGCGCCGCGTTCGGTCCCATCGCCGTGCAACAGGGCGTGACCCTGCCCTACAAGCCGAGCACTTGGGAACAGATCCCCGCCTGGGCCAAGGATGCCGACGGCCACTGGATGCTGGCCTATACCGGCTCGATCGCCTTCATCATCAACAAGCAATTGGTGAAAGAGCCGCCGAAATCCTGGGCCGACCTGGAAAAAGGCAAATACAAGGTCGCCATCGGTGACGTCAGCTCTGCTGCGCAAGCGGTTAACGGCGTACTGGCCGCAGCCATCTCCAAGGGCGGTGACGAGAAGAACATCCAGCCGGGCCTCGATCTGTTCGCCAAGATCGCCAAGCAGGGCCGCCTGTCGCTGTCGAACCCAACCATCCAGACTCTGGAAAAGGGTGAAGTCGAAGTCGGCATCGTCTGGGACTTCAACGGTCTGAGCTATCGCGACCAGATCGATCCGAGCCGCTTCGAAGTACTGATACCGTCCGACGGCTCGGTGATCTCGGGCTACACCACCATCATCAACAAGTACGCCAAGAACCCTAACGCCGCCAAGCTGGCCCGCGAGTACATCCTCAGCGATGCCGGCCAGATCAACCTGGCCAAGGGCAATGCCCGTCCGATCCGCGCCGAGCACCTGACCTTGCCGGATGCCGTGAAAGCCAAGCTGCTGCCGAACGAGCAGTACGCAAAGGTCCAGCCGATCAAGGACGCCAAGGCCTGGGAAGAAACCTCCAAAGCCTTGCCGGGGCTGTGGCAAGAGAACGTGATCATCAACATGGAATAAGAAGTTGCTCAATCTCTGACTGCGCCTGCTTATGCTGCGTTGAAAACGGGCCTGGACGGCCGCTTGCGGGAGAACGTCCGCAGGACGGCCCGAAGGGCGAGTGAAACGAGTAATGCTCATTTACAGCCGTAAACTCCGCTTCGCTGCGTTGCGGCTGGTGACCCACATGGATGTAGGGAATGCCGCTACCCGTAGGCGACCCCATGGATGGGGGAGGTAGGAAAAATGCCGGGAGCATTTTCGAGAACGGGGTGCGGCCCTGAACTGCGCACGTCTGGACTTTGAACAACTTCTGGAGTGAAACGGTTATGAAGCACAACGTCATCCTGGTCCTGCTGGATGGCCTGAACTACGGGGTGGCCCAGCATGCGCTGGGTCATCTTCAGGCTTACTGTGGTGCGGGCCGAGCCGCACTGTACAAGCTGGAGTGCGAGCTGCCGGCGCTCTCCCGACCACTCTACGAATGCATCCTCACCGGCGTACCGCCGATCGAGAGCGGCATCGTGCATAACGATGTATCGCGCTTGTCCAACCAGCGCAGCATCTTTCACTACGCCAGCGATGCCGGGCTCAGTACCGCCGCCGCGGCCTACCACTGGGTCAGCGAGTTGTACAACCGCTCACCGTTCAATGCCGCCCGTGACCGCCATACCGAGACGCCGGAATTACCGATTCAGCACGGACACTTCTACTACGCCGACCACTATCCGGATTCGCACCTGTTCGCCGATGCGGAGAGCCTACGTGTGCGTCATGGGCCGAATTTCCTCCTGGCTCACCCGATGAACGTAGACGATGCAGGTCACAAGCACGGCCTCGACTCCTCGCAATATCGCAACAGTGCACGGGCGGCCGACATCATCCTCGCCGAATACCTGCAACGCTGGCTCGACGCCGGCTATCAGGTGCTGGTGACCGCCGACCACGGCATGAACAACGACCGCTCGCACAACGGCCTACTCGCTGAGGAGCGCGAGGTTCCGCTGTTCGTGCTGGGTGAAGCCTTCAGCCTCGACAGCTCTGCACAGCCGAAGCAGACCGAGTTGTGCGGCACCATTTGCGAGCTGCTCGGCGTGCCCCACGACAAACCTGTATGCCGGGAGCTGTTGAAGTGAATTCAATCACCCGCGGCAAATGGCTGGCCCTGCTCTGCCTGCTGCCCTTCGCCGTCTTCTTCATCGCCTTCCAGATCGCCCCGCTGGCCTGGGTGGCGATCAACAGCCTGAACAGCGCCGAGGGCTGGGGCCTGGGTAACTATGCCAAGGCCTTCAGTTCGAAGTTCTACCTGCAAGCGATCAAGCACAGCCTGCAGATCTCCTTCTGGTCGAGCCTGATCGGCATCGTCATCGCGGTCCTCGGCAGCTACTCGCTGCGCAAGGTGGACAGCAAACTGCGCGACTTCGTCATGGCCTTCTCCAACATGACCAGCAACTTCGCCGGAGTGCCGCTGGCCTTCGCCTTCATCATCCTGCTCGGTTTCAACGGCACACTGACGATCTTGCTCAAGCAGATCGGCGTGATCGAGGATTTCAACCTCTACTCGAAGACCGGGCTGATCGTGCTCTACACCTACTTTCAGATCCCCCTGGGTGTGCTACTGCTCTACCCCGCCTTCGACGCCCTGCGCGAGGACTGGCGCGAGTCGGCCGAGCTGCTCGGCGCCGGCACCTGGCAGTTCTGGCGCCACATCGGCCTGCCGGTGCTGACCCCGGCGCTGCTCGGCACCTTCATCATCCTGCTGGCCAACGCGCTGGGCGCCTACGCCACCGTTTATGCCCTGACCACCGGCAACTTCAACGTGCTGCCGATTCGCATCGCTGCGATGGTCGCTGGCGACATCGCCCTCAACCCGAACCTGGCCAGCGCCCTGGCGATGGTGCTGGTGGGCCTGATGGCGCTGATTACCGTGGTCCATCAGTGGCTGCTGAAGCGGAGTTACCATGTCGCGCATTGAGTCCAAGGCCAGCAGCCTCTATCACCGCAGCGTGGTCTACCTGCTGTTCCTGATCCTGCTCTTGCCACTGGCCGGCACCCTGCTCTACTCGCTGTCCACCAGTTGGTCGGCGACCATCCTGCCGGACGGCCTGACCTTCAAGTGGTACCTGGCGCTGTGGAGTGATGCACGCTTCCTCACTGCCTTCGGCCAGTCGCTGCTGATCTGCTTCGGCGCCCTGCTGCTCTCGGTGCTGCTGATCCTGCCGTTGCTGTTCGTGGTGCATTACCACTTCCCCAAGCTCGACGGGCTGATGAACATCCTCATCCTCCTGCCCTTCGCGATACCGCCGGTGGTGTCCTCCGTGGGCCTCCTGCAGATCTATGGCTCCGGCCCGCTGGCCATGGTCGGCACGCCGTGGATTTTGATCGGTTGCTACTTCACCGTGGCCCTGCCGTTCATGTACCGGGCGATCACCAACAACCTGCAGGCGATCAACCTGCGCGACCTGATGGACGCCGCCCACCTGCTCGGCGCCAGCACCTGGAAAGCCGCACTATTGGTGGTGCTGCCGAACCTGCGCAAGGGTCTGATGGTGTCGCTGTTCCTCTCGTTCTCCTTCCTCTTCGGCGAATTCGTCTTCGCCAATCTGCTGGTCGGCACCCGCTATGAAACCCTGCAGGTCTATCTGAACAACATGAAAAACAGCAGCGGCCACTTCAACAGCGCGCTGGTGATCTCCTACTTTTTCTTCGTGCTGCTGTTCACCTGGGCAGCCAACCGCATGAACAAGGAAAAATCATGAGTTTTCTGAGTATTCAGGGGCTGCACAAGAGCTATGCCGCCACCTCGATCTTCAGTGACATCAATTGCGAAATCGGCAAGAGCGAATTCGTCACCCTGCTCGGACCCTCCGGCTGCGGCAAATCCACCCTGCTGCGTTGCATCGCTGGCCTCACCGAGGTCAACGGCGGCAAGATCCTCCTTGATGGCCAAGACCTGGTACCACTTTCGCCGCAGAAACGAGGCATCGGCATGGTGTTCCAGAGCTATGCACTGTTTCCCAATATGACCGCACAACAGAACGTGGCTTTTGGCCTGCGCATGCAGAAAATTGCCGGCAACGCTGCAGAAAAACGCGTCAACGAAGTGCTGGAGCTGGTCGAACTCGGCGACTTCGCGAGCCGCTACCCGCATCAACTGTCCGGTGGCCAGTGCCAGCGGGTCGCCTTGGCCCGCTCGCTGGTCACTCGTCCCCGCTTGCTCTTGCTCGACGAACCGCTGTCCGCCCTGGATGCGCGGATTCGCAAACACCTGCGCGAACAGATTCGGCAGATTCAGCGTGAACTCGGCCTGACCACTATCTTCGTCACCCATGACCAGGAAGAGGCGCTGGTCATGTCCGACCGGATTTTCCTGATGAACCAGGGCCGCATCGTCCAGAGTGGCGACGCCGAAACCCTCTACACCGCACCGGCGGATGTCTTCGCCGCGGGTTTTATCGGCAACTACAACTTGCTCGACGCCGACGCCGCCAGCCGCCTGCTGCTGCGCCCGGTCAACAGCCGCATCGCCATCCGCCCGGAAGCTATCCAGCTCGGCGTTCACGGCAACATCGAAGCCGAGGTACGCAGCCACAGCCTGCTCGGCAACGTCATCCGTTATCGCGTCGAAGCCCGCGGGGTAGAATTAGTGGTCGATGTACTGAATCGCTCGGCAGCCGATCTGCATAGCAGTGGCCAACGCCTTGCACTGTCCATCGACCCCAGCGCAATTCGAGAGGTAGCCTGATGGCTCTGGCAATTTTTGATTTAGACGAAACCCTGATCAACGGCGACTGCGCCAGCTTGTGGAGCCAGCAAATGGCTAAACTAGGCTGGGTCGACGGCGAATCCTTTCTACGCCGCGATGCCGAGTTGATGGCCGCTTACGCCGAGGGCAAATTGGCCATGGAGGACTACATGGCCTTCAGCCTGAGCCCGCTGGTCGGTCGTACCCCTGAAGAAGTGGCCTTTGTGGTCGAGCCCTTCGTCGAGGAGGTGATCGAGCCGCTGATCTATGGCGACGCCTGCGCCCATCTGGCCAAGCATCGCGCGGCGGGTGATCGCCTGCTGGTGATCTCCGCGTCTGGTGTGCACCTGGTGGCTCCGATCGCCGCACGACTGGGTGTTGAGGAAATACTAGCGATCGAGCTGGAGCTACAGCACGGCTTCTACAGTGGTCACACCGAAGGTGTGCTGACCTACCGCGAGGGCAAAGTCACTCGTCTGCAGGCCTGGCTGGAAGCCGAAGGGGAATCCTTGGACGGCGCCAGTTTCTACTCCGACTCGCGCAACGATCTGCCGCTGCTGCAGTTGGTCAGTCGCCCAAACACGGTCAACCCTGATCCGGTTCTACGTCGCCATGCCGAACAAGCGGGCTGGCCGATTTTGACCTGGAGTTGAGACAACTGGCGGCTAAGAACCTGTTCAATATCTGCTGCGCCTGATCATGCTGCGTTGCGCCTTGTGACCCACATGGATGTGGAGAATGCCGCTACCCGTAGGCGACCCCATGGATGGGGGAGGTAGGAAAAATGCCAGGAGCATTTTCGAGAACGGGTGCGACCCTGACCTGCGCTCGCGACGATCTTGAACAGGTTCTAACGCCTTGGCGCTGTTCGCCCTACGCGGGAGGAAAATCCTCGCAGGGCGAATAGAGTGCGGCACGAATTGTCTGCCGTCTCTTACAGCAAGCTTTCGTCGATCAGCAACGCCAACTTGCCAGCCACCTTATTGCTCGCCAGCTCGGCGAACGCCAGCTCAACGTCTTTTATCGGAAAACTACGCTCCAGTTGCGGTTTGAGTCGCCCCTCAGCAAACAGCGGCCAAACATGCTGACTCAAATCACTGAGCAAATCGGCTTTGAACTGATCGTCGCGGTTACGCAGAGTCGAGCCAATCAGCTGTAGTCGTTTCGCCAACACCACCGCCAGATCCAACTGCGCCTCACGCCCGCCCATCAAGCCAATCAACACCCAACGACCATCCCGCGCCAACAGTTCTTGATTCAGCGCCGCATAGTTGCCACCGACCGGATCGAGGATCACATCGAAGGGGCCGTAGTCGCACAGGTTTTCCAGGTTCTCGTCGCGAGTCGCCCCGCCTTGGGCGCCCAGCGCCTCGCAATAGGCCAAGCGCTCGACCGAACCAACGCTGACCCAACAGGGATTGCCGAAGGCCTTGCATAGTTGGATCGCCGCCGAGCCGACACCACTGGCGCCAGCGTGCAAGAGCACCTTCTCACCCGGCTTGAGCCCTGCCAGCTGAAACAGGTTGAGCCAGGCGGTCGCATAGACTTCCGGCAACACCGCGGCCTCCGCCAGGGACAAGCCCTCCGGAACCGGCAGCGCGTGTCGCGCATCGACCACCACTTCTTCGGCCATTCCGCCACCGGCCAACAGGGCGCAAACCCGGTCGCCAACCTGCCAGGCGCTGCCCGCGCCAACCTCACTGACCACCCCGGAACACTCCAACCCAAGGATGTCGCTAGCCCCTGGCGGCGGCGGGTAAAGGCCGGCGCGCTGCAACAAATCGGCCCGATTGAGGCCCGCCGCCGCCACCTGAATGCGAATCTGCCCCACATCGCACGCTGGACTTGGCCGTTGCGCCCATTCCACACGTCCTTCAACGCCTTGCAATGCCTTCACGCTGCCTCCATAGTGAGTTCGGACTGGGCCCGCTGCGAAACATCGGGCTATTTGCATTATGCGGCCGGACTCGAATGGAACCGGCGCTCTCAAAGATGGCCTAATATGCGTTATCAACTGCCCCCGCGTCGACTCAGCATGCAGCGCTTCCTCCCCAGCACCGCCCTCGCCTTACTCCTCGGCTTCAGCGCTTTACCGCTGGCGGCCAGCACCGCTGCCGTCAACAGCTGGGACGGCCTACAGCCCGACCGTGAGCAGGTGATCGCCAGCCTCAATGTGGTGGAGTTGCTCAAACGCCATCATTACAGCAAACCACCGCTGAATGATGAGCGCTCGGTGATCATTTACGAGAGCTACTTGAAGCTGCTCGACCCGGCACGTAGCTACTTCACGGCCACCGATATTGCTGAATTCGACCAGTGGCGCAACAAGTTCGACGACTTGCTGAAAGGCGGCGACCTCGATCCAGGCTTCGTCATCTACAAACGCCATCTGGATCGCTTGAAGCAGCGCCTGGACTTCGCCCTGGCCCAGCTCGACAAAGGCATCGACAGCTTCGACTTCAGCGTCGATGAAAGCCTGCAAGTGAACCGTGAAAAAACTCCCTGGGCGAAGAACTCAGCGGAGTTGGACGAACTCTGGCGCAAGCGGGTGAAAGATGAAGTTCTACGGCTGAAAATCGCCGGCAAAGAGCCTAAAGCAATTCAGGAACTGCTGACCAAACGCTACAAGAATCAGCTCTCGCGTCTTGAGCAAACCCGCAGCGAAGATATCTTCCAGGCCTATATCAATGCCTTCGCGCAATCCTATGACCCGCACACCAATTACCTCTCGCCGGACAACGCGGAAAACTTCGACATCAATATGAGTTTGTCGCTCGAAGGTATCGGCGCGGTGCTGCAGAGCGACAACGACACCGTCAAAGTCGTTCGCCTGGTACCCGCTGGCCCGGCAGAAAAAAGCAAACAAATTGCACCGGCCGACAAGATCGTCGGGGTTGCCCAAGGCAACGGCGAAATGGTCGACGTGATCGGCTGGCGACTGGATGAAGTGGTCAAGCTGATCCGCGGTCCCAAAGGCTCCGTGGTGCGCCTGGAAGTGGTTCCCGCCAGCAATGGCCCGAACGATCAGACCAGCAAAATCATCGCGATCACCCGCGAGGCAGTCAAGCTGGAGGAGCAGGCCGCGAAAAAATCCATCCTCAAGCTGTCCCACGATGGCCGTGAATACAAACTCGGCGTAATCGAGATCCCGGCTTTCTATTTGGACTTCAAAGCCTTCCGCGCCGGCGACCCGGACTACAAGAGCACCACCCGCGACGTTAAGCGCCTGCTCGCCGAACTCCAGAAAGACAAAGTCGACGGCGTGGTCATCGACCTGCGTAATAACGGCGGCGGCTCCCTGCAGGAAGCCACCGAACTGACCGGCCTGTTCATCAACCAGGGCCCCACCGTCTTGGTGCGTAACAGTGACGGTCGCGTCGATGTGCTCGCCGACGAAAACCCTGGCAGCTACTACACCGGCCCACTGGCACTGTTGGTCAACCGTCTATCAGCCTCGGCTTCGGAAATCTTTGCCGGCGCCATGCAGGACTACCACCGCGCCTTGATCCTAGGCGGTCAGACCTTCGGCAAAGGCACGGTGCAAACCATCCAGCCGCTCAACCATGGTGAATTGAAGCTGACCCTGGCCAAGTTCTATCGCGTGTCCGGGCAAAGCACTCAGCACCAGGGTGTACTGCCAGATATCGCTTATCCGGCCGTCGTCGACACCAAGGAAATCGGCGAAAGCGCTCTGCCAGAAGCCATGCCATGGGACAGCATCCGCCCGGCGATCAAACCGGAAGTGGATCCGTTCAAACCCTTCTTGATCGAGCTGAAAGCCCGCCATGATGCACGCGTGGCCAAAGACCCGGACTTCGTCTTTACCCGTGACCGCCTGGAACTGGTGCAACAGCTGACCCACGAAACCACCGTCAGCCTGAATGAGGCCAAACGCCGGGCGCAACATGCCGACATCGAAACCCAACAGCTGACCATGGAAAACACTCGGCGCAAAGCCAAGGGTGAAGAGCCGCTGAAAGAGCTGAAGAAGGAAGACGAGGACGCCCTGCCGACAGAAGACGAAAAGCTCAAGCCAGAAGACGACGCCTACCTCTCGGAAACCGGGCAAATCCTGCTCGACTATTTGGGCTTGAACGCGGCGGTAGCCACACACTGATCGAGCGTCATCAAAGAGTCATCGATCTGTCGTGAAATAAGGGGCTGATAGCGATATCAGCCCCTTCGCTTTTTCAGGACACTGAGACCCACCATGACCGTCACCGAGCAGCTGAGCGCGCTAGGCCTAATCCTCGCTCACGGCGACCTGCACAGCCTGTTCCAACCGATTGTTTCACTGTCCGAGCGACGCATACTCGGCTACGAGGCCCTGACCCGTGGTCCGTCCAACAGCCCCCTGCACTCCCCGGTCAACTTGTTCGGCGTGGCTCGTCACGCAGGGCGCTTGAGTGAACTGGAACTGGCCTGCCGCAAGAGCGCCTGTCGAAGATTCAGCGAGCTCAAGCTCGACGGCAAACTGTTTCTCAACGTCTCACCAGAGTCCCTACTGGAGCCGACTCATCAACCCGGGCGCACACTGCAGCTCTTGCAGGCCTACGGCATTCCGCCGAGCCAGGTGGTTATCGAACTGACCGAGCAATCGCCCACCGAAGACTTCGCCCTGCTCGACACCGCCCTGCATCACTACCGGGCTATGGGCTTCTCCATCGCCCTCGACGACCTCGGCGCCGGCTACTCCAGCCTGCGCCTGTGGTCCGAGCTACGCCCGGATTACGTGAAAATCGACCGGCACTTTATTGATGGCATCCATCAGGACGCAGTTAAACGCGAGTTCGTCGGCTCCATTCTGCAGATGGCCAAAGCCTCACGCGCCAAGGTCATCGCCGAAGGCATCGAGCTATCCGAAGAGCTGGCGGTGTTAGCGGAAATGGGCGTCGATCTGGTCCAAGGCTATCTGCTCAGCCGTCCGCAGGAGCTGCCGCCGCGCGATACTCACAGCCTGCTGACGAAGCTGGAACCAGCAATTCCGACCCTCAGTGAGGAAGGCCGCGACCTCGGCGCTCTACTCAACAGACAACCTGCAGTCGCACAGAACACCCCGATCGCGGAAGTCTTGGAAGCCTTCCGCGCACAGGCCAACCTGAATTCGCTGGCCGTCCTCAACGAGCAGCAGCAACCGGTCGGTATCGTCCACCGCCACTCGCTTTCCGAGGCGCTGCTGAAACCTTTCGCCACTGACTTGTTCGCGCGCAAACCGATCAGCCGGCTGATGAGTACGGACTTTCTTGCCGTGGAGTTGGGCCAATCCCTGCAGAAAGTCAGCCGGCTCCTGACCAGCCGGGCACGACAACGGATCGAGGAAGACTTCATCATCACGCTGCACGGCCGTTACCACGGCCTGGGGCGCGTGATCGACGTGCTCAAGCTGATCACCGAACTGAAGATTCAGCAGGCCCGCTATGCCAACCCACTGACGCTGCTACCCGGTAATGTGCCGATTCAGCAGTGTTTGAGTCGGCTGTTACAGCAAGCCCGCGAGGCGGTGATCTGCTACGTCGATATCGACAGTTTCAAGCCGTTCAACGACCTCTACGGTTACGCCAAAGGCGACGAAGTCCTGCTCTGCCTGGCGCAGTGTCTGGGTGAGCGCGTCGACCCGGCGCGAGACTTTGTTGGCCACATCGGTGGCGACGATTTCTTGCTGGTACTGGGATCGGAAGACTGGCGCGCACGCCTGAACTATCTGCTCGAAGATTTCCAAAGCCAATGCCGGCACTTCTACAGCGCCGAGCACCTCGAAGCGGGCTGCTTTATCGCGCACAACCGTCAGGGCCAGCGGCAGGAGTTCCCGCTGCTGTCACTTTCGCTAGGGGTAGTGCATCTGCACCCGGAGAACTGCGCGCAACTGGATGCCGCGCAACTGGCCAGCCTGGCCTCGGAAGCCAAGCGGCATGCCAAGGCGGTGCCCGGCTATAGCGTGCATATCATCGATACGCAAAAGCTTTCGGCTTAAGACTCAGAGTCCCAACTCGGTCGCGCGCTGCGCATAGCGTTCGGCCTGTTCGGCATTGGCCGCTAGCCCATGGCCGCCTTGTTGATAGAGCTCGGCCAAGCGATGTGCCGCCAGCGGATGCCCTGCGCTAGCGGCCAATGCCCACCAACGCGCTGCCGCAAGCCCATCCGGGGCTGCACGGGTATCGCCAGCCAGACTGAGTACGCCCAACTGATAAGCCGCCTTGGCATCACCCGCGTTAGCCGCCAAACCCAGCAGACGAATACCTTCTTCACGCGCGCCGAAGCCGCGCCCACGAAACAACAACAGATGGCCATAGAAACTTTGCGCCACGGCATCATTCAGTGCCGCCATGCGGGCGAACTGTCCTTCCATCCAAGCCCAGGCCCGCGGTTGACGAACCAGCCACGACCAATGGAAAAGACGTCGAGCCAGGAGATAGCTCAGTCGCGCGCGCAAACGCCAAAACAGCACTCAACCCTCCTCGGAGTAGCTGTACTCGAATACCCGCACGACTTCTGCGGCATGCCAGGAGGCGGCGGCGATACCATCCGACGGGCCAGCAAAACGCCCAAGACGCACGACACACTCAAAAAAACCTGTACGCGGCAGACGGCTCGCGCCCTGACTGATGACCAGCGCGCTGCGCAGCGGCTGGTCGGCGCGGGCATCCAACGCCGCGAGATGCTCCAGGGCCGCAGTCAGCGTCTGCATGGCAGGAGTCGGTAGCTCCAAGCGCTCGATCAGCGCCCGATAGGTCAGCAGATGGCGCTGGCGGCGCGCATCTTCAAGCTCACTGAGAAGCGCCTGCCAATGCTGGCGGCTAATGCGTACGCTCAAGTCTCCGACTCCCAACCGCTAATGCCCAGCGTCCACGCCAAGGCACGACGAATAGCCGCATCCGGCTGGCGCTCGCCGCTTTCGATCATAGCGAGATAGTGCGGACTGATACCCACGGCGCGCGCCAACTCTTCGAGCGACAGCTCCTTGCCCTCGCGCAACGCACTGAGTTCAGCCAGCTTGGGCATAGCGGTCGTCGGCGCTGGTACAGCGGCAACTTGAGCCACCGCACTGCGGCCGGCGGCCTGCAGCAAGGCCTGATACTCAGGCCAGGGCAATATCGCGTACTCGGCTTCGCCGTCACGCATGATCACTTGCACATCCATTACAACTCTCCGTGGAAAGCAGTGCCGACAGCTTCAGCACCCTCCTTGCAGGCGGCCATCTTATCAGGCCAAGTACGCCACCGGGCGTGATCTCTACGGCCTTCCGCAATGTGCGCCAGCCCGGATGATGACTGCAAAGCTACTACCCAGTGCAGCCAGCACCTCCAGGCTCAGCGTGACGAAACCTATGACTCCTGTGGCGGTGCAGACGGCAACCCTTCCAATGCGATCAGCTGTTCCGGCGACTGCGTCGCTCGCCATGAGCGGAAAGCGTCCAACTCGTCACTCCAGGCACGCATCAACCAGCCCAGTACGGCGATGTCATCGATAAACCCCAGCCCCAGTAAACCGTCGGGAATCGCGTCCACAGGCGAGAGGAAATACAACAGTGCCGCCACTACCGAGAGCAAAGCCTGCGAACTGATTGCTCGGTATTCGCCTCGCCACCAAGCCATACAAAGCGCCTGCAGCACACGCAGATCCTCCTTCAATGCACCCAATCGCCCACCCTGCTCGGCGCTCTTACGCGCGACCGCAAACAGCAATGCAGGCAACCGTCCACGAGCGAGGAAACGCTGGGCTAACGGCAGGTAACGGGCAAAATTCCACGGTGTTTTCATCCTCACTCCTCGACAACCCACGTAGTGACTGGGCCCGCTGGGTTATCCACTGAAACTGTGGATAACCTTGTGAACAAATTTTCAATGAGCCAAGCAAAAGCCCAGCCCACGCGGCCTCGCTACAGATCGGGCATTTTTTAATCAGAACAAAAAAATCAATAAAATCATTAACTTAAAAACAAATAAAAGTTGGTACGAAAGTGTCACCCGAAGGCAATGCGAAAGAATCGCATAATGTGCATAACCGTAACACTCACAGCACACTCACCCTCTTTCAGACCCTATAGTCAGCTTCAGGTTCGTTTCGGGGCAGGCAGAAACAACAACGCCCCGTCGAGACGGGGCGCTGCGTAAAACCGTACTACTTATTGCTGAGCTGGGGCCTGATCTTTGATCCCCAACAGCTCCAGATCGAATACCAGTACCGAGTTAGCCGGAATAGCCGGGCTCGGGCTTTGTGCGCCGTAGGCCAGCTCGCTAGGGATGTACAGTTTGTACTTCTCGCCAACGTGCATCAGTTGCAGGCCTTCAACCCAACCCGGGATCACGCCATTGACTGGCAGATCAATCGGGCTGCCACGCTCAACAGAGCTGTCGAACACCTTCCCGTCGGTCAGCTTACCCTCGTAGTGCACAGTAACCACGTCGGTAGCTTTCGGCTGAGGGCCGTCGGCTTTCTTAACGATTTCATATTGCAGACCAGAAGCGGTAGTGGTGACACCCTCACGCTTGCCGTTCTCTTCAAGGAATTTCTTGCCGGCTGCAGCCGACTCTTCGCTGACTTTGGCCATACGCTCCTCAGCACGCTTCTGCAGATAAGCGAAAGCTTCCATCAGCTCTTCGTCTTTCAGCTTCTGCTCTTTCTTGCCGACAGCGTCTTCGATGCCCTGAGCAACAGCCTTGGAGTCCAGGTCGTCCATGCCTTCCTGAGCCAAGCTTTTGCCCATGTTCAGGCCGATGCCGTAGGAGGCTTTTTGCGCCGGGGTTTTCAGCTCTACGCTAGTCTGCGAATCGCAACCCGCGAGAACCAGGCCAACCAGGGCCACCGCCGCCGCTAAACGATGTTGTCTCATGCTATTTCCTTGTTCGTGCGCTAAAGGGCAATCGAGTGAAGACGCGAGCTTAGCAGGCTGCCGTAATCACTGGCTACCGGGATACGAACGAGAAAATGCCGATAAGTTCAGGTGTTTAAAAGAGTTTTGCGCGGATTGAAGCGAGGCAGTGCAGAACAGAAGCGGGATGATGCGGAGGCAAAGCGAGGAAAAAATGGCGCAGCGGACGGGACTCGAACCCGCGACCCCCGGCGTGACAGGCCGGTATTCTAACCGACTGAACTACCGCTGCGCGTAACCCCAAAAGTTATGGTGGGTGATGACGGGATCGAACCGCCGACCCTCTGCTTGTAAGGCAGATGCTCTCCCAGCTGAGCTAATCACCCTTCACTCTCGAAGTGGGGCGCATTCTACGGAGCGATCCACACCCTGGCAAGCGCTTTTTAAAATAATTTTTACTGCCGTTCCAAAGGCTTAGCGCAGGGTTGGCCAATGGCGCCGAGGGGGGAATAATGCGCGCTTTGCGTTAATGGAGATGTACCCCTCATGTGGTTCCGCAACCTGCTCGTCTATCGCCTTACCCAAGATCTGCCGTTCGATGCGCAAGCGCTGGAAACCGCACTGGCCGCCAAGCCAGCCCGCCCCTGCGCAAGCCAGGAGCTGACCACTTACGGCTTCATCGCCCCGTTCGGCAAAGGTGAGGATGCGCCATTGGTGCATGTCAGCCAGGACTTCATGCTGATTGCCGCGCGAAAAGAAGATCGCATCCTGCCTGGTAGCGTGGTTCGCGACGCCTTGAAGGAAAAGGTCGACGAGATCGAAGCCGAGCAGATGCGCAAGGTCTATAAGAAGGAGCGCGACCAGCTCAAGGACGAAATCATCCAGGCCTTCCTCCCGCGTGCCTTTATTCGTCGCTCGTCCACCTTTGCCGCCATCGCCCCGAAGCAAGGCCTGATTCTGGTCAACGCCTCCAGCCCGAAACGCGCCGAGGACTTGCTCTCCACGCTGCGCGAAGCCATCGGCTCGCTGCCGGTGCGTCCGCTGTCGGTGAAAGTCGCCCCCACCGCGACCCTGACCGACTGGGTGAAAACCCAGCAAGCCGCCGACAACTTCACCGTGCTCGACGAATGTGAGCTGCGCGACACCCAGGAAGACGGCGGCATCGTGCGCTGCAAACGTCAGGACCTGACCAGCGAAGAGATTCAGCTGCACCTGTCCTCCGGCAAGCTCGTGACCCAGCTGTCGCTGGCCTGGCAGGACAAGCTGTCCTTCGTGCTCGACGACAAGATGATCATCAAGCGCCTGCGCTTCGAAGACCTGCTGCAGGATCAGGCCGAGCAAGATGGAGGCGATGAGGCCCTGGGCCAGCTCGACGCCAGCTTCACCCTGATGATGCTGACATTCGGCGAGTTCCTGCCGGAGCTGTTCGAAGCCCTCGGCGGCGAAGAGATCCCGCAAGGCATCTGACTTCGGCACGTACCTGGCTGGCCGCCTTCGCCACATGCGCGCGCCAGCAGGAAAAACCCCGCAATACATCACCCTACCCGCTCATCCCACCGGACTTGCTCTGTTCGGCGGGATGTGCAAAATAACGCACAGCGTAAGGACGACCTTACCACTCGCTGAGTGACCACACGGGGACGGCCCTATCCATAGTCGTACCGTTGGAGGTCACCATGTCCTGGATCATTCTGTTTTTCGCCGGCCTGTTCGAAGTCGGCTGGGCTGTCGGCCTGAAATACACCGACGGCTTCACCCGTCCCTTGCCGACGGCGCTGACCATAGCCGCGATGATCGTCAGCCTGGCCTTGCTTGGGCTGGCTATGAAAGAACTGCCGCTGGGCACCGCCTATGCAATCTGGACCGGCGTGGGCGCGGTCGGCACCGTCATCGCCGGGATCATCCTGTTTGGTGAATCCATGGCAGTGATCCGCCTGACCAGCGTGGCGCTGATCGTCTGCGGCTTGCTCGGCCTCAAGCTCAGCCACTAATCGACGACAGATAAAAAAGCCCGCCAATTGACGGGCTTTTTCGTTTCCGACGCTTAACGAGAACTGCCGCGCAACTCGGCCACCTGCGCTTGCAGCGTCGCACGATCGGCCGCTTCCGGTGCCAGCGGAGCACCCGCCACCAGGGTGATACGCGACCACAAACGACGGAACAAGCCCTTGCTCGGATCGCGACTGAAGAAGCTGCCCCACAGTCCCTGCAACGCCATCGGAATCACCGGTACCGGGTTTTCCTCAAGGATGCGCGCGATGCCATTCTTGAACTCATTAAGCTCGCCATCGCTGGTCAACTTACCTTCGGGAAAGATGCACACCAGTTCGCCATTTTTCAGGTATTCGCCGATCTTTTTGAATGCCTGATCGTAGATCAACAGGTCTTCACTGCGCCCGGCGATCGGCACCGTACCGGCAGTGCGGAAGATGAAGTTGAGTACCGGCAGGTTGTAGATTTTGTAGTACATGACGAAGCGGATCGGCCGCCGTACTGCACCACCTACCAGCAGCGCATCGACGAAGGACACGTGGTTGCAGACCAGCACGGCCGCGCCCTCATCGGGAATCACCTGCAAACCACGGTGCTCGACACGGTACATGGAATGGCTGAGCAGCCAGATCATGAAGCGCATAGTGAATTCGGGGACGATTTTGAAGATGTAGCTGTTCACCGCGATGTTCATCAGCGACACCACCAGGAACAGTTGCGGAATCGACAGCTTGGCTACGCTCAAGAACAAAATCGAAGCAATCGCCGAGACCACCATGAACAGCGCGTTGAGGATATTGTTCGCCGCAATCACCCGCGCCCGCTCGTTCTCTGCGGTCCGCGACTGAATCAACGCGTACAACGGCACGATGTAGAAACCGCCGAACACGCCAATCCCAAGAATATCCGCGAGCACCCACCAGGCCTGGGCATGGCTCAGCACCGCGAGCCAGCTCAGCGCCTCGGTACTCTGCGGAAAATTGCCGGAGTGCCACCAAAGCAAGATGCCGAACACTGTCAGACCAATCGAGCCAAACGGCACCAAGCCGATCTCGATTTTGCGCCCCGACAACCGCTCGCACAGCATCGAGCCCAACGCGATACCGACCGAGAACACCGTGAGGATCAGCGTCACCACTGTCTCGTCGCCGTACAGCCACTCTTTGGCGTAGGCCGGAATCTGCGTCAGATAAATAGCACCGAGGAACCAAAACCAGGAATTGCCGACAATCGAGCGTGACACCGCCGGCCGCTGCCCCAAGCCCAAACGCAGAATCGCCCAGGACTGCCGAAAGATGTTCCAGTCCAAGACCAACGTCGGCAAGGCGGCCGCCGCACGTGGAATGCCGCGACTGGCCAGGTAACCGCAGCAAGCGACCAGCACAATCGCGGTTGCCACCATTGGTGCGTAAGCATGCCCCGACATCATGATGCCGGCGCTGATGGTGCCAGCGAGAATCGCCAGGAAGGTCCCCATCTCCACCAGTGCGTTGCCGCCGACCAGTTCACTCTCACGCAGCGCGGCCGGCAAGATCGAGTATTTCACCGGGCCGAACAGCGCCGAGTGGGTGCCCATGCCGAACAGCGCGATAAACATCAGCGTCAGGTTATTCAACATGAAACCGGCGGCTCCGACCGCCATGATGACAATTTCGGCCAGCTTGATCGCCCGGATCAACGCATCCTTGGCGAACTTCTCGCCGAACTGCCCACCGAGGGCGGAGAACAGGAAGAACGGCAGGATAAACAACAGTGCGCAGAGGTTGACCAATACCCCCCGATCGCCTGAAACACTAAGTTTGAAGAGGATAGCGAGGATCAGCGACTGCTTGAAGATGTTGTCGTTGAAAGCGCCGAGCAATTGCGTGATGAAGAACGGCAGGAAGCGCTTTTTACCAAGCAAAGCGAATTGCGAGTGTGTGGTCATGATCCCTGTGTACCTTTGTGAGGCCACGCTGGCCGTCCTGCATTGGACTGCAAGAGCAAGGCCAAGGCCACAGGTGGCGAAAAATTTTGCTGTCGACTGCAAAAAAAACGGGCGCTCATGGGCGCCCGTTCGATTTGTCGCCGAGGGTTAAAAGCTGACGCTGGTCTGCAGATACAGGGTGCGCGGCTGGCCCAGGTATTTGCCCAGGTTGTTGTCGGTGGAGCGGGTGTAGTACTCGCGGTTGAACAGGTTCTTCACCCCCGCCGCCAGCTTCAGGTTGGCCAGCTGCGGACCGAAGGCATATTCGCCGCGGCCGTTCCAGTAGCCAAAGCCGGGAATCTCGCCGATCGAACCGTTGGCGCTTTCCGCATCGGTGTTGGCCGCATCGGCGAACTGGCGCGACTGAGCGTAGCCGTCGACATTCCAGGTCCAGGGGCCGGTCTCGTAGCGCAGGCCAAGGGTGGCGATCTCGCGCGAATAGAACGGCAGGTCGTTGCCCTGGTTCACCCCTTCCTCGCGGGTGGCCTCGGTCAGCGTCAGCGAGGCGTAGGCGGACAGCCCCGCCAGGCGCGGATCCAGCGCGGCGAACTGGTAGCTGCCGGCCATCTCCGCGCCGCGGTGACGGGTTTCGCCGGCATTGGCCCAGGCACTCGGCGACGAGCCGGGCACTATCTCCAACTGGTCTTCGAACTTGATATGGAAGAAGGTCAGCTCGGCGCTCCAGACGCTGTCGTTGTAGCGCGTGCCAAGCTCGTAAGTCTGCGCCTTCTCCGCGCTCAGGTCGTCGTCCTGGGACAGCTGGATGTGCTGGATGCTGCCGAAGGAGGTGTTGTAGTTGGCGTACAGCTTCCAGGCATCGGACAGGTGATACAGGGCGTTGAGCGCCGGCAGCGGCTCGCTGTAGCGTTGCTGGCGGTGCTCGCCGGTCAGGCGGTTGTGCGAGCTGACCCGCACCTGCTCGTAGCGGATGCCGGGAGTGAGGGTCCAGTTGCCGATATCGATGCGGTCATCGACATAGGCGGCATGCGCCTCGGTGCCGGCGCTATTGTCGGTCGCCAGTTTCTTCGACACGCCCCAGGGGTTGGCACCGGCCTTGAAGTTGCGGTCGTAACGCTTCTCCGCGGAATCCTCTTCGATGTAGCGGTAGCCGACCCCCAGTTCGTGGCTGCTGTCGCCGGCGAGAAACAGCTGCGAATAGCGCGGTTCGATGCCGAACACCTCGTACTCGCGCGGGAACTGGCGCAGCCAGGTCATCTTGCTCGGGTTGCCATTGGTCAGGCTGCTGCCGCGATGGCTGGTGTTGTAGAAGCTGGTCAGCTCGAACTTGTGATCGGCGTCCGGGGTGCGGCTGTACTTCAGCACCGCCTGCTTGCGTTCGCCGTCGAAGCGATCGAAGGGACGGCTGCTCTGGAAGGGATCGGCCTCGAACTCGGCGGCGGTCAGCCCCCCCGGCATGTCGGCATCGGCCTCGTAGTACTGCAGGCTGGCGGACAACTCGTCGATGTCGCTGAGCCTGTAGCTGGACTTCAGCATCAGGTCGTCGATCTGAGTGTCGCTGTGATCGCGATAGGTATCGCCACGCACGCCGGAGTACAGCAGCGCCATGCCCAGGCCGTTATCGGCGGTGCCGCCGAGGAAGGCGCTGGTCCTGTTGAGGAAACCGCCCTGGGCCGGTGCCGATTCGGTCTGATAGCTGAGCTCACGGACCATTTCCTCAGGGATGCCGCGGGTGACGAAGTTGATGATGCCGCCGACGTTCTGCGGGCCATAACGTACCGCACCACCGCCGCGCACCACATCGATCGACTCGATATTGCCCAGCGACGTCGGCGCCAGCGACAGCTGAGGCTGACCGTAGGGCGCCACGGCCAGTGGCACGCCGTCCTGGAGAATGGTCGCCCGTGGCGACAGGCGCGAAGTCAGGCCTCGAGTGCCGACGTTGAGGGAGATGTCACTGCCGCCGGTACCGTTGCTGTCCTGTACCTGCAGGCCCGGCACCCGGCGCAGCACTTCGCGGACGTTGCTGGCACCGCTCTCACGGATGGTTTCTTCGCGAATTACCGTACGTGCGCCGGGGTGGTTCTTCACGTCCTCGTCGGTCGCGTCGCCGAGCCAGTCCCCCACCACTTCGACATTGCCCAGTTCCAGCGTTTCGGCAGCTGGCGCGGCCAACGAAGACAAAGCCAAAGCGACGCCCAGAGCCAGGCGCGTGTGCTTGCCGACAGACTGCATAACATGATCCCCAATAAACAGCCGAATGTCGGCCTTAAAAGGGGCGCAAATATACGCGAACTCATATCAAATGTTAATGCGAATGCTTGGCAACAACAGACATTCAGATCAGCCGCTCACAACGGCAATTGCCCCAACGCCCAACGCAGCAAAAAGAACAGCAGCAGCCCCCCGCCGATAGTCGCCAGCAGATTACGACTGAGCGCGGCAATCAGGATCGCGCCGAGGCCCGCGAGCAAATAAGCGTTGTCCAGGTTGAACGCCAAGTGCTGGCCGTCCGGCAGCAGCATGCCGGGCACGACGATGGCCGTGAGCACGGCCGCCGGCACATAGTGCAAGCCCTGCAGCACCAGCGGCGGAAAACGCAGACCTGGCCAGGCGAACAGGCTGTAGCGGATGGCGAAGGTAATCCCCGCCATCCCCAGAATCAGCAACCAGATTTCCATTACATGCCCTCCCCGAGCAGTTCTGCGTCAGCCCGTCGCTCCAGCCAAATACCGACAGCGATCCCGGCCAAGGCCGCGGCCATCAAGCCGAGCTTGTACGGCCAGGCATGCGTCAGCACCGCGACGGCACCCGCCATCAGCGCCGCCGCGACCTGCGGCCGATTGCGCAACATCGGCACGACGATACCGATAAAGGTCGCCAGCATGGCGAAGTCCAAACCCCAGCCGGCCAAACTCGGCATGGCCTGACCGAACAACACCCCCAACAGCGAAGTGGATATCCAGCACAGGTACAGCGATAACGCCACGCCGGCGTGGTACCACTGGCCCTGCTCCCCAATGCCATGGGCCAGGTAACGGCGCTGCACTACCGCGAAGGTCTCATCGGTAAGGCCAAACGCCAGGGGGACGCGCCAGCCTTGCGACAGATGGGCGATATAGGACTGCAGCGAAGCGCTGTAGAGAAGATGGCGCAGATTGACGACCAGGGTGGTAAACAGAATCACCGCCCATCCCGTTCCCGCCCCCAGCAGACTGATGGCGATAAATTGCGCCGAACCGGCATACACCAGCAGCGACATGCCCAGCGCCTGCCATAAGGTCAAGCCGGCGACGCTGGCCAGGGTGCCGTAAATAATGCCGAAAGGCGCAACGCCGACAATCATCGGAATACTGTCGCGGGCACCATAGATGAATAGTTGTGAGCGGGTCATGGAAGCTCCTCCTGCCCGCTAGCCTAAGCGACCCTGCTCAATCCGTCTTGAACGATCTTGCGCAGGTAGGGCGAATGAATTGGCTATGTCTTGACGGGCTATCGCAAAAGAGCTTTTGGAGGGGCGCACTGGCGTAGGAGCGGGCTCTGCTCGCGATGCTTTCGCGGCGATATTTTCGCGAGCAGAGCTCGCTCCTACAAAGGATAGAGGCTTGCCACAGCCTATCACTCACGCCGCAAGGGGGGGCAACCCGCTCAGCCCCAGAAACTCGGCGGGTTTCACCCGCCCTACGGAAGATTTGCATAGGTAGAGGCGAATAAATTCGCCTCTACTGGCTTTTCTCGGCGGCGATGCCAACTACCCCCGACGGCAGCAGCGTCCTGAACGATCTCGCGCAGGCGGCGCGGTATTCGCCGGGGCCGACTCCATAGGCCTGCTTGAACTGGCGGGTCAGGTGGCTCTGGTCGGCGAAGCCCAACTGCACTGCCACACTGACCGCCGAACAACCGGCCTTGAGCAAGGCACGCGCCTGCTCCAAACGCTGTTGCTTGAGCCAGGCATGGGGCGGCAAACCAGTAGCTCGGCGGAACACCCGGGCGAAATGGAAGGGCGAGAGATTGACAGCCGCCGCCAGCTCCTCCAGGGAGGGCGGCTCGGCCAGTTGGGCACGCACCAGCTCCCTGGCCCGCGCCACGCTCTGCGGCTCGCGACCCACCGTCGTCGGTTGTGCTAGCTGGGCATGCCGTTGCAGCAAGGCCAGCAACGCCTCGCGCCAGGCGGTCTGTTGTTGCAAGGCGCTGGCGCCGCTTTCCAGCAGACGATGCAGGCCACTGAAAGTCGCCACTAGATCGGCGTCGCGGTGCACGCTGCCGACGAACGCCGGCAGATCAGCCGCCGGCAATTCCAGCTCGGTCAAGATGGCTTGGATCTGCTGCGCCTCGGGATAGAACACTCGGTAGCGCCAGCCTTCGTCATGCCCCTTGGAGCCAGTATGCACCTCGCCTGGATTGATCAGCGCCAGGCTGCCGGCCGCGGCCAAGTGCTCGACCCCACGGTAGCGGTAGCGCTCGGCACCGGCCTCGACCACGGCGATCACATAGCCTTCGTGCACATGCGGGGCGAAGCGATGTTCGACGAAACGCGCAGCCAGCAGCTCCAGACCACCGAGTTCGGCGGCCTGCCAGAAGTGCGCATCCCCAGTGGACAAGTGATGCCCCATGGTCAGCCGCTGAAACGCGCCTCCAATTGGGCCTTCACCTGTGGCCACTCCTGATCGGTGATGCTGTACAACACGCTGCCGTCCAGCCGCCCATCGGCCAGGCGGCGATGGTTGCGCAATTCGCCTTCGCGCACCGCGCCAAGCTTCTCGATGGCGCGCTGCGAACGCAGGTTGCTCGCCGCGGTTTTCAGCTGCACCCGCACCATGCGCCAACTCTCGAAGGCATGCCGGAGCATCAGGTATTTGATCGTGCTGTTCAGCCCAGTGCCATGCTGGCTGCGGTCCAGCCAGGTCCAACCGATTTCGGTGGCCGGCAGGGTTGGCATAAATTCGGCAAACCGCGTAGTGCCGACCAAACGGTCGCCCAAGCGGATCACAAAGGGCAACGCCTGATCGTTGCGTTGCTGGATCAACCCGCTGCGGTACCAATCCAGGCGCAGTGGACCACTCATATGCAGCAACTCATCGCGATTGGTTTCGGCCAGAGCCACCAGCGCCGGGATATCGCCATCGACCATCGGTTCCAGACGTAGCGCACCGCGCTGCAGAGTGATCAATTGTGGCTTGAACATGAATACCATCCTCATCGACGCTTACGCGTCACGCTAACAGGGCCAAAGTGCCCGCTCAACAGGCCGTATATCCGAGCGCAATAGTTTTCACGCATCCCGTCAAGGCGGCTGCGACCTTAGTCGCGCCTGACTGAATGATACTTTGATGCGACACTGATCGGGTCCCAAGCGTTCCCTCCAGCGTCGCCTAGGAGCCAGCCCGGCCGTATGGGCTGAGCACTGCTCTGGCCACCAGCGCCGCACTCTATCGGCGGCGGGCTGCTTGGCCGCAGAATGATCCACATTAGGGGCTTCCCCACCCGGTTTGTTTGGAGTTTGCATGTCGTTGTCCAGCGGGCTGATCGCGACCGTCGCCCTGAGCTATATGGCCATCCTGTTCGCCATTGCCTTTTATGGTGATCGCCGCCGCGCACCCATGCCGCCGCGAGTCCGCGCCTGGGTCTATAGCTTGTCGCTGGCGGTGTACTGCACCAGTTGGACCTTCTTTGGCGCGGTCGGTCAGGCGGCCGGGCAGCTATGGGCGTTCCTGCCGATCTACCTGGGGCCGATCCTGCTGATGCTGTTCGCCCCCTGGGTGCTGCAGAAGATGGTGATGATCAGCAAGCAGGAGAACATCACCTCGATTGCCGACTTTATTGCCGCGCGCTATGGCAAGTCGCAGTCACTGGCGGTGGTGGTGGCGCTGATCTGCCTGGTCGGCGTGCTGCCCTATATCGCGCTGCAACTGAAGGGCATAGTGCTCGGGGTCAACCTGCTGATCGGCGCCGGCGCCGAGTCCACCGGCACCCGCGCCCAGGACACCGCGCTGATCGTGTCCCTGGTGCTGGCGCTGTTCACCATCCTCTTCGGCACCCGCAACCTCGACGCCACCGAGCACCACCACGGCATGGTCTTGGCGATCGCCTTCGAGTCGCTGGTCAAGCTGCTGGCCTTCCTCGCCGTCGGCGCCTTCGTCACCTATGGCCTGTACGACGGCTTCGGCGACCTGCTCGGCCAGGCCGAGGCCGCGCCGCCGCTCGATGCCTTCTGGGCGGAGATGGTGAACTGGCCGGCCATGCTGGTGCAGACCGGGGTGGCGATGATGGCCATCGTCTGCCTGCCGCGGCAGTTCCATATGACAGTGGTGGAAAACATCGAGCCGCGCGACCTGCGCCTGGCACGCTGGGTGTTCCCGGCCTACCTGGTGCTGGCCGCGCTGTTCGTCGTGCCCATCGCCCTGGCCGGGCGACTGCTGCTGCCGGCCGGGATGCTGCCGGACTCCTTCGTCATCAGCCTGCCGCTGGCCGAGGCCCATCCGGCCCTCGCCCTGCTGGCCTTTATCGGCGGCGCCTCGGCGGCCACCGGTATGGTCATCGTCGAGGCGGTGGCGCTGTCGACCATGGTCTCCAACGACATGCTGCTGCCCTGGCTGCTGCGCCGGCAGAACGCCGAGCGGCCGTTCGAGGTGTTCCGCCAGTGGATGCTGACGGTGCGCCGGATCAGCATCGTGGTCATCCTGCTGCTCGCCTATGTCTGCTATCGCTTGCTCGGTTCCAACGCCAGCCTGGCCACCATCGGGCAGATTTCCTTTGCCGCCGTCGCCCAGCTGGCGCCCGCGATGTTCGGCGCCCTGCTGTGGAAACAGGCCAACCGCCGTGGCGTGTTCGCCGGTCTGACAGCCGGCGCCCTGGTGTGGTTCTACACCCTGGTGCTGCCGGTGGTGGCCCGTGGCCTGGGCTGGCCGCTGGAAAGCTTCCCCGGCCTGCACAGCCTGCTCTATCAGCCGATCGGGCTGGAGGTCGACCCGCTGACCCGCGGCGTGGTGCTGTCGCTGGCCAGCAACTTCCTGCTGTTCGCCTGGGTCTCGTACTTCTCGCGCACCCGGGTTTCCGAGCACTGGCAAGCCGGGCGGTTCATCGGCCAGGAGTTCGGCAGTAAACCCAGCAGCCGCAGCCTGCTCGCCGTACAAGTGGAAGATCTGCTGATGCTGGCCAGTCGTTTTGTCGGCGAGGAGCGCGCGCGGCAGAGTTTTATCCGCTTCGCCTATCGCCAAGGCAAAGGCTTCAACCCCAGCCAGCCGGCCAACGGCGACTGGATCGCCCACACCGAACGCCTGCTCGCCGGGGTACTCGGCGCCTCGTCCACCCGCGCGGTGGTGAAAGCCGCCATTGAAGGTCGTGAGATGCAGGTCGAGGATGTGGTACGCATCGTCGATGAAGCCTCGGAGGTATTGCACTTCAACCGTGCCCTGCTGCAAGGCGCGATCGAGAACATTACCCAGGGCATCAGCGTGGTCGATCAGTCGCTGCGGCTGGTCGCCTGGAACCATCGTTATCTGGAGCTTTTCAACTACCCGGAGGGCTTGATCAGCGTCGGCCGGCCGATTGCCGACATCATTCGCTACAACGCCGAACGCGGCCTGTGCGGCCCCGGCGAGGCTGACGCGCACGTCGAACGGCGGCTGTACTGGATGCGCCAAGGCCGCGCGCATACCTCCGAACGCCTGTTTCCCAACGGCCGGGTGATCGAATTGATCGGCAACCCGATGCCCGGCGGCGGCTTCGTCATGAGCTTCACCGACATCACCGCGTTTCGCGAGGCCGAACAGGGCCTCAAAGAAGCCAACGAAGGCCTGGAGCAGCGCGTGGCCGAACGCACCCATGAACTCTCGCAACTGAACCTGGCGCTGAGCGAAGCCAAAGGCGTGGCTGAATCCGCCAACCAGTCCAAGACCCGGTTCCTCGCTGCAGTCAGTCATGACCTGATGCAGCCACTAAATGCCGCGCGACTGTTCTCGGCCGCTCTCGCCCATCAGCCGGAAGCCTTGCCGAGCGAGGCCCAACAGCTGGTACAACATCTGGACAGCTCGCTACGCTCAGCGGAAGACTTGATCAGCGATCTGCTGGATATTTCGCGCCTGGAAAGCGGTCGAATCACGCCGGATCGGCATGCCTTCCCGCTCAATGCGTTGTTCGACACCCTCGGTGCCGAATGCAAAGTCCTCGCGCAAGAGCACGGCGTGGACTTCCACCTGCGCGGCAGCCAGTTGCGGGTGGACAGCGATATCAAACTGCTACGGCGAGTGCTGCAGAACTTCCTGACCAATGCCTTCCGCTACGCCAAGGGCCATGTACTGCTCGGTGTGCGCCGCAGCGCTGGCGAGTTGCGCCTGGAGGTCTGGGATCGCGGCCCAGGCATCCCGGAAGACAAACGCACCGTCATTTTCGAAGAGTTCAAACGCCTCGACAGCCACCAAACCCGCGCCGAAAAAGGCCTCGGCCTCGGCCTCGCGATTGCTGACGGCCTCTGCCGCGTGCTCGGTCATAAGCTCGAAGTGCGTTCCTGGCCAGGTAAAGGCAGCGTCTTCAGTGTGACCGTGCCGCTCGCGCGCAGCCCGGCACCGGCCACGCTCAACGGTCTCGGCCCTGAACTTAACGGCCAAGCCTTGAACGGTACGCAAGTGCTCTGCATCGACAACGAAGACAGCATCCTGGTCGGTATGCACAGCCTGCTCTCACGCTGGGGCTGCCAGGTCTGGACGGCGCACAATCGCCTGGAGTGCGAGCACCTGCTAGATGAAGACGTGCGCCCACAACTGGCGCTGGTGGACTACCACCTGGACGAAGGCGAAACTGGCACCGAGCTGATGGCGTGGCTGCGCACCAAACTCGGTGAGCCGGTGCCGGGCGTGGTGATCAGTGCCGACGGCCGCCCCGAGCTGATCGCCGAAGTCCACGCCGCCGGCCTCGACTACCTGGCCAAACCGGTCAAACCGGCGGCACTGCGCGCCTTGCTGAGCCGACACCTGAGCTTGCGTTGAACAGCGGACTGACAGCGCCCTAGGACTTACAAAGGCAATGTAGCGGCTAACTGTTGAAGACCGATTTTGTAGGGTGGGTTAGCCGCGCAGCGGCGTAACCCACCAGCGGAGTCAGCCAGGGCGCAGCCCATAGCCGGCAGATGGCGGGTTACGCCTACGGCTAACCCACCCTACGGCTTGAGAAAACCCTTGAGCAGTTCGCCGACCCGCTCGCCCAACTCCCGATTGGCCGACAGTTGCAGGCCGCGGGCCAGTTCAGTCTCCACCACCTGCTCGACCAGCGGGCGCAGCTGCAGCAGTTGTGCGCTGAGACGCTCCAGCTCTTCGGCGCGCGGCAGAGAGTTGGCCAGCAGCGGATTGACCAGGTGCTGGACGATCATCCGCACTATGCCCGCGGACACCTGTTCGACATTGGCGCGAATCGCTGCCAGCTCATCCAGTAGCACCGGCAGCGGAATGCCGGCCTGGAACAGCTGCACCCCGGCGGCGAACAGCCGCGGACTAGGCACCCGCAGATGGTCGCCGGCGAACTCCAAGAGCCCCAGGGCCTGCGCCCGGTCGATCATCCCATCGTCCAAGGCCGTGCCGAACAACGCCTGCAACTCATCGAAACCGAGGCTGCCGGGCTCCTCCTGATTCCACGGACCGATGATCGCCTGATCCAGCCCCAACACCTGCGCCAGCCCCTGGCCTTGCTGCCAGGCCTCCAGCAGTTCGCGGATGCTGGCGATGCTGTAGCCACGCTCCAGCAGCTCGCCGATCAACTTGAGCCGGGCCAGATGCTCAGCGCTGTAAATACCCACCCGCCCACGCCGCTGCGGCGGCGGCAGCAAGCCGCGGTCCTGGTAGGCACGCAGATTACGCACGGTAGTGCCGGCCTCACGGGCCAGCTCATCGACGGTGTACTCCGCCGCTGGCTCAAGCTCGGCAGTGACCGGGGTCTGAAGCAAGAGACGCTGCAATAAGGAAGGGACGTTTTTCATGGCGGCGATCATAGCCGCCCGCATCGGCCGCCAACAACCACGTCAACCCACCCAACCTTGGGTTGGACTTGCTCGCAGCGCACGCCATAGAACCCCGCCGAAAAGTTATCCAGTCCAGCCGCAGCGCGTATCCCAGGGCAGCGGTAACACGGTAACAGGCCACAGCCGCGGCCGAGCAAGGCACTGGTCAGAGGCGCTCATCCTCACCAATACTCAATGTGACATTGAACAATGTAATAGTTGACCGCCACCGGAGAACTTCCATGCCTGCCAGCACTCCCGCCCTGACCGCTTACGACCTGACGCAATTTCGCGCCATCCAGCAACTCGCCTATCGCTGTGCGGAAAGTATCGCCAAGGAACTCAAGCCCGGCATCAGCGAGAAGGAAACCGCGGCGCTGATGAAGACCTGGCTACAGGATCACGGGGTGCAGGACTGGTTCCATCAGCCCTTCGCTTGGTTCGGCCGACGCACCGCGTTCGAGGGCTTCGACGGCCTGCGTCACCTGGGTGGCTTCAACTTGGCGTTCTATCCAGGCAAGCAGCGCTTGGAAGAAGGCATGCCCTTTATCCTCGACTGCGCGCCAACCCTCGGTGCCTATACCGCCGATATCGGCTACTCCGGCGCACTCGGCGAGAACTTGATGGTGGAGCGGCTGCTGGATGACCTGATGGCCCATCGCCAACTGATAGTCGAGCAAATCAAACAGCGCTTGCCCATGGCCCAGGTCAGCCAGGCAGTGGATCGCCTGTGCGCCGAGCAGGGCACCCTGCCGCGGCACAAGGCCTATCCGTTCGAGGTTCTGGCCCATCGGGTAGAGAAGCTCGGCGAACGCAAAAGCGGGCCCTCAGTGGCGCGGTTCGGCGTGCGCAATATCGCCACCCTGATGAAGAACGCGCTGATCACCGGCCGGCGCGAGGGTTGGTCGCCGCTCTGGTCGAGCAATGCCCGCTCGGAGCATCCACCGACGCCTGGGCTCTGGGCGGTGGAGCCGCACCTGGGCTTTCGCGGGGTCGGCGCCAAGTTCGAGGAACTGCTGGTGGTCACCGAGACCGACGCCTATTGGTTGGACGACGACCTGCCCCACGTGCGCCGCTGGCAGGCGCGTGGCCTGCTCGCAGCCAAGCCGGTGGCCGCATGAACGCGCAGCTGAAGCTCGAACCAGGGCAGCTGGAAGCGGAACATCAGCGGGTCACAGGCGATGGCGTCGAACTGGCGGCCTACCGCTGGGGCAACACTAGCGGCCCAACCCTGCTGCTGGTGCATGGCTACCCGGACAACCACGAGGTCTGGCTGCCGCTGGTGCGCGAACTGGCCGCCGACTACCGGATCTTCGCCTACGACGTGCGCGGCTTCGGTGCCTCGGACAAACCAGGCAAGCGCCTGGACTATCGGCTGGACAAACTGGCCAATGATCTGGAGGCGGTGATCCAGGCACTCAGCCCGGATCAGCCGGTACATCTGGTCGCCCATGACTGGGGCTCGATCCAGAGCTGGGAGGCAGTGACCGAACCGCGCCTGGCACCGCTGCTGGCCTCCTACACGAGCATTTCCGGGCCCTGCCTCGATCATGTCGGCCATTGGATGCGCGACCGCCTTCAGCAGAAAAGCCCACGCGCCTGGGCGCAGGTTGGCGGGCAGTTGCTGAGCTCCTGGTACATCGGCCTATTCCATACGCCCTGGCTGCCGGAATTGGCCTGGCGCGCCGGTCTGACCCGGCTCTGGCCGAAGTATCTGCAGCGGGTCGAAGGCGTACGAGGTGCCAAAGCCAGCGCCAGCCTCGCTGCCGATGGTCAGCATGGGGTCAAGTTGTACCGCGCCAACTTTATCCACAGCCTGTTCCAGCCACGCCAGCGCCATACCGAGGTGCCGGTGCAGCTAATAGTGCCGACCCGCGATCGTTATGTGCGACCACAACTGTTCGAGCAGCTGTCGCGCTGGGCACCCAAGCTGTGGCGCCGCGAGATCCGCGCCGGACACTGGCAACTGCTGGCCGAGCCCACGCAATTGGCAAGCTGGATTCGCGAGTTCGTCCGCTACCAGGAACAAGGTGAGAACAGCGAGGCCTTGCAACGGGCGCAGGTCAAACCGGATGCCGGCCCAGATGCCGGCAAGCTGGTGCTGGTCACCGGCGCCGGTGGCGGAATCGGCCGCGCCACCCTGCTCAGCTTCGCCGAGCGCGGCGCCAGCGTGCTGGCCGCCGACATCAACCTGCCCGCCGCCGAACGCAGCGCCGAACTGGCCCGGGCCCTCGGCGCCGGGGCTTACGCCTACCAGCTCGACGTCGGCGACAGCGCGGCGATGGAAGCCTTCGCCGGCTGGGTCAAGGAACGCTTCGGCAGCGTCGACATCCTGGTCAACAACGCCGGCATCGGCATGGCCGGCGCCATGCTGGACACCAGCGCGGCGGACTGGGAACGCCTGCTGCGGGTCAACCTGTGGAGCGTAATCGACGGTTGCCGGCTGTTCGCCCGGCAGATGGTCGAGGCCGGCAAGGCCGGGCATATCGTCAATATCGCCTCGGCTGCGGCCTTCGTGCCGTCGCGTAACTATCCAGCCTATGCCACCAGCAAGGCCGCAGTACTGATGCTCAGCGAATGCCTGCGGGCCGAGTTGGCCGGGCAAGGCATAGGCGTGACGGCCGTGTGCCCTGGCCTGGTCAACACCGGGATCATTCAGGCCACCCGCTTCAACGGCCTGAGTGCCGCCGCAGAAGCCAAACAAAAAGCCAAAACCCAGCGCCTCTACCGCCGCCGCAACCTCAGCCCCGAGACAGTCGCGCAACAACTGGTGCGCGCCGTGCAGCACAACAAAGCGGTGATCGCCGTCGGCGGCGAGGCGCACCTGAGTGTCGCCCAGTGGCGCTTCGCGCCTTGGCTGTCACGGTTGCTGGCCCGCCTGAATCTGGCCGCCTGATCGATAAGGAGAACAACAATGAGCGAACAACCGCATCGCCTGGAACAACGCAAAGTACGCTTCGACTTCGCCGACACCCCGCTGCACTGGGTACCCGGCGAAGCGGAGGCCTCGCACATCATGAATACCCTGCACATCCTGCTGCCGGCCGGCGAGTTCTGGTTCTGCCGGGTCTACAATCGCGCCTTGCCGTTGGTGACCGACGCACAAGTCGGCGAGGATGTACGCGGCTTTATCCGCCAAGAGGCGCAGCACGCCCGCGCCCATGACAGTGCGCTAACGCCCTATCTGGTGCGCCACGGTATCGACCACAGACCTTTCACAAAACGCCTGGAGTGGCTGTTCGAAAAGGCGTTGTGCGACTACCCGCTGGGGGAAAACAAGCTGAGCCGACTACTGCAAACCTGGTGGCTGCGCCAGCGGGTCGGGTTCATCGCCGCCGTCGAGCACTTCACCTGCGTGCTCGGTGACTGGATCATCACCACCCGCAGTCTGGATGACGCCGACCCGGTGATGCTCGACCTGCTGCGCTGGCATGGTGCCGAGGAAATCGAGCACCGCTGCGTCGCCCATGACCTGCATGTGCACCTGGGCGGCAGCATCCTGATGCGCTGGCTCTATATGTTGATTGCAGTACCGGCGCTGATCTTCCTGTTCAGCGCTGGCTCGCGGCTGATGATGCGCCAGGACCCGACGACTCGTTACCGCCCCGGCTTTTTCAAGCTCTGGTACGAGCTGGGCAAGCGCGATGTGCTGCCGCCTATGGGTGGTACTGGGCGCTCGGTGCTGCGCTACTTCCTGCCTTGGTTCCATCCGCGTAGCGAGGGGAATATCAAGGTCGCGCTGGACTATCTGCAGAACTCGCCAGCGGCGCAGCGGGCAGCGACCGAAGCGCAACGCGGTTGAACGTGAAGGCTGGGGCAGTGCTTCACCCCGCCTACAAAGCTAATCGACCGTCTCGTCGACTGCTTCATTGAAATGCGGCAGACCGGCCGCGCGCTCCAGCAAGTCCGTCGGCAGACTCTTGCTGGCGCGGGCGCCGAGCAGTTTGAGATTTTCCACGCGGCTGATGATATTACCGCGGCCATCGCTGAGCTTATTGCGTGCCGCGGCGTAGGCCTTGTCCAGCTGTTGCAGACGACTGCCGACCTCGTCCAGGTCCTGAATGAAGGCGACGAATTTGTCGTACAGCGCGCCCGCCCGCTCGGCGATCTCGCGGGCGTTCTGGCTCTGCCGCTCCTGGCGCCAGAGGCTGTCGATCACCCGCAGGGTGGCAAGCAAGGTGGTCGGGCTGACGATCACGATATTCTGCTCGAAAGCCTCCTGGAACAGCCCGGAATCGGCCTGCAACGCCGCGGCAAAAGCTGCTTCGATCGGTACGAATAGCAGCACGAAGTCCAGGCTATGCAGCCCCTCCAGGCGCTGATAATCCTTCACCGAGAGGCCTTTGAGGTGGTTGCGCAACGACAGTACATGCTGCTTCAGCGCCTGCTGGCGGAGCGGCTCATCGTCGGCGGCAACAAACTGCTGATACGCGGTCAGGCTGACCTTGGCATCCACCACCACCTGGCGGTCGCCGGGAAGCAGAATCAACACGTCCGGCTGAAAGCGGTCACCCTCAGCGCCCTTGAGACTGACCTGAGTCTGATACTCACGACCCTTCTCCAGGCCGGCATGCTCCAGTACCCGCTCCAGCACCAGCTCGCCCCAGTTACCTTGGGTCTTCTGGCCTTTCAAGGCGCGAGTCAGGTTGGTCGCCTCATCGCTCAGACGCTGGTTGAGCAGTTGCAGGCGCTCCAGCTCCTTACTCAGAGAGAAGCGCTCGCGGGCTTCCTGCTGGTAGCTCTCCTCGACGCGCTTCTCGAAGGACTGGATACGTTCCTTGAGCGGATCGAGCAACTGTCCAAGGCGCTGCTGACTGGTTTCGGCAAAGCGCTGTTCACGCTCATCGAAGATCTTCCCGGCCAGTTCGGCGAACTGCGCACGCAGCTCATCGCGGGAACCTTGCAAGTCGTTCAAGCGCTGCTGATGGCTGTCCTGCTGCTCACGCAGCTCGGCAGCCAGGCCGGCACGCTCGGCGCTCAGCTGACGCAGCTCGGCCTCTTTCTGTTCACGCTCGGCACGCCAGGCCTGGGCAGCCTCGCACGCCGTGCCACGTTCAACCTGCAGCAACTCGGTTTCGCGACGAAGGGCGGCCAGCTCGGCTTGCTGCTCGGCTTTAGTCTCGCTGAGTTCGCCGACTTCACTACGATAAGCATCGAGCTGCGCAGCCAGGCCATCCTGAGCCAGTTGCGCAGTGCTCAAGCGCTCATCGATTAATGCGCACTCCGCCTGCTTGAGAGCTAAACGCCGTTGCAGCTGCCAAGCCAGCGCCAACAGCGGTACGGCGGCTGCGGACAAACCAATCAGCAAGTTAGGCAAATCGATAGGCATAGTCGGCTCCGCGCAAGAATGCCGGGCAGTATACCCAGCCCCGCACGACACGCTTAAGAATGGGGGTGGAGGTTGTTCAGCAGCCGCTTCGCTTCCGCGGCGGCTTGTTCCAGCCAATGCCTAGCTTGTTGCGGCTCATGCTGACGTGGCTGGCTGTACAGTCGTCCCAACTCCAACTGAACTCGCCGGCCACCCGCGCGCGCGGCCTGGTGCAGCAGCTCGAGGCCAATCCGGCGGCCACGGGTATTACCGCAGTCACGACAGAGCAACTGCCCCAGACGACTTTGCGCGACTACCACACTCTGGCGGGCTGGCAGCTTGAGCAAACGCACAGCGAAACACTTAACACTGGCGACATGCCCCAGCTGTCCAACAACCTGAAAAGCTGGCCGAAGTGGCAGACGTGGGCGAACCGAGACTGGAGCGGTAGGCCGAGGGAGTGTGACGCGAGGCATAAATGACTGGAATGGTGGGAAAGGCGCGCCACACTCCACTCCTTTTTTCGGCGGTAATGACTTGCCAAAGACGCCCAACCGCGATCTAGAGCAAGCGCTCGGGACAATCCACAGAAGCTGTGGATAACTCAGTGGACAACTTGGTAGCAAGAGTCGCCAGGCCCGATGGGATGGGCCTCCAAGTCAAACTGATGCTTTTTTCACCAGCTAAAAAAATCTATATTTTTCATTGACTTAATAAATTCACAGAAAGAATCAAGAGCTTGCAGGCGCTTGCGGAAGACGCTTGACAAGCCGCTTCGCAATTGTGCACAAGTTTACGCAGAGGCACCCTGGGCGCCCCGTTTGAGGGCGTCTACGTGGCGCTTTGCTGGTTAAATCTAATAGGCATGTGCGTACTCAAACGAAGCAAGGCACAAGAAAAACGCCCCAACTCGGTCAAGCCCAGCAGGCAGGCGACAATCAGCCAGAATCGCTGGGGTTGTGCTCGGCAAAGCCGGCGCCAATCCTTGCGCCAAACCTGTGCACTGCAGCACCTCAGCATCCAGACCAAACAACTGCGAGCTACCGTCAATAGCCAATGGCCAGATGCACAGCAAGCCGCTCACTCGGTCGCTGGCATCACGCAGGCTGCGGCAACTGCCCCTCGACCAGAAAGTCGTCCCAACGAAACAACCGCGGCGTATCGGGGGCCTGCGCATGCTTGAAAGCCACGTAGGCAGCGGTGGTTTCGCACAGCCAGGGCGTCAGGTTACGCGGACGCTTTTCCGTGAAAGCTTGCGGGGTATACAGCGCGACATTGGCGCCCCCCAGCGGGCAGCGGGCGGACCGGTATTCAAAAGCCTCCACTCCGGCACCACGCATCGCCCCACCGAGCGCCTGAGTCGCTCGGTAGTGCAGCGGATCGGTCAGTTCACGCTGATGCTCGCTGAACGGCGGGTGCTGCAACTGGATACCACGCTCAACCCGATAGCGCGCCTCAAATGAAGAATGCTCGGACCAGATACGCCCGCTAGGTGGCGGGCTGAGCATGCCGTCCCACAGCACAAAACGGTAATACGCCGTCTCGGCCATGGCGGTTTCCAGACGTGTGGCCGCGTAGAACAGACTGGGCTCGTAGACGCCGCCAAAACGCGAGCCCCAGCGCAGCGGCGGATAGCGAAAAGGGGTTTTCAACAGATAATGCAGCGGTTCGGCGCTTTTCGGCAGCGGCGGTTTGCTGGACTCGATCAACTCTTCCAGCAACGCCTGCTCCGCCAGGTTGTCGACCAATTGCAGCGTCGCGACCTGCTCCTGGCTTTCCACTATGCGCACCAAACGCCCGCGTAGCGGCTTGATCTGTTCTGCACCGCGGCAGGCCTGCCAGATATCCATGGCCACTCTTCCTTAACTTGACTAAGAACCTGTAAGCGCAGGTCAGGCCAGCCGGTTTTCAACGCAACATAGCCAACCGCAGCAGATATGAAACAGGTTCTCAGACCTTGCCGCGAATGGCATCCAGGTATTCGACCACCCGCACCAGCCCTTGCACGCTCCCCATCTGCTGCAGCGGCACGCCCGCCAGATGCCGGTTTTCGGTGCGCAGAAAGTGCCGCATGTCGCCGAGATTGCCGCCGAACAAGGCGAACAAGGCCCGATAGGCACGGATCAACAACAAGGCCAGTTCACCGGTCTTGCTCTGCGGACGCAAGCCGCCGCTGTCCTGCCAGCGGGTGATCGCAGTGCGATGCACGCCAACAATCTCCGCCAACTCCTGCTGCGTCAGCCCCAGTTGTTCTCGGGTATTGAGCAAGGCCTTGGCCAGCACCGTATCGGCGTCAGGTAAGGCTTTAATGAGTGCGCTCATGGCGAAACCCCCTGTGCGTTTGCAACAATACTAATATCAAATAGCACAAACACACAAGGAAAGCCCCATTCGATAACCGAGCCCAGGCCGTGAGAGCCCAACTAACAGTGATTTGTTTAGAAGACTGGTTCGACGTTGTGGGCAAAGCAGAAAAACACCGCAAACAGTGGGTAAATCTGCACATGAGTTGCACCAAGGATTACCGCCTACCTATAGTCAACGGCATCGGTAAGCAACAGCCAGTCAACGACATCCCTCAGCGAACTTTTAGTCAGACATCATGATTAGCAAAGAGCTCAGCCGCTTTCCTCGCCTCGAACTGTTCAGCGCTCCAACACCTCTGGAGAAGCTGGCTCACCTGTCCGCCAAGCTGGGTCGTGATATCTACGTCAAGCGCGACGACACGACGCAATTCGCATTGGGCGGCAATAAGGTGCGCAAGCTGGAATATCTCGCCGCCGACGCTCTTCGCCTGGGCGCGGACACCTTGATCACCGCTGGCGCCATCCAGTCCAACCATGTGCGGCAGACCGCAGCAGTTGCCGCACGCCTGGGCCTGGGTTGTGTCGCGCTGCTGGAAAATCCGATCGGCAGCACTGACAGCAATTACCTGAGCAACGGCAATAGACTGCTGCTGGATCTGTTTGATGCGCAGGTCGAGTTGGTCGACAACCTCGACAACGCCGATGAACAGCTGCTAGCTCTCGCCGAGCGCTTGCGCGCCGAAGGCAAAACGCCCTACCTGGTACCGATTGGTGGTTCCAATCCGCTGGGCGCCTTGGGCTATGTGCGTGCGGGTGTGGAGCTCGCGGAGCAAATCAAACAGACCGGCTTGAACTTCTCTGCGCTGGTGCTCGCCTCCGGCAGCGCGGGCACTCATAGCGGCCTGGCCTTGGCCCTGACGCAGCTATTGCCGGATCTGCCGGTAATCGGAGTCACCGTTTCACGTAGCGTCGCCGCACAACTGCCGAAGGTGCAAGGTCTGGCGGAACGCACGGCTGAATTGCTCGGCATCTCCTTGCCGACAGGCTTTGCTATCGAACTGTGGGACGAATATTTCGGTCCCCGTTATGGCGAACCGAATGCCGCAGCGCTGGCAGCTATCAAGCTGCTCGCCAGCAGTGAAGGTCTGCTGCTTGACCCGGTGTATACCAGTAAAGCCATGGCTGGCCTGCTTGATGGCATTGCTCGCCAGCGCTTCTCCGGTAACGGCCCACTGTTATTTCTGCATACCGGCGGCTCACCTGCGTTATTCGCCTATCATCCAGCTGCAAGTTTGAGTTAACCGAATTAATATTCCAAAAAGTACGCACAACTAAATTTTTTATCATTTTATTACATATAAATTTTGGTTCTATAGTTACCCCACTTCTTAACAACAACACAGGGATACGCTATGAACTTCTTTGCTCTACGCCGCACCTTCTTGCTCGGCAGCCTGGGCTTTGTGCTCGGCTCCAGCTTCATCGGCAACAGTTTCGCGGCTGAAGACCTGCTGCAACAGATCAAGCAGCGCGGCTCCATCCAGATCGGCCTGGAAGGCACCTACCCGCCCTTCAACTATCAGGATGAGAATGGCAAGCTGACTGGCTTCGAAGTCGAGTTCGCCGAGGCGCTGGCCAAGGAACTGGGGGTCAAGCCGGAATTCCAGCCAACCAAGTGGGACGGCATCCTCGCCGCGCTGGAATCCAAGCGCCTGGACGTGGTGATAAATCAGGTGACCATCTCCGAGGAGCGCAAGAAGAAGTACGACTTCTCTGCGCCTTACACCGTGTCTGGCATCCAGGTGCTGACGCGCAAAGGCCAGGAAGGCCAGTTCAGCAAGCCCACAGACCTAAACGGCAAAAAAGTCGGTGTAGTGCTGGGCACCAACTATGAGCAATGGTTGAAGGACAATGTGCCGGAGGCTGACATCCGCACCTACGATGACGATGCGACCCGTAACCAGGACGTGCGTGTCGGTCGCCTCGACGCCATCCTCGGTGACCGCCTCGCCGCCTTCGAACTGATCAGCAAGACCGGCGATACGCTGGCCGTTGCAGGCAAACCTTTCGCCCCTCAGGAAGCCGGCATTGCCCTGCGCAAGGGCAACCCCGAGCTGCTTGCCGCCATCGACAAGGCCATCGCTAAACTGCGTGCCGACGGCACCCTGACGAAGATCTCCGAGAAATGGTTCAAAGCTGACGTGACCAAATGATCGAAGCAAGCCTGCAGCTTGCGCTGGACTCCGTGCCCTTTCTGCTGAAGGGCGCGATCTATACGGTGGTACTGAGCTTGGGCGGGATGTTCTTCGGACTGCTGCTCGGCTTCCTTCTGGCCCTGATGCGCCTGTCGCGCTTCAGGGTGCTCAGCTGGAGCTCGCGGATCTACGTTTCGTTCTTCCGCGGCACACCGTTGCTGGTGCAGCTCTTCATGATCTATTACGGCCTGCCGCAACTGGGAATCCAGCTGGAGCCCCTGCCTGCGGCGCTGATCGGCTTCTCGCTGAACATGGCCGCTTACACCTGCGAAATCCTCCGCGCAGCGATTGCCTCAATCGACCGCGGCCAATGGGAAGCCGCCGCCAGCATCGGCATGACGCCTGCACAAACCCTGCGTCGCGCCATCCTGCCGCAAGCCGCCCGCACCGCCCTGCCGCCACTGGGCAACAGTTTTATCTCGCTGGTCAAGGACACTGCACTGGCTGCCACCATTCAGGTGCCGGAGCTGTTCCGTCAGGCCCAACTGATCACCGCGCGAACCTTCGAGATCTTCACCATGTACCTGGCCGCAGCACTGATTTACTGGGTGCTCGCCAGCGCACTGGCAACGTTGCAAAACCACCTGGAAGCACAGGTGAACCGCCACAACCAAGAGTCATGAAACGCGCATGATTGAAGTTCGCAAGCTGAGCAAAAACTTCAAAGGCCAAACCGTACTCAACGGCATCGACCTTGATGTGGCGCCGGGTGAAGTGGTCGCCATCATCGGCCCCAGCGGCTCGGGGAAAACCACCCTGTTGCGCTGCCTGAACCTGCTGGAAGAGCCCAGCGGCGGCAGCATTCGCGTCGGCGATATTTTGATCGACGGTAGCCGCCCCCTGACTAAACAGAAGGAGCTGATCCGCGCACTGCGCCAGCATGTGGGCTTCGTCTTCCAAAGCTTCAATCTGTTCCCCCACCGCACAGCACTGGAGAACGTCATAGAAGGCCCCATCGTGGTCAAGAAAGAGTCGCGCAGCGTCGCCGTGGAGCGGGCGCGCAAATTGCTGGCCAAGGTGGGACTGGCGGGCAAGGAGGATGCATACCCCAGGCGGCTCTCCGGCGGCCAGCAACAACGTGTCGCTATCGCCCGCGCCTTGGCAATGGAGCCGGACGTAATCCTCTTCGATGAGCCGACTTCAGCGCTCGATCCGGAGCTGGTCGGAGAGGTGCTGGCCACCATCCGCAGCCTGGCGGAAGAGAAACGCACCATGATCATTGTCACCCACGAAATGGGCTTCGCCCGCGATGTGGCCAACCGGGTGATCTTTATCGACAAGGGTGTAATCGTCGAGCAAGGCGAAGCCAAGGCACTGTTTGCCAACCCGCGCGAAGAGCGCACCAAGCAGTTTCTCAGCAAATTTCTCTCGCAATCAGGATCTCAGCCCCGCGAGCCGGCTAGCCCCTAAGCCACACGGAGCAGGAAGAGCGCGTCGCACCGCTCATGAATATCTGCGATCGGCTCAGACAACGCGTCGGGCCCCACATAGGTTGAGCCTGCCCCAGGCTAAGGGCGGGCCCTAGGCATTAGACTAACGGCAGCACAAAGGCTCGCACTTACCGGGCAAACCGCGTATGGTGTTGCGACTGTGCTGCATGTGTCACCGCGAATCGCAATTGATGTTAGATCTCGATCCAACCATCTCGACTCCTTTTACTCTTTGCACTCAGTCTCGGCTTGGGCTCTTCCAGGACCGTAGTTAACTTTGTTCAAGGAGATACACCATGTCCAATCGCCAAACTGGTACCGTCAAGTGGTTCAACGATGAGAAAGGCTTCGGCTTCATCACTCCACAATCTGGCGGCGACGACCTGTTCGTGCACTTCAAAGCCATCCAGAGCGACGGCTTCAAGAGCCTGAAAGAAGGCCAGACTGTTTCCTTCGTGGCTGCCAAAGGCCAAAAAGGTATGCAAGCTGAAGAAGTTCAGGTGGTCTAACCCCCCCTGTCCTGATCAAAAAGCCCCGCCCCATGGCGGGGCTTTTTTGTGCCCGGACTTTACCAAACAGCCCAAGGACCCAGTATCCGAACGGAGTTTTAGCTCTACCTGACACCTCCGCCCCGTATCCAGAAGCTGACCTATCGGTTACAATGCGCTCGTTAGTACCAAGCTGAAAGTCAATTAGGCCGCTCACCTCCTCCAGCAAATCCGCTCACTAAGAGCGCCCTGCTGACACCAAGGATCCGGCCCCTCGATGGCTCCCAGGTAAAGACTTCTGCCAGCCTCTTTCCAACTCGAAAGACTGCGGCGAAGGCCATTTACTCTGCCCCAGCCAACCTGTCGATTGATCAGGATTGCCACCCAGGATCTCTAACCATCCTGGGTACCGCCTGCCCTCCGAAGTACCTACCTGCCAGCCTAAGCGCCGCGATACTGCGGAACTTTATCTTGCGGCCCTGCTCCGATTAGATTAATTCCGTCTGTCCATTTGGTCAGCGACATCGGAGCTTTTAATTTTCGCGGTCACATAACCGTAATTTGTAGGAAACACCTAATAAATATGTCCACCCAACACCAAGTTCAGGATGCTATTCGCACCCTATCTACCGCCTTCGCCCCATTCGATTGCCAGATCCAAGCTGTTCGCAAGGGCTGCTTCAGTTTCACCATCGTCAACGAACGCGGCATTGCCCGTCATAGCGAACGCTTGTATCCAGAACAGTACTCCTCCGGATCACTGCAGTTGGTAATCGATCGAACACGTCAAGTATTGGCCACCAAGGGCTTTACTGCGTGAACCCAACTGCTCCATGACGGTCACAACTAACCACTCTTGCGATGGAGCGCCGTCATGCAACACATCAATATCGGTCTACTTGAAAAAACGTTTCACCCGCTCCGCGTCTCCCTCGGCAACCGCCGACCTGATGGCGGCATAGTGCTCACCTTGGCGGACACGACCAATGTACCGGTTTATAGCCGTGTTATCAGCTCAAAAGAAGTGAATAGCCCTGATGTATTTGGTCGAGTGATAGAAGATGTTCGCCGCGAGCTTTCCATCCGCTCAGGGTCTTTATCCACAGAAATAAAAAAACAACTGGCAGAGAATGCAGGTGTTATGCCCTACATACCTGCCTGATAGTGAGCAAGCCCAAGCCCCACAAGCTATGGGCCGTCGACTTGCAAGTGCCTTGCCCTCGATAATTCGGCCACTTCGACAAACGGAGCACCAGCACAGACTCTTTAAGTTCCGCTTCTGCGCTTTAAGAAAGGTCGATAACAACTACAGGATTAATAATCCGTGTATTGGCATAACCGGCCGCACAACCTTCCCTCAGCGAAAAACTAAGCAGAACTCGAACCCTAGGCCGCTCCACAGAGCAAAATGCGCTAGACGCTTACTCGAGATACTGCCTTCTACATGCATTCTGTATCTGATTAACAGCCATGCTGTTTTCGACACCAGGTATGTTTTTTAGCAAGCACTCATAATATGCCTTTTCTTTACCCAAGAGAAAAGCGCCCTCTTGATAAGTCTTCCTACATGCATATTCAATCAAGTACGCAGATAGATTTGTTTTTGCATCTTTTTGATACTGCAACAAGCAGGCATTATATTCATCGTCATCAGCGAACGCGCCAGACGAAAAAGCCATCACAAGAAAACATATAGCGCTGACTTTATAACTCATTACTTTCTCGCTAAGAGCATATACTTCTTGTCGTAAAGATATGCGAATTTAAAGCGTGTAGAGCACCCTCAACATCACAGCCTCGGCCCACTAGCACTTCAAACTATAGCGCTGGCGCTGGCGCTGGCCATAGCCACAAGCAGCCAGACTCATTATTCGCCACGCTATCCGCGACACCGCTTACGGGAAATCACTCCGAAACTCTCGACCGCTTCGTTAGCCCTCTCTCGGCGCCGCCACGCCTAAACGTCGAGGGCAAACCTGCCAGATGGATAACGGTAGCGACGAGCGGCAGTAGGCGTGGGACTCTTACGATGAGGTTCTTTCGGCGACCTAGCCCTGGCTTTGCCGGTCCGCTGACCGACAGCAACTGTCTTGCAACCTGACAACCGTCATCATCAACCTAGAGCGATTACTTGCAGATAACGACCAGGTTCCGGTTAGCGAACTTACCCGGCTCAACACCGAGCAGACGGTCAGCCGGGTCGGTATCCGGGCGACCTTTCTTGCCGATAGTCTCATAGCCGCTACCAGCACATACCTGGGTCGCCTTCTCGTAGCAGTGCTGCCACTTTAAAGCCTGACCAGAGCAGTCAATGCTGAGGGCCTCACCGCCATCTTTTGTGGTTGTTTTATTCACCGTCGCGCACCCGCCGATGGTCAGCAGGGTGGTCAGTACGATAAGCCGGATCATGTGTTTACCTGAGCCAATGTGTTGCATCCCGCACCACCTCGAATGTCCCAGCTTAGCGACAGATAACGATCATGTTGCGACTAGAGAAGCCATCCGGGTTTAAACCAAACGGGTAATTTTCCGCATAGTCACCTTCACCGACCCCCGACTTCGCCATGACTTTATAACCCGCTAAGCCGCATGCCATGGCCGCTTCTTCGTCGCACTTTTCCCATGAGGAGGTTAGACCGGAACAGTTGATATGCAGACCCTTTCTGCCGTATTTCTTGTGTGCCGTGGAGGTCGCGGAGCAGCCAGCAATTACCAGAACGGTAAACAACACCAACAGACGCTTCATGCAGTTTCCTTATGCGGCGCCTCTTTTTATGCGGCCAGTCGCAGATTGTCATTACCACTCAGCTGGAACTCGTCAGCAGAGCTGCCCCCGATATGCCAGCCTACTAGAAGCCTTATGTTCATTCGCCGCCACCTAAGCAGTACCCATTATTACCCGAGACTCATGCAAACGAGCGGCAGCTACTCGCGAGATCTGCTCACGCAGCCATCTAGCAGCGAGCACATTGAATGCCGCGCTGAAGAGTGCGTCAAGACTGTCTACCCCCCCCGAGTAGATACGCACCCCATCAAGCAGTTGAGCTGACAGCTGAACGAGAAGAAAGCGTCCTGAGGAAAACACTAGGCACAAATGAAAAAGCCCCGTAAATCCAAACAACAGATTTACGAGGCTTTCTTAATGAGTGGCGGGGAGATAGGGATTCGAACCCTAGGTGCTATCGCTAACACAACGGATTTCGAATCCGTCCCGTTCGGCCACTCCGGCATCTCCCCAGCGGCGCGCATGATAACAGCTCGAAAGCCTTGGGCGAAGCCCCAGGGAAAGACTTTTTCGCATGCTATCAGGCGCTTGCGTTAGCAATGTCCCAGCCACTCGCCAGGTAAGCTCCTACAACGAAAAAGAGAAGCCGTTGGCTCCTCTTTTCATTTCACGCTCAACAGCATTCAAGCCATCAGCTTGGTCAGCGCTTCGCGGTACTTGTCGGCGGTTTTTTGCGCCACTTCAAGCGGTACAGCAGGTGCCGGCGGCTCTTTGTTCCAACCAGTAGACTCCAGCCAATCACGCACGAACTGCTTGTCGAAGCTGGGCGGATTCTGCCCTTCGACATAACTCTCGGTCGGCCAGAAACGGCTGGAGTCCGGCGTCAGCACTTCGTCCATCAAGGTCAGCGTGCCGTCTTCGTCCAGGCCGAATTCGAACTTGGTGTCAGCGATGATGATCCCGCGGGTGGCCGCATATTCGACTGCCGCGCTATACAAGGCGATAGCGGTGTCACGCACCTTCGCCGCCAGTTCTTTACCTATGATCGCCTCGCACTGCTCGAACGCGATATTCTCATCGTGATCGCCCACTGCCGCCTTGGTCGACGGCGTGAAGATCGGCTGCGGCAGCTTGGAGGCTTCTTTCAGCCCGGCCGGCAGTTGGATACCACAGACCGTGCCGCTCTTTTGGTACTCCTTCCAACCCGAACCGGCGATGTAGCCTCGCACAATGGCTTCCACCGCAATCGGCTGCAAACGCTTGGCCACCACTGCACGGCCTTCCACCAACGGTAATTCGGCAGCAGGCACGACGTCTTCCACCTTGTCGCCGGTGAAGTGGTTCGGCACCACGTCCGCGAGCTTATCGAACCAGAAGTTGGAGATGGCGGTGAGGATCTTGCCCTTGTCCGGAATCGGCTCAGCGAGGATCACATCGAACGCCGACAGGCGATCGGTGGCCACCATCAGCATGCGCTTGGCGTCAATTTCGTACAGGTCCCGAACTTTGCCAGAGTAGATTTTCTTCAGGCTCAAGGTGGAGGGAGTGGTCATGTCAGGATTTCCGCCTTTGTTAAACGAAACAGGCGAAACCGAATGGGTTTCGCCTATCGGCTTCTCATAGAACTGCATTTAGGGTTTTGGCTCACTCCAGAGCAGTGTCACCCTAGCAGACAGCTGGCAAGGCCATGGCAGCCGTTTCCACAGCTGCCTACCTACCGCCTAGAACATCGAAGCGTAATTTAGCCAAGGTGTTCCTGGATCAGGCTCAACACGCGACGCGCCACATCAGCCGGCGCGACAGTATTGAGGTCCTTCTCCACGGTCACCTGCACGCCATCGCCAACCTTGGTCAAGCGTACTTGATAGCGCTCAGCGCGCGCGTCGATGTCTTCTTTGCTCGGCGCACTGCCCCACAACGTGCCCCAGAAACCAGGCTCTTTGTTCTTGGTCTCGGCGCCTTCGGCGAGGTTGATGTAATACACGCCCAAGGTGCGATTGAGGTCATCGACCCGCACGTCAGCCGTCTCCAGGGAACGACCAACGCTGGACCAGGCGCGATCGAAATCAGCGCCAAGGTTCAAGATCGGGTTGCCGTTACCATCCTCGGACAGACTGACCCGACTCGGTGCGTCGAAGTCGCGCGCGGCCAGCAGCGAGACGGAGCCGCCCTGCTCGGCGCTGCGCGCCAGGCTGGCGAGCATCTCGTCGAGCAGCGCAGCTTCCAGACTGGCGTTCGCAGACTTGCTGGGGAAATCGACATTGGCGGTGCTGCCAGCCGGCCGTTCAGCGCTCACAACGAAAATCTCGCTGGTATTGCGCTGCACACCGGGCTCGATGCGCACCCGCACACGGGCCTGACTCTCTGGGTCTACCCCCGCCACACGGCTGCTCAGACGCCGCGCCATGGACGCAGAGAGCTCGTCGAAACGCTGCCAGTCAGTGCTAAATTCGCCCGTCTGCGCGCGCTCTTCGGCAATCCGGAAGCCGTTATCTTCGAAAAACTGACGAGCCACCGGCCAGACTTCTGCCGGCGCACGCCGTGCCATCACCCAACGCGCCTCGCCACTTTTTTGCAGGCTGAACTCGCTCGAGTCAGCCTGCACTGGCAAGGCCTGTGGGCGCGGTACTTCGAACTCACCCTTGACGGTCGAGTCAGCCACATTGCGCGGCACCGGCAGCAGCGGGTCGAGGCGCTTGGTATCGACACCCGCTGGAATCTGCATCGGTGCAGTCTGGCGCTCTGTTAGGTAATCACTGCCACGATCGCGGAAATAGCCATCTTCACCCCAGATCCAGCCGCAACCGCTGGTACTAGAGATGATCATGGCAAGTGCGGAGAGTCCGGCCAGTCGCTTCATGCGTAGTATTTCCTCGATTAAACCAATACGCCGGACTGGCGCAAGGCCTGACGCAGCGGTTCATGACAACGCGGACTGAGCCAAGTCAGAGGCAAACGGATACCCTCCTGCATCAGACCCATTTCATGCAGGGCCCATTTCACAGGAATCGGGTTGGACTCGATAAACAGCGACTTGTGCAGCGGCATCAAACGATCGTTAATCGCCCGAGCCGTGACAGCATCACCACGCATGGCCGCAGCGCAAAGCTCGCTCATGGCGCGTGGGGCAACGTTAGCGGTGACGGAGATATTGCCTTTACCGCCCATCAACATCAGCTCGACGGCGGTCGCGTCGTCGCCGGAATACACCAGAAAGTCTTTGCTGACGCGATCCAGCACTTCTTGGCCGCGCTGCAGATCACCCGTAGCTTCCTTGATGCCGATGATGTTCGATACTTTCGACAAACGCTCAACAGTCTCCGGCAGCATGTCGCAAACCGTACGGCCTGGCACGTTGTAGAGGATCTGCGGAATTGCCACCGCCTCGGCGATATGCCGGAAGTGTTGATACAAACCGTCTTGAGTCGGCTTGTTGTAGTACGGCGTGACTAGCAAGCAAGCGTCGGCGCCGGCGCTTTTAGCGTTTGCAGTCAATTCCACCGCTTCCCGCGTGGAGTTGGCGCCAGTACCGGCGATAACCGGAATACGCCCCGCGACCTGATCCACCACACGACGGATCACTTCGATGTGTTCGTTGACGTCTAGCGTGGCCGACTCACCTGTGGTGCCGACCGCGACAATGGCGTTGGTGCCTTCTTGCAGGTGGAAATCCACCAGTTTGCTCAGACTGTCCCAATCCAGACGACCCTGCGCATCCATGGGCGTGACCAGTGCCACCATACTGCCCGCAATCATGCAACCGCTCCTGCCGGAAAAAGAGAGCCGTAATGGTACTGGCGCTACCTGCCTTGCACAAGCGAAGTACCGTGCTATGAGCATTCCCCTCAGCGACGCTTTTCGCTAACCTTCCGGCTTTGATCGGCAGTTTAACTGCCGACCGCTCATCGCTTTAGGAATGCTGCATGTCCACCCCCATAGTCCGCGAACAGTTCCTTGTTATCAGTGCCCTCGGCACCAACCCCATGGAGCTGACTAATGTGCTGTGCCGCACCAGCCATGAGAACCGCTGCGCCGTAATCAGCACCCGTTTGAGCCGCCACGGCGAGTTCAGCGCGCTGGTCTTGCAGGTATCGGGTAGCTGGGACGCGCTAGCACGCCTGGAAGCCGGTCTGCCAACCCTAGCCAAGAAGCACACCTTCACCGTCAGCGTGGTGCGCAGCGCAGCCTCGGAGAACCGCCCGCAAGCATTGCCCTACGTTGCCTATGTCAGCTCGGTGTACCGCCCAGACATTCTCAATGAGCTGTGCCAGTTCTTCATCGATCACAACGTCGAGCTGGAAAACCTCACCTGCGATACCTACCAAGCCCCGCAAACCGGCGGCACCATGCTCAACGCCACGCTCACGGTGACCTTACCGGCCGGCACTCAAATCAGCTGGCTGCGCGACCAGTTTCTCGACTTTGCCGACGCCTTGAATCTGGATGCCCTGATCGAACCTTGGCGCCCACAGACTCCTGCTTAAGGAAAACCCTTCATGGCCATTGCACTCGACCAGCCCGTCGCTAACTTCCACGCTCAGGCCACCAGCGGCCAGCAGATCGAACTGTCCGCTCTCAAGGGTCAGCAAGTGGTGATCTATTTCTATCCGAAGGACAGCACCCCAGGCTGCACCACCGAAGGCCAAGGCTTTCGCGATCAGTACAGCGCGTTCCAGGCCGCCAACACCCAGGTGTTTGGCGTTTCCAGGGACAGCCTGAAGTCGCACGAGAACTTCAAGTGCAAGCAGGAGTTCCCCTTCGAGCTGATTTCCGACAAGGACGAAGCGCTGTGCCAGTTGTTCGAGGTGATCAAGCTAAAGAAGCTTTATGGCAAGGAATACCTGGGCATCGACCGCAGCACCTTTCTCCTCGACAAGGCTGGAGTGCTCCGGCAGGAATGGCGTGGTGTTAAGGTTCCCGGCCATGTCGATGCAGTATTGGCAACTGCACAAGCCTTGAACAAGGGTTGAGCTCAGCCCAATAGAAAGGCCGCTTAATGCGGCCTTTCTATTGCACCCGCATTCTTACATCAACGGCGCCACTACAGGCTCTTGCCGTGGCCAGGCATCTAGCACCGCCTTGAACAGGGTCGCCAGCGGAATCGCAAAGAAGATCCCCCAGAACCCCCAGAGCCCGCCAAACAACAGCACCGCACAGATGATCGCCACTGGATGCAAGTTCACCGCCTCGGCGAATAGCAGCGGTACCAGAACGTTACCGTCCAGCGCCTGGATAACCCCGTACACGACCATCAAGTAGATGAACTGATCACCCCAGCCCCACTGAAACAACGCGATCAGGGCCACCGGCACCGTCACCACCACGGCACCGACATAGGGCACCACCACCGACAGGCCGACCAGCAGGGCGAGCAACGCCGCATAGTTCAGACCGAGCGCGATAAAGGCCACGTAGGTCACGCCACCACAGATGATGATCTCAATCACCTTGCCACGGATGTAATTGGCGATCTGCTGGTTCATCTCCTGAGCCACCCGGGTAATCAACGTGCGCTCACGGGGCAGGTAACCGCGGAACCAGCGACTAATCACCTGGCGATCCTTGAGAAAGAAGAACACCAGGATCGGCACCAGCACCAGATAAATCATGATGTTCACCAGCAGTGGCAAGCTGGATAACGAGAAGGTCAGCGCCAACTGGCCAAACTTACCGATTTCGCTGCCCACCACCTCGATCGCTTGCAGCACTTGCTCATCCGACACCAGATGCGGGTAGCGCTCCGGCAACAGCAAGAGCAAGGACTGCCACTTGCCGAGCATGCCCGGCAATTCGTTGAACAGCGTAATCAGTTGCTGCCACAGCAACGGCACCAACACTAATAAAAACACCCCCAGCAGCCCGATAAACAAGGCGAACACCAGCCACACCGCCCCTATTCGCGGCAGCCGCAGACGCACCAGCATGCGGACCAGCCCCTGCATCAAGAAGGCCAGCACCAGACCCGCCAGTACCGGTGCGAGCATGCCGCCGAGCGTCAGCACTGCGGTAAAGCCGAGCACCAACAAAACCGCCAGCACTACCGCCTCCTCATCGGAGAAATAGCGCTGAACCCAATCGCGTAGCACCTTAAACATCAGATTTCCTTCGATACACCCAACCACTGAGCCAGGTAGAGATACGCGTCAAGCCTTGCGCAGCCAATAGCGGTAGACACCGTCCTCACTCTCTTCATGTAGCAAGGTATGCCCGGCCAAACTTGCGAAGGCGCGAAAATCGCGCTGCGAGCCGGCATCGGTAGCCGTCACCTTGAGCACGGCGCCACTTGGCAGGCGATTCAGCTCGAGTTTGGCCTTCAGCAAAGGTAGCGGGCAATTCAGGCCGCTGGTGTCCAGTTCGGCATCGCAGACGGGAGCCTGCCATCCAGCGTCGGTCATTAATCAGTCTCCAGGGAAGTACGTTAGGATACCGAAGGCGGCACAGCCCTGGCCAGCCGACCGGCATGGCGGCTACAGTAGCTACTTTGCCGCCAAGAGCTTCGTGCATGAATCTTCTGCGCCCTACTCTGCTGACGCTTGCTTGCTTGCTTGCCTCTCCCGCCATCGCCGACGACCTGCCGTCACTGGGCGACTCCAGCTCATCGATCGTTTCGCCGGAACAGGAATATCAACTCGGCCGCGCCTGGCTGAGCATGCTGCGCGGGCAAGTCAGCCAACTGAACGATCCGCAGCTTAAAGACTTCGTCGAAAGCAGCGTCTATCGCCTGGCAGAAACCAGCGACCTGCATGACCACCGGCTGGTGTTCATCCTGATCAGGGACCCACAGATCAACGCCTTCGCCGCCCCTGGGGGGATTATCGGCGTCAACGGCGGCCTGTTCCTCTATGCGCAGAGCGAAGCCGAGTACGCCGGGGTACTCGCACACGAACTTGGCCACTTGACCCAGCGCCACTTCGCCCGCGGCATCGAAGCCCAACAGAAAATGCAGGTGCCGATGATGGCCGCCATGCTCGCCGGGATCATTGCCGCCGCGGCCGGTGCTGGCGACGCCGGCATGGCCACGATCATGAGCACCCAGGCCGCCGCCATCCAGAGCCAGTTGCGCTTCTCCCGACAGAACGAACAGGAAGCCGACCGCGTCGGTGTGGTCAATCTGGAACGCGCCGGTTACGACCCGCGCGCCATGCCGAACATGTTCGAGCGCATGGCCAGGCAATATCGCTACAACAAGCGCCCGCCTGAATTCCTCCTCACGCACCCGGTCACCGAGTCGCGTATCGCCGACACCCGCAACCGCGCCGAACAATTCCCCCAGGGCGGGCGCGTAGACACGCTGCGCTATCAATTGATGCGCGCGCGCGTGCAACTGACCTTCGAGGAAACCCCCGGCATCGCCGGCAAGCGTTTCCGCGCCATGCTCGACGACGACCCCACACTGGACGCCGCCCGTTACGGCCTGGCATTGGCACAGATCAAGAACGGCCAACTCAACGAAGCCCGGACAAGCCTGCAAACGCTACTGGGGAAAGCCCCCAACGACGTCTCCTATAACTTGGCGCAGATCGACCTGGACATCACCTCCAATCGCCTGCCGGACGCGCAACAGCGCGCCCAACGGCTACTCAAGGTTTATCCGGACAACTACCCCCTGAAGCAGAGCCGCATCGACCTGCTCCTCAAGCAGAACCAGGCAGCCGAGGCGCAGAAGGCTCTCGAAGAGCTGCTGAAGAGTCGCCCGAATGATCCGGATGTCTGGTATCAGGTCGCGGAAACCCGCGGCCTGTCCGGCGATATCATCGGCCTGCACCAAGCCCGCGCCGAGTACTTTGCCTTGGTCGCCGATTATGACCAAGCGATCGAACAGCTGGACTTCGCCAAACGTCGTGCCATCAACAATTTCCCTCTAGCCTCACGCATCGATACCCGCCAGAAGGAAATGCTGGAACAGCAGCGCATGCTCAAACAGCTGATGCGCTAAGCCAGACAGAAAAAAGCCCGGTCTCAGCCGGGCTTTTTTCTACCTAACGATTTAAGCGTTACCGGCCACTTTAAGCCGTGCGGCCTGAGTGAAATCCAACATGCGCTTGAGGGGTTGTAACGCCCGCGGGATTAGCGCCGGATCAACGAAGATCTCGTTGCTGCCCTCACGCAGGCATTGCAGCGTGCGCTCCAGGGTGTTCATCGCCATCCACGGGCAATGCGCGCAACTGCGGCAGGTCGCACCATTGCCGGCGGTGGGCGCCTCGATGAAAATCTTGTCCGGACACAGCTGCTGCATCTTGTAGAAGATGCCGCGATCGGTGGCAACGATGAAAGTCTTGTTCGGCAGCGTCTGCGCCGCTTTGATCAACTGACTGGTGGAGCCAACCGCATCTGCCAGGTCGATCACCGCCTCCGGCGACTCCGGATGCACCAGGATCGCCGCCTCCGGATACAGCGCCTTCATGTCTTCCAGTTGCCGGGACTTGAACTCTTCATGAACGATGCAGGCACCATCCCAGAGCAGCATGTCAGCGCCAGTTTCACGCTGGATATAGCGGCCCAGGTGCTTGTCCGGCGCCCAGATGATCTTTTCACCGTTATCCATCAGGCTTTCGACGATCTCCAGTGCACAACTGGACGTCACTACCCAATCAGCCCGCGCCTTAACCGCTGCCGAGGTATTGGCATAGACCACCACGGTACGCTCTGGATGCTGATCGCAAAACGCCGAGAACTCCTCAATCGGACAGCCCAGATCAAGCGAGCAAGTCGCTTCCAGCGTCGGCATCAGCACGCGCTTTTCCGGGTTGAGGATTTTAGCGGTCTCGCCCATGAACTTCACACCCGCCACCAGCACGGTTCGCGCCGGGTGCTGGTTACCAAAACGGGCCATTTCCAGGGAGTCGGAAACGCAGCCGCCGGTTTCTTCAGCCAAAGCCTGAATCAGCGGATCGCAATAGTAATGAGCAACCAGCACGGCATTTTGTGCTTTGAGCTCAGCAGCAATCGCCGCACGATAGTGAGCCTCCTCCGCAGCAGTCAGCGGTTTGGGCTGCTTGGCATCGAGGTGAGCTTGAACCAGAAGGCGTTCGGAAATCTGCGTCATATTCGCTAGACCTGCAGGCGCTTGAGCGCGTAAGTCGAGTATACCACCCGCATCAATTGGATTAGATCGGGTAAGACGGATAACAGGCAGGAGGGGTAAAGCAGGAAAGGATGGTGGGTCGTGCGGGATTCGAACCTGCGACCAATTGGTTAAAAGCCAACTGCTCTACCAACTGAGCTAACGACCCAACGGGTGTGCATAATACTGATTTAATTCACAAAATCAACACCATGCGATAAAAATTTAGAAATATCGAGTCGGGTCCGTTACACCCGCGGCGGCAAAGCCAGCAGCCCGCAGACGGCAGCTGTCGCACTTGCCACACGCCCGACCATCGTCATCGGCCTGATAGCAGGAAACGGTCAAAGCGTAATCGACCCCATGCCGCAGACCAGCCTGCACGATCTCAGCCTTGCTCATGTGCTGCAACGGCGCACAGATGCGAAAACCCTGCCCTTCTACCCCAGCTTTGGTTGCCAGATTAGCCATGCGCTCGAAGGCCTCGACGAACTCCGGACGGCAATCAGGGTAACCGGAATAGTCCACCGCATTGACCCCAATAAAGATATCGCGCGCACCCAACACCTCAGCCCACCCCAGCGCCAACGAGAGGAACACCGTATTGCGTGCCGGCACGTAGGTAACCGGGATGCCTTCGGCCGGGCCTTCCGGCACGGCAATCGAAGTGTCGGTCAACGCCGAACCACCAATACCATTGAGGTTCAGACCAATGACTTTGTGCTCGATCACGCCCAACTGGCGCGCCACACGCTCGGCAGCCTGCAACTCGGAGCGATGGCGCTGGCCATAGTCGAAGCTCATGCTGTAGCAGGCATAACCCTCAGCCCGAGCCAAAGCCACTACCGTGGCGGAGTCGAGGCCGCCGGAAAGCAGGATTACCGCTTTCTTGTCTGTCATATCAGTGCCCCGGCTCGTCATTCCAAAGAATTTTGTGTAGCTGCATTTGCAGTCGGACCGGCAGATTGTCAGCGACGATCCAATCGGCCAGTGCGCGGGCATCCAACTCATGATGGCTGGGCGAAAACAACACCTCACCGGCGCGATCCTGCAGGCGATACTGAATCAGCTTAGAGACCGCCCAGTCGTAGTCTTCGCGCGAGCAGATGACGAATTTCACCTGATCGTTGGCAGTCAGAAACTCGATGTTCTCGTAGCGATTCCGAGCGACTTCAGCCGAACCCGGAGTCTTCAAGTCGACCACCTTGCTCACCCGCGGATCGACCGCCGAGACATCCAGCGCACCACTGGTCTCCAACGAGACCTCATAGCCAGCGTCACACAGACGCTCGAGTAGGGGGATGCAGCTGGGTTGAGCCAACGGCTCACCACCGGTCACGCAGATATAACGCGGCCGAAAGCTGGCGATGCGCTCAAGAATCGCCTCCAGACTCATCAGCTCACCGCCACTGAAGGCATAGGCGGTATCGCAATACTGACAACGCAGGGGGCAGCCGGTCAGGCGGACAAACACAGTCGGCAAGCCGGCGGTGCGCGTCTCGCCCTGCAACGAGTAGAAAATCTCGGTAATGCGCAGGTTTTTTTGCATATCAGCCACGGGCGTGACGGCGAAACAGGCCATCCGCCTCCGTTGCGGGAATTGGGGCGAAGATTCTAACGAAAAAACCCGCGTCAGGCGCGGGTTTTCTTGAACTTCGAATCAGCTTTCAGGGACGCTGCAAATCTCGCTGCGCCAACTGCGCCGCCGAACTGCCAGGGAACTGAGCAATCACTTGCTGCAAAATGCCCTTGGCTTTATCGGCATGGCCTAAGCGCTGCTCGACATCAGCAAGTTTGTACAAGGAGTCAGGCACCTTGGGGTGACTCGGATAAAGCTGGCTGACCTTGGCAAACGCCTGACCGGCACCTTGCAGATCGCCCTTAGCCAAATTCACTTCACCCAACCAGTACTGCGCATTCCCTGCGTATTGACTGTTCGGGTACTTGCGCAGGAAAGCGGTAAAAGCCTGGCTGGCCTTATCGAAGTCCTTAGTCTTGATCAGATCGAAGGCAGCGTCGTAATACAGCTTCTCCTTCGCCGGATCACCCGGTTCGTTACTCGCCGCGGCTTGACCCGCTGGCTGAGTCGGTGCGGCACCGGCATTGATTGCACCGGTTGCAGCAGGATCTTGGGTAGCTGGAGCGCCAGTTGCGCCGCCGGCCAAACGTCGATCGAGGTCTTGATAACGCTCCAGGCCTTCTTGCTTCAGGCGCTGAATCTCGTTTTGCTGCTCCTCGACCATGCCGCGCAGTCGCGCGACCTCTTCTTGCAGTTGTTGCAGCTGCATAAACAGCTCACCCTGCGCCGAGGTCGGGGCCGTAACCCCTCCCCCGGCGTAGGCGCCGGACGTGCCATAACCAGCAGGCGGATAACTACTGCTGCCGTAATTGGCATTGTCATCCACCACAGGAACCTCAGCCCACGCCGCAAGCGGCAAGCTGAGAGCCAAAACAGTTAAAGCACGTCGGCACGTACGCATGGCGAATTACTTACGCAGTTCGACGCGACGGTTTTGAGCCCAGGACTGCTCGTCGTTGCCAGTGGCAACCGCACGCTCTTCGCCGTAGGACACCAGCTCTGCCTGAGCCGGGGAAACGCCTTGCAGTACCAGGTAGCGCTGTACGGCTTTAGCACGACGCTCGCCCAGAGCCATGTTGTACTCGCGGGTGCCGCGCTCGTCGGTGTTGCCTTCCAGAACGACGCGAGCGCCGTTGCCTTTCAGGTCTTTAGCGTGAACGTCCAGAGCGCGCATAGCTTCCGGCTTCAGGTCGGAGCTGTCGTACTCGAAGTAGAAAGTAGTGATAGCGCGCAGAGCAGCTTCTTCGCTCAGGCTGCCATCGACGGCACCGCTGTTAGCGCCATAACCAGCGTTCGGATCAACAGCGCCTTCGCCAGCGGTGTCGCCGCCTTTGGAGGAGCAACCAACAGCCACAGCCATGGCCATGGCCAGCGCAGCAAACTTGCCAAATTTCAACATTTCCATAATAAAACTCCTAATGACCCCAGTTGTGTTAAGTAAAAGGTTTTGCGCCGCATCAGTTCAGGTAGGGCGACCAGGATGGCTCTCGGATTTCGCCTTGCGCGGTTGGAATCGGGAGTTTTACTCGTCCATTGATGGAGGCGAGAATCAAGACTCCACGGCCCTGCTGGCGGGTCGCGTAGATTACCATGGTGCCGTTAGGCGCGACAGTAGGCGACTCGTCCAGGCTGGTATCGGAAAGTATCCGCACATTGCCCCGCTGCAGATCTTGAGCCGCTACTTTGAAGTTGGTGAACCCGTCCTGGCGGTGAATCATCACCAAGGTCTTTTCGTCCGCCGACAACTTCGGATTGGCGTTGTAGTTACCAACGAAGGTCACGCGTTGCGGCTCGCCGCCACCGACGCGGGTCTTGTAGATCTGCGGCTTGCCAGCACGGTCCGAGGTGAAATAGAGGGTCTGGCCATCAGCCCCCCAGTACGGTTCGGTGTCGATGGAGAAATGATTAGTCACTCGCTGCAACTGACGAGAGCCCAGATCCATCACGTAGATCTCCGGGTTGCCGTCCTTGGACAGCACGAAAGCCAGGCGATTGCCATCAGGGGAAAAGGCCGGCGCACCGTTCAAACCTTCGAAGTTGGTGATCTGCTCGCGACGACCGGTATCGATGTGCTGGATGAAGATGCGCGGACGCTTCTGCTCGAACGACACATAAGCGATACGCTTGCCATCATTGGCAAAGCGCGGCGAGAGAATCGGCTCACGCGACTGCAGCAAAGTCACGGCGCGAGCGCCGTCGTAGTCGGAGCGCTGCAGGGTGTAGCGGGTGCTATTCACCGAGAAGCGCTCAGCGGTGACGTATAGCATCCGCGTGGAGAACGCACCCTTGATGCCGGTGAGCTTCTCGAACGACTGGTCAGAGATGTAGTGCGCCATATCGCGCAGTTGATCGGCGCTACCGCCAACGCTACCCGAGAGCACTTGCTGTTCGGTCGCCACGTTGAACAAGGCGTATTGAATCTGTAGGCGACCGCCATTCGGGACGATGCTGCCGACCATCACATACTGAACGCCCAGGGCTTTCCAATCGCGAAAAATCACTTCGCTGGCCTGAGTCGGCAAACTGATCATGTTTTGCCGCGGAATCGGCTCGAAGGTGCCAGAGTTACGTAGATCTTTGCCGATGATGTCGGCCATATCCTCCGGCAGCACGGTTCCACCCTGCCAACCGAAAGGCACGATAGCAACCGGAATGGCCCGATCCGAGCCACTGGTGACCAGAATGTTCTTTTCCTCAGCAGCCGCCATTCCGGCGGCGCAGCAAAGAACCACAAGTATTCCTCGAAGAATTTTGATCACAACGCTAAATCCTCAGGTGTGAAGGTCATCTTGAATGAACGATAGGGATTAAAGTCAGTGGGACTCAGGCCCTGCATTTCTATGAGTCGGCCGATGTTTTTGACCGCTGCAACAGCTGAACTGTCAAAGGGCCCATTACCGCTGGAGCGCGTCACGCCGACACTGGTAATGGTGCCGTCTGGCAACATGGTGATCTGTAGCACCACCGTCATGCCGTTACTGGCGCCTGGCGGTCTTGTCCAGCCTTCCGCCGCACGCATTCTGATCAGATCGTCGAAGTTACCCGAGACCTGGTCGCCGATCTCGTCACCGAGAGCCGCTTGCCGCTCAGTATCCTCGGATAACAACTCCGCCAGTGCCTGGGCTTTCTTCTCTTCTGCCGCCTTGCGTGCTGCTTCAGCAGCTTTTTTCTTGGTCGCTTCGGCAGCCGCTTTCTTCTTCGCGTCCTCTGCCTTTTTCGCGTCTGCCACGGCTTTTTTCTTGGCCGCCTCGGCATCAGCCTTTTTCTTGGCCTCTGCTGCCGCTTTCTTCTTTTCTTCTTCGGTTTTCTTCTTGGCGATATCCGCCAATTGCTTTTCTTCGGCCTTCTTCGCCTCTTCGGCTTTCTTGGCCTCAGTAGCTTTTTTCACTTCCTCGGTCTTTTGTGCTGCTTCGGCCTTTTGAGCTTCTTCAGCTTTCTTTTGTTCCGCCGCCTTGGCCGCTACCTGCTTTTCCTGCTCGACCTTTTTCGCCTCCAACTGCTCGACTTCGTACTGTTTGGCTGCAGTCTTTTTCGCCTCACCAGCAATTTTCTGGTTGGTCTGCACGGTTGCCGGGCTTTTCGACTTGAGCTCGTACAGGGTGGCCTGAACGATCGGTTTAGCGGGTGGCAGCTCTGGCGTGAAAGCAAAACTGACGAAAAGCATGCCAAACATCAGGACGTGCAAACCTATCGCCCAGACGCTAGGCCAGAAGTAGCTTTCCGAAGAGGAGCGCTCGCGCTGCTGCATTACGGCGCCTCTGTAATCAGACCGACATTGCCCACGCCAGCCTGCTGCAGCCCGCCCATTGCAGCCATCACCGCGCCGTAATCAACGGATTTGTCGCCACGAATGAACACCTGGGTCTGCTTACCCTGGCTACGGCTCTGGTTCATGATCGCCGTCACAGCGGTGGTCATTTCAGGCAGGCTCAGGGCTTTCGCCTGCTGCTTGTCGGTATCCACTTCGCTGCCGAGATTCCAGTAATAGGTCTTGTCGGCCTTGATCGAAATAGTCAGCACCTGGGTGTTGTTGTCTTGCGGCAAGGCCTCACTGGAAACCTTGGGCAGATCAACCTTGACGCCCTGGTTGAGCATCGGGGCAGTCACCATAAAGATCACCAGCAGCACCAACATCACGTCGATGTAAGGCACTACGTTCATCTCGGCAACTGGTTTACGTCTCTTACGAATACGGGCCATGGGTTAAAACCTTTCCATCAAAGAAACCTGCGTCTTAGAACCCGTTCAATGTCTGCTGCGCTTGGTCATGCTGCGTTGAAAACAGGCTCGGAATGCTCATTTACAGCTCGTAAACTCCGCTTCCTCGCCTGTGTTCGCCTTGCCTGACCTGCGCTCGCGACGACCTTGAACAGGTTCTTAGTCGTCGCTGGTGTGCACTTTACGGTGCAGGATGGCTTGGAATTCGTCGGCAAAGGTGTAGTAACGGCCAATCAGCGTCTCACCGCGCGCGGCGAAGCGGTTGTAAGCGATTACCGCCGGAATGGCCGCAAATAGGCCAATTGCCGTAGCGATCAGTGCCTCGGCAATGCCCGGTGCAACTGTGGCGAGGGTCGCTTGCTGCGCCGAAGCCAGTCCGCGGAAGGAGTTCATGATCCCCCAGACGGTACCAAACAGGCCGATATAGGGGCTGGTGGAGCCCACGGTGGCGAGGAATGGCAGGCTTTGCTCAAGCTTTTCTTCTTCACGGGAAATCGCCACGCGCATCGCACGGTTCACCCCGTCCATCACCGCATCCGGATCGACACCTGGTTGCTGACGCAGGCGGGAGAACTCCTTGAAGCCGCCACGGAAGATCTGCTCGACGCCGGAATCCGGATCAGGGTTGCTGCCGGCCTGGCGGTACAGCTTGGACAGGTCGATGCCCGACCAGAAACGCTCCTCGAAGCTTTCCAGCGAACGGCGCGCCGCACGAATCATCGTGCTGCGCTGGAAAATCATGATCCATGAGGTAACCGATGCGGCTACCAGGATGAGCATTACCAGCTGCACCACGATGCTGGCATTGCTGATCAGGCTCCACATGGAGGTATGGTCGACGACGTTGGCTTCCACGTTTAATCTCCTGCTTTAGATGTACCCGCGCCGCTCAGGCCGGCAAAGGCCGCGCGCAAAGCTTCGGGAAAGGCCCGGGGTTTCAAACTGTCGGCGCGCACACAGGCCACCAGGAACTGCCCTTCACAGAGCAGCGCATCATCCGTTGCCCGCCGAACCTGTTGACGAAAGCGCAGGCTGGCACGGTTTAATTCGATTACTTCGGCGCTGACCAGCAGCTCATCATCCAGCCGCGCCGGCGCGTGATAGCGCGCTTCGCTGGAATGCACGACGAACAACAGGTTCTCCCCCGCCAGCGCAGACTGGGCAAAGCCCAAATCGCGCAGCCGCTCGGTACGAGCCCGCTCCATAAACTTAAGGTAATTGACGTAGTAAACGATGCCGCCGGCATCGGTGTCCTCGTAATAAACGCGACAACGATGTGCGAACGACTCAAGCTCATTTTGCGCGCGCATACTCTAGTGCTTACTCCCCGGGTTGCCAATCAGGCTAAACAACTGTTTTGCAACCATCTATCTCATTCGTCCTGAATGAATCGGTTGAATTTTGCAGCCTTGAGGCTACTCATCAACGGCAAACAGATCAGCCGTCGGCAGCTCCCCCATACGCTTGGGTACATTCAAACCAAAATGCAGATACGCATGCCGGGTCACCACCCGGCCACGGGGGGTGCGCATGATGTAGCCCTGCTGGATCAAGTAAGGCTCCAGCACGTCTTCAATGGTATGCCGCTCCTCGCTGATTGCTGCTGCCAGGCTGTCGACACCCACCGGGCCGCCATCGAATTTCTCGATCATGGTCAACAGTAGCCGGCGATCCTGATGATCGAAGCCGTGCTCATCGACATCCAACAAGTTCAGCGCCAGATCGGCAATTGGCCGGGTGATATGCCCCTTGGCGCGCACTTCGGCGAAATCTCGCACGCGCCGCAGCAAACGGTTGGCGATCCGCGGCGTACCACGGGCACGCCGCGCAATTTCGTAAGCACCCTCAGGATCGAGCGGCAAACCGAGGATACCGGCCGAACGCCCGACAATCGTGGCCAAGTCAGGGATGCTGTAGAACTCCAGGCGCTGCACGATACCGAAGCGATCGCGCAACGGATTGGTCAGCATGCCGGCACGCGTCGTAGCGCCGATCAGGGTAAAGGGTGGCAGATCGAGCTTGATCGACCGGGCCGCTGGGCCCTCACCAATCATGATGTCGAGCTGAAAATCCTCCATTGCCGGATATAGCACTTCTTCGACAATCGGCGAGAGGCGGTGAATTTCATCGATAAATAACACATCGCCCGGCTCCAGATTGGTCAGCATCGCCGCCAAATCACCAGGGCGCTCGAGCACGGGGCCAGAGGTGCTCTTGATCGAGACACCCATTTCCTGCGCAACGATATTGGCCAAGGTGGTTTTACCCAAGCCTGGCGGACCAAAAATCAACGTGTGATCGAGCGCTTCGCTGCGCCCCTTAGCGGCCTGAATAAACAGTTCCATCTGCTCGCGCACTTTCGGCTGACCGATATATTCAGCCAGCCGCAACGGACGAATAGCCCGGTCCAACTGCTCATCGCGGTCGCGGCCGGAAGCGGTAATCAGGCGGTCGGCGTCTATCACTTAAACCATTCCTTTCAATGAACGACGGATCAACTCTTCACTGCTTAAACCGTCTTCCTGCACTGCAGACACCGCACGACTTGCCTCCTGGGGTTTGAAACCGAGGGAGATCAGCGCGCTCACCGCGTCATTCTCTGCGCTTGAGACTGCGGCACCGGTCCGAGGTTCAACCACCAGCGTGGCAATGCCCGGCATGGTTTCCCAGGCCTTGAAACGGTCTTTCAACTCGACCAGTAGGCGCTCGGCCGTTTTCTTGCCGACGCCCGGAATCTTCACCAGGACGGAGGTATCTTGCGCCTGAACGCAGCGTACCAGTTCATCCACTTCCAGGCCGGACATCAACGCCAGCGCCAACTTGGGGCCAACACCATTGAGCCGGATCAGCTCGCGAAACAGCTCACGCTCGCGCTTCTCGCTGAATCCATAGAGCAAATGCGCGTCCTCACGCACCACCAGATGGGTGTGCAGGGTCACCGGCTCACCGACGGACGGCAGACGGTAAAGCGTGGTCATCGGCACTTCCAGCTCATAACCGAGGCCATCCACATCCACAATTAAATGCGGCGGCTGCTTTTCCACCAAGGTGCCGCGTAGGCGTCCAATCACAATCCTATTTCCTTGAGTAGGCTGGGCAGAGGCTCTAGCCGAAACCCAGCTTTGTAACGGTTGTGCTGGGTTTCGCTGCGCTCTACCCAGCCTACAGAACTTACAGCCTGAGCCGGCCGCCGCGACTACGCGCGCCAGCCAGGCCGTGGGGAATCAGACTTGAGCGGGTATGCGCATGACACAGGGCAATCGCCAGCGCATCGGAGGCATCGATCTGCGGTTTCTGCGTCAACTTCAATAGGTGCATCACCATCATCTGCACCTGCTGTTTATCCGCACCACCGGTCCCGGCAATCGCCTGCTTGACCTGGGTCGCCGTGTACTCGGCGATCTCCAAGCCCTCCTCCACCGCCGCCACTATTGCCGCGCCACGCGCCTGCCCCAGCTTCAGCGCCGAGTCGGCATTCTTGGCCATGAACACCTGCTCGATGCCCATGGTCACCGGGCCGTATGTCTGAATGACCTCACGCACCCCACGAAAAACGATCTGCAGCCGCTCATGCAACGCACCACTGCCCGTACGAATACAGCCCGAGGCAACATATTCACAGCCACGACCAAGGTCGCGCACCACGCCGTAGCCGGTGATACGTGAACCAGGGTCGATGCCAAGAATAAGAGTCATAGCGCCTGCAGCTTGAAAATGATGCTTAGTGCCAAACAGTCAGTGTCCGGCAGCTTAAAGGCAGAAGCCGGGGGCGCAAAGTCGCGTGGTGATCACGCCCTTGCGCCTCCGGCTTCAGGGATACCGCAGCAGTTCGGTTTAGCCAAGCTGCTCCATGATTTCATCCGGAATTTCGGCATTGAAGTAGACGTTCTGCACGTCATCCAAATCTTCAAGCATGTCGATCAGCTTGAGCACCTTCTGCGCGGTTTCCAGGTCCGTCAGCTCGACCATGATCGAGGGAATCATGCTGATCTCTGCCTCATCGCCCTTGAAACCGGCAGCGACCAAGGCCTCATTCACCGAGATGAAGTCAGCGAAGGTGGTGAAAACGTCGATGGAGCCATCCTCATTGGTCACTACATCATCGGCACCAGCTTCCAGCGCAGCATTCATCAGGGCGTCTTCATCCACACCCGGGGCGAAGCTGATCTGGCCTTTGCGATCGAACATGTAGGCAACCGAGCCGTCGGTACCCAGGTTGCCGCCGCACTTGCTGAAGGCATGCCGCACTTCGGCCGCAGTACGATTGCGATTGTCGGTCATCGCCTCGACGATCACCGCCACGCCGTTAGGCGCATAACCTTCATAGCTCAGCTCTTCGACGTTATCGTCATCGCTGGAGCCCACGCCGCGGGCGATCGCCCGGTCGATGGTGTCGCGGGTCATGTTGGCGCCGAGCGCCTTGTCCACCGCCAAACGCAGACGCGGGTTATCCGCCGGCAGGCCGCCACCCTGACTCGCGGCGATGGTCAGCTCGCGGATCAGCTTGGTGAAAATCTTGCCTTTCTTGGCGTCCTGACGCCCTTTGCGATGCTTGATGTTGGCCCACTTGGAATGACCAGCCATAACGCACTCCGAATTCTTGTCCTGTTGGACGGCCCACCAACCTGGGCCGCCCGGGGTTTAAACCGAACTATTCCGCTTTCGGCTGTTCGCGCAGACGAATGTGCAGTTCACGCAGCGCTTTAGCATCCACCGCACCCGGCGCCTGGGTCATGACACAGGCCGCGCTCTGGGTTTTCGGGAAGGCAATCACTTCACGGATCGACTGGGCGCCAGTCATCAGCATCACCAGACGGTCCAGACCGAAGGCCAGACCACCGTGCGGCGGCGCACCGTATTTCAGGGCGTCGAGCAGGAAGCCGAACTTCTCCTGCTGCTCGTCTTCACCGATGCCGAGTAGACGGAATACCGCTTGCTGCATCTCTTTGCGGTGAATACGAATCGAACCGCCACCCAGCTCGGTGCCGTTCAGCACCATGTCGTAGGCGCGCGACAGCGCCGCGTGCGGATTGGCTTCCAATTCTTGCGGCGAGCACTTGGGGGCGGTGAACGGGTGGTGCAGTGGGGTGAGGCTGCCGTCGTCGGTCTCTTCGAACATCGGAAAGTCGACGACCCACAACGGCGCCCACTCGCAGGTGTGCAGCTTGAGGTCGTGACCGACTTTGATCCGCAGCGCGCCAAGGGCGTCGCTGACAATCTTGGCCTTGTCGGCGCCGAAGAACACGATGTCGCCGTCCTGGGCGCCGACGCGATCGAGGATCACCTGGAGGTTTTCCTCAGGGATGAACTTGACGATCGGCGACTGCAGACCCTCGACGCCCTTGGCGCGCTCATTGACCTTGATGTAGGCCAGGCCTTTGGCGCCGAAGTTGCCGACGAACTTGGTGTAGTCGTCGATCTGGCTACGCGGCATGCTCGCGGCACCCGGTACGCGCAAGGCGGCAACGCGGCCTTTCGGATCGTTGGCCGGACCACTGAACACCTTGAAATCCACGGCGTTCAGCTGATCGGCAACATCGACCAGTTCCAGCGGGATGCGCAGATCCGGCTTGTCGGAACCGTAGCGACGCATGGCCTCTTCGAAGGTCATGTGCGGGAACTCGCCGAATTCCAGATCCAGCACTTCCTTGAACAGCTTGCGAATCATGCCTTCGGTCAGACCGATGATGTCCCCTTCATTGAGGAAACTGGTCTCGATGTCGATCTGTGTGAATTCCGGCTGGCGATCGGCCCGCAGGTCTTCGTCGCGGAAGCACTTAGCTATCTGGTAGTAACGATCGAAGCCCGCCACCATCAACAACTGTTTGAACAACTGCGGTGACTGCGGCAGAGCAAAGAAGCTGCCGGCGTGGGTACGGCTCGGCACCAGGTAGTCACGCGCGCCTTCCGGCGTGGCGCGGGTCAGGATCGGCGTTTCGACATCGAGGAAGCCATTCTCGTCGAGGTAACGACGGATGCTGGTGGTGATGCGCGAACGCAGACGCAGCTTATCGGCCATTTCCGGGCGACGCAGGTCGATAAAGCGATAACGCAGGCGGGTTTCTTCGCCCACGTCGGAGTACTCGTTCAGCGGGAACGGCGGAGTCTCCGCCTCGTTCAACACTTCCAACTCGTAACCGAGCACTTCGATAGCGCCGGATGCCATGTTGGCATTGACCGCACCCGCCGGACGCAAACGTACCTTGCCGGTGATCTTGACCACATACTCGCCGCGCACACGGTCAGCGGCGGCGAAGGTATCGGCACGATCGGGGTCAAACACCACCTGGGCCAGGCCTTCACGGTCACGGATGTCGAGGAAGATCACCCCGCCATGATCACGGCGGCGATGGACCCAGCCGCACAGGGTGATTTCTTGACCGTCAAGGCTCTCGTTCAGTTGGCCGCAATAATGGCTGCGCATCATGATGGTGGTTTCGCTTCTCGTAATTCGACTAGTCGGTGTGCTGTTTAAGAATCTGTTCAATATCTGCTGCGCTTGGCCATGCAGCGTTGAAAACAGGCTCGGAATGCTCATTTACCACTCGTAAACTCCGCCTCCTCGCCTATTTTCGCCTTGCCTGACCTGCGCTCGCGACGATCTTGAACAGGTTCTAATCGGCTTTATCGCCGCCAGCCAGATTCTTTTTCGCGCCGGTTTTGAAGTCGGTTTCATACCAGCCGCTGCCTTTAAGGCGAAAACCGGGCATAGACAGCAACTTCTTCAACTCGGGCGCCTTGCAGGTCGGACAATCGACCAACGGCGCATCGCTGAACTTCTGAATGGCTTCCATTTGATGGCCACAGGAAGCGCATTGGTAATCGTAAATAGGCATTGGCTCATCTCGGCAATCGAAAAAACAGCACCGCGAGCCCGCGCCCAGCGGCAAGGGGCGGCATTATATATGGTTAATCGGTCACGTGCAGCCGCCAGGCTGACCCGCACCCACCAAGGCTTTCTATCGCTAGGAAAACCTCAGCTCGCTAGCGCTGCGTCGCGAGCAACGCCTGCTGCCCGCCGCTAGCCGAGACTCCAGGCCAAACCACTGCAGAAGGTTGCACCCCAAGACCAGAACAAGCACTCACATGACTTTTATTGACACAGGCCAAGGCTAAGCTCGGGGGGCACCCTATGCTAGGCTCTAGCCGTCACCGAGCCTCTACAGCCCCGAGTCGATCAAAGGAGAAACGCCATGGAAATCAACATCGGAATCGCCGAACAGGACCGCGCAGCCATTGCTGAAGGCCTGTCGCGCCTGCTGGCGGACACCTACACCCTGTACCTGAAGACCCACAACTTTCACTGGAACGTCACCGGCCCGATGTTCAACACCCTGCACCTGATGTTCGAGGGGCAATACACCGAACTGGCCCTGGCCGTTGACTCCATCGCCGAGCGCATCCGCGCCCTCGGCTTTCCGGCGCCCGGCACTTACGCCGCTTACGCCCGCCTATCCTCGATCAAAGAGGAAGAAGGCGTACCGAATGCCCAGGACATGATCAAGCAACTGGTACAGGGCCAGGAAGCCGTGGTGCGCACTGCGCGCGGCATCTTTCCACTGCTGGACAAGGTCAGCGACGAACCGACTGCCGACCTGCTGACCCAACGCATGCAAGTGCATGAAAAGACCGCCTGGATGTTGCGCAGCCTACTTGCCGGTTAAGGCAGCGATTCACAGGCATATATAAAGGCCCGGTTCAACTGCAATGCTGTTCACTTAAGCGATGTGCGCCTGAGCTCCCCTCTCCCGTTTACGGGAGAGGGGCTGGGGGAGAGGGTAAATAGCGGGCAAAAGTGAATTCATCTGGCATGCACCCCTCTCCCTAACCCTCTCCCCAGAGGGGCGAGGGGATAAAAGGCGAAGACGTATGCTTAAGTGAACAGCATTGCCGGTTCAACTGGGCCTTTTGCTAGGCATCCGCCCCCAGGCTGCTCTATGCTCTGGCAACCCAGAATTCGCCCCCGTGACGTGCATGAGCCAGCCCTCGAAAACCCCCAGCATTCTGAGCCTGTACCCCGAAGAGAGCCGCGAAGCGGCTGACCTCCTCAAACAAGCTGTACCGCTCATGATGCGTCATAACATCCCACCAAACCCCATGCACTATGCCCTCTGGTACACCTACAGCAAGGGCCTGGAACCCGAACTGAACCGCCGCCTGGACAAGGCCATCAAGGATTTCGACAGCTTTCCGCCGGAAACTGCCGCCAAGCTGTTTCGCGACTACATCATTCGTGGCGAACTGGAAGAAGCGCGTGCGGGCCAGCAGCAGGTGATTGAGCTGGTCGACGATATCGAAGGCGACGTGTCACACAGCGTCGTCAGCAGCCAGGCCTATCAAGCAAGCCTGATTCAGGGTCTGAACGCCCTGCATGAACCGCTGATCGATGATTTGCCCAATGTGCTGAATGAGCTGCAACAGAGCACTCAACTGATGCAGGACCAGCAGGAGAAATTCCTCTATCGCCTGCGCAGCGCCCAAGAGGAAATTCAGCACTTGCGCGGCCAGCTGGAGCGTGCCCACATAGCCGCCACCCTGGACAGCCTGACCAATGTGTTCAACCGCCATGCCTTTACACGCCTGTTGGAGCAGGCACTGAGCGTCGACCATCAGGGCGTAGCCCTGGTGATGCTGGATATCGATCACTTCAAACAGTTTAACGATCAATACGGCCACCCCCTGGGCGACCGGGTATTGCAGCACGTTGGCCAGTTACTCCGCGAACTGTTACCGCCGCGAGCCATGGCCGCTCGCTATGGCGGCGAAGAGTTCTGCGTGATCCTGCGCGACTGTCTCGATCTAGAAACCGCCTTCGCCTTCGCCGAACAGATGCGCCTGAAAATCCAAGCACTGCGGGTCAAGGTACGGCGCACCGACCAGATCCTGGACACTATCACCGCCTCCTTCGGCCTGGCCCTAGCCGAAACCGGCGACAACCTGGAAAGCCTGCTAACCCGTGCAGACGACGCGCTGTACCAGGCCAAACGCAATGGCCGCAATCAAGTTCACCCAGCCACCCCGACGCCCGCACTAAGCGCCTGATTTGAGTAGCCCTGCGCTTTGCTGTTAAATACGCCCTGTGCCGCCGCCCCCGACCATTCAAGGAGTGGCGCATAGGCTGACACTGTGCGCGTATCGACCGCCCGCCATTTATCAGGGGCAAACCGCGCCGAGCCAGCTCTCCTCGTGATCGTTCTTATATAAGTGAGCTCATTGCATATGTTGAAAATCGTCCATCTACTCACGGGCGCAGCTGCCCTGCTGCTGTCCCTTATTCCCAGCCTACACGCCGAAGCCCTACCTTATTTGCAGCAGCCCGACGCCCTCTACCTGGCCTTGTTCGGCTTACTCAACCTACTACTGGCACCATTGCTGCCAATCTGGCACATGGGCGCTCGCCACCAACTGCAAAGCCTGGTTTCAGCGCTGTTAGTGTTGGCCGTAGTGCTGCAGACCCTGATTCTATTGGCACCACTACCCATCATTGGCGGTCAACCGGCCATACTGCTCAGCCTGGCGATAGTCTTCACCGCGGTATTGCTGCACCTGGCCACCAACCTGCGCATGAGCAAACGCAGCACTTCACCAGCACAAGACATGACCGATCGCGAGACCGGCACCGTCAAGTGGTTCAACACCTCAAAAGGCTTCGGCTTTATCTCTCGCGACTCCGGCGACGATATCTTCGTGCACTTTCGCGCCATTCGCGGTGAAGGCCACCGCGTACTGGTCGAAGGCCAGCGTGTAGAGTTCTCTGTCATGCAGCGCGACAAAGGCCTACAAGCGGAAGACGTGATCGCCGCACTGCCGCTACGCCGCTAAAGCCAACCCAATAAAAAACCCGCCTTGAGCGGGTTTTTTATTGCTTCCTAGAAGCCCATTAATAGTGCGGTGGCGGCACGTCCTCTTCAGACACTTCGAACTGCCCCTGCATATCCTCTTGGCGCTTAGCCAGCGCCGCGACTTGCAGCTGCAGCCGCTCCAGTACACGCTGCTGAGCCACCAGCACATCGTTCAACGCCTGAATCGTGTCATCCTGAAAGGCCAAGCGGCTTTCCAGATCGGTAATACGCATTTCCAGGCTCATGGCTTATTCCTCGACAAAACGAAAATCCTCGGTCAACACCAGCCGCAGCTTGGCGCGAATCGCGGCAAGCTGCTCGGCACTGTATGCCTCGGCCGGGAACTTACCCCACACTGGCGCCGGCCAAGCGGCATCCTCTCGGCGACGCACAATCACATGCATATGCAGTTGATTGACCACATTGCCCAAGGTCGCGACGTTCATCTTGTCCGCCGCAAAGGTGTCTTTGAGCGTTTCCGCCAGCACCGTGGTTTCCTGCCATAACGCCCGCTGATCATCGGCGTCGAGCTGAAACAGCTCACTGAGCTCCTCCCGACGCGGCACTAAAATGAACCAGGGGTAGTGCGCATCGTTCATCAAGAGCAAACGACACAGGGGGAAATCACCAATCGGTACAGTGTCCTGCTGCAGACGTGAATCCAAGGCGAACATACTGGCCTCTCCTGTTCGGCTGGTTAGGATTTCAGTTTAGCGACCCACATAGAGTTCGGTGCGCTGGGTGACAGTCGCGCAGGATACTCGGGAAGCCCACCTCAATTCATCCCACCGCAAAGCCGCACGGCAACTCCAGACGACCGAAAGGTGAAGCACGGAGAGCAATCTGCCAGCCCTACAGGACGTATCTGCACAAATAGCAACACTGCCGTAGCACGTCATCCACACCTCTGAACTGAGGCCACACCCCCTGATCACACTGAACAGACATCCAGGCCCCCACTTGGCGCAAGCCCGGGGCACGCGCACTCAACCTGCGCACCATCTAGTCGCGCCTGCTCTCAGCCAACACAGAAACACCAACCTGCATAACTCAGTCACAAATGACGCGCCTGCCCGCACAAGACACACAAACAAGTACGCCTACCCCACTTTGGTTATCTCATTGGTGTGTTACCCGACAGTAATCTCGCGCACTAAGCCTTTACCCAATGGCACCCCAGGTAACGCTCCGGAGCAGACGAGTCGTTAAGCCGCACCCTGCAGCGGCCGAAACAGCCCTCACAACCCGGCACACACGACACAAATGTTGCTTTTTCGCAGCACAATGCTCGAAAAAACACACACAAGTTACACTTTCCGGATCAGCCGAACGTTTTGTGCATGGATTTTGCTTTATCAAAATCAAGATCAGAGCCCGCTTGCGCCAATAAGCGCCGGTGAGTCCTTCTAGACCAGCCGCATCAACTCCATTGGATGGAGCTAATCGGAAGGTCTTTAAAGGGATTTCGGCAGGCAGTCTTAACAGTTGATTAAAGCGTCAGAAATCACGGGAAAGTTAAAAGGACATGGAAGCAAGAGCAAAACTACGAATTTGCGACATGCTCCATCTAATTTTGCGACATTGCCGTGAAGAATCTGTAAGGATTAGACTGCACCTGTCGCCAATAATGTCGGCGTGATATAAGTTACCGTCGACACAAAAAGAAAGAGCTGTCCATACAATAAGAAGATGGATAGCGCAACTCTTCTAAACCAAAGGAGCAATCACGATGCAAGTGATGAAGTGGAGCTTAATCGCCCTAGCTGTAACCGCGGGCACTTCTCAAATGGCCGCAGCCAGCCAACAGTCCGACTCCAAGGGCTTTGTTGAAGACAGCAGCCTGACTCTTCTGAACAAGAACTTCTTCTTCTACCGCGACTTCCGCAACAACCCCTCGACCAACCAGAACTACCGCAAAGAGTGGGCTCACGGCATCAGTGCCATGTACGAGTCCGGCTTTACCCAGGGCACCGTCGGCTTCGGCGTTGACGCCCACGCCATGCTGGGGCTGAAACTGGACAGCGGCAACGGCACCAACGGTACCGGTCTGCTGCCCACTGGAAGCGATGGCCGCTCCCAGGACGAATACTCCTACGCTGGTGGCGCCGTCAAAGCGCAGATTTCCAACACCGTACTGAAGTACGGCAACCTGTTCCCGACCGCCCCGGTATTCGCCACCGGCACCGCTCGCCTGTTCCCGGCAAGCGCCGAAGGCTTCCAACTGCTGAGCAGCGAAATCGAAGGCCTGAACATCGACGCCGGCCACTTCACCTCTGCTCGTGACGGCAGCGCCTCCACCGAACGTCACGCCGAAATCACCACCACCTACACCGGCATCGCCACCCGCAGCGCCGACTACGTGGGCGGCACCTATGCCTTCGGTGACAACGTCAGCGCCAGCCTGTACGGCGCCGAGTTTGAAGACATCTGGCGCCAGTACTACGGCAACCTGAACTGGAACATTCCGTTCAGCGACGCCCAGGCCCTGAACTTCGACTTCAACGTCTACCGCACCCTGGACGAAGGCAAGGCCCTGGCCGGTGACCTCGACACCACCGCCTTTTCGCTGGCTGCCGCCTACACCATTGGCGCCCACAAGTTCACCCTGGCCCACCAGCGCGTGAACGGCGACGAGCCCTTCGACTACATGGCGATGGGCGGCCCGAACTCCGGTGACTCCATCTTCCTGGCCAACTCCGTCCAGTACTCCGACTTCAACGGCCCGAACGAGAAGTCCTGGCAGGCTCGCTACGACCTGAACATGGCCGAGTATGGCGTACCCGGCCTGAGCTTTATGGCTCGTTACCTCACCGGTGACGACGTCGATGGCACCAAGGCCGACCCGAACGGCGCGTTCGCTGGCGCGATCGGCAGCGACGGCAAGGAATGGGAACGCAACCTGGAAGCCAAGTACGTAGTACAGGAAGGCCCGGCCAAAGACCTGTCCATCCGTCTTCGTCACGCCACTTGGCGCGCCAACAGCGACATGGCCTTCTTCGGCTCCGCTGGCGGCACCGCCAACGACGAAATTCGTGTAATCACCGAGTACCCGCTGGACATCCTGTAAGTCCTGCGGTAGTTCGACACCCAATGAAAAAGCCCGGCATCTGCCGGGCTTTTTCTTTTGTGGCTACATGATCAAAAAACAATCAACTACTGGTCAAAATTCAACCAGCTTAATTCAAAGTGGTAATGCGTAAGTTCCCGTCACATGCGCCACCAACTCCTCTTCATTCCCAGCCGAATAAAGAGAAACTTCGCAAACCGCCTGCCGGCGACTCAAGCGCAAAATCCGCGCCTGCGCCAACAAATCCACCGGCTTGGGTTTGGCCAGAAAGTTAATGTTCAAGTTGGCCGTCACCGCCATCTCTACCCGCCCCAATCGCCCCAATACCACCGCATACATTGCCGCATCGGCCAGGGACATGATGGTCGGCCCGGACAACGTACCGCCCGGACGCACCAATTTGGCCTGAAAAGGCACCCGCGCCAGGGCGCAATCCGCATCCAGCCGGTCGATCCGTAGATCAATATCCTCAGCCATCGGCACGCCCATCCGAATCAGCGCCTGCACCTGCTCTGCGGTTAATGCTGTCACCTTATATCCCCTGTTCCGGCGGCCTGAATCCTGTACGCGACTGTACAGGCACCGTACAATGCCGAGCTATTCCCTGCCTCCGCAACCGATATAACGGCCAAACATGCGTACCAGTCAGTATCTGCTCTCGACCCAGAAAGAAACCCCTGCCGACGCCGTAGTAATCAGCCATCAGTTGATGCTGCGCGCCGGCATGATCCGCAAACTGGCGTCAGGCCTCTACACCTGGCTGCCGATGGGCCTGCGCGTGCTGCGCAAGGTGGAGGCCGTGGTGCGTGAAGAAATGAATGCCGCTGGCGCTCTGGAAGTGCTGATGCCGGCCATTCAACCAGCCGAGCTGTGGCAGGAATCCGGTCGCTGGGAGCAATACGGCCCAGAACTCTTGCGTTTGAAAGACCGTCACGCGCGTGATTTTTGTGTCGGCCCGACTCACGAAGAAGTCATCACCGATCTGATGCGCAACGAATTGAGCAGCTACAAACAGCTGCCGATCAATCTGTACCAAATCCAGACCAAATTCCGTGATGAAATTCGCCCGCGCTTCGGCTTGATGCGCGGTCGCGAGTTCACCATGAAGGATGCGTACTCCTTCCATATCGATCAGGCATCGCTGCAAGAAACCTACGACCGCATGCACCAGGCCTACTGCAATGTCTTCACCCGCCTGGGCTTGAATTTCCGCCCGGTACAGGCGGATACCGGCTCGATCGGTGGCACCGGTTCCCACGAGTTCCACGTACTGGCAGAGTCTGGCGAAGACGATATCGCCTTCAGCGACAGCTCTGACTACGCCGCCAACATCGAGAAGGCCGAGGCAATTCCACGCGAGCAAACGCGTGGTGCCGCCACTGAAGAACTGCGCCTGATCGATACGCCGAACGCTAAAACCATTGCCGAACTGGTGGAAGGCTTCAACCTGCCGATCGAAAAAACCATCAAGACCTTGGTCGTGCACGGCGCTGAAGAAGGCACCTTGATCGCCCTGATCATCCGTGGCGACCACGAGCTGAACGAAATCAAAGCCGCCAACCTGGCACAAGTCGCCAGCCCTCTGGTGTTTGCCTCGGACGCGGAGCTGCGCCACGCCATCGGCGCCGGCGCTGGCTCGCTCGGCCCGCTCAATCTGCCACTGCTGTGCATCGTCGACCGTTCGGTCGCCTTGATGAGCGATTTCGCCATCGGCGCCAACATCGATGACAAGCATTACTTCGGCGTCAACTGGGAGCGCGACCTGCCGCTGCCAGAAATAGCTGACCTGCGTAACGTCGTGGCTGGCGATCCGAGCCCGGATGGCCAGGGCACCCTGGTGATCAAGCGCGGCATCGAAGTCGGGCATATCTTCCAGCTCGGCAGCAAATACAGCGAAGCGATGAACTGCACGGTGATGGGTGAAAACGGTAAGCCCGCCATCCTGACCATGGGCTGCTATGGCATTGGTGTCTCCCGCGTGGTCGCGGCGGCCATCGAGCAAAACAACGATGAGCGCGGCATTCTCTGGAACGATGCACTGGCTCCCTTCCAGATAGCCCTGGTACCACTGCGCTATGAAAACGAAGCGGTGCGCGAAGCGACCGATAAGCTCTACGCTGAATTGACTGCTGCGGGCTTCGAGGTTCTGCTCGACGACCGTGACAAAAAGACCAGTCCGGGCATCAAATTCGCCGACATGGAGCTGATCGGCATTCCACACCGCATTGTGGTCAGCGAACGCGGCCTAGCCGAAGGCAATCTGGAGTACAAGAGCCGCAGCGAAACCGAGGCTCAAGCCGTTCCAGTGGCCGAAACCCTGTCCTATATCCAGGCCCGTATCCGTCGCTGACCCCAGCCGTTTTCAAGAGCAGTCGCTCACCAAGAGAAGTCATGTTCAAGCGAAACACCTTATGCCTCATTGGCGCCGCACTCTGCGGCGCCCTTTTTCTCAGCGGCTGCGCCAACCACCTGCCACAACGCAGCGAGCATGAGGAACGAGTCGAGCGCAAACTGCTCAACCACAGCCTGCAAATAGACGTAGGCGAGCCCGGCGTCCTCGAGCTGCCGCAACGACGCGTGCGGGTGCTGGAGCAGAAAACCTTCGAGGTTACCGATTTCGAGGTGACTCGCCGCTATGATCGCTATACCCCCTACCAGCCCTGGCGCGAGCTTTATGAAGTGCCGCTGGGCGCGGTCGCGGTGGTCGCCGGTGTCGGGGCCAACGTGCTTAACGTGGTTATGCTCGGCAGCCTGCCGGAAACAGCCACCAAAGACTGGATCAGCTATGGTTTTGCTGGCCTCAACCCATTTATGAACACCCAGTCCAATGGCCGCTCACAGCAGAACCTGGCCAGCATCGACGAAAAGCAGCAGGACAAACGCATGGAGTACTCCAGCCTGCCGTGGGCCGAACGCCCCGTGCTGATCAAAGCTGGCACGCAAACCCATGAGCTGACCACCGACCGCAATGGTGTGCTGCGTCTGAACTTGCTCGATGGCCCCTTCGCCGACCAGGACGTCAGCCGCGTTGGCAAACTGCTACTGAGCACTGAAGACGGACAGGACCATACCCGCGCAGATGCCACCTTACTGGTCAGCCGCACGCTACGCGGCAAACTGCTGGAAGCCCACGCACTGATCTACGACGACCTGGAAGACGACGAGGTTGGGCAGTGGGTGCACAGAGTCAAGCGTCTCTCGGAGCTGGGCCTGGAAGAGGAAGCCAGTGAGCTGGAACAAAGCCTGATCGAACTGACGCGTAACGATCCGGAGTTGCAGCAGGACCTTCTCAAATCGCTGATGAAGGATGCTGACCGCCTGGCTGCCGATCCTGGCACCAACAACTAAGGCAGAAGATGGCGCCGCATTTTCGCCTCGCGCTGTTCTGCCTACTGCTGTTAGCGCTGCCTGCTGGCGCCAACCTGCGTCAGGCCCCGGAACCGGAACTACGCAGTTTGCTGCAGCGCACAGTGGCCGAGGCGGACAGTTTTGAAGATCGCTTCGATGCTGAAGTCTGGCTGCTGGATATGTCCACGCGCCTCACGCGCTACCTGCCAGACGCCGAGGAGCGCCTGACGCTGCTTAAACAGGTGCATCGCGAAGCCAGTAAAGCCGGCCTGAAACCCGATTTGGTCATCGCCCTGATCCACGCGGAAAGCCATTTCAATCGCTTCGCGATCTCCTCGGTTGGCGCCCAAGGCATGATGCAAGTGATGCCCTTCTGGAAAGGCGAACTGGGTCGCCCGCAAGATAACCTCACCGACAATGCCACAAACCTGCGCTACGGCTGCACCATCCTCAGTTACTACCTGAAAAAAGAGCACGGCAACCTCAGCCGCGCCCTCGCCCGCTATAACGGCAGCCTAGGGCAGAACACCTATCCGGCGAAGGTCATCGGGCTCTGGCAAGATTTCTGGTACGTCAAACCCTGAGAGCCTGTTCATGATCTGCTGCGCGTCGGCCATGCGGCGTTGAAATCGGGCTCAAAATGCTCATTTACAACTCGTAAACTGCGCTTTTGACTCGCTTCGCTCGCCCTGCGGGCCTGCCTTTGGCTGTTACTCCGCTCCGCTGCGTTGCGCCCGATTTCGCCTTGCCTGACCTTAGCTCGCGAGATCGTGAGCAGGCTCTGAGCGTTTTGGCCGCAGCTTTTAACCACGCACAATAAAGCCGGCAATGCCTTGCAAGGCTTGCTCTTGCAGCTCGACTGCATCGACCTTAGCCTGCTTCGGCCCCTTTTCCAGCCAAGCGGCCAGTTCACGCACTGCAGCCTCCTCACCCTCCAGCAGCACCTCGACCCGACCATCGGCGAGGTTGCGCACCCAGCCATCGAGCTCAAGACGCTCTGCCTGCTCTTCGGTGTGCTGACGATAGCTCACACCCTGTACCCGACCGCTGACATAACCATGCAGACAAATGCGCGCCATTGCCTTACTCCTTACCTTGCAACTCGGATAACCGTTTACTCAACCCTACCGCGGTCTGCTCGCCGAGCAGACGCTCACGTAGTTGGCCCTGGGCATCGACGATATAGGTCACCGGCAGCGCTTCGCTGCGCGGCAGTTGGAAGCGCGTGGCCGGGTCCTGTGCCAGCACCGTGAAACGAATCCCCAGCGCCTCCGAGGCCTTATTCAGCTCCTCCCCCTGCAAGCCATCAAAGTTCACCCCAAGCACGCTGACGGGCTTGCCCTTGAGCTGTTCAGCCAACGCATTCAATTCTGGAATCTCGGTACGGCAAGGCCCGCACCATTCGGCCCAGTAATTAATCACCAACCACTGGCCTTCCAGACGCTCAGCCGCTACCTTTCGTCCATTCTGATCGACACCCAAGTCCTCGGCACAGCCGGCCAGCAGAAGCCCGGCGAGAATAGTTATGACAATCCGTCCTATGACCAGTTGGAGTCGCGTTCCCATGCAGTCGATCCTCGTGCACGCAGGGTTGATATGACGCTGGATGCTTTGCGCCTAGAAGTGCCTGACATCCTCCAAGAGGACGCGGCGTCCCTCGCCGATCTCAATGAGCAACTCGCCGAAGCGCGCTTGCAGCCGCAGGAGCACGCACTGCAGCAGGTGCTGAGCCTGCTATTTCGGCTTAATCGCAGCGCCATGACCTTACTCGAAAGGCAGCGCGCGCTGCAAAGCTTCAGCGAAGAATACCGCCACTATGCCGCGGCCTACTGTGCCGGCGTGGCACCACCAATCCTCTTCGTGCGCTTTTGCGCCGAGATCGCCACAGGTTTCAAACGCCTGCTACTGCAGATTTTGCAGGGCCGCCAACCCTCGCGCCCGCATCTGGCGTGGTGCCTGTATATGGCTCAGCACTTCCTCGCCCAAAGCCTGTTGCGACACTACCAACTGTACCAAGAACCACCGGCCAGCTTATGGCGTGATAGCCACCTGCTGTATTGGCTTGGCGAACATCAGGAGTGTCTGGATGAGCCCGTCGCCGCTGCCTTCCAACCGCAGCCAGCCAATACCTTGCGTGGCCTTTATCAGCAGATGCTGCTGTTGGCCTTGAGCAATCCCTTCCACTTGGCTGAAGGCGAAAGCCCGCTGCTGTTTAGCGCCCTCGCCCCACTGGCCAGCCTCGCTCGCCTGCTGCCCTGGGATGTGGACGATGATGCCGAAGGCCAAACCGTCGACCTCACCGAATCGCAGCCTTGCCTGGCCTACGATCAGGCGCCAGAAGGCGACAGTCACTACCTGCGCCGCTTCGAACTCGGTGCATTGCTGGTCGCCCTGCATGAGCCGGCGCCCTTGCAAAGCGCGCTTGAGCGCCAGTTGCTGGAACGCGTCCGCCACCATTGGCTAGGTCGTCAACAACGCCGCCATGCGCGCTCAGACCACGCTGGGGACTGCAGCTTGGTCGTCGGCCTGACGGCCATCCACGCCCAACTCCTTGAACATCGTCCAGGCCACTGCGCCGCGCAGATGCTCGATACCAGCCCGGGCGGCGCACGGCTGTTGTGCCATGCCGATCAAGGCAGACTACTGCCAGTCGGGCAACTGGTTTTGCTGCTCAGTAGCAGTGCTACACCGACCCTGGCTCTGGTCCGGTGGCGGCACCTGAATGTCGAGGGTCTGCACCTCGGTCTGCGTTACTTGAAAGGGCTGCCCCGCCCAGTTTGGCTACGCCGCGCACCCAGCGCGCAAACCCACCCCGGCGTCCTGCAAAGTACCCCGGTGCAGGGCGGTGGTTGGCATCATGGTTTGTGGTTGCCGAACGAGCAGTTCGTGGAGGAGGAGAATCTTTGGCTGCAATTGCCCAATGTGCATAACCAGGCGGCCCTACCGCTGCCCGCCCCCAACCTCGCCACCCCCTTGGTCGCCCGCCATCCTCTGAAGCTGGCGTAAAGGTTGAAACTGCGAGACAGGTCACGCCACCCAGCGGCCAAGCGCACAGTTTGACTGGAACTGTGGTGCTTATACTTTCGCGTACGACTCGTACCTCATTCGATCCGCTATCAGCCTGGAAGCCCGCCATGTCCCAAGCCCACGACAAGCTGATCGGCCCAGTGCCATCCCGAATCGCCGATGCCGCCCGCATGCAAGTCACGCCTTACGAAGGGCGGGTAGCCGAATACAACATCGCCGCGTGGCTGCAGCTACCGGGCCTGGCCAATCTGCCGGTGTCGTTGTTGGTCAGCTACCGCGATGGCGACAGCCGTCGCGAGGTACTGGTGGATCACGGCAAGGTCAACATTCACCACAAAATCCTGCTGTCCGGCATCGCTCGCCTACCGGTCAAACAGAAGATCCAAGACATGCAGATTTGCCTGCGTTCGGCAGTGCCGGCGCCCAGTTTGATCGTCGAAGAATTATTCGTACAGGCCGTGGAACTGGCGAGCGCCGAGAGCCGCCAAGCCCAGGCCTGATGACAGCTGTGCAGACCAAAACCCCGCGCCCAGCCGCGGGGTTTTGCTTTCAGCGCTGCACAACGCTTGAACTGGTTGGAATTGGTACGGCGAAGTCATTGGCGCCCTGCCCAGCGGCGGCCTGTAGCGGCTGTTGCACCAGAGACTCCGGCCACTGCGCGAAGCGCAGGCCGGTAAGCCGATTAAGACGCTCCAATGCCTGCTGAGGATCCCACTGCTGCAAGTGGATCACGTTGTCCTTAGTCCTGCTCATAGCACCCATCGTTCCTCGGCTAGTCCGTGCCCCGCTGGCAGTTTGATAGCAATCTCTACTGAGAGAGCCAAAAGCGTGCCAACCTCCCAATCATCTACCTTGCGGCCCCACCGCCAGCCTTGAACCTGCGCAGCAGGAGCTATACGCCGCAAACTGACGTTTTTCGTCATCCGTTGGCTTCTACACGTCATCCGTTGGCTTCTACACAGTGACCGCGTTTACTTAGTCGCTTGTAGCCATTGCGCCAAGCTACCGCCAAATAGTGCCGCCTGCTCCTCATGCAGCATTTCCAACGCCGCGCGCAGCCCCGGATACCAAGCCTCATTCAGCTGCGCCGGCAGTAGCCCCAGGCGCGGCAATGGCCAGGGGCTGTGGCTGAGCAGTTGATGCAGGCTGTACTGCGTTAGATCGCGACACAGCACCCAGCCACCCCCGCTGGCTCGACAGATCAGTTGCTCGCGTTCAAGGAAATCGAGGATCTCGTCCCACTCATCCTCCGGCAGCTGCCAACCCTGACTCTGCACATCGCTATGCCGCACCAGTTGACCGCGCAACTGGCAATCATGGAACACCCGCAGAATGCCCAGCACCACCAATAGCCTGGGCACCGCACGACGCCGCCAATGCCGCGATGACGACAGGTTGCATACCAACTCGGCACCAAACAGCACGATCAGCCATGACAGGTAGATCCACAGCAGAAACAGCGGTACGGTCGCGAAGGCACCGTAGATCAACTGGTAGCCGGGAAACAAGCGGACATACAGGCCGAACAGCATCTTCGCCACTTCGAACAACACCGCGGTAAACAACCCACCAAGCAGCGCATGTTTGAGCGGCACCCGAGCGTTGGGCACTGCGGCATAAATCAGTGTGAACGCCGCCACACTGGACAGCAGCGGCATGAAGCGCAACAAGGTCTTGGCCCCGATCACCGCATCCGGCCCGGAAATCAAGGACAGCGAAGTGATGTAGGTGCTCACCGCAAAACCGGCGCCTAACAACAGCGGGCCGAGACTGAGAATTGCCCAATACAGCAAGAAGCTGGATACGCCACGCCGCGGCTGGCGCACGCGCCAGATGGTGTTGAGCGCCTTCTCAACCGTCACCAGCATGGCAAAGGCGGTCACCGCGAGTAAAACCACACCGATCCAGGTCAGTTGCCGCGCCTGCGAGGTGAAGTTTTTCAGATACTCCTGCACCGTTTCACCGGAGGACGGCAAAAAGTTGCGAAAGATGAAGTTCTGAATTTCCTCGCCAACGCCCTGAAAGGCAGGAATCGCGGAAAGCATGGCGAAGGTCACCGTCATCATCGGCACCACCGCAAACAGAGTGGTGTAAGTCAGCGCCGCAGCGCTATTGGGCCCATGGTCGGCGAGAAAGCGCCGCAGCAGAAAGCGCCAGAATTCCACGACATCATTGAAGCGTTGGCGCATGCCCTCTCCTTAGCGATTGACGAACGCGACCTAACAGACCGCAAACCTTGCGCCCTGTTCAGACAGAGGCACCGACGCGGTTAGAATAGCCGCCACCTAATGCAAGATGCGACCCGCACATGACCGATCTGACGCTCTATCACAACCCGCGCTGCACAAAATCCCGCGGCGCGCTGGAACTGCTTGAAGCCCGCGGCCTCGCGCCGACCATAGTGCTCTATCTGGAAACCCCGCTGAGCGCCGTCGAACTGCAGGGCCTGCTGGGCAAGCTCAAGCTGTCCGCACGTCAGTTACTGCGCAGCGCCGAGGACGAATACAAAACCCTGAACCTGGCGGATGCCAGCCTCAGCGAAGAACAACTGATCGCCGCCATGGTCGCCCACCCCAAGCTGATCGAACGGCCGATTCTGGTCGTGGGTAGCAAGGCCATCATCGGCCGCCCACCGGAGAAAGTGCTGGAGATTCTGCCGTGAGCCAGCCCTATATCCTGGTGCTCTATTACAGCCGCAACGGCGCCACCGCCGAGATGGCCCGGCAGATCGCCCGCGGCGTCGAACGCGGCGGCCTGGAAGCTCGCCTGCGCACCGTGCCGGCGGTCTCCACCGAGTGCGAAGCCGTAGCCCCCGCCATTCCTGCCGAAGGTGCGCTCTACGCCAGCCTGGATGATCTGAAAAACTGCGCCGGCCTGCTCTTAGGCAGCCCGACCCGCTTCGGCAATATGGCCGCACCGCTGAAATACTTCCTCGACGGCACCAGCAGTCTCTGGCTGACTGGCGGGCTGGTCGGCAAACCGGCCGGCGTCTTCACCTCCACCGCCAGCCTGCACGGTGGCCAGGAGACTACCCAGCTGTCCATGCTGCTGCCGCTGCTGCACCACGGCATGCTGGTCTGCGGCTTGCCCTACAGTGAGCAGGCACTGTTCGAAACCCGCGGCGGCGGCACGCCCTACGGCGCCAGCCACCATGCCGGTACCGATGGCAAGCGCCCGCTGGACGAACACGAGATCACCCTTTGCCGCGCCCTCGGCCAACGCCTGGCACAGATCGCACAGCGTTTGGAGAACAACCGTGGCTAAAACCCCGAAGCCCCTGCCGGCACTGAGTTGGCTAGCGCCACGCTTAGCCCTGAGCCGAGCGCTCAGCTTACTCAGCTTTGTCGGCTTGGCGCTGTTACTGCTGATCTGGAACCTGGTCTACGCCGACCTGCATGGCGCGCGACCGTGGGTGATCTTGAGCATCGAACTGGCGCCCTTGCTGATACTCGCCCCCGGTTTACTGCTCGGCAGCGCACGGGCCCATGCCTGGACCTGCTTTGTGGTCAACCTGTACTTCATCAAAGGCGTGCTCGCCGCCTTCGACCCCAGTCGCAGCCGGCTCGGCTGGATCGAAGCACTGCTCAGCCTGACACTGTTCTGCGCTGCGCTGCTCTATACGCGCTGGCGCTTCCAGTACGACCGTAAGTTGGCGGGCGAATAGTGGAGCGACCTCGCCGCAAAGTCGCAGCCCGCCAGTTCGATAGTCGCAAACGCCCACCCTCTCCCCAACCCTCTCCCGGAGGGAGAGGGGGCGGATCGAAGTATGGTTATTCCCCGCGTACATCCGTCATTCCCGCGAATGCGGGAACCCAGGTAGGGGCGGCCTCACCGCGAAGCGGCAGCCCGCAGATCAACTACCAAAATTGGATTTTAAAGCGTCGCGAACGAAGATCAGGACCGCACTCGCTCCTTACGGGCAGCGGCATTCCCCACATCCATACGGGTCACAAGGCGCAACGCAGCATGATTGAGCGCAGCAGCTTGAAGCCAGATTTTTACCAGCCGAGGATTTCCTTCAGGAAAGGAATGGTCAGCTTGCGCTGCGCCTGCAGGGAGGCCTGATCCAGGCGTTCCAGCAGCTCGAACAGCGCGCTCATGCTGCGCGTGCCTCGCGTGAGGATAAAGCGGCCGACTTCGTCGGTCAGGTGCAGGCCACGACGTGAGGCACGCAGTTGCAGGGCCCGCAATTTGTCTTCGTCAGACAGCGCCTGCAACTGGAAGACCAGCGCCAGGGTCAGGCGTGACTGCAGGTCTGCTAACTGCACCGGCAACTCCCGGGGCGAAGCGGCGGCGGCCAGCAGCAACCTGCGGCCACTGTCACGCAGACGGTTGAACAGGTGGAACAGTGCCTCTTCCCAGTCGGCACGACCGGCCACCGCATCCAGATCATCCAGACAGACCAGCTCGCACTGCTCAAGGTTGTCCAGCAACTCCGGGCCGTAGTCCGCCACCTCCGCCAACGGCAGATACACGGCCTGCTCGCCACGCTGCTCGAAGCGCAAGCACGCGGCCTGCAGCAGATGGCTACGGCCGACGCCGTCACCACCCCAGAGGTAGATCAGACTTTCCGCCCAGCCGGCTTCGGCCTCGCAGAGGCGCTCGACATAGCCGAGCGCCGCGGCATTTGCGCCTGGATAGTAGTTAGCGAAGGTGGCGTCATCGCGCAGGCGCACACCAAGAGGGAGCTGAATCGGTTTCATGCAGGACTGGGCGGCTCGTCAGAACCGCCGGGGGACTCTCGATAAAGAGCGGAAAGTTTATAGAAATCATGAGCATGACGCAGCAATACCATGATCACTGCGGCAACCGGCAGCGCTAACAGTACGCCAGTGAAGCCAAATAACTGGCCGCCAGCGAGAATTGCAAAGATTACCGCCACCGGATGCAGGCCAATGCGATCCCCCACCAACAACGGCGTTAGTAGCATACCTTCGAGCAATTGCCCGACCATAAAGACCGCTGCAATTCCCAGTAAGGGATAAAGCTCACCACCAAACTGAAACAGCCCGGCAGTGACCGCTGCGCCAATGCCAACGACAAAGCCCATGTAGGGCACGATGCTGGCCAAGCCGGCGAGCAGGCCAATCAGCAGACCCAATTCCAGGCCCACCAGCATCAAGCCGCTGGCGTAGATCACCCCCAGCGCCAGCATCACCAGTAACTGGCCACGCAGGAAGGCGCCCAATACTTCATGACACTCGCCGACCAACTGCACGACAAAACCTTCGCGGTTACGTGGCAGCAGGCTACGCATCTTAGCCACCATCACGTCCCAGTCCCGCAGCAGATAAAAGCTCACCACCGGAATCAGCAGAAAATTGCCCAGCCAACCGAGCAACGCCAAACTCGAAGCGGTGGCCTGCGCCAGCACCGCCCCAACAATGTCGGTGGTCTTGCCCAGATGCTCGGAAAAAGCCGCCTTGAGCTGATCGAAACGCCAGAAACCATCCGCCAGACCCAGTTGCGCCTGCGCCCAAGGCAGGGCCGTATGCTGCAACCAGTCGAGCATCTGCGGCGCCAACTCATAGAGGCGTACCAACTGCCTGCCCAGCATCGGCAGCAGCACCAATAGCAACACCAGTAACACCAGGCTGAACAAGCCGAACACCACGACAACCGCCCAGGTGCGCGAGAGCTTCCAACGCTCCAACTGATCCACCAGCGGATCGCCTATGTAGGCCAGCAACACGCCAATCAGAAAAGGCGAAAGAATCGGGTGCAGCAGGTATAGCAACCAACCGAGCAGAAACAGCCCGGCAATCCATAGCCAGTGACGTGAATCAGTCATGCCCAAAGCCTCGCAACGGGAAATTTACCCAGCCAAACCGGATGACTACCACCGGTAACGCAGTACATCCGCGCGCGGCCGTTGCACAGGTGCCGCAACAGACGTCGGGGTCTGTCCGGCCGCCACCGGTGCAGCCTCGGCCGGCATTTCCTGTAGATGCGCCAGGGCCAATTGCGCCCGCAACTGCTCGGCGCTGGCCGTGACCTCATAGGTCAGACGCTCACCTTCAACCTTCTGCAGCCGCGCGCCGAACGGCTCAAGCAAGCGTTGCAGCTCGGCGTAGCGGACCAGATTGGCGCCCTGCACTTCCAGCGTCAGACGCTCGGCCGCACCCGGAGCAGCGACAAAGTGCGGCGCCAAACGCTCGCTGACGGCCAAAAAGACCGCATCCGTCAGGGCATCTGCGTCGGCGCCCTGGGCGGTACCTTGCTCGCGGCTATCGCCCAGCCATAGGCGCCACTGTGCCTGCCACTGTCCAGACTCCTCTTGGGCATTGACCGCCAGCAAGGCATCCGCCGCATAGCGCTCGGAGGCCGGACGCAGTGCCGCAGGCTGGGTGGCAGTGAGGTTTTCCACCGTAGCGACCAGTTGCTCATTCAAATCAGCCAGTGGCAGGCGCAGCGGCAAACCACGGTGCTGGGCGGCACGGCGCAACGGCGCGGCGCTGGCTTGACCGTCACCGACCAGACTGGCGCCTTCACTGGCGTTATTCAGCCACCACGTCAGGATCGCCGGGCGGTTGGAACCCCATAACGACAAGCCGGCTTGACGCAAGCTGCGGTCGCTGCTGATCGGGTCAAAGTCGACCACCAGCAACTGTGGCGGACCACTTTCGTAGCCGTACTGGCTGATCAACTGTTGTGGATCCTTGCGCAATTCGGCCAGGGCCGGGCTGCGTGACGCCTTGCTATCACCGGTAAGACGCAACACCAGCGTGTCCAACGCGCGGCTCAGCGCCGCGGCACGCTCCTCGGGTTGCTGGCTGGCGACTGGCTCGCGCACCTGATACAGGTCAGCGACCGTTTCCGCCCACGAAGGCAGGCTGAGCAGCGACAGACAGAGGACAAACAGGCGGGCAATGGCGCGCATTGGACTCTCTCAAGGCTTAAGGGCGAAGGAAAGGCTCTACCTTAAACAGCCACCTCGACCCCGGCAACACTTGCCGGGGCCAGAAATAATCAGGGCCGGGCAGAAACAGGCCTAAATAACTGTTTAAAGCAGTCGATAACTCACTCGAACAAACAAACCCCAGTACCAGCTCCACTTAGCTAACCAGGCACATGCCTAAAGGGGAAACTTAGTATGTCGATAAAACTACGCCTGCTATTGCTGACGGGCACCGGCCTGCTCACCGCCCTGATCATGAGCCTGGTCAGTTACCTGGGGAATACCCAGATGGCTGAAGCAGTGAATGACAATGAGGTCAGTCTGACTGCACTGCGCAATCACCTTGAAGCCGACATGATGCACGACGCGCTGCGCGCCGATGTGCTCTCCGCCATGCTGGTAGGGCTGGGCAAAAGCACCACCAGCAAAGAAGAAGCGCGCAGTTCTGTCGCTGAGCACGCGGCGCGCTTTCGTGAATTACTCGGCGACAACCTCAAACTGCCGCTCAACGACACCATCAAGGCCGGCCTGAACAAAGTCAGGCCCAGCCTCGATACCTACATCAGCGCTGGCGAACGCATCGTCGGGCTGGCGCTCAACGACCCGGATGCCGCGCAGCAAGACCTGACCACTTTCAATAACGCGTTCAGTCGACTGGAAGACGAGTTGGCCGCCCTCAGCGAACTGATCGAAACCAACACCCAACTCACCAGCAAAGGCACCCAGCAAGTCATCAGCAGCGCCAACTTCACCCTCGCCAGCGTGCTCATCGCCAGCTTGCTACTGCTGCTCATCCAAGGGCGATGGATCATTCGCAGCATCATGGGCCCGTTGCAGTCCGCGAGCCGGATCGCCGACGGCATTGCTCAGGGCAACCTCAGCGAGCGCATAGCCGAGCCCGAGCCCGAACAGCAGGATGAAGCCAGCACACTGACTCGCAGCCTGGCGACCATGCAGCGCGACCTGCGCAGCATGATCGAGGTGGTCCGCAGCAATGCCCAGGGTGTCAGTGGCATGAGCCAGCAATTGAGCAGCGGCTGCCATCAGGTGGCCGGCAGCAGCCAGCAACAAAGCGAGGCCGCCAGCACCATGGCTGCCGCCGCCAGCGAAATGACCGCGAGCATCGAGGAAATCACCCGCCACGCCGAACGCGCACTGAATATGGCCAGCCAGGCCGAGCAACTGGCCAAGGATGGCGGCCAGGTGATCCATCAGGTGGTCAACGACATGGATGGCATTGCCCGCTCGGTGCAGCAGTCGGCGCACGTGATCCGCACCCTGGACAAAGAGTCCGAGCAGATTTTCAGCATCATTCAGGTGATCAAGGGCATCGCCGACCAAACCAACCTGCTGGCGCTGAACGCCGCCATCGAGGCCGCCCGTGCCGGCGAGCAAGGCCGTGGCTTTGCCGTGGTTGCCGACGAGGTGCGCAGCCTGGCCGGCCGGACCAGCGTCTCCACTCAGGAAATCGCCAGCATGGTCGAGCGCATCCAGCAAAGCACGCGCGAGGCCGTCAGCAGCATGGAGGCCGGCGTCGCGCAGGTCGACAAAGGCATGGCGGTGACCGCCGACGTCGAACGCGCCATCCGCGAAATCCTCGAGGCGACCCTGAATACGACTCAGTTGGTCAATGACATTACCCGGACTATCGGCGAGCAGAGCCTGGCCAGTAACGAAATCGCCCACCAGGTGGAAATGATTGCCAACATGTCCGAAGGCAATAGCCGGGTGATTGGCCAGAACGCCGCGACCACCGATGAACTGTCCAGCCTGGCGGGTAAGCTCTCGCAGTCGGTCGATCGGTTCCGCCTCTGACAGATTAACTGGCGGCTGTTCGTCGGATCAGCCGCCGCCAGCGCCTTGCCACTGGCACCGGCCGACAGGCTCTGATGGCCGCCTGCCGGTAAGCCTGATAAAATCGCGCGCCTTCGCAGACCGGCTTCGGCAGTACCTCAAGTCCAGTGAAACCTCGCGAGCGCAGCAGAGAAAGGCGAAAACAGGCAAACGGTGCTTTTCAGCCGGTTTTCAACTGATATCTCGCGCGCAACCCGCAGCAGTGTTCACTTAACTTGACCCGGTCGATCCCCGAACATCCCTTTTAAAAGGCCTGGATCTATGAGCAAGCAACCCTCCATTAGCTACAAGGACGCCGGTGTAGATATCGATGCGGGCGAAGCCCTGGTCGAGCGCATCAAAAGCGTGGCCAAGCGCACCGCACGTCCGGAAGTGATGGGCGGCCTGGGCGGCTTCGGCGCTCTCTGCGAGATCCCGGCCGGTTACAAGCAGCCGGTACTGGTCTCTGGCACCGACGGCGTCGGCACCAAGCTGCGTCTGGCGCTGAACCTGAACAAGCACGACAGTATCGGCATCGACCTGGTCGCCATGTGCGTCAATGACTTGGTGGTGTGTGGCGCCGAGCCGCTGTTCTTCCTCGACTACTACGCCACCGGCAAACTCAACGTCGACACCGCCGCGCAAGTGGTCACCGGCATTGGCGCCGGCTGTGAGCTGGCCGGCTGCTCCCTGGTCGGCGGTGAAACTGCCGAGATGCCGGGCATGTACGAAGGCGAAGACTACGACCTGGCCGGCTTCTGCGTCGGCGTGGTGGAGAAGGCCGAGATCATCGACGGCTCCAAGGTGCAGGCCGGCGACGCCCTCATCGCCCTGCCCTCCTCCGGCCCGCACTCCAACGGTTATTCGCTGATCCGCAAGATCATCGAAGTCGCCGGCGCCGACATCGAGAACATCCAGCTCGACGGCAAGCCGCTGACCGAGCTGCTGATGGCACCGACCCGGATCTACGTCAAACCGCTGCTCAAGCTGATCAAAGACACCGGCGCAGTCAAAGCCATGGCCCATATCACCGGTGGCGGCCTGCTGGATAACATCCCGCGCGTGCTGCCTGAAGGCGCGCAAGCGGTGGTCGATGTGGCCAGCTGGAAACGCCCGGCGGTGTTCGACTGGCTGCAAGAGCAAGGCAACGTCAACGAAGTGGAAATGCACCGCGTCCTCAACTGCGGCGTGGGCATGGTCATCTGCGTGGCTCAAGAGCACGTCGAAACGGCACTGCAAACCCTGCGCGAGGCCGGCGAACAGCCTTGGCTGATCGGCCAGATCGCCGCCAGCGCTCAAGGCGCAGAGCGTGTGGTACTGAACAACCTGAAAGGTCACTGATGCCGGCACGCTGCGATGTAGTCGTGCTGATCTCTGGCTCCGGCAGTAACCTGCAAGCGCTGATCGACGCTACCCAGGCCGGTGAAAATCCGGCCCGGATTCGCGCGGTGATCGCCAACCGCGCCGACGCCTACGGCCTGGAGCGGGCGAAAGCCGCCGGTATCGACACCCAAGTCCTCGATCACAAAGCCTTCGTCGGCCGTGAGGCCTTCGATGCGGCGCTGATTGAGCTGATCGACACTTTCACCCCTCAACTGGTAGTGCTGGCTGGCTTTATGCGCATCCTCAGCCCAGACTTTGTGCGTCACTACCAAGGTCGCCTGCTGAATATCCATCCCTCGCTGCTGCCCAAATACAAAGGCCTGCACACCCATCAACGGGTGTTGGAGGCTGGCGACAACGAACACGGTTGCAGCGTGCACTTCGTCACCGAGGAACTCGATGGGGGCCCTCTGGTCGTACAAGCTGTAATCCCGGTACAGTCGGATGACTCACCGGAAAGCCTGGCCAAACGCGTGCATGTGCAGGAACACTACATTTACCCATTGGCCGTGCGTTGGTTTGCCGAAGGCCGCTTGCGTCTTGGCCCACACGTCGCAATGCTGGATGGCCAGCCCCTACCGGCCACCGGCCACCTGATTCGAACCTAGGAGACTCTATGCGTCGCGCCCTGCTGTTCGTCCTCGCCGTGCTTACCCTGCCGGTGCAGGCCCTGGAGCTCAAACCCTTCTCCGCCAGCTACACCGCGGACTGGAAACAGCTGCCCATAAGCGGTACCGCTGAGCGCAGCCTCAAGCGCCAAGATGACGGGCGCTGGCTGCTCAACTTTGAAGCCTCCATGCTGGTCGCCAGCGTCACCGAGGAAAGCACCTTCCGCATCGAGAATGACAGCTTCCTGCCGCTGACCTACAACTACGACCGTAGCGGTCTGGGCAAAGGTAAACAGGTTGAGTTCGATTTCGACTGGACCGCGAAGCAAATCATCGGCACCGACCGCGGCCAGCAAGTTTCTCAGCCACTCAACCGTGGCCTGCAGGACAAGTCGACCTATCAACTGGTGCTCCAGCATGATGTGGCGGCCGGCAAAAAGAGCATGAGCTACCAAGTGATCGACGGCGACGAGATCGAAACCTACGACTTCCGCGTGCTGGGCGAAGAGACCGTCAGCACCAAGGCCGGCTTGGTCGATGCGATCAAGGTCGAGCGCGTGCGTGACCCGACGCAGAGCAGCCGCAAAACCGTGCTCTGGTTCGCCAAGGATTGGGACTTCCTGCTGGTGCGCCTGCATCAAGTCGAGAAGGACGGCAAGGAATACCAGATCATGCTTAAGGATGGCTCGGTGGACGGCCAGCCCGTCAAAGGCCGCGGCGAATAATCCTCAAGGCATAAAAAAGCCGGGCCAAGCCCGGCTTTATTATTGTCCGAAATAATCCTAACTCTTCCAGATATCCTCCTGATAGCCTAGCTATTCCGAGGGCTTAAGGCATTCTCCTGTCCGATTGTGTTCAACGTCATTTGACCTCATCCGACAATGAAGTGGGGGGGGGGGACAACTGGGGGGATAAAAGGTAACGACAGGGGAAAATAAATGGGTAAACTGAATCCGAAACAAGTCGAAAACCTGACTGAAGCCGGCACCTATGAAGATGATGATGGGCTTCGCTTGGTCGTCAACCTACCGGGCGTAAATCCTGGCTTCTTCGCTTCCAACTGGCAGGTCGTCGTAGGGAGATGGCCTGGGCTCCTTTCCTGAAGTCAGTCTCAAGAAAGCTAGACAAGAAGCCAGCGCCAAACGCAGCCAATTGAGCGATGGTGTAGATCCTCTAGCCGCTCGCGACATCGAACGCGCAGCCCAACGCGAGGCTCAACGCGCCAGCGAGGCAAAACAACTAAAGTTTGAAACGCTCGCCACCGAGTATTGCGAAGCACACGGGGGCACCTGGTCAGATAAGTGGCGCAAAGGCTGGCTACGAAAGCTGGAGCTGTATGCGTTTGACCACATCGGCAAACTGTCAGCCGAGGAGATTGGCACTCCCCAGATACTCAAGGTGCTGCAACCGATCTGGGCCACCAAAACGAGAACCGCCGACGAGTACGCGGGCAGATTGAACAGATCCTGGACGCACGCTTCAATCACGGTTCCACCATGACTGGTGGAGTCGCCAAGTCGGATGACGTCCATATCTGCTCCTTATCCGTTGCACGATCAGATACGTCTCCTTCGGTGGGCACAATGCCCACCGAAGGATGAGTGCTCATGCGTGATAATCGATCATCCAGAGGCAAGCAGCCTCCCGTCACAACAAGTATTGATGTCTACGGGGCTTTACAGCTCATCCATCCAGTTGCTGTTCGGCTTCAGGTCAGCCAGAAACTCCTCCAAGGCATAGTCCGTTTGCACAACTGGCGGCTTAGGAGTTGGTGACACGATAGGGTTACCCACCGGCTGTATTTTGGGAGCCGGGTCATCGCTGCTGGCGGTCTGCGGCATCAGGTTGACCCCGAAAGGGTTACTGACAGGTTTCTTGCCCGGCGTGGCCGAGGTGATCGAGATGATCGTCGCCTGGTCCTGACGGCGCATTGGCATGACTACGCTGGTATCGGCATTCAGGTAACTGGCCATGGTGGCCAGCGCGATTCCTACAAAAGGCGAAGCCGCCCCTGTGTCACCCAGTCGTTGGGTGAGATCGTAGCTCTCCCGTGATTCAAGCAGGTCAAGCGGGCTGTGAGCGGCCTTCAGGGCGGGCAGCAGTTCAGCGAGAGGGGCCGCATTCAAACCGCCATCGTAGAACAACCGAGCAGGCTTCGGAGTGAGCCCATCTATAGCTTTTTGCCAGCCAGCAGCTAACTGGGCGGTCAGGGCCTCGCGCTTCAGACGCTCGCCAGTATCGGGGCGTTGCAGCGACACCATGACAGGGCGGTGAATTTTGGCCAGTACCGGCAGCGCATCCCATTGCTCGAAAGCGCGTTGGGTCCAGGGCTGTGGAATGAACTCCGATGGCTGGAATTCCACCGCGGGTTTACGCAAGCCCCAGCCTCTGAATTCGGGGTCAATTTTATTGTCGTTGACCTTGGCGAACTGGGCGTAGTAACGCAACCATTCGACACGTTCGGGACGACCGACGACCATGGCGACTATTGAGTCCGTGAGTTCACCAGGTTGCCGAGGTCCGGTCCCAAGCCCTATGGGCTTATTACCCTTGGTCGTCAATGACAAGGCCATGTTGAACCCCTCGTTAACGTATACCAGCAACGCAGGAAGGTCCGGATTACGCTCGAATATCTGGAACAGAGATTCCACCACCCCTTCGGGGGTGTCATTGCAGACTATGCCGTCCTGTAAATTACGAATGCGGTGCCAATGCAATCCCGCCGGGCTCCGCATATCGTTGACCATGACAGACAGGCTTTCCTGCGTTCTTTCAGGAGTGAAACGCAGATTCGGTGTTTTGGGACTCCAACCACGAACCACTGTGATGGTAGGGATCGGCCACTTTTCCATGAAGTTTCGCAACCCTAGCTCCAGCGCATCCGTTTCCCGTTTTTCAGAGGCCATATCCTTGTCATCGGCAGTCACTGGGTACTTCTTCGGGTCCATAGGCAGAATACTGCCAACATGTAGAGCCTCTGGCTGTTTTGCATTCTGCTCTTGCAACGTCTGCCAGGCCTGACCTTGACGAAATACATCCAGGCTCATGCCGATGCTGAGCACATCCAGGGTTTCCAGGCGAGATGAAGTGGTCGGAGCACGATAACGAGCGTCAGCAGACATGGCAGAGGCCTTATGGGAAGAGGGATAGGCAGCCACAGGCGTGGCCTGGCTGGCAAAGCAGCGCATGGTCGTCAAAGGAGGCTCGGCAGCCTGAACCAGATGGCTGGTCAACAGCAGGCCGGAGAGTGCACCGCACGCAAGCAAACGGCGCATCAGACAGTCTCTCCAAAACTAACGGATTTGCCCGCTATACGTCCCGCCCGAGACTGGCTAGCCACCAGAGTCGGCATGTTGTCGTTTACGATGGCCGGCAGCGCACCACTCGTGCGGTACCTTGCCGTAGAGTCAATCAGGTCACGACTCTTGGGCTCCTCTTGAAGATAGAGTTTCTCTACCTCTTCGTCTGGTAGATCATTATCGATATCTGAATCAAGTTGTGCTCTTCCGTTGGTACGTGTGCTTTTCCAATTCAGGCGCCAATCGGCCACTCGGCAGAGATAGGCATAGAAGGTCGTGTCATCAACGCTCTCCCCCGCGCCGATGGCCACGTCATACGCCAGCACCTGCCGGCTGTGCTCCGGGTTATTCGGAATCGCGGAGTGAAACGACAAAGCCTCTTGATAACCCTCGCCCTGCAATCGCAGACGCGCCTCGTAAGGGGTTTCTCCACGAGTGACCAATACCTGACCATTGCCTAACGCCCGGAATGTAAAGACGTGGGCGGTTTGTGCCGTCTCCTTGCCTTCATTGAGGGACTTCTCGACACTGCCAGCATCACGCCCATACTTGAACGCCGTTTGCTCATCCAGGGTCTCCTGCCGGGCATGACGAGTGTCCTTGGCCTTCCAACCTTTATTACTCACACCGATGGCGGCATCGATAGGGTCGAGTTTATCCTTGGCCTGGTACACGCCACTGTTTGAGTTCTCCCCCGGCTCGGCAACGGAACCGTCAGCGGAAAAGTCCGCCTTGGCCGGCACTGGTAATTGGGCGGCGGTCAGCATCACGCTGTCACCTTTTTTGAACTTGGCGTTTTGTATGTTCCTGTCCTTCCATCCCAAACCGGTGTCCTCCCAAGAAGACTCCCCCTCAATCATCAAGGGGTAAACATAGGGAGGAGCGTGTTTACCGATTTCTTCCTTCTGGCCATTGCGCTTACGCAGGGTGAATACGCGCTGATGGAAACGCAGTGGCAGCGCCGTGCGCGCGGGCAATCCATTGACGGTATCCCCAACACCTCGCCATCCGATTCCCTGGACGTTGCTAAGACCTACAGTTTGATCTTGGGGAGTGAAATACAGGTAGGTGCAACCACGGTTATCCCGCTCGTTAAACGATATGGGCTCTCCACGGATGTTGGCTTGAGACGCTGCGCCGCCGCTCCAGCCGGGCCCGCCAATGGCGCCGTAACCTTGGCAATTTTTCAGCGCAATACTCGATAACGCTGGAACAGGGTTTGGGGTTCCCGCAATGAACTGAAGAATGCCGTTGAGAGTGGCAATGCGCGCCTGGGTCGTCTGCTGATAATTCGTCTGAAGTGACTCGGTAAATGGCTCAAACAGGCTATAGGGTGAGTTGAGCATGATCACCCCATCAGCCGGTTTTATCTCGTCATCCTTGAGGAATGCATGGGCCAACAGGGTGAGCAGCGTGCCCTGACTGTGACCAACCACGTTGATGGTGTCATTCGGATAACGCTTGCGAATGATCCTGACCAGCACGGCCAGGCGCATGGCGGCGAGCACCATATAACGACGGCTAGGGGCAGAGAACAGCGGATGGGTCGTGGTACCGCCCAGCGCGTCGATGGGAATGAAGCCGAACAGCATGCCGTTGAAACCCTTACCCCACATATCCGGCAAGTTAGTGGTGGCATTGACGAACTGCCCACCCTCCTTGGTACCGGCCTTATCCAGACGGTTATTGTTACGATCCAACCATTCCCCATGGGGCTCGGTCTTTTTGATCTGCTCCTCTTCCTCGCGGAACCCCCAATAGAAAGGGATAACCACACTACGGGTTGAACCACCGTCGCTGGAAGCACTGAACTTGCGCCGGTAGTACACAGCATCGGGGTTGCTCGCTTTACCGTCATCGTCAGTGGGCAGGCTGTATCCAGCCGACATCAGGTAACCAGGGTTACTGGCGCCGTTAGGCAGGGTCTGCGGCATATCCAGGCGTTCGTTCAGCCCTTGGCACAGGCCACGCTCGATACGCTCGTAACAACCGGCAAGATCGTTGACCCCATGCACGACGATGGTCACGCAAGGTTTGGGCGGAGTTGCAATCAGATGTACGTCACCACCGCCAGGCAGAGTGATGGCCTTGCCTGAACTGATTGTTCTCATCCGAACCGCATCATTCATTGGTGCTCTCCTTGCTTCTGCCTGGTTATCCTTCTGTCCAGGCAGCTGTCTGAATTTGGGGGCCGCTACGAATCCGCTGTGCCCACCCGCTCTGGATTTTTATACGCCAGCCTTTGAAAGCATCATGCGCACACTGGCGATGTTCATCGCATCTTTCTGCAGTAACTGAGTGGCCCCTGTTGCATCAGTGGTGCCTTCGACAATCTCACCATTGGCCATGGTGATTTTGTAGGGCACATTAGGCATCGCTGATTGGCCATCGATCTGCTTGAGCATGAAACGCCGTTGGGTATCCCCCACCTTGAACTTCGGCAGCTCGGTATCGAGACTCGCGCCACCCAGCATGCTGTGTTTAGCCGCCTTGACGGTAAAGTTGCCCGGCATGCCCAGCTCGATGTTGCCCCCTTTGAGGGTGAGGTAAGCGCCACCGCACATCAGGGTGATGTGCTCCTTGGCGGAGACCAATACATGCTGGTTGCTCGCACTGACCTCCATACTCTGGTCCGCCTCCAGGCGGATGTTGTTCTTCTGCGCCTGCAATAGCATCAGCCCCTGGTGGGTGATGTGGCGCATCTCACCACTTTGCGCGAACAACCCGAGGTCGGTGCCGGCGTTGACCACGAACTTCTGCCCTGAAGTCAGTTGCTGGTTCTGCTGGGCCACGCTGTCGATATGCTCGCCGGCCGCCAGCGTGACGCTGTTAGGAGACACTGCAGCGATACCGGCCTGACCGCTCAGGGCAATGGCTGGTTTGCCGCCGTTGGTCTTGTCCGACTCATCGTTTGCTCCGTGCCCCAAGTCACGAATCGCTTCACTGAGCGTCTTCTGAGGCTCGGTGTCATGACCAACACCTTCATGGTCTGCAGCGTAGTCGCCCAATTCCTTGGCCAGTTGCAGAGCCGCCTCCAATACCTGAACGGCAGTGACACGGTTCAGGTGACCACCGCTGGCATTCAGCTGTTCTTCGGTGCTGAGCAGCAGGCCCTTGGCCGCTCGCATTGCACCATGCTCGTCGGTACGCAGCTCGAAACCTTCACCACGCGGAGCGCCACCGTCGGGACGCGGGTGAGTCAGATACCCCAGGTGTAAGGCGGTACTGCCGTGATCGCTCATCAGGGCTGCGCTGATTTCCTTGGTGGTGTCATCGATGCGCAATTCGTTGGCGCGGCTGCCTTTGTATTCCTTGCTCTTGATGGTGCTGAGGATCTTGTGATTCGGTAGCTGGTACGGCGGCATGTTGCTCGCACGGTAAGTGCGGCCGGTAATGATCGGCTGGTCACAATCGCCGTCTAGGTAGTCAACGATGACTTCCTGACCAATGCGGGGGATTGCCATATGCCCCCAGTCGGCGCCGGCCCAATTCTGCGAGACCCGGACCCAGCAGGAACTGAAGTCATTGTTCTTGCCTTCCCGGTCCCATGAGAATTGAACCTTTACCCGGCCAAACTCATCCGTGTGTATCTCCTCTCCTTGGGGGCCCACCACACTCGCGACCTGCGGCCCGTCAATACGGGGCTTAGGCAGGGGCAGTGGGCGCCACTCCATTTGTTCAGGAATGATCTCGGCGGTGAAATCGTAGCTCACCCCCATTTCGGCGTCGGCGGACTCTTCCTGCTGACTGGCGTGCTGCACACCTCTGTGGGTGATCCGCACCGACCGCCACCAACGGTTGAAATCTTCCCGGGGGTGGCCCGTCAACTGGAAGGAAAGGCCCGGAATCAAGCGCGGATCGTCACCTTCGACCATGGCGATTTGCGCGTCCCGACGGTGGCCCCGCAAGCGGTTTTCAGTGAAGGGTTTGCCAGCAGCGCTGGCCTTGTACCGCCCCGGATAATCGTAGCGCTCATAGTGCGAAGCCTGATGTTCCAGGTCTTCGCCGGCGAGACGCTGTTGCTGGTTGAAAGCGGGACGTTTGAAGGTGTAGTCACGCTGCGTCTGCTCGGCCGTGCGGACATTTTCCGTGTAACTGAACGCATAGAGCACTGGCCGTTCAGCATCTCCCGCCGGCTGTGCGCTGTACAGCACCGGATCACCCTGGATGCGCTCCTGAACGTAGAGTTTGTCGCTCTGGATCAGCGTGTGAGAAGTCGCGTCGGATTTGAAGTAGTAGAACAAGCCTTCTTCCGTAGAAAGCCGATCGAACCAATAAAGGTCAGTGTCACCGGCTTGGGCACAGTATTCGCGAGGCAGGTGCTCGGTATGGATGTTTGGCTGATAGTCCAGAATGCCCTGCTCGGCCAATACCGATTTGAGTATTTCGGGCACGCTTTTTTGCTGGAAGATCCGCCAGTCGGAACTCAGACCAAGCCGGGCAAGCTGCGGTTCGACCACGAGGCGGTAACGTGTACGGCGAAACCCGGTTTTACCCTGGGTGAAGCTGGAGACCAGGCCATGGACATGGCGGACAGCCGTGGTGCCTTTCCAGATCGTCAGCAACGCCGGCTGATCGAGAACCTGAGCAAAATCGATAGTGGGGTTGTTACTGGCCAGTTCGAGCGTCAGTCGGTAAGGCTCGGAAATCGCTTCTTCCAGGGTGAACTCTACGACCTCGAACTCCATCCGGCCGGACAGCACGGAGAAGGTGAATCTCAAATCCCTTTGACGCATATAACTGCTCCCTAGTCAAAATAATGGACGCTACGCGGGGAAACGAACCTCAACCGCTTAACGGGGCCGATACTTAACGCAAGCACCTAACGAGGTACAGCAACCGACTTGTGAGCGTCACAGGCACCATCGTTGAACATTCGGAGCAATGCTTCGGGTATGGCCTGGCCGCTTGCTGGCCGGGTCAACGTCGAATACGCAGGTTTACCGATGGGCTCATTGCCGATGACGACAAGGACTTGAAGGGCATGCTTGACACCGTTAAGGGTCAAACTGAATAGCGTTTGCGGAAAAGCGTTGAACATCCATTGTTCCTTTTCACCGTGGCGACGCACGGGGGGTTATCACAACCATGGTGGTGCCGAAGGCACACTGAACAAGCCGCACCGAGCCATCACAAGCTCGTTTTTTAAGTACGCTAACAAGGCTGCGAAAAAATTGCTGTAGGAAACGTCCTAAAACTCATCCGTTTTTGCAATGGTTCAGAATTGGGCTAGCGAGCGAGAGGAGAGACAACGGGGATGCTGTTGAGTTCATTTCCCGCACCCATCACAGCATTCAAGCTAATAACCCGAGATCAGCAGAGGTCCCTTCATGATCTGCCCCCACACAATTGCCCGATATTCCCTCTAGCAAAATTGGCGACGTGGTTTATCGTAACGATCGTCTCATCACAAAAAATCCTGGGATAGCCCAGAGCCCCTAGACAAACGCAGGGTAGCATGACCATACGGCACAATTTCTTTGCCAAAAAGCCTTGCGCTTGCTCCGACGCGGAGATTCGGGAGTTCATGAGCCTTGTCGAGAGAGGCGGCGAGGTCGTATCTGCCGGACTGGCAAGGCGTATAAGAGGGGCTGCACAATTAGCGTTCCTTGAGGTTGACGGTCATCTTGCCGGGGTTGCTGGACTCAAACATCCCGATCCGGGGGGTGTACGGGATTTTGTGTAAACGGGATCTCGGTTAAACCGGCAACAGCCGATCTTCGAACTGGATACTGAAGCGATTCAAGGCCGCTTTCCAGTCCCGGATCGGCATCGTCCACTTCTTGCTGATGTTGTTCAGCGCCAGATAAAACAACTTCATGACCGCATCGTCAGTCGGAAATGAAGCGCGGGTCTTGATCACTTTGCGCAGGCTCATGTTGATCGATTCGATGGCGTTGGTGGTGTAGATCACCTTGCGGATCTCGGCCGGATAATCGAAAAACGGTATGACTCGCGCCCAGTTCCGCCGCCAGGACAGGCTGATCGACTGGTATTCAGCATCCCATTTAGCTTCAAAATCGCAGAGCCTTTGTTCGGCCAGTTCGACAGTCGTCGAGGTGTAAATTAGCTTGAGATCGGCGGCCACCTCCTTTTGCCGTTTCCACGACACGAAGTTCAGGCTGTTGCGCACCATGTGCACGATGCAGAGCTGGACGGCAGCCTTCGGGTAGACCGTTTCAATCGCTTCCGGGAAGCCCTTGAGGCCGTCCACGCAGGCGATGAAGATGTCCTGCACGCCACGGTTCTTAAGTTCGGTGACCACCTGTAGCCAGAACTTGGCGCCCTCGGTCTGGGCAATCCATAAGCCCAGCACTTCCTTGTGACCGGCCAGGTTGACGCCGATGGCCAGGTAAACCGCCTTGTTGCGCACCGCGCCGGCATCGCGCACTTTGACGTGAATACAGTCCAGGTAGAGGATCGGGTAGAGCGCATCCAGCGGCCGCGCCTGCCAGAGCTTGACCTCCTCACTCACCGCGTCGGTGATGGCCGAGATCAGGCTGGGAGAGACCTCGGCGCCGTACATTTCCTCCAGGTGCGCCTGGATCTCTCGCACGCTCAGGCCGCGGGCGTACAGGGAGATGACCTTGTCGTCGAATCCGGTCCAGCGGGTTTGGTGCTTGGCGACGAGTTGCGGTTCGAACGAAGCCTGTCGGTCGCGAGGGATCTCGAGCGTCAATTCGCCGAAATCACCTTTGAGGGTCTTGCCGCTGTGGCCGTTGCGGGCGTTTGCGGCGGTGTTGGTGACCGCCCCGCTTTTGGCGTGCCCCAAGTGTTCGGTCATCTCGGACTCAAGCGCTCGCTCGACCAGCATCTTGGTGAGCTGCTTGAGCAGGCCGTTTTCGCCGATGAGGTCTTCAGATTTCTTGTAGTTGACCAGCAAGCTGTCGGCTAATTTGAGCAGCTCTGGATCGGGCTTGGTCCGTTTGGTGCGTTTCGGTACGGTCATTGGAATTCCTTGGGGTAGGCAGTCTCCTGCCAAATGACCGTTTACACAAAACTAAAAACACCCTCCCGATCCGGGTTATCGAACCCGAATTGCGTCAACCTCGAAGACAGCGCTGCACCCATCATCATTCCCGTATGAACTGGGCTGGGTTTTTATCGCACCAGAAGCCAGAGGCAACGGTTTCGCACAAAACCTCTCACAAGCCGCTATGGCTTTTGCTGAAGGACAAGGAATATTTGCCACCTCTCACACAGACAATACCCTCATGCATCGTACGCTAACCAGACTTGGCTTCATCCAGTCCGGCGCGCCATACCCCTCGACAAACGCCACGCGCCATTTGCAACTGTTCACCCGACCACCTACAAAGCAATAGCTGTTTTCTGAACTGCACCTCCTACGCAAGACCTATGTGGGGGGACAAATGGGGGGACATAACTCAACCCCCTTTAAAAACCCAAGCAAACAAGGCCAAAACTCAACAAAAACGCCGGGCATTGCCCGGCTTTTCAGCATTTCAACCTCACCACATCAGATCATCAGGCACCTGATATGCCGCATACGGATCGTCCGCATCCGGCGCTTCGGTCGGGGTGTTGAGCAGTATCACGCGACGCGGATCGCGCTCTTGAATCTTCAAGGCGGCCTCACGCGGGATCACTTCATAACCACCGCCATGCTGAACGATGGCCAAAGAACCACGGCTCAGCTTGTCACGCATCAGGTTGTTGACGGAGAGGCGCTTGACCTTCTTATCGTCGACAAAATTGTAGTAATCCTCGGTGGTCAACTTAGGTAGACGGCTCTGCTCGATCAGTTGTTTGATCTGCGCAGCCTCGGCCTTCTTCTGTGCCTTTTCCTGCTGCTGACGGTTCAGTTCCTGATCGCGCGCAGCCTTCTCGGCCATGGCTTGCAAGGCAGCACGCTTCTGCGAATCGTCGACCTCGATTTGGCCCTTGTGCTCCAAGCGTTTCTGCTTCTGTTTTTCTTTGCCGACCTGTTTGGCCTGCTTTTGGTTGACCAGACCGGCTTTCAGCAATTGGTCGCGGAGAGAAAGACTCATAACCTGCGCCTTACAATGAATTTGAAATGTAGGGTGGGTGAAACCCATCGGCGGCGCAGCTAAACGCCACAACCTGATTATCCAACCCGATGACCAATTGGGGGGTACCCACCCTACGCACTATGAACCGCAACCTAGGCTGTCCTGTTCCTGACGTTTGGCCTCGCCCCAGAGGGCATCCAGTTCTTCGAGGCTGCAATTTTCAATGGGTCGGCGGGTTTCGCGCAATGCCTGTTCGATAAATCGAAAGCGTCGCTCGAACTTGCCATTGGCGCTGCGCAGCGCAGTTTCCGGGTCGACCTTCAGGTGCCGGGCCAGGTTAACGACCACGAACAACAGATCACCAATTTCCTCGGCCATCGCCTGGGGGTCGTTCTCGCTCATGGCCTCCAGCACTTCGTCCAGCTCTTCGCGAACCTTATCCACCACCGGCAACGCCTGCGGCCAATCGAAACCGACCTGGGCCGCGCGCTTCTGCAACTTGACCGCACGGGACAAGGCCGGCAACGCCGTCGGCACGTCATCCAGTAATGACAGTTGCTCAGGAACTGCGGCTTTCTCCGCGCGTTCTTCGGCTTTCAACTCTTCCCAGCGCTGCTTGACCGCCGCCTCTTCCAGCTTGGCCACATCTGGCGCGCCGTACAGGTCGCCATCCGGGAACACATGGGGATGGCGGCGAATCAGCTTGCGGGTGATGCCATCCACTACCGCGGCGAACTCGAAACGCCCTTCTTCTTGGGCCAACTGGCTGTAATACACCACCTGAAACAGCAAGTCGCCGAGTTCGCCGGGCAGATGCTCGAAGTCACCGCGCTCGATGGCGTCGGCGACCTCATAAGCCTCCTCGATAGTGTGGGGGACTATGGTGGCGTAGCTCTGTTTGAGATCCCAAGGGCAGCCGTACTGCGGATCGCGCAGGCGGGCCATCAGGTGCAGCAGATCTTCAAGTTTATACACTGACTACTCCATACACTTGAGCGTCGCGAGCGAAGAGCTGGCTAGGCGAAGACCTTCCGAAAAAGCGGAGTTGGCTCTAGCCAATGAGCATTTTTCGGAAGGCCTTCAACAACGCCAGGTCGAGCGCAGCAGCTCAAGAAGCTCGGTTGCGACGGGCCTCGATGATATTCGGCAACTGGGAAATCCGCCCCAACAGACGACCGAGCGCATCCAATCCCGGAATTTCGACGGTCAACGACATGGCGGCGGTGTTGTCCTCCTTGTTCGAGCGAGTGTTGACCGCCAGCACGTTGATCTTCTCGTTGAGCAGCACTTGGGTAACGTCGCGCAACAAGCCTGAGCGGTCGTAGGCGCGGATGATGATGTCCACCGGATAGGTCTGCACCGGCACCGGGCCCCAACTGACCTGGATAATCCGCTCCGGCTCACGCCCGCTCAGTTGCAGCACCGAGGCGCAGTCCTGGCGATGGATGCTGACGCCACGTCCGAGCGTGATGTAACCGACGATCGCATCGCCCGGCAGCGGCTGGCAGCAACCGGCCATCTGCGTCAGCAGGTTGCCGACGCCCTGGATCTGGATATCACCGCGCTTGCCCGGCTTGTGACCGGTGGGCCGGCGCGGGATCAGCTCCAGTTGCTCGTGGCCACGCTCCGGCTCGACCAGTTGCTGTGCGGCGTTGACCAGAGGCGCCAGACGCAGATCACCGGCACCGAGGGCGGCAAACAGATCCTCGGCGGTTTTCAGGTTGGCCTTCTCCGCCAGGCGCCCGTAGTCCACGTGCGGCAGTGCCATGCGACTCAGTTCCCGCTCGAGCAAAGCCTTGCCGGCAGCGACATTCTGGTCGCGATCCTGCAACTTGAACCAATGCACGATCTTCGCCCGCGCCCGCGAGGTGGTGACATAGCCGAGGTTAGTGTTAAGCCAGTCGCGACTCGGCGTGCCGTGCTTACTGGTGATGATTTCCACCTGCTCGCCGGTCTGCAGGCTGTAGTTGAGCGGCACGATGCGCCCGTTGATCTTGGCACCGCGGCAGTTGTGGCCGATTTCGGTGTGCACACGGTAGGCGAAGTCCAGCGGCGTCGCACCTTTGGGCAGGTCGATGGCGTGACCGTGCGGGGTGAATACGTAGACCCGATCCGGCTCGATATCCACCCGCAACTGCTCGGCCAGGCCGCCGATATCGCCGAGTTCCTCGTGCCATTCGAGGACCTGGCGTAGCCAGGAGATTTTCTCTTCGTAATGGTTGGAGCCGGATTTGACGTCGGTGCCTTTGTAGCGCCAGTGCGCGCAAACGCCCAACTCGGCCTCTTCGTGCATGGCGTGGGTGCGAATCTGCACTTCCAGCACCTTGCCCTCCGGGCCGATCACCGCGGTATGCAGCGAGCGGTAGCCATTCTCTTTCGGGTTGGCGATGTAGTCGTCGAACTCTTTCGGGATGTGCCGCCAGAGGGTATGCACGATGCCCAGCGCGGTGTAGCAGTCGCGCATCTCTGGCACCAGCACGCGCAACGCACGCACGTCATAGATCTGGCTGAACTCCAGACCTTTGCGCTGCATTTTGCGCCAGATCGAATAGATGTGTTTGGCCCGCCCGCTGATATCGGCCTGCACGCCGGTGGCGGCCAGCTCGGTTTTGAGCTGCGTCATCACCTCGGTAATAAACCGCTCACGATCCAGCCGCCGTTCGTGCAGTAGCTTGGCGATCTGTTTGTATTGCTCAGGCTCCAGGTAGCGGAAGGACAGATCTTCCAGCTCCCACTTGATATGGCCGATGCCCAGTCGGTGCGCCAGCGGGGCATAAATATCGAAGACTTCGCGAGCCACCCGATGACGCTTTTCGTCATCGGCGTGCTTGATAGCGCGGATCGCGCAGGTGCGTTCGGCCAGCTTGATCAGCGCGACGCGGACATCGTCGACCATCGCCACCAGCATCTTGCGCAGGTTGTCCACCTGAACCTGGGTGCCGAGCACCAGGGACTCGCGCGGGCTGAGGCTGGCGCTGATCGCCGCCATGCGCAGCACGCCTTCGATCAGCTTGGCGACCACCGCGCCGAAGCGCTGATGGACCGAAGCCAGGGCAATCTTGCCTTCGCGCACTCCGCGATAAATGACTGCCGCGACCAGGGAATCCTGATCGAGCTTGAGGTCGGCGAGGATTACGGCGATCTCCAGGCCAGTGCGGAAACTGGAGGTGCCTTCGGCCCACAGATTCTGTGCGGCATTGGCTTGCTGCTCGGCCTCACGGGCGAACTCACAAGCCGCCTTCAAGGCCTCACGATCCAACGCCGGATCGACGCTGAGCACATGATCGAGCCAGGCCTCTAGGTTGATGCTGCCGTCCGTATGGATCGGGTGGTGCGCCCTAACCTGTACCATCGTTTACCTTCCCTACGGCGTGCGGCAAACACGCCGCCTGAATTCATAGAAAATCGCCAGCCTTCTCTGGGCTAGTCGGATTACGCGAACTTCCTAGTTCGCCTCGAATAACGCCATCGCCTCGACATGTGCCGTCTGTGGAAACATATCGAGTATTCCGGCACGTTTCAGCCGGTAGCCCTGCCGCACCAACTCAGCCGCATCGCGTGCCAGAGTTGCCGGATTGCAGGACACATACAGCACTCGCTTGGCGCGCAAAGCGCCGATTTGCTGGACGACTTCCAGCGCGCCATCGCGTGGCGGGTCTAGCAGTACAGCAGAGAAACCTTGTGCCGCCCAAGAGGCATCGGCCAGCGGGCTCGACAAGTCCGCCTGAAAAAAGTGCGCGTTGTGCAGACCATTGGCCGCAGCGTTACCCGCCGCCCGTTCAACCATGGCCGCGACACCTTCCACCGCCACCACTTCGCGCACCTGGCGCGCCAGCGGCAGGGCGAAATTGCCCAGGCCACAGAACAGATCCAACACCCGCTCATCGCGTTGCGGCGCTAACCAGTCTAGCGCCTGCGCGATCATTGCCTCATTCACCGGCGCATTCACCTGAACGAAATCGCCGGGGCGATATTCCAACTGCAGGTCCCATGCCGCCAACCGATAACCCAGCGCTTGCGAGGGATCGACCGGCTGCGGCTCACCGACGCCATGCAGCCACAGTTGCGCGCTGTGCTCGGCACAAAAGGCCTGCAACAACGCCAGGTCAGCGTCCAGCAACGGCGCGGTATGCCGCACCAAAACTGCACTGGCCGTGCCACTGAACAGCTCGACATGCCCCAGCGCTTGCGGTTTTGCCAAGCCGCGCAGCAGCTGCGGTAGCGCGCGAATAATCGGCTGCAAGGGCGGTACCAGTACCAGACAATCGGTGATGGCCACGATGTCCTGACTGGCCGCCGCGCGAAAGCCCACATCCAACTGCTTGGCCTTGGCATCCCAGCGCACCGCAATGCGCGCGCGGCGGCGATAAGCGAACTCTGGACCGACCAGCGCCGGCGCCCACTCGTCCGGCTGCAGCCCGGCGATTCGACTCAGTTGCTCGGCCAACAGGCGCTGTTTCAAGACCAACTGCTCGCTATGCGGTAGGTGCTGCAAGGTGCAGCCGCCACAGCGTCCCGCATGGGCACAGGGCGCGACACGCCGCTGCGGAGCAGTGGTGAAAATCCGTTCGGCACGTGCATCAACAACCTGGCTGCGGGCACCGAGCACGCGGGCCTCCACCTGCTCATCCGGCAGTGCGCCGGCGACGAACCAGGTACGTCCCTCAAAAAAGGCGATGCCGCGGCCGTCATTGGCCAGGCGCTCGATGGTCAAGCGCTGTTTCTTGCCGACCGGGATTTGCGGCGCGCGAGTACCGCCGCTCGGCTGGAAGCGCAAATCGCCGCTACGTTTAGCCATGATTAACGTGGGTCATCATAGACGCCGGTGGATAGATAACGGTCGCCGCGGTCGCAGATGATCGCCACGATGACGGCATTCTCCACTTCACGCGACAAGCGCAAAGCGGCTGCCACCGCGCCACCGGAAGAAACACCACAGAAGATGCCTTCCTCACGGGCCAGCCGGCGCATCACGTCTTCCGCTTCGCTCTGCAACATATCGACGATGCGATCGACGCGCTCGGCCTGATAAATCTTCGGCAGATACTCCTCTGGCCAGCGGCGGATACCCGGAATCGCCGAGCCTTCCATCGGCTGCAAACCGACGATCTGGATCGCCGGGTTCTGCTCCTTGAGGTAACGCGACACACCCATGATGGTGCCGGTGGTACCCATGGAACTGATGAAGTGAGTAATGCTGCCCTGGGTCTGGCGCCAGATCTCCGCACCAGTACCGTTGTAATGCGCGATCGGGTTATCGCCATTGGCAAACTGATCGAGCACCTTGCCCTTGCCTTCGGCCTGCATGCGCTCAGCCAGGTCGCGAGCACCTTCCATGCCCTCTTCCTTGCTGACGATGATCAACTCGGCGCCATAGGCGGTCATCGCCGCCTTGCGCTCGGCGCTCATGTTGTCCGGCATGATCAGGATCATCCGGTAACCCTTGATCGCGGCGACCATGGCCAGCGCAATACCGGTGTTGCCGGAGGTCGCTTCGATCAAGGTATCGCCAGGCTTGACCGTACCACTGAGTTCGGCGCGAGTGATCATCGACAGCGCCGGGCGGTCTTTCACCGAGCCCGCCGGGTTATTGCCTTCCAATTTCACCAACAAGGTGTTGCTGGTTGCACCTGGCAGGCGTTGCAGGCGCACCAGCGGAGTGTTGCCGACGCAATCGGCGATAGTGGGGTACTGCAGGGTCATGGCGGGGTTCGCAATCCGGACGCAGGGGGCACCCATGATAACGGCAAACTGCCGGGCGCCATAACACACGAACACGGAGGCTTATTACAGGTTGTTATAAGGAAGGCGCTCGCCTCTTGTTCGCACAAGGGCAAGCGCTACACTGCCGGCCTGAGTTCATAGAACCAACGCAACGCGGGAGGATGATTGTGTTCAAGGATCTTGGCATCAAGGGCCGCGTGTTACTGCTCACCCTGCTGCCCACCAGCTTATTGGCGCTGGTGCTGGGTGGTTACTTCACCTGGGTGCAGCTGTCCGACCTGCACGCGCAGTTACTCCAGCGCGGGCAGATGATCGTCGAGCAACTGGCCCCACTGGCCGCCCCCGCGTTGGCACGCCAAGATACCCAGCTGCTCAACCGGATCGCCAGCGAGTCCCTGGATCAGCCGGATGTGCGCGCCGTGCGCTTTCTCTCCGCCGAGCACGCGCACCTGGCGCACGCCGGCCCGAGCATGCTCAACCCGACGCCTGAGGGTGAAGGCAACCGGTTGCTACAGCGCAGTGGGAATGATGCCACGCGCTTTCTGCTGCCAGTGTTCGGCCGCCATCGCAGCCTGGCCGGCGACCCGATAGCGGATGACCCCGAACGCCTGCTGGGCTGGGTCGAACTGGAGTTGTCACACCACGGCACCTTGCTGCGCGGCTACCGCAGCCTGGTCACCAGCCTGTTGTTGATTGTCACTGGCCTAGGCGTCACTGCGCTGCTGGCCCTGCACATGAGCCGCACGATCAACGAGCCGCTGCGACGGATCAAGCAGAGCGTCAGCCAACTCAAAGAAGGCCGTTTGGAAACCCGCCTGCCGCCACTCGGCAGCCACGAAATGGACGAGCTGGCCTCGGGCATCAACCGCATGGCCGAGTCGCTGCAAAACGCCCAGGAAGAACTGCAACACAGCATCGACCAAGCCACCGAAGACGTCCGGCAGAACCTGGAAACCATCGAAATCCAGAACATCGAACTGGACTTCGCGCGCAAGGAAGCCCTGGAAGCGAGCCGGATCAAATCCGAGTTCCTCGCCAACATGAGCCATGAGATCCGCACCCCACTCAACGGCATTCTCGGCTTCACCAATTTGCTGCAAAAAAGCGAGTTGACCCCGCGCCAACAGGACTACCTGGGCACCATCGAAAAATCCGCCGACAGCCTGCAGGGGATCATCAACGAAATCCTCGACTTCTCGAAAATCGAAGCCGGCAAACTGGTGCTGGAAAATATCCCGTTCAACCTGCGCGATGTGCTGCAGGACGCCCTGACCATCCTCGCCCCGGCCGCCCACGCCAAGCACTTGGAACTGGTCAGCCTGGTCTACCGCGACACCCCGCTGTCACTGATCGGCGACCCGCTGCGCCTCAAACAGGTGCTGACCAACCTGGTCAGCAACGCGATCAAGTTCACCCGCGAAGGCACCATCGTCATGCGCGCCATGGTCGAGGATGAAAGCACCGACCGCGCCCAACTGCGCATCAGTGTGCAGGACACCGGCATCGGTCTGTCCAATGAGGATCTGCGTGCGCTGTTCCAAGCCTTCAGTCAGGCCGATAACTCGATGTCGCGGCAAGCCGGCGGCACCGGCCTCGGCCTGGTGATTTCCAAGCGCTTGATCGAACAGATGGGCGGCGAGATAGGTGTCGCCAGCACCCCCGGCGAAGGCTCGGAATTCTGGGTCAGCCTGAGCCTGCCGAAAGCCCGCGATGACGCCGAAGACCTGCCGCGCGCGCCACTGCTCGGTCGTCGCGTGGCCATTCTGGAAAGCCATGAACTGGCGCGCCAGGCCCTGCAACACCAGCTGGAGGATTGTGGCCTACAGGTGTCGCAGTACCAGCACCTGGACAGCCTGCTGGAAGCCGTTGCCGCACAGCAACACGGCGACAGCCCGATTGGCCTGGCCGTACTCGGCGTGACCGCCCAAGAACTGCCGCCGGAACGCCTGAGCCAGCGAATCTGGGATCTCGAGCGCCTCGGTTGCAAAAGCCTGGTGCTCTGCCCGACCACCGAACAGACGCTCTATCATGAGTCCCTGCCTGACGCCCACAGCCAACTGCAAGCCAAACCGGCCTGCACCCGCAAGTTGCAGCGCGCCCTGGCGGAACTGGTCAGCCCGCGCCATCTACGCGCAGAAGCCGCCAGCATGCCGTCCAGTCGGCCGCCACGCCTGCTCTGCGTCGACGACAACGCGGCCAACCTGTTGCTGGTGCAAACCCTGCTCGGTGACATGAGGGCCGACGTTAGCGCCGTCGACAGTGGTTACGCCGCCCTCGCCATCATCCAAAAAAAGTCCTTCGACCTGATTTTCATGGACGTGCAAATGCCGGGCATGGACGGCCGGCAAACCACCGAGGCAATCCGTCAGTGGGAAGCCGAACGCGAAAGCGGGCCAATACCGATCATCGCGCTCACCGCTCACGCCCTCGCCAACGAAAAACGCACGCTGCTGCAAGGCGGCATGGATGACTACCTGACCAAGCCGATCAGCGAGCGGCAGCTGGCTCAAGTAGTACTCAAGTGGACCGGCCTGGCGCTGCGCAACCACGGCCCGGACCGTTCTGCGGAAAGCTCGCCAGCCAGCCTCAACCATCGTGTACTGGACGCCGAAGAGGGCCTGCGCCTGGCCGCCGGCAAGGCCGACTTGGCGGCCGATATGCTGAGCATGCTGCTCGCCTCGCTGGATGCGGACCGCCAAGCCATTCGCCAAGCACGCGATGCCGACGACCGCATCGCCCTGATCGAACGAGTGCACCGCCTGCACGGTGCCACCCGTTATTGTGGCGTCCCGCAACTGCGAGCCGCCTGCCAGCGCAGCGAAACCCTGCTCAAGCAAAACGATCCAGCTGCCAAAGTGGCGCTGGACGAACTGGATGCAGCCATCACCCGACTGGCTAGCGAGGCCAAACTCAACGCCTAGCCCTGAGGCGCACGTACGCCGAAGGGGTGGGGCTGCCTGGTCGATGCCGCTGACACCCCCACGCCAGCTTGCTCGCCGCCTGGGCCGCTGGGCGGCCACGGAGCCTGGTCGGGCCTTGGCCCGTGTTAAGATGCCGGCCTTATATTTCCTCTTAGATAGCGACTGAAACCAGCTCCCATGGCCGAACACGACTTCCGCTACAACCTGCTCAACCCTGAGCACACCCTGATTGAATGCCGCGCCCTGGCGCCGGGTCGTTATCAAGTCACCGGTAACGGCGGCTCGATCCAGAGCGGCGATAGCCTGCTGGTGACCCTCAAAGGCAGCCGCGACCTGAGCATGCGCCTAAGCGTTGATAAGGTTCGCCACCTGATCAACCCTGCCGGGCAGTGGGTAGCCGTGGCGCAAGGTCCGGCGTTCGGCGAGTTGGCTATTCTGAATTGGCAGGTGAACTGCGACGGTTGCGGCGTACAGCTGGATTTCGAGTTCGCTGTCGACTCCGCGCTCGGCAAAAAGGCCCATGCGCCGGCCGCCGAAGCCCGCATTCGCGAACTGCACTGGCAAAACAGCAACGGCCGTCACCTGTGCCCCAAGTGCCAACAAGACCAAAAGTGCTAAAAGGACGCCCAATGAACCGTACCCTCGCCCTCAGCCTGCTCGCCACCAGCCTGCTCGGCTGCGCCAGCGACGCCCTGGTGCTGGAGCAAGACAGCACCTACCAAGTGGAATGGATCGGCGAACGCCCACTGATCGACAACAGCCACCTGACCCTGACCCTGGGCGAAGACGGCCGCGCCTATGGCAGTGCGGGCTGCAACCACTGGTTCGCCTCCTATGAAATGAAAGGCGAGCAGCTCAGCTTCGGCCAAGCCGGCAGCACCCGCAAAATGTGCGCACCGGCGCTGATGGAGCAGGAAGCCCGTTTCCTCGAAGCGCTGGGCAAGGTACAACGCTGGGACGTTTCACCGATCGACCAGCTGCGCCTGTGGCCGGCGGAAGGCAAACCGATCCGCGTGTGGCCGGAAAAGGGCTGATAATAAGGTTCTTCACGGATTACCGGGGGACATGAAAGGTTAGCGCAGGATAGGCAAGAGGGTGTTGGCTGATGGTCCTGAGTCATTACCCGTTTGCCGTGCAGGCTGATAGAACGGTTTCGCCCTGCTGGGCGAGTTTCTTTTGGCATTGCCCCAAAAGAAACCAAAAGGTCTAGCCCCGGCATCCGGCCCGCCTGCGGCGGGTTCCCTCTCTCCATCGTCGCTCCGGGGGTACGCCGCGAAGGGCCGTCCCTGGCCCATCGCGGCTCTCGCGGCATCCCTGCCGCTCAACCCCCTCCGCAACGATTCCGCTCGGCCTCCTGAAGGGGCTCTGTCCCCGCCCCACTTTTTGTCTCAAATCCACCAGGCAGCTGTTGGCACCAGGTAGTTTAAAAAACTTGCAGGCGACACCCTGGGGCCCCGTCAGGAGGCCGAGTGGAGGTACTGCGCAGGGGGACGCGAGGCAGGACGCCGAGCGAGGCACGAAGGGACAGGGACGTCCCTTCGTGGCGCGCCCCCGGAGCAGTGCCGGAACGAGGGAAGTCGGAGCGCAGCGAAGACCCGAATGTCGGGGTGCGCTTTCTTTTGCTTACTTTTCTTTTCGCATAAAAGAAAAGTGAGGCGCCCGAGGGGGCGCAACCAGAAGCATCAGCCAGCGCGATAAATGGCCCGGGCACTACTTCAAGGCCAACAAACAGCGAAGCTCTTGCAACCCTCTTGCCTATCCAGTGTTAACCGTCCCCCTGAACTCCAAGAAGAACCTGATATGAACCATAGAGCCTGCTCATGAGCTGCTGCGCGCTGGCCATGCCAATGCGCACCTGCAACCTTCATCGCACCCTATCAATTACAGCACTCAGCGAGCAAACAGCTCCAACTGCTCGCTCACCCTCCGCAAATCGACCAGCCGCACACCGACACCGATCAGCCGCACCGGCTTGCCGCCACGCTCGAACGCGCTACTCAACAACTTCCGATAACTGTCCAGATCGTGCGCGGCTCCAGCTTGCTCCAGGGTAGTCTGGGTGAAGTCATGGAATTTCAATTTAACGAAAGGTTTGTCCGCCCGGTAACTGCCATCCAGGCGCGCCATGCGCTCGTTCAACAGCTCCAGCAAGCCCGGTAAACGCTCCAGGCAAGCCGGCAGATCGGGCAAATCCTTGTCGTAGGTATTTTCCACGCTCACGGTCTGTCGGCGGCTGTCGACCTGCACCGGACGCTCATCGATGCCACGCGCCAGGTTCCATAAGCGTTCGCCAAAGCTGCCGAACTCGCGCACCAGCGCCAACTTGCTCCACTCGCGCAGATCCAGACAGGTGATTATCCCCAGGCGCCCAAGCTTGTCCGCGGTGACCTTGCCCACCCCATGCAGCTTGCTGACTGGCAGCGCCGAGACGAAGCCCTCCACCTCATCCGGGGTAATCACGAATAGACCGTTGGGCTTGCGCCAGTCACTGGCGATCTTGGCGAGGAATTTATTCGGCGCCACCCCGGCGGACACGGTGATATGCAGCTGCAGCGAGACCCGCCGCCGAATGTCCTGGGCAATACGGGTGGCGCTACCGGAAAAGTGCGGGCAATCCGAGACATCCAGAAAGGCCTCATCGAGCGACAAAGGCTCGATAATCTCGGTGTATTCGCGAAAGATCGCCTGGATTTCCCGCGAGACCTCTTTATAAACGTCCATCCGCGGCTTGACGATCAGCAGATCCGGGCACAGTTTCAGTGCATGCCGCGAGGACATGGCCGAACGCACGCCATAAGCCCGTGCTTCATAGTTACAGGTGGCGATTACCCCACGCCGATCCGCCGATCCACCGACCGCCACGGGTTTATTGGCCAGGCGGGGGTCGTCGCGCATCTCGATGGCGGCGTAAAAGCAGTCGCAGTCGACGTGGATAATCTTGCGCACAGAAAGTCCGGTAAGCCCCGCCCAGCATGGCCTTGAGCCTCGCAGTGTAGCACTAGGGCAGCGCTAAGCATCTGAACAAACAACAGTTTTTCAAAACTAAAGGTTGACAGCCGAGCGCCCAACTGTAGAATAGCCGGCGCGGGATGGAGCAGTCTGGTAGCTCGTCGGGCTCATAACCCGAAGGTCGTCGGTTCAAATCCGGCTCCCGCAACCAAACAAATAAAGGGTCACTTGAAAAAGTGGCCCTTTTTTGTGCCTGTCGTTCCGACAAACACTTAAGTCTTTGATCCAAAAGCAAAATAGCGGTTGACAGGGCAGCGCTCGACTGTAGAATAGCCGGCGCGGGATGGAGCAGTCTGGTAGCTCGTCGGGCTCATAACCCGAAGGTCGTCGGTTCAAATCCGGCTCCCGCAACCAAACATTTAAAGGCCACTTGAAAAAGTGGCCTTTTGTGTTTCTGGCGTTCCTGAATCAGCTTTACAGCTGCTCAGGGTAGCGCGCTAACAATGCCCCCAGATTGCGCTCCAACTCGTCATCGGTTTGTCCGCCCTGGACCAGCATCCACTCGACTCGTTTCACGGTTTCAGCTGAAGCCATCTCGGCGACAAAGCGCTGCGACTCATCGGCCAAAGCGGCCGAGTCCAATTGCGTGCACTGCCCTACCACAGCTTTGGCATGGGCAATACCGGCAGCGGGAAAGCTGGCGATACGCCGCGCCAAGGCTTCGGTAAAGGGTCGTAGCTCTGCATCCGCCAGCGCGCGGTTGATCCAGCCGTAACGCTCAGCGGTCTCGGCGTCGTAGTCAGCCCCGCTCAAACAGACTTCCAGCGCCCGCCCCCGGCCGAGCATCTGCGCCAGCCGCACGCAGCCCCCGGCACCCGGATGTAGACCCACCGCCACTTCCGGCTGACCGAGCAGCGCCCTCTCGCGGGAGGCAAAGCGCATATCCAGCGCCAAGAGAAATTCACTGCCGGCGCCACGGGCGCGCCCCTGCAACTCACCGATGGTGACTTGCGGCAAACGCGCAAAACGACTGAACAACGCACTCAACAGGCTTGGCTCACCGGCAGGCGGCAAGACTGGCGCCTGCTCACCGACCTGCCCGGCCAAATCATAGTGAGCGATGAAGAAGTCCGGATTGGCACTGCGAAACAGCACAACCCGAGTGGCAATATCCTGTTCCAGCTCCTTGACCAGCCGCAACAGATCGACCACCACTTGACGATCGAGCAAGTTGATCGGCGGATGGTCGAAACTGATGATGGCTACGCCTGCTTCATCGTGACGTTGCAGACTGTTATAGGGGGTCATAAGTGCTTCTCCAATTGGTGTGCCGCGAGCATGCGGCGTAGCGAGCAGCGCCCGGAACTACTATCCAGCCGCAGAATAATGCGGCCCTCGGAAAATATTTATCGCGCAGCCATTGGTAACCAGCCCAGGCACCCCCACTCTGTCGCGCACAGCCTTAGAGGTGCTCCATGCGCGCCAATCCACCCGATGTGCAACCGCTTCCTCCTGCTTCCGAGCCAATCACCTCGACGCGCCTGCGCTGGCTGGAGCGCCTCAGCACTTACCGACAGCCCTTAGGCCTGGCGCTGACGTTGCTGCTGTTCGGGGTGGGGTTGATTGCCTGCCGCCACCTGCTCAGCGAGCTGGACCCGAATGCCCTGCGCGACTCGTTGCTCAGCGTACCGACGCCCTCGTTGCTCGGTGCCCTGGCAGCCACCGCGCTCGGTTTTATGATCCTACTCGGCTATGAATGGTCGGCCAGCCACTATGCCGATGTGCAGTTGCCGGTGCCGACCATCGCCTTTGGCGGCTTTAGCGCCTTCGCCATCGGCAATGCGGTGGGCTTGTCGCTGCTCTCCGGGGGCTCGGTGCGCTACCGCCTCTACGCCCGTAACGGCTTAGGGGCTAGCGAAGTGGCGAGGATGACGCTGTTCGCCAGCCTCTCCCTGGGTTGCGCCCTGCCCATCCTGGCCGCGCTGGCCACCCTCAGCGACCTGCCAGATGCCGCGGCCGCGCTGCACCTGCCTGCGCCGTGCTGGCTGGTATTGCCGGCGCCGTCCTGCTGATCGGCGGCTTGTTGGTGGCCGGCATCTATCGCCGCCGCCTGCCCGAGCAGCCGATGCCACAGAACCTGCTGGTGCGTGTCGGCCGTCGCACCCTGCGTCTCCCCGGTTTACGCCTGTCCCTGCTGCAACTACTGATCACCGCACTGGATGTGACGGCCGCAGCCACTGTGCTGTATCTGCTGCTGCCCGAAGCGCCGCCGTTCGGTGCCTTCATGCTGGTCTATCTGCTCGCCCTGGCGGCGGGCGTGCTCAGTCATGTGCCAGGTGGTGTCGGGGTATTCGAAGCGGTGTTGCTGGCGGCCTTTGCTGACCAGCTCGGCGCTGCACCGCTGGCCGCGGCCCTGCTGCTCTATCGCCTGATCTATGTGCTGCTGCCGCTGTTGCTGGCCTGCCTGCTGCTGTTGCTGGTCGAAGCCCAGCGCCTGCTGCCCACGCGCCAAGCCATGCGCGTCGCCTCCGGCATGGCCGCGCCGGTGCTGGCGCTGCTGGTATTCCTCTCCGGTATGGTGCTGCTGTTCTCCGGTGCCACCCCGGCGATCGACACCCGCCTGGAACACCTCGGCTTTCTGATTCCGCATCGGTTGGTCGACGCCTCGCATCTCGGCGCCAGCCTGATCGGTGTGCTCTGCCTGCTACTCGCCCAAGGCCTGCGCCGACGCCTCTCGGCCGCCTGGGCACTGACCCTGGCACTATTACTGGTCGGCGCCCTACTCTCCCTGCTGAAAGGCTTCGACTGGGAAGAGGCCAGCCTGCTGACCCTTACCGCCAGCCTCCTGGCCCTGTTCCGGCGCTCCTTCTACCGCCCCAGCCGGCTGCTGGAGCTGCCGTTCTCACCGCTCTACCTAGTCGCCAGCGTCTGTGTACTGGCCGCCTCGGTCTGGCTGCTGCTGTTCGCCTATCAGGGCGTGCCCTACAGCCACGAGCTCTGGTGGCAATTCACGCTGGATGCCAATGCCCCACGCGCCCTGCGCTCGGCGTTGGGCAGCGCGGTGCTGCTGGTCATCGTCGCGCTGACCTGGCTGCTGCGCACCGCACCGCCGGTGATCAATCTGCCGGATGGCGAGGAACTGGCGACTGCCGCGGCCATCCTCAAGGCCTCCGACCAGCCGGACGGCGGCCTGGCCCTGACTGGCGACAAGGCACTGCTGTTCCATCAGGGCGATGACGCCTTCCTCATGTACGCCCGTCGCGGCCGCAGCCTGGTCGCGCTGTATGACCCGATCGGCCCAGCGCAGCAGCGTGCCGAGCTGATCTGGCAGTTCCGCGACCTCTGCGACCTGCACCATGCCCGCCCGGTGTTCTACCAGGTTCGCGCGGAGAACCTGCCGTTCTACATGGACATCGGCCTGACCGCGCTGAAACTCGGCGAGGAAGCTCGTGTCGATCTACCGCGCTTCGATCTCGAGGCCAAAGGCAAGGAGATGAAAGACCTGCGCTACACCTGGAACCGCGGCCAACGTGATGGTCTGGCGCTGGAAATCTACCCCGCCGGTGAGGTGCCACTGGATGAGCTGAAGGCGATTTCCGAGGCCTGGCTGAGCGGTAAAAACGTTCGCGAGAAAGGCTTCTCGCTGGGCCGTTTCACCCCACAATACCTGCAGCATTTCCGCATCGCGGTGATTCGCTTCCAAGGCCGCGCGGTAGCTTTCGCCAATCTGCTGGAAACCCACAGCCACGAGTTGGCCAGCCTGGACCTGATGCGCGCACACCCACAAGCGCCTAAGCTGACTATGGAGTTCCTCATGCTTGGCCTGATCCTGCACTTCAAAGAACAAGGCTATGCGCGTTTCAGCCTTGGTATGGTGCCGCTGGCAGGCCTGCAACCGCGCCGCGGTGCGCCGCTGACCCAGCGGCTTGGCGCCATGGTGTTCCGGCGTGGCGAGCAGCTCTACAATTTCCAAGGGTTGCGCCGCTTCAAGGACAAATTCCAACCGGATTGAGAACCGCGCTACATGGCCGTGCCCGCCGGCCTCGACCCACTGGTAGCCTTGGCTGACACCGCCGCCCTGATCGCTGGCGGCCTGACTGGACTGGTGAAACGCTGATGATCCGACGCTACTGGCGACATACGCTCGCCGTCCTCATCCTGATGGTTCTGGCTATCGGCCTGCTGCTGTGGAGCCGCGCGACCGCCGCGCCCAGCGTGGAACACCTGCAATTAACCGACGGCAGCCCGCTGACCTTGGTTAAGCCCGGTAAAGCGGCGCCAGCTCAGGTGGCCCTGGCCGTGCCGGCCGAGCAAGCGCTGAGCGATGCGCAACTGCTTGCCCTCAGCCGTGACAGCGGTGCACAGCTGGTGCAATTCGTCCTCGCCGAGGGTGACTGCAACGCCCAGCAGCAACGCCTGCAAGCCAGCCTGGAGCATCTGGCGGGCCCAGCCACGCTGGTCGCCGGCATTGGCCCCGGCGCTACGCTGGCCTGGCGCTGGCTGGCCGGGCAGGACAACGATCAGGCCCAGGCGCTGTCGGTAGCCTTCACGGTAGAAAAGCCAAACTGCCCGACCCCCTTGCCGGCAAAAGCCGCCCACGGCCACTGGCTGGCGGCCTGGAACGACAGCCCGGACGATCCCAGCGCGGCATTCGCCCGCGAGCAAAGCAATGGCGAAACCAGCATCAGCGACTACGACACGCCTTTGGCACAAGTACTCGACAGCCAACTGCGCCGCCTGCTGCAGGGCCAAGGCGATGCGATGCCGGTGGTGGAAGTGCCTGCGGCACAAGCGACCGACACCGTCACCCTGTTCTATTCCGGCGATGGCGGCTGGCGTGACCTGGATCGCGCTGTAGCCGGGGAAATGGCCAAACGCGGCTATCCGGTGGTCGGCATCGACGCCCTGCGCTACTACTGGCAGCACAAAAGCCCGGAACAGAGCGCCAGCGATCTGGCCAAGCTGATGCAGCACTACCGGCAAAAATGGGGCGCCAAGCGCTTCGTCCTTACCGGTTATTCCTTCGGCGCCGATGTGCTGCCAGCCATCTACAACCGCCTGCCCACCAGCGAACAACAACAGGTGGCGGCTATCTTGCTGATCGCCCTGGCTCGTAGCGGCAGCTTTGAAATAGAAGTCCAGGGCTGGCTCGGTAGCGCCGGCAAAGAGGCCGCCATCGGCCCGGAAGTAGCACGCCTGCCAGCGGCCAAAGTGCTGTGCGTATATGGCAAGGAAGAAATCAGCGAAAGCGGCTGCACCGAAGCAACCAGCGTCGGCGAAAAGTTCGAGCTACCCGGCGGCCACCATTTCGACGAGGACTACCCGGCCCTGGCGGCACGTCTGATCAAGGCCATCCAGAGCCGCCAGCTCACGCCCGCCGGTTGATCCAGGACATAATCAGCTCCCCCGGCTGCACATTAGAGTGCCAACTAAACCCGCGCTGGCGGGCTTAGGCCCAGCCGGCCAGACTGCCGGCAGCCCCCCTCCCACCAAGAGTGGCGCTGACTCGAACCAAGGAACCACGATGACCTGGAAAAACACCCCATCCCGTTATGGCAGCCTGTCCATTGCCCTGCACTGGCTAATGCTGGCGTTGATCGTCGGCTTATACGCCTGCATCGAACTCAAGGGCAACTTTCCGAAAGGCAGTGAAACCCGCGAGCTGCTCAAACAATGGCACTTCATGCTGGGGCTTGGCGTGTTTGCGCTGGTCTGGTTGCGCGTGTTCGCACGCCTGCTCGCGCCGACACCAGGCATTGAGCCGGCACCGCAAGGCTGGCAGAAGGCCCTCGGCCAACTGATGCACCTGGCGCTTTATGCCTTGATGATCGGCGCACCACTGGCCGGCTGGTTAGTCCTCAGTGCTGCGGGCAAACCGATTCCATTCTTTGGCCTGGAACTGCCAGCCTTGATCGGCAAGAACCCGGATTTGGCCGGAGAAATCAAGGAATGGCACGAACTGGCCGGCACCTTCGGCTACTGGCTGATTGGCCTGCATGCCGCGGCGGCGCTGTTCCACCACTTCATCAGCCGCGATAACACCTTCATCCGCATGCTGCCCGGTCGCGGCTAACAGACCGTTGAAACTATCGAGCTAACGGCTGAGCGCTTGATTCGTGCGCCTACCGCAATTCCGTAGGCTGGGTTTCGCCTAGCTCTACCCAGCCTACGATCTAAACCGCGCTAGCCAGCCCAGCCCAGGCCGATCAAATCTCCACCTGGGTGCCCAACTCGATCACCCGGTTCAGCGGTAGATTGAAGAAGCGCAGGTTGCCGTTGGCGTTCTTCAGCAGGAAGGCGAACAACCCCTCGCGCCAGCGCGCCATGCCGATGCGCTTGGTCGGGATCACCGTCTCGCGGCTGAGGAAATAGGTGGTGCGCATCGGGCTGAAGTCCAGCTCGCTTAAGTGACTCAGCTTGAGCGCCGCCGGTACGTCCGGCTCCTCCATGAAGCCGAAGTGCAGGATCACCCGGAAGAAGCCCTCGCCATAGGCTCCCACCTCGAAACGCCGCTCCTCCGGTACCCGCGGGCTATCCTCGGCCACCACGGTGAGCAGCACCACCTTCTCGTGCAGCACCTGGTTGTGCAACAGGTTGTGCAACAGCGCATGGGGCACCGCATCCGAGCGCGCAGTGAGGAACACCGCGGTGCCCTGCACGCGGTGCGGTGGCTGGGCACGGATGCTGTTGATGAAGATCGGCAGCGGCAGCGCAGCCTCATCCAGACGTTCGACGACGATCTGCCGACCGCGCTTCCAGGTGGTCATCAGGATGAAAAGGGCAATACCGACTATCACTGGGAAGGCACCACCCTCGGGAATCTTCGGCACGTTGGCGGCGAAGAACAGGATGTCCACCAGGAGGAAACCGAGCAGCACCGGAATCGCCAGCCAGTGCGGGGTCTTCCACAGCAGCAGCATCACCGACGCCACCAGCAGGGTGTCGATCAGCATAGTGCCGGTCACTGCCACCCCGTAGGCGGCGGCCAGCGCGCTGGAGGACTCGAAACCTATGACCAGCAGCACCACGCAGACCATCAGCGCCCAGTTCACCGCGCCGATATAGATCTGCCCCCGCTCCTCGCTGGAGGTGTGCTGGATAAACATCCGCGGCACGTAGCCGAGCTGGATCGCCTGGCGGGTCAGGGAGAAGGCGCCGGTGATCACCGCCTGCGAGGCGATGATGGTGGCCAAGGTGGCGAGCCCGATCATCGGCAGCAGCGCCCAGCTCGGCGCCAGCAGGTAGAAGGGGTTACGCGCCACTTCCGGATCGGCCAGGATCGCCGCTCCCTGACCGAAGTAGTTGAGCACTAGCCCCGGCAGCACCAGGGCGAACCAGGCACGGTCGATCGGCTTGCGGCCGAAGTGGCCCATATCGGCATACAGCGCCTCGGCGCCGGTCAGCGCCAGCACCACCGCACCGAGGATGGTCACGCCGATGCCCGGATGGGTGATAAAGAACCGCACGCACCAATAGGGGTTGAGCGCCTCCAGCACCTCCGGCCGCTGCAGGATGCCATAGACCCCGAGCGCGCCGAGGACGACGAACCAGATCACCATCACCGGGCCGAACAGGATGCCGATACGCGCCGTGCCGTGCTTCTGGATCAGGAACAGGCCGACCAGCACTATCAAGGCCAGCGGCACCACCCAGTGCTCGATCCCGTCAAAAGCCAGCTGCAGCCCCTCCACCGCGGAGAGCACCGAGATCGCCGGGGTGATCATGCTATCGCCGTAGAACAAGGCCGTACCGAACAGGCCGAGCAGCACCAGCAGCGTCTTCAGCCGCCGGTAAGGCAGGGCCGCACGCCGCGCCAGGGCGGTGAGCGCCATGACCCCGCCCTCGCCCTGGTTGTCGGCGCGCAGGATAAACAGCACGTACTTGATCGACACCACCCAGATCAGCGACCAGAAGATCAGCGAGAGGACGCCCAACACCCCATCCTGGTTGGCCTGCACCCCGTAATGGCCGGAGAATACCTCCTTCAGGGTGTACAGCGGGCTGGTGCCGATATCGCCATAGACCACCCCCACCGCGGCGACCATCAGGCCGACTGTCGATGATTTAGCCTGAGTTGCCGGCTCGCCAGCCGCCGCAGAGTGCGTCTTGGACATGCAGTAAGCTCCTGAAATGGATCGCGGACAGTGGCGCCACACGCATCTGCCCAAACTGGCCGGCTTTATACCTGATTATCCCTGCCCTAAGAAGCCGGCGTAGTGCTCGACCGGTCGCACTGAGCATAGCTAACTGGCATCTGCTGGACGGAGGCTGGTCAAGCGCGCGGCCTGCCGCTAGAATTGCGCACTTTTTGATCAGAGGCGCCGCAAGCGTCCATCTACAAAGCCTGAGGTTATCCATGTCCACCGCCGCCACGCCGAAAGTCGGCTTCGTTTCCCTGGGTTGCCCGAAAGCCCTGGTCGACTCCGAACGCATCCTGACTCAGCTGCGCATGGAAGGTTACGAGGTCGTCGCCACCTATCAGGACGCCGACGTGGTGGTGGTCAACACCTGTGGTTTCATCGACACCGCCAAGGCTGAATCGCTGGAAGTGATCGGTGAAGCCATCGCCGAAAACGGCAAAGTCATCGTCACCGGCTGCATGGGCGTGGAAGAAAGCGCGATCCGCAACGTACACCCCAGCGTACTGGCCGTCACCGGCCCGCAGCAGTATGAACAAGTGGTCAACGCCGTTCACGATGCCGTGCCGCCGAAACTCGATCACAACCCGCTGATCGACCTGGTGCCACCGCAAGGTATCAAGCTCACCCCGCGCCACTACGCCTACCTGAAGATTTCCGAAGGCTGCAACCACAGTTGCAGCTTCTGCATCATCCCGTCGATGCGCGGCAAGCTGGTCAGCCGCCCGGTCGGCGACGTCTTGGGCGAGGCCGAGCGCCTGGTCAAAGCCGGCGTCAAGGAGCTGCTGGTGATCTCCCAGGACACCAGCGCCTACGGCGTCGACGTGAAATACAAAACCGACTTCTGGAACGGCCAGCCGGTGAAAACCCGCATGCTGGAGCTGTGCGAGGCTCTCAGCACACTCGGTGTCTGGGTGCGCCTGCACTACGTCTACCCGTACCCCAACGTCGACGATGTGATCCCGCTGATGGCCGCCGGCAAGATCCTGCCGTACCTGGACATCCCCTTCCAGCATGCCAGCCCAAAAATCCTCAAAGCCATGAAACGCCCGGCTTTCGAAGACAAGACCCTGGCGCGCATCAAGAAATGGCGCGAACAGTGCCCGGAGCTGATCATCCGCTCCACCTTCATCGTCGGTTTCCCCGGCGAAACCGAAGAAGACTTCCAATACCTGCTCGACTGGCTGACCGAAGCCCAGCTCGACCGCGTCGGCTGCTTCCAGTACTCCCGAGTGGAAGGCGCGCCCGCCAACCTGCTGGACAGCCACGTACCGGATGAGGTCAAACAGGACCGTTGGGATCGCTTCATGGCCCACCAACAAGCCATCAGCGCCGCCCGTCTGCAATTGAAAGTCGGCAAGGAAATCGAAGTACTGATCGACGAAGTCGACGAACAAGGCGCCGTCGGCCGCTGCTTCTTCGACGCCCCGGAAATCGACGGCAACGTCTACGTCGACAGCGACCAAGACCTCAAGCCCGGCGACAAAGTCTGGTGCCGCGTCACCGACGCCGACGAGTACGACCTCTGGGCCGAAACGCTCTAAATATGCACATAGAAACGCCCCGCACTTCAGGCTGTGCGAAAACGTACTAATGGTTGACCAAGCAAACGCCCCGACTGGTTCGGGGCGTTTTGCTGTGTGCGGACCCAGGGGAGAAAAAGGCTGTATCAGCCCATCAATCCGATGAGGTGGCGTGCGCCGAGCACGTTGATCGCTCTTTTGAGGTTATAGGCCTGTACCGCTAAGGCCATTTCGGTTCGTGCTCCCTTCAATTGGCGAAGCAGGAAGCGACCATTACCAAATAGCCATTGTTTGAGGTTGCCAAATGGATGCTCGACGATGGACCGCCTACTCGCCATCATCTCGGGCTGCGCCTGCAGCCGCTGCTCCATTCGCTCAAAGGCCGCCTCGTGGGCATGGCGTCTCAGGTAGCGACGCTGGGCGTTGGTGCACTGTGCCTTGAGCGGGCAAGCGCTGCAGTCGCTGATCGCCGCGTGGTAGATACGCTCCCCGCGATTCAGTTGCTTGAGCGTCAGCAACTTGCCTGCCGGACAGCGGTACTGGTCGCTCTCTGCGTCGTAAGTGAAATCACTTCGCTCGAACAGCTGCGTATCACCACCCTGGTTGTTAACTGCCCGGTTGGGCGGCACATAGGCGGTAATGCCGGCATCTTCGCATGCCTGGAACTGCTCGCCGTTGGAGTAACCGGCATCGGCAGTGACCGTCAGCACATCCTGCTGCAACTCGGACTGGGCGGCTTTAGCCATCGGCTCGAGCTGCTGGGTATCGTTGCCGTCCTGTGTGACCTCGTGATGCACGATCAGGCAATGCTCGGCGTCCACAGCTGTTTGCACGTTGTAAGCGACGCGCCCACCCCGAGGGGTACGCATCATCCGGGCATCGCTCTCGGTGGTGATGAATTGCTCAAGCTCCAGGGCCTGCATCAGTGCTTGGCAAGTCAGGTTGTCGGCCTGTTTGGCTTGCAGTCGCTCCAGCGCCGTTTTTACCGCACTACGGTCAACGGCCTCATTGGCTTCGGACTTGTCCGCCTCATCCAGCTCCGCCAGGTACTGGGCGATACGCTTATCCAGCTTCTCTTGCTGACGCTTGAGCTTCTTCAGATCCACATGCCGACGCGCTGAGGCCACGGCCTTGAATTTGCTGCCATCGATGGCCACCAACTCTCCGGCGATCAGCCCGGCTTGACGGCAAAACTGCACGAAGGCCCGACAGGTCGCGCTGAACGAGCCACGTAGGCATCGATCACACGGACCAGATGGTCAAGCTGTACCTGTATGGCTATTTCCAACGCATCCGCTCCTCCCGACGCCTCGAAGCTGAATGCCTGCGCAACGTCGAAGTCATGTGGTTGCTCAATCGGCTCAAGCCGGACTTCAAGACCATCGCCGATTACCGCAAGGACGCGGTTCTGCGTCAGGGCCTCACGGAAACGATCAAAGCTTCAGTAGGGCGGGTGCAACCCGCGCGACAAATCCAGCTAGAAGCGCGGGTTGCACCCGCCCTACAAGGCTCTACATCGCTAAACTCTTCCTTATACCCTCACCCTGGGCCACCCCATGGCCAAGCTCAAGGTCTACTACGACGGCACCTGCCCGCGCTGCGTCGCCGATCGTCGCCGCTACCAGACATTCAGCACTGATGGCGACGACTCCGTGGAATGGTTGGATATCAGCGGGCGCGACGAAGAGCTGCGGCGGATCGGCATCGACCCCTACCAGGCCCTGACCGAACTGCATGTGCAGGACGAACAGGGACGCATCCACCGCGAACTCGACGCCTATATCCTGTTGCTGGCACGCACCCGCCACCTCAAGCCCCTCGCCTGGCTGCTCGGCCTGCCCGGGCTGAAGCCGATACTTTCCTGGACCTACCGACACTGGGTGCTACGCCGACTAAGGCACAGCGGCAGGCTCTGACAGAGCCTGCCAGCTATGAATGAGCCCGAGGGTGTAGATCATCTGGCTTCCATATAGGCATGACCCAAGAGCTTGCCCTTCCACTCCACCCCACCTATCCTGCGCCGGCCTCGGTAAATCCCGTGGCCGGGTTTGACAGCCCGAACCAACATTGGCGCGATTGCGCCAGCAGGTGCATGCGAAAACGGTGAACGTTTTTGTAGGCATCGATACGCATGCAGTTTTGACTGCAATGCTTTATGGCAGATCGCGCGGGGAGACCCTCGTGGTCTGCCGGTTTCAATGTTGCCGGTCTGTCAACCTCGCGCGATCTGCCACCCTTCGACTGACAGCGAATGGTGGTGGCTTTCAACTCAACATTGGAGCTTCACCATGCATGACGCATACATCCCCCCTACTTTTCTTCGCTACAACCGCCCTCTTCGCGGACTGATGATCGACAACCAACCCTGGTTCGCTGCTCGCGATTTCGGACTATTGATAGGTCATCGCCACCCGGAACGTATCTGCCGGCTGGCAGACGACGACCAACTCAGAACCGTGCATTTCGCCCAGGCAAGCGGTGATGAGGAAGTGGTAGAAATGATCAGCGAATCCGCCATCTACCGGGCGTTCTACCGGTTCAGCCATCCGGAACTTCGCGGCCTGCGCCGCTGGCTGACCCATTAAGTCATCCCCACTCTGCGCGATGCACGACCCCCCGACATACCCTCGCCACGGCGCACGCTGATGACGTGGGACACGCGGCGGATCAGCCTGCTGGAATGGCAGGGCAAGTTATGGATACCGCTGAATGAGCTGCCCCACTTCAGCCAACCCGACGATAACCACCAACGGCCGGTGCGACCGGGCTTCCTGCCGCGCTGGATGCGTTGACAACATCAAAAAAACTCTGCGCACAGCAAGATCCAAAAGAAACACCCCAACCTCAGCCACCCCCTCTCGACGGGGTGGCGATACTAATGAAAGCGTATGAACTGCTTAACCCACTCGCAATAGACGCGCTCAGTGCGAATCGAGTAGTGTTTCAAGCGAATTTGATCACGCAGCTGATCGAGCAGCTTGGGCGTTCCGTCCATGGTGCATAACTCCATTCAGCGGTCACCCGACCGCCACAATGCCCCGCCTAGACAGGGATAGACGAGAGGACAAGGAATGTTATCCACCACGTCCGTAAAAGCGTTATTACACCATTTGGTGTCTATTTATAGTTAGCTTCACTTAGCAGGGAACGCGCCGTATGCCACAAGAGCAGTGTTATATGTGTCACAAGGTGGCAACCTCTGTTGAGCATGTGCCACCAAAGTGCTTATTTCCTGAGCTTAAGGATTCAGGAAAGGATCTTAGAATCAATTTAATCACCGTCCCCTCATGCGAGGATCACAATGGAAAAAAATCGCATGACGATGAGTTTCTGATGGTTAGCATCGCAGGAATAATTGGAAACAACTCTATCGGCTACCAGCATTACAACGGGAAAATTCAGAGAGCATTAAAAAGAACATCATACAAGCTGCTGGAAAAAGTATTCCTACGAAAAGAAATTCTGAGAATTGGGGATGAGAATAAATTTCTTGAGCTGCTTTGGGGCACTCCCGATCATAAAAGGCTAATAGATTGCTTCACGCATATCGCCTACGGAATACACCGCCATCACTACAAGCAAAATTTTAATGGCATCGTAAAACCATACCTCGGCTTTCTTTATACAAAAGAGCAAAATCCAAAAGCATTCAAAGCTTTCCTCAAAGACAAGGCAAGTATTGAATTGGCCGACCAGCCAAAATATGGCGACAACCCAGAGGTTTTTTATTATCAATTTACCGGCGTTGATAATTTCGGTCTCTTTCTAGGCAGGCTTTGCTTTTATCAAAACGTTGATGTTTATATTTCCTATCAGCCAGCAGAAGCGCAAACACCATACCACCTCGGCTTTGACCTTATGAATCGAGGGATAAAAACCATTATCAAGCTTGGTGACAAAGAGTATGAGTTCAACTAAAGCTAACACGCTGTTCAAGGCCGTTCGCTTCGCTCACTCGGGACGGGCTAAAGCCCGCCCCTTAACCTGACCGTTATGTACTTGTTGGACAAAGGAGTGGCCATTGAAAATCTATTACGTTGACGCTGAGAATATTGGCTTGAGCATGCTGGACGAACTGACAATTTCAGTTCTAGATAGAGTTTTTGTTTTTACAAATTCTGAAAGCCTGAAATCTGCATGCGCCAATGCCCTTCTTACTTGCGTTAGTGGCTATCCGAGCGGGCAGAACCAAGCAGATTTTCACATAATTGCGCACCTATCAAAGATACTCGGGTATCTCTCCAAGGCAGAGAAAAAAGCACTTGAATTTATACTTTGTTCAAAAGATCTAAGTTTATGGAAAGCTTTCGAATTTCAGTGCTCGCTTTCTGGCGTAAAACCAAACAACCCATACATTGGCCTTGAGCCAGAAAAAACTGATGTAGTAGTTGCGCTCGACACATCAATAGAAGCAAAAATCCTTAAATTGATGGCACAACCAATTACTGCGGTTGAAATACAAGAAAAATTAAATATCTCAAAGTCAGAATTTACTACATCGTTCAATAGCCTTATAAGTGCCGGTAAAATTCAGCGTCAACCAAACGCAAAGAAAAAGTGGCTTCGCGTTGCAAGAACATAACAATGCGCTGAAATCGCTCACTTCGTTCGATGGGACGGCGTTCCGCCGCCCATTAGCTTAATCGTTATGCATATCGAGGTATAGATGGGAGTCTCTAATCCATATAAAAGAACTGCACGAATTTTTACTGACGGAAGCTACTCAAACTCTGGAAAGTGGATGTATGTACACCACAAGGATTACGCAGACTCGCCAAGCAATTTTATTAGGGGATTCCTGCTCATTCAAAAGGACATCCTTGAACTTTTCGATTACGTTGAGCCATCAGACGCCAATCTAAAAACACACTCACACCGCATTCATGAGTTACTTCTTAGAACATGCGTTGAAATTGAAGCTAATTGCAAAGCAATTCTCAGAGAGAATGGCTACTCAAAATCAGGGAATTGAAACATTGACGATTACAAGAAAATTGAGCAGAGCCACTACCTCTCTCAGTACAAAATAAAAGTTCCCAATTGGCTTGGAAGTCAATCAATTAGAAGTCCATTCCTTCCTTGGACCACTCTCAGCCCTCTCCCATGGTACCAAGCATACAACCACACAAAGCACGATCGACATATCAACTTTCACGAGGCCAACTTCGAAAATCTTATCGATGCAACTTCTGCACTTTCAGCCATAATTGCATCACAGTTTATAGATAATGATTTTTCGCCTGCAGGTATAAGTCTCGGCCTTAATCCAGGCATACCAAGCGACGGTTTTGAACCCAGTGTTGGTGGGTTTTTCAGAGTACAATATCCAACCAATATACCGCCTTCAGCAATGTACGACTTTGAACATAAAGATATTGATTTTAATGTAGATATATTTCAGACATTCATATATCAATGAAGGCATAACAATTGGTACTCAAAGCGCTCACTTCGTTCGCTGGGACGGCGCATGCGCGCGGCCCCTTAGCTAAACGTTATGTCTTTAGGAGAGCCAACATTGGTCGAAGGATATAGAATTAGCACTAACCATGAAGATATGGACTTAACCGTGATTCATGGTTTCATTTCTCAATCATATTGGGCCAGTAATATTCCAGTGGAGACAATGCGACGCGCTATTGAAAATTCATTGTGCTTCGGGATTTTCTCAAACTCTGGAGGGCAAGTAGGTTTTGCTCGCATGATTACCGATACAGCGACTTTTGCTTATTTAGCCGATGTTTTTGTGCTTGAAGAGCACCAAGGCAAGGGGTTGAGTAAATGGTTAATGAAAGTGATATTAGAGTACCCTGAGTTGCAAGGTCTCCGCCGTATGGTTCTGGCGACAAAAGATGCTCACGGCTTGTACGAACAATTTGGTTTTAAGGCACTGGCCAATCCACAAACCTTTATGGAGATTATAGTGCCTAATATATACACCAAACATAACCATATAATCCACGCGACAAGCGCGTGATTGCGGCGTTAGGCATCATCAAAACCAAGGAGGGAAAAATGAAAAAAGTCACACTACCGCTCGTTACCTTGATCGCGTTTTCCGCATACACAATTTCCGTCATGCTTAACGCAGAGCAGTCCTTGATTCAGTTCGGCATCCAACTCATGTCCAGCCCTGACACGGCGCAAGTAGTGATTGATCTTTACATTCTTGCTGCGCTCTCGTGCGTCTGGATGTACAGCGACGCCAAAGCGCGAGGAAAATCTATCGGATATCTGGCACCGTACTTTGCAATAACAGCAATTTTTGTCTCTATCGGGCCACTTCTCTATATCGTTGTAAAAGCTTTTTCAAAAGAGAGCGTCGTGCAAAATGCATAACAAGTCGCTCAACCTCGCTCACTCCGTTCGCTGGACAGTCAAAAGCTACGCTTTTGCCTGCCGGTTGGCTTAATCGTTAGGCCCCATACATCCACAGCCCACGAGTTCTTTACCATGAATACAGCACTACTTGTCATTGACGTCCAGCAGGGTCTATGCGAAGGCGAACACGACGCTTTTGAGTCACAGCAAGTCATCGCTCGAATCAACAAGGTCTCCGAGAAGGCGCGTGCTGCAGGTGCAGTTGTGATCTTCATACAGCACGAGTCCAAATCTGGATACCTTGAGTTTGGAACAGATGCATGGCAACTTGCCCATGGCCTTCACGTTGAGCCAACCGACTTATGCATTCGAAAGACCACCCCAGATTCTTTCCATCGCACGGAGTTGGAGGGGGTTCTTACACAGCATGCTGTTGCCAATCTTGTAATCTGCGGAATGCATACGGAGTTCTGTGTAGACACAACCACTCGTAGGGCGCTGGCGCTCGGTTACCCGGTTGTCCTGGTAGAGGACGCGCATACGACGGAGGGCAACGAGCATTTGTCTGCAGCCCAAATTATTCGGCACCACAATGACACGCTTACAAACATCCGTAGTTTCGGGCCTAGAGTTCGCGCTATCTCCACTGAGAACTTGCGCATTGGGGCCTAACCCTTCCATCGAGTGGACCTCCTGCGGCCTCCGTCAGCCGCTCACGTCAAACGTTAGGCGGTAAAAGCAAATAACAAGGTGCGCGCATGGAAGTTACGCAACCCAATCATAAAATTCGCTTTCTTTCCGGCGCTCCGTGTCGTCGTGAAGAATCCGGCCCGCAACATCTGCTTAGCTCTCGCCGTCACACCGCATGCACCCGCTTCAACCTTATGGGACTGCGCACACTTATAGATCATTTACACAACAAGCAATTCAACAAAAAGCATCCCGCACTTGATAATCCATGGGCATTGTAATCCCTAACAAGCAGTTCAAGTCGTTCGCTTCGCTCACTGGGACCGCGTTTCGCGACCCCTTAACCTGAACGTCAGGAACCAAATATGACCTTGAGAATACTGGTTACACTAGGCGTGCTCATTTACGGGCTTGTAGTCCCGATTCTCGAAATAAACTCTACCCATGTATTTAATCCTGAATGGCCACCACATGCCCGGCTACATGAGGTATGGCAGCTGGTAACCAACACAGCAATAGGAGTGTTTTGCCTGTGGCACGCTTGGGGGAAAGATAACGTACGTTTACCAAGCGCATTGGCACTTTTCATTACAGGCGGCTTTTTAGTCGCCTATGCTATTCAAAGCAGGTACGGTGGTTCCATGGTTCTGTCGGATGGAACGGAAAAAACCATTATGGGACTCAACCTAGGCGTGGTCGCGTTTGGTGTCGTAGCAATTTTTTCTGTGGCCACGATCATTCTAGACAGTCACCAAAGATCCAAAGCACATCAGCGGGTGTACGGCTCCTAACATACGGTTCAAGTCGTTCGCTTCGCTCGCAGGGACCGCGTACCGCGGCCCCTTAACCTAATCGTTAAGCGCCCCACCACTCTAAGGCCAAGCGCATGCCGTTACTCGACGAACTGCTATTCCTCTTGACCCTCTTCGCAGCACTGGGCTGCGGGGTGATGGCCGGGCTGTTCTTTGCCTTCTCGAACTTCGTGATGAAGGCCCTTGCTCGCCTCCATCCGGAAAGCGGCATTGCGGCCATGCAATCCATCAACGTTGCAGTTCTCAATCCATTGTTCCTGTCCCTCTTCCTCGGTACCGCCGCAGCTTGTCTGCTCCTTGTCATTTACTCGCTCACGCGTTGGCAGAGCTCAGGCACCCTCTGCATTGTGGCTGGAAGCGGACTCTATCTCCTCGGCAACTTCGTCGTGACGATAGCCTGCAACGTGCCACGGAATGATGCTTTAGCACGAGTTGACGCTTCGAACTCCGAAACCGTCGGCACCTGGCGCGACTATGTCCTCAGTTGGACGAGGTGGAACCACGTAAGGACAATCACTGCGCTTGCGGCGGCAGCATTGCTCACGATTGCTCTTTGTCAGTTGCGCACTGTCGGTTGAGGCAAACGAGGGCGCGAACTTGAACGGAACGCCTGCCCCGTCCATCGAGCAGTAGCCACCAGCAAGCCGCTCATATCAGACGTCAGGCCACGAAGGAGCGCGGTTTATGCTTCAAATAGTGCAGTTTTTAGCCACATTCTGTACGTCAATATTTGCCGGCGCCGCCATCTACATCACTGTCGCAGAGCATCCTGCGCGCATGCTCGGAGACACCCGTTCTGCTTTGACGCAATGGGCTCCAAGCTATAAGCGGGCCACGCTTATGCAGGCTCCGCTGGCCTTGGTCGGGCTTGTCACTTCCGTTGCTGCCTGGTGGTTAGGAGCCGGCGCGTGGTGGCTCGTCGCCGGCCTCTTGATAGGCGCTGTCGTGCCATTCACGCTGATTGCTGTCATGCCCACCAACCGCAAGTTGCTGGCGACTGACCGCGATGCAGCGTCCGCCGAAACGCGCATCTTGCTTGATCGTTGGGGCAAGCTCCACGCAATACGGAGCGTTTTGAGCCTTCTCGCGACAGCATTGTTGCTGTGGCAGTTGTGCGCGACTTAACAGTTCATTCCAGCCGAAGCCGCTTCGCGGCGCGGCTTAATTCAGGCGTTAGACGCAACCACAAACCATGAAGATAATTCGCAGCAAAGAGTTCACCGCTGAACGTGCATGGGGAGCAGTCGACATTGCTAATATGCACGGCATTACTACTCGCCTTCACTGGACGGACCAGCCTTATAAGTGGCACATAAATGATGGTGAGGAAGTCTTTACAGTCCTCGATGGCAGGGTGGAGATGCGCTATCGAGAAAATGGTGTCGAGCAGTCAAGTATTCTTGAGGTCGGCGATATTTTCTATGCATCAATAGGCACAGAACATGTCGCGCACCCAATCGGCATTGCGAGAATCCTTGTGATCGAATGTGAGGGTAGTGTCTAACAATGCGTATATCGACTCTCCCCGCAAGTGGCCACCCCTTAGCTTGATCGTTGGGTGTCACCAAGCCATGAACTACCCCACACTTGTTTCTGAAGTCTTTTCCGCGTTTTCTGTCGAGTCTGCCGCTGTACCCTCGGTCACACTTCGCGCGGGAAACGCTCTTGACGATTACAGCGAGCCAACGAACTTCGATCCATGTGCGGACGTGATTTCGGACGCCTATCTGGAGCAGTACCACTGGGGCATCGGGTATCTCGATCCAGCATCTTGGCGTCACTACCTGCCCCACCTTATCGAGTACGCCGTTCGGCATGTGCAAGTAGGCAGCGGTGTCATAGATAGCTTGCTGAATTCTTTACGGCCGCCTGATCGCGACCCTCCGCGGTTAGCGTCGCTTTCGGCACAACAAGAGGCAGCCGTCACCCGTTTTTTGGACTTTTTGGCTTTCTCGCCAGAGTCGGCACAAATAGGGCTTGCTTGCCAAGTGCTTGAGGAGTGGTGGGTGCCCGGCGCACTTTATCGATAGGCCGCTGGATGACGCCCATCAAGCCGTTCAAGTCGTTCGCTTCGCTCACTGGAGCATCGATAGACTGCCCCTCTCAGCTTAATCGTTATACCTCATGGGGGGATCACGCATGAAAGCTCGAGTTACTGTCATTACCATTGGCGTCGACGACTTGGAGAGGTCGCTTCGTTTCTATCGCGATGGCCTTGGCTTGAAGACGGAAGGCATTATTGGCAAGGAGTTTGAGCACGGAGCAGTGGCCTTCTTTGACTTGCAGGGCGGTTTGAAGCTTGCGATCTGGCCGCGCCAGAGTCTTTCCTATGATTCTGGCATTCCGCTAAGCAGCCCAAGCCCTACCGAATTCACCCTCGGTCATAACGTCTCGTCAAAAGCAGAAGTCGACGCGGTTATGGAGCAGGCGAAAAATGCAGGCGCCGTAATCGTCAAGCCTGCTGCTGACACCTTTTGGGGCGGTTACGCCGGCTACTTTCAAGATCCTGATCAGCATCTGTGGGAGGTCGTATGGAATCCCCAATTAGCAGTCCAGGATTGAGGCATAACAATTCATTCCGGCAGGTGCCTTCGGCGTCGCTGAATTCAGGCGTTAAGCCAAGGGAGTCATCGCATTGAGCACACTTCCACCTTTGCTCATTGCTGCCAGCGCAGCGATCATTCTGCTGCTTGGCCTCATCCACCTTTTGTACACCTTCTATGGTTCTAAACTGCTGCCGCGCGACCGTGAACTACTAGCGCGCATGCAGGAGGTGTCGCCTGTAATCACGCGCGAAACAACCATGTGGAAGGCCTGGATCGGCTTCAACGCTAGCCACAGCTACGGCGCAATCCTGTTCGGCGGCGTGTATGGCTATCTATCCCTGGTGCACAGTGCGTTCTTGTTCCAGTCCACCTTCCTTCTATCCCTCGGGTTGCTACTGCTTTTCGGCTACGTCTTCTTGGGCAAACGCTATTGGTTCAGCATTCCGTTTCGCGGCATCCTTTTGGCCACTTCCCTTTATGTCCTCGCGCTCCTCATCAACTGGGCCTAGGTTCTGTAGGGGCCTTCGGCAACGCAAAGCCATCCAGCAGGTTTATTCCGGGTCGCAGGTATTAACCTGGCCTGGGCGGTTACAATGGTCGCCCTCTCCTTCACGGCCCTTGTCATGACAGACCCCATTCGCCTCTCCAAACGCCTTGTCGAGCTGGTCGGCTGCTCTCGCCGGGAGGCGGAGCTGTACATTGAAGGTGGCTGGGTCACGGTTGACGGCGAGGTGGTCGAGGAGCCGCAGTTCAAGGTACAGGAACAGAAAGTCGAACTGCTCCCGGATGCCGTGCTAAGCAAAGCCGAACCCGTCACCTTGCTGCTGCACCAGCCACCAGCGCCTGACTCCAGCACGGCGTTGCAGTTAATCAGCCCCGCTACGCTGTCGGTTGAACACCGCTACGGCACTCGTCCACTAAAAGGCCACTTTGTGCGGCTGAGCCCGACTGCGGCATTGCAAGCGGATGCAGGCGGCTTGCTGGTGTTTACTCAGGATTGGCGCGTGTTGCGCAAGCTGACCGACGATGCGGCCAAACTCGAGCAGGAGTACATCGTTGAGGTGGCTGGCGAGATCGCCGAGCACGGGCTCAACCGGCTCAACCACGGCTTGACCTACAAGGGTTACGTTCTGCCGCCGGTGAAGGCCAGTTGGCAGAACGAAACCCGCCTACGCTTTGCCCTGAAGAACCCGCAGCCTGGCCAGATCGCGCGCATGTGCGCCAGCGTCGGGCTTACGGTCATCAGCATGAAGCGCATCCGCATCGGCGGCGTCTCCATGGGCAAATTGCAGCCAGGACAATGGCGTTATTTGGCGGCGACCGAGAAGTTCTAATCCCGCGCTTGCTGACAGTGCTGCGGCGCTGTCTCTTTATGAATTAATCAGGACACCACAATGATCAATAACGATGTATTGCGCAGCGTGCGCTACATGCTCGACATCAGCGACGCGAAGATCGTCGAGATCATCAAGCTCGCGGATTACGACGTTCAGCTAAGCGATGTCAGCGCTTTCCTGAAGAAAGATGAAGAAGACGGTTATGCCGATTGCAGCGATGAAGTGATGGCGCACTTCCTCGATGGTCTGGTTTTCCATAAGCGTGGCAAGGACGAAAGTCGCCCGGCGCATCCGATGGAGTTGCCGGTCACCAACAACATGGTGCTGAAAAAGCTTCGCGTGGCCTTCGAGCTGAAAGAAGACGACATGCACGCCATCCTGCAAGCCGCTGATTTTCCGGTCTCCAAACCGGAGCTGAGCGCGCTATTTCGCAAGTTTGGCCACAGCAACTACCGCACCTGTGGCGATCAGTTGCTGAGAAACTTCCTCAAGGGCCTGACCCTGCGCATCCGCGGCTAAGCAACTCGCATCTCGATGGGGGGACGGCTTAGCCACCACCCTCCTGCGCATGGCCGTGCATTCCCAAGCGCAATAGTGCCTCCGCGATCCCCTCTCGACGATTAGGGTACCTCCACCCATTGCTCAGAGGACTCGCCATGCACCCTTACTTCTCCCTGCAAGGCCGCACGGCCTTGGTCACCGGCGGTACCCGTGGCATCGGCAAGATGATTGCCAAGGCTTTCGTCGAGGCCGGCGCCACGGTGTATGTCTGCGCCCGCGATGCCGAGGCCTGCACGCTCACCGCAACCGAACTGTCTGCCTTCGGCAAGTGCCACGGCATTTCGGCCAACTTGGCCAGTGAGGAAGCCATAGAGGCGCTGGCGGCGCAACTGAGCAGCGAAATCGGCCAGTTGGATATCCTGGTGAACAACGCCGGCACTACCTGGGGCGCGCCTCTGGAAAGCTATCCGGTGAAGGGCTGGGAAAAGGTCATGCAACTGAACGTCACCTCAGTGTTCAGTTGCATCCAGCACTTGCTGCCGCTGCTACGCAAGGCCGGCTCGGCGGAGAACCCAGCGCGAATCATCAATATCGGCTCGGTGGCGGGGATTTCCTCCTTCGGCGAAGACGCCTACGCCTACGGTCCCAGCAAGGCGGCGCTACACCAGCTGTCGCGGATACTCGCCCGCGAGCTGGTCACTCAGCACATCAACGTCAACGTCATCGCCCCCGGGCGCTTCCCAAGCAAGATGACCAGCCATATCGCCAAGGATGCCGAGGCGCTGGCCGAAGACACCGCAATGATCCCGATGAAGCGCTGGGGCCGTGAAGAAGAGATGGCTGCACTGGCCATCAGCCTGGCGAGCACCGCCGGGGCGTACATGACCGGCAACATCATCCCCATCGACGGTGGTTTCAGCCTCTGAGAACCTGTTCAATATCTGCTGCGCTTGGCCATGCTGCGTTGAAAACAGGCTCGGAATGCTCATTTACCACTCGTAAACTCCGCTTCCTCGCCTGTTCTTGTTATGCCTTGTGACCCACATGGATGTGGGGAATGCCGCTACCCGTAGGGAACGGGTGCGGCCCTGACCTGCGCTCGCGACGATCTTGAACAGGTTTTGAGGTGCGCCTGCCGCCTACGCCGTGCGGCGGCGGGCAAAAGCCGTTCAGGCCTTGAGCCCTTGGTCGGCTGCTGCTGCCCCATACCCCGGCTCTGCTAGCGTTACTTGATGGGGGTAGCGCGACCTCTCGCACTAGAAAAGCGAGAAGGAGGTTAGTCATGAGCATGGCAGACTGGCATTTACAGGGGATCGAATTCGCCTCCTGCAACTGCAACTGGGGCTGCCCGTGCCAATTCAGCGCCCTTCCCACCCACGGCAATTGCGAAGCCGTGGTTTCGATGCGGGTACAGCACGGACACTTCAACGATATATCACTGGATGATCTGTGTTGGGTTGGCACTTTCGCCTGGCCCGGCGCCATCCATGAAGGCAATGGCCGTTGCCAGGTGTTTATCGAGGACAAAGCCTCACCTGCGCAACGCGAGGCACTCCTGACCATCCTTTCCGGCGAGGAGACGGAACCCGGCGCCACTGTGTTCCAGGTGTTCAGTAGCACCATCACCGAAATGTACGAACCGCAGTTCGTGCCAATCGAGTTCTCGGTCGACATGGCCAGCCGCCAAGCGCACACGCGGATCCCTGGCGTGCTGGAGGTGACCGGTGAACCGATCCGCAATCCCGTCACCGGCGAGCCGCAGGAAGCCCGCTTGATCCTGCCCAACGGCTTCGAATTCACCGAGGCGGAAATGGCCAGCGGCAGTTATCGGACCCACGGCGCCATCAAGATCAGTTCGAAGCAGAGCCATGGGCACTTCGCCAAGCTGCATTTCACCGGTCAGGGAGTGGTGCGCTGAAGGTGCTCCGGTTATCCGAGGGGGTGGCTGAAAGAGCCCAGCGCTTATGGCCATTGCGTAAGGAGCAGTGGCTGTTGTTGTTTTGCCTGTTGGCACTGACCGGCCTGGCTTGGCTGGCGTTGCGGCGGCTGGCAAGCGGTATGGCCGCTCCAGGTGGCATGGCGGATATGGCCATGGCCGGCATGCCGATGCCCTGGAGCTTGGGCGATGCTTTGCTGATGTTCGCCATGTGGGTGGTGATGATGATCGGCATGATGCTGCCCAGCGCCCTGCCGATGATGCTGATGTACCAGCTGATGCTGCGCAAACGCCTGCCAAACGCACAGCGACGCTGGGCCCTGACGCTGTTTTGCCTGGCCTATGTACTGGTCTGGAGTGGCTTCAGCCTGCTCGCCACCTTGCTGCAATGGAGCCTGGAGCAGCTCACCCTGCTCAGCCCAGACATGCGCGGCAGCCCCATGCTCGCCGCTGGCCTGTTGCTGGCTGCCGGCACTTATCAACTGTTACCCACTAAAGCAGCTTGCCTGGAACGCTGCCGTGGACCGCTGCATTTCTTGCTGGCGTACTGGCGCCCTGGCGTGCGTGGTGGCTGGCGCATGGGCCTGGCCCACGGCCTGTACTGCCTGGGCTGCTGCTGGGCACTGATGGGCTTGCTGTTCGTTGGCGGGGTAATGAACCTGCTGTGGGTCGCAATGATCGGCGGCTATGTCCTGCTCGAAAAGACCTTGCCTGGCGGGCGCGGGTTCAGCCGTCTGAGTGGTTTGCTGCTGCTCGGTTGGGGAGCGCTCCTGCTGCTTGGCCGAGTGCACGCATGAGCGCTGGCCAAGCGCCCGTGCACAGGTATGATGGCGCGGTTCCTGGCCAGTCTGATTCCCATGTCCTACTCGGTTTCCCCCATCGGTTTCGTCCGCTCCTGTTTCAAGGAGAAATTTGCCATTCCGCGCCAGCCACAATTGGCGCCGGCCGCGCGTGGCGTGCTGGAGCTGGTGCCACCATTCGATCAAGCCGAAGCCATCGAAGGCCTGGAGCAGGTCAGCCATGTCTGGCTGCTGTTCCTCTTTCATCAGGCGCTGGAAGACAAACCACGATTGAAAGTACGCCCGCCGCGCCTCGGTGGGAATCAATCGCTCGGGGTGTTCGCCACCCGTTCGACGCACCGACCCAATGGCATCGGTCAGTCGGTGGTCAAGCTCGAGCGGGTCGAACCCGGCAAACTCTGGCTGTCCGGTATCGACCTGCTGGACGGCACGCCAGTGCTGGATATCAAACCCTATGTACCCTATGCCGACCGGCTCGATACGGCCTTCAACCGGATTGCCGACGCGGCGCCGCAGCTGATTGCCGTGGAGTGGGCTGACGCTGCGCTAGCTCAGGCCCGCGCACAGGCGCTGCGCCTCGGCGAGCCGCTGGTCGAGTTGATCGAGCAGTGTCTGGCGCAAGACCCGCGCCCGGCTTATCAGTTGCCAGATCCCTCACGTCGCTACGGCACCCGCCTGTGGGATGTGGAGGTACGCTGGCATTATCCCGAGCCAACGCGCATCTGCGTGGTGGAAGTGCTGGACGCCTGAGCAGCGGCAGGCACATTCTGCGCCCATTCATAGAGCAAAGCAGACGCGGAGCGTCTCAGGCTGCGTTCCCACGCTGAGCGTGGGAACGATCAAAAAATGCATGCCCCTCTACAGCGTTACCCCATCAACTGCGCGCTGGATTAAGCGCCAGTACATCGGCCTCTATCACCTCCTGGCTGACGATCAGTGGATTCACCACCGGCCGGCTGGCGAGAAAGTGCGCTGTCAGCATATGCGCCTCAAACGCCGCCTCGTCGGTGTAAACCTCATAGAGATAAAGCAGATCCGGATCGCTGCGATCACGCAGCACGTCGAACGCCAGGCAGCCTGGCTCATCGCGCACAGAGGCGGCGGCGTTGATGCGCATGGCGGCCATAAAGGCCTCGAAGCTGTTGGGCTTTAGCTGGGTCTTGAGAATCAGGCAGTACACAGAGCTATCCTTTTTGTCTTATATTCTCGCCAAATTGTATACAAATTGGAGTACAAGAAAATGCTCAGCCGCCCCAGCCAGCTTAACGGCCTACGTCACCTGGCCCTCTTGGTACCGAATCTAGAAGCCTGCGAGCGCTTTTATGTCGAGATACTCGGCATGCAAGTGCTGCACCGTGCCAATGAAGACTTGGTGTACCTGACCTGCGGCAACGACAACCTCTCCCTCGGCCGCGCCTATGCCGAGAGCAGCGGCGTGCAAGCGGTTGATCACTACGGTTTTATCGTCGACAGCGTTGAAGAGTTAGAAGCCTGGTATCAGTATCTGAAGGCACAGGGCGTCACCCTGCTTGACCGCCCCTTCGATCACGGCGATGGCGCACGCAGCTTTCATCTGCTCGACCCCGCCGGCAACAAGGTACAGCCGATCTATCACCCGGCGCTGTCCGGCCAGCGTTTAAGCCACATCTAAGAGCTGGCTGCAAATTGGCTCCGCCCGCCGAATTGAAAACAGCGTCTACCCAGACACAAAAAAGCCCGCCAAAAGGCGGGCTTTTCAGGTAGCGCAAGCGGCTTACTTCTCGACGAAAGCACGTTCGATCAAGTAATCACCCGGCTCGCCCATGCGGGCAGAGATTTTCAGACCGAAGCTGTCCAGCACTTCGCTGGTCTCATCGAGCATGCTCGGGCTACCGCAGATCATCGCGCGGTCGTCCTGCGGGTTGATCGGTGGCAGGCCGATGTCGCTGAACAGCTTGCCGCTGCGCATCAGGTCGGTCAGCCGCCCCATGTTCTCGAATTCCTCACGGGTCACCGTGGGGTAATAGATCAGCTTTTCTTTCAGCGCGTCACCAAAGAATTCGTTCTGCGGCAGGTGCTCGGTGATGAATTCCCGGTACGCCACTTCGTTCACGTAGCGCACGCCGTGAATCAGGATGACCTTCTCGAAACGCTCGTAGGTTTCCGGGTCCTGGATCACACTCATGAACGGCGCCAGACCAGTGCCGGTGCTGAGCAGGTAGAGGTGTTTGCCCGGCAGCAGGTCATCCAACACCAGGGTGCCGGTCGGCTTGCGGCTGACCATCAGCTCATCGCCTGGCTTCAGGTGTTGCAGTCGCGAGGTCAACGGGCCGTCCTGAACCTTGATGCTGAAGAACTCCAGATGCTCTTCGTAGTTCGGGCTGGCGATCGAGTAAGCACGCATCAGCGGGCGCCCGTTCTCTTGCTGCAGACCGATCATCACAAACTGGCCGTTCTCGAAACGCAGGCCAGGATTGCGAGTGGTCTTGAAGCTGAACAGGGTATCGTTCCAATGGTGGACGCTGAGCACACGCTCTACGTTCAGATTGCTCATGCAGGCTTCCTCGGAAAGTCGCTCACACCCGACGGGTGCAGTTGCGCGGCATTTTAAGGGCGGCCACAATATCTGTTAAGTGAATTATTAAGATATAGGTTATCGGTTATATAGATATGCGATTCACTCTCCGTCAACTTCAGGTCTTTGTCGCCGTCGCGCAGCAGGAAAGCGTGTCGCGCGCGGCAGCATCGCTGGCCCTCTCGCAGTCGGCCGCCAGCACCTCGGTGACTGAGCTGGAGCGGCAGTCCGATTGCCAGCTGTTCGACCGCGCGGGTAAACGCCTGTCGCTCAACGCCCTCGGCCACCAGCTGTTGCCACAAGCGGTAGCGCTGCTGGATCAGGCGAAAGAAATCGAGCGCATGCTCAACGGCAAAAGTGGTTTCAGCTCGCTTTCCGTCGGCGCCACCCTGACAGTGGGTAACTACCTGGCGACCCTGCTGATCGGCAGCTTTATGCAGCACCACCCGGAGTGCCGGGTCAAACTGCACGTACAGAACACCGCTCACGTGGTGCAACAGGTGGCGCACCACGAGATTGATCTGGGGCTGATCGAGGGCGACTGCCAGCATCCGGATATCGAAGTGCAGCCCTGGGTGGAGGATGAACTGGTGGTGTTCTGCGCGCCGCAGCATCCGCTCGCCAGCAGAGGCCAAGCCAATTTAGAGGAGCTGACCCGTGAGGCGTGGATTCTGCGCGAGCAAGGCTCCGGTACGCGCCTCACCTTCGATCAGGCGATGCGTCACCACCCGGCGGCGCTGAATATCCGCCTGGAGCTGGAGCATACCGAGGCGATCAAACGGGCGGTGGAGTCTGGTTTGGGGATTGGCTGTATCTCGCGCCTCGCACTGCGCGATGCGTTTCGCCGAGGCAGCTTGGTGCCAGTGGAAACCCCGGAGCTGGATCTCACCCGGCAGTTCTACTTCATCTGGCATAAACAGAAGTACCGGACTACGGCCATGCGCGAATTCTTAGAGCAATGCAGAAAACTGACGGCAGGCATCAGCCGCAGCGATGAGATCGTGTTGCCGTCGATGCATGGCGTGGATGTACCGTGATGCGGCACATCCATACGAGAACGCCTTAGAGGAGAATGACCGCCCAGACGCTGGCGATCAGGCTCAGCGCGACAAATTGCGCGGCGCTGCCCATGTCCTTGGCATTCTTCGACAACGGGTGCAGATCCAGCGATATGCGGTCGATCGCCGCTTCGACTGCCGAGTTGAGCAGTTCAACGATCAAGGCCACCAAGCACACAGCAATCATTAACGCACGCTCGCCGCGACTGACGTCGAAGTAGAACGCCAGCGGGATCAGCAGCACATTCAGCAGCACCAACTGGCGAAAAGCGGCTTCACCAGTGAAGGCTGCGCGCAGGCCATCAAACGAATAGCCGGCGGCGTTAAGGATGCGTTTCAGGCCGGTCTGGCCCTTGAATGGCGACATGAAGAAAACAACCAATATTGGTGAGGGCCGCAGGCTATGCCAAAAGCGGTCAAAAAAGCGTGAAAACCTGACGCGGCGGACCGGATCAGCTGGCCGGAATGGATTCCAGATGTTGCAATAACAGCGCCGCCTGAGTCCGCGTGCGCACGCCCAGCTTGCGGAAGATGGCGGTGACATGAGCCTTGATCGTCGCTTCGGAAACGTTCAGCTCGTAAGCGATCTGCTTATTCAGCAGGCCATCGCAAACCATGGTCAACACCCGGAACTGCTGTGGCGTCAGGCTAGCCAGCCCGGCACTGGCGGCCTTGGCTTCGGCGGACACACTGCCACCCTCAAGCGCCTGCGGCGGCCACCAGACCTCCCCCTCGAGCACCACTCGTACGGCCTGCTGAATGGTTTCCAGCGAACTGGATTTCGGAATAAAACCACTCGCACCAAACTCGCGGGAACGGGCAACCACGGCGGCTTCTTCCTGGGCCGACACCATCACCACGGGAACCTGTGGGTATTGCCCGCGCAGCAGCACCAGGCCGGAGAACCCATAGGCGCCCGGCATATTCAGGTCGAGCAGCACCAGATCCCAGTCGGCTTTTTCACCAAGTCGGGCTTCCAGCTCAGCGATGCTGGCGGCTTCCACCAGCCGCACATCCGGGCCAAGGCCCAGCGTTAGAGCCTGATGGAGGGCGCTGCGAAACAACGGATGATCATCGGCAATCAGGATTTCGTAGGCGGCCATGGGGCATATCCTGTTCTTGTTGGGGGCCGGAGGCGGCGCCCAGCATGCCGAGCCAGGATGGGGTGGTCAAGTTCAACGCTTTCCGGCACAGTCTGCGGCTTTCCTGCCGAGAACGCCCATGCGAAACCAAGCCCTGCGTGCCGACCTATTAATGCTGATCACCGCGGTGATCTGGGGTAGCGCCTTTGTCGCTCAACGCATGGGCATGGACTCGATCGGCCCGTACCTGTACTCCGGCCTGCGCTTTGCCCTCGGCACCTTGGTATTGCTGCCGCTGGTGTTACGCCGACCAGCCGCTGGGGCAAAACAACCGCTCAACCGTGGCCTACTGCTCGGCGGCGTACTGATGGGGATCGCGCTATCGCTGGGGATCAACCTGCAGCAGGTTGGCTTGCTGTTCACCAGCGTGACCAACTCCGGCTTTATCACCGGGCTGTACGTGATCATCGTACCGCTACTGGGCTTGGCACTGGGTCACAAGACCGGCCTCGGCACCTGGCTGGGTGCGAGCCTGGCGGTGCTCGGCATGTTCCTGCTAAGCGTCGGTGAGAATTTCCACGTGGCCTCCGGCGACTGGTTGCAACTGGCCGGCGCCTTTGTATGGGGCATCCATGTTTTGCTGGTGGGCTTTTTCGCCAGCCGCTATGACCCGATCCGTCTGGCGGCCATCCAGTTCGCCGTGTGCGCGCTGGTCAGCCTGCTGCTGGCGCTGGTGTTCGAAGAGATCCAATTGGACAACATCGTTGCCGCCGGCCCGGCGATTATTTATGGCGGGTTGATCTCAGTCGGGATCGGCTACACCTTGCAAGTAATCGCGCAGAAACATGCCATCGCCTCCCACGCGGCCATCATCTTCTCGCTCGAGGCGGTATTCGCCGCCATTGCCGGCGCCCTGCTGCTCGACGAGTCGCTGCACCTGCGCGGCTATATCGGCTGCGGTTTGATGTTCGCCGGGATGCTGGTGGCGCAGTTGTGGCCGAAGAAGCTCGACACCAGCGCGCTTGAAACGAAAACCGCATGACAACCTTGCTGGCCTGAGTCCGCTCAAAAGATTGCGTCATGCCCGCCTACGCGACGGGGATGACGAGATAGAGCGGGCAACTCTCTCGCACGCCCCAATAGCGCTATCCGGCAAGCCTACAGATACGCCGCCAGCCGCCGGTGCGCCTCGTCTTCGGGATCAACCGCGCGCTGATACTTGGCGCCCAGGTAATGTGCAGTAAACACCTCAAGGTAAGCATCCAGCGCCGCGCCGGCCCGCTGCTCACCCGCCAGCTCCAGGCACAACGCCGCCACCTCCGAAGTACACAGATGGTCGTCTCGCTTGGAGCGCCGCAGGCGATAACGCGACAGTTGCTCGGGTTGCAGGCTAAGCACCGGCAGGCTGTCGAGATAGGGACTTTTACGGAACATCTTGCGCGCCTCGGTCCAAGTCGCATCGAGCAGGATAAATAGCGGGCGCGTGCCCTCTTCCAGCGTGACCTCGGTCACCACCCGCTCAGGCGCGACAAACTCACCGGGGAACACCACATAAGGTTGCCACTGCGGATCGTTCAGCAGCACCGGTACCTCGGGTTCGACCGAGGTGCGAAACCAACTGTAGGCGAAGGTGTCCGGCACCACGTCGGCAATCAACCAACCGGTGTTGGTCGGTTTCAACGGTTCCACGTCGTGCATCAACAGACAGACGCCCGCCTGCGTCTGCATCCGTGGACGCCAGGCGCACAGGCAATAGCTGTCGATCACCCGGCAATGTTCGCAACGTACCGCTCGCGAACCACGGGCGATGAAAGGTTTGGTACTGCGCTCCAGACGTTCGGCGCGCAGCCGAGAAACCGCATGGCTCATCGCAGCTTTCGAGCAAAAAGACAAACACTGAACATACGAACATTCCGATGAGCAAAAGAGGCGGCCAAGTTTATCAGAGGCTTTGCTGAAAACCGCCTGGAGCCAGGCTCAAGGTCATTCAAGCGTTAACGTGAACAGCTCTTAACCTTCAGCAGCAGTGGGACTCAACCCCCTGTGATCAGTCGCTTTGAAATTGGCCAACCACCGGTCCGTTGCTTCATTAACGCCACCACACATGCTGTCGACTGAGTACCAACAGCACCAAGCCCGCCTGCAACCCACGCAAAGAGCGGTTTCGGCTGCCCCTACGGCCACCACGGACACGAATCGCTAGCATCATTGCTGAGCGTGTGGCTGACACGACTCTTGAGCGGCAACTGGCAGGAGGCGAACAAGGTTAGAGGCATTTCGCGCAGTGGCTGAATAACGCTGACAAACGCTCCGCTCGCGACTGATAGCGAGTGCCGCAGGACACACCGGCCATGCTCGGGCTTGATCTCCCCTTGTGGCTTGTTCAGGATGCGCGCTGCTACAGTTCTGAACTCTTGGCTAGGCGGGTGAACACCCACCGCCATCCGGGGTCAAACTCGTTTTATCTTTATGGAGATTTACATGCTGCGCGTTATGGCTCTCGCCCTCTGCTTTGTCCTGCCCACTGCACAGGCCGCCTCGCTCAAGGACTACGAACTGGTCAAAATGCTGGATAAAGTGGCCAAAGAAAGCAGCGTTGGCACGCCACGAGCTATCAACGAAGACATCCTTGATCAGGGCTACACAGTAGACGGCAACGAGCTGGTCAATCACCTGAGTGTGCGTGAAGGCCACGCTGTACAGATGCGCGGCAATCCCGACGCGGTGCGCACGCAGCTGGCCAACAGCGTTTGCCACAACACCGGCTATCGCCAGCTACTGGCCCGCGGCGCAGTGCTGCGCTATCAATTCAGCGAGTACAAGACCAACCGCCCGGTCACCACTGAGCGCTTCAGCAAAGCTGACTGCGGCCTGCAGTAATCCGCCCTGCTGCGCCGAGGGCGCACCGCATGTCGGCCACAAGACACTGCAAACAACCGTCTCCCTGGCGATATCGGTAGCTTGTGCCGCTTGCTGCAGCAAGTGGTACAGAGCCGATTGACCCACAGAATAAGTTGGCGCGTCGTTGCGGCGGCGGACTGTTGCGAGTCCTTACGCCAACGAGAGAACAGCTACTCCCTAAACGCCTCGCACTCGGATCGCCCTGACCCGAGCGTGAAAGCAAACGCTGCGGTATTGCAGGCCAATCCACCAACACGCGCATCCCTGCGTCAACAGATCTGCGCTGACATCCCGCTTCGTGGTACAAACCTAAGCTCTCGGCCTTACGAGCAAACCGTCTACATGGCCTGTTTGATTGCAGTAGTAAGCTCATCACCTTGAGCTTTACTGAACACTACGGAGATCGAAAAAAACCAACTCACCGCGCGAGCGCATAACGCAGAAGCCCTGATCGAGCAGGCCCGCTTTTGAACCCGAAGGAGCGCTCGCACTCGAAGCCAGTCCTGATCGATACACATCACTCTCGATCAGCGCCTGCCAGACCTCATTGGGTCTGACTCCGCAATTCAAGCCACCCTGCCTGAATTGCTCGCGACACAACCCGTGTCGCAGCCGTGCCAACTCTCGTGGCATAGCCAAAGGTTCTGCAGCACAAGGAGAAGTTGAATGCCTTACGAACCGGACGACTATCTATCTCGTCACTTCCAGACCAGTGGGATCGACCTCGCCAGCAAGGTCGATGAACTGGTCGCGCTGTCTACCCCTGGCAGCAGCGTCAATCTAGCGCTTTACCGCGAAATGCTGATCACCGTCATCCGCATGGCCCAAGCCGACCGCAATCGCTGGGACGCCAAAATCATGCTGCAAACCCTGCGTGAGATGGAGCACGCCTTCAGCACCCTCGAGCAGTTCAAACGCCGACGCAAGGTCACCGTTTTCGGCTCAGCACGAACTCCAGTCGATCATTCGATCTACGCCTTGGCACGCGAACTCGGCGCCACTCTGGCGCGTTATGACTTGATGGTGGTTACCGGTGCCGGTGGCGGCATCATGGCGGCGGCCCATGAAGGCGCCGGGCTGGAGAACAGCCTGGGCTTCAACATCACCCTGCCCTTCGAGCAAGGCGCCAACGCCACCGTCGAAGGCAGTGGCAACCTGTTGTCGTTCCATTTCTTCTTCCTGCGCAAGCTGTTCTTCGTCAAAGAGGCCGACGCACTGGTGCTCTGCCCTGGTGGCTTTGGCACGCTGGATGAAGCGCTGGAAGTGCTGACACTGATCCAGACCGGGAAAAGCCCGCTGGTACCTGTGGTACTACTGGATGAGCCCGGCGGTAGCTTCTGGCAGGATGCCTTGGCCTTCATCCACAAGCAGCTGGAGGGCAATGGCTACATCCTCCCCAGCGATATGAAACTGATCCGCCTGGTACACAGCGCCGAAGAAGCAGCGGAAGAAATTGCCCAGTTCTATAGCAACTTCCACTCCAGCCGCTGGCTCAAGGACCGCTTTGTGATTCGCATGAACCATACGTTGAGCGAGGCCGCGCTGGCACAACTGCACGAAGACTTTACCGACCTCTGCAAGAGCGACGGCTTTCAGCAGCAAGCGCTATTCGACGCAGAACGCGACGAACCCGAGCTGAGCCACCTGACCCGGCTGGCCTTCATGTTCAATGGTCGTGATCACGGCCGTTTGCGTGAGCTGCTCGACACCATCAACCGGCCGCAAAATTGGGCGTAACCCGCCTAACTCTCGCAGTTATAGCTGAACCTGTTTCCTCGACATCCAGCCATGCGCACAGCGCATGGCTTAAGGCTGCCGGCGACACACTCATTCGTCGAAGGCGCCGCGCAGCAAGCGGCCAATCAAGTCCAGTGGATAACCGCGATAACTAAGGAAACGGCCCTGCTGGGCACGTTCACGAGCATCACCGGGTTGCTGCCCGGCAAACTTGCGCCGCCAGGTTTCCTCCAACTGCTCACGCCAATCAATCCCGCTGTCGCGCAAGGCCTGTTCGATATCCGCCCGCGACAAACCGCGTTGCGTCAACTCTTCACGGATGCGCAACGGCCCATAGCCGGAGCGCGCGCGATAGGAGACAAAACTTTCCAGGTAACGGGACTCAGAGAGCAACCCCTCTTCCGTAAGACGGTCGAGGGCGGGCTCAATTAACTCAGGAGGGGCACCGCGCTTGCGCAACTTACGCGTCAGCTCGACGCGCCCATGCTCGCGGCGCGCCAGGAGATCCATGGCGGTCCGCCGTACTGCGGCAGGGTTGTCGAGCACAACGGACATAGTGCGAATTAAACGTCGGCGTCGGCCAGATCATCGACCGTGCTGGTCGCAGCGGCGGCGCTAGCGTTGGAAGCCACCAGCAGTTTTTCGCGGATCAACTTCTCGATGGTCTTGCCAACTTCCGGATTGTCTTCCAGGTACTTGGCGGAGTTCGCCTTACCCTGGCCAATCTTATTGCCGAGATAGCTGTACCAAGCGCCGGACTTCTCCAGCAGGCCAAGCTGCACGCCCAGATCGATGATTTCACCGTTCCGATAGATGCCTTTACCGTAAAGGATCTGGAACTCGGCTTGACGGAATGGCGGCGCCACCTTGTTTTTCACCACTTTGACACGGGTTTCGCTACCTACCACCTCGTCACCCTCTTTCACCGCACCAGTGCGACGGATGTCCAAACGGACAGAGGCATAGAACTTCAGGGCGTTACCGCCAGTGGTGGTTTCCGGGCTACCGAACATCACGCCGATCTTCATGCGGATCTGGTTGATGAAGATCACCAGGCAATTGGCGTTTTTGATGTTGCCAGTGATTTTACGCAGCGCTTGAGACATCAAGCGGGCCTGCAGGCCGACGTGCATATCGCCCATCTCGCCTTCGATTTCGGCCTTAGGCACCAGAGCCGCCACGGAGTCGATGATAATCACGTCCACCGCATTGGAGCGCACCAACATGTCGGTGATCTCCAGCGCCTGCTCACCGGTGTCCGGCTGCGAAACCAGCAGGTCATCGACGTTCACGCCCAGCTTAGCGGCGTAATCCGGATCAAGTGCGTGCTCGGCATCGACGAAGGCGCACGTCGCGCCCATTTTCTGCGCTTCGGCAATCACCGATAGCGTCAGAGTGGTTTTACCGGAGGACTCGGGGCCGTAGATTTCGACGATCCGGCCTTTCGGCAGACCGCCAATGCCAAGCGCGATATCCAACCCGAGAGAGCCGGTAGAAATGGCCGGAATCGCCTGGCGATCATGATCGCCCATGCGCATTACCGCGCCTTTGCCGAATTGCTTTTCAATCTGGCCAAGGGCCGCAGCCAAGGCGCGCTTCTTATTCTCGTCCATTGAATCCTCACGTGATCAAGAGGGCCTAGCGGCCGCTAACAACTGTATAAGTAGCCAGTATTATTCCATAGGGCAAGTCGCTCGCCTACCCCTGAACTGGATTTTCTCCCGCGGCTAGTCGGATCAGCCCCGCTAGCGCGGCCTCGACCGTTTGTCGGCGCACTTCAGCGCGGCCGCCCGAGAACTGCCGACACTGCGTAAATAGCTGTTCGGCATTGCACCAAGCCAACCAGACCGTGCCCACTGGCTTTGCCGGTGAACCACCATCCGGGCCAGCCACTCCGCTCACCGCCACAGCGAAGCGCGCACCGCTTTTAGACTGTGCGCCGCGCGCCATGGCCTCGACCACCTCACGACTGACCGCACCAACCAACGAAAACAACTCGGCCGGTACATCCAGCTGAAGGGACTTTTGTCTGTTCGAATAGGTGACATAACCCGCTTCAAACCAAACCGAGCTACCAGAGATACGGGTGATCGCTTCGGCAATGCCGCCGCCCGTGCAGGACTCGGCGGTAGTCACCTGCGCATTCAAAGACTGCAAGCATCCGCCAAGCTGAGCGGCGAGACGAGTAATCTCTTCCAAGACCTTCTCCGGGGTTAAAGCGGGTTAGTTGGATACCGTACACTAGCGCCTTTTGCACGCAAGGCCAGGTAATGAGTCAGAGCGACCTCTCCGCACACACCCCGATGATGCAGCAATATTGGAGGCTGAAAAATCAGCACCCGGATCAGCTGATGTTCTACCGCATGGGTGACTTCTACGAGATCTTCTACGAAGACGCGAAGAAGGCCGCCAAGCTGCTCGACATCACCCTGACCGCCCGTGGCCAGTCGGCCGGCACCGCCATTCCGATGTGCGGGATTCCTTATCATGCCGCCGAAGGTTATCTGGCCAAGCTGGTCAAGCTTGGCGAGTCGGTAGTGATCTGCGAACAGATTGGCGACCCGGCGACCAGCAAAGGCCCGGTCGATCGCCAAGTGGTCCGCATCATCACCCCTGGCACGGTGAGCGACGAAGCGCTGCTCGACGAGCGCCGGGATAACTTGCTGGCCGCCGTATTGGGTGACGAGCGCCTGTTCGGCTTGGCCGTGCTGGACATCACCAGCGGTCGCTTCAGCGTGCTGGAAATCAACGGCTGGGAGAATCTGCTCGCCGAACTGGAGCGTCTCAACCCGGTTGAGCTGCTGATTCCGGATGATTGGCCGCAAGGCTTGCCCGCAGAGAAACGCCGCGGCGTACGTCGTCGCGCGCCCTGGGACTTCGAGCGTGATTCGGCGCTCAAAAGCCTCTGCCAACAGTTCGCCACCCAGGATCTGAAAGGCTTTGGCTGCGAGAGCCTGACCCTTGCCATCGGCGCCGCCGGCTGCCTGCTGGCCTACGCCAAAGAGACTCAGCGCACTGCCCTGCCGCACCTGCGCAGCCTGCGCCATGAGCGCCTTGACGACACGGTGATCCTTGACGGCGCCAGCCGCCGCAACCTTGAACTGGACACCAACCTCGCCGGTGGCCGCGACAACACCCTGCAATCGGTGGTCGACCGCTGCCAGACCGCCATGGGCAGCCGCTTGCTGACTCGCTGGCTGAATCGCCCGTTACGCCAGCGCGCGGTGCTGGATGCGCGTCAGGAATCCATCGCCTGCCTGCTGGAACGCTATCGCTTCGAGAACCTGCAACCGCAATTGAAAGAGATCGGCGACGTCGAGCGCATACTCGCCCGCATCGGCTTGCGCAATGCACGCCCGCGCGATCTGGCGCGCCTGCGTGATGCTCTCGCGGCACTACCTGAATTGCAGAAAGCAATGACTGAACTGGAAGCGCCACACCTGATTGAGCTGGCGGCAACTGTCCGCACTTATCCAGAACTGGCGAACCTGCTGCAACGCGCGATTATCGATAATCCACCCGCCGTGATCCGTGATGGCGGCGTGCTCAAGACCGGCTACGACGCAGAGCTGGACGAGCTGCAATCGCTGAGTGAGAACGCCGGACAATTCCTGATCGATCTCGAAACGCGCGAGAAGGCCCGTACCGGACTGGCAAACCTGAAAGTTGGCTACAACCGCATACACGGCTATTTCATCGAACTACCGAGCAAGCAGGCCGAGCAGGCGCCTGCCGACTATATCCGTCGGCAAACGCTGAAAGGCGCCGAACGCTTTATCACACCCGAGCTGAAAGAGTTCGAAGACAAGGCGCTCTCCGCCAAGAGCCGTGCCCTGGCCCGCGAAAAAATGCTTTATGACGAGCTGCTGGAGCGGCTGATCGGCCACCTTGGCCCACTGCAAGACAGCGCCAGCGCATTAGCCGAACTGGATGTACTGAGCAACCTGGCCGAGCGCGCCCTGAACCTCGATCTGAATCGCCCGCGCTTCGTCGATGAGCCGCGCATGCTCATCGTGCAGGGGCGCCATCCAGTAGTTGAGCAAGTATTGACCACCCCCTTCGTCGCTAACGATCTGACGCTGGATGACGCAACCCGAATGCTGGTCATTACCGGCCCGAACATGGGTGGTAAATCCACTTATATGCGGCAAACCGCGCTGATCGTGCTGCTTGCGCATATCGGCAGCTTCGTCCCGGCAGCCAGCTGCGAGCTATCGCTGGTCGACCGCATTTTTACCCGTATCGGCTCCAGCGACGACCTCGCCGGCGGCCGTTCGACTTTTATGGTCGAGATGAGCGAAACCGCCAATATCCTGCACAATGCCAGCGATCGCAGCCTGGTGCTGATGGACGAAGTTGGGCGCGGCACTAGCACCTTCGACGGCCTGTCACTCGCCTGGGCGGCAGCCGAACATCTGGCCAAACTGCGTGCCTATACGCTGTTTGCCACCCACTATTTCGAGCTGACGGTACTGCCGGAAAACGAGCCAGTCGTGGCCAACGTGCACCTGAATGCTACCGAGCACAACGAGCGCATCGTCTTTCTGCACCACGTTCTGCCTGGCCCTGCGAGCCAAAGCTATGGCTTGGCAGTCGCACAGCTAGCCGGCGTTCCCGGCGGTGTCATTCTGCGCGCCCGCCAACATCTCGCCCGCCTAGAAACCACCAGCCTACCCCATGAGCTTCCGCGCGCAGAGCCCGGACAGCCTGCGCTACCGATGCAAAGCGACCTGTTTGCCAGCATGCTGCATCCAGTGCTCGAGGAATTGTCGAAGATCAATCCGGATGATCTAACTCCGCGTCGTGCGCTGGAACTGTTATATACACTGAAAACGCGAATCTAACGCCCGCCCGCGCAAGCTGTTAGAATCGCGCGCGCTTTGGGATGCTGCGGCCTATAGCCTGGCGCCGCAGCTATAATTTCCCGAGCAGAGGAGTCCAACTCATACAAGGACTCCCCAGCCGCCTGAGGAGAGAATTAGAAATGACCTTCGTCGTCACCGACAACTGCATCAAGTGCAAATACACCGACTGCGTGGAAGTCTGTCCGGTGGACTGCTTCTACGAAGGCCCGAATTTCCTGGTGATTCACCCGGACGAGTGCATCGACTGCGCACTCTGCGAGCCCGAGTGCCCAGCCCAGGCGATCTTCTCGGAAGATGAAGTGCCTGATGACATGCAGGAATTTATCGCGCTGAACTGTGATCTGGCCGAAATCTGGCCCAATATCACCGAGAAGAAAGAAGCACTGGCCGACGCCGAAGAGTGGGATGGCGTCAAAAACAAGCTGGAACAGCTGGAACGCTGATTGCTGCAGACTTGAACGCAAAAGGCCCGCATCAGCGGGCCTTTTGCATTTTTGCCTGTCACTTTTCTACAGGCAAAAAAAGGGGCGGTTTGACCCGCCCACTCTTTTGTCCCTACTCCCTTTCTTTCCCACCTCATCGTCCTGATGAATCGCTTCCCGCGATGTTCCCGACCAACATCCTTGCCGGCCCGCGTCATTCCCTAGACGCAGGTGTGATAGTAGCGATATCCCTGACAGCAGCAAGTCAGGCTAAATATCTAGAGGCTATTCAATGAACGCAAAATATAAAAATAAAGTTATAAATATCAACATGTTAGAAAATAGCGACGAACACATCAGACACCTTGCTGGCCGATCTTCCCTGCAATCACTTACACCACTTGTAAGCAATCACTTACAAGACCTCACACAAAAAACCCGGCCAGAGCCGGGTCTTTATTGGATCGTTAAACAGTTACTGGAACAGCGCGTCACTCGACAAGCCGTTCTTCTCCAGAATTTCACGCAGACGCTTGAGCGCCTCCACTTGAATCTGTCGCACCCGCTCGCGGGTCAGACCAATCTCCTGGCCAACCTCCTCCAGAGTGCAACTCTCATGGCCTCGCAGCCCAAAGCGCCGTACCACGACCTCACGTTGCTTATCGGTCAGTTCCGACAGCCACTGGTCAATGCTCTGCGATAGATCATCGTCCTGCAACAACTCGCAAGGGTCGGTCGGGCGATCATCGGTCAAGGTATCGAGCAGCGTCTTGTCGGAGTCCGGCCCGAGGGAGACATCCACTGAGGACACGCGCTCGTTAAGTCCCAGCATGCGCTTTACCTCGCCGACCGGCTTTTCCAGCAGACTGGCAATCTCTTCCGCCGAGGGCTCGTGGTCGAGCTTTTGCGTCAGCTCACGCGCGGCGCGTAGGTAAACGTTCAATTCCTTGACCACATGAATCGGCAACCTGATCGTCCGGGTCTGATTCATGATGGCCCGTTCGATCGTCTGCCGAATCCACCAGGTGGCATAAGTCGAGAAACGGAAGCCGCGCTCAGGATCGAACTTCTCCACCGCTCGAATCAGGCCAAGGTTGCCCTCTTCGATAAGATCTAGCAGCGACAAGCCGCGATTAACGTAACGTCGAGCAATCTTCACCACCAGGCGCAGGTTGCTTTCGATCATGCGCTTACGCCCAGCCGGATCGCCCTTCTGCGCCAACCGCGCGAAGTGCACCTCCTCTTCTGGAGTAAGTAGGGGGGAGAAACCAATTTCGTTGAGGTACAGCTGAGTTGCGTCTAGCGCACGAGTGTAGTCGATGTACTTGTGTTGCTTAGGTGAGGTGGAGTGTTTGGATTTGGCGCGCTTGGTAGGAGTATCGGACTCCTCACTCAGCACTTCCTCCAAGACGATGCCCGACTCCATAAGGAGCACTTCATCATCTAAGTCAAACTCCGGCGCTTCTTTGTTGAGTGCCATTTTTGTTGTCCCTTGCTGAGTTCGACAGCAAGCTCTGGCGGCGCCTTGTTTCCCTGGCAACACCTGAGCCCGTCCTCCTACATGGTGGCGCGGGCTGACAGCGGATCAACGGCGAGGCAGGAATTGCAGCGGATCTACAGGTTTACCCTGACGGCGAATCTCAAAGTGGAGTTTCACTCGATCGGCTCCTGTGGAACCCATTTCGGCAATTGTCTGCCCAACTTTGACCTGCTGCCCCTCCCGTACCAAAAGCCTGCGGTTGTGGCCGTAGGCGCTTACGTAGGTATCGCTGTGTTTGATGATCACCAATTCGCCGTAACCCCGTAATCCACTTCCGGCGTACACTACGGAACCATCTGACGCAGCTAAAATAGGCTGTCCTAATTCCCCAGCGATATCAATTCCTTTATTCAAACTACCGTTTGAGGAAAAACGTCCGATCAAAGCGCCGCCGGCAGGCCATGCCCAACCTGTGGCCGAGCGGCTTACTGCTTGCACTGGAGTATTGGCCGGTGACTGCACGTCAGGAGCCTGAACCGGGCGGTTAACCGGCGCAGTTCGCTCTGGCACGGCGGGCGTTTTGACCGCTGATGACGTCACTACGACCGGCGTGGCGGCAGCAACGGATTGTCCGCCGCGCGACTTGCCATCAAAGCGAATCGCCTGCCCCACACGAATCGTATAAGGCGAAGGAATGTTGTTGCGCGCAGCCAGCGCTTTCCAGTCCCAGCCGAAGCGGAAGGCGATCGAATAGAGCGTATCGCCACGTTTAACCACGTATTGCCCGCTAGTTACGGCTTGACGTTTCTGGATGGGTGCCGCGCGATTGTTATTGCGATCGACCACCTGCACGGTACTAGACGGCGAACTACTGCAACCGGCCAATAGCGCACTGAGGACAAGGCCACTCAGCAGACGTTGTACGCCACTGATGCAAATCCGCGGCTGAATGGCTGTGAGACTCACCCGCCTCTCCCTTTCCCAGTGACTATTCATGGTTCATGGTCGTTATTGTGCAGAAATTATTCGGCGCAGCCAGTAACACTTCTGGCGCTACCCTTGGCGCGAAACAATTAGAGATGTTTCTTGAATCTATCCGCACCAAGAGTCAGACCAAGGGTCCATTGAGCAGCGGCACAAAACGCACCGCATCCAGCACATGTCGAGAGAAACCATTCTCTTCACGGACAATCAGCATCAGCTGCTGCACATCACCCGCTCCGACTGGAATCACCAAACGCCCCCCCGGAGCCAGTTGATCGAGCAGTGCCTGCGGCACCACGGCCGCTGCAGCAGTGACGATGATGCCGTTGTAGGGCGCCAGCGCCGACCAACCTTCCCAGCCGTCACCCCAGCGAAAGACCACGTTGCGCAGGTTGAGCTCGATCAACCGCTCTTTCGCGCGGTCTTGCAGCACCTGTATCCGCTCGACCGAAAATACCCGCTCGACCAACTGAGCCAGCACCGCCGTCTGATAACCCGAGCCGGTGCCGATTTCCAGCACCTTGTCCAAAGGCCCGGCCGCCAGTAGCAGCTCGGTCATGCGCCCGACCATGTAGGGCTGGGAGATGGTCTGGTTATGCCCGATGGGCAAGGCGGTGTCTTCATAGGCGCGATGCGCCAACGCCTCATCGACGAACAGATGCCGAGGGGTACGGCGAATCACTTCGAGCACCCGGGGGTTGGACAAACCTTCCTCGTATAGGCGCTGAATCAAACGTTCGCGGGTGCGCTGCGAGGTCATGCCTATGCCGCGGCGCTGCAAATCGTCTTGCTCACGAGCCATCAGAGCAGGCCCTCCAACCAACTGTCGAGGCCCCTGAAGGCCTCATGAAAAGTACGATCCAACTGCAGCGGGGTAATCGATACATAGCCCTGCATCACTGCATGGAAATCCGTCCCCGGCCCACCATCCTCGGCATCGCCGGCCACCGAGATCCAGTAGCCTTCTTTGCCACGCGGGTTCACCACTTTAACCGGTGCCGCCGCGCGGGCACGGTGACCGAGGCGGGTCAGCTGGATGCCACGGATATGATCCAGCGGCAGGTTAGGGATGTTCACATTGAGCACGGTGCGCGGCGGCAGATCGAGCTTGTCGTGGGCCGACACCAATTTGCGGGCAATGTACGCGGCGGCCGGCAGGTTGTCCGGCTGACGCGACAACAGCGAAAAAGCGAATGCCGGCCGGCCGATGAAACGCCCCTCCAGGGCAGCCGCCACGGTGCCGGAATAGAGCACATCATCGCCCAGGTTGGCGCCCAGGTTGATACCCGACACCACCATCTCCGGTACCGACTCCAACAGGCCGTTAAGGCCCAGATGAACGCAATCCGCCGGGGTGCCATTCAGGCTGATAAAACCGTTAGCGAGGTATTGCGGGTGTAGCGGACGGTCGAGGGTCAGGGAGCTGCTTGCGCCGCTCTTGTCCTGATCCGGGGCGATGACTACGCACTCGGCATAATCCACCAGCGCGGCATGCAGCGCGGCGAGACCGGGTGCAGTCACTCCGTCGTCGTTCGAAATCAGAATACGCATGGGTTATCCGTCTGCCCTGCCGGCAGCAGATCGACAAGCTCACGCACCATTACGGTGGCAAAGCATCCAGCCGGCAGGACGAATTCCAGTTGCAGAATGTCAGGCTCAGGATAATGCCACGTCAAACCACCAATGGGGAGGCGCAGGATGCGCCGTTCGTGCGCCATGCCCGCTGCGACCAACCAATCGCGCAATTCCGCCTCATTTTCTGCGACTGCCTGCTCCAAAATATAGGTAGCCCCAGCCGTCGGTGATTCACCCGCGCCCCACATCGGCCCCGTTGGATGCAGATCGAGAATCGCCAAACGCGGGTCACTACATTCGGCCTCTCCCGCTGGGAAAAAGCTGCGGCTATCGGTGAAGGCCAGCAAATCGCCCACCCGTGCCTGCTGCCAACTGCCATCCGCTACACGGGCCGCCAACACCTGATTGAACAAGTAGCTGCGGGCCGCCGAGAGCAGCCGTGAACGCAGATTGCGTTGTTCCGGCAACTCTTTGCGATTGGCGAAATCACGCGCCTGCACCACATTGCCGCCCTGATAAGCAAAACGCTGGCTGCCGAAGTAATTCGGCACCCCCTGGGCCGCGATCTGTTGCAGACGCGCTTCCAGGGCCGCGGGATCGCCGGCTAGCTGAGTCAAGCGCAAGGTAAAACCATTCGCCGCATGAGCCCCACGGTGCAGCTTGCGTTTGTGCCGCGCGACTTTGAGGATACTCAGGGTTTCGCCTTCCGCGGCAGACAGATCAGGGTCAGCCTTGCCGGGTAGATGCAGACTGAACCACTGGCGGGTCAGCGCCTGACGATCTTTCAAACCGGCATAGCTGATCATCTTCAATGGCACACCTGCGGCGCGCGCCAGTCGGCGGGCCGCTTCCTCGGTGTTCAGCCCGCGCTTTTCTACCCACAACCAGAGGTGTTCGCCCTCTCCGGCCAGTGGAATATCCAGCACTTCATCGACCTGGAAGTCTTCCGCCGTGGCTTTCAGTACCGCGCGACCGACGGCCTCACCATGGGCTCGCGGGCCAAGCAGTTCGAACTCAGTCATAGGGCCACCAACAAGGCAACTGCATGCACGGCGATGCCTTCTTCGCGGCCGGTAAAGCCGAGTTTCTCAGTGGTCGTGGCTTTCACATTCACCTGATCCAATTCGACTGCCAGATCGGCGGCAATCGCCGCACGCATCGCCTCGATATGCGGCGCCATCTTCGGCGCCTGCGCCACGATGGTGGCGTCGACGTTGCCGACCTTCCAGCCTTTACCCTTCACCAATCCGAGCACATGACGCAGCAGGACCCGGCTATCCGCGCCCTTGAACTGTGGATCGGTATCCGGGAAGTGCTTGCCGATATCGCCCAGCGCCGCCGCGCCAAGCAGGGCATCGCTCAGCGCATGCAGCAGCACATCGCCATCGGAATGGGCGATCAGCCCGAATGAGTGGGGAATACGCACGCCGCCGAGGGTAATGAAGTTACCTTCACCGAAGCGGTGTACATCGTAGCCGTGGCCAATACGCATCGAACTGCTCATGAAGAAATCGGGCCCTGAAAAGTCAGGGCCCGATTCTAACCGCTTTGGCTGGCGTTAGAACGTGTTCAAGATCGTCGCGAGCGCAGATCAGGGCCGCACCCGTTCTCGAAAATGCTCCCGGCATTTTTCCTACCTCCCCCATCCATGGGGTCGCCTACGGGTAGCGGCATCCCCCACATCCATGTGGGTCACCAGGCGTAACGAGTCAAGCAGGCGAGGGCGCGGACGACTGCATGGATGCAGGAGGTAGGGCGAAGCAGGATGCCCGAGCCGAGTTTACGAGTGGTAAATGAGCAGTCCGAGCCTGCTTTCAACACAGCATGGTCAAGCACAGCAGATATTGAACACGTTCTTAGCCTTTCAGAGCCTGCGCATGATGGCGTAAATGCTCATCGATAAAGCTGGCGATGAAGTAATAGCTATGGTCGTAGCCCGGCTGCAACCTTAGCGTCAGTGGGTGATTCGCTGCTTTTGCGGCAGCCTCCAACGCCTCAGGTTTCAACTGGTTGACGAGAAAGTCGTCGCGATCGCCCTGATCCACCAGGATCGGCAACTTCTCCGTAGCCTCCGCCAGCAGCGCGCAGGCATCCCACTCGCGCCAACGCGAACGCTCTTCACCGAGATAGCGCGAAAAAGCCTTCTCGCCCCACGGGCAGGACGACGGATTGCTGATCGGCGCAAAGGCCGACAGCGACTGATAGCGCCCCGGGTTACGCAGCGCGCAAACCAACGCACCATGTCCACCCATCGAATGACCGCTGACGCCACGCTTGGCCGAAACCGGGAAGTGCGCCTCGATCAGCGCCGGCAACTCCTGCACCACATAGTCGTGCATCCGATAATGCCGCGCCCAGGGCTCCTGGGTGGCATTCAGGTAAAAGCCCGCACCCAGACCAAAATCCCAGGCGCCGTCCGGATCACCCGGTACGTCCGGCCCACGCGGACTGGTATCCGGCGCCACGATGACCAACCCCAGCTCGGCAGCCAGGCGCTGGGCGCCAGCCTTCTGCATGAAATTCTCATCGGTGCAGGTCAGCCCGGACAACCAATACAGCACCGGCAGTTTGGCGCCCTGCTCGGCCTGCGGCGGCAGGTAGACGGCAAACACCATGTCACACCCGAGCACCTCTGAACGGTGCCGGTAGCGCTTATGCCAGCCACCGAAGCTCTTCTGGCAAGAGAGATTTTCCAGACTCATGTTTTTACTCCGAACCTGTTCAAGATCGTCACGAGCGCAGGTCAGGCAAGGCGAAAACAGGCGAGGAAGCGGAGTTGACTGTAGTCAATGAGCATTACTCGCTCCGCTCGCCCCTTCGGGGCCGTCTTTCAGACGTTCTTCCTTCGGTCGTCCGAGCCTGTTTTCAACGCAGCATCACGCGCGAAGCCCGCAGTAGATATTGGGCAGGTTCTTAGAAGTGGATGACCGAACGGATGCTCTTACCTTCGTGCATCAGGTCGAACGCCTTGTTGATATCTTCCAACCCCATGGTGTGGGTGATGAAGGTATCCAAGGGGATCTCACCGGTGCGCGCCATTTCCACATAACTCGGCAGCTCGGTACGCCCGCGTACGCCGCCGAACGCCGAGCCACGCCAAACGCGCCCGGTGACCAACTGGAACGGCCGAGTGGAAATCTCCTGACCGGCACCCGCGACGCCGATAATCACCGACTCCCCCCAGCCCTTGTGGCAGCACTCCAAGGCCGCGCGCATCAGATTGACGTTGCCGATGCATTCGAAGGAGTAATCGACCCCGCCATCCGTCAGCTCGACGATCACGTCCTGAATCGGCCGGTCGTAATCATTCGGGTTGATGCAGTCGGTCGCGCCCAGTTGCTTGGCGATCTCGAACTTGGCCGGGTTGATATCGATGGCGATGATCCGCCCGGCCTTGGCTTTGGTCGCGCCGATGATGGCCGACAGGCCGATCCCGCCTAGACCGAAGATCGCCACAGTGGCGCCCGGCTCGACCTTGGCGGTATTCAACACCGCGCCGATACCGGTAGTGACGCCACAGCCGAGTAGGCAGACCTTTTCCAGCGGCGCTTCCTTAGGGATTTTGGCCAGGGAAATTTCCGGCAGCACGGTGTACTCGGAAAAGGTCGAAGTGCCCATGTAATGGAAAATCGGCTTGCCCTGATAGGAGAAACGGCTGGTGCCGTCCGGCATCAGACCCTTGCCCTGAGTGGCACGGATCGCCTGGCACAGGTTGGTTTTGCCGGACAGGCAGAACTTGCACTTGCCGCATTCCGGGGTATACAGCGGAATTACGTGATCGCCCACCGCTACCAAGGTCACACCTGGGCCGATGGCCTCGACGATGCCACCGCCTTCATGGCCGAGAATGCTCGGGAATATGCCCTCCGGGTCCGCGCCCGACAACGTGTAGGCATCGGTGTGGCAAACGCCGCTGGCCACGATCCGCACCAACACCTCGCCAGCTTTGGGCGGCGCAACGTCGACCTCGACGATTTCCAGCGGTTTCTTGGCTTCGAAGGCAACGGCAGCACGTGACTTGATCATGGAGGTTCTCCGACTATTAAAACGATGCGTAGAGTGTAGGTCAGCGCCTTTTGATTAATAATCCATGGCAAAGCAAAACATTATTGCCATACAGGGATAATCACCGCGCATGAATCGCTGGGAAGGATTGGACGAGTTTGTCGCCGTAGCCGAATGCGGCCAGTTCACCGCTGCCGCCGAACGCCTCGGCGTGTCCTCATCACATATCAGCCGGCAGATAGTGCGCCTGGAAGAGCGCCTGCAAACCCGCCTGCTCTATCGCAGCACCCGGCGAGTCGCGCTGACCGAAGCCGGGCAGACCTTCTTGCAGCATTGCCAGCGCCTACAGGATGCCCGCGAAGAAGCTCTGCGCGCGGTCGGTGAGCTAACCAGCGAGCCCAAAGGATTGCTGCGCATGACTTGCGCCGTGGCCTATGGCGAGCGCTTTATCGTGCCACTGGTGACCGACTTCATGGCGCGCCATCCGCAGCTACGGGTGGACATCGAACTGAGCAATCGCACTCTGGACTTGGTGCAGGAAGGGCTGGACCTAGCGATTCGCCTGGGTCGCTTGCAGGACTCGCGCCTGGTTGCTACGCGCCTAGCGCCCCGACGCATGTACCTGTGTGCGGCGCCTGCGTATCTGGAGCATTACGGCCGACCACACAGCTTGTCGGAACTGGGTCGGCATAACTGCCTGATCGGCAGCAGTGACACCTGGAGCTTTCAGCAGAACGGCCGCGAATCGTCGCAGCGGGTGCAAGGCAACTGGCGCTGCAACAGCGGCCAAGCGGTGCTGGACGCGGCATTGCGCGGCCTGGGCTTGTGCCAGCTGCCGGACTATTACGTGCAGGAGCACCTGAGAAACGGCGCACTGGTGTCGTTACTGGAAAACCATCAGCCGCCAAATACTGCGGTCTGGGCGCTGTATCCGCAGCAGCGGCATTTATCGCCCAAGGTGCGACAGCTAGTGGATCATCTGAAAGCCGGACTGGCCGAGCGACCGGAATACCGGTGCGCTTCGTAATTGGAACAACGGCCGGCCCACGGGGCCGATTGGTGGGTTACAGCCCTTGGCCTAACCCACCCTACCGCTTCAGCGTTTTTGCGACCAGCGTTGACGCAACCACTCCAGGTCTTCCGGCCGGGTGATTTTGAGGTTGTCGGCGCGACCCTCGATCAAGCGCGGCGCCTGACCGGCCCATTCGATTGCCGAGGCCTCATCGGTAATCCGTACGCCGGAAACCAACGCATCAGCCAATACACGATGCAAGGCACCGAGACGAAACATCTGCGGCGTAAAGGCCTGCCAGATCACCGAGCGGTCGACGGTTTCAGCCACCCGGCCATCGGCGCCGGCGCGCTTCAGGGTATCGCGCGCCGGCACGGCGAGTAGGCCGCCGACCGGATCATCGGCTAATTCGGCGAGCAGCAGATCAAGGTCGAAGCGCGACAGGTTTGGTCGCGCGGCATCATGCACCAACACCCAATCGTCGTCGCCCGCACCCAATTCAGTCAGTCGCAGCAAGCCGCTGAGCACCGAGTCGGCACGTTCAACGCCACCCTCGGCTCGTTGGATACGCGAGTCTCGCGAACAATCCAGGTGTGGCCAATAGGGGTCATCACTGGCCAGGCTCACCACCAAACCGCGCAACTGCGGATGCCCGAGGAAACAGGCCAGGGTATGTTCGAGAATGGTCTTCCCGGCCAGCTCGAGGTATTGCTTGGGACGGTCGGCGCCCATTCGTGCGCCCACCCCCGCAGCAGGAATCAGTGCCCAAAAGGCTGGGATTGCAGAGGAAATCATTCAGTCAACTGATAGAGGGTCTCGCCCTCTTTAACCATGCCAAGCTCGTGACGGGCACGCTCTTCGACGGTCTCCATACCCTTCTTCAGCTCCATTACTTCGGCTTCGAGGATACGGTTACGTTCGAGCAGGCGCTCGTTTTCACCCTTTTGCTCGGCGATCTGATGCTGCAGACTGGTGACCTGCGCCAGGCTGCCGTCGCCCACCCACAGACGATACTGCAGACCAGCCAGCAGTAGGATCAGCGCGACGAATAACCAGTAAGGGCTACGCATGGAGTCAGCAATATCCATATGAAAAGGGCAGCTAGCGCTGCCCTTTTACCATTCCTGGTTTAACCGCGGAACTCGGCACGACCACGGTACGGTGCTTTCGCCCCCAATTGCTCTTCGATACGCAGCAATTGGTTGTACTTGGACACGCGATCGGAACGGCACAGTGAACCGGTCTTGATCTGACCGGCAGCGGTACCCACGGCCAGGTCGGCGATGGTCGAATCTTCGGTTTCACCGGAACGATGCGAGATCACTGCCGTGTAGCCAGCCGCCTTGGCCATCTGGATGGCTTCCAGGGTTTCGGTCAACGTACCGATCTGGTTGAACTTGATCAGAATCGAGTTGGCGATGCTCTTGTCGATACCTTCCTTGAGGATCTTGGTGTTGGTCACGAACAGATCGTCGCCAACCAGTTGCACCTTGTCGCCGATCTTCTCGGTCAGCACCTTCCAGCCCGCCCAGTCGGACTCATCCATACCATCTTCAATCGAGATGATCGGATAACGCTGAGCCAGCCCGGCCAGGTAATCGGCAAAACCGGCAGCGTCGAACACCTTGCCTTCACCGGCCAGGTCGTATTTGCCGTCTTCAAAAAACTCGCTGGAAGCGCAGTCCAGCGCCAGGGTCACATCGGTGCCCAGCTTGTAGCCGGCGTTGGCCACGGCTTCGGCGATAGCCGCCAGCGCGTCTTCGTTGGACGCCAGGTTCGGCGCAAAACCGCCTTCGTCACCCACCGAAGTGCTCAGACCACGAGCCTTCAGTACGGCTTTCAAGTGATGGAAAATCTCGGTCCCCATACGCAGACCATCGGCGAAAGTCTTGGCGCCAACCGGCTGCACCATGAATTCCTGGATGTCGACGTTGTTATCGGCGTGCTCGCCGCCGTTGATGATGTTCATCATCGGCACCGGCATGGAGTACTGACCCGGTGTGCCATTCAGATTGGCAATGTGCGCGTAAAGCGGTAGATCCTGGTCATGGGCAGCGGCCTTGGCAGCAGCCAGCGACACGGCGAGAATCGCGTTAGCGCCCAAAGTGGCTTTGTTCTCAGTGCCATCGAGGGCAATCATCGCGCGGTCGAGCGCCTGTTGATCGGCCGGGTCTTTGCCCAGCAGCAGGTTGCGAATCGGGCCATTGATGTTGGCCACGGCTTTCAACACACCCTTGCCCAGGTAACGGCTCTTGTCGCCATCACGCAGTTCCAACGCTTCGCGGGAACCGGTGGAGGCACCGGACGGCGCGCAGGCGCTGCCAACGATACCGTTGTCGAGGATCACATCCGCTTCTACTGTGGGGTTGCCACGGGAGTCGAGAACCTCACGACCTTTGATGTCGACGATTTTTGCCATTGTTATTAGCACTCCAAGATTTGACGAAAACGGCGCTGCAGAGAAGTTGGCGCTACCGTCTGCGAATGTTTACAACGAATCGAGCCGGCTACGACGACTATCTGACTCACGGGTCAGAGCTCGTCCGAGCGGCACTTTACCGAAGAATTACCCGCTTAGGCAGTCTCAATCGGCGGAAAACTCTTCACCAGCTCATCCAGCGCTTTGAGCTGAGCGAGGAAGGGCTCCAACTTGTCCAGACGCAGTGCGCAGGGGCCGTCGCACTTAGCGTTATCCGGGTCTGGATGAGCCTCGAGAAACAACCCCGCCAGACCTTGGCTCATGCCGGCCTTGGCCAGATCGGTGACCTGGGCACGGCGACCACCGGCGGAGTCGGCACGCCCGCCCGGCATTTGCAGGGCGTGGGTCACGTCGAAGAACACCGGGTACTCGAACTGCTTCATGATGCCGAAGCCGAGCATGTCGACCACCAGGTTGTTGTAACCGAAGCTGGAACCGCGCTCACAGAGGATCAACTGGTCATTCCCGGCCTCCACGCACTTGGCCAGGATGTGTTTCATCTCCTGGGGCGCGAGGAACTGGGCTTTCTTGATATTGATCACCGCGCCGGTCTTGGCCATGGCCACGACCAGGTCGGTTTGCCGCGACAGAAACGCCGGCAACTGGATGATGTCGCAGACCGCCGCCACGGACGCCGCTTGATAGGGCTCGTGGACGTCGGTAATCACCGGCACACCGAAGGTCTTCTTCACTTCCTCGAAGATCTTCATGCCCTCTTCCAGGCCGGGGCCACGGAAGGAGCTGACCGAGGAGCGATTGGCCTTGTCGAAGCTGGCTTTGAAGACGTAGGGAATGCCGAGCTTTTCGGTCACCCGCACGTACTCTTCGCAAGTCTTCAGGGCCAGATCGCGCGACTCGAGAACGTTGATGCCGCCGAACAACACAAAAGGTTTGTCGTTGGCGATTTCGATATCGCCAACGCGGATGACTTTCTGGGTCATGCCTTTCTCGCTTTCTGCGCCAGGGCCGCGTTAACAAAACCGCTGAACAATGGGTGACCGTCACGCGGCGTGGAGGTGAACTCCGGGTGGAACTGGCAGGCAACGAACCACGGATGATCCGGCGCCTCCACCACTTCGACCAAGGCGCCATCGCCGGAACGCCCGGTGACTTTCAAGCCGGCGGCCTGCAATTGTGGCAGCAGGTGGTTATTCACTTCGTAGCGGTGACGGTGACGCTCGACTATCACGTCCTTGGCGTAGCAATCGTGCACCAGCGAGCCGCTTTCCAGCTGGCAGTCCTGGGCGCCCAAACGCATGGTGCCGCCCAGATCGGAAGCCTCGGTGCGGGTCTCGACGCCACCGGCCGCGTCTTCCCACTCGGTGATCAGACCGACCACCGGATGGCCGCCGACCTTGTCGAACTCAGTGGAGTTGGCATCGCTCCAGCCCAGCACGTTGCGGGCGAATTCGATGACTGCGACCTGCATACCCAGGCAGATGCCCAGGTAAGGAATCTTGTTCTCGCGGGCATAACGCACGGTGGTGATCTTGCCTTCGACGCCGCGCAGACCGAAGCCGCCCGGCACCAGAATGGCGTCAACGCCTTCCAACAGGCCGGTGCCTTGCTGCTCGATGTCTTCCGAGTCGATGTAACGCAGGTTGACCTTGGTACGGTTCTGGATGCCGGCGTGACTCATCGCTTCGATCAGCGACTTGTAGGCATCCAACAGCTCCATGTACTTGCCGACCATGGCGATGCTGACTTCATGCTCAGGGTTGAGCTTGGCATCGACCACCCGCTCCCACTCGGACAAATCGGCACCGCCACACTCCAGCCCGAAGCGCTCGACGACGAAATCGTCCAGGCCTTGAGCATGCAGCACCGAAGGAATCTTGTAGATCGTGTCGACGTCTTCCAAGCCGATCACCGCGCGCTCTTCGACGTTGGTGAACAAGGCGATCTTGCGCCGCGAGGCCATATCGATCGGATGGTCGGAGCGGCAAATCAGCACGTCCGGCTGCAGGCCGATGGAACGCAGTTCCTTCACCGAATGCTGAGTGGGCTTGGTCTTGGTTTCGCCGGCGGTGGCGATATACGGCACCAGCGTCAGGTGCATCAGCATGGCGCGCTTGGCGCCCACTTCCACACGCAACTGACGGATCGCTTCGAGGAACGGCTGCGACTCGATGTCACCCACGGTGCCACCGATTTCGACCATGGCCACATCGGCATCGCCGGCGCCCTTGATGATGCGCCGCTTGATCTCGTCGGTGATGTGCGGGATCACCTGGATGGTGGCGCCCAGGTAATCACCCCGGCGCTCTTTACGCAGCACGTCTTCGTAGACGCGGCCGGTAGTGAAGTTGTTGCTCTTGGTCATGGTGGTGCGGATAAACCGCTCATAGTGACCAAGGTCGAGGTCGGTCTCGGCGCCGTCGTGGGTGACGAACACCTCACCGTGCTGGAACGGGCTCATGGTGCCCGGATCGACGTTGATGTAAGGGTCCAGTTTGAGCATGGTGACCTTCAGGCCCCGCGCCTCCAGGATAGCCGCCAATGAAGCCGAGGCGATGCCTTTCCCCAATGAAGAAACAACACCGCCCGTGACGAATATGTAGCGCGTCATGAAAAACCCTAGAAGTCTGCGTTTAAGCGGTCAGCGCCGCCGGGGAAAGCGAAGGAAGGCCTGAGCCCACCCATTACAGCAGAACCTTAACTGGCGCTGCCTTGAAAATTGAAAGCCATCCACCGATTCCGAAGGAATCTGCAGAAGCTGTATGAGACGGGAGCGTAGTCTACCGGAAAGGGCCTTTCAGCTCAAACGCTGGTCATTCGTCGGCGGCTGCCAGATCAACTGCCACCTACCCTCGGCCGGCCCATGTAGTCCCGGCAGGTTGGCGACTGCGAGCAACTCGTCAGCACAATAGAGCAACGGCAATCGACCACGCACAAAAGCCGGTAGCCTCGCCTCGTTAAGCAGACGCTTGAGATCACGATGGCCGCGACCCGGCAGTAGTAGCACCTCACCACCCTGTCGATAGCGCACCTGCAACTCCCCTGTTGGCCCCCGCCCTTGCAGACGTAAGCAGCCATTGCCCGGTAGAGTTAGCGGTTGTTTGCAGTCACGCCAAGGCAGCGCCTGAGGATCTTTCTGCAACCAGTCGCCGCTTAGCCACCACAACCGTCCGTCGGCCCGACGCAGCTCTCCCTGGGCTAGACGCCAGATCGGCGCGGCACCCACAGCAGCATCCCGCAAATCCTCCCAACCAGCCCAATGTTCGCTATCCGGCAAGAGCGTCAGCGGCGCCAGCCAATGGCGCAAGGCATTGCGTTGACGCGCTGCCGACAAGGCCAACAGTGGCTCCAGTGCCAGGGAGGGCAAAGGCAACCAGGGAAAGGCCGACGGCGTTTGCGCCCCAGCCAGATCAAGCTCGGCCAACTCATCCAGCAGACCCTGCGCCTCGCGCAGATGCGCAGCGCTTCGCGCCAACGTCACCACGGCTTGCGGCCAGTGGGCGGTCAGCTGTGGTAACACCTGATGACGCAGATAGTTGCGGGAGAATTGGGTGTCGTGATTAGACGGATCCTCCACCCAGCTCAGCCCCTGCTCATGGGCATAGGCTTCCAATTCAGCGCGTGAACACTCCAGCAGGGGACGCAACAACCACCCTCGCCCCAGCGGCCGACTATTCGGCATACCCGCCAAGCCACGCACGCCGGCCCCACGCAGCAAGCGGAACAATAGGGTTTCTGCTTGATCATCACGATGCTGAGCCGTCAGCAGCACCTCAGCATCCGCCAAAGACTCAATGAACGCCGCATAACGTGCCTCACGAGCAGCACGCTCCAGACTGGCGCTCGTCGCGACCTGTACATGCCGCACCTGTAACGGCACCCCCAGGTCCGCACAGACTTTCTGGCAATGCTGAGGCCACGCATCGGCCGCGGCCTGCAAACCGTGATGAATATGGATAGCGGAGAGTGGCGGCAAGGCCTCGCGCTTGGCGAGGCGTGCCAGGAGATGCAGCAGAACGGTGGAGTCGAGTCCGCCAGAAAAAGCGATACGCCACGCCGGCGCATCACGCCAGGGCGCCAGGCGCGCTAGCAACCTGGCGGACAGGTCCATTTAGGCGACGCCGTAGCTCATCAGACGCTCATAGCGGCGTGCCAACAGCGCGTCAGTATCGAGCTTCTTCAACGACTTCAATTGCGCCGTCAGTTCCTTGCGGATCGACTCCGCCGCAACAGCCGGCGCACTATGGGCACCACCCAGTGGCTCGTCGATGACTTTGTCGACGATGCCCAGGCCTTTCAAGCGCTCTGCGGTAATCCCCATGGCTTCCGCGGCATCCGGCGCTTTTTCGGCGGTCTTCCAGAGAATCGAGGCGCAACCTTCCGGCGAGATCACCGCGTAGGTCGAGTACTGCAGCATGTTCAGCTGATCGCAGACACCAATCGCCAACGCGCCACCAGAACCGCCCTCACCAATCACCGTGGCGATGATCGGGGTTTTCAGACGCGCCATCACCCGCAGGTTCCAGGCAATGGCTTCACTCTGGCCGCGCTCTTCCGCGTCAATACCTGGGTAAGCTCCCGGAGTGTCGATAAAGGTCAGGATCGGCATCTGGAAACGCTCGGCCATCTCCATCAGACGGCAGGCCTTGCGATAGCCTTCGGGACGCGGCATACCGAAGTTGCGACGGACCTTCTCGCGCACTTCGCGGCCCTTCTGGTGACCGATCACCATGACCGGTTCATCGTTCAAACGCGCCACACCGCCGACAATCGCCGGGTCATCGGAGAAATGCCGATCACCGTGCAACTCATCGAACTCGGTAAAAATGTGCTCAATGTAGTCGAGGGTATAAGGGCGGCGCGGATGGCGAGCCAGCTTGGCGATCTGCCAACTGCTGAGATTGCCGAAGATGCTGGCAGTCAGCGTGCTGCTCTTGTCCTGCAGGCGAGCAATTTCATCGCCGATATTCAGCGCGTTGTCGTTACCGACCAAGCGCAACTCTTCGATCTTGGCTTGCAGATCGGCGATCGGCTGTTCGAAATCGAGAAAATTCGGGTTCATAGTCATCCGTCTTGCGTCGACGGCCAAGCGGCCGGGCGGCTGAGTCCGTTTAGCGCCTTACCTTACGGGATCAGGCGCATTCAGGTCGAGATTAAAAGTGTCGAGACTAACGCAGTGGGTTACCCCTCGCGCGTTAGCGGTAGTGCAAAAAGACGTTGTCGCGCCCGAACTGGTCACGCAATGTTTGAATCAAGCTGTCCGCCGGGTCGATCCGCCAGCCTTCACCGAACTGCAATAATGCCTTGGCCTCGCTGCCGGTGTAGTCCAGGGTGATCGGGCAGGCGCCGCGATGACGCTTGCACAACTCACCCAGCCAGCGAAGCCGATCGCCTTTCAGCGCATCGCTCTGCACCCGCACTCGCAGGCTCTCCGCCAGCGAAGTTCGGGCATCCTCCAGGCTCATCACGCGCTTGGCACGCAGGCGCAAGCCGCCGGAGAAATCGTCATTGCTGACTTCCCCCTCAACCACCACCAGAGCGTCGGTTTGCAACAGCGCCTGAGCCGAGTGGAACGCATCGGCGAACAGCGAGGCCTCGATCCGCCCTGAGCGGTCATCCAGGGTGATGAAACCCATCTTGTCGCCCTTCTTGTTCTTCATCACCCGCAGGTTGACGATCAACCCCGCCACCGTCTGCGAGTCCCGCGCCGGCTTCAGATCGATAATCCGTTGGCGCGCGAAGCGGCGCACTTCACCCTCATATTCGTCGATCGGGTGACCGGTCAGGTACAGCCCCAGGGTCTCTTTCTCGCCGCGCAGACGCTCTTTCAGTGACAGCTCTTTCGCTCGGCGATGATTGGCGTAGACGTCCGCCGCGCTGTCCGCGAACAGCCCGCCGAACAGGTCGGCATGCCCACTGTCATGGCTGCGGGCGGTCTGCTCGGCGGCCTGAATCGCCTCTTCCATCGCCGCCAGCAGCACTGCGCGGTTACGGTCGATGTTGGCCTGATAGGCTTTGATTTCGTCGTGGAAATACGGCCCGAGACGATCCAGCGCACCGCTGCGGATCAGCGCATCGGTGGTGCGCTTGTTGATGCGCTTCAGATCGACTCGCGCGCAGAAATCGAACAGATCCTTGAACGGACCGTCCTTACGCGACTCGACTATCGCCTCCACCGGCCCCTCACCGACGCCCTTGATCGCGCCCAGACCGTAGACGATACGGCCATCGTCATTCACCGTGAACTTGAATTCCGAGGTATTCACGTCCGGCGCATCGAGGCGCAGCTTCATGCTGCGGCACTCTTCGATCAAGGTCACGACCTTGTCGGTGTTGTGCATATCCGCCGACAGCACGGCAGCCATGAACGGCGACGGGTAATGGGTTTTCAGCCAAGCGGTTTGATAGGAAACCAGACCATAGGCCGCCGAGTGGGATTTGTTGAAGCCGTAGCCGGCGAACTTTTCCACCAGGTCGAAGATGTTGCCGGCCAGGTCTGCATCGATGTTGTTCTGCGCACAACCTTCGATGAAGCCGCCGCGCTGCTTGGCCATTTCCTCGGGTTTTTTCTTACCCATGGCGCGCCGGAGCATGTCCGCCTCACCGAGGGTATAACCGGCCATCACCTGGGCGATCTGCATCACCTGTTCCTGATACAGGATGATCCCGTAAGTCGGCAGGAGTACCGGCTTGAGCCCGTCGTATTGGTAGTCCGGATGCGGGTAGGCCAGCTCGGCGCGACCGTGCTTACGGTTGATGAAGTCGTCCACCATGCCTGACTGCAACGGGCCAGGGCGGAACAGCGCCACCAATGCGATCAAGTCTTCCAGGCAGTCCGGCTTGAGCTTTTTGATCAGCTCCTTCATGCCACGCGATTCCAGTTGGAATACCGCAGTGGTCTCGGCTTTTTGCAGCAGGGTGTAAGTCGGCTTGTCATCCAACGGGATGAAGTCGATGTTCAGCGGCCCGTCGCCCACCTTGGCACGATCGCGATTAATGGTTTTCAGCGCCCAGTCGATGATGGTCAGGGTGCGCAGGCCGAGGAAGTCGAACTTCACCAGACCGGCGGCCTCCACATCGTCCTTGTCGAACTGAGTTACCAGGCCGCCGCCCTCGTCGTCGCAATAGATCGCCGAGAAATCGGTCAGCTTGGTCGGCGCGATCACCACACCACCGGCGTGTTTGCCGACGTTACGGGTGATGCCTTCGAGCTTGCGGGCCATCTCCCAGATTTCCGCCGCTTCCTCGTCGACCTTGAGGAAATCGCGTAGCACTTCCTCCTGTTCGAAGGCTTTTTCCAGGGTCATACCGACTTCGAACGGGATCATCTTCGACAGACGGTCGGCCAAGCCGTACGACTTACCCTGCACCCGCGCCACGTCGCGCACCACCGCCTTGGCCGCCATGGTGCCGAAGGTAATGATCTGGCTAACCGCGTTGCGCCCATAGGTTTCCGCGACGTACTCGATGACCCGGTCACGACCATCCATGCAGAAGTCGATATCGAAGTCGGGCATGGAGACCCGTTCCGGGTTGAGGAACCGCTCGAACAGCAGGTCGTATTGCAGCGGGTCGAGGTCGGTGATCTTCTGCACATAAGCCACCAGCGAACCGGCACCCGAGCCACGGCCAGGACCGACTGGAATGCCGTTGCGCTTGGCCCACTGGATAAAATCCATAACGATCAGGAAGTAACCGGGGAAGCCCATCTGGATGATGATATCCAGCTCGAAATTCAGCCGGTCGACATACACCTGGCGCTTGGCTTCGTAGTTCGGCGTGGTGTCTTTCGGCCAGAGCACGGCCAGACGCTCTTCCAGACCATCGAAGGAGACCTTGCGGAAGAACTCGTCCATGGTCATGCCTTCCGGCACCGGGAAGTTGGGCAGGAAGCTCTTACCCAACTGCACTTCGATATTGCAGCGTTTAGCGATCTCGACGGTGTTTTCCAGCGCCTCAGGCAGGTCGCTGAACAGCTCCCACATCTCCTCGGGCGTTTTCAGGTACTGCTGATCGCTGTAAGTCCGCACCCGACGTGGGTCATCCAGAGCCCGACCTTCGCCGATGCACACGCGGGTTTCATGGGCTTCGAAATCGCCCTGCTTGATAAAGCGCACATCGTTGGTCGCCACCAGGGGCACATCACAACGTTCGGCCAATGCCACCGCCAGGTGCAGATATTCTTCGTCGTTGACCCGGCTGGTACGTTGCAGCTCCAGGTAAAAACGCTCGGGAAAGACGGCCTGCCACTCGCGCAATGAGGCCTCTGCCTCTCCTGGATTTCCGGCCAGCAAATTCAGGCCGATTTCGCCCTCCTTGGCCCCGGACAGCGCGATCAGCCCCTCCGCCGCTTCTTTCACCCACTCGCGCTCGATGATTACTTCACCGTTGCGCTGACCTTCGATGAAACCACGGGAAATCAACTCCGTGAGATTGCGGTAACCCTTGGCGTTCATCACCAGCAAGGTCAAGCGGCTGAGCGGGCCATCCTCATCCTTGCTCGCCAGCCACAGGTCGGCGCCACAGACCGGCTTGATCCCGGCGCCCATGGCGGCTTTGTAGAACTTCACCAGCGAGCACATGTTGCGCTGATCGGTGACCGCCACCGCCGGCATCCCCGCCCCCGCCGCGGCCTTGACCAGCGGCTTGACGCGCACCAAGCCATCGACCAGGGAGAACTCGGTATGCAGACGCAGGTGAACGAACGAAGCGGTCATGGTGATCCTATGAAAAACACAAAAACGACAAGGCCCGGATTGTACCGGGCCTTGGAGGAAACATCAGCTTGCAGGCTTAACGCTTTTAGGTGATCAGATCGAAGGGGCGCGATTGTCGGCCGTTACCGCCGACGGGGGCTTACCCTGCGCAACCAAAGTGGCAACTTAGGCGACATAGCGTCGTTAGCCCTGCAGCTCCAGCAATTTGCGTACCGGTGCGAAGGAGCGTCGATGGATCGGCGTCGGTCCCAGGCGCTGCAAGGCTTCTAGGTGCAAAGGAGTTGGATAGCCCTTATGCCCGGCAATGCCATAGCCGGGGTACTGCGCATCCAACACGAGCATCTCGCGATCACGACTGACCTTGGCCAGGATCGACGCCGCAGCGATCGCAGGCACCTGGCTGTCACCCTTGATCACCGAAGAGCTGGGCACCGCCAGTTTCGGGCAGCGATTGCCATCGATCAGCGCCAGCTTGGGCGTGACACTCAGACCCTCGACCGCACGCTGCATGGCCAACATGGTGGCATGGAGAATATTCAGGCGGTCGATCTCTTCCACCTCGGCGCGGGCGATGTACCAGGCCAAGGCTTTCTCGCGGATTTCATCGAAGAGCTTTTCCCGCCGCGCCTCGCTGAGCTTTTTCGAATCGTTCAAGCCAAGAATCGGCCGACGCGGATCGAGAATGACCGCAGCAGTGACGACTGCACCACACAACGGCCCACGCCCGACTTCATCGACACCGGCGACCAACTCTTCGACCAGACTGAAATCCAAACCCAATTGCATCAGCTCGACCCGATCAAGTTCAGTACGGCCGTCGCGGCCTCCGTCGAGGCATCGCGACGCAACGCCCGATGGATCACATCGAAACCTTCGGTCTGCACTTCGCCACCGTCCAATAGCGGCGCCAGCACCTGCGCCAGCGCTTCCGGCGTGGCGGCATCCTGCAGCATCTCAGGCACTAGCAAGCGCCCGGCCAGCAAGTTCGGCAACGACACATAAGGGCTTTTCAGCAGGCGTTTGAGAATCCGGTAGGTCAGCGGTGCTACGCGATAAGCCACTACCATCGGCCGCTTGTAGAGCAAGGCCTCCAGCGTGGCAGTGCCCGAGGCGATCAAAACTGCATCGCAGGCGGCCAGCGCCGTATGCGAGTGGCCGTCGAGCAGGGTCAGCGGCAAATCACGCCCGGCCAGCATCGACTCCAGCTGCGCGCGCCGCTCCGGGCTGGCGCACGGCAGCAGGAAGCGCGTACCAGGGCGCAACGCCCGCAGGCGCAGCGCGGAATCGAGGAACAAGGCACCCAGCCGCGAGACTTCACCACCACGACTGCCCGGCATCAGCGCGACTACCAGGTCCTCCTCGGGCAGATCCAGCTCAGCCCGTGCGGCAGCGCGATCGGCCTGCAACGGAATGACATCCGCCAGCGGATGACCGACAAAACGCACCGGAACGCCATGTTCGTCGTAGAACTGCGCCTCGAACGGAAACAGCGTCAGCATCAGGTCGCAGGCATCACGGATCTTCAGCACACGCTTCTGCCGCCAGGCCCAGACCGACGGGCTGACGTAATGCACGGTTTTGATCCCGGCGCGACGCAGTTTGAGTTCGACGCCGAGATTGAAGTCCGGCGCGTCGATACCGATGAACACATCCGGCTTGGCCGCAATCAGCGTCTGAATCAGGCGCTTACGCCGCGACAACAGCTCCGGTAGACGGCCGAGCACCTCGACCAGACCCATCACCGCCAGACGCTCCATGGGGAAATAAGGGTTCAGCCCCTCAGCCTGCATTCGCGGGCCACCGACGCCGATGAACTCGATATCCGGGTGCTGGCTTTTCAGCGCCTGCATCAACCCAGCTCCGAGAATATCGCCAGAGGCCTCGCCAGCCACTAGCGCGACGCGCAGTACACGAGCCATTCTAGCGGGTGATGCCGCGTGACGAGGCTTGAATGGAGTCGATAAACACCGCGACTTCCGGAAACTGTTCAGCCAACTCGGCCAGTTCGGCCAGGGCTTTATCGACAGTCAGACCTTGACGGTAAACCACCTTATAAGCACGGCGCAGCGCCTGAATCGCCTCATCGCTGAAGCCACGACGACGCATGCCCTCAAAGTTCATGCTGCGCGCTTCAGCCGGGTTACCGAACACCGTGACATAGGCCGGCACATCCTTACCGATCGCCGTACCCATCCCGGAAAAGCTGTGCGCGCCGATGTGGCAGAACTGATGCACCAGGGTAAATCCGGAGAGAATCGCCCAGTCACCGACATGTACATGGCCCGCCAACGCGGTATTGTTGACCAGGATGCAATGGTTGGCGATCACGCTGTCATGGCCAATATGCGCATATGCCATGATCAGATTGTGATCGCCGATGGTGGTCTCGGCACGATCCTGCACAGTGCCGCGATGGATGGTGACACCCTCGCGAATCACATTGTAATCGCCAATCACCAAGCGAGTTGCTTCACCCTTGTACTTGAGATCGGGAGTGTCTTCGCCCACCGAGGAAAACTGATAGATACGATTATGTTTACCGATCTTGGTCGGCCCCTTGAGGATCACATGGGGACCAACCACTGTACCCTCGCCGATTTCCACACCAGCCCCGACGATCGACCAAGGGCCGACTTGAACGTCGGCTGCCAGCTTGGCTGTCGGGTCGATGATTGCGCGAGGGTCAATCAAACTCATAGCTTGCGTTCCGCACAGATAATTTCAGCCGAGCAGACTTCTTTACCGTCGACACTGGCACGGCACTCGAACTTCCAGATGCTGCGTTTGGTGCTCAGAAATTTGGCCTCCAGGATCAACTGGTCACCAGGCAGCACCGGCTGGCGAAAACGCAGTTTGTCGGAGCCAACGAAGTAGTACAGGGTGCCATCAGCCGGTTTCACGTCGAGCATCTTGAAGCCGAGGATACCGGCCGCCTGGGCCATCGCCTCGATGATCAGCACACCCGGCATGATCGGATGCTGAGGAAAATGCCCATTGAAGAACGGCTCATTGATGCTGACATTTTTGTAAGCACGAATGCACTTGCCTTCAGCAGCATCCAGCTCAACCACGCGATCCACCAGCAGGAACGGGTAGCGGTGCGGCAGGTATTCGCGAATTTCGTTAATGTCCATCATGTTCGGGGGAGCCTGTAGTGAAGGTTGGGGACTCGCGTTAACCGCAAGTCACGCATCAGATGAAGCATCCCCGGCCGGGGTCACGGCTGCCAGGCGCTTTTCCAACTGCTGCAGGCGGCGCGCCATGTCATCCAGCTGGCGGAAGCGCGTTGCGCTTTTCTTCCAGTCCGCGGCCGGTTGCATAGCAGTTCCGGAGGAGTAGGCACCGGGCTCGGTTATCGAGCGGGTGACCATGGTCATGCCCGTGACGAAAACACCGTCACAGATTTCGATATGCCCAACCAGGCCGACACCACCCGCAAGCATGCAATGCTTGCCGATTTTAGTACTGCCGGAAATCCCGACACAGGCGGCCATCGCGGTGTGATCGCCGACCTGCACGTTGTGCGCGATCATGATCTGGTTATCCAGTTTGACGCCATTACCTATAACGGTGTCGGCCAATGCACCACGATCAATGGTGGTATTGGAGCCAATCTCGACATCATCGCCAATAGTGACCCCGCCAATCTGCGCGATCTTCTGCCAGACGCCTTTCTCATTGGCGAAGCCAAAGCCCTCGCCGCCGATCACCGCGCCGGACTGAATGACGACCCGTTTACCGATGCGTACATCGTGATAAAGGGTGACGCGCGGAGCGAGCCAACCACCCTCGCCCAGCACCGTACGCGCACCAATAAAACAATGCGCGCCAACAGTCGCACCAGCGCCGATTTGCGCGCCACTCTCAACCACTGCATACGCACCCACACTCGCGCTGGTATCTACCAGGGCATCGGCTGCAATTACCGCGCTCGGATGCACGCCTGCCGCTGCTTTGGGCTTTGGATCAAACAGGTGAGAGAGCTGGGCATAGGCCAGGTACGGATTAGCGACCACCAGCGCAGCGCCGCTATAACCCTCGGCATCGCTGGGCGTCAGTAACACAGCACCAGCACGGGTCTCGGCGAGGAACTTACGGTATTGCGGGTTAGCCAGAAAACTGAGCTGGTCAGGGCCTGCCTCATGCAGCGTGGCCAATCCCGTAATCGCTTTGTCCGCAGCGCCACGCAGGGTGGCGCCAAGACGCTCGGCCAGTTGGCCGAGGGTAAAAACAGGCACAGTCATAATTAACGCAGCTGATTCATGCGCTCGATGACTTGGCGAGTGATGTCGTATTGAGGTTTGACATCGATCACCGCACCGCGCTCGAGCACCAGGTCAAAGCTGCCCTTTTTGATCACTTCTTCGACCGCCTTATCCAGATTCGGCTTCAGCTTCTTCAGCATTTCACGGTCGGCAACGGCTTTGGCTTCGTTCAGCTCCTTGGACTGGAACTGGAAATCGCGGGCCTTCTGCTTGAATTCAAGCTCGAGACGCTCGCGCTCGCCTTGCTGCATTTTCTCGCCTTCTTTAACCAGACGATCCTGGATGCGTTTGGCATCGGTTTCCAGGGTTTTCAACTTGTTCAGTTGCGGGCCGAATTTCTTTTCCGCATCCACGGCGTACTTCTTCGCCGAGTCGGACTCGAGAAGTGCCATTTGATAATTAAGCACGGCGATTTTCATCTCAGCGAATGCCGGAGTCGCCATAAAGGCAACGCTTAACAGAACCAATTGAGTCAACTTACGCACGATGCACTCCTGCAAACCTGTTGTCGTTATGAATTATCAGACCGTTAGAACGTCTGACCGAGGGAGAACTGGAACACTTGGGTATCGGCATCATCCGGTTTCTTGACCGGCATGGCCAAGCTGAAGCTAAGCGGGCCCAGCGCGGTAATCCAGGTCAGACCAACACCAACAGAACTGGCCAGACTGTCCACACCGAGATCGCAGCCACTGTCGCCGCGATTCTTTTGGGTGGAACTGCAATTGGTATCGAAAACATTACCGACATCCCAAAACAACGAGGTCCGCAGGGAACGCTGATCCTTAACAAAAGGCATCGGGAACAACAACTCGACCCCACCCTGGATCAGCACATTACCACCGAAGGGTAGCGGATCTTGGTCAGGGTCGGTAAAGCGACCGGTAGAATCCGGGCCGGGAATGATATTGCCGTTGGCATCTCGCGCGACGCTTGGGGTGCTGCGCGGACCAAGGCTGCTATCCTCGAAACCGCGTACCGAGTTGAAACCGCCGGCATAGTAGTTCTCATAGAACGGCAAGCCGGAGGTAGAGCCGTAGCTATCGCCATAACCCAGCTCGGTATGGAAACGCATAGTGGTGGCCTTAGTCAGCGGCTGGAAGAGCTGACCACGGTAATCGAGCTTGAAGAACGAAAGGTCGCTACCCGGTACCGTACTCTCTAGTACCAAGCTCTGCGAATGGCCACGGGTAGCCAGCACGCCGCGGTTCAGGGTCGACTCGGACCAACCGGCCGAGGCCTTGAAGTTGAGATAGCTGTCACCTTCCTGCTCGAGGAAATTCAAGATCTCATCGACGGTGAAATCACCCGTTTTAATGTCATCCTGCTGCGCCGTCAGACCAAAAGTCAGACGCGAAGTCTCGCTAATCGGATAACCCACACTAACACCGCCACCCAGGCTATCTACCGCATAGCTGGAAACGTTGGTATCCAGCTCGTCGTAGTCAGTAGTCCGGTAGAAGGCGTTGTAACCCAAGCTAACGCCATCGACAGTCCAGTAGGGGTCGACGAAGCCAAAGTTGTATCGGGTCTGGTACTCGCTGCGAGTCAGACCAATGCTGACCTTGTTACCCGTACCCAGGAAGTTGTTCTGGCTGATCGAGCCGCCGAGGATCAGGCCAGCGTTCTGGGCAAAACCCACGCTGGCAGTGATAGAACCGGATGCTTGTTCCTCGACGCTGTAGTTCACGTCGACCTGGTCATCAGTACCTGGCACTTGCGGGGTTTCGACGTTGACCTCTTTAAAGAAGCCGAGACGCTCCAGGCGAGTCTTGGACTGGTCGATCAGGTAGGTAGAAGCCCAGCCGCCTTCCATCTGGCGCATTTCGCGGCGCAGGACTTCGTCTTCGGATTTGGTGTTGCCGCGGAAGTTGATGCGATTGACGTAGGCACGCTTACCCGGGTTAACCACAAACGTGATCGAAACCGTGTGGTCTTCGTCGTGCGCTTCCGGTACGCCATTCACGTTGGCGAAGGTATAGCCTTCGTTGCCCAGGCGACGGGTGATCAATTCAGAAGTGGTGGTCATCACCTTACGCGAGAACACCTGGCCTTCTTTGACCAGCAGCAACTTCTTGATCTCTTCCTCGGGGACCTTCAGGTCACCACTGAGTTTGACATCGCGCACACTGTACTTCTGCCCTTCATCAACGTTGACCGTGATGTAGACGTGTTTCTTATCCGGGGTAATGGACACCTGTGTGGAGGAGATATCCATATTGATGTAGCCGCGGTCCAAGTAATAGGAACGCAGGCGTTCCAAGTCACCGGAGAGTTTTTCGCGGGCGTACTTGTCATCGTTCTTGAAAAAAGACAACCAGTTGGTGGTCTTCAGCTCGAACAGATCGATCAGGTCTTCATCGGGGAAAACGCTATTGCCCACCACGTTGATGTGCTGGATAGCCGCGACTGTGCCTTCGTTGATATTGATCTTCAATGCCACGCGGTTGCGCGGCTGCGGAATCACTTCCGTTTCGATTTCTGCCGAGTAGCGGCCCTGAGCCACATACTGGCGCTGCAACTCGTTACGCACGCCTTCAAGCGTCGCGCGCTGGAAAATCTCGCCTTCCGACAGTCCCGACTGATTCAAGCCCTTGAGCAGGTCTTCACTGGTGATGGCCTTGTTGCCCTCGATCTCGATGCTGGAGATTGAAGGACGCTCTACCACGGTAATAACCAGTACATTGCCATCACGACCGAGCTGGATATCCTGGAAGAAACCGGTCTTGAACAGCGCGCGAGTAGCATCCACCAATTGTCGGTCATCCGCCTGCTCGCCAACATTGAGCGGCAAGGCACCAAACACGCTGCCCGCGGAAACCCGCTGCAGGCCGTTGACGCGAATATCGGAGATGGTGAAGGACTCGGCGTGAACTTCGGCGATCATCAGTGCGGCGAGCACCATAGGTAGCAGCAGACGTTTCATGAAGTCCTTTCTTATTTCCAACTGACGATAAAAAATCTGCCGCAAAAGGCGACAGATTTGTAATTCAGTAACGCGTTACAGTCGACTCAGGTCATTGACTATGGCAATCAGCATCAGCCCGACGACCAGACTAATACCGATCTGCATCCCCCACCCTTGCACTCGCTCTGACAAGGGGCGCCCACGCACCCACTCGATCAAATAAAACAGCAGATGCCCCCCATCTAGGACAGGAATCGGCAAAAGATTGAGAACCCCCAAACTGATGCTCAGATAGGCTAGGAAATTCAGAAAATCCCCTACCCCCGACTGGGCCGAAGCGCCCGCCACTTTAGCAATGGTTATCGGCCCGCTCAAGTTTTTTACCGAGAGCTCGCCGAAGAGCATTTTCTTTAGCGAATCAAGGGTCAAAACACTCATTGTCCAGGTGCGACTGAACCCCTCGCCCACCGCCTCCAAAGGCCCGAAGCTAACTTCGCGCAGCATCTCGGCCGGCCATTCGACGCCCTGCACCCCCGCCCCCAGGTAGCCGGTACGTGCCTTGCCTTCACCCCGCACCGCGAGTGTCAGCGACACTTCAAACCGTTGCCCAGCCCGCTCAACCGACAAAACAACGCGCTCAGCTGGACGCTGCCGCACCCGGTCGACCAACTGCTGCCAGTCATCCAGGGCTACGCTATCCACCGCCAGCAGACGATCGCCTATCTTGAGTCCTGCTGCTTGTGCCGGTCCTTCCGGATCCAGCTCAGCCAACACTGCCGGTACCGCCGGACGCCAAGGCCGAATACCCAGGGAGCCGATCGGATCAGGCTCCGCAACCCCCTTGAGCCAATCTCGCAGCACCACTTGATGCGGGCTTTCAATACTGGAGTCAGCCTCGCGCACCAGCAGATCAACCTTGCCGCTCTCACCCAAGCGGCGCACCAGCTGCAAGTTGACTGCAGCCCAACCTGCGGTCGGCTCGCCATCCACTGCAACGATTTCCTGCCCGGCCACCAGCCCGGCCTCAGCCGCAAGACTACCGATCTCGACCGCACCAATCACCGGCCGCACTTGTTGGCTGCCGAGCATGGCCAACACCCAGAAAAACACCAGCGCGAGAAGAAAATTAGCGATCGGGCCGGCTGCGACTATGGCAATCCGTTGCCGCACCGACTTGCGATTGAAGGCCTGAGACAGCTGCTCAGGGGGTACCTCGCCCTCGCGCTCATCCAGCATCTTGACGTAGCCACCCAGCGGAATGGCGGCAATAACGAATTCCGTACCCTGGCGATCATGCCAACGCAGCAACGGCGTGCCGAAGCCCACCGAGAAGCGCAGTACCTTCACACCGCAACGCCGGGCGACCCAGAAATGGCCGAACTCGTGAAAAGTAACCAGCACCCCAAGCGCAACCAAGAGGCCAAATACCATATAAAGCGTGCTCATCTACATCCTCCGGGCTAGCGCCCGTGGCGATTCAACCATTGCTCAGCCAGAGCGCGCGCCCTGGAATCTGCCGCCAACACGACATCTAGACTTTCGACCGCAACCGCCGGCTCAAAATTCAGCACTGCGTCGATGATACTCGCGATCTCAGGGAAACGAATGCGCCGCCCGAGAAAGGCAGCCACCGCCACCTCATTGGCCGCATTCAGCATCGCCGGAGCAGTGCCGCCGCACTCAGCAGCCTGACGCGCCAGACGCAGACAGGGGAAACGCAGTTCGTCGGGCGGCAAGAAATCCAGACGCGCGACACTGAACAGGTCCAGCGGCGCCACGCCAGAGTCAATCCGCTCCGGCCACGCCAACGCATGACTGATAGGTGTGCGCATATCCGGATTACCCAGCTGCGCCAGCACTGAGCCGTCGACATAATCGACCAGGGAGTGAATCACGCTCTGCGGGTGGATCACTACCTCCACCTGGGCAGGCTTGGCGTCGAACAACCAGCAGGCCTCGATCAACTCCAGGCCTTTGTTCATCATGCTCGCAGAGTCCACCGAAATCTTGCGCCCCATCGACCAGTTCGGATGGGCGCAGGCTTGCTCGGGTGACACCTGCTCCAGCTCGGCCAACGGGGTTTCGCGGAACGGCCCACCCGACGCGGTCAACAGAATCCGACGCACACCGACCGCACCGAGCCCACGGGCATAGTCGGTCGGCAGGCATTGGAAAATTGCATTGTGTTCGCTGTCGATCGGCAGCAGCACGGCGCCACTTTTGCGCACCGCCTGCATGAATAAAGCGCCGGACATCACCAGCGCTTCTTTATTGGCCAGTAAGACTTTTTTGCCCGCTTCAACCGCCGCCAAGGTTGGCTTGAGGCCGGCCGCCCCGACGATCGCGGCCATCACCGCATCCACTTCCGGATGCGCGGCAACTTCGCACAGCCCAGCCTCACCCACCAGCACCCGCGTAGTCAGACCTGCGGCCTGCAAACCACCTTGCAAGTGCCGCACCGCCTCAGCATCTGGTACCACCGCATAACGCGGACGATAGAGCAGGCACAAGGCCTCCAGCTCAGCCAGACGAGTAAAACCGCTCAAGGCGAAAACCCGATAACGCTCGGGATGACGGGAGATCACATCGAGAGTACTGAGACCGATGGAACCGGTAGCCCCCAGTACGGTGATCTGTTGCGGCCGGCTCACAGCGCGCGCCCACTCGCATCAAATAGCCAAAACAGTAGCGCGAATACCGGGATGGCCGCGGTCAGACTGTCGATGCGATCTAGCACGCCGCCGTGCCCCGGCAGCAGATTGCTGCTGTCTTTCAGCCCAGCCTGACGCTTGAACATGCTCTCGGTCAGATCACCGACCACCGAGACCAGCACCACCAATGCCGCACCGCCCAGACCCAGAACGAACTCATTGACCGACCAATCGCGGTAAACCCCAACCGCCGCAGTGATCAACAGACTGGCCAGCAGGCCACCGAACAGGCCTTCCCAGCTTTTGCCAGGGCTAACTTGCGGTGCCAGCTTGCGTTTGCCGAATGCCTTACCGGAGAAGTAGGCACCGATATCCGCCCCCCACACCAGCACCATCACCGACAGAATCAACCCGTTGGCCAGTGGCCACTGCTTGAGAAGCACCAAACCTTGCCAAGCCGGCAGTAAGATTAGTAGTCCGATCACCAACTTGGCGGGCGCACCCGCCCAATAGCGGCTACTAGACGGAAAGCTCAACACCAGTAGCGTGGCCAACAGCCACCAAACGATCGCTGCCAGCAATATCCAGGGGGCGAGCGCCGGCACCCGATAAAACAGATAGAGCAGAACAGCGACCAGCAGCGCGTAGCCAACACGGGCAGGCTGCGCCGAAAACCCGGCCAGACGCGCCCACTCCCAACCACCCAAGGTGACTACCGCGCCGATGAACAGAGCAAAAGCTCCGCCATCCAGCAGGAAGAACCCGCCTAGCGCGACGGGCAACAGCAGCAACGCCGTGATGATTCGTTGTTTCAACATTGAGCGCGAGCCTCGGCTGCCACTTGCTCACTGGTCTTACCGAAGCGACGTTGGCGGGTGGCATAATCGGCCAGTGCTTTGCGCATGGCTTCGTGTTTGAAATCCGGCCAAAACAAGTCGGAGAAATACAGCTCGGAGTAAGCCAACTGCCAGAGCAGGAAATTACTAATGCGGTGCTCACCGCCAGTCCGGATGCACAGATCCGGCAGCGGCAAGTCGCCGGTTGCGAGACAGGTTTGCAATAAACCAGGGGTTATATCTTCCGGCTGCAGATGACCCGCCTGAACCTCACGCGCCAAGCGTTGCGCAGCCTGCGCGATATCCCACTGACCACCATAGTTGGCGGCGACCTGCAGCACGAAGCGTTTATTTCCAGCTGTCAATGCCTCAGCCTCGCGCATCGCAGCTTGCAGCCCTGGGTGGAAGCGCGTGCGGTCACCGATGATACGCAGGCTGATGGCGTTTTCATTGAGCCTTTTCGCCTCACGGCGCAGCGCCGTCAGGAACAACTCCATCAACGCCCCCACCTCTTCGGCAGGTCGCTCCCAGTTTTCACTGGAGAAGGCGAACAGAGTCAGAACCTCGACACCCGCTTCGGCGCATACCTCAATCACCGCACGCACCGCATCGACGCCTGCTTTATGCCCGGCAATGCCGGGTAGCAGGCGTTTCTTCGCCCAGCGGTTATTACCATCCATGATGATTGCCACATGACGTGGCACTGCCGGAACCCCAGCTTTGACTTTCTTGTCCATGGCGATACTGGCCGTCAGACGGCCATCAGGTCCGCTTCTTTCTGCTTCACAGCCACTTCGATATCCGCCACGAACTTGTCTGTCAGCTTCTGGATATCATCTGCAGCACGACGTTCTTCGTCTTCGCTGATTTCTTTCTCTTTGACCAGCCCCTTGAGCTGACTCAGCGCATCGCGACGGATATTACGCACAGCCACACGGGCATCTTCCGCTGCGTCACGAGCCTGTTTGGTGAAGCCCTTGCGGGTCTCTTCAGTCAAGGCAGGCATCGAGATAAGAAGGAGCTCGCCCAGGTTCGTCGGGTTGAAGCCCAGACCGGAACTCTGGATAGCCTTGTCGACCGCCGCCAGCATATTGCGCTCGAAAGCCACCACTTGCAGGGTCTGGGAATCCTTGACGGTCACGTTTGCGACCTGATTCAGAGGTGTGTCGGCACCATAATAAGGCACCATTACCCCATCCAGAATGCTCGGATGCGCCTTGCCGGTACGAATTCGGCTGAAAGCATGAGCCAGCGATTCCAGGGTTTTCTTCATGCGCTCCTGCGCGTCTTTTTTGATCTCGTTGATCATTGCTCACCCTCCTCGATCAGAGTTCCTTCAGCGCCACCCACCACGATATTCAGCAGGGCGCCTGGCTTATTCATATTGAAGACCCGCAACGGCATCTTGTGATCGCGGCACAGACAGATGGCCGTCAGGTCCATCACGCCCAGTTTGCGATCCAACACTTCGTCATAGGTCAAATGGTCGAATTTTTCTGCATGAGGGTCTTTAAAGGGATCGGCGGTGTAGACGCCATCGACCTTAGTCGCTTTCAACACCACGTCCGCATCAATTTCGATGGCGCGCAGACAAGCTGCGGAGTCCGTAGTGAAAAAAGGATTACCCGTACCTGCAGCGAAGATCACCACATCACCCGAGTTCAGATGACGGATACCTTTACGGCGATCATAGTGATCAGTCACCCCCACCATGGAGATGGCCGACATGACAATGGCGGGGATATTCGAGCGCTCCAGCGCATCGCGCATGGCCAAGGCGTTCATCACCGTCGCCAGCATACCCATGTGGTCGCCGGTTACGCGATCCATGCCGGCCGCGCTCAAAGCGGCGCCGCGGAACAGATTACCACCGCCAATAACCAGACCAACCTGCACGCCGATACCAACCAGTTGGCCGACTTCCAACGCCATGCGATCCAGCACCTTCGGATCAATACCGAAGTCTTCCGAACCCATCAGGGCCTCGCCGCTAAGTTTGAGCAGAATGCGTTTGTAGCGAGGTTGGCGACCACTCACCTGCTGGGCCATGCGTGTCTCTCCTGCGGCGTTTGAATTCTGAGCAGGCTAATGCAGCCTGCATTGATCGAGCGCTTGGACAGCACTCCAGGCATTTGGTGCTGGACAATGCACCAATACCGCTAACACATGCAATTTGTCGCCCTAGTTTGACAAAGAGGCTGCGCGCGTAAGCGGGCAGCCTCTTCGGGGCGACAGCTTGAAACCGTCTTACTGCTTGCTTGCAGCCAGCTGTGCAGCTACTTCGGCAGCGAAGTCGACTTCGCCCTTGTCGATGCCTTCACCCACTTCGAAGCGTGTGAAGGAAACGATTTCGGCGCCAGCTTTCTTGGCCAGATCGCCAATCTTGACTTCAGGATCCTTAACGAAAGGCTGCCCAACCAGGCTCGCTTCAGCGAGAAACTTCTGGATACGGCCTGCAACCATTTTCTCAACGATTTCAGCCGGCTTGCCTTTGATCTTGTCCTCGTTCAAAGCCAGGAAAATTTCTTTTTCCTTGGCAACGGTTTCTGCGGAAACCTGAGTCGGATCGAGGAACTGCGGGTTGCTCGCCGCAACGTGCATGGCGATATCTTTTGCCAACTCGACGCTGCCGCCTTTCAGAGCAACCAGAACACCGATGCGATGGCCGTGCAGGTAAGAACCAACCACGTCAGCCTCAACGCTGGTCAGGCGACGGATATTGACGTTCTCGCCAACCTTCGAGACCAGAGCCAGACGCGCTTCTTCCTGAGCAGCAATCAGCGGAGCCGCGTCAGTCATTTGCTCAGCGAAAGCCTTATTGACGCTGCTGCTGACGAATGCTTTGAAGTCATCCTGAAGAGCCAGGAAGTCGGTCTGCGAGTTGACTTCGATGATCACGGCGCGCTTGTTGTCTTCGGCAACGCGCACAGCGATCGAGCCTTCGGCAGCGATGTTGCCGGCTTTCTTGGCTGCCTTGATAGCACCAGCGGCACGCATGTCGTCGATTGCTTTTTCAATGTCGCCGCCAGCAGCGGTCAACGCTTTCTTGCAATCCATCATGCCCTGGCCAGTGCGCTCACGCAGTTCTTTAACCAACGCTGCAGTAATCTCTGCCATTTTCGAAATCCTCTTGGATAGGTCTTCAACCATTCCACCCGGCGGACCGGGCGATCAATTCTAAGGTGGCAAAAAGGGGGCCTAGCCCCCTTTTTGCGTACCGAGTGACGCTAGACGCCTTCTACTCAGCCTTCAGCTTGCTCAGCAGCCGGAGCCTGCTCGACGAACTCGTCAGTGCCGCCAGCAGCATTGCTGCGACCGCGAACAACGGCGTCAGCCATGGCACCCATGTACAGCTGAATGGCGCGAATGGCGTCATCGTTGCCTGGGATGATGTAGTCCACACCTTCCGGGCTGCTGTTGGTATCGACGATGCCGATAACCGGGATACCAAGCTTGTTAGCTTCGGTGATTGCAATGCGCTCGTGATCAACGTCGATTACGAACAGGGCATCAGGCAGGCCGCCCATGTCCTTGATACCACCCAGGCTGCGATCCAGTTTTTCCAGATCACGGCTGCGCATCAGCGCTTCTTTCTTGGTCAGTTTGGTGAAAGTGCCGTCTTGGGACTGGATTTCCAGTTCACGCAGGCGCTTGATCGACTGACGGATGGTCTTGTAGTTGGTCAGCATGCCGCCCAACCAGCGGTGATCGACGAACGGCGAGCCGCAGCGAGCAGCTTCTTCGCGCACGATCTTGCCAGCGGAACGCTTGGTGCCGACGAACAGAATTTTGTTTTTGCCCGAAGCCAGCTTCTCAACGAAGGACAGAGCCTCATTGAACATCGGCAGGGTTTTTTCGAGGTTGATGATGTGAATCTTGTTACGCGCACCGAAAATGAACTTGCCCATTTTCGGGTTCCAGTAACGGGTCTGGTGGCCGAAGTGCACACCGGCCTTCAACATATCGCGCATATTGACTTGGGACATGATAGTTCCTTAATAAGTCGGGTTAGGCCTCCACGCATCCCAATGACCAACCCCCAGCGTTAGCTGAGAGGCACCCAGGCCACCGTGTCGATACGTGTGTGGGTTTAAGCTTTTCAGGCTGGAGCCCGGAAAGCGGCGCATTTTATATCACAGAAGATGGCGAAACGAAACCAGCAGTAACGAGCAACCGAGAATGTTTGCTCCTTATCGGTGCCAATAAAGCAGCCCCAAATGCAACAGCCGCCGCCCGACATCACACATCTATATGCCGCAGGAATCACTGCGTTGTGCTTAGTTTCCCGAAGGGGTCTGCTAGAATCGCGCTTTCCTGTATTTTTGCCTTGCGCCTGTGTGCGCCGAGAGAGTTCGCATGACCGTCACCATCAAGACGCCCGAGGAAATCGAAAAAATGCGCGTTGCCGGCCGCCTGGCTGGTGAAGTGCTGGAGATGATCGGCGAGTACGTCAAACCTGGCGTCACCACCGAGGAACTGGATCGCATCTGCCACGACTACATCGTCAACGTGCAGCAGGCCATCCCGGCACCCCTCAACTATAAAGGCTTCCCCAAGTCGATCTGCACCTCGATCAACCATGTGGTTTGCCATGGCATCCCGAATGAGAAGCCACTGAAGGACGGCGATGTGCTGAACATCGACATCACCGTGATCAAGGATGGCTACCACGGCGACACCAGCAAGATGTTCATGGTCGGCAAGGTCAGCGAGTGGGCCGAAAAACTCGCCCGCATCACCCAAGAGTGCATGTACAAGGGCATTGAGTTGGTTCGCCCGGGCGCCCGCCTCGGTGATATTGGCGAAGTGATCCAGAAGCACGCCGAGAAAAACGGTTACTCGGTGGTTCGCGAATACTGTGGCCACGGCATCGGCAAGGTGTTCCACGAGGAGCCGCAGGTCCTGCACTACGGCCGTGCCGGCACCGGCATGGAGCTGAAAGAAGGCATGACCTTCACCATCGAGCCGATGATCAACCAAGGCCGCGCGGAAACCCGCCTACTGGGCGACGGCTGGACCGCCATCACCAAGGACCGCAAACTCTCCGCACAGTGGGAGCACACCGTATTGGTGACCGCTACTGGCTACGAGATATTCACCCTGCGCCACGATGACAGCATCCCGCGCACTTCGGCCTGATAGGCCGCTCGCACTATAAAGGAAGGCTGCTGCATGCCGCAGGTGGATCCCGAGTTGTTCGACCGCGGACAGTTCCAAGCGGAACTGGCCTTGAAGTCCAGCCCAATCGCTGCATTCAAGAAAGCGATCCGTCGAGTTCACGAAGTGCTCGACGCCCGCTTCAAGAGCGGCCGGGATATTCGTCGCCTGGTGGAAGACCGCGCCTGGTGCGTCGACCAAATCCTGCGCGAAGCCTGGGCGCGATTCGACTGGAGCCGCGAGGCCGACATCGCCCTGCTGGCGGTCGGCGGCTATGGCCGCGGCGAGCTGCACCCTTACTCGGACATCGACTTGCTGATCCTGCTCGATAGCGCCGATCACGAGACCTTTCGCGAGCCGATCGAGCGCTTCCTCACCCTGCTCTGGGATATCGGCCTGGAAGTCGGCCAGAGCGTGCGTTCGATAGATGAGTGCGTCGAAGAGGCCCGTGCCGACCTGACGGTGATCACCAACCTGATGGAAAGCCGCACCATCGCCGGCCCAGAGCACCTGCGCCAGCGCATGCTGGAAGTCACCAGCAACTCACAAATGTGGCCGAGCAAGAACTTTTTCTTGGCCAAGCGTGAGGAACAGCGCGCCCGTCACGGCAAATACAACGACACCGAGTACAACCTCGAACCCAACGTCAAAGGCTCGCCCGGCGGCCTACGCGATATCCAGACCATCCTCTGGGTCGCGCGCCGACATTTCGGCACGCTCAACCTGCACGCGATGGTCGGCCAGGGCTTCCTGCTGGAAAGCGAGTACGCCCTGCTCGCCTCCTCCCAGGAGTTCCTCTGGAAGGTGCGCTACGCCCTGCACATGCTGGCTGGCCGCGCCGAAGACCGCCTGCTGTTCGATCACCAGCGCAGCATCGCCGGCCTGCTCGGTTTCGAAGACAGCAACAGCAAGCTTGCCATCGAACGCTTTATGCAGAAGTACTACCGGGTGGTGATGAGCATCGCCGAGCTGAGCGAACTGATCGTCCAGCACTTCGAAGAGGTGATCCTGCGCACCGGCGAAACCAGTCAGGCGCAACCGTTGAATAGCCGCTTCCAGCTGCGCGACGGCTATATCGAAGTCACTCATCCGAACGTCTTCAAGCGCACGCCGTTCGCGCTACTGGAAATCTTCGTGCTGATGGCTCAGCACCCGGAGATCAAAGGGGTACGCGCCGACACCATCCGCCTGCTGCGCGACCACCGACACCTGATCGACGCTGAGTTTCGCAACGACATTCGCAATACCAGCCTGTTTATCGAGCTGTTCAAGTGCGAGATCGGCATTCACCGCAACCTGCGGCGGATGAACCGCTACGGTATCCTCGGCCGCTATTTGCCCGAGTTCGGCGACATCATCGGGCAGATGCAGCACGACCTGTTCCATATCTATACGGTCGATGCGCACACCCTGAACCTGATCAAACACCTGCGCAAACTGCAATACACGCCGATCTCGGAGAAGTTTCCGCTGGCCAGCAAGCTCATGGGCAGGCTGCCCAAGCCGGAGCTGATCTACCTGGCCGGTCTGTACCACGACATCGGCAAGGGCCGTGGTGGCGACCACTCGGAGCTGGGCGCGGTGGATGCGGAAGCTTTCTGCCAACGCCATCAACTGCCGACCTGGGACAGCCGGCTGATCGTCTGGCTGGTGCAGAACCACCTGGTGATGTCGACCACCGCCCAACGCAAGGATCTGTCCGACCCGCAGGTGATCCACGACTTCGCCCAACTGGTCGGCGACCAGACGCGCCTGGATTACCTCTATGTGCTGACGGTGTCCGATATCAACGCCACCAACCCCAGCCTGTGGAACTCCTGGCGCGCCAGCCTGCTGCGCCAGCTGTATACCGAGACCAAGCGCGCCCTGCGCCGCGGCCTGGAACACCCGGTCGACCGCGAAGAGCAGATCCGCCAGACGCAAAGCGCGGCGCTGGACATTCTGGTGCGTAGCGGCACCGACCCGGACGATGCCGAACAGCTCTGGTCGCAGCTCGGCGATGACTACTTCCTGCGACATACCGCTGGCGATGTCGTCTGGCATACCGATGCGATCTTGCAGCACAGCGCGAGCCACGACCCGCTGGTGCTGATCAAGGAAACCACCCAGCGCGAGTTCGAGGGCGGCACGCAGATCTTCATTTATGCGCCGGACCAGCACGACTTCTTCGCCGTGACCGTAGCGGCCATGGATCAGCTCAACCTGAACATTCACGATGCGCGGGTGATCACCTCCACCAGCCAGTTCACCCTCGACACCTATATCGTGCTCGACGCCGATGGCGGCTCGATTGGCGACAACCCGGCGCGGATCAAAGAGATTCGCCAAGGTCTGGTCGATGCACTGAAGAATCCGGATGACTACCGGACGATCATCCAGCGCCGCGTACCACGCCAACTCAAGCACTTCGCCTTTGCCCCGCAAGTGACCATTTCCAACGATGCGCAGCGCCCGGTGACCGTGCTCGAGCTGATCTCCCCCGACCGCCCTGGCCTGCTGGCGCGGATCGGCAAGATCTTTCTCGACTTCGATTTGTCGCTGCAAAATGCCAAGATCGCCACGCTCGGCGAGCGCGTAGAAGACGTGTTCTTCGTCACCGACGCGCACAATCACCCCCTGTCAGACCCGGAGCTGTGTGCTCGTCTGCAGGAAGCGATCATCAAGCAGCTGTCTGACGCCGACGGCGAGAAAATCGAATTGTCACGTATCAGTATCTAGCTCGAACTCTAGGGTGCGATCAGGCCAACGGCCGCATTGCACCGAATTTGATCCACCGGCGGCGCACTGCGCTGCGCTTATTATTGACGCCCGACACCATGAATGACGCACTGAAGCAACTGCAGCCATACCCCTTCGAAAAACTCCGCGCCCTGCTGGCCGGCGCCCAACCGCCGGCAGGCAAGTCACCGATCGCCCTGTCGATTGGCGAGCCGAAGCACCGCTCGCCGGCCTTTGTCGCTGAAGCGCTGGCCAGCAACCTCGAACAACTGGCGGTCTACCCGACCACTCTGGGTATCCCGGCCTTGCGTGAAGCCATCGCCCGCTGGTGCACACGGCGCTTCGACCTGCCGGCCGGCTGGCTAGATGCCGCGCGGCATGTGCTGCCGGTCAACGGCACCCGTGAAGCGCTGTTCGCCTTCACCCAGACCGTGGTGCAGCGCCGCGACGACGCGTTGGTGGTCAGCCCCAACCCGTTCTATCAGATCTATGAAGGCGCCGCGTTGCTCGCCGGTGCGCAGCCGCACTACCTGGCGTGTCTGAGCGAGAACGGCTTCAATCCGGATTTCGACGCAGTGCCCGCCGAAATCTGGCAGCGCTGCCAGATTCTGTTCCTCTGCTCGCCGGGCAACCCCACCGGTGCGCTGATCCCGCTGGCAACCCTGAAAAAGCTGATCCAGCTGGCCGACCAGTACGACTTCGTGATCGCTGCCGACGAGTGTTACAGCGAGTTGTACTTCGACGAACAGAATCCGCCCGCCGGGCTGCTGAGCGCCTGCGCGGCGCTGGGCCGCAGCGATTTTGCCCGCTGCGTGGTCTTTCACAGCCTGTCCAAGCGCTCCAACCTGCCGGGCCTGCGCTCAGGGTTTGTCGCCGGCGACGCCGACATTTTGAAATCTTTCCTGCTGTACCGTACCTACCACGGCTGCGCCATGCCGGTACAAACCCAGCAGGCCAGCGTCGCCGCCTGGAACGACGAAGCGCATGTCCGCGCCAACCGCGACCTGTACCGCGAAAAGTATGACGCCGTGCTGGATATCCTCGCCCCGGTGCTGGACGTGCAACGCCCGGATGGCGGCTTCTACCTGTGGGCGAAAACGCCCATCGACGATGCCGAGTTCACCCGCGAGCTGTTCGCCCGCGAGCACGTGACCGTAGTGCCTGGCTCCTACCTGTCACGCGAAGTCGCTGGCTTCAATCCAGGTGCCGGCCGCGTGCGCATGGCCCTCGTAGCGCCGCTGGCGGAATGCGTCGAAGCCGCCAAACGTGTCCGCGATTTTGTTAAAGGTCTTTGAACATGAGCATCACGCTGTACGGCATCAAAGCCTGCGACACGATGAAAAAAGCCCGCACCTGGCTCGACGAGCAAGGTGTCAGCTATGCCTTCCACGACTACAAAAGCCTCGGTATCGACCGCGGCAGCCTGACCAAGTGGTGCGCCGAACACGGCTGGGAAAGCGTGCTGAACCGTGCCGGCACGACCTTCCGCAAGCTGAGCGACGCGCAGAAAGCCGATCTCGACCAACGCAAAGCCATCGAGTTGATGGTCGCCCAGCCGTCGATGATCAAGCGCCCGGTACTCGACCTCGGCACCAGAACCTTGCTCGGCTTCAAGCCGGACAACTACGCTGCGGCGTTCGAGTAAGCCATGGATCTCGCCGCCTGGGCCTTGTTCATCCCCGCCTGCTTTGCGCTGAATATGGCGCCGGGACCGAACAACTTGCTGTCGCTGAACAACGCCGCGCGCCAGGGTCTGCGCATTGCCTGCACGGCGGGGTTGGGCCGCCTGCTGGCCTTCAGCGGCATGTTGACCCTGGCGGCCTCGGGCCTGGCTCTGGTACTGCAAGCTTCCGCCATGCTGTTCCTGGCGATCAAACTGCTCGGCGCGGCCTATCTGTTCTGGCTGGCCGTACAACTCTGGCGCGCGACGCCGGCTGCGCTGGAAAACGCTGCGGACAGCCCCCAGCTATCGCTCTGGCGCCTGACACGCCAAGAGTTCTGGGTCGCGGCCGGCAACCCCAAGGCGATCCTGATTTTCACCGCCTTTCTGCCGCAGTTCGTCAATCCGCAGCAGCCGGTTGCCGCGCAGTTCGCCGCACTCGGCGTCGCTTTCCTGCTGCTGGAATGGCTGGCCATCGGCCTGTATTCCCTGGCCGGGCTGCACCTCGGCCGCCTGCTCGCCGGCCCACGGGCCCGGCGCTTATTTAACCGTGGCTGCGCCGCCCTGTTGGGCAGCGCCGGTCTGGGGCTGTTGCTCAGTCGCCGACCCGCCTGATCCATCCGACTATTTTGCAAGAGGAAAAAACATGACCAACTCCCTGTTCAGCCTGGCCTTCGGCGTCGGCACCCAAAATCGTCAAGGCAACTGGCTCGAGGTGTTCTACGCCCAACCGCTGCTGAACCCGTCCGCCGAACTGGTAACCAAAGTCACGGGAAAGCTGAACTACACCGGCGGCAATCAGGCGATCAGCTTCAGCACCAGCCAAGCCACCGAGCTGGCTGATTTGCTGAAGAGCGTCGATTCGGTCCAGGCCGCACTGCTGACCCGACTGGCCGAAAGTCACCGGCCGCTGGTCGCCACCCTGATCGCCGAGGACGCAGCGCTGACCTCCACGCCTGAGGCTTACCTCAAGCTGCACCTGCTCTCGCATCGCCTGGTCAAGCCGCATGGCCTGAACCTCGCCGGGATCTTCCCGCTGCTGCCGAACGTGGCCTGGACCAGCCAGGGTGCCGTAGACCTGGCTGAACTGGCCGAGCGCCAGTTGGAAGCACGCCTGAAAGGTGAGCTGCTAGAAGTCTTCTCGGTGGACAAGTTCCCGAAAATGACCGACTACGTGGTGCCGGCTGGCGTCCGCTTGGCCGACAGCGCGCGCATTCGCCTGGGTGCCTATGTGGGTGAAGGCACTACCGTGATGCACGAGGGCTTTATCAACTTCAACGCCGGGACCGCCGGCCCGGGCATGATCGAAGGTCGCGTCTCCGCTGGCGTATTCGTCGGCAAGGGCTCGGACCTGGGTGGTGGCTGCTCGACCATGGGTACCCTGTCCGGCGGCGGCAATATTGTCATCGCGGTCGGCGAAGGCTGCCTGATCGGCGCCAATGCCGGCATCGGCATTCCCTTGGGTGACCGCAACACCGTCGAGTCCGGCCTGTACATCACCGCCGGCACCAAGGTGGCGCTGCTGGACGATAAGAACCAACTGGTGAAAGTGCTCAAGGCCCGCGAATTGGCCGGCCAGCCCGACCTGCTGTTCCGCCGCAACTCGCAAACCGGCGCCGTCGAGTGCAAGACGCACAAGTCCGCCATCGAGCTGAACGCAGCCCTGCACGCACACAACTAACAGGTCGCAACAGACGTAGGGTGGGTCAGGCCGAAGGCCGTGACCCACCACCCATGAGCCAAACGACCAATGGTGGGTTACGTCGCTGGCACGGCTAACCCACCCTACGGATTCGATATGTCCCTATCCTCCCCCTGGCGTGCGGATTTCCCGGCGCTCGCCGCCCTTGAAGCCGAAGGCCAGACCTATCTGGACAGCGCGGCCACGGCGCAAAAACCGCAGGCTGTGCTCGACGCCCTGCTCGGCTACTACGCCAAGGGCGCCGCCAATGTTCATCGTGCCCAGCATCTGCCCGGCGAACGCGCGACCCGCGCCTTCGAGGACACACGAACGAAACTCGCCCACTGGCTAAATGCCGCCAGCCCGCATGAGATCGTCTTCACCCGCGGCGCCACCGAAGCCTTGAATCTGCTGGCCTATGGGCTGGAGGAGCAGTTCCAGCCTGACGATGAAATAGTCATCAGCGCCCTGGAGCACCACGCCAATCTGCTGCCCTGGCAGCAACTGGCGCTGCGCCGCGGCCTTAAATTGCGGGTATTACCACTGGATCCAAGCGGGCTGATCGACCTGCAAGCCGCACAGCAGCTGATCGGCCCGCGCACCCGCCTGCTCGCCGTCAGTCAATTGTCGAACGTGCTCGGCGGCTGGCAACCCTTGAACGAACTGCTCGCCCTGGCCAACGCTCAAGGCGCGCTGACGGTGGTGGACGGTGCCCAAGGTGTGGTGCATGGCCGGCATGACCTGCAGGCTACGGGCTGCGACTTCTACGTGCTATCCAGCCACAAGCTCTACGGCCCGGACGGGGTTGGCGTGCTCTATGGCCGTGCCACAGCCCTGCAGCAGCTCAAGCCTTGGCAATTTGGCGGTGAGATGGTTATGCAGGCCGACTATGCCTCTGCCAAGTTCCGCCCAGCGCCCCTCGGCTTCGAAGCCGGTACTCCGGCGATTGCCGGGGTGATCGGCCTTGGCGCCACACTCGACTACCTGAGCGGCCAGGATGCGACGGCAATCGCCCGCCACGAGGCCTCGCTGCACGCCGAATTGTTGGCGGGCCTGGCTGCCCGTGACGGCGTTCGTCTGCTCGGTGAGCCACAAGTGGCATTGGCCAGCTTCGTGATCGAAGGCGTACACAGCGCCGACCTGGCGCATTTGCTCACCGAACAAGGTATAGCCGTGCGCGCCGGCCACCACTGCGCCATGCCACTGCTGAAAAGTCTCGGTCTGCCGGGGGCGATTCGTGTGTCGCTCGGTCTGTATAACGATGGCAGCGATCTAGAGCGTTTCTTCAGTGCCCTCGATCAAGCCCTGGGGCTGTTGCGATGAGCTTGCCGGACGCAGCCAAGAGCGCATTGCAAGCCTTTACCCAGCCCGGCAGCTGGGAACAACGGGCGCGCTTGTTGATGCAATGGGGCGAGCAGCTACAAGCACTAGACGACAACCAGCACAGTGACGAATACCGCGTGCACGGCTGTGAAAGCCAAGTCTGGCTGGTCGGGACAGTGCAGGATGGCCGTTGGCAATTCCGCGCGACCAGCGACGCGCGACTGATCCGTGGCCTGCTGGCGCTACTGCTGGCACGGGTCAACGGTTTGTCGGCGGCCGAGCTGGCGACCGTAGATCTGGCGGATTGGTTCACTCAGCTGGGCCTGGCCCGCCACCTATCACCCTCGCGCAGCAATGGCCTGAATGCGGTGCTGCAACGGATGCGTGAGCTGGCCAGTGGACCGAGCGGTTGATTCGCTGACCTATCGCTGTATCCGTAGGCTGGGTAGAGCCGTTTTTGGCGAAACCCAGCTCATACCCCGCTGGGTTTCATGAGGTGCATCCATGCACCTTGCCATACGGGCAGCTAAAGCTGTGCAAAACGGCTTTCCTGTCGTTTTGTCGCTGCGCTCTACCCAGCCTACGGTCTAGATCTTCAACAGGTTCTTACGACTGAGCGCTTTGCCGCTCCGCCGGGCGGCGCGCGCCGGCCACCAACTTGTCCACCGCCTTGGCCGCGGCGACCATACCGAAGGTCGCGGTCACCATCATCACCGCGCCAAAACCGCCGGCGCAGTCGAGCTTGACCCCTTCCCCGACAAAACCCTTCTGCAAGCAAATACCGCCATCCGGCTTCGGGTAGCGCAGTTGCTCGCTGGAAAACACGCAGGGCACGCTGTAGTGGCGGCCCGGCGTGCGCGAAAAACCATAATCGCGGCGCAAGGTCGAGCGCACCGAGGAGGCCAGCGGGTCGTTGAAGGTCTTGTTGAGGTCGCCGACCTGGATCAGCGTTGGGTCGATCTGCCCGCCGGCGCCGCCGGTGGTGATGATCTGAATCTTGCGGCGTTTGCACCAGGAGATCAGCGCGGCCTTGGCCGCGACGCTGTCGATGCAGTCGATCACGCAATCCATATTCGGCGTGATGTACCCGGCCATGGTCTCGCGGGTGACGAAATCGCTGACCGCATGCACCACGCAGGCTGGGTTGATGGCGCGAATGCGCTCAGCCATCACCTCGACCTTGGGCTGACCGATGGCCCCTTGCAGCGCATGAATCTGCCGATTGGTGTTTGTCATGCAGACGTCATCCAGATCGAACAGCGAAATCTCACCGACGCCACTGCGGGCCAAGGCTTCCGCGGCCCAGGAGCCGACACCGCCGATCCCCACCACCGCCACATGGGCAGCCGCCAGTCGCGCCAGGCCGGCCTGACCATAAAGCCGGGCGACACCGCCAAATCGTTGCTCGTCTGCACTCATCACCACACCTCAGCTTTGCCTTACCCGTCATCTGCGCCTTGCCAGTCATCTTCAAAGCAGGCCGGCGCGCATTATAGGAAGGCACGCCGCCCGCCCCAAGTCTTCTGCATAGCTGGCCAGCTGTTTTTCTACGGGCGGCTAACGCTATAGTCTGCTGCATAACGATAAGAGGAGTTGGCCATGCGTAACTTCAGTTTCTATAACCCGACCAAGATCCACTTCGGCGAAGGCCAGATCGCCAAGCTCAGCAGGGAAATCCCCGCTGGCAGCCGGGTGCTGGTCACCCACGGCGGCGGTAGCATCTTCCAGAACGGCGTCTGGGCGCAGGTAGAAGCAGCGCTGGCCGGCTACAGCATCAGCCGCTTCGGCGGCATCGAAGCCAATCCGCAATTCGACACCCTGGTCCGGGCGGTAGAACAGGGCAAGGCCGAGCAGTGCGACTTTATTCTCGCGGTCGGCGGCGGCTCGGTGATCGACGGCAGCAAATTCATCGCAGCGGCGCTGTGTTATGCCGGCGAGCCCCTCGATCTGCTCACCGGTACCCGCGTGCAAGCCGCGCTGCCGTTGGGTTGCGTGCTGACCCTCGCGGCGACCGGTTCGGAGAGCAACCCGCATGGGGTGGTCACCCATGTGGCACGCCAGGAGAAACTGGGGTTCTCCAGCGCACTGCTCTACCCGCGCTTCGCCATACTCGATCCACGTACCACCTTCAGCCTGCCGACCAGGCAGATCGGCAACGGCGTGGTAGATGCCTTCGTGCATACCATCGAGCAATACCTGACCTTCCCCGTCGATGCGCCGCTGCAAGACCGCTATGCCGAAAGCCTGCTGCAAACCCTGATCGAGGAAGGCCCGAAAGCGCTGGCCGCCCCCGAGGACTACAACGTCCGCGCCAACCTGATGTGGTGCGCCACCCAGGCGCTGAATGGCTTGCTCGGCTGCGGCGTACCTCAAGACTGGGCGACCCACATGATCGGTCATGAGCTGACCGCGCTGTATCACCTGGATCACGCACAAACCCTGGCCGTGGTGCTGCCAGCCTTGCTGGCCGAGCGCCGCGACAGCAAGCGCGCCAAGCTGTTGCAATATGCCGCGCGGGTCTGGCAGATCGAGCAAGGCGACGAGGAGCAACGGATCGACGCGGCTATCGCCGCCACCCGCACGTTCTTCCAACGCATGGGTGTGCCGACCAGTCTGTCCGAGCACGGCCTGGGCGCCGAGGTTATTCCACACGTACTGGCCCAATTGGAGCGGCATAAGATGGTCACGCTGGGTGAGCAACGCGATATCGACCTGGCGGTCAGCGAGCGTATTCTTCTGAGAGCGCTGTGAAGCCTGAGTAACTGTGACCGTCTGCAGGCAGCAGCAGACGGCCGGCGAATAGCCCGCCCAGCGAACTTCTGCTACCCAGCGTTGACCAAGGCTAGCAGGCCGCTTATCCGTCCAGCGCCACTCTGCTGGCGGGAGCTATACAGTCATTTGACGCCGGGGTAGGATGCGCGCCGACCGGCGCTCGCCGGCATGTCCCCGTTCCACCCTTTGGAACCTGAAACGTCTATGTCATCGCGTAAATTTGGACTCAACCTGGTGGTCTTCGTGGCAATCGCCGCGTTGTTCACCGGTATCTGGGCACTCTATAACCGCCCGGTAACCGCCCCGGACTGGCCTGAGCAGATCTCTGGCTTCTCGTTCTCGCCGTTCCGCCTGGATCAGAATCCGCAGAAGGATCAATACCCGAGCGACGAACAGATTCGCCAGGACCTCGAGCTGCTGAGCAAGCAGACCGACAGCATCCGCACCTATTCGGTGGACGGCAGCCTGGGCGACATTCCGCGGATCGCCGAAGAGTTCGGCCTGCGCGTGACCCTGGGGATCTGGATCAGCCCGGACGAGGAGCGCAATGAGCGCGAGATCGCCCGCGGCATCGAGATCGCCAACTCCTCGCGTAGCGTCGTGCGCGTGGTAGTGGGTAACGAAGCACTGTTCCGCCGTGAAGTGACCACCAAGCAGCTGAGCGCCTTCCTCGATCGCGTCCGCGCCGCCGTCAAAGTCCCGGTGACCACCTCCGAGCAGTGGCACATCTGGGAGAAATATCCGGAGCTGGCCAAGCACGTCGACCTGATCGCCGCGCACGTCCTGCCTTACTGGGAATTCATCCCGATGGAGGACTCCACTCAGTTCGTCCTCGATCGCGCCAAGGATCTGAAAAAGCTCTTCCCGAAAAAGCCTTTGCTGCTCTCCGAAGTGGGCTGGCCGAGTAACGGCCGCATGCGTGGCGGTGCCGATGCGTCCCAGGCGGATCAGGCGATCTACCTTCGCACCCTGGTCACCACTTTGAACGCCAAGGGCTACAACTACTTCGTCATCGAGGCCTTCGACCAGCCGTGGAAGGCCAGCGACGAAGGCGCGGTAGGCGCCTACTGGGGCGTGTACAACGCCGCCCGGCAGCCGAAGTTTGCCTTTGAAGGCCCGGTTGTCGCGATTCCGCAATGGCGCGTGCTGGCCGTCGGCTCGGTGGTGCTGGCCATGCTCGCGTTGGCCTTGCTGCTGATCGACGGCAGCGCTCTGCGCCAACGCGGCCGCACCTTCCTGACCTTCGTCGCCTTTGCCGGCGGCTCGGTGCTGGTGTGGATCGGCTACGACTACAGCCAGCAATACAGCACCTGGTTCAGCCTCACCGTCGGCCTGCTGCTCGGGATTGGCGCGCTCGGCGTGTTTATCGTGCTACTGACCGAGGCCCATGAGCTGGCCGAAGCGGTGTGGGTCCGTAAGCGTCGTCGACCGTTCATCCCGGTGATCGGCGATAGCGCCTATCGGCCCAAGGTCTCGATCCATGTGCCGTGCTACAACGAGCCGCCGGAGATGGTCAAACAAACCCTCGACGCGCTGGCCGACCTGGATTATCCAGACTTCGAAGTCATCATCATCGACAACAACACCAAGGACCCGGCGGTCTGGGAACCGGTGCAGGCTTATTGCGAACAGCTCGGCCCACGCTTCAAGTTCTACCATGTCGCGCCGCTGGCCGGCTTCAAGGGCGGGGCACTGAACTACATCCTGCCGTACACCGCAGCGGATGCCGAGGTGGTGGCGGTGATCGACTCGGACTACTGCGTCGACCGCAATTGGCTCAAGCACATGGTGCCGCACTTCGCCGATCCGAAAATCGCCGTGGTGCAATCGCCGCAGGACTACCGCGACGGCAAGGAGAGCACGTTCAAGAAACTCTGTTACGCCGAATACAAGGGCTTCTTCCATATCGGCATGGTCACCCGCAACGACCGCAACGCGATCATCCAGCACGGCACCATGACCATGATCCGCCGTACCGTGATGGACGAATTGAAGTGGGCCGACTGGACCATCTGTGAAGACGCCGAACTGGGTCTGCGCGTATTCGAAAAAGGCTATTCCGCCGCCTACGCCTACGACAGCTTCGGCAAGGGTCTGATGCCGGACACCTTTATCGACTACAAGAAGCAGCGCTTCCGCTGGGCCTACGGCGCCATCCAGATCATGAAGGGCCATGCCGCCAGCCTGTTCCGTGGCAAGGACACCGAACTCAAGCGCGGCCAGCGTTACCACTTCGTCGCCGGTTGGCTGCCCTGGGTCGCCGATGGCCTGAACATTTTCTTCACCATCGGTGCCCTGCTCTGGTCCGCGGCGATGATTATCGTGCCGCAGCGGGTCGATCCGCCGTTGCTGATCTTCGCCATTCCGCCGCTGGCGCTGTTCTTCTTCAAGTTCGGCAAGATCGTGTTCCTCTATCAGCGCGCGGTCGGGGTCAACCTGAAGGACGCCTTCTGCGCGGCCCTGGCCGGTTTGGCGCTGTCGCACACCATCGCCAAAGCGGTGCTGTACGGCTTCTTCACCACCAGCATCCCGTTCTTCCGCACGCCGAAAATGCGTTCCAGCCACGGCCTGATGGTGGCGCTGGCGGAAGCTCGCGAGGAAGTCTTCATCATGCTGCTGTTGTGGGGCGCGGCGATTGGTATTGGCATAGTCCAGGGCTTCCCCAGCGCCGATGTGAAGTTCTGGGTCGCCATGCTGTTGGTGCAGTCGCTGCCGTACCTGGCCGCGCTGATCATGGCGCTGTTGTCTTCCCTGCCAAAACCTATGGAAGCACTCGAGGTGGCGCTGCCAGAGTAAGAACCGTAGGGTGGGTTAGCCAGAGGTGTAACCCACCATGGCTCGACAAGCGGCACGGCCTTGGAAAATGGTGGGTTACGCCGCTGCGCGGCTAACCCACCCTACGAAGCTGGAGCCCACCGCGCAGCAGCTTCACGGCGGCCATTGGCCGCCGTTTTGCTTTAAGATGGCGGCCTTTCCTCTTGATGCCGCCCTGGAACCGCAATGACTGCCCTCTCCCCGACCCTCACTCCCACCCTAGAGCTGGCCTGCGCCCTGATCCGGCGCCCCTCTGTAACCCCAGAGGACGCCGACTGCCAGACGCTGATGATCAAGCGTCTGAGCGCTCTGGGTTTTACGGTGGAGCCGATGCGCATCGAGAACGTCGACAATTTCTGGGCCACCCACGGCGGTGAAGGCCCTGTGCTGTGCTTCGCCGGGCATACCGATGTGGTGCCGACCGGCCCGCTGCAGGCCTGGCAGCATGCGCCATTCGATGCGTTGATCGACGAACAGGGCATGCTCTGCGGGCGCGGCGCGGCGGACATGAAAGGCAGCCTGGCGTCGATGGTTATCGCGGTGGAGCGCTTCGTGGTTGAACACCCACGACACAAAGGCGCCATTGCCTTTCTGATCACCAGTGACGAGGAAGGCCCGGCCCATCACGGCACCAAAGCCGTGGTCGAGCGCCTGGCGGCCCGTGGCGAACGCCTGGATTGGTGCATCGTCGGTGAGCCGTCGAGCACCTCCCTGGTCGGTGACGTGGTCAAGAATGGCCGTCGCGGCTCCCTCGGCGCCAAGCTGACGGTGCGCGGCGTGCAGGGCCATGTGGCCTATCCGCACCTGGCGAAGAACCCAATTCACCTGGCCGCCCCGGCCCTCAGCGAGCTGGCGGCCGAACATTGGGATGACGGCAACGCCTTCTTCCCGCCGACCAGTTTCCAGATCTCCAACCTCAACTCCGGTACCGGTGCGACCAACGTCATCCCGGGTGAGCTGGAGGCGGTGTTCAACTTCCGCTTCTCCACCGAATCTACTGTGGAAGGCTTGCAACAGCGGGTCGCCAGCATCCTCGACAAACACGGCCTGGACTGGCATGTGGAGTGGGCGCTGTCTGGCCTGCCGTTCCTCACAGAACCGGGCGAGCTGCTCGACGCGGTGTCCGCCAGCATCAAGGCCGTCACCGGTCGCGAGACCACGCCGTCCACTAGCGGCGGCACTTCGGACGGGCGTTTTATCGCCACCCTGGGCACCCAGGTGGTCGAACTGGGGCCGGTCAACGCGACCATCCACCAGATCAACGAACGTGTGTTGGCCAGCGACCTCGACGTGCTGACCGAGATTTACTACCAGACCCTGGTGAAGTTGCTCGCCTGATGCTGACCTGTCCGATCTGCGCAGCGCCCTTGAGCGCGGTTGATAACGGCGTGGCCTGCCCGGCCAATCACCGTTTCGACCGTGCTCGCCAGGGCTACCTGAACCTGTTGCCGGTGCAGCACAAGAACAGCCGCGACCCCGGCGACAACCTGGCGATGGTCGAGGCCCGGCGGCGCTTCCTCGATGGCGGCCACTACGCGCCGCTGGCCAAACGCCTGGCCGAACTGGCCGCCGAACGCGCGCCGGCGCGCTGGCTGGATATCGGTTGTGGCGAGGGTTATTACACCGCGCAATTGGCCGCGGCCCTGCCGGATGCCGACGGCTACGCCTTGGATATCTCGCGAGAGGCGGTCAAACGTGCCTGCCGGCGTAACCCGCAATTGACCTGGCTGGTCGCGAGCATGGCACGCATCCCGTTGGCGGATGCCAGCTGCCAGTTTCTCGCCAGCGTATTCAGCCCGCTCGACTGGCAAGAAGCCAAACGCCTGCTCACCCCCGGTGGCGGCTTGATGCGCATCGGCCCGACCAGCGAGCATCTACTCGAGCTGCGCGAAAAACTCTACGACGAAGTCCGCGACTACAGCGATGACAAACACCTGGCCTTGGTGCCCGAAGGCATGCAACAGGCGCACAGCGAAGTGCTGCGCTTCAAACTGAGCCTGAACACAGCCCAAGCCCGCGCCGACTTGCTGGCCATGACTCCGCACGGTTGGCGCGCCAGTGCCGAACGCCGCGCTGCGGTAATCGAACAGCCATTAGAGGTCACTGTGGCAGTGCGCTACGATTGGTTTCAACTCGATCGGTAAGGTGTAACTCACCATGGATGCCAGCAGGCAATACCGAGCAACGGGACATCCACGACTGGATTTTTAAAAGAGAATTGCCATGCGCCAACCCGATATCGAGATCTACCTGAAGGACGCCGACCACAACGCCATCGCCAGTTGGTTGAGTGCCGTGCTCGGTCCCTGCTCGGAATGGCGGCAACAGGGCCAGACCTATAAGTGCGACATCGACAGCGCGGCCGGGGTGATCCCGCTGACCTGGCTGCCCAAAGCCGTGGGCAAGTGGAGCAGCCTGTATCTGGAAAGCGACTCGACGCCCTGGGCCGATGACCTGGCTTGCGCCCGTGCGGCTTTTGCAGCCTTAGGCGTAGAGATCCGCTGCGCACCGGGCGGTTGGAGTGAAGAGGAAAGCGAGGAAACCGCCGACCGCTGGATCAGGGTCAGTGCCGACGGTGAAGAAGAAATCACCTGGCATACGTCCTAGTGTGCTGTTTCAAAAATAACTGTTCAATTTTGGCGGCGTCTTTTGCCGCCATACCGCGCTGCCGCTCCTCGCCATAGCTGGGCTATGACTCGTCGCGGCGCCTTGTCTGGCAGCAACATCCACTCGCCAATTCTTGAACGTATTTCCGAGACAGCACACCAGTGGCTTGAACCGCGGTATCTGTAGGCTGGGTTTCGCCAAAAAACGGCGCTACCCAGCCTACGTGCTGCGCTAAAAACCAAAGGCCCGTCACTGACGGGCCTTTGGTTTTCAAGAGCTCTTAAGCCTGGGCGAGGTCTTTAGGCTTTAGTCACATCTTCGGCCTGAGGGCCTTTCTGACCATCGATAACGGCGAACTCAACACGCTCACCTTCATTTAGGGAGCGGTGACCTTCGCCGCGAATGGCACGGTAGTGAACGAACACATCGGCGCCACTTTCGCGCTGAATGAAGCCATAGCCTTTGGAATCATTGAACCATTTGACGGTTCCAGTCTCACGATCAGCCATTACAACTTTCTCCAACTCGCATTTTATTATTGCCTCTTAACGAGGTATCGACGGATCAGTAAGAGCGCACTTCTTTAACCGCCTGCTCAAGCCAAAATCAGCCTGAAACGGCTATTGCGAAGAGCATTCTTAACGCGACCGCTGCCGGAGTATAAATCAAGCACAAGCACTGCAAAGGACTTTTTAGAAATCAGCTGCAAGCCCCAGCGCATAGGTCTTACAGTCTTACTTTGGTTAATTTTTAACCACCAAATCTTTGAGCTTTTTTGCCAGGGTTTGATACTGATAAGGCTCCAGGCGATAGGCCCAATCAGTTTTACCCGGCAACTGTTCGGTACTGAAGTTACGGCTCTGCGGGAGGGTCAGCCAAAGTTGTTCGCCCTGGCTGTAAACCGCACCGTTAAGCTGCCCGCCAGTGAAGTTTGTCAGGCTGAACTGCAACAATGGCCGGCTCTTGAACTGCACCTGCGCCAGCGGCGCGGCATCGGCAAAGTCCAACTCGGCAAATAGCATGACCATGCCGTTTGCTGCCGCCTCATAGGCCAAGCGCTTGCCTGAGGGCAGTTGTTTAACCTTGAGATTCAGTTCGTTCTGGTTATCGCGCAAGACCGTCAGGCGCTCGCCATTGGCATAACGCAGGTCGAGTTCCTTAACGCTGGCGAAGGGAATCGCAGTGATACGCCGGTCCAGCCACTCCAACTCGGTGGCCGGTAGCTCAAGCGCCTGGTCGATCAACCAGACCTGATCCTCGCCGGCCATCCGCAGCAACTGCCCCTCCCCCTGCTGTGCACGCTTGCCGACCCACAGCCCGAGCGACCGACCGCCGGACAGCTCAAGGCTAATACGCGTCGCCTGCTGCTCCGCCTCGCCCTGTTCGGCGAGCCCCAATTGCCCGTGTAGTTGAGCATTGGCGGTTTTCGCCTCGAGCTTGTGCGCCTCCGCCAGGGCTCGTAGCAGAGTTGCGATGGGTGTCAGCGCTGCCGGATAAGCCGCTTTTGCCGGCACGACCCAAGCTTCACCTTGGCGCTCCAATCGCACCAACGGCTGACCGGGACGCCGTACCTCAATCGCACTGACACTCGTGACCTGCTCCTGCAGCGTCGGCAATAGCGCGACGCGGCTGGGCACGACTGGCGGCAACGGGCGCTGCAACCAGAAGTACGCCAGCACCAGTCCTGCGGCGACTAGCGCCAGCAGCCACAGGCTCTTACGCCCCATGCCCGCGCCGCCCTATCAAGCCTGGCGGCGCCGACGCCACAGCCACAGGGCCAACACGGCCAAGGTCAATAGCAGCGGCACCAGGGCGATATTGATGAACTTCAGCGTTCGGCCCAGCGCCTCGATATCGGCATTCAGTTGGTAGCGCACTTCACGCAGCTCTTTGCGCAGCTTCACCCGCTCCTGCAGGAACTGCTGCACCGTGGCTTGCTGTTCCGGTGTCAGCTCCTGGGTCTTGCTCGGATCCTGCTTCTGCTGCAGGACGGCGAGTTTCTGCTCGGTATCGGCCAAACGCGTCTGCAGGGCCTCTTCCTTCTCGCGGAACTGCACTTCGGCGTCCCGCTGTAGCGCTTCCACTACCGTGAACGGGCGGCTGAAGCGCCCCCGCGAACGCACGCTGATCAGCGCATCGGAGCCGGCCAGGTTATCCAGCGCATTGATCGCGAAGGTGGCGTTATCCGCCCAAGGCTGCGGTACGCGCTGACCGAACATTTCCTGCACCTGCACCCACATGCGATCGGTCAGCAGGTCGGTGTCGGCGACGGCGATCACGTTGATGCTCGCCGCCTCCTTCAGGCCATCCTTGCGGCCCTCGATGCCATTCGGAAATGCGCTCTGCGCCGGGCCGCTGATACGCCCGGCGATGGCATAACGCTCACCGGTCGGCTGCAGTTCACGGATCAGTTCTTCGGGGTTGCGCAGCATGTCGAAACGCTGGGCATCGAATGGCATCGCATATTGGGAACTCTGGATCAGCGGCATGAAGCGGCTCTTCGCTCCTTCCACCGGCTCAAGAATACCGGCGGTGGCCACCGTGATGGTTTCCAGCCCGGCAGTGCTCACGTCGGCTTGATCCAGCGCCGTTTGTGGCAGGCTCAGCCAACCGGCATGGCGTACCGCCCGCTGCCCCTGGCCCATGCTTACCGACATGGCGTAGGAACCATCGCCAAGCACCTTACCCGGCACCAACCGCACGCCCCAGGCCTTGAACAGCGGTTCAAGGTCGGACGCCTTGTCGCTGCCCGGCATGTCTCCCGGCAACTGCATGCCGGTGTCGGCCTCGCTGTAGGGGTCGACGAACACCAGCAACTTACCGCCGCGCAGCACAAATTGGTCGATGGCGTAGAGGGTCGGTTGCGGCAGTTGCTTGGGATGGACCAGCAGCAACACCGATACCGTCTCCGGGATCTGGTCGATGCCCGGCTTGAGGCTTTCGACCTTGAACTGCTGACGGATCTCCTCCATCACCAGCCACGGCGGGGTCGGCTGGCGCGCCTCCATATCGAAGCCGCCGCTGAGCTGCAGGGTGGAAAGCACGCCGACTACCGGCAGCTCAGGTTTGGCCAGACCCTGTACCAGGCGGCTGATGTCGTACTCGAGGAACTCTTCATGGTCGAGCTGGAAGAACGGGATGACTTGCCTCCCCTCCGCGCCGCTGGTGCCGGCCAAGCCGAAGTACGCCTGCTCACCCGCCTGATTAAGCGGCACGGCCTGCAAGCCATACTGCGCCGCCTGGTCTTCCTCTTCCGAGAACGGCTGCGGATCGATGATATGCAGCTTGATCTTGCCAGCCGCCCCCCGCTCATAGGCCTTCAGCATCTCCTCGACGCGTTTGGCGTAGTTGCGCAGCGCCACCAGATCCTTGGTGCTTTTGTCCGAGTAGAAGAAGTACAGATTGATCGGCTGATCGATCTCGGTAAGGATTTTCTTGGTGCCAGCCGAGATGGTGTAGAGCTTCTGCTCAGTCAGATCCAGACGGCTATCGGTCAGGGTCAGGCTGGAGAACATGTTGAACGCTAAAAACGCCAGGGCGATCACTAAAAGCCCGGCGCCGGAATACATCAACTTTTTCATGCGGGCGTCCTCAGTCGGCTTTCTTCAGATCGACAACCACGGCGGTGGCGGCCAGCCAGGCGGCGATCAGGGTGACGAAATACAGCAGATCGCGCAGATCGATCACGCCTTTGCTGATGGCATCGAAGCGAGTCAGGAAGCTCAACGATGCCACCGCATCCAGCAACCATTGCGGTGCCCAGCCACTGAACGCATCCAGCACCAGCGGTAGACCGCTGACGATAAACAGGAAGCAGGCACTGACCGTGAGGATGAAGGCAATCACCTGGTTCTTCGCCAGCGCCGACATGCACGAACCGATCGCCAGGTAGGCGCCGGCCAATAGCCAGCTGCCGATATAGCCAGTGAGAATGGCGCCGTTATCCGGCTCGCCCAGGTAGTTGACGGTGAGCACCATCGGGAAGGTCAGCAACAGCGCCAGACCGGCAAAGGCCCAGGCGGCTAGGAACTTGCCAAGTACCGCTTCGGCGCGGGTGATCGGTAGGGTCATCAGCAGCTCGATCGAGCCGGATTTGCGCTCCTCCGCCCACAGCCGCATGGCAATCGCCGGCACCAGGAACAGATAGAGCCACGGATGGAAATTGAAGAAGGGCGAGAGACTGGCCTGGCCGCTCTCGTAGAAGCCGCCCAGGTATAAGGTAAACACCCCGGATAGCACCAGGAAAATCAGAATAAATACGTAAGCCAGCGGCGTGGCGAAATAGCTCGCCAGCTCGCGCTTGAACAGTACGGGTAACTGCTTCATACCGTCTCCCCGCGCGTCAGTGTGCGGAACACTTCGTCCAACCGACCACGCTCGACATTAAGCTCCTTGACCGCCCAGCCGCGTTGGCTGAGCAGCGTGTTGACCTGCGGGAAGATCACCTGCCCCGGCTGCGCCAGCACGGTCAGGCTGTGTTCGAGGTCGTTGACCTCCACCCCCGCCACACCCGGCAGAGCCGCGAAAGCGGCCTGATCCAGCGCCTCGGCGCCGACCAGCGTGACCGCCTGGTGGTAGCGCGAACGGCTTTCCAGCTCGAACGGCGTGCCATCGGCCAGCAGCTTGCCATGGGCGATCACTACCGCACGGGTACAGACCGCCGTCACTTCCTCGAGGATGTGGGTCGAAATGATCACGATCTTGTCTTTCGCCAGGTTCTGAATCAGCCCGCGCACTTGATGCTTCTGGTTCGGGTCGAGGCCATCGGTGGGCTCGTCGAGAATCAGCACTTTCGGGTCATGCAGAATGGCCTGGGCCAGGCCGACGCGACGCTTGAAGCCCTTGGACAGGGTGTCGATGGACTGATTGAGCACCTGCTCCAGCTCGACTTGGGTCACCGCGGTGGCGACTTTCTGCTGCTTCGCCGCGCCCTTGAAGCCGCGCACCTCGGCGATGAATTCAAGAAAGCCTTTGACCGTCATATCGCCATAGCACGGCGCGCCTTCCGGCAAATAGCCGATCTGCTGCTGGGCCTTGAGCGTCTGCGTCTGGATATCGAAACCGAGGATGCTCGCCGTGCCGGATGTCGGCGCAAGAAAGCCGGTGAGCATCTTCATGGTGGTGGATTTACCGGCGCCGTTCGGCCCGAGAAAACCCAACACCTCCCCCTCTTGAACGCGGAAGGACAAGTTGTCCACCGCCAGTTTGCCCACCGCTGAACGCTGGGCGAAACGCTTAGTTAGATTTTTTATCTCGATCATGGTCTCTCACCATTTTCGGTAAGGGCCCAACCGTCCTGACCACGGGGCCCATAAGGACCCATCTCGACATCCGGAAAACCCAGCGGAGACAGGCTGCCAAAATGCCGCCGGACTATATGAAGCCCTCGGCGCTATTGCAAGACAGCCCGCCACCCAGACCGTTACGCAGAGTGTTTCCGCAAATGACCGTACGACTCCAAGGTCAGGGTGTGACCTGGTAACCGCGCCCCTGCAGGCAACTGGTGTAGGCCGTCGAGTCGACCTCACCGGCATTGGCCGAATCCTGGCGACGCTCCTGGCGCTGGCGCGAGCCACCGACCACCGCTCCGGCCGCGGCGGTCTCCTTGGCCCGATTCTGCCGGTACTCCTGCTGCACGTCGTCATCGACCCGGTCGTACACCTCCTCGTGCTGGTTGCCGCGCACCTGCGCCCCTACCGCCCCGGCGGCGGCACCAGCCGCCGCACCGCGCAGCCGCCCTCCCCCCTGGGTCGTGCTGCTGGTACTGCCGGTGGAGCCGGCAGCAATATTCTGGCAATCCGCCACATCCTGCTGGATCTGTTGGGAACTCTGGCCTTGCAGGGGCACGACCGTCTCGGCCTGGACCTGGACAGAGCCCCCCGACAAGGCAACGCACAGACAGAGCGATGAAAGCCTGTTCATAGCAACCTCCTCGAATAGCATTGGGTATGCAGCGTTCATCCGACCTGCCAGCACAGGCCAATAGCTAGCAAGATAATGGCTCGCGGGGCGCAAACGTCAGGCCTGAAAGAATAGTCCACAACCGGCCTCCAGGCGTGCCGAATCCAGGCCAATCGACAGCGAACGCCACGACCGGGGCTTTTGCCGCAGCTGAGCGAATCCGGCACACTAGCCGGCCCGAGCGCACGCTCGTTCCACAATCAGCAGACGCCGTATGACCCGCTCGCCGTTCCACCGCCTCGTGTTTGGCACCCTGCGCCGCCTGCTGTACCTCTGGGTGCGCTCGGAAACCATCGCCCAGTCCGCCTTCAGCCTCAAGCTCGACCGCAGCAAGCCAGTGCTCTATGTGCTGCAGCAGCCGTCGCTCAGCGACCTGGCGGTGCTGGATCACGAGTGCAGCAAGAGCGGCCTGCCGCGCCCGGTGCTGCCGGTGGCGGTCGGCGGCCTGCAGGAGCCGGCGGCGTTCTTCTACCTCAACCGCGAGGCCGACTGGTTCGGCCGCCAGGACAAGCGCAGCGCCTCGCCGACCCTGGTGCGCCTGGTCAACGCCATCGGCCAGCATGCCGTCGAAGACGCGCAAATCGTCCCCGTCAGCGTATTCTGGGGGCAATCGCCGGATCGCGAAACCAGCCCCTGGAAGCTGTTGTTCGCCGACAGCTGGGCTGTCACCGGGCGTCTGCGCCGGTTGATCAGCATCCTGATTCTCGGCCGCAAGACCCGCGTGCAGTTCTCCGCGCCTATTCATCTGCGCGAACTGATCGAACAGGACAAGGGCCACGAGCGCACCTTGCGCATGGTCCAGCGCATCCTCCGCGTGCACTTTCGCAACCAGAAGGCCGCGGTCATCGGCCCTGACGTTTCGCACCGGCGCAATCTGGTCAAAGGCCTGATCCACGGCCCACTGGTGCGCCAGGCCATCGCCGAGGAAGTCGAGCGCGAGAAAATCTCCGTCGAGAAGGCCGAGGCCCAAGCCCTGCGCTACGGCAACGAGATCGCCTCGGACTACGCCTATACCGCGATCCGCTTCCTCGAAGTGGTGCTCAGCTGGTTCTGGAACAAGATTTACGACGGTATCAAGGTCAACCACATCGAAGGCGTGCAGGACGTCGCCCAGGGCCATGAGGTGATCTATGTGCCCTGCCACCGCAGCCATATCGACTACCTGCTGCTGTCTTACCTGCTGTTTCGCAACGGTTTGACCCCGCCGCACATCGCCGCTGGGATCAACCTGAATATGCCGCTGATCGGTGGCCTGCTGCGGCGCGGCGGCGCCTTCTTCATGCGCCGCACCTTCAAGGGCAACCCGCTGTACACCGCAGTGTTCAACGAATACCTGCACACCCTGTTCAGCAAAGGCTTCCCGGTCGAGTACTTCGTCGAAGGCGGGCGCTCGCGCACCGGGCGGATGTTGCAGCCGAAGACCGGCATGCTGGCCATCACCCTGCGCAGTTTCCTGCGCTCCAATCGCCTGCCAGTGGTCTTTGTGCCGGTCTATATCGGTTACGAGCGCGTATTGGAGGGTCGTACCTACCTGGGCGAGCTACGCGGCGCGAGCAAGAAGAAAGAGTCGATCTTCGACATTTTCAAGGTTATCGGCGCCCTCAAGCAGCGTTTTGGCCAGGTTTGGGTGAACTTTGGCGCACCGATCAAGCTGGCCGAGTTCCTCGACCAGGATCAACCCGGCTGGCGCGAGCAGGAGCTTGGCCCGCAGTACCGCCCGGCCTGGCTCAGCGACACCACCAACCGCCTCGCCGAGCGCGTAGCCCAACACCTGAACGAGGCTGCCGCGATCAACCCGGTCAATCTGGTGGCTCTGGCGCTGCTTTCGACCAGCAAGCTGGCCCTGGATGAACGCGCGCTGACCCGCGTGCTCGATCTGTACCTGACCCTGCTGCGCAGTGTCCCCTACTCACCGCACACCACCCTGCCGGAAGGCGACGGCCAGGCACTGATCGAGTATGTCCAGGGGATGCAGCTGCTCGCCGAACAGAAGGATGCGCTCGGCAAGATCCTTTACCTCGACGAGCAGAACGCGGTGTTGATGACCTACTACCGCAACAACGTGCTGCACATCTTTGCCCTGCCGGCGCTGCTCGCCAGCTTCTTCCAGAGCAGTGCCCGGATCAGCCGCGAGCAGATCCTCCGCTATACCCGCGCGCTCTACCCTTATTTGCAGTCCGAGTTGTTTATCCGCTGGAGCCTCGACGAGCTGGATGCGGTGGTCGATCAATGGCTGGCGGCCTTCGTCGAGCAGGGGCTGCTGCGCTTTGAAGCCGATGTGTATGTACGACCGGCGCCCAGCTCACGCCATTTCGTGTTGCTGACCCTGCTCTCGCGCGCCATCGCGCAGACCTTGCAGCGCTTCTACATGGCCATCGCCTTGCTGCTCAACGCAGGTCAGAACGCCATCAGCGCCGAGGAATTGGAGGACCTTTGTACGGTCATGGCCCAGCGCCTGTCGATTCTGCACGGCCTGAATGCCCCGGAGTTCTTCGACAAAAGCCTGTTCCGCCATTTCATCCAAACCTTGCTGGACCTCGGCGTGCTGCGCCAGGACGAAGCCGGCAAGCTGAGCTATCACAAACTGCTCGGCGAGCTGGCGGAAGGTGCGGCCAAACGCGTATTACCGGCAGAAATTCGCCTGTCGATCCGCCAGGTGGCGATGGACCGCAGCGAGGATGCGGCGGAGCCGGCCTGACACCCCTCTCCAGGGGCGAATGAGTTCGCCCCTGGAGATGCCAACAAAACCACTTTCAACCCGTAGCCTGGGCATCAGTCCGGGGAAGCTTCCCCAGAGCGTCTCCGGCTACGACGCCATGCCGGTTTGCGCCAGCCTTTTGCTCCGCTAAGCTCGCCTGATTCCCACTGCCACAAGGATGCTGCCATGTTTCGTCTTACCGCCTTAGTCGCCGGCCTGGCCCTCTCGGCCAACGTATTCGCCCTCTCGCTGACTGATCTGTCGCAACAGGATGCCAGCGGCGGCCTCAAGGAGGCCCTGACCCAAGGCGCGCAAATCGCCGTCAAACAATTGGGTACGCCCGGCGGCTTCAGCAATAACCCGGACGTGCGCATCGAACTGCCGGGCAACCTCGGCAAAGCCGCCAAGGCCATGAAGATGATGGGCATGGGCGCTCAAGTCGAGCAGCTGGAAACCAGCATGAACAAAGCCGCCGAAGCCGCCGTACCACAGGCCCAGGCGCTGCTGGTGGATGCGGTGAAGAAGATGACCGTGCAAGACGCCAAAGGCATCCTCAGCGGCCCGGACGATGCGGCCACGCAGTACCTGAACAAAACCAGCCGCGAGCAGATCCGCGCCAAGTTCCTGCCGATCGTCAAGAAAGCCACCGACCAGGTTGGTCTGGCCAAGCAATACAACAGCTTCGCCGGCCAAGCCGCCAGCTTCGGGGCCGTCGATGCAAAAAACGCCAACATCGAAGGCTACGTCACCGAGCAAGCGCTGAATGGTCTGTTCGAGATGATCGGCAAGCAAGAAGCCAGCATCCGCGAGAACCCAGCCGGTGCCGCCACCAGCCTGGCGAAGAAGGTGTTTGGCGCGCTGTGATTGCTTGCGGGTGAGTTGCTGGGTTTCGCTGCGCTCTACCCAGTCTACGGATAAGTGAAATGTTGGCTGGGTCGGATGTAGGCTGGGTAGAGCGCTAGCGAAACCCAGCTTTGCCAATATCCCAAGGACGGGAAACATGCAGGCGTACCGACGCAGCTATCGCCGGCTCTGTGAGCCAGGTGGCACCTACTTCTTCACCCTGACATTGGAAAACCGGCGGCTGGATATACTCTCGCGGCATATCGAAGCACTTCGCCATGCCATCCAACGGGAGAAACAACAGCATCCCTTTTGCATGCTGGCCTGGGTGGTTCTACCTGACCACCTGCATATGCTCTGGCGTCTGCAGCCCGGTGACACCGATTACTCCAACCGCATACGCCGTATCAAGGCCCACTTCTCTCGACAATTGCCGCCTTGCGAACAGACCAGTTCGAGCCGCCGGAACAAGCAAGAGCGGGGCATCTGGCAAAGGCGCTTCTGGGAACACCTGATTCGAGATGAGGAAGACCTGCGGCGGCATCTCGACTACGTGCATTACAACCCGGTCAAACATGGCTATGTCGAGCGAGCGGTCGATTGGCCGCATTCGTCGTTTCACCATTTTGTCGAGAGAGGCCTCTACCCGAGGGATTGGGGTGGGCAAGTCGAATGAAAGCTGGGTTTCACGAGGTGCGTCCATGCACCTCGCCCTGCGGGCAGCTAAAGCTGTGCAGAACGGCTTCCTGCCATTCTGTCGCTGCGCTCTACCCAGCCTACGTAGAACGTTGCGAAACCCAACTGGATCAACGCTCTTCCTTGACCCTGAACCAGGCCGCGTACAGCGCCGGCAGGAACAGCAGGGTCAGTGCCGTGGCGACGATCAGCCCGCCCATGATCGCTACGGCCATCGGCCCAAAGAAGGTGCTACGCGACAGCGGGATCATCGCCAGCACCGCCGCCAGGGCAGTCAGCACGATCGGCCGGAAACGCCGTACGGTAGCTTCGATAATCGCGTGCCAGCGGTCTACCCCGGAGGCGATGTCCTGCTCGATCTGGTCAACCAGAATCACCGAGTTACGCATGATCATCCCCGCCAGGGCGATGGTGCCGAGCATGGCGACAAAGCCGAACGGCTGGCGGAACACGAGCAGGAACAGCGTCACGCCAATCAGCCCTAGCGGCGCGGTAAGAAACACCATCGCCGAGCGCGAGAAGCTCTTCAGTTGCAGTATCAGCAGGGTCAGCACCACCACGATAAACAGCGGCACCCCGGCGTTTACCGATTTCTGTCCACGCGCCGAATCCTCGACGGTGCCACCGACATCGAGCAGGTAACCGTCTGGCAGCTCAGCGCGGATCGGCGCCAGGGTCGGCAGTATCTGTTTGACCAGGCTGGCCGGCTGTTCCTTGCCATAGATATCCGCCCGCACCGTAACGGTTGGCAGGCGGTTACGGTGCCAGATGATGCCTTCTTCGAAGCCGTACTCGAGCGTGGCGATCTGCGACAGCGCGACGCTTTGGCCGTTATCCGTCGGCACCGCCAGGCTCGGCAGCAAGGCCAGTTCTTGCCGCTCGCGAACGGTGCCGCGCAGCAGGATTTCGATCAACTCGTTGCCTTCGCGGTACTGGCTGACGCTGCTGCCGGACAGTGAACTTTGCAAGAAGCGCGACAGATCGGCGCTACTCACGCCGAGGGCCCGCGCCCGCTCCTGATCGATGTTCAGATAAACTACCTTGCTCGGCTCTTCCCAGTCCAGGTGCACGTTCACCACATGCGGGTTCTCGCGCACCCTGTCCGCGACCTTGCGGGCCAGCGCCCGCACTACTTCGATGTGCTCACCGGAGACGCGGAACTGCACCGGGTAACCCACCGGCGGGCCATTCTCCAGACGTGTCACACGGGTGCGCAGGGTCGGGAAATCTTCGTCCAGCCGCTCGATCAACCAGCTGCGAATCACCTCGCGATCTTCGATGGTTTTCGCCAATACCACGAACTGGGCAAAACTGGCGGCCGGTAGTTGCTGGTCCAACGGTAGATAGAAACGCGGCGAACCGGTACCGACATAGGCGACATAGTTGTCGATGCCCGGGTGCTCCTTGAGCATCTGCTCCAGCTGTTTGACCTGCTCCTCGGTCGCCTTCAACGAGGCGCCTTCACTGAGTTTCAGGTCCACCATCAGCTCCAACCGGCCCGAGGACGGGAAGAACTGTTGCGGCACGAAGCGGAACACCACCACCGCGGCGACAAACAGGCCAAGGGTCAGCAGGATCACGGTCTTGCGCCGCCGCACGCACCACTCGATCAGACGCCGTACGCGCTTGTAGAACGGCGTCGAATACGGATCATGGCCTTCAGCGCTGCCGCCGTGCTTGGCGGCATGCAGCTTGGCCAGATCCGGCAACAGCCGCGCACCGATATACGGCACGAAGATCACCGCAGCAATCCATGAAGCCATCAACGCGATGGACACCACCTGGAAGATCGAACGGGTGTATTCGCCGGTGCCCGACTGCGCGGTGGCAATCGGCAGAAAGCCGGCAGCGGTGATCAGTGTACCGGTGAGCATCGGAAAGGCCGTGCTAGTCCAGGCAAAGCTGGCGGCCTTTAACCGGTCGAAGCCCTGCTCCATTTTGATCGCCATCATCTCGATCGCGATGATCGCATCGTCGACCAGCAGCCCGAGCGCCAGCACCAAGGCGCCGAGGGAGATTTTGTGTAGGCCGATCCCCAGGTAGTACATGGTGGTGAAGGTCATCGCCAGCACCAGCGGAATCGTCAAGGCGACCACCAGGCCAATGCGCAGACCGAGGGAGAAGAAGCACACCAGCATGACAATCGCCAGGGCCTCGACCAGTACCTGGACGAACTCGCCGACACCGGTTTTCACCGCGGCCGGCTGATCCGAGACCTTGCGCAACTGCATGCCCGCCGGCAGGGTTTCCTGCATGCGGGCAAACTCGGTTTCGAGCGCCTGGCCCAAGACCAGAATGTCGCCGCCAGCCTTCATCGAGACGGTCAGACCAATCGCATCCTCGCCCATAAAGCGCATCCGCGGCGCCGGTGGGTCGTTGAAGCCACGATGCACTTCAGCCACATCGCCGATGCGGAAGGTGCGGTCGCCCACCCGAATCGGGAAGTCGCGAATTTCCTTCACCGACTCGAAACGCCCGGTCACGCGTAGCTGGATGCGATCACTCGGAGTTTCATAGAAACCCGACGAGGCTACCGTGTTCTGCGCATCCAGAGCCTGCTGCACGGCGGCCAGCGGCAGGCCGAGAGTGGCCAGCTTGACGTTGGACAGCTCAATCCAGATCTTCTCGTCCTGCAGACCGAGCAGATCGACCTTGCCGACGTCCTTGACCCGTTGCAGCTGCAGTTGGATACGGTCGGCGTAATCCTTGAGCACGGCGTAGTCGAAACCGCTGCCGGTCAACGCATAGATATTGCCGTAGGTGGTGCCGAATTCGTCGTTGAAGAAGGGCCCCTGGATGCCCGGCGGCAAGGTGTGGCGGATATCGCCGATCTTCTTGCGCACCTGATACCAGAGCTCCGGAATCTGTTTGGAGTTCATCGAGTCGCGCGCCACGAAGGTCACCTGCGACTCACCCGGGCGGGAGAAGGAGATGATCTTGTCGAACTCGCCGGTCTCCATCAGCTTCTTTTCGATGCGCTCGGTAACCTGCCGCGCGACTTCCTCGGCACTCGCTCCCGGCCAGTTGGTGCGCACCACCATGGCCTTGAAGGTAAACGGCGGGTCTTCACTCTGGCCCAGCTTGGCATAAGAAAGTGCGCCGACGACCGCCATCAGCAACATGATGTAGAGGACGATCTGGCGGTTGTGCAGCGCCCATTCGGATAGGTTGAAACGCATCCGGGATTACTCCTGCGCTACCAGTTTGACCGCTCGATTGTCGCGATCCACCGGCCGTACCACCTGGCCTTCGCGCAGCACCTGAACCCCGGCGGCGACCACCCAGTCGGCGGCATTCAAGCCTTCCAGGATCGGCACCCGCTGCTCACCGTAGGCGCCGATGCGCACTGGGGTTCGCACGAGCTTGGAATCCTTGTGGTCGACCACCCAGACAAACGGCGCGCCATTTTCCGCGCTCAGCGCCGAGATTGGCACCGACAACGGCACCGTACCGGCAACCGGGACAAACACCCGAGCGCTCTGCCCCAGTTCGGCGGGCACCTTGCCCTCGCTAAAGGCTACCCGCGCGGCAAAGGTCCGCGACAACGGATCGGCTGCAGGCGACAGCTCACGGATGCGCCCTGGGAAGCGCTGATCCGGCTGCGACCAGAGTTCCACCGCCACCACCTGGCCAATCTTGAAGCGCTCGAAAGCATGCTCCGGCAGGCTGATCAGCACTTCACGCTCGCCGTCAGCCGCCAGGGTAAACACCGTCTGCCCGGCCGCCACCACATTCCCGACCTCGACCAGACGCTTGGCCACCACCCCCGCCTGCGAAGCACGCAGCACCGAGTAACCCGCCTGATTGTTGGCCACATTGAACTCGGCCTTGATTTGCTTCAGGCGTGCTTCACCGGCGCGGTAGAGGTTCTCGGCGTTGTCGTACTGCGAGCGGCTGGCCATCTGGCGATCGAGCAGGGTTCTGTAACGGTCACGCTCGGCACGCACCAGTTGCAGATTGGCCGCGGCAGCCGCCACTTGGGCACGCATGGCCTCCAGTTGCAGGCGCACATCCTGCGGGTCGAGCTCAGCCAGCGGCTGATCCTTCTGCACCCGCTGCCCCACCTCGACCAGGCGCTTGGCTACCTTGCCGCCGATGCGAAAAGCCAGCTCTTGCTCCAGACGCGCGCGCACCTCACCCGGATAGGTGTCCACCACCTCACCGGCCGGCTGCGGCTGCACCACCATGGCCGGGCGCACCGACGGCTGAACTGGCTCGCCATTACCACAGGCAGCAAGCAAAACGAGAAGAGACACAGGCAGGGCGAGCGGCAAGGCATGGCGGAACATGATGAAAGACCTTTCGCAAAGAAGGTTTTGAATACTTATACTGACGGGTATAGTAAAAATAGCAAACTCACCAGTCCAGTATTAAAACGCGAAATGTCTAACAAACTGTTACCCGCCAGCGGCCCAGGGCGCCCTAAAGATCCCGCCAAACGTCAGGCCATTCTTGAGGCCGCGAAAACCCTGTTCCTGCGCCATGGCTATGACGGCAGCAGCATGGACGCCATCGCCGCCGAGGCGGGAGTGTCCAAACTGACGGTGTATAGCCACTTCACCGACAAGGAAACGTTGTTTTCCGCCGCGGTGAAGTCCAAGTGCGAAGAACAGTTGCCGGAGTTGTTCTTCGAGCTGCCGGAAGCGGTGGCGATCGAGAGCGTGCTGCTGAATATCGGCCGTGGCTTTCATGCGCTGATCAACAGCCGCGAATCGATCGAGTTGCATCGCTTGATGGTGACCCTGGGCAGCCAGGACCCGAAGCTCTCGCAGATCTTCTTCGACGCCGGCCCACAGCGCATCCTGAACGAGATGGAGCGCCTGCTGAGCAAGGCCGATAAAGCCGGCAAGCTGTGCATCGCCAAACCAAAACATGCAGCCGAGCACTTTTTTTGCCTGATCAAAGGCGGCGCCAATTTCCGCCTATTGATCGGCTGCTGCGGACCGCAGGAAGGCGAAGAAGCCGAGCAGCATGTGCAAGAGGTGGTCGAGTTGTTTATGCGGGCCTATAGACCCGACTAGCGCGCCGCCTGGTTAATTCGTGGTCTCCGTAGGCTGGCGTATATCGTAGGGTGGGTTAGCCGTAGGCGTAACCCACCATCCGGCGTGCGAGCGGTGGTGCCTGTCGGCACCCTTGGCGGGTTACACCGCTACGCGGCTAACCCGCCCTACGGATCTGCTTATGGCTTGGAAGCTTGCAGCTTCTTCAGCGGATAGATGTCGTAGCGGCTGGACTTACCGTCCAGCGCATAGCTCGGCTTGGGCCCAGCGATGATGGGTGCCTTGCGCGGCCGTTTCACCACCACCCTGTGACTGGCCAAGGCCAAGGCCGCCTCGAGCAACGCCGGAGCATCGAGGTCGTCGCCGACCAGCGGTCGGAACAGGCGCATTTCCTTTTTCACCAAGGCGCTTTTATCGCGATGCGGGAACATCGGATCGAGGTAGATCACCTGTGGCGCCTCGCCCTCCCAACCGCGCAACAATTCGATGGCATTGCCGACCAGCAGGCGCATCTGCGCAACGATCGGGCCTACTTCGGCATCGCCCGCGGCGCGGATCAGGCCATCTTCCAGCAATGCAGCGATCAGCGGCTGACGTTCGATCAGCGTCGTCTCACACCCCAGGCTCGCCAGCACAAAAGCATCGCGCCCCAGCCCTGCGGTAGCGTCCAGCACTCGCGGGCGCACGCCAGGCTGCACGCCGACCGCCTTGGCAATCATCTGCCCACTGCCACCACCAAACAGACGGCGATGGGCCACCGCGCCTTCGATGAAATCCACCCGCACCGGCCCCGGCGCCTGCGGGCCAAGCTCGGCCAACTGCAAGCCCGCCGCGCCTAGCTGCAGAGCAAAGTCGGCCTCACCCTGCAGCGGCAACCCCAGGCGCTCGGCCCAAACACCCGCTGCCGTGGCATAGCTGGGTTCAAGGGCTTCAACACGAATTCTGGCTATCTGCCGCTCATCACTCATCAGGAAATATGCTCAAAAAATGTTCAACCCGACCGATAGCCGGCTAGGGCGGCATTCTGCCAGAGCCGGCGCTTTCCGGCTGCACCGCGCCGAGCAGATCCTCGACGCCCTGGCAGGTGCTCAGGCGTAAACTAGAGGCCTGAATGCTAGCGCGAAGGAGAGGCCGCCATGTCTGCCCCACTCTATCAACGCCTGGAGGTTCCGGGCGGCAAGCCCATCGTACTGTGGACCCAGGATCTACCGGTCGAGCCGCAAGCGCTGCAGCAGTTGCAAAACACTGCGCGCATGCCCTTTATCCACGGTCATCTGGCGGTGATGCCGGATGTGCACCTGGGCAAGGGCTCGACCATCGGCAGCGTGATCCCCAGCAAAGGTGCGATCATCCCGGCGGCGGTCGGCGTCGACATCGGCTGTGGCATGGTGGCCGCGCGCACCAGCCTGAATGCCCGCGATCTGCCGGACAATCTGGCCGGTATCCGCCACGCCATCGAGGAAGCCATCCCCCACGGCAAGAGTTTCGGTCGCCACGACGTCGGCGCCTGGCAGGATGCGCCGCACCTGGTGGATGACAGCTGGCGGCTGCTGGCCAGTCGCTTCGCCCAGATCACCGCGAAGTACCCGCATCTGGCCAAGACCAATAACCGCCTGCACCTGGGCACGCTGGGCGGCGGCAATCACTTTATCGAGGTCTGCCTGGACGAGGCGGACAGGGTCTGGATGATGCTGCATTCGGGCTCGCGCGGAGTCGGTAACGCCATCGGCCGCTGCTTTATCGAGCTGGCCAAAGAGGACATGGGCAAGGCTCTGGGCAACCTGCCGGATGCTGACCTGGCCTACCTCAAGGAAGGCAGTAAGCACTTCGATGACTATGTGCAGGCGGTGGAATGGGCCCAGGACTACGCCCTCAGCAACCGCACGCTGATGATGCGCCTGCTGGTGGAGGCCGTGCGCCACGAGCTGCGGCGCCCGTTCGAGGCGCAGTTGGAGGCGGTCAACTGCCATCACAACTACGTCTCCCGCGAGTTTCACTTCGGCGAAGAGTTGCTGATCACCCGCAAGGGCGCGCTCAGCGCCAAAGCCGGCGAGCTGGGTATCATCCCTGGCAGCATGGGCGCGCAATCCTTTATCGTCCGCGGCAAGGGCAATCCCGAGAGTTTCTGCTCATGCAGTCACGGCGCCGGCCGACTGATGAGCCGCCACGAGGCCAAGCGCCGCTTCACCCTCGCCGATCACCAGCGCGCCACGGCCGGCGTGGAATGCCGCAAGGATCAGGCGGTGATCGACGAAACTCCCGGCGCCTATAAGCCGATCGAGAAGGTGATGGCCGCGCAAGCCGATCTGGTGGAGATCGTGCATAGCCTCAAGCAGATTGTCTGCGTTAAAGGCTGAGAACCTGTTCTGGATCGTCGCGAGCGCAGCAGATAGTGGACAGGCTCCGAGCGCAGCCGGGACCAACGCCAACGGACTCTTATCCAGCGCCAGCTGCAACTAGTCGCTGTATCCCGGCGGCACCTTAGCCCATGGGTAGCCTTTCGCGGCCATCTCGTAGCCGGTCTGGTAGAGGGCGCGCATGAACTCCGTGTCGAACTCCTCGCGGTGAGGGACCGTGAAGCTCGCCGGAATGGCGGCCAGGTTGTAGTCGACGCCATCCCGCTGCGAGGTCAGGTAGATGCGATACAGGTCGCCAATGCCCTGGGTGTGGATGAGTGAGGAGATGGCCCGGCCGGCGATGCTCATAGTCCTGCGCTCGACCTGAGCCCATTCGGGGTCCAGGCGGGCGTTGCGGATGACGTAAACCGCGCGCTCGCGCTCGATGCCATGCTCGCGGGTAATCTTCTGCACGTGGAGCGAGGGTGGGTAGACGAACACCTGGGACATGGTGCCGCCGTCCACGTGCATCTCCTGGTGGGCCTGACCGCCGGCCTCGACGTCGATCATCACCGGCGGAAAGGCGCCGGGGATCGCGGCCGAGGCGATCATCAGCGAACGGAACAGCGCGAGGGCCTTGGGATCGCGGCTCGCGGCGATCTTCGTCATGTTCCAGAGCACGGCCTGACGGGCATCGAGATCGGCGGTCGCAATGAGGAGCAGCCTGCCCTTCTCATACTCGGTGGCGATGGCGTCCAGCAGCGCCTGGTCCACCTCCTTCTCCACTCGCCGCCAGAGCGGGCGGTTATCGGCCATGGCATCGTTGAAGAGGACGGCTATGAAATTACGCGGCTCCAGGACGTCTCGTGGACCAAGGTTGGTGTAGAAGTCCTTGAGCTTCTGATCGTAGGCGGGACCGAGGAAAGCGAAGGGGGCGATCAGGGCCCCAGTGCTGACCCCGGTCACGAGTTTGAACGTCGGCCGATTGCCGGCGGCCGTCCAGCCGTTCAGCAGTCCGGCGCCGAACGCACCGCTGTCACCGCCGCCCGACACCGCGAGAAAAGCCGCCGGCGGCAGCGGTTCCTCGTGTCCGAGCTTGGCGAGATGGGCCTGCTCGCGGCGGACGGACTCGAGGCCGTCGCTCATCAGCGCTTCGTTGTCCATGCCGATGCGGTAGCGCACCCCAGCAAGTCCGGGGATCGCGGCCTGTTCCGCGAGCGCCGGAGGCACCGCATTGCGGCGGACTGGGCCGCTGCAGCCCTGAACGACACCGAGCGCCGCCACGAGTACGGCAAGGAAGATCGCACTCTTGCCCATCAGCTCACCCCCGTCTCGATCGGTACAGGGAACGCAACCCTGGAGCCGACCGGCAACAGGTCACCCACTTTCCAGCGAATGAGGCACAAGCATAGTCAAAGGTTCAGGAGAACGTACCAACCCGCTATGCCATACGGAGATAAGCAGGCCAGCCAATATCAGCAGCGCAACCAGCGGGAATTTCAGTGCGCGCAAAACTGATCTGCGCCGTTACCGGCCAGATGATTCAGGACTTGAACAGCGCATTGATCTGCGCAAAAGGAATCGCCTGCTCGGCAAAGCTGAAGCGGCCCTCGGTGCGTATATCCTGCGCAGCCCGGAAAAACGCGCCATAGGCCGCCCGCGCCAATGCCGAGCCGACGCTCACCCGTTTGACGCCCAACTCGGCTAAGTCCTCCAACGACAGCGACAGCCCGGACAGCCCCATCAGCACATTGACCGGCTTCGGTGCCACGGCACGTACCACGGCGACGATTTCCTCAGGCGTGCGCAGGCCCGGTGCATACAACACGTCAGCCCCCGCCTCGGCAAACGCCTGCAAGCGCCGTATGGTATCCGCCAGATCGTTACGCCCATGCAGCAGGTTTTCCGCCCGTGCCGTGAGCGTGAAGGGAAACGGCAAGCTACGGGCTGCCTCAGCGGCCGCTCGTACCCGCTCGACGGCGAGCTCGAACGGGTAAATCGGCGCATCCGCGCGGCCGCTGGCATCCTCGATCGAACCGCCAACCAAACCCACAGCCGCCGCCCGCAGGATGGTTTCAGCGCAGCCTTGCGGCTCATCGGCAAAGCCATTTTCCAGGTCTGCGGCGACCGGCAAGGGCGTGGCCGCGATTATCGCCTGGGCATTTGCCAGGGTCTCATCGCGAGAAATGGCGCCTTCGGCATCCGGGCGACCCAATGAGAACGCCAGACCGGCGCTGGTCGTCGCCAAGGCCTCAAAACCAAGCGCCGCGAGCATTTTCGCCGACCCCGCATCCCAGGGATTGGGGATCACAAATACCCCAGGCCGCTCGTGCAAAGCTTTGAAGGTTCGGGCACGGCTGATTTGCGATGGCATGGCTAGGCTCCGTTTGATCGGCTGCTGGAAGCCAGAACCTTAGCGCAGTTTTCGCCGTAGCACTGCGAGCATGATCCAATCCAGAGGGGCAAGCGGGCTGACTCAGAGCAAGCCGAGCTGCTCCACTGCAGACTCATCGATCAGCTCCGGCAAGGCTGACAACCCCGGCAGCCGCGTACTCAGTTGAGCATGAAAACGGCGGGCCAGCTGCGGCGCCAATCGGTTATCCGAGGTATGCAGGAACACATAGGGCGTGCGGCCCTCCTCGATCCAGCCGGCGACTTTCTCCAGCCAAGGGGCGAGAAAACGATCGTTGGCCTCCAGCTCGGGATGGCCAATAAAGCGCAGTTGCGGAAATTGCGTGAACGCCGCCGGACGGGTCGGCAGCCGCGACTTTTTCGATTGTGCATCCAGCACGGCGGGAGCAGCCGATTGACAGTTGAATAGCGCACGGGAATCCAGACAGATACGTTCGACGCCCCGGTCCACTAGCAAGCGATTGAGCGCCCGCTCCTCTTCACCTTTGGCGAAAAAGGCCGGATGCCGCACTTCTACCGCCAACGGTCCCCCTAACTCGGCGAGAAACCCCGCCAGCTCCGCCAGCCGCGTCGGGCCAAACGTGGCTGGAAGCTGCAGCCAGAGCGGCGCCAGCCGCATGCCCAGCGGTTTAAGCAGATGCAGGAAAGCCTGAGCGGCACCCAACTGTTCAGCCAAATTGCCGGCATGGCTGATGTCGCGCGGCAGTTTAGCGCAGAAGCGAAAGCCCTCCGGCATCAGTGCCGCCCAGCGCTGAACCGTCTCTGCAGAGGGCCGCGCATAGAACGTGGTATTGCCCTCCACGGCGTTGAAGAACTGCGCATACAGCGCGAGAAAATCCGCCGGGCGGGCGCTGGCTGGATAGAGGGAGTCGCGCCAAGCAGGCTCGCTCCATGACGGGCAACCGAGGTAGTAAGGAAGCACTGAAGTGAGGGTCTTAGGCGTAGAGGTCGAGGCCGAGCACTTCCGGCGCATCCGCCTCGCCGACATAACTGGCTGTGGTGGCGTAGCTAGCCAAGGCCTGGGCCGCGCGATTGCTCACCGACCGTTGATTGAGCAGGTCCTGCGGGCGTGCAGGCAGGCTGTCGCTGCTGGCGTAACTGGCCTGCACTCGACGCGCTTGCGGGGTGTTCTCTAAACCCTGGGTACTGGACGGCAGCGCCGGCTGCTCACGACGGGTTTCTTCCTCGCGCTGCACTTCGCGAAAAGGCGTGACTGCGCTGCCCGGTCGGGAGCTGCGATCCAGCGAGTAGGAAGAAGAAAATCCGTCGATACGCATTTACTGCTCACGCTTCTCGTATTAGGGGCTCGGTATGTTTGGCCAACTACGGGTTTGGCCAACGATAAGGACTGGCAATGTAACGACCGGTGCCCACCAGCGCAATTCTGCCCAGGCCCGCGCAGCTAATTCCAGATATTGGAATCTTAGTGCGGTGCCTTGGGCGTGGCGACCTTGTCGCGCAAATAAACCGGCTGCGCCTGATCCGCAGGCACCGCTTCACCGCGCGCCCAGGCGAATTGCGCCAGGCTCAGCAGGTCTTGCGCGTGCGGCAACATGCCAGCGTCCTGCCCACTGAGAGCCACTGGGATGCGTGCTGCATAACTGCCCCAGCCAGTACCGGCACCGAACCAATCGCCAATGGCATCGCGCGGCAGGCAGGCTTGCTCCGGCGGCAGCACCGCTTCCAGCCCGGCCAAGCGCATTTCACCGTTTTCCTCGCGATAGCAACCCCAGTACACCTCATCCATGCGAGCATCGATGGCCGCAGCCACTTGCTTAGCACCCTGCTCACGCAACGCCCGCTGGGCCAGCACCGCTAGAGTGGAAATCGGCAGCACTGGACGCTCCAAGGCAAACGCCAGGCCCTGCACTACACCGATGGCGATGCGCACCCCGGTAAATGCCCCAGGCCCACGCCCGAAGGCGATGCCATCGACCGCCGACAACGCGACGCCGGCTTGGGCCAGCAGATCCTTGATCATCGGCAGCAGACGCTGGGCGTGCAGGCGCGGAATCACCTCGTAGTGGCTGAGCACCTTGCCCTCGTGGAGCAAGGCAACGGAGCAGGCTTCGGTGGCGGTATCCAGGGCCAGCAAGGTGGTCATCGGCGGTTCCGGTCGGGAAAAAGGTCGGGAATTGTAACAGTCAAATGTCCGGGCAAGCGCTTACCAGAACGGTGAAAACGACAACGGCCCGCAAGCGGGCCGTTGTCGATGCAGCAGAACCGACTTATCAGCTCAGTGCTTCAAGTACCTTGTCGGTGATCGCTTCGACCGTACCGACGCCCGCAATGTGGCTGTACTTTGGCTTGCCTTGGGCTGCGGCGAGCTTCTGGTAGAAGTCCACCAACGGCTTGGTCTGAGAATGATAGACCGACAGACGATGGCGTACGGTTTCCTCGGAATCGTCTTTACGCTGAATCAGATCTTCGCCGGTCACATCATCCTTGCCAGCCACTTTTGGCGGGTTGTAGACGGTGTGGTAAACGCGGCCGGAAGCCTCGTGTACACGACGACCGGCGATACGCTGAACGATTTCTTCGTCATCGACGGCGATTTCGACCACGTTGTCCAGCTCGACGCCGGCTTTTACAAGGGCCTCAGCCTGGGGAATGGTGCGCGGGAAGCCGTCGAACAGGAAACCCCTGGCGCAATCGGCCTGGCTGATGCGCTCTTTGACCAGGTTGATGATCAGGTCATCGGAAACCAGACCACCGCTTTCCATCACGCCTTTGGCCTGAAGACCCAACTCGGTTCCAGCCTTGACGGCCGCACGCAGCATGTCGCCGGTGGAGATTTGCGGAATACCGAATTTCTCGGTGATAAAGCGAGCCTGAGTACCTTTGCCGGCACCGGGCGCCCCCAACAGAATCACGCGCATCGCTGTGCTCCTCAAGATTTAAATAGAAATCGTTGGATTCGCCTCATGGGGCCAATCTCTGAATAGGTCCCGGCAGCACTGAGCGGCCAAAAGGTTGACCAAGATACACAGCGCACCGATACCGCACAAGCCACCGAAAGTCGGATAAACCGGGGCTTTAGCCGGTGTTGCGAAGGCCTGCGGCGATGCCCGCAACACTCACCAATAACGCCTGTTCCACCGGGCTGTCGACGGTACTTTCGCGCAGCCTGGAACGGGCCAGAAGCTCCGCCTGGAGCAGGTGCAGGGGATCCAGGTAGGTGTTGCGGACGCCGATCGACTCCAGGGTCTCCGGGCTATGCGCGAGCAGCTGAGACTGCCCTGTCAGCCCCAACACCGCGGCGCAGGCCTGCGACAATAGGTCGCGTAGTTTCGCACCCAATGGTCGCAGTTCGGCATCGACAAGCCGCTCGTCATACAGCCGGGCGATGGCGCCGTCGGCTTTCGCCAGCACCATCTCGAGCATATCGATGCGCGTACGGAAAAACGGCCAGTGCTCGCGCATTAGCGCCAGCAACTCGCCTTCACCGCGAGCCAGCGCACTGTTCAAGGCCGTTTCCCAGCCCAGCCAGGCCGGCAACATCAAGCGTGTCTGGGTCCAGGCGAAAATCCAAGGAATCGCCCGCAGACTCTCCACACCGCCCTCGCGGCGCTTGGCCGGTCGGCTGCCAAGCGGCAAGCGCCCCAGTTCCTGTTCCGGCGTGGCCTGACGGAAATACTCGACGAACTGCGGATGCTCACGCACCACTGCGCGGTAAGCCGTAAAACCATCGCTGGCGAGCCTGCCCATCAACTCGCGCCAGGCGGGCTCCGGCACGGGTGGCGGCTGCAAGGTGGCTTCCAGCACCGCGGCCAGATAAAGGTTGAGGTTTTGCTCGGCGATATCCGGCAAGCCAAATTTGAAGCGAATCATCTCGCCCTGTTCGGTGGTGCGAAAGCGCCCCGCCACCGAACCCGGCGGCTGCGAGAGGATCGCCGCATGGGCTGGACCGCCACCGCGCCCGACGGTGCCACCGCGGCCGTGGAACAACAGCAGTTCGACCTGATGCTGGCGGCAGATCTCCACCAAGGTTTCCTGTGCGCGGTACTGCGCCCAGGCAGCAGCCGTGGTGCCGGCATCCTTGGCCGAGTCCGAGTAGCCGATCATTACTTCCTGCGGCCCCTGCAAGCGCGCGCGATAGCCCGGTAAACCGAGTAGGCGGTCGATTGCCGGGCCGGCGTTATCCAGATCGGCCAAGGTTTCGAACAGCGGCACCACGCGCATCGACCGCTGCAGTCCACACTCCTTCAGCAACAACTGCACTGCCAGCACATCCGAGGGCGCGCCCGCCATGGAGATCACATAGGAGCCCAGCGAGACCTCCGGCTCTGCCGCCACCACGCGGCAAGTGGCGAGCACTTCGGCGGTGTCTGCCGAGGGTTGGAACTGAGCCGGCAACAGCGGCCGACGGTTACTCAGTTCACGGAGCAAAAAGGCAATACGCGCCTCTTCATCCCATTCGGCGTAGCGCCCGAGCCCCAGGTAGTCGGTGATTTCATCGAGCGCGGCGGCATGCCGGCTAGCGTCCTGGCGTATATCCAGACGCACCAGAAACAGGCCGAAGGTTGCCGCACAGCGCAGGCAGTCGAGCAATGGACCGTTGGCAATCGTGCCCATGCCGCATTCATGCAGCGAGTGATAACACAGCTCCAGCGGCTCCAGCAGTTCGCAATTGCTCTGTAATACTGCTGACGGTGCCGGTAGATCACCGGCCAATGCCGCTTCGGCCCAGGCGCGGGTGGCCTTTAAGCGTTCACGCAGTTGTTTGAGCAGCGCCCGGTATGGCTCCGCGCTGTCCCCGACCAACGCGCGCACTGCGCTGTTGGCCTGCTGCATGGACAGCTCAGCGGCCAACTGGTCGACATCACGCACATACAGATCTGCCGCCATCCAGCGCGCCAGCAACAGCACCTCACGGGTAACCCGCGCCGTGACATTCGGGTTGCCGTCGCGATCACCGCCCATCCACGAAGCAAAGCGGATCGGCGCAGCCGCCAGCGGCAGACGCAGACCCGTGACAGCATGCAGCGCCTCATCGGCGCGGCGCAGATAACTCGGCACAGCCTTCCACAGCGAGTGCTCGATCACCGCAAAGCCCCACTTTGCCTCATCGACCGGGCTGGGTCGGCTACGGCGGATTTCTTCAGTGTGCCAGGCCTCGGCGATCAGCCGCTGCAAACGCTGTTTGACCTGGCCACGCTCGTGAGCGGACAGATCGCCATGATTCTGCGCGGCTAACTGTGCGGCAATGGCGTCGTATTTTTGAATCAGGGTGCGGCGGGAGACTTCCGTCGGGTGAGCGGTCAGCACCAGTTCGATATCCAGCCGGCCGAGCTGACGGGCCAACACCTCGGCACTGTGGCCATCCGCTTTGAGCCGGGCCAGCAGGTCCGGCAATACCCGTACTTCGAAAGGCTCCGGCTCACTTGGCCCACGCCTGCGCACATGGTGGTATTGCTCGGCGATATTGGCCAGGTTGAGGAATTGGTTAAAAGCCCGCGCGACCGGCAACAATTCGTCCTCGGCGAGCGAGTCAAGCGTTGTCGTGAGCTGCTGGGCGCCATCGGCAGAGCCTTGCCGGGCAGCCTTGGCGCCTTTGCGGATGCGCTCGATCTTGTCGAGGAAAGCCGCGCCACGCTGTGCGCGGATGGTATCGCCAAGCAGTTCGCCAAGCTGGTGAACGTCTTCGCGCAAACGTGCGTCGATTTCCGCCATGACCGCCCTCTCCACTGACACTGAAACTTAAAACCTAAAGAACCGGTAGTCCGCGGGTCATGCGGCACATGAATGTTCCGCCGGCGAACTGGGCCCACCAGTGCTGAATTCGTCGAACGCCGAGTCTGGGCCTGCGCCAAACCCTGCGCCGCGGAGAACCCCGAGGAAAATGGTCTCCGAGATAGAGAGTGCCCAGCGCGCCAACTTCTTACAAGCGCGCGACGCAAGGCATTTACCCAGTCTAGAGCGGGCTAGGCTAATAAAGGTAAGTCCCAAAAGGATTTAGCGACCCGGCGGGCTTATGTCCGGGAGCTCAACAACCGCCCACCACGAGTGAGCACAGGAAGAGGTGTTTATGAAGATTCGCGAACTCGTTAGCCATTGGGAGCAAAACGCCAAGGGCCGCCTGACTAATAACCTCTACCAGATCCATCTGGATCTAGAGTCCGCCGCGCGCCTTGCCGCGCTAACCGAGATGTACCCCAAACGCCACCCCGAGGAACTCCTCGGCGAGTTGATCGGTGCTGCCCTGGAAGAACTTGAAGCCAGCCTGCCCTACGTCAAAGGCAGCCAGGTGGTGGCCACGGACGAACAGGGCGACCCGCTGTATGAGGACATTGGGCTGACGCCGCGCTTCCTCGCACTGTCGCGCAAATACCTGCGTGAGCTAGTACAGCAGCAGGACAGCGCCAATCATTGAGCCCTGCCTCGGCGAATAAACCGTCTCAGGCGCTATTCGTCCGACATCAGCAAGCGGCGATAGAGTGCGGCCATCGTCCCTGAAAAAGCCACCAGCACGGCTCTTTCCAGGGAGCTATCGGCGGGTCGCTCGCGCTTTAACTCGGCAACGGCGATAGCCGCCGCCTGCTCTAGGGGATAGCCATACACGCCGCAGCTGATTGCCGGAAAAGCGATGCTGCGCAAACCTTCGGCTTCAGCCAGCGCCAAACTGTTGCGGTAGCAGGCGGCGAGCAGTTCATGCTCACCCTGGCGACCACCCTGCCAGACCGGTCCGACCGTGTGGATGACGTAGCGTGCCGGCAGTTTGAAGCCCGGCGTGAGGCGCGCGGCGCCGGTAGCACAGCCACCGAGAGTGCGGCAGTAAGCCAGCAACTCGGGGCCCGCCGCGCGATGGATGGCACCATCGACACCGCCACCACCGAGCAGACTCGAATTGGCTGCATTGACGATTGCATCCACGTCGAGCGTGGTCAGATCGCCCTGCCAGATATCTATCTTCATTTCACCTCTTGCGGGGTTTCCTGGCCCAGGCAACGCACCGCCTGCTTACGCTTATCCACCAGCACACCGGTCAGACCCTTCTGCTCAGTATCGAACAACACCAGCACTCCGTCGATGCACTGCGCCACCTGGGTCGCCGGCATCAGCGAGACTTTATAGTCCTCACCCGGCACGGTCTTGAGCATGGTGAAGTCGGCCAGGAGCAAGGCGTCTTGCGGTTTGGCGAAGTGCAGGTAACCGTAATACCAAAGCACCGCGACGGTGCCGAAAATGCTGCCGATGCCGGTGATGATCAGGGGAATAGCGTTGCGTTCTTCGCTCATTGGGGGTTCTCGGGATTAGGGACTTCAGCCGACCGCCGCAGACCGGTGAAGCCCTGCGGGTCGTTTAGAAACAGCAGCATCACTTCACGCCAGACGGGTTCGGCGAAGGTCTGCACATGCCCACCGCGGGTCGGCTGGAACACCCGCGGTGGGCGCGCAGCTTGATACAAGCTCACCCCACTGGAAAGAGGCACGAGCGGATCATCGATGCTCTGGTAGATCAGTAGCGGCACGCCCTTGAGCTGCGGCATGGCATGGATCGCGCTGTCGGCATTCGACACCAGCCACGACAACGGCACCTGCAACGGCCAGGTCAGCCAGGCGTTGCTCAGGGTGAACTGGGCGACCTCGCGATAACTGGCCGGCGCACCGTCGAGCACCAAAGCCTTGAGACGTGCCCGCTGTTGCGGATGCTCGGCCAGGTAGTGCACCGCCAGAGCCCCGCCGAGGCTCTGACCGAGCACGATCAGTGGCTTGCCCTGCACCTGTGGCGACTCTTGCAACCAGGCGAAAGCGGCGTCGATATCCTGGTAGACCTCAGGCAAACTGGGCTTGCCTTCCGAGCGGCCATAGCCGCGATAATCCAGCAGCAAGACTTGGTAACCCTGCGCCGGCAACCACCAGCTACCGCCCAGATGACTGGCGACGTTGCCACCATTGCCATGCAGGTGCAGCACCGTGCCTTTTACCGCAACCCCCGCTTTAGCCGGCAGCCACCAGGCATGCAGGCGGGTACCGTCAGCAGCCGTCAGGAACTCATCGCGAAACTCCAGCTTGACGACGCTTGGGGTGAAGGGCTGACCTTTTTCGGGGTAAAACAGCAACGAGCTGCAGCCAGATAAACTCAGGCAGAACAACAGCAGCCATAGACGCATCAGTGGCCCCCTGCGCGCACTTCCTCGCGAACCTTGAACGTCGCCGCATAACTCCGGAGGCTGGGTAGCGCCGTTTTTTGGCAAAACCCAGCGGCGACCCAGCTGGGTCTCATGAGGTGCATCCATGGACCTCACCCTACGGGCAGCTGAAGCTGTGCAAAACGGCTTTCCTGCCGTTTTGTCGCTGGGCCCTACCCAGCCTAGGTGCTGTCCCGAAGTGCCGAGAATTTCGTAGTCGAATTTATGGCTGGGCATGATCGTTCCAGGGTTTACCTGTCTCTGTAGGCTGGGTAGAGCCGTTTTTTGGCGAAACCCAGCGGCGACCCAGCTGGGTTTCATGAGGTGCATCCATGCACCTCACCCTACCGGCAGCTGAAGCTGTGCAAAACGGCTTTCCTGCCGTTTTGTCGCTGCGCCCTACCCAGCCTAGGTGCTGCGTAAGGTATGTGAAACCCGCCAACCGGCCGCGAGACAGGCGATTAGTGCCTGCCGGCACCGATGGTGGGTTATGCCGCAAGCGGCTCTACCCCACCCTACAGAATGTTGGCGTAGTCGGCTTCGATCCGATCCAGGCTCAGGTGATTGAGGAAGTTGGAGAAGCACATCCACGCAGACAACGCGTTGAGGTCGCGAAATTGCGGCGGCAGGTACTTCGGCGGAACCACCAACCCTTCATCGACCAACTGACGCAGGGTGCGCATGTCTTCCAGGGTGGCTTTACCGCAGAACAACAACGGAATCTGCTCCAGCTTGCCCTTACGCACCGCCAGCTGGATGTAGTTGTAGATCAGGATAAAGCCCTTCAGATAGGACAGATCCTTGGTGAACGGCAGGCCATTCGGGGTTGAGCCGCGAAACCCCCGGCTGGCGTTAGCGTAGCTCTCCTCCATGCCGAAGCCCTGCTCACGGTAAAACTCGAACACCTGCAAAAAGTCCGCGCCATCCTCGGCCATATGGATGGCGCGAGTGCGGTTGGTCAACTTGCGCAAGCGGCTCGGATAGGACGCGAAGGCAATCACTTCCATCAGGATCGCCAGGCCTTCCTGGGTCACAGTGGAAGAAGGCGGCCCCTTGGCGAGGAAGGTGCAGATCGGCTGATTCAGCCCATTCAGCGTAGTACCGACATGCACCAGCCCTTCATGGACTTCCAGCGCTCGCACATCGCGTTCGTTGAACAGCGCATCGGCGCGAATCTTGATGTAGTCGGCGCCAGCGGCGGCATCGGCGAGGATACCGTCTGACTCGAACACGCGAATGGTGCCCTCCTCTTCCCCGAATACCTTGTTCAAGCGGCTTTGCAGCAGGTCGACGGCATCCTTGGCGGTCAGCGTTTTCGGCTCGTCCTTGAGATCGCCACGGTCGGCGATATTGTTCAGGTAGTCGGAAAACATCAGGCCGAGGTCGGCGAGGGTCGGGTCACCGGCGTGGAAGGCATCGGAGGCCGCGCCATAGAGTTCCTGAGAGATCAGGCCAAAGTCCGGCGTACCGCGAGCCTCGAGCATGCGGATAACCATGCGATATTCCTTGCACATACGCCGCATGATCTGCCCGACCGGGTTGAACTGGCCGAGTTGGCGGGTGATATCGCGCTCGATGTTCTGGAACTCCAGCTTCTTCGCGCCGGAATCGAAGGCCAGCGGGCGGCTGTCGTAATAGGCCCGATCGACTGCTGGCGGCTCCTTGCCTTTGCTCTTGAGGAAGCCCTGGCGGATGGTCTCATCCCACTTGACCGCATCCAGTACACGAATCGGCGTCTGCGCCTCGACGATGCGATCGGATAATGCACGAATCACCAGTTGGTAGTCGTCGAGCACTATGTGATTGTTCATCTGTCCCTCACTGGACTTGTCATTGCGACTGACTGGTTGCGCCAGCGTGACCTGCGCTAGCGACGATCTTGAACAGGTGCTTAATCGCCGGAGCGCTGGTAACGCGCTACCTCGATAAACACATCGGAGTTTGCCTGATCGTCCAGGTAGGCGAACACCTTATCCAGCGTGCTGGTGACCAGCACACCGTCACCCTCGGGGGTCTCCACGACATTGCCTTCAAGGCTACTGAGTTCCAGCGCTTGCAGGACACGATCAACATCGAGGTTATAGAGCACCAGCTCGTTATCTTTGGTCAGTTCGAAACCGGCGATGGCGAAATTAGCGCCCATGCTCTTCGGCAAACCGGCCGAGAGATACCAGCGGCTGCCGTGGTGGGCAACGGTAAAACCGTATTCTTCAAGACTTTCCAGGTTGTCCAGGCTGTTCACATAGGCTCTGGCCTTGTAGACGTTAGAGCCGGCACGACTGACTTCGAGGTAGAGCTGCTCGCCCCACTCGTTTTTACGCGTCCACTCACCGAGCAGCGGAACCGGCGCCGCTTCGTTGGCGGGAATGGGATCTTTAAAGGTGACCAGGCAACCGCTCAACAGCAGGAAGGACAAGGCGACCACCATACGCCAGGCTTTCATTTCACTCTCCTTGTGAGGACGCTTCTAGACCGCTCCTGCAGGCGCCTGTACGCAATTGAAAGCTGGCTCTGCCCCTCATTGACCCACTGTAAACAGCCCATCACCACCGGCTTTCTCCTGAGCTAACCTGCGTTAAAACCACGCAGCTTATTCCGCATATATGACAAACCCCGCCTAACAGGCCGTGTGAAAACGTAGCGAGCGAAGGTTAGACAAGGCAAAAACAGGCGAGAAAGCGCAGTTTACGTGTTGTAAATGAGCATTTTGAGCCTGTTTTTAACGATGTATAACCAAGCGCAGTAGTTTTCACACGGTCTGCTCGGCGGGGTTCGGTTATCGACTGTGATCAGAGCCCCAGAACCAGATACATGTAGCGCTTGAGAATGGCCAGCATGTCGCCGCAATCCAGATGCTCGACCCCATCGATCAGGCCCTGATATTCCATCCGCTCGATAATGCCCGTCAATACCTTGGCATCCTGCTCCGGCTGTTGCGAGCCCAGCACTTGGAAAAAGTGCGTAACTCCCTGCTGCAGGATCTGGCGATGCGAACGCACCAGATCGTGCAGGCGCGGATTGAGCAGCGCCTCTTGCTGAAAAGCCCGTTCGGCCAACAGATGCTCGGGGCGAGTCACCAACTGTTGCCGCACATACTCCACCGCCAGGGCGGCGATATCGTCAGCCAGACGCCGACGCGACTCGACGCTGCCATTCAGTGCGCCGACCTTCTCCAGCAGCAAACCCTCGGTACCATCCCAGAACGCAGCCATATCGGCTGCGCTGCGCTCGACGAACAGAGTGAAAGTGTCGGTGATTAAGTCATTGATGTCTTTGAAGTAATAAGTGGTTGCCGAGAGTGGCACCTCGGCCTCCGCCGCCACCGCGCGGTGGCGCACCGCACGCACGCCCTCACGCACAATGATGCGCATGGCCGCATCGAGAATCGCCTGACGGCGCTGCTCGCTACCCTGCCGACTGGCCTTGCGACCTTGATACTGGACACTTTCAGCAACGGCACTGGCCACATTGGCAGCGCTGTCTTGGTGGGGATGGGTCACGGCTGGGCTCACCTCTCGCGCGATAAAACAAAAACTCAGGCGTTGGAGCTTTCCTTAGCAGAATAGATCCCTGCACAGACAACAAAAAGCCGCCCGAAGGCGGCTGATTATCGACCGTTAAGCCTGCGGGCGCATGTGCGGGAACAGGATTACATCGCGGATCGACGGGGCGTCGGTCAGCAGCATCACCAAACGGTCGATGCCGATACCTTCACCCGCGGTCGGCGGCATGCCGTATTCCAAGGCGCGAACGAAGTCGGCATCGTAGTGCATGGCTTCGTCGTCGCCGGCGTCCTTGTCGGCCACCTGGGCCTGGAAGCGCTCGGCCTGGTCTTGCGCGTCGTTCAACTCGGAATAGGCGTTGGCGATTTCACGACCACCGATGAACAGCTCAAAGCGATCCGTCACGCTCGGATCGTCGTCGTTACGCCGGGCCAGCGGCGACACTTCGAACGGGTACTGAGTGATAAAGGTCGGCTGTTCCAGCTTGTGCTCGACCAGCTCCTCGAAAATCACCGTCTGCAGCTTGCCCAGCCCCTCGAAGCCGCGCACTTCGGCACCGACCTGCTTGGCGATGGCACGCGCCTTGTCGATATTGCGCAGGTCGTCCGCGCTGATTTCCGGGTTGTATTTGAGGATCGAATCGAACACCGACAGGCGCTGGAACGGCTCGCCGAAATGGAACACCTTGCCCTGGTACGGCACGTCGGTAGTCCCGAGAACAAGCTGCGCCAGCTCGCGGAACAACTCCTCGGTCAGGTCCATCATGTCTTCGTAGTCGGCGTAGGCCTGGTAGAACTCGAGCATGGTGAACTCGGGGTTGTGCCGGGTCGAAACGCCTTCGTTGCGGAAGTTGCGGTTGATCTCGAACACCCGCTCGAAGCCACCGACCACCAGGCGCTTGAGGTACAGCTCCGGGGCGATGCGCAGGAACATGGCCATGTCCAGCGCGTTGTGGTGGGTCTCGAACGGCTTGGCCGCGGCGCCGCCCGGAATGGTCTGCAGCATCGGCGTTTCCACTTCGAGGAAGTCGCGCTGCATGAGGAAGTTGCGGATATGCGCTATGACCTGCGAACGCGCGCGGAAGGTCTGGCGCACTTCCTCGTTGACGATCAGGTCGACATAGCGCTGGCGATAGCGCTGCTCGGTGTCGGTCAGGCCGTGGTGCTTGTCCGGCAGCGGGCGCAGCGACTTGGTCAGCAGACGCACGTCGCTCATCTCGACGAACAGGTCGCCCTTGTTCGAGCGCGCCAGGGTGCCCTCGGCGGCGATGATGTCGCCCAGGTCCCAGTGCTTGATGGCTTCCAGCGTCTCGGCCGACAGGGTCTTGCGGTTGACATACAGCTGAATCCGCCCGCTCATGTCCTGGATCACGATAAAGGCGCCGCGGTTGAGCATGATGCGCCCGGCGACCTTAACCGCAATGGCTGCGCCCTCCAGCTCTTCCTTGCTTTTGCCTTCGTTGGCTTTCTGCAAATCCGCGCAGTAGCTGTCGCGGCGGAAGTCATTGGGGAAGGCCTGGCCCTGTTCGCGCACCGCGGCAAGTTTCTCCTTGCGCTGGGCGATCAGCTTGTTTTCTTCCTGCTGTTGCAGTGCGTGCTGGTCGTACTGGTCGAGTAGTTCGCTCATGTCTTCGTCCGTAGGGTGCGGTTCACCGCACCGATGTATTGAATGGTGCGATGAATCGCACCCTACGCTTTACAGCCCTTGTTTCAGGCTCGCCTCGATAAACTCATCCAGATCGCCGTCCAGCACCGCATCGCAGTTGCTGTTCTCGATGCCGGTACGCAGATCCTTGATCCGCGACTGGTCGAGCACATAGGAGCGGATCTGGTGACCCCAGCCGATGTCCGACTTGGTGTCCTCCAGGGCCTGGGAGGCGGCATTGCGCTTCTGCACTTCTTGCTCGTACAAGCGCGCCCGCAGCATCTTCATCGCGGTGTCTTTGTTAGCGTGCTGTGAGCGTTCGTTCTGGCAACTGACCACGGTGTTGGTCGGTACGTGGGTGATCCGTACCGCCGAGTCGGTGGTGTTTACGTGCTGGCCACCGGCACCGGAGGAGCGGTAAGTGTCGATGCGCAGATCGGCCGGATTGATGTCGATTTCGATGTTGTCATCGATTTCCGGCGAGACGAACACCGCCGAGAACGAGGTGTGCCGACGGTTGCCGGAATCGAACGGGCTCTTGCGCACCAGACGATGCACGCCGATTTCCGTACGCAGCCAGCCAAAGGCGTATTCGCCCTTGATGTGCACGGTCGCGCCCTTGATCCCGGCGACTTCGCCGGCGGAGAGCTCCATGATCGTCGCATCGAAGCCACGCTTGTCGGCCCAGCGCAGGTACATGCGCAGCAGAATGTTGGCCCAGTCTTGCGCCTCGGTGCCGCCGGAACCGGCCTGAATGTCCAAGTAGGCGTGGTTCGGATCCATCTCGCCGCTGAACATGCGACGGAACTCAAGCTTCTCGAGAGATGCGCGCAGACGCTCGACTTCCGCGGAGACGTCATCGACGGCAGCCTGGTCTTCTTCCTCGGCGGCCATTTCCAACAGGTCGCGGGCATCGTTCAGGCCGCTGGACATCTCATCCAGGGTTTCGACGATCTGCGCCAGCAGCGAACGCTCGCGGCCGAGATTTTGCGCGTACTCGGGTTATTCCAGACGTTCGGGTCTTCGAGCTCGCGCTCGACTTCGGTCAGACGATCACGTTTGTGATCGTAGTCAAAGATACCCCCGAATCGTCTGGGAGCGCTCGGACAGGTCCTTGATGCTGTTAAGGATCGGGTTGATTTCCATGGTAGGCAGCACTCGCAGGCGGAACTTTCTGAAAAGCCGGCGAGTATACCCCACTCGACCCGCCCTGGCAGCCCGCTACCGGGCATGATTGATTGCCTTCCAGATCAACGGGGCCGCTCCCTTCACGGACTATTCGCCAGCTGCCCGGCCGCAACTCAGCCCCCCTGCGGCAGGCCCACCGCGTTCTGGGTGACCGACTCGCGAGCCGTGCGCCGAGCTTCGGCCAAAATCAGTTCGGCGGCTTTTTCCGCGATCATCAATGTCGGCGAACAAGTATTGCCCGAGACAATCGTCGGCATGATCGACGCATCGGCCACGCGCAGGCCCGGGATGCCATGTACACGCAACTGGGCATCGACCACCGCTTGCGGATCGTTGCCCATCTTGCAGGTGCCGACCGGATGAAAAATCGTCGTGCCGATAGCTCCGGCGGCCCGTTGCAGATCCTCTTCACTCTGATAGGCCAGACCCGGCGCATATTCTTCAGGCTGATAACGAGCCAAGGCCGGGGCGGCGACGATTCTCCTCGTCAGGCGGATCGAATCTGCCGCCACTTGCAAATCCTCCGCGTGACTGAGGTAGTTGGGTTGAATCAGTGGTGGTGCCAGCGGGTCAGCCGAGCGTATTTCCACCCGCCCCCGGCTCTGCGGACGCAGGTTGCAGACAGAAGCGGTAAACGCCGGAAAAGTATGCAGCGGCTCGCCGAAGCGCTCCAATGACAGCGGCTGCACGTGGTATTCGAGGTTGGCCGACGGCTGCTGCGGGTCGGAACGGGCAAAAGCGCCCAACTGGCTCGGCGCCATCGCCAGCGGGCCACTGCGGCGGAGCAGATACTCCAGGCCCATGTGCAGTTTGCCCCACAGGCTGCCAACCCGCTGGTTCAAGGTCGAAATACCGCTAACCCGGTAGATCAGGCGCAGTTGCAGGTGATCCTGCAGGTTCCCACCAACGCCGGGCAACGCATGCCGCACGCCGATGCCCGAGCGCTCGAGTAAAGCCCTGGGGCCGATACCCGAACGCTGCAACAGCGTTGGCGAGCCAATCGCTCCAGCACACAAAATGATCTCGCGGCGCGCCGCGAATGACTGCTCACGGCCTTGCCAGCGCACCAGCACGGCACTGGCGCGCCCCTGTTCGAGCACTACGCGACTGGCTTCGGCTCCCGTCAGCACGGTCAGATTGCTGCGCTGGCGAATACCACGCAGAAACGCCTTGGCGGCATTCCAACGCACACCACTGCGCTGGTTGACCTGGAAATAGCCGCAGCCTTCATTGTCGCCGCCATTGAAGTCGTCGATCGCAGCGATTCCCGTCTCCCCCGCCGCTTGGCGAAAGGCATCGAGAATGCCCCAGGACAACCGCTGCTGCTCGACGCGCCATTCGCCGCTGGCGCCATGGATAGCGGATTCGCCGGCATAGTGATTCTCGCTGCGCATGAACAACGGCAGCACGTCTTGCCAGGCCCAACCAGGGTTACCCTGCGCCGCCCATTGATCGTAGTCCCGCGCCTGACCGCGCATATAGATCATGCCGTTGATCGATGAACTACCACCCAGCACCTTGCCGCGCGGATAACTCAGCGTCCGGCCGTGCAAACCCGGTTCGGCTTCGGTTTTCAGGCACCAGTCGGTGCGGGGGTTACCGATGCAGAACAAATAGCCGACGGGAATATGAATCCACGGGTAGTTGTCGCGCCCACCGGCTTCGAGCAGCAGCACCCGGATCGCCGGGTCGGCTGACAGCCTATTCGCCAGCAGGCAGCCGGCCGGGCCGGCACCGACCACGATGTAATCGTATGAGCCAGCGGGTTGCTGCATAAGTGGCCGCACCTTTGTTGTCTTTGTTATTGGCAGCCATGTTATGCACTGGTTTTAGACCTGGAAACAATCGTTTTCAGGTCGTTGACGACTTGCTCTTAAACAATCTGATCAGCAAAAATTTCTGCCAGCCCAGCCACCGTGAAGCGCAACGTCGGTGATGCGCAAAGGCGCGAGCTGACCGACTCAGCGGATGCCGAGCCGGTTACAGCTCCGGACTTAATTGATGGCAGAGCACGTCCCTGGCCTTAGCTCAACCTTGCAGTCCGCTGCCGAGCTGCGCTTCCAGCTCGGCCTTCAGTGCCGGGTCGAGTTTGAGCTGGCGAGCCAGTTCATCCAGATAGTCGCGCTCGCCGCCCTGCTGACTGCCGACCAGCAGCACGCTGGCCAGGTACATCTCTGCGGCCATTTCCGGCGTCTGCGCCGCCTGTGCGACTTGCGCCGCATCGAGCGGGCGACTGACTTCCTGATCCAGCCAGTCCTGCAACTCGGGGTCGTCGGTGAGCTTGGCGATTTCCGCGTAGATCAGCTTTTTTTCCTGCTCATCGATGCGGCCGTCGGCTTTGGAGGCGGCGATCAGCGCACGAAGGATGGCATGGCTGTGCTCCTCGGCTGCAGCGCCGGTCAGTTGATTGACCGTCTCCGGCTGCATCGACGTGCGTGCCGACGCCTGCTGTTGCTGCCAAGCGCTGAAGGCCTGGAAGGCGAGCATGCCGAGAGTCGCCAGACCGCCGTAGCCCATTCCGCTGCTGCTGCGGGCCTGACCACTCGGCGCGCCGCCGCCGAGCAGACCACCGAGCAAGCCACCGAGACCGCCCAGACCGCCCTGGGAGCCACCGCCGCTGCTGACACCACCGCCAGCAGCGCCGCCGCCCAAAAGGTCACCGAGCGCACCGCCCAGTAGGCCGCCCAGCCCCCCTTGCGTAGCGCTGGCGCGGGAAGCCGCGCCGCCTTGCTGAGCGAGCCCGGAGCTCAGCAATTGTTCGAGCAAATCGCTGGTATTCATCGCGCCTCCCTCCCGTCGATATGGCGGGCTTAGGCTATACACGATAGTCCGCCGAGAGTGATTCGCTACGGTCGCTGCCGGACGGTCGCGCCGCCCGCGACAGGGTTCCAGAACGCCTGCAGGGAGCTTCCTACGACCGACTAAACGGGCGACTGCAGCGCCTGCCGCGCCTGGTTTTCCAGCTCAGTTTTAAGGCCGGGTTCCAGCTTCAACTGGCGCGCCAATTCATCGAGGTAGGCGCGCTCCATAAAGTGCTCCTCATCCACCATCAAGAGGCTAGCCAGGTACATTTCCGCGGCCATCTCCGGAGTCTGCGCGGCGCGCGCCACGTCGACCGGATCGAGCGGTTTGTTTAGCTCGGTCTCCAGCCAGCGTTGCAACTCTTGGTCATGGGTCAGCTTGCTCAGCTCACCCTCGATCAGTTGCCGCTCGCGGGCATCGACATGGCCATCGGCCTTGGCCGCCGCCACCAAGGCCTTGAGAATCGCCTGGCTATGCTGCTCAACCTGCGGCGCCGGCAGGCGATCCAGGGTCTGCGGTTCGCCTTGCGGCGCATTTGCTTGCTGCGCTTGCCAGTTGCCGTAGGCCTTGTAGGCGATGACACCGAGCGCGGCCAAGCCGCCGTAAGTCAGCGCCTTACCGCCCAGCTTGCGCGCACTCTTGTTGCCCAACAGCAAACCCATGGCGCCCGCGGCCAAGGCGCCACCGCCGGCACCGCTAAGCAGGCTGCCCAAACCGCCAGCCGCGCCGCCCGAGAGCAAATCACCCAAGCCACCCGCACCCCCGGCCGCGCCGCCCTGGCGAGCACCCGCCTTGTTCTGCAAAAGGTCTTGACCGGATTTGAGCAGTTGATCGAGTAAACCACGCGTATTCATAGAGCCCTCCAGTGTTTGCATCAGTCCAATGAAACGAGTCGCAGACTAGAACGAAGTGCCCTTGAGTGGCATTTGGGAATGCTTCCAGATGTTGCACCCGCGAGCCCCACCCGGTCTGCTTAGATTGAGCCGACCTGATTACGACCGTTGCGCTTGGCCAGGTACAGCCCCTGATCCGCCGCCTGGATCAGCAGCCGAAAGGACTCACCCTGCTTAGGCGTCAGGGTCGCAACCCCGACGCTCGCAGTCAGACACGAGTCGGGGACCGGTGAGGCATGGGGGATCTGCAGGGCCTCCACGGCGAGACGGATTTTTTCCGCCACCAACCGCGCACCGCCAGGCGAAGTGCTAGGTAGCACCATGGCGAACTCCTCGCCACCGTAACGCGCCGGCAGATCGGCGGGGCGGATACCTCCTGCGCGAATGGCAATAGCCACTTTACGCAACGCCTCATCACCGGCCAGGTGACCGAAGCCGTCGTTGAAGTCCTTGAAGTAATCGACATCGATCATCAGCAAGGACAGCTGACACTGTTCGCGTAGCGCACGACGCCACTCCATCTCCAGGTACTCGTCGAAGTGTCGACGGTTCGACAGCCCGGTCAGGCCATCCGAGTTCATCAGGCGCTGCAGCACCAGGTTGGTATCCAGCAACTGCTGCTGACTCTCACGCAGTGCCCGATAGGCCTCATCGCGCTGCAGCAGCATCAGGTAGGAACGCGAGTGGTAGCGGATACGCGCGACCAACTCGATGGCGTCCGGCAGTTTGACCAAGTAGTCATTGGCACCCGCGCCGAACGCGGCGCTCTTCACTTGAGACTCTTCTTTGGTCGACAGAACAATGATCGGGATATCGCGTGTCGCTGGATGCTTACGGTATTCACGCACCAACGACAAGCCATCCAGACCCGGCATCACCAGGTCCTGCAGGATCACCGTGGGTCTGATCTGCACTGCCACGGCAATGGCCTGGTGCGGGTCGGAACAGAAGTGAAAGTCGATATTCGTTTCACTCGCTAGCTCGCGCCGGACCGCCTCGCCAATCATGGCCTGATCATCCACCAGGAGCACCATCACGGCATGTTCATCTGTTGTCATCACTGACCTATGGTTTTGAAGGTAATTCATCTGTTTCCTTGGTATCCGCAGGCAGTCGCCCGGATGTCCCGGTGTTATTCGATCACTCAGGCAAAAAAGCGTGCGAGCCTCGGCGCAATCTCGCCGAGGGGGCGGATCTCGGCGGCAGCATCGATATCCGCCGCGGCTTTGGGCATGCCATAGACGGCACAGCTCTGCTGATCCTGGGCGATGGTGAGAAAGCCACGTTCGCGCATCAGTTTGAGCCCTTGCGCACCATCGCGACCCATACCGGTCAGTAGCACGCCAACTGCCTCTCCGGTCCAGAAGGCCGCCACGCTCTCGAAGAACACATCGATGGACGGGCGGTAGGCATAGTGGCTCGGCTCCGCTGTGTAGGCCAAGTTGCCGTTTTTCAGCAGCCGGATGTGGTTGTTGGTTCCCGCAAGCGACACCACACCCGCTTGCGGCGGTTCACCGTCGTGGGCCAGGCGCACCGGCAAGCCTGACTCACTGCTCAGCCATTCGGCCATGCCTGCGGCAAAGACCTCATCGACGTGCTGCACCAGCACAATGGCCGCAGAAAAGCCTGCCGGTATGCCCTTGAGCAACTGCTCCAGAGCCGCCGGACCACCCGCGGAGGCTCCGATCGCCACCAGCCGGTGCTTAGGCTCGGCCTGTAGCACCGGTGCGGGAGCCGCGCGCGCGCGGTTTTCGCGCGGGCCGATCAGCCAGCCGATGTTATAAATCTTGCGCAGTAGCGGCGCGGCGGCTTCCTGGGCATTACCAGAGCCAAGTGCCGGGGTAGCGACCACATCCAGCGCCCCATGGCCCATGGCCTCGAACACCCGATGCAAGTTCCGGTTGATGTCGACGGTCACCAGCAGGATCGCGCAGGGGGATTGCGCCATGATCCGCCGGGTCGCCTCGACACCATCCATGACCGGCATGATCAGGTCCATCAGCACCACATCGGGTGTCCGCACGGCGCACAGCTCGACCGCTTCGGCACCATTGCTCGCGACCCAAGCGATCTGATGCGCCGGCTCGAAGGCCAGCGCCCGACGCAGAGCCTCGACCGCCATAGGCAGGTCATTAACGATGCCGATTCTCATAGGGCCTCTCCAATTAGCACCACCACCGCATCGAGCAAGGCTTCGTCGTGGAAGCTGGCCTTGGCCAAGTAGTAGTCGGCGCCGGCATCCAGTCCCCGGCGGCGATCCTCTTCACGATCCTTGTAGGACACCACCATCACCGGCAGGGATTGTAGATGGTTGTCGCGACGGACCAGGGTGACCAGTTCGATACCGTCCATGCGCGGCATGTCGATGTCAGTGATCAGCAGATCGAAGTGCTCCGAACGCAAGGCATTCCAGCCATCCATGCCATCCACCGCAACCGTCACGTCATAACCACGACCGAGCAACAGCTTGCGCTCCAGCTCACGCACCGTCAGCGAGTCATCGACCACCAGGATGCGCTTGCGCGCGACCACGCTGGCCTGCCGACCGCTGCGATCGATTCGTTCGAGCCGGCCGGTGCTGAGCAGCTTCTCGACCGAGCGCAGCATGTCTTCGACATCCAGAATCAGCACCGGTGAGCCATCGGCGAGTACCGCGCCAGCGGAGATGTCCTGCACTTTGCCCAAGCGCGGATCGAGCGGCAGAACCACCAGCGTGCGCTCGCCGATGATGCGCTCGACGGCCAGCCCATAAACCGCCTCACGCTCGCGAATGACCACCACCGGGAGCGATGCTGGCGCCAGTTTGCCGTCCGGGCGCTGCAGCAGCTGACTGGCCGATACCAGACCGACATGCCGCCCTTCGTGCCAGAAATGCTGGCGCCCTTCCAACTGCACGATGTCCTGCGCGTCCAGCTCGCGCATCCGTTCGATATGCGCCATCGGAAAGGCATAGGCCTCGCCGCCGATCTCGACCACCAGGCTACGCACCACCGAGAGCGTCAGCGGCACCTCCAGGTGGAAATGGCTGCCCTGCCCCCGTATCTGCCGGACCTGTATCCCGCCATGCAACTGGCGAACCATATGCTGTACCGCATCGAGGCCAACCCCCCGCCCGGAGACCTCAGTCACTCGCGCGCGCATGCTGAAGCCCGGCAGAAACAGGAAGCTCAGCAGCTCTGCCTCGCTCAACTGCGCGGTGGTTTCCGCAGGCGCGAGCTGGCGTTGAATGATCGCTTCGCGCAGGCGTTGCAGATCGACACCGGCGCCATCATCGGACAGTTCGAGCACCAGCATGCCCGCTTGATGGCGGGCCTTGAGGCTAATCACGCCCTCGACAGGCTTGCCCGCCAGCAGGCGCACCTCGGGCAGTTCCACCCCATGATCGACAGCGTTGCGCAGCAGGTGAACCAACGGCGCTTCAAGCTTCTCCAGGATCTCGCGGTCGACCTGGGTCGTCTCCCCTTCTATCTCCAGACGCACCTGTTTGCCCAGCGAACGCCCGAGGTCACGGACCATCCGTGCCTGACCGACCAGCACATCGGTAAAGGGGCGCATGCGGCAAGCCAATGCAGTGTCGTAGAGCCGCTGGGCGCGCTGAGCGGCGTGCCAGCCGAACTCGTCCAGTTCGGCAGTCTGCTCGCTGAGCATCTGCTGTGACTCGCCGAGCAGCCGTCGCGCATCCGCCAGCAACGCTTGCGTCTGCAACTCGAAGCCAGCATCTTTCAGCGCTTGCTGGACCGTGTCGAGCGCCCTGTCGACGCCGCTCTGCCTACGCTTGATCCGCTGCAGCGAGCCGAGGAACGGCTTGAGCCGCTGCGTGCCGACCAACGACTTGCTGGACAGATCGAGCAGGCTGTTGAGTCGCTCAGCCGTGACCCGCAGCACCCGCTCAGCGCTCTCCGCCGGGCGGTTCTCGCTGCGCGACAGCTCCGGCAGAAGCATGTCCAGCTCTGGCGCAGCCGGCAGCACGGGGGCGGCGGGCCCAGGCTCAGCGGCTGGCAGCACAACCCGAGCGGCTGACGCAGCGGGCGGCAGCATCGCCTCCAAGCGCACCATAAAAGCCTCGATGTCCGCCGGTCCAACCTCGCCAGCCGGCGAACTGGCGATGCGCAGCAGCAAGTCACTGCCAGACAACAAGCCATCGATATGTTCGGGCAGCAGATACAGGCGCCCCTCCTGGGCTGCGACCAGGCAATCCTCCATGACATGCGCCACGCGCACTCCGGAGTCGATACCGACAATCCGCGCGGCGCCTTTCAGCGAGTGGGCCGCACGCATGCAGGCTTCCAGTTGCTCGGCCTGCGCAGGGTTGCGCTCCAGGGCCAGAAGACCGTCGCTAAGCACCTGGGTTTGCGCCTCAGCCTCCAGACGGAATAGCTCCTGCAGCGAGGCATCGCGCATTTGATCCGGGGTCATGTAAGGCTCCGCGTCACCGCCAGCAGGAGTTGTTCGTCATCCAGCAAGCGGATACTGCGACCACGCCACTGGATGACGCCACGGGTATATTTTGCCGCCGCCAAGGTGCTGGTTTTCGTCGCTGCGGCCAAGCTCCTCTGCTCCAGCGCATGAATCCCGTCCACCTCATCGACCGGGGCCACTACATGTCCGCCCTGCCCACCGATGATCAGCATTCGCGGCATCTTCCGCCCCTGCGCCGCAACAGCTGGGGTGCTGTCCAGCCCGAGCAGTTCGACCAGCGACAGGCACGCCACCAACGCGCCGCGCACATTGACGACCCCCAGCAAGGCACGTGAGCGCTGGTGCGGCAACGAGTGGATCGCCGCCAGTGGCGAGACCTCTACCAGGCTACGGGTCGCCAGGCCCAGCCACTCCTCACCGAGGCGGAAAATCAGCATCGAGCAGGTAGCGGTGACGGGCTCCGGCAGGCTTTGCTCGGCTACTCGGCTGTCATCCTGATGCAGCGCGTAACGATCGAGCAGTCGGGTCGCCGCAGCGGAATACACCGCACAGTTGCGGCAATGAATGTGCTCGACCAGCTGCGGGCAGGATTTGTCGCCGCGAATGCCGATGCGGTTCCAGCAGTCGTCGACTTGCTGCGCACCCTCTTCCGTCATCAGCGACGGGGCGTAATCAAGCATCTTTGCTCACTCCACGCGCGGCCCTGTCCTGCAGCCGCCGCGCACCCGCCGCATCGCCCTGAGCGGCAAGCAGCGCAGCCAGATGGGCCAAGGCTTCCTGATGTTGCGGCTGCAAATACAGCGCCTTGCGGTAAAAGCCCAGGGCGTCGAGCGGCTGGCCTTCGGCATCGCTGAGTAGACCCAACCAGTAAAAGGCATCGGCGGCCGGCCCCTGCTGCGCGAGATAGTCCACGCAGCGCTGCCGTGCTTCATCGACCCGCCCCGCATTGGCCAGGCCGGCGATCGCCTGCAGCTGCTCGACAGCCTGATCCGCCACAGCGTCGGCCGGGCGTTGGCTGTCGAGCAAAGGCTGGCGGCGCGCAGGGGCTGGCCGCGCCAAGGCTTCGCTCCGTCGCCGCAGCGGCTCAGGCGCCGGCCGAACGGGCGGACGCGGCGACAGTGGGCTCTGGCTCGGCGCCGCCGTGCCCGGCGTTACGCGCGAGTGCCTGAAGGCGAACGACAGTGGCACACCGAGCGACTGCATGCCCAGCCGCGAAAGCAGGCTGGCCTCCGCCGGGCCGATAAACACTACGCCATCGCTACGAGTCAGACGCTTGAGCACTTCCAGCGCCGCCTCCTGGGTCGCCAGATCGAAATAGATCAGCAGGTTCCGGCAGAACACAAAGTCATAGGCCGGCTCGCCGGCGAGTAAGCCAGGATCGAGCAAATTGCCGCACTGGAAGCGCACCTGGCGGCCGACCTGTTCCGCGAGAGCATAACCGTCCGCGACCGCCGAGAAATGCCGAGCACGAAACTCGAGCGCGGCGCCGCGAAAGGAGTTCTTGCCGTAGATGGCGCGTTTGGCCCGCTCGATCGAGATCGGGCTGACATCCAGCGCATCGATCTGAAACAGCTGCGCCGGGATGGCCGCATCCAGCAGCCCCATGGCAATCGAATAAGGCTCCTCGCCGGTTGAGCACGGCAGACTGAGAATTCGCAGCGGGCGGGCGCCGTTGAGGTCCGCGAGGCGCTGAAATGCCAGCTTTCCAAGGGTCGCAAAAGACTCCGGATAGCGGAAAAACCAGGTCTCGGGAACTATCACCAGCTCGATCAGCGCCTGCAGCTCCTCGGCCGAGCCGTGCAGCCGCGTCCAGTACTCGTCGGCGTTGCGCGCAGCCAGCATGGCGCTGCGCTGACTGACGGCCCGGGCGATGGCCGCAGGGCCGACGCAGCCGGCATCGAGCCCGATCTGTTCTTTAAGGACACGTTCGAAGCGCTCGTCACCGCTCATAGCCCGACCTCGCCCCGCTGCTCAGCAAGCGTCGCCGGCGGAAACAGGATTGCCCGCACGGCAGCGGGCAGCAACTGTTGCACGCGAATCCATTGCACCAGCCCTCGCGCGCCCTCGAACACCGGGCCGAGGTAAGGCGCGCCCTGATTGTCCAGACCATAGTCACGAAAGTCGCCTGGGTTGCAGCGCAAGGTGTCGGTCACCTGCTCCAGGATCAACCCGAGCGGATGCCCCTGACCATCATCCCCGGCGCGGTAGTGAACCAGGACGATCCGCGTGCTGGTACGCGCTGCAGCCGGCTGAGCGAAGGTCAGCGCGCTGAGGTCGAGTACCGGCACCAGCATGCCGCGATGGGCGAAGACTCCAGCCACCCAGTGCGGCGCCTCCGGAATCTGCTTCAGGCGCAGCAGCGGCAGCACCTCTACCACCTCACAGGCGTCCAGTGCATAGCGATCGGCACCGATCCTGAACAGCAGGAACAGCTTCTTCATTTGCGCCAAGGCGCCGCCGCGGCCAGCCTGTACGCCTGTCAAGTTACCGGCCCCACTCTCAGACTTTGAAGCGGGAGACGCCACTGCGCAGTCCATTGGCCACCAGATTGAGTTCGTCGATGGCGAAGCTGGCCTGACGCAGCGATTCCACTGTCTGCCCGGTCGCTTCACCCAGCTGCACCAGCGCATGATTGATCTGCTCGGCGCCGGTGGCTTGCGCCTGCATGCCCTCGTTGACCATCAGCACACGCGGTGCCAAGGCCTGGACCTGACCAATCACCTGCGCCAGCTGATCGCCGACCTGCTGCACTTCGGACATGCCACGGCGTACTTCTTCGGAGAACTTGTCCATCCCCATCACACCTGCCGACACCGCCGACTGGATCTCGCGGACCATCTGTTCGATGTCGTAAGTCGCCACCGCAGTCTGATCCGCCAGCCGACGAACTTCGGTCGCCACCACGGCGAAGCCACGGCCGTACTCACCGGCCTTTTCCGCCTCGATGGCGGCATTGAGCGAGAGCAGGTTGGTCTGATCCGCCACCTTGACGATGGTGGTCACCACCTGGTTGATGTTGCCCGCCTTCTCGTTGAGGATCGCCAGCTTGGCGTTGACCAGCTCGGCGGCGCCCATCACATGGTTCATGGTGTCTTCCATCCGTGCCAGCCCGAGCTGACCGGAGCCCGCCAGCGCGGACGCCTGTTCCGCCGAGTAGGAAACCTCGGTCATGGTCCGCACCAGATCACGAGAGGTGGCCGCGATCTCGCGCGAGGTAGCGCCAATTTCCGTGGTGGTAGCGGCAGTTTCGCTGGCTGTCGCCTGCTGCTGCTTGGAGGTCGCGGCGATTTCAGTGACCGAAGTGGTGACTTGAATGGCCGAGCGCTGCGACTGGGAAACCAGCCCGGCCAGCTCCGTCACCATGGCATTGAAGCCAGTTTCGATGACACCGAATTCATCCTTGCGCGCCAGCGCCAGCCGCGAGCTCAGGTCGCCGCTGCGCATGACGCCGAGGATCTCGACGATGTGCTGCATGGGAGCCATGATCGCGCGCATCAACAGCAAGCCACAGATGGCGGCGGCGATTACCGCGAGCAGCAAGGTAATACCCATGCCGAGCTTTGCCGCTGCCACGGAAGAGACGATATCAGCAGTGGCACTGTCCACTGCCCGCTTGTTCCGCTCCAGCAGCTTATTCAGCAACTCCCGACCGTGCTGCCAGTCCGGCAGCAACTTTTCCTTCAGCTGGAGGCGCGCCTGCTCCGGTTGTTTCTGCACATACAAATCCAGCACGGCACTATGGAGTTGGTTGTACTCCTGCTGATGCTCTTGAAACTCTGCAAAGAGTGCACGATCGCTCTCTTCAAAGATGGTTTGCTCGTATTTGTCCAGCAACTCGACAACCTGCTCATCGTAGTTGCGGAACTGTTCAAGCTCCGCCTGACTGAGTGCCTTGCCGTCGTTCAGGCCAATCAACTGCTGGGTCAGCAACAGCTCCTCCGCCCAGATTCCACGGATCATGGAGCTGTAATAAAAGCCGGGCATGCCGTCGTCGTGAACCTGATCGGCACCCTTTCCTATGATCAACAGGCGGAAGTAGGACGACACGAACATCAACAACATGATGGCGATGATCACCGCAAAGCTCGCCAGGATGCGTTGGCGGAGGGTCCAGTTGTTCAAAATCATTCCCCTAGGGACTAGCCGTGCAGATGGTCTTATTCGGCGCCAGCAGCACAGTGCCGGGCCCGGCGACTGTAAAGGCCAGCCACCAAGCTCCGCAAGCACTCCAGCTCAGCAGCAGGCTTTATATATCAACGGATTATCGCCACCAACGGACAAAGCCTTTGGCTATGTCTGAGTTAGCTGTTGCAAGGCGCGCATCGAAACAGCGCAGAGCCTGTAGAAGAGCTGCCGTCTAGCCATCTAAATAAAAGATACAAATCATCAATAATCTATAAAACTCATTAAAATTACCCCCTCAAGAGCCATTGCCAGCGGCTTTCGCACCAGACCATGAAGATCAAACCATGATGACCCTGCGCCAGATCCGCCATTTCATTGCAGTTGCCGAAACCGGCTCGATTTCCGCGGCAGCCCAGGCGGTGTTTATCTCGCAATCGACTCTGACCCTGGCGATCCAGCAACTGGAGCAGGAGATCGGCGTCAGCCTGTTCAATCGCCACGCCAAGGGCATGACCCTGACCCACCAGGGCCACCAGTTTCTGCGCCAGGCGCACCTGATTCTGGCCACGGTGGATAATGCCAAACGCAGCCTGCAACAGAGCACCGACCAGGTTGCCGGCCAACTGACTATTGGCGTGACCAGCCTGGTCGCCGGCTATTACCTGGCGGACTTGCTTACCCGCTTCCAGCGCGCCTACCCCAACGTGGAAATCCGCGTGATGGAAGACGAGCGCCCGTATATCGAACACTTGCTGGTGAGCGGCGAGATCGACGTCGGCGTGCTGATCCTCTCTAACCTGGAAGACCGCCACGCCCTGCAAACCGAAGTGCTGACCCACTCGCCGCTGCGCCTCTGGCTGCCACCGCAGCATCCGCTGCTGGAGCACGACAGCATCAGCCTGGCGGATGTGGTCAGCGAGCCGCTGATTCAGTTGAACGTCGATGAAATGGGCCTGAATGCCCAGCGCATCTGGTCGCGCGCCGGCCTGCAGCCACACATCACCCTGCGCACCGGCTCCACCGAGGCGGTGCGCAGCCTGGTCGCCGCCGGACTGGGCCTGTCGATTCAACCGGACATGACCTACCGCCCCTGGTCGCTGGAAGGCGACATCATCGAAGCCCGCGCGCTGGTCGACCTGACCCAGACCCTCGACGTCGGCCTGGCCTGGCGGCGCGGCACCGCTCGCCCGGCACTGGTCGACCCGTTCCTCACCGTTGCCCGCGAACAACCTGCCGGGCGCAGGCCATCTATTTAACCGAACGTTGCGTTCAGTATTAAGAATTTGTAGACCTCACGCCTGCCCTCTAGTCTCTCTTCGCACATAAGAGGCCAGCGTCAGGGTTTAGCTCGTAGGGTGGGTTAGCCATAGGCGTAACCCACCATCCGGCGCGCGAGCGGCGGTGCCTGTCGGCACCGTTGGCGGGTTACACCGCTACGCGGCTAACCCTCCCTACGATCTGATCCGTGATGTGGCTGACCTTGGTAGGTAATCAGGCGGCGTCGGGCTTCAGCGTTGCCTAGAGAAACTCGATGCCCCAACAACAAAAGAGAGCACACAAGATGGCCGGCTCCGCGATTTCCACGCCCCTCTTCAGCGAGCTGTTGATCGACGGTCAACTGGTCGCGGGTGAAGGCTTTGTCGAGCCGATCCTCAATCCGGCAACCGGCGAGCTCCTGGTGCATATCGCCGAAGCCTCCACCGACCAGGTCGAGACCGCCATCCTCGCCGCGCACCGTGCGTTCGGCAGTTGGTCACGCACCACCCCGCAGCAACGCTCGCTGATTCTGCTCGGCATTGCCGACGCCATCGAAAAACGCGCCGATCACCTCGCCCGCCTGGAAGCCCTGAACTGCGGTAAACCGCTGCATCTGGCCCGACAGGATGATCTGAGCGCCACGGTGGATGTGTTCCGCTTCTTCGCTGGCGCGGTGCGCTGTCAGACCGGCCAGCTGTCCGGTGAATACCTGCCGGGTTACACCAGCATGGTGCGCCGCGACCCGATCGGCGTGGTCGCGTCCATCGCGCCGTGGAACTACCCGCTGATGATGGCCGCGTGGAAGATCGCCCCGGCGCTTGCGGCCGGCAACACGCTGGTGTTCAAGCCGTCCGAACACACGCCGCTGTCGATCCTCGCCCTCGCCCCTGCGCTCGCCGAGTTGCTGCCGCGCGGAGTGATCAACATCGTTTGCGGTGGCGGCGAAGGCGTCGGCAGCCACCTGGTCAGCCACCCGAAGGTGCGCATGGTCTCGCTGACCGGCGATATCGTCACCGGACAGAAAATCCTCCAGGCCGCCGCCAAGACCCTCAAACGCACCCATCTGGAACTCGGCGGCAAAGCGCCGGTGATCGTCTGTAACGATGCCGACCTGGAAGCGGTGGTCGAAGGCGTGCGCGCCTACGGCTACTACAACGCCGGCCAAGATTGCACTGCCGCCTGCCGCATCTATGCTCAAACTGGTATCCATGACCGTTTAGTCGCGGAGTTAGGTGATGCCGTGAGCAGCCTGCGCTTTGCCCGCAAGCGCGATGCGGACAACGAGATCGGCCCGCTGATCAGCGCCCGTCAGCGTGACCGGGTGGCCAGCTTCGTCGAGCGCGCCCTCGGCCAGCCGCATATCGAACGAGTCACCGGCGCCGCCGTGCATTCCGGCCCCGGTTTCTATTACCAGCCGACCTTGCTCGCCGGTTGCAAACAGGGCGATGAAATCGTCCAACGCGAGGTCTTCGGCCCGGTGGTGACCGTCACCCGTTTCGATGAACTGGAGCAGGCGGTGGACTGGGCCAATGACTCCGAATACGGCCTGGCCTCCTCGGTATGGACACAAAACCTCGACAAGGCGATGCAGGTCGCCGCCCGCTTGCAGTACGGCTGCACCTGGATCAACAGCCATTTCATGCTGGTCAGCGAGATGCCGCACGGCGGCCTCAAGCGCTCCGGTTATGGCAAGGACTTGTCCAGCGATTCGCTCCAGGACTACAGCGTGGTACGCCACATCATGGCGCGGCACGGCCAGCAACTGAGTTAGTTACCGAAGAGTTAGTTACCGAGTACAGCAAAGAAGTAGCCCGACAAGGGCCAAGCAACACGACGTTTAACTGCCCCGACCCCAAAAACAGAAAAGAGGGAAACCCAATGTTCGTGCAAAAAACCGCTTTATTGAGTGCGTTGACCACCGCACTGCTGGCCAGCGCCAGTCTGCAAGCCGCCGAAACGCTGAAGGCCGTCGGCGCCGGCGAAGGTCGCCTCGACATCGTCGCCTGGCCCGGCTACATCGAGCGCGGCGAGACCGACAAGAACTACGATTGGGTGACTCAGTTCGAGAAAGACACCGGCTGCAAGGTCAACGTGAAGACCGCCGCCACCTCCGATGAGATGGTCAGCCTGATGGCCAAGGGCGGCTACGACCTGGTCACTGCGTCTGGCGACGCCTCGCTGCGCCTGGTCTATGGCAAACGCGTACAGCCGATCAACCCCGAGCTGATCCCTAACTGGAAAAACATCGACCCGCGCCTGAAAGATGCCCCTTGGTATGTGGTCAACAAACAGACCTATGGCACGCCTTATCAGTGGGGCCCAAACCTGCTGATGTACAACACCACGGTGTTCAAAACCGCACCCGACAGCTGGAGCGCAGTGTTCGATGCGCAGAACCTGCCGGATGGCAAGCCCAACAAAGGCCGCGTGCAGGCCTACGATGGCCCGATCTACATCGCCGATGCCGCGCTGTACCTGAAAGCCACCCAGCCTGAGCTGAAAATCAACGACCCCTACGAGCTGAACGAAAAACAATACGCCGCCGTGCTCGATCTGCTGCGTAAACAACACAGCCTGATCCACCGTTATTGGCACGACACCACAGTGCAGATGAGCGACTTCAAGAACGAAGGCGTGGTTGCCTCCAGCACCTGGCCGTACCAGGCCAACGCCCTGAAAGCCGAAGGTCAGCCGATTGCCACCGTGTTCCCCAAAGAGGGGGTCACCGGGTGGGCCGACACCACCATGCTGCATGCCGAAGCCAAGCACCCGAACTGCGCCTACAAGTGGATGAACTGGTCGCTGGAACCCAAGGTTCAGGGCGACCTGGCCGGCTGGTTCGGCTCCGTGCCCGCGGTACCGGCCGGCTGCAAAGCCAGTGAATTGCTCGGCGCACAAGGGTGTTCAGTGAACGGCTACGACCAGTTCGACAAGATCGCCTTCTGGAAGACTCCAGAGGCCAAGTGCAAGACCCAGGATCAGTGCGTGCCATACAGCCGTTGGACGCAGGACTTCATCGCGGTCATGGGCGGCAGGTAAGGATGATCGTTCCCACGCTCCGGCGTGGGAATGCCTCCCCCGGACGCTCCAGCGTCCATTCACGCAGGCTGACGCAGAGCGTCACAGGCTGCATTCCCACGCAGAGCGAGGGAACGATCAAACGTTCGTTTCACCCGTTTTCAGTAGTCCGGGCGGAGTTGCTGTACCCAGCCTTTGCATTTTCGGAGCGTATGCCATGACTCTTGCAGTCCAATTCACCCAAGTTTCCCGTCAATTCGGCGAAGTGAAGGCCGTAGACCGGGTTTCCATCGATATCGAGGACGGCGAGTTCTTTTCCATGCTCGGCCCATCGGGCTCGGGCAAAACCACCTGTTTGCGCCTGATCGCCGGCTTCGAGCAACCCAGTGCCGGCTCCATCCGCATTCATGGCGCCGAAGCCGTGGGCCTGGCGCCCTACCAACGCGACGTCAACACCGTCTTCCAAGACTACGCGCTGTTCCCGCACATGAACGTGCGCGACAACGTCGCCTATGGCCTGAAAGTCAAAGGCATCGGCAAAACCGAACGCCTCACCCGTGCAGAAGAGGCACTGAACATGGTCGCCCTCGGCGGCTACGGCGAGCGTAAGCCCGCACAACTTTCCGGCGGCCAGCGTCAGCGCGTGGCCCTGGCCCGCGCGCTGGTCAATCGGCCGCGGGTGTTGCTACTGGATGAGCCGCTCGGCGCGTTGGACCTGAAGCTGCGCGAGCAGATGCAAGGCGAGTTGAAGAAGCTGCAACGCCAGCTCGGCATCACCTTCATCTTCGTCACCCACGACCAGACTGAAGCGTTGTCGATGTCCGACCGCGTGGCGGTGTTCAACAAGGGCCGCATCGAGCAGGTCGACACCCCGCGCAACCTCTATATGAAACCGGCGACACCGTTCGTGGCCGAGTTTGTCGGCACCTCCAACGTACTGCGTGGCGAGTTGGCCGAACAGTTGACCGGCAATGCCCGGCCGTTCTCCATTCGCCCGGAACACATCCGTTTTGCCGATAGCCCGGTCGCCGGCGACGAGGTGCAAATCAGCGGTCTGCTGCACGACATCCAGTACCAAGGCTCGGCCACCCGCTATGAGATTCAGCTGGAAAACGGCCAAAACCTCAGCATCAGCCATGCCAACAACCAGTGGCAGGAAACCACGCTTGCGTACCAGCCCGGCCAGCGCGTCACTGCACGCTGGGCGCGTGAAGCCATGATCCCACTCCTCGAAACCGCGCTGAGCGAGGGCGTGTGAGATGGAACTGTCGCTAAATGCCCAGACACCGCGGCCCAGCAATGGCCCGCTGCACCGCCTGTCCAACCTTCTGTATCGCAAGCCGAACCTGTACCTGGCGCTACTGCTGGTACCGCCGCTACTGTGGTTTGGCGCGATCTATTTCGGTTCACTGCTGACCCTGCTCTGGCAAGGGCTCTACACCTTCGACGACTTCACCATGACGGTGACGCCGGAGCTGACCCTGGCCAACCTGGCGGCCCTGTTCAACCCGGCCAACTACGACATCATCCTGCGCACCCTGAGTATGGCGGTTGCCGTGTCGCTGGTCAGTGCGATGCTGGCCTTCCCCATCGCCTATTACATGGCGCGCTACACCACGGGCAAGACCAAGGCGTTCTTCTACATCGCGGTGATGATGCCGATGTGGGCCAGCTACATCGTCAAGGCCTACGCCTGGACCCTGCTGCTGGCCAAGGGTGGCGTGGCGCAGTGGTTCGTCCAGGGACTCGGCCTGGAACCGCTGCTGCAATTCATCCTGGGCATTCCCGGCGTCGGCGGCAGCACCCTGTCGACCTCGCACGTGGGGCGCTTCATGGTGTTCGTCTACATCTGGCTGCCCTTCATGATCCTGCCGGTCCAGGCCGCGCTGGAGCGTCTGCCGCCGTCCCTGCTGCAGGCTTCCGCCGACCTCGGCGCGCGCCCCTGGCAGACCTTCGTGCAGGTGATTCTGCCGCTGTCGATCCCGGGCATCGCCGCCGGCTCGATCTTCACCTTCTCACTGACCCTCGGTGACTTCATCGTGCCGCAACTGGTCGGCCCGCCCGGTTTCTTTATCGGCAGCATGGTCTACGTCCAGCAAGGCGCGGTCGGCAACATGCCGATGGCCGCTGCGTTCACTCTGGTGCCGATCGTGCTGATCGCCATCTACCTCTCCATCGTCAAACGTCTGGGGGCCTTCGATGCACTCTGATTCTTCATCGCAAGGGCGGGCCTCCTGGGGCCTGAAACTGGCCGCCTGGGGTGGGCTGCTGTTCCTCCACTTCCCGATCCTGATCATCTTCGTGTACGCCTTCAACACCGAAGATGCCGCCTTCAGCTTCCCGCCGCAGGGCTTTACCCTGCACTGGTTCAGCGTGGCCTTCGCCCGCGCGGATGTGCTCGAGTCGATCAAGTTGTCGCTGCAAATCGCCTGCGTCGCCACCTTGATTGCGATGGTGTTGGGCACCTTGGCCGCCGCTGCGCTGTACCGCCGTGACTTCTTCGGCAAGGAAGGTATCTCGCTGATGCTGATCCTGCCGATCGCCCTGCCCGGCATCGTCACCGGGATCGCCCTGCTCTCGGCATTCAAGACGCTGGGGATCGAGCCGGGGGTGTTCACCATCATCATCGGCCACGCGACCTTCTGCGTGGTGATCGTCTACAACAACGTCATCGCGCGTTTTCGCCGCACCTCGTACAGCCTGATCGAAGCCTCGATGGACCTCGGTGCCGACGGCTGGCAGACCTTCCGCTACATCATCCTGCCGAACCTCGGCTCGGCTCTGCTGGCCGGCGGCATGCTGGCGTTCGCCCTGTCGTTCGACGAGATCATCGTCACCACCTTCACCGCCGGCCACGAACGCACCCTGCCGCTGTGGCTGCTGAACCAGCTGAGCCGGCCGCGTGATGTGCCGGTGACCAACGTGGTCGCGATGCTGGTGATGCTGGTGACCATGCTGCCGATCCTCGGCGCTTATTACCTGACCAAGGGTGGTGAAAGCGTCGCCGGCAGCGGCGGCAAATAACCAAGCACTCCCTCTCCCTCCGGGAGAGGGCCGGGGTGAGGGTGTGCGATGCCCGATCCGGCGCCGGTGTTAGACCAAAGATCGCGCCCTCTCCCTGAAGGGAGAGGGAACAAATGCACCCGACAAGAGGATTCATCCATGCAAACCAAACTGCTGATCAATGGCCAACTGGTCGACGGTGCAGGCGCCAGCCAGCCGGTACTCAACCCCGCCCTTGGCGCCCCGCTGCTGCATATCAACGAAGCCAGCAGCGAGCAGGTGGATGCCGCCGTACGCGCAGCCGACGCGGCCTTCGACAGCTGGTCGCAGACCTCGCCGAAAGACCGTTCGTTGTTGTTGCTGCGTCTGGCCGACAAGATCGAAGCGCATGCCGAAGAACTGGCCAAGCTGGAATCGGATAACTGCGGCAAGCCCTACGCCGCGGCGCTGAACGACGAGATCCCGGCCATCGCCGATGTGTTCCGCTTCTTCGCCGGTGCCAGCCGCTGCCAGAGCGGCTCCGCCGCCGGCGAGTACCTGCCCGGCCACACCTCGATGATCCGCCGCGATCCGATTGGCGTGGTCGCCTCCATCGCCCCGTGGAACTACCCGCTGATGATGGCCGCCTGGAAGCTTGGCCCGGCCTTGGCCGCCGGCAATACCGTGGTGCTCAAGCCGTCCGAACAGACGCCGCTGACCGCTCTCAAGCTGGCCGAATTCATCTCGGAGATCTTCCCCGCCGGGGTGGTCAACATCGTCTTCGGCCGCGGCCCAAGCGTCGGCAGCCCGCTGGTGACCCACCCGAAGGTGCGCATGGTGTCGCTGACCGGTTCGGTGGCCACCGGCTCGAACATCATCTCCAGCACCGCCAGCACCGTGAAACGCATGCACATGGAACTGGGCGGCAAGGCGCCAGTGCTGATTTTCAACGACGCCGACATCGCCGCAGCGGTGGAAGGCATCCGCACCTTCGGCTTCTACAATGCCGGCCAGGACTGCACCGCCGCCTGCCGCATCTATGCGCAGAAAGGCATCTACGAGAAATTCGTCGCCGAATTGGGCGCCGCGGTCGGCAGCATCAAATACGGCCTGCAGAACGACCCGAGCACCGAGCTCGGCCCGCTGATCACCGCGCAGCACCGTGAGCGCGCCAGCGGCTTCGTCGAGCGAGCCAGCGCGCAAACGCATATCGAGGTGGTTACCGGTGGCAAGGCCGTCCCTGGCGCCGGTTTCTTCTTCCAGCCAACCGTGCTGGCCGGCGCGCGCCAGGACGACGAAATCGTCCGCCGCGAAGTGTTCGGCCCGGTGGTCTCGGTCACCCCGTTCGATGATGAAGCGCAGGCGCTGGCCTGGGCCAACGATTCCGACTACGGTCTGGCCTCCTCGGTCTGGACCAGCGATGTCGGCCGCGCCCACCGCCTCGCCGCCCGCTTGCAGTACGGCTGCACCTGGGTCAACACGCACTTCATGCTGGTCAGCGAAATGCCCCATGGCGGGCAGAAGCTCTCCGGCTACGGCAAGGACCTGTCGATGTACGGCCTGGAGGACTACACCACCATTCGCCATGTGATGTTCAAGCACTGACTTTGGACTGCTGCGCTCGCGACGTCCAAAGGCCGCTTCCCACGACTGTCTCATCCGAGGCAGCCATTCACCCGCACCAGGAGAGACAACAGTGAACAACACCCTCCGCAGCATCGGTTTCCTCACGCTCTGCGCGTTCGCCGGCCTGGCCCAGGCCGCGGATGATGCCAAAGCCATAGTCGATGGCTATATGGCCGCCTGGAATGCCCACGATGTGGACAAGGCCGCAACCTTCCTCGCAGAGGATACCGAGTACCTCGACATCACCGTCGGTACCCCGCAAAAAGGCAAAGCCGCTGCCCGTGACAACGTGATCAAGGTATTCGTGACTGCCGTGCCGGACCTGACCTGGAAGATGACAGGCGAACCGATCGTCAGCGCCGATGGCATTGCCTTCCAATGGGTATTCAGCGGCACCAACAGCGGCGCCTGGAGTGCCGAGCTACCAGCCACCAACAAACCGCTGAAGTTTGAAGGGGTCAGCTTCATCCGCATCAAGGACGGCAAGATCGCCTATCAGGGCGACTACTACGACGCCCTCGGCTTCAACAAGCAGCTAGGCTGGTAAAGCCTGCTGCACCAGCCTTCGTCAGTGTCTGACGGAGGCTGGTGTGCGGTTGGAGAGCTGAGCCATGGATAGCCGTAGGTGCTCTCGTAGGTTGGCGCTGAGCGCAGCGATGCCCAACAAGGAGTCGCCCCGCGACTCCCTATTCACGGTCTCGGACTTAGACGCCCGGCCTTGCAGGCCGGTTGTTGGGCATCACCTTCGGCTCAGCGCCAACCTACCGTGGGGCGATATGCGCGATCAGCAGTTGCACGGTTTCCTGCCCGCGGTACTCGTTGACGTCGAGTTTGTAAGCCAGCTCAACCCAGCGCACCGTCGGGTTCGGCCACAGTTCACGGTCGACGCCGAAAGCGATGCCGTCCAGCTGCACCGCCCCGCATTCGCTTTTCAGCACGACTTTCAGGTGCCGCTCGCCGACTATGCGTTGCTGCACCAACTGGAACACCCCGTGGAACAGCGGCTCCGGGAAGTGCTGACCCCACGGCCCGGCATTGCGCAGGGCGCGGGCCAGCTCCAGGTGAAACTCTTCCACGGCCAGGGCGCCATCGGAGAGCAGCCGACCGGTCAGGTCGTCCTCGTCGAGCTGGCGCCGCACCTCGGCATCGAAGGCCGCAGCAAAAGCGCCGAAGTTCTCTTGCGGCAGCGACAAACCAGCCGCCATGGCATGCCCACCGAACTTGCTGATCAACCCCGGGTGCTTGGCCGCCACCGCGTCCAGCGCATCGCGCACATGGAAACCCGGCACCGAACGGGCCGAGCCTTTCAGCACGCCATCACCGGCGTCGGCGAAGGCGATGGTCGGGCGGTGGTAGCGTTCCTTCATCCGTGAGGCGAGGATGCCGATCACGCCTTGGTGCCAATCCGGCTCGAACAGGCAGAGGCCGAACGGCATGGCCTCGAGCGGTAAATCCTTGAGTTGGGCCAGCGCTTCGCGCTGCATGCCTTGCTCGATGGCCTTGCGGTCCTGATTCAGTTGATCGAGCTGCACCGCCATCTCGCGCGCCAGCACGTCGTCGTCACAGAGCAGGCATTCGATGCCGAGACTCATGTCGTCCAGCCGCCCGGCCGCGTTCAAACGCGGGCCGAGGATGAAACCAAGGTCGGTGGAGGTGATGCGCTCAGGCTGGCGCCCGGCCACTTCCAGAATCGCCCGCAAGCCCGGCCGCGCGCGACCAGCACGAATACGCGCCAAGCCCTGATGCACCAAGATGCGGTTGTTGGCATCCAGCGGCACCACGTCGGCAACACTGCCAAGCGCGACCAGATCGAGCAGCTCGGCCAAGTTCGGCTCTTTCAGCTGAGTCCGGTTAAACCAGTCCAGCTCACGCAGCCGTGCGCGCAGCGCCAGCAGCACATAGAAGATCACCCCGACACCGGCCAGCGCCTTACTCGGGAATTCGCAGCCATGCTGGTTGGGATTGACGATGGCGTCCGCCGCTGGCAGCTCATGGCCGGGCAAGTGGTGATCGGTAACCAGCACGCTCAGGCCAGCGGCTTTCGCCGCCGCGACACCTTCGACACTGGAAATACCGTTGTCCACGGTCACCAACAGCTGCGGCTGGCGCTCCAGCGCGACTGCGACGATTTCCGGGGTCAGGCCATAGCCATATTCGAATCGATTCGGCACCAGGTAATCGACATGCGCCGCGCCGAGCATACGCAGGCCAAGCAGGCCGACCGTGCTGGCGGTGGCGCCATCGGCATCGAAGTCGCCGACGATCAGGATGCGCTGGCCCTGCTCCAGCGCCAGCACCAGCAAGTCGATGGCCGCATCGATGCCTTTGAGTTGCTGATAGGGAATCAACCGCGCCAAACCTTTATCCAGCTCAGCGGCGGACTGCACGCCCCGGGCGGCATACAAACGCGTCAACAGGGGCGGCAGGTCGCCGAGAAACGGCAGGGTTGCAGGCAGTGGGCGGGGCTCGATACGCATGGACTCACTCGATCTCGGTGCTTTTACTCCCCTCCCCCTTCAGGGGGAGGGGCTGGGGGAGAGGGGATGGATCACCTCAGCCGCGGTCACCCATCAACCATTCCAGCTGCACTTCATGCTGGCCACGATCATCGGTGACGAAAATCGTGCCTTCGCTGATCATCACCGCCCAACTGATGCTGCGCGGCATGTCTTTGGCCAGCTCTTCCAGGGCTTCCTGTGGCACAGCGGCGATATTGACGTTTTTCAGCATCTTCGCCCCATCGACCACCTTGCTCTGCCACACGCGCAAGCTGCCATAGGCCAGCAGACTGGTGCGTTCGGTGCGGCGCGAGCACCAGGTCAGGCGATCGACATCCGGCTGGCCGACTTCGATCCAGTGCAGCACGCGACCATCCAGGCTTTTCTCCCAAAGCGCCGGCTCATCCACGTCGGACAGGCCGCGGCCGAACGCCAGTTGCTCGTTGTACCAAAGGGCATAGGCCAGCAGGCGCACGGTCATGCGCTCTTCGGTTTCGGACGGGTGGCGAGCGATGGTCAGACGCGACGTTGCATACACCCCGCGGTCCAGATCGGTGAGATTGAGGTCGACTTTATAGGTCGTGGAAGGCTGGGCCATGAACGGGCTTCTAGGTACGGGGAAAGGCGGCAAGTCTACCCCAAGCGACCCGTGCAGGTTAGAGTCGCGGCCACTGTCTGATGCACGGGTACGCCAATGAACCTTGCCACCAAACCCCTCGCCGGCCTGAAAGTCATCGAACTCGGCACCCTGATCGCCGGTCCGTTCGCCTCGCGCATTTGCGCCGAGTTCGGCGCCGAGGTGATCAAAGTCGAATCGCCAGATGGAGGCGACCCACTGCGCAAATGGCGCAAGCTCTACGAGGGTACCTCGCTGTGGTGGTTCGTGCAGGCGCGCAACAAGAAGTCGCTGACCCTGAACCTCAAGCACCCGGCTGGCCAGGCCATCCTCAAACAACTGCTGAGCGAAGCGGACATCCTGATCGAAAACTTCCGCCCCGGCGTGCTGGAAAAATTCGGCCTCGGCTGGGACGTGCTGCACGCGCTGAACCCGAAACTGGTGATGGTGCGCCTCTCCGGTTTCGGCCAAACCGGCCCAATGAAGGATCAACCAGGCTTCGGCGCGGTCGGCGAATCCATGGGCGGGCTGCGCTATATCACCGGTTACGAGGATCGCCCGCCGGTACGCACCGGCATCTCCATCGGCGACTCGATTGCCGCCCTCTGGGGCGTGATCGGCGCGCTGATGGCGCTGCGCCACCGCGAAGTGAATGGCGGTCAGGGCCAGGTGGTCGACGTGGCGCTGTACGAGGCGATCTTCGCGATGATGGAAAGCATGGTGCCGGAGTTCGACGTGTTCGGATTCATCCGCGAGCGCACCGGCAACATCATGCCCGGCATCACCCCCTCCTCTATCCACACCTCCAGCGACGGCAAGCATGTGCAGATCGGCGCCAACGGCGACGCGATCTTCAAACGCTTTATGCTCGCCATCGGCCGCCAGGACCTGGCGGATGACCCGAACCTCGCCAGCAACGACGGCCGCGATGCACGCCGCGACGAGCTGTACGGGGTGATCGACCGCTGGGTCGGCTCGCTGCCGCTGGACACCGTGTTGAGCACGCTGAGCACCGCTGAGGTGCCAGCCAGCCGTATCTACTCCGCGGAAGATATGTTCGCCGACCCGCAATTCCTCGCCCGCGAGATGTTCCTCTCCGCCAAGCTGCCGGATGGCAAGCCCTTCAAAATGCCGGGGATAGTGCCCAAGTTGTCGGAAACCCCTGGCTCGGCCGACTGGGTAGGACCGGAGTTGGGCGAGCACACTGCCGAGGTGCTGGCGGCGCTGGGCTACAGCTCCGAACAGGTCGCAGCGCTACGTGGCGAAGGCGCCATTTAGCGCGGGCCTGGGTGCGAGGCGTCATCTATGCGCCGCCAAACCCGCTAGAGTGAAACCCAGCGCTGGAAACCGAATCGCGGACGAGAAAGGCCCCATGAAGAAGTTCGCCCCTGCCCGCCTGCTGGCATCGCTGCTCCTGACCCTGGCCGGCGGCCTTTGCGTGTCGCTGCCGGCGGTCGCCGAGCCCTCGGTCGCTGGCGATCCAGCCCTGCACTTCACCGAAGAGGCCAACTGGCCGCCCTTTACCGAAGAAACCCACGGCCTGGCCAGCAAGGGCCTGTCCTACGACCTGCTGCAACTGGTTGCCAAGCGCATGGGACGGCAGGCGGATATCGAGCTGCTGCCACAACAGCGCATCATGCAGAAGCTGCGCCAGGGCGAAAAAGACGGCGCCACCCTGGTCAGTTACAACGACGAGCGCGCCAGCTTCCTGACTTTCTCCGACCCCATCCTGCAAAAACGCGGTTACGTCTATTACAACGTCAAGCGTCCACTGCCTATCCAGTTCAACGACTGGCGCGACCTGCAGGGGCTGCTGATCGGTATCGTCATCGGCCACAACTACGGCGCCGCTTTCGATCAGGCGCGACGCGAGCTACCGTTGCAAGTGGTCGAAGTGGTTTCCGTGCAGCAGCTGTTCGAAATGGCCAAGCTCGGCCGCGTCGATGCCTTCCTGGCCATCGACCTGACCGCGCTCGAGCTCATGCGTCGCCCCGAGTTCAGCGGGCAAATCGCCCATGCCCCGCGGCCCTATTACGAAGCGCCCTATTTCATGGCTCTGGCGCGTCACTCGGCGGCCAGTCAGTTGCTGCCACAACTCAACCAGGCGATCGGCGCCTTGAAGCAAAGCGGCGAACTGCAGGCCCTGCTGATGCGCTACGGCATCGCCCAGTAGCTTTACGCACAAACGAAAAGGCCGGCTTCGCAGCCGGCCTCGCTTCGCTGGTAGCACGCCCTAAAGCGGTTTTCCCCGATTGCCATGCTGGCTGACAAAGCCCTGAATCGTCTTCAGGTCATTGGCCAGTACAGTGCAACGTTCTTTCCGCTCGAACAGGTCGGTCAGGTGCGCCGGCAGTACCGGTGCCTGGCCGACGCCGGCCTTAACCACCGCTTCGGGGAATTTCACCGGGTGTGCGGTGCCGAGCACCACCATCGGCACGGCCAGGCTGCGGCGGCAATCGCGGCCGGCTTTGACGCCGATGGCGGTGTGCGGGTCAAGCAGCTCGCCGCATTCCTCGAACACCTGGGCGATGGTTTCGCAGGTTTCCTCGTCATTGACCGCGAGAGAATCGAACAGCTTGCGCGCCTCGACCCAGCGATCTTCTTCGACGCTGAAACCGCCACCCTGCTTGAAGGTATCCATCAAACCAGCGATGGCGGCGCCGTTGCGGCCGTGCAGGTCGAACAGCAGGCGCTCGAAGTTCGAGGAGACCATGATGTCCATCGACGGCGACAGGGTCGGGTGCAGGGTGTCTTTCACATACTGATTGCCGCTCATGAAGCGATGCAGGATGTCGTTACGGTTGGTCGCGACGATCAACTGGCTGATCGGCAGGCCCATGTTGCGCGCCAGGTAGCCGGCGAAGATGTCGCCGAAGTTGCCGGTCGGCACCGAGAACGCGATGGAGCGGGCCGGACCGCCGAGCTGCAAGGCTGCATGGAAGTAGTAAACGATCTGGGCCATGATCCGCGCCCAGTTGATCGAGTTGACCGCCACCAGCCGCGTGCCTTTGAGGAAGCCCTGGTCAGCGAAGCTGTCCTTGACCATCTCCTGGCAGTCGTCGAAGTTGCCTTCGACGGCGATGTTGTGGATGTTCTCGCCGAGGATGGTAGTCATCTGCCGGCGCTGCACTTCCGAGACGCGGTTGTGCGGATGGAGGATGAAGATGTCGACGTTATCGCAACGACGGCAACCTTCGATGGCCGCCGAACCAGTATCGCCGGAGGTGGCACCGAGGATCACCACGCGTTCGCCGCGCTTCTCCAGCACATAATCGAGCAGACGGCCGAGCAACTGCAGGGCGAAATCCTTGAACGCCAAGGTCGGGCCGTGGAACAGCTCCAGCACCCATTCGTTGCCATTCAGCTGGCGCAGCGGCGCCACGGCGTTGTGGGCGAACACGCCGTAGGTTTCTTCCAGGATCTTTTTGAAGTCGGCATCCGGAATGCTGCCGGTAACGAACGGGCGCATCACCCGGAAAGCCAGCTCGTGGTACGGCAGGCCGGCCCAGGAGGCGATCTCTTCAACACTGAAGCGCGGCAGGTTCTCCGGCACGTACAGGCCGCCGTCGCTGGCCAGGCCGGCTAGCAACACATCTTCGAAATTCAGGGCCGGAGCCTGGCCGCGGGTACTGATATAACGCATGACCACTTCCTCTTAAATCTAGTTCAACTGCTCGACGCGGATCCGCACTACGCTGCCGACCACATCGTTCAGGGCTTCCAGGGCGGCGATAGCGTCGTTCATGCGTTTTTCTTCCACGCGATGCGTGACGAGGATCATCGGCACCAGGCCGTCGTGTTCTTCGACTTCCTTCTGCATGATCGATTCGATGTTGATGCCGCGTTCAGAGAGGATGGTCGCCACCTGAGCCAGCACACCCGGATGATCCTTGGCCTGGATGCGCAGGTAGTAGGCGCTTTCGCAGGCTTCGATCGGCAGGATCGGGTGGGCGGACAACGAGTCCGGCTGGAAGGCCAGGTGCGGTACGCGGTTTTCCGGGTCGGTGGTCAGTGCCCGCACCACGTCGACCAGATCGGCCACCACCGACGAAGCGGTCGGCTCCATGCCGGCGCCGGCGCCGTAGAACAGTGTGCTGCCTGCGGCGTCACCGTTGACCATCACCGCGTTCATCACGCCGTTGACGTTAGCGATCAGGCGGTCGGCCGGGATCAGGGTCGGATGCACGCGCAGTTCGATGCCGGCAGCAGTGCTGCGCGCCACGCCCAGGTGCTTGATGCGATAACCCAAGGCTTCGGCGTAGTTGACGTCGGCGGTAGTCAGCTTAGTGATGCCTTCGGTGTAGGCCTTGTCGAACTGCAGCGGAATACCGAAGGCAATGGAGGCGAGGATGGTCAGCTTGTGCGCGGCATCGATACCCTCGACGTCGAAGGTCGGGTCCGCTTCGGCATAGCCGAGTTCCTGGGCTTCTTTCAGCACGTCTTCGAAGGCGCGGCCCTTCTCACGCATTTCAGTGAGGATGAAGTTGCCGGTACCGTTGATGATCCCAGCCACCCAGTTGATGCGGTTGCCGGCCAGGCCCTCACGAATCGCCTTGATCACCGGGATGCCGCCGGCCACAGCGGCCTCGAAGGCGACGATGACGCCCTTCTCGCGGGCCTTGGCGAAGATTTCGTTGCCGTGAACGGCGATCAGCGCCTTGTTCGCAGTGACCACATGCTTGCCGTTTTCAATGGCCTTGAGCACCAGTTCGCGAGCGACGGTGTAGCCACCGATCAGCTCGATGACCACGTCGATTTCCGGGTTGCTGGCAACGTCGAAGACGTCGTTGGTAATGGGTGTACCGGTAATGTCGCACAGAGGGTTCTGCGAGCGCAGGGCAATCTGCGCCACTTCGATGCCACGCCCGGCACGCCGCGCGATTTCCTCGGCGTTGCGTTTGAGCACGTTGAAGGTACCGCCACCGACGGTACCCAGCCCACAGATGCCTACTTTGACCGGTTTCACACTGAACTCCCCATCTGCACTGCGTAAAACGGCCGGAGCAAGCTCCGGCCGTAGAAAAGAGCCGCACCTTACGAAGCGGCTCTCTATTAGTCAATCAAGTGCCAAGCGCGGATTACTTAGCCTCTAGCGCTATTTTGGCCAGCTGCGGGGCTGGCTGATAGCCTGGAATCAGTTGGCCGTTAGCCAGGACGATGGCCGGTGTGCCATTCACCCCAATCATCTGCCCCAACTGGAACTGCTTGGCCACCGGGTTTTCACACTGCGCGGCAGGCAGCTCTTCGCGGCCTTTGGCCAGGTTCATCGCCGCCTGGCGGTCCTTCGAGCACCAGACGCTCACCATGGTGTTGTAACCATGGCTACCCAACCCCTGACGCGGGAAGGCGACATAGCGCACTTCGACACCCCGACGGTTCAGCTCCGGGACTTCGCTGTGCAGTTTCTGGCAGTAGCCACAGTCGGTATCGGTGAACACGGTGATATGCGTTTTCGGACTTTTCGGCGCAAACACCACCATTTCGCTCAGCGGAATCGCATTGACTTCCTTGGCGATGGAGCGGCTTTCGGCTTTTTCCGTCAAGTTCACCGCCTCACCGTCCTTGAACTGGAACAGATAGCCTTGAATGATGAACTGGCCATCGGCGCTGGCATACAGCAAACGCCCGCCCTTCAGTTGAATCTGAAACAGACCGGGCATGGTGCTTTCCGCAATCGCCTCGATCGCCATGTCAGGTTGCAGCGACTGCAGCGTCTTGCGGATGGCCTGATCGGGATCGGCAGCCAGAGCAAGCGTGCTGGCCAAACCGAGGGCTACGGCGGCGAAAATTCGGGTCACGCGCATGGATACTCCTGTCGAGCGGCGGACGGTACAACGGTTGACGAAGCCTACCATAGAAGCCTTTGCAGGCCGACCGCAGCAGGTCGGACGGGCGTCTCAGCCTCGTGGATGGTGCTGCGCATGCAACTCCTGCAGACGTGCACGAGCGATGTGGATATAAATCTGCGTGGTCGACAGATCGCTGTGACCTAGCAACATCTGCACCACGCGCAAGTCGGCACCATGGTTGAGCAAATGCGTGGCGAAGGCATGCCGTAAGGTGTGCGGCGACAGCGATTTAGCGATCCCGGCAACCTTGGCCTGATGCTTGATCCGATACCAGAAAGTCTGCCGAGTCATCTGCTCGCCACGCTGACTGGGAAACAGCACATCGCTCGGTTTGCCGTCCAGCAGAAAGGGCCGCGCCTCCCGCACGTAGCGCTCGATCCAGATGATCGCCTCTTCACCCAGCGGCACCAGCCGCTCTTTGCTGCCCTTACCGAACACCCGCAGCACACCTTGACGCAGGTTGACCTGCTCAAGAGTCAGGCTGATCAGCTCGGTCACCCGCAGGCCACAGGCGTACAGCACTTCGAGCATGGCACGGTCGCGCAGACCGATCGGCTCACCCAACTCCGGCGCTGCCAGCAGCGCTTCGACATCGGCTTCGGATAAGGATTTAGGCAGCGGCCGCCCCAGTTTCGGCATCTCCACCTGCAAGGTCGGATCAGTTGCGATCAGGTTTTCCCGCAGGAGAAAGCGGTAGAAGCCGCGCAGCCCTGAGAGAAAGCGCGCGGTAGAACGCGCCACATAGCCGGCATCCAGACGCCAGGCCAGGTGATCGAGGATCACTTCGCGGCCAGCATCCGGCAATTCCAGGCCACGTTCCTGCAACCAGCCGTTGAAATGCGCGAGGTCGCTGCGATAGGCCGAACGGGTATGTTCTGACAGGCCTTTCTCCAGCCACAGGGCATCAAGAAAGTGGTCAATCAACGGATGGTCAAGAGCGGGCATGTGGGGGCTATGTCTGGCGTGAAGGCGACGGTAGTCTTTCACAGCCTGGCCATGTACGGCCAGGGTAGTCCGCCCCCAAGGAAACTAGATGAACGAGCAACACATCCTTCTCGCCATCGGTGGTATCGGAGCCGCCGCCCTCGCCTGCCAATGGTTGGCCTGGCGCCTGCGGGGGTGCTCTTGCTGCTGGTGATCCAATTCGTCGCGCGGCCGCTCAACGTAGCGCTCTCCACCTGGGGGCCAGCCTCAGTTGGCGAGAACGCGGGCTGCTGGCCTGAATCGCCCCGCGTGGAATCGTTGCCGCCGCGGTCTCGGCCATCTTCGCCATTCGCTTGGCCGAAGCCGGACACGAGGGTGCCGAGTTACTGGTGCCACTGACTTTCGCCGTCATCATCGGCACCGTGGTCCTGCAAAGCGCTACGGCGCGGCCGGTGGCGCGCCTGCTGAAGGTCGCGAAGCCGGCCCCGAGCGGATTTTTGATTGTCGGTGCACACCCGATGGCACGCACCTTCGGCAAGGCCTTGCAGCAACTGGGCAGTCGCGTCTTGCTGACCGACTCCAGCTGGGAAAATATCAGCGCCGCACGCATGGAAAACTTGCCGACTTATTTCGGTAATCCGGCCTCGCAACATGCCGAGGCAAATCTCGACCTGGTCGGTTTGGGCTACCTGCTCGCTCTGTCTCGGGCCGGCGAGTTGAATACCCTGGCCTGCATGCGTTTTCGCCATGAGTTCAGCCAGCAGAGCCTGTACAGCCTGGCCAGCGGCCTGGAAAATCGCCGCAGCGACAAACACCGCGCCAGTCACGAACACCGTGGTCAGGCCTTCGGTAGCGAGGCACTGACCTACTCGCAACTGGTCAGCAAACAACACCAAGGCGCCGAACTGCACAGCACCACTCTGACTCCCGGCTTCGGCTGGAGCGACTACCAAGCGTTGCATGGCACCCGCGCCGTCTTGCTATTCGCCCGCGATGCCGAGGGGCGGGTACATGTCGTGACTCCCGGGCATCGCTTGTTGCCGCAGCCGGGCTGGATATTGGTCGCCTTGATTGAACCTGACAGCAGTGCCGACAGCGACACGCCCAGCCAGTCGCACTAGGCCTACGCTCGTAGAAAAACAGCTCGTCACCCTATCTTTGGGTTGGTGACAGCCGTGCCTGGTAAAGCCATGATTGCATCTCGCCACTACAGCTTGCCGGACGCACTCCATGCCCAATCAACAGCGCTCACGCCTTGGTCAGATCCTGCTCAACAAGGGATTGATCAGCCACGCCCAACTGGAGGCGGCCATTCGACTGCAACTCACCAGCCACGTGCGCCTCGGTGAGATTCTGCTCGAACAAGGTCTGCTGACCGAGCGGCAGCTGACCAAAGCCCTGAAGAAACAAAGCAATCTACGCATCGCTGCCACGCTAGTCGCCGCCCTGCTCAGCCCTTTCCAAATGGCCAGCGCGGATATTCGCCAACCACCCAGCAGCCTCAGCCGCCAGGAAACCCCGCGGGGCTTCCAACCCTTGAGCGACTTGGAGATGAGCGATGTTAGCGCCCAAGGGTTGGACGACGTGCTGCAAGGGCTATTCATGCAGGCGGAAAATGGCGATGGGCTTGGCACGGTCAGTCAGCTGGCCAAGCTAGTCATGCCTGTGCTGAATAATCTTGAAGCGGAAACCTCGATGACTGATGTGCGCTACGACACCAGCAAACTCACGTCAGCCATCAATGCGGACGGCACACTGAACGTGCGCCTGCCCAGCTCCATCGGTGAGCTGCGCTTCGACAACATCCGCGTGACGGCTGCGCCCCCGGGCCAGAGCCTCGGCAACCTGAACCTGCAAGACATCGACTTATCACAGGCCTCACTGAAAATCAGCTTGCACCCCTGAATCGAGTGCAAGCAAAAGGCGCCTGACTGGCGCCTTTTTTATATCTACTCATTTTTGTCTGAATCAGGCTGCAGCGTTGGGCTGTACGACTGAGTCAGGCAACACCGGAACCGGATGTTTGTCCTCGTCGATGGCGACGAAGCTGAACAAACCATTGATGGCCTTCTCGCGACCGTCACTGTACATGCTCTCGACAAACACCTCGACCTCAACCTTGAGGCTGGTATTGCCGACCTTAACCACTCGACCCACTAGCTCGACGATGGAGCCGGCGGGGATCGGATGCTTGAAATCGATGCGATCAGAGGACACCGTTACCAGCGGCAAACGGCAAAACCGCGTGGCGGTGATAAACGACACTTCATCCATCCAGGCCAGCGCGGTGCCACCGAACAAGGTGTTGTGATGGTTGGTGGTCGGCGGGAATACCGCCTTGGTGACGCGGGTTTCCGACAGATCAGTACGCCGGAGGATTTCTTGCTCTCTAAGGGTCATACCACTACTACCTGAATGAATCACTGTGGCTGCCACTGTGCTGCGGATATTGTCGTTGTTGTGCGCTGCCGCCTGGGCAGGCGCTAGTAGCTTGTGTGGCGAGCTCCATTAGTTAATGAACTAACCGTACAAACCACTTGTCACTGGAAAACATGCCTTTGGCAAACTCCAGGCAAGCAGGCAAGAAAAAAGCAGCCCGTGGGCTGCTTTTTTCGCAAAGAAAACCGGGATTAAGCCAGTTTTTCCTTGATACGTGCTGCCTTGCCGGACAGGTCACGCAGGTAGTAAAGCTTGGCTTTACGCACGTCACCACGACGCTTCACAGCCAGGCTATCAACCAGCGGGCTGTAAGTCTGGAAGGTACGCTCAACGCCAACACCGTTGGAAATTTTACGAACAGTGAAAGCACTGTTCACACCACGGTTACGCTTGGCAATTACCACGCCCTCGAACGCTTGCAAACGCGAACGATCGCCTTCTTTCACTTTAACCTGAACGACTACGGTGTCGCCCGGAGCAAAAGGAGGAATCACTTTGCTCATCTGCTCTGCTTCGAGTTGCAGAATAATTTTGTTAGTCATGCTGTGCTCCTAAGACAAACCAACTGGCTTGCCATCGATACGTTAACTATCGTCCCGTTGTCGGAGATACTCCGCCAACAGCTTTTTCTCTTCTCCAGAAAGCGAGCGGCTTTCCAGAAGATCGGCGCGCCGTTCACTAGTCCGACCAAGGGACTGCTGCAAACGCCAGCGCCGGATATGTGCGTGATTGCCACTCAGCAACACGTCGGGAACGCGCTTATCCGCATACACCTCCGGTCGGGTGTAGTGCGGGCAGTCGAGCAAGCCATCCGTAAAGGAGTCTTCCTCAGCCGAATCCGCATGACCCAATGCACCGGGCAGCAGACGCGTCACCGCATCGATCAGGACCATCGCCGGTAGCTCGCCACCGGAGAGTACGTAGTCACCAATCGACCACTCTTCATCGACATGCGCTTCAATGAAACGCTCATCGATGCCTTCATAACGCCCGGCGATGAGGATCAAAGCCTCCTCTTTCGCCAGTTCGCGGACCGCCGACTGCTTCAGTTGGCGGCCTTGCGGCGACAGGTAAATCACCTTCGCCTTCTCTCCGGCGGCTTGCTTGGCATCCGCCAAAGCGCCTTCCAGAGGCTTGATTTTCATCACCATGCCCGGACCGCCACCAAAAGGCCGATCATCCACCGTCTGGTGGCGATCTTCGGTGTAGTTCCGTGGATTCCAGCAGGTCAGCTGCAATAGCCCCTGTTTCACCGCGCGGCTGGTAATGCCATATTCGCTGATGGCTGCAAACATTTCCGGGAACAGACTGATGACTTCGACGCGCAGGCTAGCCATGATTACTACTAACCAGTTGCTTAAAAGTCCGCATCCCAGTCAACCCGCATCTCGCCGGCCGCCAGATCAACCGTCAACACACAGTGCGCCGTGTAGGGCAGCAAGCGTTCACGATCATCCAGGCTGTCTGCACAGGGCTTGACCACCATCACATCATTAGCGCCAGTTTCCAGCAGGTGATCGATGCGCCCGAGCAATTGCCCGGCCTGGTCGATGACCTTCAAACCTTTTAGCTGGTACCAGTAGTACTCGCCGTCGGTCAGATCTGGGAGCAAGCTGCGGAGCACACAAATTTCGAAACCCGCGAGAAGGCGTGCCTCTTCACGGTCATCGAGCCCCTTCAGCTTTGCCACGAGGACCTTGTTCTGCAAGCGCCCGCTGGCAAGCTCAACCTGTCGAACCTCACCGTCACGCCTAAGCGTCCAGCGATGGTAATCCAGCAGGTTGTCAATCGGATCGGTAAAGGAAAAGACCTTCACCTCGCCGCGAACACCGTGCACCGAAACAATCTTACCGATGACGATCAAATCATCGGCGGGAGCTGGCGTCGCGTTCATGCTGCTTAGGCTGCTGCCTTAGCGGCATCCTTGAGCAGCTGAGCAACACGCTCAGACGGCTGTGCGCCCTGGCCGAGCCAGTAGGTAGCGCGTTCCTGATCAACGGACAGACGCACTTCACCACCAGCGGCAACCGGGTTGAAGAAGCCAATACGCTCAACGAAACGACCGTCGCGCGCATTGCGGCTGTCGGTCACGGTCAGGTGGTAAAACGGGCGCTTCTTGGAGCCGCCACGGGCAAGACGGATGGTTACCATGTGAACATCGTTCCTGTAGTCGGTGCTGCAAAACTAAAAATGCATGCTGGGCACTAGGCCCGAAAGGCCGCATATTCTAAGGATTATCAGGCTTTTTGCAAATCTCTTTTTCAGCCGCCTTATGACAGCCCCCCTTACATCTTCGGCATGCCGCCAGGGAACATCCCGCCCATGCCGCGCATCATCTTGGCCATACCGCCTTTGGCGGTGACCTTTTTCATCATTTTCTGCATTTGCTTGTGCTGCTTGATCAATCGCCCAATGTCCTGCACTTGAGTGCCGGAACCCATGGCGATGCGACGCTTACGCGAGCCGCTGATCACGTCCGGGTCACGCCGCTCGCCTGGAGTCATCGAGTTGATGATGGCTTCCATCTGCTTGAACTGCTTCTCCGCCGCGCCCTGGGCGTTACCCATTTGCGCCAGGTTGACCCCACCGATATTCGGCAACTTGTCCATCAGCCCACCGAGGCCGCCCATGCTTTTCATCTGTTGTAACTGATCACGGAAGTCTTCCAGATCGAAGCCTTTGCCTTTCTTCAGCTTCTTCGCCAGCTTGTCGGCTTTCTCACGATCGAGGTTCTGCTCAGCCTGCTCGATCAGGCTGAGCACATCCCCCATGCCGAGAATGCGCGAAGCGATACGATCGGGATGGAAAGGCTCAAGCGCATCGCTCTTCTCGCCCATACCAATGAACTTGATCGGCTTGCCGGTAATCGCCCGCACCGACAGTGCTGCGCCGCCACGAGCGTCACCATCGACCTTGGTCAGCACTACGCCAGTCAGCGGCAGCGCCTCGCCAAAGGCCTTAGCGGTGTTGGCCGCGTCCTGACCGGTCATGGCATCCACCACGAACAGTGTCTCGATCGGCTTGATCGCGGCGTGAACCGTCTGAATTTCGGCCATCATTTCGGCATCGATATGCAGACGACCGGCGGTATCGACGATCACGACATCGATGAACTTGAGCTTGGCTTCCTTGATCGCCGCTTCAGCGATGGCCACCGGCTTCTGGCTGAGGTCCGAGGGGAAGAAGGTCACGCCAATATCGGCAGCCAAGGTTTCCAGCTGCTTGATCGCCGCTGGGCGGTAAACGTCCGCCGAGACCACCATCACCGTCTTCTTTTTGCGCTCTTTCAGAAAGCGCGCCAGCTTGCCGACCGTGGTGGTCTTACCCGCACCTTGCAGGCCCGCCATCAACACGACCGCAGGTGGCGTTGTGTTCAGCGCCAGATCTTCGTTGGCCGCGCCCATTAGCTCTTCGAGCTCGGCGCGGACGATCTTCACGAAGGCCTGCCCCGGCGTCAGGCTTTTAGATACTTCTGTGCCGACTGCGCGGTCTTTGACCTTATTGACGAAGTCTTTGACCACCGGCAACGCGACGTCGGCTTCGAGCAAGGCCATGCGCACTTCACGCAAAGTATCCTTGATGTTGTCCTCGGTCAGCTTGGCCTTGCCAGTGACATTACGCAGGGTCTGGGAGAGGCGGTCGGTAAGATTTTCGAACATGCGCGTTCCTTTCAGGCTCTCTGGAGCCGAGGTTGAGCTTGCGGCAAGCGGCAGATTATAACGAAGACTCAGCAACGCCGACACCGCCAGCGGTCTTTCGTGAATTGGCGGTTTTATGCCACACTCACGGTCTTTCGGGCTCGCCTTACAAGGATTTATGCACCCTCTGCTGCCCAGCCTCGCTGCCGCCTGCCTATATGCCGGCGCTACGGCCTACCAAGGCATTCGCCTGTCCCAGCGCGTAGCGCCGGACAAACGCTTGCTGACCCTACTCGGCGTCCTCGCCCTGCTCGCCCATGGCTTCAGCCTGTTTATCCAGCTGATCACCCCGGCCGGTCTCAACCTCGACTTCTTCAGCGCCGCTAGTCTGATCACGGCTTCGGTGATCCTCTTGACGCTGCTGGCGTGCATACGGATTCCTGTGGAGAACCTGCTCCTGCTGCTGTTCCCACTGGCCTGCTTAACAGTTTTGCTAGCGCTATTTGTCCCAGCCGGCACGGTGCAAGTGATTGACGAAGAGCCTGGCATCCTGGTGCATATCCTATTGTCGATCCTGGCTTACGGCATGCTGACCATCGCTGCACTCCAGTCGCTGCTGTTGCTGCTGCAGGATCACCAACTGAAGAATAAACACCCGTCCGGCCTGAGCAAAAACTTCCCGCCGCTACAAACCATGGAAAGCCTGCTGTTCGGTTTTCTCTGGGCCGGCTGGGTGCTGCTGTCGTTGTCGCTGCTGTCCGGCTGGCTGTTCCTCGAAGACCTATTCGCCCAGCATCTGGCACATAAAACCTTGCTCGCCGGCGTGGCGTGGGTGATTTTTGCCGTGCTGCTGTGGGGCCGGCATCAGCGCGGCTGGCGCGGGCACAAGGCCATTCGCTGGACGCTGGCCGGCTTCTGCCTGCTGATGCTGGCGTATTTCGGCAGCAAGCTGGTACGCGAATTCATTCTGCACATGTAGGTCGCCGCCTGTGTACGACTTAAATCCTGCGTTCCTGATTGGCTTGCTGGTATTCCTGATTGCTTGCTCGGCGTTTTTCTCCAGCTCCGAAACCGGCATGCTCAGCCTCAACCGCTATCGCCTGCGGAATTTGGCCAAGCAAGGACATCGTGGCGCCAAGCGTGCCAGCACCTTGCTGAACCGCCCGGATCGCCTGCTTGGGATCATTTTGGTTGGCAACACCTTCGTCAACATTTTCGCCGCCGCGATCGCCACCGCCCTGGCCATACAGTTGTGGGGCGATGCAGGCATCGCGATCGCCACCGTGGCACTCACCATCATCCTGCTGATTTTCGGTGAAATCGCCCCAAAAACGCTGGCCATCCTGCGCCCGGAAGCGGTCGCCTACCCCACCAGCCTGCCGCTTATGCTGCTCTTGAAGATTCTTTCGCCGCTGGTGTGGCTACTCAATGGCGTAAGTAATGGCCTGCTCAAGCTGTGTGGTGTCGACCCGAGCAGCAAACGCAATGACGGCCTGACCACCGAAGAGCTGCGCAGCGTGGTGCGCGAATCGAGTCACGAGCTGCCGCAGAACCGCCAGAGCATGCTGCTCGGCATTCTCGACCTGGAAACCGTCACGGTGAACGACATCATGATCCCGCGCAATGAAGTCGCCGGGATCGATCTGGAAGATTCACTGGAAGACATCATTACCCAACTGCGCACCACGCCCCACACGCGATTGCCGGTGTTTCGCAACGACATCAACCAGATCGAGGGCGTGGTGCATATGCGCCAGATCGCCCGCCTGCTGACCCACGACCAACTGACTAAAGAAGCCCTCAGCCAAGCCAGCCACGAACCGTATTTCGTCCCGGAAAGCACGCCGCTGTCGATTCAGCTGGTCAATTTCCAGAAGCACAAGCGGCGCATCGGCATCGTTGTCGACGAGTATGGCGATGTGCTCGGCATCGTCACCCTGGAAGACATCCTCGAAGAAATCGTCGGCGACTTCAGCAATCAGGACGCCCTGCGTAGCCCGGACATTCACCCGCAGGACGACGGCACCCAGGTCATCGACGGCGCGGCCTATATCCGCGAAGTGAACAAGGCGCTGGGCTGGAGCCTGCCCTGCGATGGTCCCAAGACCCTCAACGGCCTGATCACCGAGGCACTGGAAAGCATTCCAGAGAGTGCCGTCTGCCTGAAGATCGGCCCGTACCGCCTGGAAATCCTGCAATCCACAGACAATCGAGTGAAGAGCGTGCGGGTCTGGCGGCCCACACCAATCGCTCAGCCCACACCGCAAAGCGAATCAGACTGAAATCGAACTGGCCAAGCCTGACGCACACCGCCTCGTTGTGCCGCGCTTAACTTAGTTGGGCTCTTCACTCAGCCACAGCGCCAGCGCCTCTCCCCAAACCCGATAACCAAGCACCGACGGGTGATAACCGTCGATCGCAAGGTAATCCTTGCGCATGGTGACTGCTGCGGGGCAATACGCCGCGCCCAACCGCTGCGCAAGCAGGCACAACTGGTTATCGAGCAGGCTTGCACGCCAACCGAGCAACTGCCGCAATAGCCAGGGTAAAGCGCTGAAATGCTGCAGGGGTGGCACCGCGGTACAGACCACTTGCGCGCCCTGCGCACGGAAATGATTAATCAACCGCTCGAGAGCGTTATGCCAGGTACGCGAAGAGCTGCACTGCGTGGTGTCGTTGACGCCAAACACCAACACCACCAAATCGGCGGGCGGCTCCTGCGCCAAGGGCAGCCAGTGCCTGCAGGCCTGCTCGGCCGTGATGCCATTCTCGCCCAATGCCCGCCATGACACTGGCCGCCCCAGCCGTTCAGCCAGAGCGCTCGCCAGTTGCCCCACCAAGGCAAAATCCAGACACGAAACGCCAACCCCCGCTACCGTAGACTCCCCGAGCAACAACAGACGCAGCGGCGCAGCTGGAAACGCCACACCTGCCAATCCATGAGTCGGACCCGCGGCCGGAGCAAGACGCAATGCGCTACGTCGAGTCTGCAGCGCTAGCGGCAGCAGCACCGGCAACAGTGGCAGCGCGACCGCCCACCAGGCCCAGCCGCGCCAAGATCTCAAAATGCGACAGTCACCGCCTGTGCCGCGCGAGTCGCCTTGGCCCGAGCGGCCTCGATCGACTCATCACGCGCAAGGGCTACGCCCATGCGGCGCTGGCCACTGACTTCAGGTTTACCGAACAAGCGCAGCGCGGTATCCGGCTCACTCAGAGCGGCGCCAAGGTTGGCGAAACTGGTTTGCGTCGATTTACCTTCGACTAGTACTACCGCAGAAGCCGAGGGGCCGAGCTGACGAATCGCCGGAATTGGCAGGCCAAGAATGGCACGGGCATGCAGGGCAAATTCGGAGAGATCCTGGGAAATCAGCGTCACCAGTCCGGTATCGTGCGGGCGTGGCGAAATTTCGCAAAACCACACCTGGTCACCTTTAACGAACAGCTCAACGCCGAACAATCCTCGCCCACCCAACGATCCGGTGACGGCAAGGGCAATCCGCTCGGCCTCGGCCCGCGCCTTCGGACTCATCACCTGCGGCTGCCAGGACTCTTGATAGTCACCCTTGACCTGGCGATGGCCGACCGGCTGACAGAACGTAGTACCGCCGACATGCCGAACGGTGAGCAAGGCAATCTCATAGTCGAAGTCGATAAAACCCTCGACGATCACCCGCCCCTTTCCCGCACGGCCACCCGCCTGGGCATAGTCCCAAGCAGCTTGCAGGTCATCCAGGCTTTTCAGCACCGACTGCCCCTTGCCCGAGGAGCTCATGATCGGCTTGATCAGGCACGGAAAGCCCAGCGCTTCAACCGCCTCCTGGCACTCTTGAAAAGAGTCGGCAAAGCGATAAGGCGAAGTCGGCAAACCCAGCTCTTCCGCCGCCAGCCGACGAATACCTTCACGATTCATGGTCAGCTGCGCCGCACGCGCCGTAGGAATCACGGTGAAGCCTTCGACCTCCAGCTCGGCCAAGGTGGCGGTGGCAATGGCTTCGATTTCCGGAACGATGTAGTGCGGCTGCTCCTGCTCGATGACCGCGCGTAGCGCCGCCCCGTCGAGCATGTCGACGACATGGCTGCGGTGCGCCACCTGCATGGCCGGCGCATTGGCATAACGGTCGACGGCAATCACTTCAACGCCCAGGCGCTGCAGTTCGATCACCACCTCCTTGCCCAGCTCACCAGAGCCGCAGAGCAAGACGCGCGTCGCACTCGGCGACAAAGGGGTTCCGATACGGGGCATGGGAGCATCCTTAGAAATAAAAGGGTTCGGCAATCAAAAAGATTTTGTCGGCTCAATCAACAACTGGCCATTGGCGCGGGCGCGCTCCAGGCAGAGGCTCAGCACGTGGCGCCGCTCGCGGTTATCCATGCGGCTCCAGCGGGTGATTTCCTCCACATTGCGCTGGCAGCCGATGCAGATATCCGCATCGTCCAGCGCACAGACACTCACGCAAGGCGAGGCCACTGGACGCTCAACGTCCATCAAGCGTCCTGCTCGACCAAATCGCGCGCGTAGCGCTGGGCGTTATGTACGTAGTGCGCGGCGCTGGCTTCGAGCATTTTCTTCTGAGCTTCAGTCAGCTCGCGCACCACCTTACCCGGTGAGCCCATCACCAAAGAGCCGTCCGGAATTTCTTTGCCTTCGCCAATCAAGGCGTTAGCGCCGATGATGCAGTACTTGCCGATCTTGGCGCCGTTGAGCACCACGGCGTTAATCCCGATCAGGCTGTACTCGCCGACCGAGCAGCCATGCAGCATGGCGTTATGACCAATGGTCACGCCCTTGCCGATGGACAGTGGATAGCCCATGTCGGTGTGCATCACCGTTCCGTCCTGCACGTTACTGTTCTCACCGATATGGATCAGTTCGTTATCGCCACGCAGCACCACGTTGAACCAGACACTGGCCCCAGGCTCCAGCTTGACCTTGCCAACCAAGGTGGCATTCGGCGCAACCCAACTGTCCGGATGCACGTCGACACTCGACTGTCCCAGGCGATATTTCATGATGTTGCCCTCAAAACTGCGACCATTCAGCCCAGGTTGATAAAGGATTCGGAAGGCTGATGCAGGGAGATCCCTGCGTCGTAAAGCAGATTGACCAATTCAACCACCATGATCGCGGTCAGGCCCCAGATTTTATATTCGCCATAGCGATAACTCGGTACATACCAACTGCGGCCGAGGTAGTCGATGCGATGAGTCATCTCCCGCGGATCGTCGCGAAAGAACTCCAGCGGCACCGTGAAGACCGAGGCGATTTCGCCATCGTTGGCCTGATACTCGACGTAAGCGGGGACAATGCCAACATAAGGTGTGACCTGAATGCCGTGCCGCGACACCAGGCTACTGAGCGGGCCAATCACTTCGACCAAACCCGCCGGCAGACCGATTTCCTCCTGCGCCTCACGCAGCGCGGTATCAATCAGATCGCGGTCTTCCGGGTCGCGCCGCCCACCGGGGAAGGCGACTTCGCCGCCATGGGTCGACAGACCACTGGCACGCAAAGTCAGCACCAGTTCCGGCGCGTCGCTGCGGGTGATAGGCACCAGCACCGCCGCCTCTGGGAAGCTATGGTCGGTCTCCAGAACGCGCGGCGTATAGCTGCGCACACGGTGGAGTAGCTCATCGAGCATGGGCATTCTCGGTCTTTTGTTCTGCTCGGCATCATGGCATGAAAGAACCGGCTCGCCCAAGCCCTGCGCCACCAGGTGGCATCATTCAGCAGCGTGACTTTGCCTCCTCGACAACTTGCCGCCAAGGCCACCCGCGCGCCAAGATGGACGACGAACACAGAGGATCCGGCATGAAGTTTTGTAGCCAGTGCGGTAGCCCCGTGACGCAGCGCATTCCGGAGGGCGATAACCGCCCGCGCTTCGTCTGCGTTGAGTGCCAGACCATCCATTACCAGAACCCGCGAATCGTCGCCGGCTGCGTGCCAGTATGGGGCGAGCAAGTACTGCTCTGCCGTCGAGCGATTGAGCCGCGCCGCGGCTACTGGACGCTCCCCGCCGGCTTTATGGAGAACGGTGAGACCATGCAGCAGGCTGCCGCCCGGGAAACGCTGGAAGAGGCTTGCGCCCGCGTGCAAGGGCTGAGCCTCTACACCCTGTTCGATCTGCCGCATATCAGCCAGATGCATGTGTTTTTTCGCGCCGAGCTGGTCGACCTGGACTTTGCCGTCGGCGCCGAAAGCCTGGAGGTGAAGTTGTTCCACGAACGTGACATCCCATGGTCAGAGCTGGCTTTCCCGACGGTCGGCCGTACCTTAGAATGCTACTTTGCCGACCGGGTAGCGCAGACCTACCCCGTGCGCAATGAGTCCGTTGAGGCCTTGCGCGCGCACTACAAGAAAACGTGACCGCCATGGCGGCTCCGATGACCTGGGATATAGCTCCGATGCGCTGGTTGTTAGCGGTTCTCTGTTTATCTTTTGCCACTTTATCCCACGCCAATGCCGCGCCGACTCTCGACGGCAAAGCCGTGGACAAGGTTCTAGTGGTGAAATCCGAGCGCAAGCTGCTGCTAATGGGACACGGCCAGGTGCTGAAGGCCTATCGCGTTTCTCTCGGCAAGCAACCCGAAGGCGCCAAACAGCGCGAGGGCGATCGCCGCACTCCAGAAGGTTTCTATTGGATCGACTGGCGCAAGAACAGTGACAAATACAACCTGGCCATGCATATCTCCTACCCGAATATCCGCGACCAGGCTAACGCGCGCAAAGAAGGGGTTCCGCCTGGCGGCATGATCATGATCCACGGCACGCCATTGGATGAGGAGTACCCGGAGTGGTATTTCCATACCCTGGATTGGACCGAAGGCTGCATCGCCATGAAGAACAGCGACATGCGTGAAATCTGGAATGTGGTAAAAGATGGCACCCTGATCGAAATCCGCCCGTAGGGTGGGTGAAACCCACCATCCAGCACCATTGGTGAGTTCCCCCCTACATCAAACAGCAAAAAGGCGCCCTCGAGCGCCTTTTTTGCTGGATGCATTTCAGAAGACCAAGTCCGACAAGCGCCACACCTCGAATGCCGGTGTCTCGTAGGGATGCGCCGTGCGCAACGCCTTCACCGCGTCGTGGATCAACTCGTCAGCCACCACCAACTCGACTTTCCACTCTGCCACTTGCTCGAGCAGACCGGCCTGACCGATGAACGGCTGACTGCCCGCCAGCGGCCGGAACTGCCCCTGCCCGAGGGCCTGCCAGCAGCAACTGTCATAGGCGCCGATACGCCCAGCACCAGCGGCAAAAACAGCATTCTTAACAACGTCCAGATGAGTTTCCGGGACATAAAAACACAGTTTGTACAATATTGCACCTCCAGCCCTGCAAACACCGGCCATTCAAGGGTTTTGATATATTTTGGGTAGAAATATTGGGTAGAATTGGTGGGTAGAATCCCCCTCCAGTGGTGTCATTATGCCAGCAAAATCCAATCACCTTGTGCAGCGCTCCACAACGTGGCATGTCCGCATAGATGTACCCGCCGACCTCCGCCACGCCTTTGGTAATCGTCGAATCCTTAGCAAATCCTTGAAGACTGGCGACAAGATGCTGGCCAAGACCATTGCCACTCAAGTGATTGGACAATGGAAAGCTTCATTTAGATCAATACGTGACGCCAAGCTGGCTAAGGGGGACGCATGGCGCGAGGAATTGGCAGACAATGCTAAAGCTCTAGGTGCAAGAATCGACAACAGCCTGCTATCAGCGATCAAGAACAAGCCCCACCCTAGCGATCCATTCTTTGCACTGTCCGAGGCAGAACAGAATGCAAAACTATCCGAGGCAGCCGCCGACCTAGCTAAAGTCGTGGCCCTCCTTTACAGGGATGGTGCAACCAGCCTCCCCTCTGAATTGATCCCCAGCTTGGAAGCTGCCCAAAAGGGCGACAGTATTGGCTTTCTCAGCTCAGCACTTAGCACCCTTCCAACCGCCCAATCACAGATCATTGCCAGACACTACAACCTGTCTCCCACCGAGGCAGCAGAAGCCCTTTCAATAGCTATCGATCCCAAGACCTATAAACCCAAGTCACCAATCAGCGCGGGTGCCATTGCAGCATTCAGGCAGCATTACGAAAGCCAGAACGACAACGCCCGCACTACCGCCGTACTCATCAGCAAGCTAGAAGCCTTCTCCTCATACCTGACCACACAGGTCAAGCCGCTGACGTTCGATACAGTGGCCGAGTACCTGGACACGATCAGCGACAAGCGCCAGACAAGGCAGGGCCACCTATGGGCCTTGCGCAAGTGGCATAAGTACGCCTGCCGGTATGTTCAGACCTACCGTGATCAGTTCGCCCACCTCCCCAGTCCATTCGCAGAACACACCCACGCAAGGGTAGGCAAGGCCGGGGGTGAATCATGGGAAGCGTACACACGACAGGAAGCAGAACAGCTACACGCCGCAGCAGTGGCCAAGGGCGACCAAGAATTAGCCGACCTAATCAAGTTTGCTTGTCTGACAGGTTGCCGGATTGAAGAGATTGGACGAATCAGCACCAGCACCACCGTGTTTGACGATAACCACCAGCCAATCGCTTTTAACGTGGAAGATTCAAAAACTGCCGCAGGTATCCGAACACTACCAATCCACCCGTCATTGCTCCCGCTGTACGTCCAGCGCCTCAAACAGACGAAGGATGGGTTCTTGTATGCAGCTAAACCAGATGCAGCCGGTAAACGCCTGAACGGCCCACAGCAACGGTTCACCAAGCTCAAGAAGGCCGAAGGGTTCACAGATCGCCACGTTTTCCATAGTTTTCGCAGCAGCACGGCAACGCAGCTAGAACAAGCCGGGGCCAGTCCACTGGTTATCTCAAGCATTTTGGGTCATCGCCGTGGAAGCATAACCTTCGACGTTTACAGTGCAGGCGCTTCACTTGGGCAGAAGGCCGAGGCAATCAAGCTACTTGAGTTCAATTTCTAACCCAGCACCAGCACACAGGCTAAACATGCCCCATCTTCCCCTATAACGTAGGGAAAATGGGGCTCTAAAATCGTTTTCTCGCTTTCTCCGTGTCCGACAACACCAAAACAAGAGAACGCGCAAAACACACTGTTTTTCCCGTATGTTTGTATTTCGTATGGTAGTGAAGTTATCCACAGAGTATGTAAAGTTTATAGAAATAGCTTTACAGAATTTCAGACCACTGTAGAGTGCTCTACCCGCTTTTGAAAACACCACAGATCGTAGTAGCGGTGTATGATCCACCGCAGATGCTCAGGTAAATAGAGTAGAATGTAAGAAAGTAGAGAAGATTAAGATCAACAGCGGTATAGCGTTAAGACAAATAGAGACAGAGATTGTGTTAAATTTCCGCTCTTGCGGGTGATCTTGGTTGCGTAATCGGCAAAAGAGATTGTATTAGCAGTACCGTTCGTCGCATATTGAAAAATAATGAATTCAATCAAATATGGCTGCGAGCCTTTAGATATGCGGGTTTCACTTGTTTAGTATATGTAAGTTAGTTTTCACCCTATTGCAATTTCGTTTGTAAGTATGATACTTTAAACTGACTGAATAAGATAAAGGTTTGGTGCAAGTATTCCGCAATGGACTTCCTACAATAGCTCTGTCCTTTCGCTCTATCCTCTTGATTCAAACTGTAATACCTCCTCTTCGCTTCACCCTCTGCTGTAAACAAACGCTGTCACTTACAAGACTGCCAGCGTAAATCAAAAAACTGTAGCCTCGACTTTCCCACTCTGTGGGTTTTGTCGTTCTTGGCGTTAGATACCGATAGACCTACAGTTATTTTGTTATCGCCATTACACACTGGCATTCAGGTTACCTCATCCCTTCCGGGTGTTGGTGTGTTCTGGCGTTTTGTTTACCTTTAATTCGTTATTCCACCCATACAATCTAAACATCACCATTAAAACGGAGGCCTATTTATGGCTGTTATTACCATTCGAAACTGCCTCATGTGCAATGCCGAAATGCAATGCACCAGGGCAAGTAAACTAATCTGCTCAAACGTCTGCCACAGCAAAATGCACAAATTCCGTGTAAAACTCGGCCTAACAAATTCCGAAATGCTCGACATTCTTAAACAACAACAAAAGGAAAATGAAAATGACTCCACCGCAACAAAATAAGCACTACCCGAGCACACCCCGCGTAAGGCTTCACCGTGCACGCCGAAAGCTACAGCTTACTTTTAAAGACTTGTTGTTCAAGCTTGATACAACTGAACAGCTTTTCACCCTTCAAGAGCAGATTGAACAGCTTTTGATTGAAGCAGAATCAAACCAGCTCTAAGCACCCCTCTAAACATCGATCAAAACAGCATTGTTATTAGTGTTTTTCAACACTAATTTCATCGAACACATCCAAGACAAGCCAACTACAGCTTATTCAGTGTGCGGGATTTTATCGCCTATAAACAAAGGATTTAACAATGAGATCAGATTATCTGTATATCGGTAATGACGTATTCAGTAAAGAGTTGATGCTAATCAGCTTGGAAAACCTCCACTACCTGCAACGCCAAGCAATTCTACTGGGCAAGTCGCCAAGTGAATTGGTTAATGAATTTATCAACCACAAGAAGAAGGAGGTAGAAGTTAATGAGTAAACGTAAATGGCCAGATGGTTCAATTCGTCGGCATCAATCCTTCCGTTTATACATCGACACTGAGGCTCTCAAGCGTCTTGAAAACTTACCAGATACAGAACACCCATCCTTAAGCTACCTAATTAATGAATTGCTTGAAGACTATCTAACAGAAAAGGAAAATACAAAACAATGAGCGTTACACATTACGCCAGCGGTGAACCACGAAAATATAGGACTTGCCGCATTTGCTTAAGCATGAAGTTTGTAAGTGAATATGAAGCCATTGAAGGTGACAAGCCTCCGTTGTCAGGTCTTCTGAATGAGCTACTGGAAGACTGGATTATTACTGAACAACTGAAAATCGAATTTAAGAAGGTGAACAAATGAAATCTAGCATCCGAATCACCCTTAGCGAGCGCTGCACACAAGAGTTAATCAAACTTATGAACCAACTCGATATCGACAGCCCCACCCACTGCGTCAATACCATCATCACTGAATACTACAAAAACCATTGTCTATCCCTGAAAGAGGAAAATTCTAATGAATCAAGCAACACCAGCACCAACCAATAACAACAAAGCAATTGCTGCCGTAAAATCTCGTTTTGTTCGCCTACCATCTGCTAATACCTACCCTCGTTTCCGTGACATTATCACAGGTATTGAGCAAGCAGACGCCGCCATTCTTTGCCATTACTACCGCAAGCATAGTAATAGTGCTGACAACACCCCTGAGGCCCAATATCTCGTTAACTGCCTTGAGTGGGTATATGGCGAAGGCTTCCAGCCTAATGCTGGCAATGTAATCAATGGTGGTTTACTAAACCTTTGGAAGCCTTCCAGCATTCAACCAAGCGGCCAGCTTGTTAAGCCTGAACAAGTACAACCATTCTTAGAATTCCTACGCCGCTGGTTTCCTAATGACCTTGAACGTCAGTATATGGGCTGGTGGCTCTCTCACACAGTACGCAAACCAGAAGTTAGAATTATCGCCACGCCAGTATTGAGAAGTGAACACGGCATAGGTAAGGGGTTTTTAGTTGAGACTCTGCTTTCTACCCTACTCGGTAAATCTTCTGTAGCGGTATGCGGCCTAAAGGACGTTGTAGGCGATTTTAACGACGTTGTAGAAGGTAAGACGCTGCTATTGATCGATGAGGTGTACAAGAGCAAAAAAAGCACTACAGACGCGCTCAAGAGCTTCCAGGGCAACGCCACTATCCCGCTGCACAGAAAGCACAAGCCAACGATCACCATTGATAACTATCTGAATTTCATCATCACCAGTAATGACCACTTACCGCTAATACTTGAGAAAGGCGATCGCCGCTTTTGGATTCCCGGTTTTATCACTCATAAAGAATCAGTCACCGAGACAGCCGAATTTATCAACACGGTGTTGAAGCCTTGGCTACAGAATGAAAATGGTTTTCAGCTTGTGCGGGATTATTTGGAGCAAGTGGATTTGTCGAAATTCCGCCCAACTGATGCACCACCTATGACAACCAGTAAGCAGGAACTTATGGGCTTTAGCACTACTGACAAGCTGGAAGAGGTGTTAGCGGACGTTGTAGAGGCTAACAAAGTGCTGACCGTTAAGTGGGTGAAGGATACTTATGGTGGTGATTTTGAGCATGGCTTGTCTGAGATGGCCATTGCTAACGCCTTGCTTGCAATCGGTTGTAAGCAGCGCCGCACTAAAACCTGCCGGTTCTACATTACTCCCGCTGGCTTTGAGTCGGGGATGTCGTTGGAATCAGGCACTAAAGAACTTGAGAAGGGTATGCCCGCACGGGGTTTCTAAGCAAAAGGTGACACTAAAAGGTGACAGGGTGACAGGTTGGGTGACAGGTTGGTGTTATAGGTGTCACCTCTGTAAAGCCCAGTATATGCGGGCTGTAGAGGAAAGGTGACAGGGTGACAGCTTTACAGCATCTTTTTCTAATTAGATGTTAGTAAGTCAATAAGAGCGAAGCGATTATTGACGTAAGCGAAGCGAAAGCTGAGCGTAAGATTCTTTCCCGCCCCTCAAAGGCACATCTAAACAAACAACTAAACCAAAAGAATTTGATTCATCAGAATCAATGCACGGGAGCGCTTTGCTCCAAATTCAATAAAAAGAGGTATTACAAATATGAGCAACAAACAAGTAGTTAAGCAAGCAATGGTATTCAGTCAAGCTGAGCTTGAGCAACGTCAAGAAGTAGCCAAAGAACGGATTATCTCCGGTTATTACCAAGAATACTCCCACACTGGTGGTCGCTGGGTATTCCCCGCCGCCGCACCAACTGAAAGTTTCTCCAACTTTGAAGCATTCCTTGATTTTGTAGGTGAGATGGCCGTAAAGGGCATTAAACGCTTTCCGCACGAATCTCCTTGGCACAGCCCTACACTTTGGCAAGTGACATATTACAAGCCAGACAAAGATATTGCAGAACTGATCGAACAAAGCAATCAGGAAGTAGAACAAGCCTACCGCCAAGAGGTTGAAGATTTTAATCAAGCTCAAATCGACCTGCTGACAGAACAGCTATTTGAACAAGAAAAGCGTAAGCAACAGAAGTTGATCGAAGAGAAAGAAGCCAAACAGCTTGCAGCAGCCCGTGTCGAGGCTGAGAAGTATGTTAAATCCCAGCTTGCAGCAGGTGCTAAGTAATATGTCTAATCTAATGAACATCCTTAAAGCAAAACACCACCCCGAGCAATACGCAGCAGAACAAGCCAAAAAGAAACAGGAAACAGCTGAGCTACTCGCATTTGTGGACGGGGTGCTTGCAGAGCATAATCGAAAGAAGGCCGAGGAAGAACAGGACACAGAAGATAAAATTCTCTTTAAGTCTGATCCATCCTCGCCGACTAGCTTCATCCCCACCGAGAAGGGGCACCAAGAATTGAAAGAGTCGATCAAGAAACTCTTTCATCGCTAGTCGACGATATTAGCAACACAATATATAGATAGAAAAACAGATAAACAATTAGGCAGCCACCTCTGGAGACCCCATGTAAACTGGCCTTGATAGCATTCTTGCTAAACCGGATAGCTTCTCCCTACACAATATATTGTGTTTTCAATCAAACAAAACAGCTCAGCCTAAAAACCTGGGCTGTTTTTACATCAAATGGTTAAATTTACAATGCCCAACACTAATTATTGGCATGTGCTCAACACTTTCTTGAAGCTCACGAACACCATTGCTCTAGGTCTGATCTGTTTTCTTATCTACAACCCTCAACCCCAAGCAGAAACACCTAGCGACCTGTCGGCTGTACACAAGCGGATAGACGGACTCATAACATACAGTGACTCTAGAATTAATGGAGTTGCAGATAAGCTAGATACCTCCATCTCAAGACTGGAATCTAGACAGTCCATCATCGAGCAGAAGATTAAAATCATTGAAGAACGGAGGTTTAAATGATTTTAATCTGGTGAATCATCGAATGTCTTAACGGGTTAAAGTCTACATCTAAATAGGTAATAGATAAATCCGCCTGCAAGGGCGACGCTGTGTACAGCTCCAAAAAGTAGCGAGTAGGTGAGTAATGCGGGATCAGTAAGAGTGCTTGAGTAAATAGCTAATCCTGCCCATATCGCAAGCAAGATAGGCCCAAGGAGTATTGCAAAAACTCGTAACGGGGTGGAGGTGCACTGCCATTTAAACTTAAGTTCTGCGAGCAGTGGAAGGCGTGCTGATGAGTATTCTAACCAGACCTCTTCATACGCAAGGGTTTTCTGACTAACCATACTTTCTTTTTCCTTTAGTGCAGAGTTTACATTTGCTGCCTGATTTCGGATCTTTTTAACAATCTCCCCTTGCTGCCGGAGAAACTCAGTAACGCTTTCGTTTCTTGAGCCCCTAGCATTGATCGCATCGCGGAGCTTTCGAAGGTTCTCTTCAAGCTTGATTTCCGCAACAAAAGACCATGCATAGCCCGGCCCTGCAACCTCAAATTCAAGTTGGCGAGTATCTATTTCGCGTATTTGTGTTTTTACTTCGTTCTTACGCGTGGCAAGCACGCCAGCAGCAGCGCCTACAGGCCCCAGAAGCACGCCACCGACTATCCCGCCACCTAAGCCGCTTTTCTGCTTGCTGCTAACGTCGCTCACTTGCTGGAGGCTGCCATGCTGAGTCAACTTTGCTTTGGCGTCCTTAATAGGTCCGCTGTATCCTGGAAGGTCAATCCAAAATTCATAGATTTTGATTGCTCCCTCTGATCCAAGTAAGGCTCCCCTGCCGGATTCAAGATCTTTCAAGCGAGCAAGCTCAAAGTCTAGTGTCTGCTGGAGACTGCTCAATAGCTCTTTAGTTTCTTTGTACTCAATCTGGGACGCTTTGAGGAGTTTCCGCTGATGAAGTACCTGTGCACGGAGTACCATCGCTGAGTCTTGTCGTAATTCTAGCTCTTGGGTTTCCATATCAGCATCTCCTAGCAGTTACATCGTGCTTTCTGCTGGTCTTTTCTTAGAGGCTATTTCAGTCTAATGATTTCCACATCATGGAGGGGGCGTAAACTACTCTTGTACGCCCCGTACGTGATTTTACCTACTTCAGCGCTCTCTAAATCTTCTGTAGTAGGGTCGTAGTTATCGTCGCTTGGGTGGCCTACTACTTTCTTGCCAGTGAGGATTGCAATGTTGGCTTTTGTAGCCAAGTCTCTCATTGCATCTACCCACAATGGGCTATACGGGGAAAAAAGCCGTGGATCGATTTCAACCTCTCCTTGATAAGACTCTCCAGTACCTAATCCCGGTCCTACCGTGAGCTTGTAGTACGTGTGCGAATACTCAGCCATTTCCAATCCCTCGGTTGTTTGTGGTAAGGGCAGATTGCCAGCAGCCAGCGGTTAGAAGCAAGCTGTGTCTGGCTTGCAGGCTTATGCACACACACTAAGGTAGTCACGGTGCTTCGCTCCCTCCCCATCGCGAATGCTCGCATGCCGTGGGGCATCTTTTCGTCCCTCATCCCCCCGCCTGTGCATCCAGAAGCTAACAGCAGCCGCTGCAAGCATGGAGTTCGTGTCTCGTCCTTCTGGTGTCATAAACGACCGTTTTTGAACCTACCTGTATTTCGAGCTTAACTAGTTTCACAAAATAGGGTTTGCACTTATGACACCGACAGGTATAATGAACCTACCTTTATGACACCAAAGAGGAATCAGGCATGAGCCGCTCCTTCCTTTACTGCCGTGTATCAACCGCAGACCAAACCACTGCCAACCAAGTTAAGGAAGTGAAAGCAGCCGGCTTTGATATTCAGCCTCAACGCATTGTCGAGGAGACTATCTCAGGTAGCACCAGCACCAGCGAGCGTAAGGGCTTCCAAAAGCTTCTTGAGCGTATGGAGAGTGGTGACGTTCTGGTGGTCACTAAGCTAGACCGTCTTGGCCGTAATGCCATCGACGTGCAGAGCACAGTGCAGATGCTAGAAGGTAAAGGTATCCGGGTTCACTGCCTCGCCTTGGGTGGCGTAGACCTCACCTCATCAACCGGTAAGATGACAATGGGCGTCCTCGCCGCTGTAGCAGAGTTTGAGCGTGATCTACTCATCGAACGTACCCAAGCTGGTCTTCAGCGCGCAAAGGCAGAAGGCACCACCCTTGGCCGTCCTGCTGCGACGAGCAAGGATGCAGTACAAGCACTGAGGCTTGAGGGTATGAGTCAGAGTCAGGTAGTTAAGGAACTTGGTGTAAGCCTTTCTACAGTTAAACGTCTATGGGCTTAGCCACTACCCACCAGCACAACACACCACACACAAGAAAGCCCCTTAGTCGGGGCTTTTCTATTGCGGGAAATAGAGCCATTTGAAGGGCTTTCAACATCACCCAAGCCCCTGCACGGAATGAAGCCAATCCCTTCAGTCTGAACGCTCTAGCCCCTGATAAATTGGGTTAATGCCCCATGCCTGGGCTACGTCAGCGGGTACAGCAGAGAGGGGCGACGATATTTGATTATCCTGTGACCGCACCACCCGACGCCCGTCCGTATAGCTTGACGATGGGTCGCCCGCGCCAAGTAAATCAACAGAACCATTCCCCAGGTGCATCGATATTTTCAGCCCATCCCCTACAGATTATTTCTCACAGGCACACAGGCTGAAAATTGGGGCTGGTGGTATGCCTTGCGGCAGGGGGCTATGTAGGAAGCACCACCTCTTCACGCATTATCAGCACGCAGTCAGGCGCTTCCTGACTACCACCAATCAAGGAGCGAACTGTGGGCAGACTTGCACTGACAAGGAAGGAAGCGCAGGGGCTTAGATTTACGATCAAGCCTGAGCATGTGGCAGAGCTGGGCGACCTGATCCGCGACGGCATCACCATTACCTTTATCGACTTAGATAGAAGTACAGCCAACCGGATGCATCAGGACGCTTGCAGCGATATTTTGGGTAGAAATATTGGGTAGAAAGGCTGGGTAGATAATGCAGCAAACTATTGATATATAATGGCTTTTCATAAGACCATTAAAAACACAGTTTGTACATCAAACTCTCCGCAAGGAAATGGCAGGGTAAACAGCAACCAACAAATGATGGCACTTTGCCTTGAGTCGACCAAGCGGCGCAGTTCACAAGTCTGTAATTGGACTTACCGACAGCCGCAGCGTTCAGCCAGACATAGAGCGCTTAGCCATAAGCCGCAGCAGCCTAATACCCGACCCAGAAGCGTCGCCACTTAGCGGTTAGTGAAGGTGCAGGCGGATTGTGACTGCCATCGCAATACGGCAGACGCCTGGATTGGCCGCAGCGACAGAGCAATAGATGTTGCTCACGCGCGATCGGCACGCTCAACCCCAGCGAGCAGTCGGCAGAGCAGTCAGGTAATTGCGGCGAGCTGCCGCAGGTACACAGCCGTAAGGTCGCACCCGGCTGAACCAGGCGCACCTCAGGAAGGATGGGAAGAACAGCGGGCGTTAAGGCCTGGGTGAAAGCGGCTGTATTCGGAGACCCGACGCTTTCACCCGGGCAGACCGGCGGCTTGCGCATGCCGGCGCCTCTTGACGGCTTAGTTAACCCAGACGCGAGCGTTGCGGAACATTCGCAGCCAGCCGCCATCTTCCTGCCACTCTTCCGGGCGCCAGGAGTTCTGTGCTGCGCGGAACACTCGTTCCGGATGCGGCATCATAATGGTGACGCGGCCGTCGCGACTGGTCAGGCCGGTAATCCCGCGCGGCGAGCCGTTCGGGTTGGCCGGGTAGGTCTCGGTAACCTTGCCGTGGTTATCAACGAAGCGCAGAGACACGCAGCCGGACAGATCGGCCTCAAGCAAAGCTTCCTCGCTTTCGAACTCGGCATGCCCCTCGCCGTGAGCGATGGCGATTGGCATCCGCGAACCGACCATATCGCGCAGGAAGATCGATGCCGACTCCTGCACCTGAACCATCGCCACCCGCGCCTCGAACTGCTCCGAACGATTACGCACGAAGTGCGGCCAGAACTCACTGCCAGGGATCAGTTCGTGCAGATTGGAGAGCATCTGGCAGCCGTTGCACACCCCAAGGGTGAAGCTGTCTTTGCGTTCGAAAAACGCGCTGAACGCATCACGGGCGCGGCTGTTGAACAAGATCGACTTGGCCCAGCCCTCACCTGCACCGAGTACGTCACCGTAGGAGAATCCACCACAAGCGACCAGACCTTTGAATGCTTCGAGGTCGACACGCCCGGCAAGAATATCGCTCATGTGCACGTCGATCGCGTTGAAGCCGGCACGGTCGAAAGCCGCCGCCATTTCCACCTGACCGTTAACACCTTGCTCACGCAAGACGGCAATCTGCGGACGGACGTTTTTCTTGATAAAGGGCGCGGCGATGTCCTGGTTAACGTCGAAGCCGAGTTTGATGCTCAGGCCTGGGTTGTCTTCGTCCAGCAGCGCATCGAACTCCTGCTCGGCACACACAACGTTATCGCGCAGGCGCTGGATCTGGTAACTGGTCTCGGCCCACTGACGCTGCAACAGACGACGCTGACCGGCGAATACCGGCTGGCCGTTGAAGCTGATAGCGACCTCAGCGTTGTTCACCGGCTGACCGATCACCGCAACGCAATCACCCAGACCCGCAGCGCTGAATTGCGCCAGCACTTCCGGGGTCGAGTCCTGATGCACCTGAATCACCACGCCGAGCTCTTCGTTGAACAACACGGCTGCCAGCTCTGCGCGATTGTCGGCCAGGGCATCGAGATAGATGTTCAGACCGCAATGCCCGGCGAACGCCATTTCCAGCACGGTGACCAGCAAGCCACCGTCAGAGCGGTCGTGATAAGACAGCAGGCGGCCATCGGCATTCAAACCCTGGATCACGGCGAAGAAGGCCTTCAGGTCTTCGGCATCGTCCACGTCCGGCGCCTGGCGCCCCAGTTGACCATGCACCTGAGCGAGGATCGAAGCGCCCATGCGGTTCTGCCCACGGCCCAGGTCGATCAGGATCAGATCCGTCTCGCCCTTATCCATACGCAGTTGCGGAGTCAGGGTCTGACGCACGTCGAGCACCGGAGCGAAGCCGGACACGATCAGCGACAGCGGCGAAGTCACGCTCTTCTCCGTGCCCGCATCCGTCCAACGGGTTTTCATCGACATCGAGTCTTTGCCGACCGGGATGGTGATGCCCAGTTCCGGGCACAGCTGCATACCGACCGCTTTGACCGTGTCGTAAAGACGGGCGTCTTCACCCGGGTGACCGGCGGCAGACATCCAGTTGGCGGACAGTTTGATGTCGGAAATCTTGGCAATTCGCGCCGCCGCAATGTTGGTCAGGGTCTCGCCTATCGCCATGCGCCCGGACGCCGGGGCATCCAGCAGCGCCAGCGGCGTGCGTTCGCCCATGGCCATTGCTTCGCCGCTATACACGTCGAAGCTGGTGGCGGTCACGGCGCAGTCGGCCACCGGTACCTGCCAGGGGCCGACCATCTGATCGCGCGCTACCAGACCGGTGATAGTGCGGTCGCCGATGGTAATCAGGAAGCTTTTGCTGGCCACGGCCGGGTGGCGCAGCACGCGCTCCACGGCCGCGTCGATATCCAGGGTCGAGGCATCGAAGTCATCGCCCAGCTCGGCTTCTCGGCTCGCCGAACGGTGCATGCGCGGTGCCTTGCCGAGCAGCACTTCCAGCGGCATGTCCACGGCATTGTTGCCGAAATGGCTGTCGGCCACAGTCAGCTGCGGCTCTGCAAGGGCCTCGCCGACCACTGCAAACGGGCAACGCTCGCGCTCGCAGATCGCTTTGAAGCGTTCGAAGTCCGCCGCATCGACCGCCAGCACGTAGCGTTCCTGGGATTCGTTGCACCAGATTTCCAGCGGGGCCATGCCCGGCTCGTCGTTTGGCACCGCGCGCAGTTCAAAACGGCCGCCACGGCCAGCATCGTTGACCAGTTCCGGGAAGGCGTTGGAGAGACCACCGGCGCCAACGTCATGAATGAAGCTGATTGGGTTGTGCTCGCCGAGCTGCCAGCAACGGTCGATCACTTCCTGACAGCGGCGCTCCATCTCCGGGTTTTCCCGCTGTACCGAAGCGAAGTCCAAATCTGCCGAACTGGTGCCGGTGGCCATCGAGGAGGCTGCACCGCCACCCAGGCCGATCAACATCGCCGGGCCGCCGAGCACAATCAGCTTGGACCCCACGGTAATCTCGGCTTTCTGCACGTGTTCGGCGCGGATGTTGCCCATGCCCCCAGCCAGCATGATTGGCTTGTGGTAACCGCGGACTTCTTCGCCACGCGGGGTAGTGATCGCCTGCTCGAAGGTACGGAAGTAGCCGGTCAGTGCCGGGCGACCGAATTCGTTGTTGAACGCCGCACCGCCAAGCGGGCCTTCGATCATGATGTCCAGCGCCGTGACGATGCGCTCGGGCTTGCCGTACGGGGTTTCCCACGGCTGTTCGAAACCCGGAATTTGCAGGTTGGAGACGGTGAAACCGGTCAGGCCGGCTTTCGGCTTGGCTCCGCGCCCGGTGGCACCTTCGTCGCGAATCTCGCCGCCGGAACCCGTCGATGCACCGGGGAACGGCGCGATGGCGGTCGGGTGGTTATGGGTTTCCACCTTCATCAGTATGTGTACCGGCTCCTCGACCGCGCCGTACTGGCGGGTTTCTGGATTCGGGAAGAAACGTCCGGCGACCGAGCCTTCGATCACCGCAGCGTTGTCCTTGTAAGCCGACAAGACCCCTTCGCCGTGCATCTGGAAGGTGTTCTTGATCATGCCGAACAGGCTTTTTTCCTGATTCTCGCCGTCGATATCCCAGCTGGCATTGAAGATCTTGTGCCGACAATGCTCGGAGTTGGCTTGGGCGAACATCATCAGTTCGATGTCGTGGGGGTTGCGTCCCAGGCTGGTGAAGCTGGTCACCAGATAGTCGATCTCGTCTTCCGCCAGGGCCAGGCCCAGCTCGACGTTGGCTTGCTCCAACGCCGCACGGCCGCCGCCGAGGACGTCGACCACGGTCAATGGCTTGGGCTGGGCATGGCTGAACAGACCAGCCGCCTGCTCCAGGTTGTCCAGTACCAACTGGGTCATGCGGTCATGCAGGCTGGCGGCGACCAGCTCGGCCTCAGCCTCGCTGAATTCGCCAACGATGTAGTAGGCGATCCCGCGCTCTAGCCGCTGAACCTTCGCCAGGCCACAGTTACGGGCAATGTCGCTGGCCTTGCTCGACCAGGGCGAAATGGTGCCGAAACGCGGCAGCACCAGGAACAGTCGGCCGCTCGGCTCTTGTACCGGCACGCTAGGGCCGTACTTGAGCAGGCGGGCGAGCACTTTCTCTTCTTCGCCGGTCAATACGCCGGTGACCTCGGCAAAGTGGGCAAATTCGGCATACACACCGCTTACAGCGGGGACCTTCTGGGTCAGTTGCTCGAGTAATTTGCCGTGGCGGAAGGCAGAAAGGGCAGGAGCGCCGCGCAGGATCAACATCTTCGGGACAGCCTCGGGAAGGGGGATGCTTTGAGGCCGTGCATTCTAGCGCAAACCGCCCGCCAAGGCACTCGTGACGGGTACTCTGCTGGTGCTGCGGCGTGAGTACCTCGACACACAAGGTTCGGACAAATCCTGGCGGCGTCTTTTGCCGCCATATGGCGTTGCCACGGAACAAAGTAGCTGGGTTATGACTCATCGTGGCGCCTTGCCTGACGACGAAGTCCACTCGCCATCCCTTCGCCAATCCTATGAGTCGAGGCCCTAACAGAGAAGCGCTGCGGCTGTCGAGATGTGGCGACCTCGATCCTTTGCGTATACTGGGCTGATGTTTGCACAAACTATGTTCCGCAGGCGCGGCCCGAAATGGCTGCTGGCGACCGGAATCCTTCTGCTGCTCTGGGGCTGTAGCGAGCCACAGCCCTCGGCCCTAGAGCGCATCCAGAAGGATGGCGTGCTGCGCGTGGTTACCCGCAACAGCCCCGCCACCTATTTTCAGGATCGCAATGGCGAAACCGGTTTCGAATACGAACTGGTTAAACGCCTTGCCGACGATCTTGGCGTCGACTTGCAAATCGAAACCGCCGACAACCTCGACGAACTGTTTGCCGGGCTAAGCCGAGAGAACGGCCCCGTCTTAGCCGCCGCCGGCCTGGTCAGCAGCAGCGGCCGCCGAAGCCAGGCGCGCTTTTCCGAGCCGTACCTGGAAGTGGCCCCGCAAGTCATCTACCGCAATGGCCAGAGCCGCCCGACCCGCCCGGAAGACCTGCTCGGCAAACGCATTCTGGTGCTCAAAGGCAGCAGCCACGCCGAGCAACTGGCCGCACTCAAGGTGCAGTTTCCCGAACTGAATTACGAGGAATCCGATGCGGTGGAGGTCGTCGACCTGTTGCGCATGGTCGATGAAGGAGAAATCGACCTGACCCTGGTCGACTCCAACGAACTGGCGATGAATCAGGTGTACTTCCCCAATGTGCGCGTGGCCTTCGATCTCGGTGACGCCAGCAGCCTGAGCTGGGCAGTGGCGCCCGGCGCGGACGATAGCTTGCTGAAGGAAGTCAACGCCTTCCTCGAGCGGGTCAAACAGAATGGCACCCTGCAGCGCCTGAAGGATCGCTATTACGGCCATGTCGACGTATTGGGTTATGTCGGCGCCTACACCTTCGCCAAGCATCTGCAGCAACGCCTACCGCGCTATGAGCAGCACTTCCGCCAGACTGCCAAGACCCGTGAAGTCGACTGGCGTCTGCTCGCCGCGATTGGCTACCAGGAATCACTCTGGCAACCCAACGCCACCTCCAAGACCGGTGTACGCGGACTGATGATGCTGACCCAGCGCACCGCCCAGGCGATGGGCGTGGCCAACCGCCTTGATGCCAAGCAAAGCATCAGCGGCGGCAGCAAGTACTTCAGCATGATCAAACAGGACTTGGCCCCCGAGCTGGAAGAGCCGGATCGCACCTGGTTTGCCCTCGCCGCCTACAACATCGGCATCGCCCACCTGGGCGACGCGCGCAAGCTGGCCGAGGCCGAAGGCCTCAATCCGAACAAGTGGCTGGACGTGAAAAAGATGCTGCCGCGCCTGGCGCAAAAGCAGTGGTACAGCAAAACCCGCTATGGCTATGCCCGTGGCGGCGAAACCGTGCACTTCGTGCAGAACATCCGCCGCTACTACGACATTCTCACCTGGGTCACTCAACCGCAGCTGGAAGGCAGCCAAGTTGCCGAAAGCGGCCTGCATGTTCCGGGCATCGACAAGCGCAAGCCCGACGCAACCACCCCACAGATGTAGGCTGGGTAGAGGCTAGGCAGAACCCAGCCTACCCACGGCGCGCCTTGAAAAACTCACTCAACATCGTGCTGCACTCCTCCGCCAGCACCCCACCTTCGACCAACACTCGATGATTGAGAAAGCCCTGGATGAAGAACTGGCCGCGGCTTTGCACCACGCCCGCCTTTGGCTCCGTCGCCCCGAACACCACTCGATTGATCCGGGCATGCACGATCAAACCGGCGCACATGCTGCACGGCTCCAGCGTCACATACAGAGTGCTGCCAGGCAGGCGGTAATTCTCCAGGCTTTGCGCCGCCGCACGGATCGCCACCATCTCGGCATGGGCGCTGGGGTCATGTCGGGAAATTGGGCAGTTGAAGCCGCGCCCAATGACTTCACCGTTTTGCACCAGCAGCGCGCCAACCGGCACCTCGCCCAGGCTCGCGCCCTCGGCAGCCAACGTCAGGGCCTCGCGCATAAAGCGCCGATCCTGACTGCGGTCGATGATCTGCGTTTTCTTCATAAATATTCAGACTTCAGATTCAAATCGTAAGCGGGCGTAGAGCGAAGCTAAGCCCAGCGCTATCCTCGCTGGGTTTCGGCAAAAAAAAGCCTCTACCCAGCTTACAACCAGAGCTTCTGCCTTCCACCTCTTCTATACCACCGCGATAGACGCCATCAGGCCGGTTTCCATGTGGTCGATCACATGGCAGTGGAACATCCACACACCTGGGTTATCCGCCACCAAGGCGACGCGTGCACGCTCGTTTTTGCCGAGCAGATAAGTGTCGGTGAAGTACGGAATGATCTTCTTCCGGTCCGAGTTCAACACCTTGAAGCTCATGCCATGCAGATGAATCGGGTGCTGGTACTGGGCCATGTTGCGCAGCTCGAAGATGTAGCTCTTACCGAGCTCCAGCTTGGCGATCGGCCGATCGGCGCAGGTCTTGTCGTTAATATCCCAAGCCTTGCCATTGATCTGCCAGAAGCTCGGCGCGGCACCATTGGCCGCATTCGCCGAGACCGCCCCGACCCACTCGAAGTTGAAGCGGAGGGTTTCAGCATTGGCCAGATCCGGCTCAGCCACCGGGTTGGCCGGCAACGCCGGTGGCCAATCACCCGCAGCGTCTGTGCTCGCCAGCGAGCGTAGCGTCGCCAGACGTACCGGGCCATTACGCAGCGACAGTTCTTGTCCCGCAGCCGGCACTCGCAAGGCCAGATCCATACGCATCCCCGGCCCTAGCCAATACTCCTTGCCCAACGGGCGCGGCGCGACCGGATTACCGTCGAGCGCATAGATCCGCGCCTCGGCGTCCGGCAGGTTGAGCCGATAGGTCAAGGTGTTATCCAGATTAAGCAGACGCAGGCGCACGACCTGGCCAGCCGGCAGATCCAAAGTCGGCAAATGCTGGCCACTGACGGTGGAAAAACTCCCCGCCGTACCACCGCGCGCCGCCTCCCGCGGGATGCTGAATGGGGTGAAGGCGCCCTGCTCGTCAATATGCCAAGTCTTCAAGCTGAGCGTGCGCTCATGCAGAAAACCGCTTGGCTCACGCTCTTCGACAATCAGCGGCCCGACCAGGCCGTGCCCAAGTTGCTGGCTACTGGAAACATGCGGGTGATACCAGTAGTTCCCGGCATCCGGCGTCTTGAATCGGTAGTCGAAATATTCGCCCGGCAGCACCGGTAGCTGCGAGACGTAGGGCACGCCATCCATTTCCAGCGGCAAACGGATGCCGTGCCAGTGAATGGTGGTTGGGTGATCGAGCTTGTTGATAAAGCGCACCCGCAACCACTCGCCCTGCTTGGCGCGCAACTCCACACCCGGCGCCTGGCCACCATAAGCCCAGGCCGGAGTGAGGTGGCCCGGCACCAACTCGAGATCCACGGGTGCAGCAATCAGTTCGTAGTCATGGCTTTGCCCATCCTGCATGCGGCCCAACCAGTAGCGCGCACCACCGGCACCGAGCCCGACAACGGCCAGCCCGGCCAAGCCACCAAGAATCTGTCGACGTGAGAAAGACACGGGGTCAGGCACCTCAAAGAAAAGGACTTCGCTGGCCCATCAGGTAATAGCGCCAACCTCTAACGGGCGGCTCACACGGGGCGGACAAAATACACCTAGCCGCAAACGACGATGAGGGCGACCTCGGCCGCCCTCATCTCTAGCTACATCATTCCCACTCGATAGTGGCCGGCGGCTTGCTCGACACATCGTAAGTCACGCGGGAGATACCTTCGATTTCGTTGATGATCCGACCGCTCACCGTTTCCAGCAGTTCGTAGGGCAAGTGCGCCCAACGGGCGGTCATGAAGTCGATGGTTTCCACCGCACGCAAGGCCACGACCCAGGCGTAGCGACGGCCATCACCGACAACACCCACCGACTTGACCGGTTGGAACACCACGAAGGCCTGGCTGACCTTGTGATACCAGTCGGCCTTGCGCAGTTCTTCGATAAAGATGTGGTCGGCGCGACGCAGCAGGTCGGCGTACTCCCTCTTCACTTCACCGAGGATACGCACGCCCAGGCCCGGCCCCGGGAACGGGTGGCGGTAGACCATGTCGTACGGCAGGCCAAGCTCCAGACCGAGCTTGCGCACCTCATCCTTGAACAGCTCGCGGAGCGGTTCGACCAGCTTGAGGTTCATCTCCTCCGGCAGGCCACCGACGTTGTGGTGCGACTTGATCACGTGGGCCTTGCCGCTCTTGGCGCCAGCCGACTCAATCACGTCCGGGTAGATGGTGCCCTGAGCGAGGAATTTGATGTTGTCCAGCTTGCAGGACTCGGCATCGAACACATCGATAAAGGTGCGGCCGATGATTTTGCGTTTCTTCTCTGGATCGGCTTCGCCGGCCAGGTTAGTCAGGAACTGCTCTTCGGCATTGGCGCGAATCACTTTGACGCCCATGTTCTCGGCGAACATGGCCATCACCTGCTCACCTTCGTGCAAGCGCAGCAGACCATTGTCGACGAACACGCAGGTCAGCTGATCGCCAATCGCCTTGTGCAGTAACGCCGCCACCACGGAGGAGTCCACCCCACCGGACAGCCCTAGCAGCACGTTGGAGCCACCGACCTGGGCACGCACTTGAGCGATGGCGTCGTCGACGATATTCGACGGTGTCCACAGCGCTTCGCAGCCGCAGATATCGAGAATGAAGCGCGACAGAATGCGCCCGCCCTGCTTGGTGTGGGTCACTTCCGGGTGGAACTGCACACCGTAATAACCGCGGTGATCGTCGGCCATGGCCGCAATCGGGCAGTTCGGGGTGCTAGCGAGGATATGGAAGCCTTCCGGCAGCACGGTGACCTTGTCGCCGTGGCTCATCCACACATCGAGACCGAGCACGCCATCGACGTCCACATGATCTTCGATGCCATTGAGCAGACGCGCCTTGCCGACTACGTCGACGCGCGCATAACCGAACTCACGCAGGCTGGAACCTTCGACCTTGCCGCCCAGCTGTTCGGCCATGGTCTGCATGCCGTAGCAGATGCCGAACACCGGTACGCCAAGGTCGAACACCGCCTTGCGCGCACGCGGGCTATTGGCCTCGTGCACCGACTCCGGGCCACCGGCGAGGATGATGCCGCGCGGCGCGAACGCGCGGATGTCGTCATCGCTCATGTCGAACGGATGCAGCTCGCAATACACGCCGATTTCGCGCACGCGACGGGCGATCAGCTGGGTGTACTGGGAACCGAAGTCGAGGATCAGGATGCGGTGGGCGTGGATATCGTGGGCCATGGCCGTCTCTCGTAGCGGAATTCACAAATGACTCGGGGCTGAATAACAGCCCCGTGACGATTCAATGCAGTGGACCTTAGCCCACGCGATAGTTCGGAGCTTCCTTGGTGATCTGCACATCGTGCACGTGCGACTCGGCCATGCCAGCGCCCGTGATGCGCACGAACTCAGGGGTCGTGCGCATCTCTTCAATAGTGGCGCAACCGGTGTAGCCCATGGAGGCGCGCAGGCCGCCCATCAACTGATGCACGATGGCACTCATCGCGCCCTTATACGGCACGCGACCTTCGATACCTTCCGGCACCAGCTTCTCAGCACCGGCCGAGGAGTCCTGGAAGTAGCGGTCACTGGAGCCTTGCGCCTGCGCCATGGCGCCCAGCGAGCCCATGCCGCGGTAAGCCTTGTAGGAACGGCCCTGGAACAGCTCGACCTCGCCCGGCGCCTCTTCGGTACCAGCCAGCATGGAGCCGATCATCACGCAAGATGCGCCAGCGACCACGGCCTTCGACAGGTCACCGGAGAAGCGAATACCACCATCGGCGATCAGCGGCACACCGGTGCCTTCAAGCGCGGCGGCAACGTTGGCGACTGCGGAAATCTGCGGTACGCCGACACCAGCAACGATGCGTGTGGTGCAAATCGAGCCTGGGCCGATGCCGACTTTGACGGCATCCGCGCCGGCTTCGGCGAGCGCCTTGGCGGCCGCGCCGGTAGCGATGTTGCCACCGATCACCTGCACTTCAGGATAGGTCTGTTTGACCCAGCGCACGCGCTCGATCACGCCCCTGGAGTGACCGTGGGCGGTGTCGACCACCACCACGTCGACGCCGGCGGCGACCAGCGCAGCGACGCGATCACCGGTATCGACACCGGTGCCCACCGCAGCGCCGACACGCAGACGACCCTGGTCATCCTTGCTGGCCAGCGGGTAGGCCTTGGCTTTCTCGATGTCGTTGACCGTCATCATGCCTTTCAGGTTGAAGGCGCCATCGACGATCAGCACGCGCTCGATACGGTGCTTGTGCAGCAGCTCGCGGGCCTCCTGCTTGTCGGCGCCTTCCTTGACGGTGACCAGACGCTCTTTCGGCGTCATCACCTCACGCACCTTGGCATCCAGGCGGGTCTCGAAACGCACGTCACGGGAGGTGACGATGCCGACCAGGTCGCCGTTGGACAACACCGGCACGCCGGAAATGTTGTTCTGTCGGGTCAGGTCGAACAGGTCACGCACGCTGGCGTCGGCGTCGATGGTGATCGGATCCTTCACCACGCCGGATTCGAAGCGCTTGACCTTGCGCACTTCGGCGGCCTGCTGCTCGATGGTCATGTTCTTGTGGATGATGCCGATGCCGCCTTCCTGCGCCATGGCGATGGCCAGGCGGGCTTCGGTGACGGTGTCCATCGCCGCGGACACCAGCGGAATGTTCAGCTCGATGCCGCGAGTCAGTCGAGTCTTGAGGCTGACGTCGTTAGGCAGAACTTCGGAATAACCTGGAATAAGAAGGACGTCGTCGAAGGTTAGAGCTTCTTGACTGATACGCAGCATGGCGGGGGGCTCCCGGACGGGAAAATGGAAGCGCGCCATTATACCCACGCAGCCCCCCTGGCTCAATGCAAACCGTTAATTAGATAGGCGCCTCACCATTTAATGCGCCAGCCCCGACGCTCAGCCCAGGCATAGCCGGGAAAGCCCTCGAGTTGTCTGGCTAGAGAAGCACCTGCACCACTGCGATCGGATAACCCAGGCGCTCGGCAAACTCCTTCAAGAAGCTTTGCTTGAAATAAGCGCCGGCCCAATTGTTGAAGATGAACCCCAGATCGGAAAAGCCGCAAGCCTGCTGGAACGGGAACGCATTGATATCGTCCTCGTATTCGCACACTGGGCAGATGAAATTATCCGTCTCGGCCGGCATCCAGTTTTCCAGATGCTCCAGCAACACCTCACCCACCTCCGCCCTGCATTCTGGGCAGCTCGCCACCCCGTCAAAACCCTGCATGGGCGTGAAGATGCAACGCTTGGTGACGATCTCCAAGCCATTCACCGTGCGACCGAACGGCAGATACCGCTCAACCGCCGCGCCCGCTGGAATATCCATGACCCGAGTCGCCCCGGCCGCCACGGCATAACCCAGCTCGCCAGGGCCCAAGCCGCATTTCGACAGTTGCCACTCGACAATATTGTTGCTCGCCAGCCAGCGCAGTACTTCCCGCGCCTTGGCCTCATGCCCGGGATAGCTGGAGATTTGCGGAACGATGATGGTCTGTTGATCACTCATGGCACAGCCTTACTTTATCCAGAGAAGAGAGGGGCGGCGAAAAAAGCCGGCAGCTTAATCGCCCGCGCCGTCGGGTCAAACTATTGCGGCTAGGGGCACTCGCAAGCAGCTGGCCCACGCTTCGAAGTGCAACGACCTTTGGCCTGACTCACAAAGCCTTTATGATGCCTTCCATGATTAAAGACCCCTTCCAGCGTCTCGGCCTCGATCGCGAAGTACTTACCGTCAGCCAACTCAACGGCCGCGCCCGCGTGTTGCTGGAGGACGTGTTCGCCAATATCTGGGTCGAGGGTGAAATTTCCAACCTGGCCAAACCCGCGTCTGGCCACATCTACTTCACCCTGAAAGACAGCCAGGCGCAGGTACGCTGCGCCCTGTTCCGGCAGAACGCCGCTCGCGTACGCCAGGCATTGCGTGACGGCTTGGCGGTGAAGGTGCACGGCAAGGTCTCGTTGTTCGAAGGCCGTGGCGATTATCAGCTGATTCTCGACAGCGTCGAACCCGCTGGCGATGGCGCTTTGCGCCTGGCGTTCGAAGCGCTGAAGGAGAAACTCAGTGCCGAAGGCCTGTTCGCCACCGAACAGAAGATCCCGCTGCCTGCGCACCCACAGAAGATCGGCATCATCAGCTCACCGACCGGCGCGGTGATTCGCGACATCATCAGCGTATTCCGCCGGCGCGCACCGCACGTCCAGTTGACCCTGATCCCCACCGCCGTGCAGGGCCGCGAAGCCACCGCGCAGATTGTCCGCGCCCTCGAACTGGCCGATGCCCGCGGCTTCGATGCACTGATCCTGGCTCGTGGCGGCGGCTCGCTGGAAGACCTCTGGTGCTTCAACGAAGAAGCCGTCGCCCGCGCGGTAGCAGCCTGCCAAACACCAATCGTCAGCGCCGTTGGCCATGAGACCGATGTGTCGATCAGTGATTTCGTCGCCGATGTTCGCGCGCCCACGCCGTCCGCCGCCGCCGAGTTGCTAGCCCCGGACTCCAGCGATTTGCAACAACGCCTGAACAGCCTGCACCGCCGTTTGATTTTGCGCATTCAGGATCGCCTCGGTCGCGAACGCTTGCGCCTGGAGGGCGTCACCCGCCGCCTGCGCCATCCCGGTGAGCGCCTGCGCCAGCAAGCGCAGCGCCTGGATGATCTGGACATGCGCCTGCGACGCGCCTTCGAACGGCAACTGAATAACCGCCGCGAACGCCTGGCCCGCTTAGATACACGCCTGGCGGCGCAGCACCCGGGGCGCGTCCTGACCCTGCTGCGCCAACGCCTGGACAGCCTGGCCGAACGCCTCCCGCGGGCGATTCGCGAGAGCCTGAAAGAGCGTCGCCTACAGCTGCAAAGCCAGGTACAAACGCTGCATGCCATCAGCCCTTTGGCCACCCTTGGCCGTGGCTACAGCATCCTCCTCGACGAACGCGGCCAGGCTATCCGCAGCGCCGGGCAAACCCACCTCGGCCAACGCCTGAAAGCCCGCCTGGGTGAAGGTGAACTGGACGTGCGCGTTGAGGACAACCACCTGACGCCGGTCACCCTTTCCCTGCTTGATTGATAATCTGCCGGCGGATGAGTCAAAGCGTCATCCGCCCTATCAGGACCAAACCATGCGATTACTTCTCGCCGTTCTGCTCTGCTTTGCCTTGCCCGTTCACGCCGAAGGCTTCATCAGCCGCCTGCTGAACAAGCCAGTGCCCGGCGGCGTAGCCGTGATTCCCCTGGGTGACGGCCCCCAGCCACCGCAGGCCAGTTACCAAGGCAAACGCGTGCTGGTGGTACGTGAAGAGGCGAAGCAGTGGATCGCGATTGTCGGCATTCCGCTGACGGTCAAGCCGGGTAATCAGAGCCTTCAGATCAAACTGCCGAGCGGCTCACAGGCCGTGCCGTTCAACGTGGACGCCAAGCTCTACAAGGAACAGCACATCACCTTGAAAAACACCCGGCAGGTCAACCCAAACCCCGCCGACCTGAAGCGCATCGAGCGCGAACTGGCCGAACAGACCCACGCCTATCAAAGTTTCAGCGCCGGCACGCCGAGCAACCTGATGCTCGATAAACCGGTCAACGGCCCGCTCTCCAGCCGCTTCGGCCTGCGCCGCTTCTTCAACGGTGAGGAACGTAATCCCCACGCAGGCCTGGATTTCGCTGTAGCAGCCGGCACTCCGATCCAATCCCCGGCGGCGGGAAAAGTGATCTTGATCGGAAATTACTTCTTCAATGGCAACACGGTGTTCGTCGACCACGGCCAGGGCTTCATCAGCATGTTCTGCCACATGTCGAAAATCGACGTGAAGCACGGCCAGCAACTGGGCCGTGGCGACGTGGTCGGTCGCGTCGGCGCAACTGGCCGAGCGACCGGCCCGCACATGCACTGGAACATCAGCCTGAACGACGCGCGCGTCGATCCGGCAATCTTTATCGGCGCATTCCAACCCTGACTTGGATGGGCATGCCCCCTCCACACGCGGAGGGGCATGCACGGGTCAGAAGCTGAAATCCACTTTGCTCCAGAGGGTGCGGCCCGGCTCATGGAGAGCCTGCGGATCATCCGCCGGATAGCCAAAGCCGGCGTTACCCGCCAGGTTCAGGTGCTCGGCGTAATCCTTGTCCAGCAGGTTGTCGATGCCGACACTGAGCTTGAGGTGCTTGCTCATACGATGGACTCCGTTGACGGACAGCACGCCGAAACCGGCGCTTTCACCGAAGTCCTTGCCGACCACGTTGCCCTGCCCTTCGGCGATTCGACCCTGGCGGGCGACCACCCGCCACAGGCCACCAGCGCTCCAGTCACCCTCCTCGTAAATCAGCCCGAAGCGCGTTTCCAGCGGCGGCATTTGCGGCAGCGCGCGGTCATCGCTGGTGTTCTTGCCCCAGGCATAAGCCAGGGTCGCGTCGGTTTTCCAATTCGCGCTCAACTGATAGGCCGCACCGAGTTCGCCACCCATGGTCCGCGCATCGACATTGTTCGCCCGGGACGACGAACCCATCATGCCGCCGCTGCTGTAAGTGAACAGGATGTAGTCGCGGATCTCGCCGACATAACCGGACGCCCAGGCCTTGAGCTGCTCGCCCTCGTACTGCGCGCCGAAATCGAACTGGGTGGTCTTCTCCGGTTCGATGCCCTCGAAGGCATTCGGCGAACCCGCCGGCCCACGGATCGGGGAAAACAATTCCCAGTAGTCGGGGAAACGCTGCACATGACCGAGCCCGGCGTAGAGGGTGGTCGGGCTGTCCTGCAGGTCATGCTCGTAGCGCAGGAAACCGCCGGGCAGGGTATCGCTGCGGGTAGTGTCGGCGGTCGGATTGGGCAGCGTCATCATCCCGGAACCTAGGGTTTGCCGGTAATCCTTGGTAGAGGCCCGGTCCAGGCGTGCACCGCCGATCACCCGGCCGCGCTCGGCGGCATACCAGGTCAGTTCGCCGAAGACGCCATAGTTGTGGAAGTCGGCGTCCTTGTTCCACGGCTGGTCGTCGTAGGTGCCGATGCCTTTGCCGCTGCGCTTGCGGTGCTCATTGGTCTGCGCATCGACGCCGGAGATCAACTGCAAGTCATCCCAGCGCAAAGTGGTCGCCAGGCGACCGCCGAGAGTACGGCGATCGACATTGGAAGCCCTCGGCCCGGCCATCCTCCCAGTGTTCGGCGGCGTGCGCAGGCTGTAGTTGTCCATCACGTGGTCGGCATAGTTGTAGTAGAGCTGCGCTTCGAGTGTCTCCAGCGTTTCACCGATGTTCGCTTTGACGAAGCGCAGCCCCAGGCTTTCGCGCTCGAACTGCGCGCCATCCATGCCGCGCCCGGCATAGCGCGCCTCGCCATCGCCCTTGCCGGCGCTGAGTTCTACCAGGGTGTCCGCGTCCGGCGTCCAACCGACGGCGACATCGCCGTTCCACTTGTTCCAACGCGAGGGCACGGTATCGCCCGCACCATCCTCGTAGTCGTCGGACTGCGAACGATTGCCGATGAAGCGCAGGTAACCTTCCGGGCCTCCCGCCGCCGCATCCAGCACCCGGTCGAAGCGACCATTGGAACCGCCGACCAGGCTGCCGCTGACTCGCGTACCCAGCTCACCGAAACGCTCGGGCTCGCGATCGAAGCGAATCGTCCCGGCCGAGGCTCCCGCCCCCCAGAGCACCGTCTCCGGGCCTTTCACAACGGTCAGCTTGTCGTAGGTTTCCGGCGAGATATAGGAGGTCGGCGCGTCCATCCGCCCTGGACAGGCACCGAGCATCACACCACCGTTGCTGAGGATGTTCAGGCGTGAACCAAACATCCCCCGCAGCACCGGGTCGCCGTTGGTGCCACCGTTGCGGATGGCGGCAAAGCCGGGAATGGTCTTCAGGTAATCGGCACCGTCACTGGCCGGGATCGGCTGGCGGGCCTGTTTCGGGTCGGTGACGATGGTCAGCGGCGAGCTTTGCGCGACAGCCGTGATCACGCTCGGCTCGAGCTGGACGGCGTGGCCGGCGTGAAGATCGACTTCATCAGCGAAGACAGCGAATGGGAGGCCGGCGAGACCGCCAATGGCGGTGAGTGCATGAAAAGCACACAGGGAGCGCAGGCGTGCAGGGCCTTTCCGCCCACAACGAGAATGTCTGGACATACGGTTTCCATGATCGGGAAAGGTGTTGCTTGGCCGACGAATGCCCACGATCAGCCGGCAGGCAAGCTGCGGACTTCAGGCAGACGACGACAGTGAGAACAAGCGATCAGGCGACCGGGAACGGCGGCGCACGGGTTCGGGCTCCGGGGAACACCGGGGAGGTGGGGACAATCTGGCTAACGACTAACAGCGACGACACGCTGACCGGCAAATCCGCCGAGGTAACGAGTGCGGGCGACGTGAGCGGTGGGCTATGGATCAGCAGACTGCAATAGCCGCACTTCTCCATGAACAGCTCAGCGGACGGCTTCTGCGTGTGGGGCACGGTCGTCGCCATCTGCTGCGCCGGGGCGTATTGCCCGTCGGAACAGGCCAGCTCGTCCATGCCGCTGAGCATCGGCATGGCGTGATCCATCGGCATCGACTGGGACACCAGCGGGCCGACATAGATCAGCAGCATGGCGAAGAGCGCCAGCCGTGTACCGATGCCTTGTCGTTGATGCCGAGTCACTGCGAGCCCTTCCCTAGGTGGCCATCCTGGGCCGCACGGGCGTTAGTAGCGCGTGCTGCATAAGGCGTAATGATCACATATGTCAGCTCCACCCCCCTGTGCGGCATGAAGACGCATAGGATCAGCCGCCCCCAAACGCAGCGCAATTCATTGCGAGTTAAGCAGGGTAGCTAGGCAGATAAAACCAAAAAACCAACGTATAAAGTTATTTCTACCAATTTTTCAACAATGTTTGCCATTGCCACGAAGCCGCACTAGGGTGAAGCCCATGAAAACCTCACATACCCTCATTTTGCTGCGCCAACACGCCTGCCTGCGCTTGGTCAGCCCGCGACTGCAGTGCTGAACAGCACGCCTCGCCCCTCTCTCGTTTCATAGGCAGGCCGCCGTTATCAGGCCTCGACTAAAAGGATTGCCCCATGAGCATGCTCAAAGACCCGTCGAAGAAATACCGCGCCTTCCCAGCTATCGACTTGCCCGACCGTACTTGGCCGTCGAAAACCATCACCGAAGTGCCGATCTGGTGCAGCTCAGATCTGCGCGACGGCAACCAGTCGCTGATCGAACCGATGGACGCGGAGAAGAAGCTGCGCTTCTTCCAGACCCTGGTGAAAGTCGGGGTGAAGGAAATCGAGGTGGCCTTCCCGTCCGCCTCGCAAACCGACTTCGATTTCGTGCGCACCCTGATCGAGGACAAGCACATCCCTGACGACACCACCATCCAGGTGTTGACCCAGGCCCGCGATGACCTCATTACCCGCACCTTCGAATCCTTGAAGGGCGCCAAGAAGGCCATCGTCCACGTCTACAACGCCACTGCGCCGGCGTTCCGCCGCATCGTCTTCAATCAGGACAAGCAGGGCGTGATCGATATCGCCGTGAACGCCGCCAAGCTGATCAAGAAGCTCGCCGCGCAACAGCCAGAAACCCAGTGGACCTTCCAGTATTCGCCGGAAATCTTCACCTCCACCGAGCTGGATTTCGCCGTGCAGGTCTGCGATGCCGTGCTCGACGTCTGGCAGCCGACCCCGCAGAACAAGGTCATCCTCAACCTGCCGGCCACCGTGGAAGTTGCCACGCCGAACATCTACGCCGACCAGATCGAGTGGTTCGGCCGGAACATCAGCCGCCGCGACAGCGTATTGATCAGCCTGCACACCCACAACGACCGTGGCACCGGCGTGGCCGCTACCGAGTTGGGCCTGATGGCTGGCGCCGACCGCGTCGAAGGTTGCCTGTTCGGCAACGGCGAGCGCACCGGCAACGTCGACCTGGTGACCCTGGCGCTGAACATGTACACCCAGGGCCTGCACCCGCAGCTGGACTTCTCCGACATCGATGGCGTGCGCAAGGTGGTCGAGGAATGCAATCAACTGCCGGTACATCCGCGTCATCCCTATGTCGGCGATCTGGTGCATACCGCGTTCTCCGGCTCGCACCAGGATGCGATCCGCAAGGGCTTCAGCCAGCAGCAGGCCGATACCTTGTGGGAAGTGCCCTACTTGCCGATCGACCCAGCCGATATCGGCCGCAGCTACGAGGCGGTGATCCGCGTCAACAGCCAGTCCGGTAAGGGCGGCATCACCTTCCTGCTCGAACAGGAATACGGCATCAGCCTGCCGCGCCGCACACAGATCGAGTTCAGCCAAGTGGTGCAGCGCGAGACTGACCGTCTCGGCCTGGAAATGAGCGCCAAGCAGATCTACGAACTGCTCGACAACGAATACCTGCGCGCCACCGCGCCTTACGCCCTGAAGGGCCATCGCCTACAGGAAGAAAACGGCACCAGCGCGGTGGATATCGAAGTCAGCGTCAAGGGTGAAACCCAGCATTGGCGTGGCATCGGCAACGGTCCGCTGGAAGCGCTGGTGGCCAGCCTGCCGCAGAAAGTCGAGATCATGGATTACGCTGAGCACTCCATCGGCGCCGGCACCAACGCCAAGGCCGCGGCCTACATCGAACTGCGCGTCGATGGCGGTCGCGCCCTGCATGGCGTCGGTATCGACGAAAACATCACTACCGCCAGCTTCCGCGCACTGTTCAGTGCATTGAACCGCGCCTTGAGCCAGGCTGACGCCCAAGCGGCCTGAACTGACTGAGCCTTAAAACAAAACCCCGCCAAATAGCGCAGTGCTGTTCACTTAAGCATACGTCTTCGCCTTTTATCCCCTCGCCCCTCTGGGGAGAGGGTTAGGGAGAGGGGTGCATGCCAGATGAATTCACTTTTGCCCGCTATTTACCCTCTCCCCCAGCCCCTCTCCCGTAAACGGGAGAGGGGAGCTCAGGCGCACATCGCTTAAGTGAACAGCATTGCGCCAAATAGCGGGGTTTTGTTTTAAGGCGGATTACTCAGCGAACCCAGATCAAGCCACATCAAGCAACAGAACCAGCGGTACAACCAGCACAAGCAGCGCCAGCAGGATCAACAAACCAATACCCACCGCTCGCCAGTTGGAATAGAACACACCGCCCCGCTGAGCATGCCCCGCCACCTGCTCGGCCCACGTCACTTTGCCGTACTGGTACATCCCCACCACCTGAGCCGCCGTGAAAGCAGCCGCCGGTATGTTCTCCGGCAGGATAAACGCCAGCACTAATAGTGCGACGAGCACCCCAACACCGGTTAGCCAGACTTTGCGCACCTCGGTGCCGCGGCCAAGGATTCGAAGATTCTGCGCAATGATATAGGCACCTGCCAACGGTGAACCAAAGACCGTCGCCCACCCCACCGCCGCCAGGCTATAGAGACGCTGCCCAGCATCGGTGCTGAGGGGAGTACTTAACTCGGCGTTCGGCGTTTGATAGGGATTGTCGGCGTCCATGCGGCACTACTGCTGATCAGTTGATAAGGAAGCTATCGGCATCCAGATACGCCGGAAAACGCTCGCGATAAGCCGCCAACGCACTAGCCGAGAGGTCAAGCAGAAAGACGCCATCACCCTCAATGGCATTCAGTAAAGACTCGCCCTGGAAATCCAGGACCTGGCTGTCACCGCTATAGGCAAAACCTTTGCCATCCGTGCCGACTCGGTTGACCGCGGCCACATAACAGAGATTCTCGATCGCCCGCGCCGGTAACAGCCGGTTCCAATGCTGGCGGCGCGCGGCCGGCCAGTTGGCGGTGTAGAGCAACAAGTCGGTGTCATGCGGATCACGGCTCCACACCGGGAAGCGCAGGTCGTAACAAATCAGCGGGCGAATCCGCCAGCCTTTCAGCTCCAGCTGCACCTGACGCTCGCCCGGGGTGTAATGCTTGTGTTCGCCGGCCATGCGGAACAGGTGACGCTTGTCGTAGTGCAGCACTTCGCCATCCGGGCGCGCCCACAGCAAGCGGTTGCGATGGCTGCCATCGGCGGCCTGGATGATCACGCTACCGGTAACCACCGCATCGAGGCGGCGCGCCTGCTCACGCAACCAAGCGTAGGCGGCGCCCTCTTCCGGCTCGGCCAGAGTGGCCGAATCCATGGAGAAGCCGGTGGTAAACATCTCCGGCAGGATGATCAGATCCGCGCCGCGTGCCTGCTCGAGCAAGCGTTCGAAATGCGCAAAATTAGCGGCCGGGTCATGCCAGGCCAGCGTGGTCTGGATCAGCGCCAGCTTCAGATCGGGCAAATCACTTAGATCGCGCATAGTTTTTCTGCCGCCTGGCCCAGAGTCTCTTCGCGCTTGGCAAAACAGAACCGCACCAGACGCAAATCCTTAGGCGCTTGCTGATAGAACACCGATACCGGAATGGCCGCGACCCCATGCTCGCGAGTCAGCCACTCGGCCATCGCCACGTCGTCCAAGTCCGGACGAATCAATGAATAGTCGACCAACTGGAAGAAGGTCCCGGCCGCCCGGGTAAAGCGAAATTTCGAGCCGGCCAACAAATCGCAGAATAGATCACGCTTGGCCTGATAGAACCCCGGCAACTCGCTGACATGCTCGGGATGCTCGGCCATGAAGTCCGCCAACCCCCACTGCACAGGGGTCACGCCACAAAAGCTGACGTATTGATGCACCTTGCGCAGTTCGGCGCTCAAGGCCGGCGGCGCCACCACATAACCGGTCTTCCAACCCGTGACGTGGTAGCTCTTGCCAAACGAGCTGACCACGAAGGCGCGCTGATACAGCTCTTCATGGCTGAGCACGCTGTCGTGCTGAGCACCGTCGAACACTAGGTGCTCATACACCTCATCGCTGATCAGGTAGATATCGCGCTGGCGGATCAACTCGGCCAGGCGATCCAAATCTGCCCGACTGATGAGTGCACCGCTAGGGTTGTGCGGGCTGTTGAGAATGATCAGGCGCGTGCGCGGGCTCAAGGCATCGCTCAGCCGCTGCCAGTCAATCGCAAATGCCGGCTGGCTCAGCGGCACATGCACGCAGCGCCCACCCGCCAACTCCACCGAGGGCTCATAGCTGTCGTAGCTAGGGTCGAAAACGACGACCTCATCGCCCGGCTGAATCAGCGCCTGAATGGCGCAGAAAATTGCCTGGGTCGCTCCCGGCGTGATAGTGATTTCATGCTCGGCGCTGACGCTGCTGCCATAACAACGGGCAATCTTTGCCGCCACTTGCTCGCGCAGCGCCGGCAGGCCAGTCATTGGCGCATATTGATTATGGCCAGCCGCAATATGCCGGCAAACCGCATCACGCAGGGCCTGCGGGCCGTCAAAATCAGGAAAGCCTTGGGAGAGATTCAGCGCACCGACTTCGGCGGCGAGCTGGGACATACGAGTAAAGATAGTGGTGCCGACATTTGGCAGTTTGCTATGCAACATGATCTCTCCTACGAACCCCTCGTAGGGTGGGTTAGGCCAGCGGCCGTAACCCACCAACCGGCCAGGGAGGGCCGGCGTTTTATCTGCTTGGCGCAAGGTCAGTGCCCTGGCGATTGGGCGGTGCCTGCGGCACCGATGGTGGGTTACGCCGCACCCGGCTAACCCACCCTACGGATGACTGCCAGACGTACGCTAATCAGCGCTTGTCTCTACGCTTCTTGTCGGCTTTCTTATGGTGCGACATCAACCGGCGCTTCTTGTTGACCTGGCGATCGGTCAGGGTGTTCTTGTTGCCTTCGTACGGGTTTTCACCGCCCTTGAACTCGATACGGATTGGCGTACCGACCAGTTTCAATACGCGGCGATAGGTGTTCTCCAGGTAGCGGACATAGGACTTGGGCACCTTCTCTACCTGATTGCCGTGAATCACGATCAGCGGTGGGTTGGCCCCGCCCAAGTGGGCATAGCGCAGCTTGATCCGGCGGTTATTAACCATCGGCGGCGCGTGCTCACTGACCGCATCTTCGAGGATCTGGGTCAGGCGGCTAGTCGGCCAACGGGTGATCGCCGACTTGAACGAGGCCTGGACCGACTGGTACAGATTGCCGACACCGGTGCCGTGCAACGCGGAAATGAAGTGAATGTCTGCGAAGTCGACAAAGAACAAGCGGCGTTGCAGCTCGGTCTTCACATAATCACGCTCGCCCGGCTCCATGCCGTCCCATTTGTTCAACGCGATGACCAGCGCACGACCGGTTTCCAGCGCGAACCCCAGCAGGTTGAGGTCGTGGTCGACCACGCCTTCGCGGGCATCCATGACGAAAATCACCACGTTGGCGTCTTTGATCGCCTGCAGGGTTTTCACCACCGAAAACTTCTCGACCTCTTCCGAGATCTTGCCGCGCTTGCGCACCCCGGCAGTGTCGATCAGCGTGTACTTCTCGCCACTACGCTCGAAGGGAATATAAATACTGTCGCGCGTGGTGCCGGGCTGGTCATACACGATCACCCGGTCCTCACCGAGCATGCGGTTGACCAGGGTCGACTTGCCGACGTTGGGCCGACCGATGATGGCGATCTTGATGCCATCCTTCTCGCTCGGACCAGGGATGCGCTTGGCTTCTTCGCCTTCGGCAACCACCTCACCCTCGAGTGGTTCGTCTTCGACCGCATCCTTGGGGAATTCCGACAAGGCCGCTTCGAGCATCTGGCTGATACCACGGCCATGGGCGCCGGCAATCGGCAACGCATCGCCCAGACCCAGGGGGCTGAACTCGGCACGCGCCAGGTCCGGGTCAATGCTGTCGACCTTGTTCGCCACCAGGAAGCAACGCTTGTTGCGCTTGCGCAAGTGCTCGCCAATCATCTGGTCGGCGGCCGACATGCCGGCTTTGGCATCCACCAGGAACAGCACGGCATCGGCTTCTTCAATGGCCAGCAGCGATTGCTCGGCCATTTTCGAGTCCATACCGTCTTCGTCACCGGAAATACCGCCGGTATCGATCAAGATGTAGGTTCGCCCTTGCCACTTAGCCTCACCGTACTGGCGATCACGGGTCAGACCAGACAGATCGCCGACAATAGCGTCGCGACTCTTGGTCAGGCGGTTAAACAGGGTGGACTTGCCGACGTTCGGACGGCCCACCAGGGCGATTACGGGAACCATGCGGCCCCTCCACTCAATTTCAGAAAACACAAAGGCCGCTGCCGTCAAACGGCAGCGGCCGGACACTAAATCACAGCTTAGCGGATGGTCAGCGCGACCAGATCTCCGCTATTGCCGAAGGCATACAGCCAATCACCGACCACCAGCGGACGTGCGCGCAAACCGTCGCTGTCGATACGCTCGCGACCAACAAAACGGCCATCCACCTGGCTGACCAGGTGCAGGTAGCCTTCAAAATCGCCGAACGCTACGTAACTGGAGAACACTTCCGGAGCTGACAGCTGGCGACGAGCCAAGGCTTCGTTACTCCACAGCGCCGACGCGGAACGCTCGTCGATACCTTCGATGGTGCCATTGGCCAAGCTCACGTAGACGTTGCCGAGCCCCTGAGCCAGACCGACGTTACTGGATGCTTCGCGCTGCCAAAGAATCCGTCCACTTTCCAGATCCAGCCCAGCGACACGGCCTTGGTAGCTCACGACATAGAGCACATTGTCAGACAGAACCAAACCGCCATCGATGTCGACCACGCGCTCCAGCTCGGAGCGGCCTTGCGGTACAGCCACGCGCTGCTCCCACACAGGCAGGCCACGCTGAGTATCAAGCGCGATCACCTTGCCACTGGAGAGACCAGCAAACGCCAAACGACTGGTGACAATCGGCGCCCCGGTGCCACGCAGCGTCAATACTGCCGGGGTGTTTTCGTAGATCCAGCGCTGATTGCCGGTTGCCGCATCAAGCGCGATCAAGCGGTCATCCTGGGTCTGCACGACGACTACGTCACCATTGGTAGCCGGTGCCGCCAGCACTTCGCTGGTAACCCGCGAGCGCCATTTTTCTTCGCCTGTGGCAGCATCCAGAGCAATCACTTCGCCCTTCAGCGTACCCAGCAGTACCAAGCCATAACCCGCCCCAACCGCGCCCGACACCGGCAAGTCGAGGTCTTGTTCCCAGAGCTTGTCGCCACTGAAACGGTTGAGCGCCATCACTTCGCCGTTTACGTCGGAGGCGAAGATCTGATCGCCATCCACCGCCGGCACCAGCATATTGAAGGAGTCGCCTTGGCCATCGCCCACCGAACGGCTCCACTCTTTTTTCAACTCGACCTCTTCAGTGAAGTCGGGCAGCTCGGCCGGCGGCAGTTCCTTCTTGCTATTGCTGCTGCAACCCGCGGCCAGAACGGCCAGGGCCAGCAGTGCGGCATATTTCCAGCGCATCACGTCACGCATCCCCTTTCGCCAAGTCGTCGAGCTTCATTTGCAGACTGCCTACCGCAGCTTCGTCCGACAGCGCTGCCTTGGCCTTCTCGTAGGCAGCATGCGCCTCATCGCGACGACCCAGCTTGACCAGCAGATCACCTTTGAGCTCTTCGCGACTGGCCAAGAAGGCCTTATCCGCATCGCCTTCAAGCAGCTTGAGCGCGTCTTCCGCCTTATTTTGCGCGGCCAACACACGGGCCAAACGTTGACGAGACAGCTCGGCCAGGGTGTCATCGGCCGGTTTGGCGACAATGGCTTGCAGCTCAGCCGCCGCATCGTCCAGCTTGCCCGTGTCTACCGCGACTTTAGCGACGAACAGGCTGCCGTACTGGGCGTAATAGGTACCACCGAAGTCTTTCTTCAGTTTGTTCGCCAGCTCAGCCACTTGGCCCGCATCCGGCTCGCCACTCGGATTAAACGCGGTTTCCAGCAACTGCTGGTAAACCATCGAAGCACCTTGAGCCTGGTTGGTCTGGTACTTCTGCCAAGCCTGCCAGCCAAAGACCACGACCAGCGCCAAGGCGCCCCCTGTCAGCAGGGGTTTGCCATTGCGCTCCCACCAGTCTTTGATCAGCGCCAGCTCTTCATCTTCAGTACGCGACGTCACCCCAATACTCCTTATTCGCTGAATGCTCAAACCTGCTTCAGGCAGGCTACCAGATGCTCAGACAAAGCATCCCAGGCAATATTTTGTTGTTCGCCCTGACCACGAAGGGGCTTGAAACCTATCACTTGCTGAGCCAGCTCGTCCTCGCCCAATACCAAGGCGAACAATGCACCGCTCTTATCGGCCTTTTTCAACTGACTCTTGAAGCTGCCAGCCCCGGCATTCACCTGCAAACGCACCCCTGGCAACTGATCGCGTAAACGCTCAGCCAGCGAGAGCCCCGCCAACTCGGCCGGCTCACCAAACGCACAGAGGTACACATCGACTTGGCGGGAAATTTCGGCGGGGACCTGTTCCAGGGTTTCCAGCAGCAATATCAGCCGTTCAATACCCATGGCGAAACCAACACCAGCGGTCGACTTACCACCCATCTGCTCGACCAGGCCATCGTAACGACCGCCCGCGCACACCGTACCTTGAGCTCCGAGCTGATCAGTGACCCACTCGAACACGGTCTTGCTGTAATAATCGAGGCCGCGTACCAGCTTGGGGTTGAGCACATAGGGAATGCCGGCGGCATCCAGGCGCGCCTTGAGGCCGTCGAAGTGGCTCCGCGACTCTTCGTCGAGATAATCCGCCATCTTCGGCGCATCGGCCAACATGGCCTGAGTTTCCGGCACCTTGCTGTCGAGAATCCGCAACGGGTTGCTGGCTAGACGCCGCTTGCTGTCTTCATCCAGCAGGTCGAGACGCGCCGACAAATATTGCACCAGGGCTTCGCGGTAATTCGCCCGCGCGGCACTGGTGCCGAGGCTGTTCAACTCCAGCTTCACCGCATCGCGAATGCCCAGCAGGCCCCAGAGGCGCCAGGTCAGCACAATCAGCTCGGCATCGATGTCCGGCCCGTCGAGGTTAAAGACCTCCACGCCAATTTGGTGGAACTGGCGATAGCGACCTTTCTGCGGCCGCTCATAGCGAAACATCGGGCCGATGTACCAGAGTTTCTGCACCTGGCCGCCACCGGAAATACCGTGCTCCAGCACCGCGCGAACGCAGCTGGCAGTCCCTTCCGGGCGCAGGGTCAAGGAGTCGCCATTACGGTCTGCGAAGGTGTACATCTCCTTCTCGACGATATCCGTGACTTCGCCGATAGAGCGCTTGAACAGCTCGGTGACCTCAACGATCGGCATGCGGATCTGCCGATAGCCATAGCCATCCAGCAGGTTTGCCACAGCACCTTCGAAGTAGCGCCAGAGCGGCGTCTGCTCAGGCAGAATGTCGTTCATGCCACGAATGGCTTGTAGAGACTTACTCACACAAAATCCTTAGTATTCTTGGCTCTAGCCACGGGCGATTAGCGCCGCGTCGGCTTCGACCTTCTCGGCCGCCTTCTGGCGTATCAGCCTTTCCAGCTCATCGACCAGATTGTCATTGGTCAGTTTCTGCGCCGGCTTGCCGTCGATGTAAATCAGGTTATTCGGCGTACCGCCGGTGAGGCCGATATGCGCCTCCTTGGCTTCGCCAGGACCATTGACGATACAGCCGATCACGGCCACATCGAGCGGTACCAAGAGGTCTTCCAAGCGGCCTTCAAGCTCGTTCATGGTCTTGACCACATCGAAGTTTTGCCGCGAGCAGCTCGGGCAAGCGATGAAGTTGATGCCACGGGAACGCAAGCGCAGCGACTTGAGGATGTCGTAACCGACCTTGACCTCTTCCACCGGATCGGCAGCCAAGGAGATGCGGATGGTATCGCCAATCCCATCGGCGAGCAGCATGCCCAAACCGACGGCGGACTTCACGGTGCCAGAACGCAGACCGCCTGCTTCCGTGATGCCCAAGTGCAACGGCTGCTCGATCTGCTTGGCCAACAGTCGATAAGCCGCAACCGCCATAAATACATCAGAAGCTTTGACGCTGACCTTGAAGTCCGGAAAATTCAGGCGATCCAGATGTTCAACGTGTCGGAGTGCCGACTCGACCAAGGCTTCCGGCGTTGGCTCGCCGTATTTCTTCTGCAGGTCTTTTTCCAGGGAGCCGGCGTTAACGCCGATGCGGATGGAAATGCCACGGTCACGCGCCGCATCAACGACCGCCTTGACGCGATCTTCGCGGCCAATGTTGCCTGGATTGATCCGCAAGCAATCAACCCCCAACTCGGCAACGCGCAACGCAATCTTGTAGTCAAAATGGATGTCGGCAACCAGGGGTACCTGAACCAGTTGCTTGATCTTGCCAAACGCTTCAGCAGCATCCATATCCGGCACAGACACACGGACGATATCGGCGCCGGCTTCTTCCAAGCGACGGATCTGCGCCACTGTGGCGGCGACATCGCAGGTATCGGTATTGGTCATGCTCTGCACAGCGATAGGCGCATCACCGCCCACCGGAACAGTGCCGACCCAAATCTTGCGCGATTGACGACGGAGGATTGGTGATTCGCCGTGCATGGTTTATTGCCCCAACTTCAAGCGTGCAGTTTCGCCACTGGTGAAGGGCGCGACATCCACCACCTGACCGTTGTAACGAACTTGTGCGCCGCGCGCATAACCCAGACGCAACTCCAGAGGAGCTTTTCCACTCAATTCCAGCTTCTCACCCGCGCGTTTCAGGCCGCTAACCAGCACTTTGCCAGAAGCATCCGTAAGTTGAATCCAGCAGTTGGCGCTGAATTCAAGAGCCACCAGACCTTCACCCACCGCTGCGACCGCAGGAGCAGGAGTAGCGGCAGCGGCAGCAGGCGCTGGAGGGGCGACAGGAGTTACAGGAGTCACAGGAGTTACAGGAACAGGTGTTACGGCGGCGACCGGCGCACTAGGCACAACCAAAGGGCTGATAGCTGCCGGCGGTGTAGCTACAGCGCCCGGCAGTTCCGCCTCGGGCTGCGCAGCCAACTCGGGAGACATTTCCGCCAAGCCAGATTCACCCTCGCTCTGCGCATCGGCTACGGCTTGATCTTCCGGCTCGTCCAGCGGGTGAATTTGCGTAGTGCCGTCGGCGCTCTCTACTTCAACGTGCTCCAGGCTAACCTCGGCCGACTCGCCAGAGCGGCCTGCCGACTGATCCTGCCACCAGAGAAAACCGATACCGGCCAGCACTAGCAGCAAGACAAAGCTGACCAAGCGCAACACGCTCTGCGACAAACGCACGGGCTCTTCGATGCGCCCCAGACCATGCACGCTGCTGCCAGTGGCATCAGTTCCGGTGTATTGGTCGAACTCCTGCACCACAAGACTCTGATCCATACCGAGCAACTTGGCGTAAGCACGCACATAGCCACGGGCAAAGGTATGCCCCGGCAGCTGATCGAACGCACCCGCCTCGAGCTGGCTCAGACGCTGAGTAGTCAAATTGAGCTGCGCAGCCACTTCGGCTACCGACCAGTCCTTATTTTCGCGGGCCTTACGCAGAGTCTCGCCTGGGTTGCTGCGAGTCACAGCTAGAGCTTCGGGATGCACCGCTTTCATCATTGCTCCGACAGGTATTGCTGATATTCCGGTGTACCGGGATAAAGGCGTTTGAGTTGCAGGCCTAGGCTAGCTGCTTTATCCCGATCTTCGAAGATGTTTGCGAGGCGCGAGCCGAGCAGCAAGCTGCGTGAGTTCTGCTCGCTGAGCGCACTAAAACTCTCATAGTAATCACGCGCGGGCACATACGCTTTGCCCTCAAAGGACAACTCGGCCATCTCTAGCAGGGCTCGTGGCTGACGCTTGTTCAGCCGCAGCGAACGCTCAAAATATTTCTTCGCTTCATCACTCTTATTCAGCTTGAGCGCTGTCATACCCAGATTTTCAAACACCCGCGAGCGCTCGGGGTACAGATTATCTTGAGCCGCTTGCTGGTAACGCTCAAAAGCTTCTTTGTAGCGCCCTTGCTCAAACAGGAAGCTACCGTAATTATTCAAAAACCGCGGGTCGTTGCTGCGCTCCGAAATCGCTTTGCGAAAATGCTCGTCAGCGAGTTCAGGCTCCATCTCGATCTGGAACAGCAACGCTAGTGCTGCGTGCGCATCGGCATTTGAGGGATCAAGCTGCAGGGCTTTCTTCAGGGGAACCTTTGCCTGCTCGGTTGAGCCTTGCTGCAGGTAGCCAATCCCAAGCTGGACGTAGGCATCACGCGCTTGGTCGCGGCCTTTACCGGTTTTCATCGGATCGACGTTGCCAGTGGACACGCAACCTACCAATAAGCTGGTGAAAAACAGAAGCAGCGCAGCGCGCAAGGTCATAGATATCCTACCTTCAGGTTCGGTTTACAGCGGTACGGGGCGTGTCAGCCTCGCTGCTCAGCTCGCGCACGGCAATGTAGCGCTCGCTACGCCGAGTACGGTCCATGACCTGACCGACCAACTGCCCGCAAGCTGCGTCAATGTCTTCGCCACGGGTCGTGCGTACGGTGACATTGTGCCCAGCCTTATACAGCAGGTCTTGGAAGCGACGAATGGCGTTGTTGCTCGGCCGCTCATAACCGGAAAAGGGGAAGGGATTAAACGGGATTAGATTGATCTTGCAAGGCACATCCTTGAGAAGTGCGATCATCTCCTCAGCATGCTCAGGCTTATCGTTCACATCTTTAAGCAAGGTGTATTCGATCGTCAGCACACGCTTCTCGCCAAGCCGTGCGACATAACGCTTGCAGGCAGCCAGCAACATCTCCAGCGGGTACTTCTTGTTGATCGGCACCAGCTTGTTGCGCAGTTCATCGTTAGGCGCGTGCAAAGAAAGCGCCAGAGATACGTCGATGACTTCGCCCAACTTGTCGATCATCGGCACCACGCCCGAAGTGGACAGGGTCACCTTGCGCTTGGAGATGCCATAACCGAGGTCATCCATCATCAGGTGCATGGCGGCGACCACATTATCGAAGTTCAGCAGCGGCTCGCCCATGCCCATCATCACCACGTTGGTGATGGCGCGATCGATCTTCGCCGGCACACTGCCGAACGACTTGTTGGCAATCCACACCTGGCCGATCACCTCGGCGGCAGTGAGATCGCTATTGAAACCTTGTTTACCGGTGGAGCAGAAACTGCAATCCAGCGCGCAACCGGCCTGTGAGGAAACACAGAGGGTGCCGCGATTGCCTTGCGGGATATACACGGTCTCGACACAGCTGCCAGACGCCACGCGGACGACCCATTTACGGGTACCGTCGGTGGAAATGTCTTCACTGACAACCTCTGGACCGCGAATCTCGGCGCAGGCCTTGAGCTTTTCGCGCAAGGCCTTGCCGACATTGCTCATGGCGTCGAAGTCATCGACGCCAAAGTGGTGAATCCACTTCATCACTTGACCGGCACGGAAACGCTTCTCCCCGATAGAGTCGAAGAACTGTTCCATTTCAGGCTGGGTCAGACCCAGTAGATTGATTTTGCCGGTAACTTCAGTCATGGCCTCACCCTCGCACGTTCGCCTTAGCGAATGCGCGCGCACACTTCGGTAGCGGAGAAGAAGTAAGCGATTTCACGAGCAGCAGCAGCTTCGGAATCCGAACCGTGTACAGCGTTGGCGTCGATGGATTCAGCGAAGTCGGCACGGATGGTGCCGGCAGCAGCTTCTTTAGGGTTGGTAGCGCCCATCAGCTCACGGTTCTTGGCGATTGCGTCTTCGCCTTCCAGTACCTGAACGACAACCGGACCGGAAATCATGAAAGCAACCAGATCGCCGAAGAAGCCACGTGCACTGTGCTCAGCGTAGAAACCTTCAGCTTCAGCCTTGGACAGCTGTTTCATCTTCGAAGCGACGACGCGCAGACCGGCTTTTTCGAAACGAGTGACGATCTCGCCAATGACGTTTTTAGCAACGGCATCAGGCTTGATGATGGAGAAAGTGCGTTGAACAGCCATGTGAAACTCCAGAAACTAAGGATTAAAGCCAAAAATTAAACCCGCGAATTATACGCGGGTTCAGGTTAAATGCGTAGGGCTCACGCCCGAGGGCTGTACGAGCTCAATCGGCTTCTTCGATCCAGGCCGCCTGAATCGCCTCAAGCACCTTCTCGCCACCGTGCCGCGGGTCATCATTGAACTCCGGCAGCGCCAGCACCCATTGATGCAAATCAACGAAATTAACGAATCGCGGATCGACCCCTGGTCGGCTATCGACCAGTTGGATGGCGATTTCCTGCACATCGACCCATTTCAGGCTCATGAACAGCTCCTTAATGTTTTTCCGAGACTTGGTTGAGGGTGTATTTGGGGATCTCTACCACCAGATCCTTATCCTTCACTACCGCCTGGCAGGACAGCCGCGACTCCGCCTCAAGCCCCCAAGCCTTGTCCAGCAAGTCATCTTCCAGTTCGTCAGATGGCTCCAGCGACTGAAAGCCCTCGCGCACGACCACATGACACGTGGTGCAGGCACAGGACATTTCGCACGCGTGCTCAATATCCAAACCGTTGCGCATTGCCGCCGCAATAATGGTCTCGCCAGGTTGCGCCTCAACCACCATACCTTCGGGGCAATGGTCGGCATTGGGCAGAAAAACGATCTGCGGCATCAGTTATTCCTCAATTTCATTCAGTCGGCGCCCAGCCAGCGCCGCCTTCACCGTGGCATCCATTCGGCGCGCGGCAAAAGCATCGGTAACCTGGGATAGGCGCTTGGTTTGCCGCTCGATAGCCGGACCATCAGCCCCAACCATCAACTCGCGCAAGTGCTGCATTTGCAACTCGATCACAACGCGCTCTTCCTCACTCAGCAGACGCTGGCCATCAACTTCCAACGCAGTCTGCACAGCTTCGAGCAGACGTTCGGCATCCACCTGCTGCTCACGCAGAGCACGAGCAACCTTGTCATCACTCGCGTTCTGGAAAGAATCCTGCAGCATGCGGGTAATTTCGCCATCGGTCAGACCATAGGACGGCTTCACCTGAATGCTCGCCTCCACGCCCGAACCGAGCTCGCGCGCAGCGACGCTCAGCAGGCCGTCAGCATCTACCTGAAAGGTCACGCGAATCTTCGCCGCACCCGCCACCATCGGCGGGATACCGCGCAATTCAAAACGCGCCAGAGAGCGGCAATCACTGATCAGCTCACGCTCGCCCTGCAGCACATGAATCTTCATGGCCGTCTGGCCGTCTTTATAAGTAGTGAAGTCTTGCGCCCGCGCCACCGGAATAGTGGTGTTGCGCGGAATGACCTTTTCCATCAGCCCGCCCATAGTCTCCAGGCCGAGCGACAGCGGAATCACATCGAGCAGCAACAGCTCTTCACCCTCGCCTCGCTTATTACCGGCCAGAGTATCCGCCTGGATCGCAGCCCCAATGGCCACCACTTGATCCGGGTCGATATCGGTCAACGGCTCACGCGCAAACAGCTCGCCCACCGCCGAACGCACGCGCGGCACACGAGTGGAGCCGCCGACCATCACTACCGCTTCGACGTCTTCAATCTCGATCCCTGCATCACGCAGCGCCCTGCGGCAGGACTTGAGGCTGCGCGCCAGCATCGACTCGATCAACGCCTCGAAATGCTCACGCGTGAGCACGCCACGCCATGCACCATGCGCCACATCAACCGACGCTGCACTGGTCAACGCCTCTTTGGCGGCACAAGCGCTGTGCAACAAGCTGCGCTGGGCACCCGGCTCGATATCCGCGGAGAGTCCCGCTTCCTGCACGATCCAGCCAGCGATCGCGAGATCGAAGTCATCGCCACCCAGCGCGCTATCGCCACCAGTCGCCAACACCTCGAAGACCCCGCCTGTCAGACGCAGAATCGAAATATCGAAAGTGCCGCCGCCCAGGTCATAAATCGCCACGACCCCTTCGGCCTGCTGATCGAGACCATAAGCCACCGCCGCCGCCGTCGGCTCATTGAGCAGGCGCAGCACATTGAGCCCAGCCAGCCGCGCAGCATCTTTCGTGGCCTGGCGCTGGGCGTCGTCGAAATAGGCGGGCACCGTGATCACCGCACCGACCAATTCGCCACCCAGAGTGGCTTCGGCGCGCTGACGCAGCACTTTCAAAATATCGGCCGACACCTCGACCGGGCTTTTCGGCCCCTGTACGGTGCCGATAAACGGCATATGCGACTCACCATCGACGAAGCGGTAAGGCAATTGCTCGCCCAGTTGCTTGACGTCAGCCAGACCACGCCCCATCAGGCGCTTGACCGACAACACAGTATTGAATGGGTCGCTAGCAGCCGCCGCCTTGGCGGCTTGCCCCACTTCCACGCGATCTGCGTGGTAGCGCACCGCCGACGGCAGGATTACCTGACCATCAGCATCAGGCAAAGGCTCGGACAGGCCACTGCGCAGTGCAGCGACCAGTGAATTGGTAGTCCCCAGGTCAATTCCCACCGCCAAACGACGCTGGTGCGGCTGCGGGCTCTGTCCGGGTTCAGCGATCTGCAGTAGGGCCATGCTTGTCTGCGTATCAGGCGCGCCGCCGAGGCAGCGCGGAGGTTAATCGTCGAGGCGCTCTTCCAACTGGCGCACTTCGTAGCTGAGCTTGTCGAGGAACTGCATGCGCCGCACTAGGCGCTCGGCCTCTTCACGACGCGCAGTTTCATCCCAACAGGCAGCAAAGCTTTCATTCAGCTCATCCTGAGCAATCTTCAGGCGGCGCTTGAAGGTTGCCACCCCAGCCAGATCCGCACTGTCCTGGAGGTCTTCCAACTCTTCACGCCAGTGCATCTGCTGCAGAAGAAACTCAGGGTCTTTTACCGTCACTTCTAGCGGCAGCTCATGACCGCGCAAAGCCAATAAATAGCGCGCGCGCTGCGGAGCATTTTTCAGCGTTCGGTAGGCTTCATTGAGGCTGGCGGAGTGTTCCAGCGCAAGCCGCTGCTCACGCTCCGAAGCATCTGCAAAGCGATCCGGATGAACACTGCGCGCCAGCTCGCGATAACGCGCGGCTAGCTGCTCAAGATCCAAGCGGAAGCTCGGCTGCAGATCAAATAAGGCGAAATGACAAGGGGTACCCACAGCAGCCTCAGATATTGAAGCTCTCGCCGCAGCCACATTCGCCGCGCACGTTGGGGTTATTGAACTTGAAGCCTTCGTTCAAACCTTCCTTGACGAAGTCGAGCTCAGTACCATCGAGGTAGACCAGGCTTTTCGGGTCGATAATCACCTTGACGCCATGACTCTCGAACACCTGATCCTCACTCTGAGCCTCATCAACGAACTCCAGCACGTAGGCCAGGCCAGAGCAGCCCGTGGTGCGAACACCCAAACGAATGCCCTCACCCTTGCCACGCCCATCAAGGGAACGACGCACGTGCTGCGCAGCTGCTTCGGTCATGCTGATAGCCATCGGAACTCCTTACTCGTAGAGCGGTTACTCGTAGAACCGTTTACTTAGAGCAAACCTTTCTTCTGCTTGTAGTCATGCACGGCCGCCTTGATGGCGTCTTCGGCGAGTACAGAGCAGTGGATCTTCACCGGTGGCAGCGCCAGTTCTTCGGCAAGCTGGGTGTTCTTGATGGTCTCAGCCTCATCCAGCGTCTTGCCCTTCATCCACTCAGTGGCGAGGGAGCTGGAAGCGATCGCCGAACCGCAGCCGTAAGTCTTGAACTTGGCATCTTCAATCACGCCTTGCTCGTTGACTTTGATTTGCAGACGCATCACGTCGCCGCAAGCCGGTGCGCCGACCATGCCGGTGCCGACATTGGGGTCTTCCGCATCCATCTTGCCGACATTGCGCGGATTCTCGTAGTGGTCAATGACCTTTTCACTGTATGCCATGGTGCTATTCCTCTCTCATCAGGTGCCGCTCAGCGGCAGCGTTAGTGTGCCGCCCATTCGACCTTGGACAGATCGACACCCTCTTTGAACATGTCCCACAGCGGCGACAGTTCGCGCAGCTTGGTAACCGCCTCGCAGACTTTCTTCGCGGCGTAATCGACTTCTTCTTCCGTGGTGAAGCGGCCGAAGGTGAAGCGGATCGAGCTGTGCGCCAACTCATCATTGCGGCCCAAGGCACGCAGCACGTAAGACGGCTCCAGCGAAGCCGAGGTGCAGGCCGAACCGGACGATACCGCCAGATCCTTGAGCGCCATGATCAGCGACTCGCCTTCGACGTAATTGAAGCTCAGGTTGAGGTTGTGCGGCACGCGGGCAGTGATGCTGCCGTTCACGTACAGCTCCTCGAGGTTCTCGACCTGCTTGAAGAAGCGATCGCGCAGGGCACGAATACGCTCGCTTTCCTGGGCCATGTCTTCCTTGGCGACGCGGAACGCCTCGCCCATGCCGACGATCTGGTGAGTCGCCAGGGTGCCCGAACGCATGCCGCGCTCATGGCCACCGCCATGAGTCTGGGCCTCCAGACGCACACGCGGCTTGCGGCTTACATAAAGTGCGCCAATGCCTTTCGGGCCGTAGGTTTTGTGGGCGGAGAAGGACATCAGATCGACCTTGAGCTTTTCCAGGTCGATCTCCACTTTGCCAGTGGACTGAGCCGCATCAACATGGAACAGCACGCCACGGGAGCGGGTCAGCTCACCGATGGCCGCGATGTCGTTGATGGTGCCGATTTCGTTGTTGACGTGCATAACCGACACCAAAATGGTGTCTTCACGCAGGGCTGCCTCGACCATCGCCGGAGTGATCAGACCATCTTCGCCGGGCTCGAGGTAGGTAACTTCGAAACCTTCGCGCTCGAGCTGCCGGGTAGTGTCCAACACGGCCTTGTGTTCGATCTTCGAGGTAATCAGGTGCTTACCCTTAGTCGAGTAGAAGTGCGCAACCCCCTTGATCGCCAGGTTGTCGGACTCGGTAGCGCCGGAGGTCCAGACGATCTCGCGCGGATCGGCGTTGACCAGTTCAGCCACATGGCGACGCGCATTCTCCACCGCCTCCTCAGCCTTCCAGCCAAACACATGGGAGCGCGACGCCGGATTACCGAAGTTGCCATCGACCAACAGGCACTCGCTCATCTTCTGCGCAACACGCGGATCGACCGGTGTCGTCGCGGAATAATCGAGATAAATCGGCAATTTCATTGATGCTCTCCTATCAGGTATAGGCCTATCAGCCAGGCGCCCTGCTCAGTCAACGGCGGACGCTTCAATCTTATCTAGGCGCGGCGCCCTGCCATTGCAGTGACGCTGATCCTGGCGCTGGGCGACTTCTTGCACCTCATGACGAGTAACAAGGTCAGCCAGGCTGATACCACTCAGAAACTCATGAATCTGCTGGCTGAGGTCGAACCACAGATGGTGAGTCAGGCAGGTGTCACCGGCATGGCAATCGCCCAGCCCCTGGCAACGAGTGGCATCAACCGACTCATTGACAGCATCAATGACCTGCGCAACCTGGATGCCGTGCATGTCTCGCGACAGCCGATAACCGCCACCTGGACCGCGCACACTGGAGACCAAATTGCCGCGACGCAGCTTGGCGAACAACTGCTCCAGATAGGACAGGGAAATGCCTTGGCGTTCGGAAATATCAGCCAGAGACACTGGCCCGTGCTGCGCATGCAGCGCTAAATCGAGCATGGCGGTAACGGCGTAACGGCCTTTGGTAGTCAGTCGCATGGCTTGTACCGCGAGTTCACTGGTTTGGCGCGAGTATGCTATTTCCGAGTATTTAGGTCAACTATAAGACCTATCAAGACACTCGGAATTAACCTTGATAAGGGCGCGCATCATAGCAAAACAGACCTAGCGCCGCATTAAGCTGCCGGCTTGTCGCCCGACTCTTTAACGTCCGCGAAATCCTCGTCACGCAAAGCTGGCAACTCTTTTGCGCAGTAGTCACTACCCAACGCTTTGAGGGCAGCGCACATGCCCTCCAGGCGACCATCTACGGCTTGCAGATGATCAAGCAGCTGACCAATGGCTTTAGCTATAGGATCCGGCATGTCCTGGCTGACGCCATACGCATCGAACCCCAGCTTTTCGGCGATAGCCTGGCGCTTAGCCTCCAGCTCATCATCAACCTTAACGATGATTCGCCCCGGAATCCCGACCACGGTAGCGCCAGCCGGCACTGCCTTGGTCACCACCGCATTGGAGCCGATCTTGGCCCCCGCACCGACAGTGAACGGCCCCAGCACCTTGGCCCCCGCCCCCACGACCACACCATCCTCCAGCGTTGGATGGCGCTTGCCTTTATTCCAGCTAGTACCGCCAAGCGTCACACCCTGATAAAGCGTGACGTCGTCACCGATTTCCGCAGTCTCGCCGATCACAATGCCCATACCGTGATCGATGAAAAACCGCCGACCTATCTTCGCCCCCGGATGAATCTCAACCCCGGTCAACCATCGGCCAAAGTTAGAGACCACTCGCGCCAGCCATTTCCAACCCGCCAGCCAAAGCCAGCCGGACAGGCGATGCAACCAGATCGCATGCAAACCGGGATAGCAAGTCAGAATCTCGAAAGCATTGCGCGCAGCCGGATCGCGATGGAATACGCTCTGAATATCTTCTCGCACGCGCTCAAACATCATCATCTCTCCGCTTATGGGGCTCACCGCGGGCAGCCTTCTGAGCTTCAGTCAAAATGCCGCGCAGGATGTTCATTTCAGACTTGTTAACCGCACTGCGACCAAATAGGCGACGCAGGCGAGACATCAAATGCCGCGGCTTCTCCGGATCAAGAAAACCAATAGCAACCAGGGTACTCTCGAGATGCCCGTAGAACAGTTCCATCTCATCCATGGTAGCCAGTTGCCCACTGCGCACCGAGGTCACCTCGAACTTCTCCACCTTCGTCGGCAGCCCCTGCGCAGCCAACCAGGCCATGCGCACCTCATAACCCAATACCTGTACCGCTGCAGCAAGGTTGAGCGAGCTGAACTCAGGATCAGAAGGAATGTGCACATGAAAATGACAGCGCTGCAGTTCGTCATTGGTCAGCCCGGCATACTCTCGACCGAACACCAGCGCTACCTCTGCACCCTGCCCAGCATGCTCACAGGCAGCTGCTCCACATTCACGCGGATCCAGTAGAGGCCAAGGAATTCGCCGATCTCTTGCACTGGTACCAAGCACCAGACTGCAGCCGACCAAAGCCTCTTCAAGCGTGGCGACTACCTGGGCGTTATCCAGAATATCGTTTGCTCCGGAAGCGCGGGCGACAGCCTCGGCACTGGGAAAGTCCTCTGGATCCACCAGCACCAAACGCGACAAACCCATGTTCTTCATGGCGCGCGCAGCCCCGCCGATATTGCCGGGATGACTGGTATTGACCAAGATCACGCGAATATTTTGCAGCAACGCAAGCGCTCACACAGACAGCAAAGGGGAGCAAATCTTACAGAACCCCCCCAGCAAACGCCATGCAGGGCACAGGCGACCCTACTTACTTGGAGGTTTTCTGCTAGAATGTTCGGCTTTCTTTAACGACCCAGGTGAAACCTCCATGCAGCCCATGCTGAATATCGCGCTGCGCGCAGCCCGCAGCGCCGCAGAACTGATTTTCCGCTCCATCGAGCGCCTGGACGTCATCTCGGTCGACGAGAAAGATGCCAAGGATTACGTGACCGAGGTCGATCGCGCCGCCGAGCAGAGCATCATCGCCGCGCTGCGCAAAGCCTATCCCACCCATAGCTTCCTCGGCGAAGAAGGCGGCCTGATCGAAGGCAGCGGTGATGGCGCCGACTACCTGTGGATCATCGACCCGCTCGACGGCACTACTAACTTCGTGCGCGGTGTGCCGCACTTTGCCGTCAGCATCGCCTGCAAATACCGCGGCCGCCTGGAGCACGCAGTCGTGCTCGACCCGGTTCGCCAGGAAGAATTTACCGCCAGCCGCGGCCGCGGCGCCGCACTCAATGGTCGTCGCCTGCGCGTAAGCCCACGCAAGAGCCTGGAAGGCGCGCTGATCGGTACCGGCTTCCCGTTCCGCGATAGCCAGATCGACAACCTGGACAACTACCTCAACATGTTCCGCAGCCTGGTCGGCCAGACCGCCGGTATCCGCCGCGCAGGCGCCGCCAGCCTGGATCTAGCCTACGTCGCCGCCGGACGCTTCGATGCATTCTGGGAGTTCGGCCTATCCGAATGGGACATGGCCGCCGGCGCACTACTTATCCAGGAAGCTGGAGGCCTGGTCAGCGACTTCAGCGGCGGCCACGAATTCCTTGAGAAGGGTCATATCGTTGCAGGTAACACCAAGTGCTTCAAAGCCGTGCTGACAGCCATCCAGCCACACCTGTCACCTTCGCTGAAACGCTAAATCCGACAGCGAATAAGAAACCCGGCCCAGCGCCGGGTTTTTTCTACCATCGGGTAGGAGGCGGGGTCACCCCCGCCGTCCTCCCACACCACCGTACGTACGGTTCCGTATACGGCGGTTCCTGCCTACTGACAAACTGCATCAGCGAGCTTGGTTTCGTTCGATGTGTCGCCCGCGTAGTCTAAGCACCCGGACAGGCTCTCGGGACTTCCGGCCCCTACCTCCTGATTGTCCAGGCCTCCGTATAAGGGAGCTTGTGCCTGCGACCCGCTCAGAGAGCACACCTGACTATCCGCTCATGGCAGGTTCAGCCCTTCATTGCTCCGGTTCCGAGCAACTACTACGGCCTCGGCTGACTTCTGCTCGCCCATCCCGTCACCTCACGATGCCGGTAGCACATGGCAGGCGAACAGATCTCCCAGGGTAATTCGCGCGACCTTCCTGCTTATGCCTGTCGGATATACGTCGTAGCGTTCCGTGCAAGTATCGGGCTTTGGCAATTATGGCTACCTCACCCTGCTACGCCGCCTAATCCGCTTCCTGTTCGTCAGGCCAGCAGTTTGCCTTCGGCTTCCTTCAGATTCGCAGTCGCCCGCGACACCCTTGCCTTCAGCTAACACTTCCCCTTGCCGGGTGTGTAGAGGACTTCCACCTCCAAGTCATCCAGCTCACCACCACAGTGAGCCAGACAGCGCCAGTCACGGCGCTACGCGCCATGCCTGGCGCACCATAAAAAAAGCGCCTCGAAAGGCGCATTTTTATTTGCATCCAAGCTACTGAGCAACCTGCCCCAGCACCAACTGCCCTTCTTTGTCGACCGGAATCCGGGCGCCCGGGTCGCGATCCATACGGACCTGCCCAACCTTACCGTCCAACTCATATTTGACGTTGTAACCCACCAGCTTGTCACTGGTATCGGTCACGGTGTTGCAGCGCGCTTCAGTAGTGGTGTAAGTGTCGTTGGCCTGCATGTTTTCCTGAACTTTGTTACCGGCATAGCCACCACCAACGGCACCAGCCACGGTGGCAATCTTCTTGCCAGTGCCACCACCAACCTGGTTTCCGAGCAAGCCACCAGCTACCGCACCTAGCACGCTACCAACAACCTGGTGCTGATCCTTGACCGGTTTCTGCCGAGTAACGGCGACATCTTTGCAGACCTGACGAGGAGTTTTGATGATTTCCTTGATCGGCTCTACAGCAAGCACTTCAGCGTACTCGGGGCCGCCACCAACCAAACTGTAAGTAGCCACAGCACCACCGGCGGTAACACCTACCGCACCAAGCACCGCACCAACGAGCATCGACTTGTTCACTTGAACCTCCTGGTTTCACTCAAACAGGCATTTACACGCCTTACTCCTAGCCTTGGAGTCAGCTATACACCCCAAGTTCCCTGCCCATGCCCGCCGTCACGCGACGACCGAGATATGCATCACAGCCCTAGGGGCGCTCATCGACCTCTTCAGCGGCGACCGGCGGAATCAGGTCCTCGACACCCAAGTTCAGCCAAATCAGCACCACGTTGGCGATATAGATCGAGGAGTAGGTACCAGCCAGCACACCAATGAACAGAGTTATGGAGAAACCAAACAAGTTATCGCCACCCCACACCAACAAAGCCACGATGGCCAGCAGGGTAGAGATAGAGGTCGCCATGGTTCGCAGCAGCGTCTGAGTGGTCGAGATATTGATGTTCTCGATCAAACTGGCTTTACGAAGCACGCGGAAGTTCTCACGCACCCGGTCAAACACCACGATAGTGTCGTTCAACGAGTAACCGATGATAGCCAGCACCGCAGCCAACACCGTCAGGTCGAAGGTAATTTGGAAAAACGAAATAATCCCAATCGCAACCACCACGTCATGCACCAACGACACGATGGCGCCGACCGCGAACTTCCACTGAAAGCGAAAAGCCAGGTAGAGCATGATGCCGCCAAGGGCCAGCAACATACCCAAGCCACCTTGATCGCGCAGCTCCTCCCCCACCTGCGGCCCAACAAATTCGACACGCTTGATCTGCGCCGGATTGTCCGCGCCAGCCTGGCGTAATGCCGCGGCCACCTGATTGCCCAACTGCGGATCATCACCAGGCATCCGCACCAGCAAATCAGTAGTGGCGCCAAAGCTCTGCACCACAGCCTCCTCATAGCCAGCCTTGACCAGCTGCTCACGCACCTTGGCGAGATCGGCCGGACGCTCATAGGTCAGCTCGATCAGCGTCCCCCCGGTAAAGTCCAGGCCAAGGTTGAGCCCCTTGTGGAACAAACTGAACAACGCCAAGGCCGTCAGGAACAGAGTCACGGCGAACGCAACGTTGCGCACGCCCATAAAGTTAATCGTACGTTTCATAGCCGCCCCTTAAACCCACAACTTCTTGAAGTCACGACCACCGAAGATCAGGTTGACCATGCCACGAGTCACCAAGATGGCGGTGAACATCGAGGTAAAGATGCCGAGCGACATGGTCACCGCGAAGCCTTTAACCGGCCCGGTACCCATAGCGAAGAGAATCCCGCCCACCAACAATGTAGTCAGGTTGGCATCCAGGATCGCCGTGAAGGCTCGATCAAAACCCTCGTGAATCGCGCGCTGCACGGACATACCGTTTTCGATCTCCTCACGAATCCGCGAAAAAATCAGCACGTTGGCGTCCACCGCCATCCCCATGGTCAGCACGATACCGGCGATACCCGGCAGAGTCAGCGTGGCACCCAGCAGCGACATCAGCGCCAGCAGCATGACCATGTTGAGCCCCAGGGCGACCGTTGCCAGCACACCGAAGAAACGGTAAATGGCGATGATGAACAGGGAAACTAAAAGCATGCCCCAAAGCGACGCATCGATCCCCTTGGTAATGTTGTCCGCACCCAAGCTCGGGCCAATGGTGCGCTCTTCGGCGAAATACATCGGCGCCGCTAGACCACCGGCACGCAGCAGCAGGGCCAGCTCAGAGGACTCACCCTTGCCCTCCAGACCAGTGATACGGAATTGGCTACCCAATGGCGACTGAATAGTTGCCAAGCTGATGATCTTTTTCTCTTCCTTGAAGGTCTGTACCGCAACCTCCTTCTCGACGCCGTCGACCACCTGCTTAACGTAACGGGTCAGCGGTCTCTGCTCGATAAAGATCACCGCCATGCTGCGCCCGACATTATTACGGGTAGCGCGGTTCATCAGCTCACCACCGTGACCATCCAGACGGATGTTCACTTGCGGGCGGCCATTCTCATCAAAGCTCGCCTGGGCATCGGTAACCTGGTCACCGGTGATGATCAGGCCGCGCTCCAGCGGCACGGCCGGCCGGCCAGGCTCGCGAAATTCGAAGGATTCGGTCGTTGCCTTGGTCGCGTCCTGGCTAGCAGCCAGACGGAACTCCAAGTTAGCGGTCTTACCGAGAATCCGCTTGGCCTCAGCCGTATCCTGCACGCCCGGCAACTCAACCACGATGCGGTTGGCGCCTTGGCGCTGCACCAGCGGCTCGGCGACGCCCAGTTCGTTGACGCGATTGCGCACGGTGGTCAGGTTTTGCTTGATCGAGTATTCACGGATCTCCGCCAGCTTGGCCGGAGTCATCTCCAGACGCAGCACCTGCAGGCCATTACGCTCGCTCGCCGTCAGCTGAAAGTCGGTAAAGTCTTTACGGATCAAGCTCTGCGCCTTTTCCAGACTTGCCTCATCGGTAAAGCCCAACTGAATCGCACCACCCTGCTCCGGTAGACTGCGATAACGCAGACGCTCCTTACGCAGCAGGCTCTTTACATCGCCCTCGTAAACCTTACGGCGCGCGTCGAGCGCCTTGTCCATATCCACTTCCAGCAGGAAATGCACACCACCGGACAAGTCCAAGCCCAGCTTCATTGGGCTCGCACCCAGACTACGCAGCCAGTTCGGCGTGGTTTGCGCCAAGTTCAGGGCCACCACATAGTCGTCGCCCAAAGCCTTACGCGCGACATCCTTGGCCGGTAGCTGATCTTCTTTCTTGAGCAGGCGCACCAGCCCACCCTTCCCCTGCGCAGCCAGGCTTGACGCTTTGACAGCGATGCCGGCGTCATTCAGCGCCTTGCCCACGCGATCCAAGTCAGCCTGCTCGACCTGCAACGCCGTGCTCGCCCCTGTGATCTGAATAGCCGGATCGTCCGGGTACAGGTTGGGCGCAGAATAAATAAAGCCGATCGCCAGCACTGCCAGGATCAGCAGGTATTTCCACAGAGGGTATTTGTTCAGCATGACGCCGCCCGCTTATGACGCGGGGCGCCTATAGCGCCCCGTCGAATGGTAAAAATGTGAAGTTAGATGGCTTTCAGCGTGCCTTTGGGCAGCGTTGCGGCAATTGCCGCTTTCTGAATCTTTAGCTCGACGGTATCGGACACTTCGATCACCACAAAGTCATCGGTAACTTTGTTGATCTTGCCCGCGATGCCGCCGGAGGTGACCACTTCGTCGCCCTTTTGCAGGTTGCCCATCAGATTCTTGTGCTCTTTGGCGCGTTTAGCCTGCGGGCGCCAGATCATCAGATAAAAGATGACCAGGAAACCGACCAGGAAAACCCACTCGAAGCCAGTACCGGCAGGACCAGTGGCAGCCGGCGCAGCGGCATCCGCAAAAGCGGCGGGGATCAGAAAGCTCATGTAACACTCCTGTTAACAAGGTCTTAGAAAGTTGATTTATCAGTCCAGCGGCGGTGTGCTAAGGCCGCGTCGGACATAGAAGGAATCGACAAAGGCGGCCAATGTACCCTGTTGAATAGCCTCACGCAAACCAGCCATCAGGCGCTGGTAATGGCGCAAATTGTGGATGGTATTCAACATGCTACCGAGCATTTCATCGCACTTATCCAGATGATGCAGATACGCGCGGGAGAAGTGTTTACAGGTATAGCAATCACAGGTCGGATCGAGCGTCGAGTCATCATGCTTATGCGCCGAATTACGAATCTTCAACACGCCGGTATCGACGAATAGGTGACCGTTACGCGCATTACGGGTCGGCATCACGCAATCGAACATGTCGACCCCGCGGCGCACGCCCTCGACCAGATCCTCTGGCTTACCGACCCCCATCAGGTAGCGCGGCTTATCGGCCGGCATCTGCCCTGGCAGATAGTCCAGCACGCGGATCATCTCCTCCTTCGGCTCCCCCACCGACAGGCCGCCAATCGCCAGGCCATCGAAGCCGATTTCATTCAGCCCATCGAGCGAATGCATGCGCAAATCCTGATGCATGCCACCTTGAACAATCCCGAACAGAGCCGCGGTGTTATCGCCATGGGCGATTTTCGAACGTTTGGCCCAGCGCAGCGACAGCTCCATGGAGACTCGCGCGACATCCACATCGGCGGGGTACGGAGTGCACTCATCGAAAATCATCACGATGTCCGAACCCAGCTCACGCTGCACCTGCATCGACTCTTCCGGCCCCATGAACACCTTGCTGCCATTCACCGGCGAGGCAAAGGTCACGCCCTCCTCCTTGATTTTGCGCATGGCACCCAGGCTGAACACCTGAAAACCACCGGAGTCGGTAAGGATCGGCCCTTGCCATTGCATGAAGTCATGCAGATCGCCATGGCGCTTGATCACTTCGGTACCGGGCCGCAACCACAGATGGAAGGTGTTGCCCAGGATGATCTGCGCACCGCTCGCTTCGATATCGCGCGGCAGCATGCCTTTGACGGTGCCGTAAGTACCGACCGGCATGAAAGCCGGAGTCTCGACGACACCCCGCGGAAAGGTCAGGCGGCCACGGCGCGCCTTGCCATCGGTGGCCAACAACTCGAAGGACATACGGCTGGTGCGAGTCATGCGGAGAACCTATCTGTTAATAAATCCAGCCTGCGTTGCCGCCCAAAAACACGCCAGGCAAGGCGCTGGACGCAGGCAATGGTCACCCCCTTGCCAAGTCCCGCAACGCCGCATGGCGTGTTTTTGGGCGCAACCCGAAGGGACGGGGCCATTTTTCCGCATGGCTGCGTCAGTCGTCGCTCATTTGGAATGACCAAACTTCTCTCCTCCTTCCTGGCCCTGCGGAAAAATGGCCTCCGTCGCAGGCAGGATCTATTAATAGATAGGTTCTAACCCTCGGGTCCGCGCGGTGCGGGATTGCGGGTAATGAACATCGCATCACCGTAACTGAAGAAGCGGTAGCCGTGCGCCACGGCCGCCGCATAGGCCGCCATGGTTTCCGGGTAACCCGCAAACGCCGAGACCAACATCAACAGAGTGGATTCGGGCAGATGGAAGTTGGTGACCAGGGCATCGACCACATGAAAGGGCCGCCCGGGGTAGATAAAAATATCCGTATCGCCACGGAAAGGCCTGAGCTGGCCGTCCCGAGCCGCGCTTTCCAGCGAGCGCACACTGGTCGTGCCCACGGCAATCACCCGCCCGCCGCGCTGACGGCACGCAGCGACCGCATCCACCACATCCTGGCCCACCTCCAGCCATTCGTTGTGCATGTGATGGTCTTCGATACGCTCGACCCGCACCGGCTGAAAGGTGCCCGCGCCGACATGCAACGTAACAAAGGCTGTCTCTACGCCCTTATCGCGAATCGCCGCCAGCAACGCCTGATCGAAATGCAGCCCGGCCGTAGGCGCAGCGACAGCCCCGGCGCGCTCGGCATACACGGTCTGATAGCGCTCACGATCCGCCGCGTCGTCCGGACGATCTATATAAGGAGGTAAAGGCATATGGCCGACGCGCTCCAGCAGCGGCAATACATCCTCACTGAAACGCAGTTCGAACAACGCATCATGCCGCGCCAGCATCTCTGCCTCGGCGCCGCCATCGAGCAAAATCAGCGAGCCTGGCTTGGGGGATTTACTCGAGCGCACATGCGCTAACACCCGTCGCGTATCGAGCACCCGTTCAATCAGCACTTCCAGCTTGCCGCCTGAGGCCTTCTGGCCAAACAGTCGTGCGGGAATCACTCGGGTATTGTTGAACACCATCAAATCGCCAGGACGCAGATGTTCCAGCAGATCGGTAAATTGACGGTGAGCCAGTGCCCCAGTCTCGCCATCGAGGGTCAGCAGCCGGCTGGCATGGCGCTCGGCCAGCGGGTGACGAGCAATCAGGGACTCAGGCAGCTCGAAGTTAAAATCGGCAACACGCATGATGAGGGGTCATTTTGCAGGGCCGCGAAGTTTAACGGAAATACCTCAATTTGACCACGCAACACGATTGACCAAGGGCAAACCTCTCCCTATACTGCGCGCCCAATGTGCCCCGGTGGCGGAATCGGTAGACGCGGCGGATTCAAAATCCGTTTCTTCACAGAGTGGGAGTTCGAGTCTCCCCCGGGGCACCATTCATCTCGCAGCGACTTTTTTACAGTCGCTGGTCAGACCCGCAACACCCCATCATCAATGCAGTTTTGCCCTCGCCGAATCGGCTCGAAAGCAGCGGAAAGCGGTGCAAAACCACGCTCAAAACTCGCCGTTTTCGGGGTTGTTTTCCATCCTGAAGTTAGCGTAGAGTGCTCCCACTGTGTTTGCATGGGTCGCTTTGAATCGTGACCTGGTGCAGTAGATCCTTAGATTTGCTACATCCCGCCCGACTTCTCTTACTCTCTGCAACCAGTCCAGCCCTCTATTGTTAGAGGCTGTCATCAACTCTAGTTCCAAGGAAATAAGATATGTCGAATCGTCAAAACGGTACCGTCAAGTGGTTTAACGACGAGAAAGGTTTTGGTTTTATCACCCCAGAAAGCGGTCCGGATCTGTTCGTACACTTCCGCGCTATCGAAGGTAACGGCTTCAAGAGCCTGAAAGAAGGCCAGCGCGTTAGCTTCGTTGCGGTACAAGGTCAAAAAGGCCTGCAGGCTGACCAGGTTCAAGTCCTGGCCTAAGCCTCCGCCTGAACGAAAGAGCCTCTGATCGCAACATCAGGGGCTTTTTTGTGCCCAGGCTTTTTGCCAGTCTGAGCCCGTAGAATCGCGCACCTCCTTTCGCAGCGAGCCCGCCATGCCGAAACATCAGCTACGCCCACAAGGCGACTTCCCCATTGCCGGCCTACCACGCCGCCTGGCGGCAATGTTTTACGACTCGCTACTCTGCGTGGCGCTGTTAATGGTAGTGACCCTGGCCTACCAGCAGATTGTCTTGAGAATGATCTTCGGCGTAGAGCGCCTAAGAGAAATGGCCGACAGCGGCGCCCTCAACGGCGACCCGATTCTTTCCACCCTGCTGCTTTTCAGCCTGTTCGGCTTTTTCAGTAAGTTCTGGACTCACTCCGGCCAGACGCTGGGCATGCAGGTTTGGGGGGTTCGTGTGCAAAATGCCGACGGCACTGCGATTACCCTGTGGCAGGCACTACTACGCTTCATCGTCGCCATCGCCTCCTGGCTGTGCCTGGGCCTGGGTTTCTTCTGGATACTCTGGGACAAGCAAAAACGTAGCTGGCATGACATTTATTCCGACTCCCGCCTCGTGCAACTACCAAAGAACTCGCAGAAAAAGTAAAAACAGCCCCCTACACAGCCGGCATCTACCGGCCGTGTGAAAACTCCAGCCCAGTCCTGAGGTTCGCGTCGCTACGCGTAATCCTCAGAAGTTTTCCGAGCTGACTTGCTCAGAAAGAGTGAGGGAGCGCCGGACTTGATCATTAATTGATCAACGCATGGCGCTCAAATAGTTTTCACACGGCCGATCTAGCCGGCTTTTTTATGCCTGAAAACCCAGTGCTGTGGGATCTCTGCAACCCAGACATCTCCAACCCATACCTCAGCCCATACATTCTAGATGGCTGCAAAAACGGCACTGTCAGCGAACCACTCGACCGGATCAAAACGACCGATCCAATATAGATAGTCCGCCCCGCCTTCCGTGATACTCGGTACGGGCAAGCCTTCCTGGCAGTTCAGCCTCTGGATAGGCGCTGGAGGATCGAGCCCCCTTCACATTGCTTCCTCTACCTCTGGTACCTCTGCGCGCAAAGGCTCGACTCTGACCGTAAAGTTTCTCTGCTGACCCTGCTCCTCAATCTGATGGACGCCAATGCCCGTAACGGTGCCGGACGTACCGGCGGCAAACGCGCCTTGCTCGACCCTGACCTTGAAATCGTGTCTGGATTCGCAGTCACAGTCCGCGGCTCCCGCGAACGGGCCTGGGTTGAAAGTTGCATCCTGGTGAAAATGCGCAAATCCAGGGTGCGCGTCTGCCACAAACTCGTTCTGGTCTTCGTCGAGCTCGTCACTGGGGTCGAGTGCCCGGCCCCTGATTCCTCTCAGCAATTGAAATTGGTTGTCCAGTGTCAGGTCCCAGGTGATGCGCAGACCAAAACTGTCCACGGTTGCCGCGACCTCCTCCACAAACTGAATGGAGATGGGCGTTCGGTCGGCGATCTTCAGCGTCAGGCTAAGCGTGCCCTTGTTGCGCCCCTCTCCGGGATTGCCGGTAAAGACACAATTGCTCACTTGGGCGTCATCAAACGTTATCGACCAGCCGGTATCCCGATTGGCGTCTGCCAACTCACATACGCCAGCGCTTGCCGGGCTTGTATAGAGCCCCACGCCGGCCATGCTGATTGCAAACGGAAGTGAGTAGATCTTTAACCATTGAGGAAACATGGTTTTTCTCCTTCGCAAGAATGAGAAATAACGTCTTCATCCGTTTCTGTCCGCCGTGCAATGGCTTCTGCCCTCGCCCTGTGCGAGCTAAACACCGCTTGGAATGCTTGAACGCTCGCATGCACAGATCGGTCGATGGTCAACACCAAGCCTTGTCGCACACCCTAACCGCCGCTGGTGGGAGTTCGTGCCCGCGATTGTCGGCCTGATGGACCCGTTGGTAACTCTAGGCGCTACAAAAGCTGACTGCTGTGCACATCTTGCAGAACGCTATGCGTTTTTTGCGGAGTTATGCCAACTGGAGGGATTCAGTCGATATTGGGATGGTGTGACACCGATACGTTGGTGAAACATCCGGGTGAAATGAGATGCGTTAGGGAAGCCGACGGCGCAGGCTACCTCGGAGATCATGGCATGAGGGTTGCTCAACAGCTCCAAGGCACGCTGAAGCCTGTATTGGCAGAGATATTCGCCGAAGGTTAGGCCATAGGCATGCTTAAAGGCCCGGCTGAACTCGTAGATGCCCATGTTGCAGAAGCTGGCAACATCTTGCAGCCGAAGCGGCTCTCCATAGTGAAGTTCTACATAGGTCACGGCGCATTGAGCCTCCTGCTGGGCAAGATCAGGGATGCCGAAGCGGCTCTCCAATGGGATGGGCGGCGCGGGCATCGCGATTTCCCGCCCACCGTCGCGACCTAATGGCAAAACCGACAGAAGTGGCTCGATCCGACTCCAGAGTTCTTCAGCTGATACCGGTTTTACCAGATAGTCCCAGACCCGGGTGCGAAACGCCCAGACAGCCAGCGCCTCCGAGTGATGGACCGTGAGCATCAGGATAGGCAAGGAAGGGTGGGCCTGTTTGGTCGAGCGTAACGCCTTCAGGGCCGCTAGGTTAGGGTAATCGTACTCAAAGCATGCCAACAGCGGTGATGTCTGGTCGATACTCTGAGGTATGGCAGCCATCTCAACGACGTGCTGGATGCGAAAATGCGCGTCCAAGTCACTCACCGAACTGTGTTCTATCCTGCTGGTGCGAAGGTCTGTCCAGACGAGACACGGCAAATTCATCACTTTGCCTCCTGTCGCTCTTGTTGTTAGGGCAACTATTGTAGTTGAACAGCGCGACGACGCCGCCCATCAGCAGGAATGCCTGCCGAAGCGACGGATATCCAACTGCCCTTGCTGCCCGCAGTGACCTTGAAATACAGCCCGTGACCGTCGTTCGCGAGCCCTTTAACGCCCGACTTCAGCAGATGGCTGACCTTCACAGCAGACAGCTTGCTCATATAAGAATCTCCCAGCCCATACCATCACTGAGCGGGGATGATGGACGCTCTGGATTCCAGCGGAAGATTATTTTCTAGAGACCCCGTATTTAATGGCTCGCGAAGAAATCATACGGAGGAAGGCGGATGCCAGTGGATGATTGGAACGCCGGCATCTAGCCGGCTTTTTTACATCAGAGCCAATCAACCCGCGCGGCGCAGCATCCAAATACCCGCCAGACCGCAGATCGCGCTCGGGATCAGTATCGCCAGCAACGGCGGGAAGCCAAATACCAAGCTCGAAGGCCCCAAAAGATCCTGTGCGATACGGAACACAAAGCCGACCAGCACACCAGTGAACACCCGCTGCCCGAGGGTTACCGAACGCAGCGGGCCAAAGATGAAGGAAATCGCCATCAACACTAGCGTTGCGGTCACCACGGGTTGCAGCACCTTGGTCCAGAAGGCCAGCCAGTAACGGCCGTTGTTCAGCCCTTGCTCCGCCAGATAGTGGATGTAACGCCACAACCCGGTGACCGATAACGCCTCTGGCTCCAGCACCACGGTGCCGAGCAGTTGCGGGCTCAACTCGACATCCCAGCGCTCACTGGGCGACTCGACCACTTCGGTCTGGCGCTCACGGAAATGCGTGGTCGCCACATCTTCCAACTGCCAATGATCGCCCTGATACAGGGCGCGCTTAGAGAAGCTGGACGACAGCAAATGCCGCTGATCGTCAAACCGGTAGCGTGTCACCCCGTAGAGCACGCCATTCGGCTGCACCGCGTTGATATGCACAAACTCATCACCTTGGCGATGCCACAGACCGCGCTTCGCACTCTGCGCCGCCCCTCCACCTTGCGCCATGGAGCGACTGGCCTGCCCCAAATTCTCACTCCAGGGCGCCAGATATTCACCGATCAGGATGCCCACCAGCATCAACACCAGCATCGGCTTCATCACCGCCCAGACGATTCGCCCGACCGAGACACCTGCCGCCCGCATGATGGTCAGTTCGCTATTGCTCGCCAGATTGCCAAGACCAATCAAGCAACCAATCAAGGCCGCCATTGGCAACATGTCGTAAACCTTACGCGGCGCCGTCAGCAGCACATACCACGCGACATCAGACAAACCATAACCACCCTCGATATCAGGCAGCTCGTCAATAAAGGAAAACAGCATGGCCAAGCCGACGATGATGCCCAGCACCGCGAGAATCGCGAAGAACACATTAGTGCCGATGTAGCGATCCAACCTAACCATGAGCCAGCTCCTGCGCAGCACGACGACCCGCCCACTTCAGACGCAACGGCTCCCAATACAGCAGCGCAAGACCAATCAACAAGAACACCCCATGCACCCACCAGAGCCCTAGGCCCATAGGAATCTTGCCCTTGTCCAGCGCACCGCGCGCGGCGATCAACAGGGACAGGTAAGCCATATAAAGAAGAATCGCCGGCAGCAGTTTAAGGAAGCGACCTTGACGCGGATTGGCCCGGGACAGCGGCACCGCCAACAAGGTAACGATAAAGACCAGCAACGGAAGCGAGAGACGCCACTGCAACTCTGCCTGGTACTTCGGATTATCGCTGCCAATCAGCTCGCCCGTAGGAACCGCCTCGCGCTCACTGATCTCACTACTGACCTGTGGCTTGAGCAGCAAGACGCCGTAGGTGTCGTACTGAATCGCCCGGTAGTCGGCCTGACCGGGATTTCCATCATAGCGGTAGCCTTTTTCCAGAATCAGGTAACGACTGCCATCGGCCTGGATCTCCTGGCGCCCCTTCTGCGCGACCAGTACTGTGATGCCGCGCTCCTTGTCACCCGCTGTGGAAAGACGCTTTTCCGAGATGAAGATACCGCCCAGCTCACTGCGATCGTTCGACATGTCCTGGGTATAGGTGACCCGCGAACCACTCTTCATCGCCTGGAAGCGCCCAGGCACCAGCGTGTCGAACTCGGTCAGGGCATCCTGCTCATTGAGGATCCGCGCCACCTGAGTCACCCCTTGCGGTGCCAAGCCCAGGCTCAACCAGGCCACCAACAGCGCAACCAGCGTCGCCGGCGCCAAGCTGTAGGCCAGCAGGCGCTGCTGGCTCATGCCGGTCGCCGACAGCACTGTCATTTCACTGTCGAGATAGAGCCGACCGTAAGCCAGCAAAATACCGAGAAACAAGCCCAGCGGCAGGATCAACTGCAGGAAGCCTGGCAGCCGGAAGCCCATGATCAGGAACAACACGCCCGGATCTAGAGCCCCTTGCGCGGCCTGAGCCAGGTATTTGATGAAGCGCCCACTCATGATGATCACTAAGAGCACGGCACTCACCGCGCTCAAGGTCACCAGCACCTCGCGAGACAGATAACGGAAGACGATCAAACCAGACACTCCAGGGTTGTCAGGCTCAGGCGGCTAAGCTCAAACTAGCTGCCTGTTGCCGGCCCGCCTGAGGCGGACCACCGAAAAAATACGCGGCATTATCCTGCAATACCGACCTGTTGTCTTGGGGACACCTCGCCATGGAATTTGTTGTCAAAAGCGCACGCCCAGAATCTCTGAAAACCGCCACCCTGGTCGTCGCCATCGGCGAAGGCCGCAAGCTCAGTGAAGCCGCCAAGGCCGTGGACAGCGCCAGCGACGGCGCCCTCACGACCCTGCTCAAACGCGGCGACCTGGCCGGCAAGCTTGGCCAAACGCTACTCCTGCACAGCCTGCCCAATCTCAAGGCCGAGCGCGTACTGCTGGTCGGCGCCGGCAAGGAAAGTGAACTCTCTGACCGCCAATTGCGCAAATTGATCACCGCCGTGCAAGGTGTTTTGAAAAACCTAGGCGGTAATGACGCGGTACTCGCCCTCGATGAGCTGAAAGTCAAAGGCCGCGACGCTTACGCGAAAACCCGCTTGCTGGTGGAAACCCTGGCCGATGGCGAATATGCCTTCGAACGCTTTAAAAGCCAGAAAAGCGAAGCCCTCGCCCTGAAGAAGCTGACCCTACTGACCGAGAAAGCCTCTCAGGCTGACGTCGAGCGCGGCGCAACCCAGGCCCAGGCGATCGCTGCCGGCATGGCCTTCACCCGCGACCTCGGCAACCTGCCGCCAAACCTCTGCCACCCGAGCCACCTGGCCGAAGAGTCCAAGGCCCTGGCCAAGGCGCACAAGAACCTCAAAGTCGAAGTGTTCGACGAGAAGAAGCTCAAAGAACTGGGCATGGGGGCATTCCTCGCGGTAGCCCAGGGCAGCGAACAGCCACCCCGGCTGATCGTGCTCAACTACCAGGGCGGCAAGAAGGACGACAAGCCCTTCGCCCTAGTCGGCAAAGGCATCACCTTCGACACCGGCGGCATCAGCATCAAGCCGGCCGCCAGCATGGACGAGATGAAGTACGACATGTGCGGTGCTGCCAGCGTACTCGGCACCTTCAAGGCCGTGCTCGAACTGCAGTTGCCCATCAATGTCGTCGGCCTGCTGGCCTGCGCCGAGAACATGCCGAGCGGCGGCGCCACCCGCCCGGGTGACATCGTCACCACCATGAGCGGGCAGACCGTGGAAATCCTCAACACCGACGCCGAAGGCCGCCTGGTGCTGTGCGACACCCTGACCTACGCCGAGCGCTTCAAGCCGCAAGCGGTAATCGACATCGCCACCCTCACCGGTGCCTGCATCGTTGCGCTGGGTAGCAATACCTCGGGCCTGATGGGCAATAACGATGCCTTGATCCAGCAGCTGCTCAAAGCCGGCCAAACCGCCGACGACCGCGCCTGGCAACTGCCGTTGTTCGACGAATATCAGGAACAGCTGGACAGCCCCTTCGCCGACATCGCCAATATCGGCGGGCCGAAAGCCGGCACCATCACTGCTGGCTGCTTCCTCTCGCGCTTCACCAAAAAGTACCACTGGGCGCATCTGGATATCGCCGGCACCGCCTGGGTCAGTGGCGGCAAGGAAAAAGGCGCGACTGGCCGCCCGGTTCCGCTACTGACCCAGTATTTGCTGGATCGGGTCAAATAATGTTTTTTGGCTCTCAAAGCGTTGCGAGAATGTAGGGTGGGTTAGCCGCCTGGCGGCGTTACCCACCGCCAGGCAATCGCATTGTTTCAGGAACGCCCGACAGACCATGACCCGCGTTGAATTCTACGTCTTATCCTCGACCAGCTCGGCGGATCGTCTGCGCGCCGCCTGCCAGTTGGCTAGCAAGGCCTGGCGCCATGGCATGCCGGTCTTCCTGCGCTGCGCCGACGAGGCCCAATGCGCAGAGGTCGACGAACTGCTCTGGCGCTTCAAGGCGGAAACCTTTGTGCCACATAGCCTGTATCGGGATGACCCACTGGCGCCCGTCGTGCTGGGGCTTAATGATGAGCCGGCCGCGCAGCAGGGCCTGCTGATCAACCTCGACCCGAGCCTTTCGCCGTTCATCGAACGTTTCAGCCGAGTGATCGAAATCGTCAATCAAGAGCCCGAGCAACTGCACAGCTCGCGCGAGAATTTCCGTACCTATCGTCAGCGGGGCTATGACCCGCAACGAGTCGAACTGTAGCCTTACCCCATGGACACGCCAAAACCACCGCAAAAGCCCACCCACTTGCTGGATGACCTCGAGTCGATCCGCGAATTTCTGGCGGGCGATGAAAGCCTGGAACCACCGCTGCTCACCGACTCCATCGAGCTAGGCGAGATTCCACTGTTATCCGATATCGTCTCGCCAGGTGAACCGCCAGCACCGCCGGTCAGCCCGACTGCGCCGCCTCCCAGCGCACCAATCGCCCCTGCACCACGGCCGACAACGCTGGCTGAGAGCGTGCAACAGGCAGTTCTTGGCAACCGCTCCAGCGAACTGCTGCGCCTGGACAACGAACTGCGCGCCGCCGCACAGTTGATCCTGCAGGATGTCATCGACGACTTCGTACCGCAGATAGAAGCCGAGCTCAAACGCCGCCTGGAAGCGCGCCTGACCCGCCTGCTGCCCCCGCGCAAGCCGTAGGGCAAGAAAATATAGCCCCGCGATTTTTCCACCGTGCAAGACATTCAGCCGACCCACCAAGAGCTGGTGGATAAACAGAGCGTTATCCATATATGGACTCCTCCCGGTTTGCCTGCCAGGCCAGCCGTCGCTACGGATAACGCCACGCGTTATCCGCCTTACGCCCCGAACGCCATCCCCGTTATACTTGTCGGCTTTCCGATTAGCCGCCAATAGGGTCCCGCCCCGCATGGACAAGACCTACCAGCCGCACGCCATTGAAACCTCCTGGTATGAAACCTGGGAATCGAAGAACTATTTCGCCCCGCAAGGCGCCGGCGACTCTTACACCATCATGATTCCGCCGCCGAACGTCACCGGCAGTCTGCACATGGGTCATGGCTTCAACAACGCCATCATGGACGCGCTGATCCGCTTCCGCCGCATGCAGGGCCGCAACACCCTATGGCAGCCGGGCACCGACCACGCGGGCATCGCCACGCAGATGGTGGTGGAGCGCCAACTGGCCGCCCAGGAGATCAGCCGCCACGACCTCGGCCGTGAGAAATTCTTGGAGAAAGTCTGGGAGTGGAAGGAGCAGTCCGGCGGCACCATCACCCGGCAGATTCGTCGTCTCGGCTCCTCCGTGGACTGGTCGCGCGAGCGCTTCACCATGGACGATGGCCTCTCCGAAGCGGTCAAGGAAGCCTTCGTGCGCCTGCACGAAGACGGCCTGATCTACCGTGGCAAGCGCCTGGTCAACTGGGACACCAAGCTGCACACCGCGATTTCCGACCTCGAAGTGGAAAACCACGACGAGAAGGGCCACCTGTGGAACCTGCGCTATCCGCTGGCCGATGGCGCCAAGACCGCCGAAGGCCAGGACTACCTGATAGTCGCCACCACCCGCCCGGAAACCATGCTCGGTGACGCCGCCGTCGCCGTGCACCCGGACGACCAGCGCTACCAGGCGCTGATCGGCAAGTTCATCGAGCTGCCACTGGTGGGTCGGCGCATTCCGATCATCGCCGACGACTACTGCGACCCCGAGTTCGGCACCGGCTGCGTGAAGATCACCCCGGCCCACGACTTCAATGACTACGAAGTCGGCAAGCGCCACAACCTGCCGCTGATCAACGTGCTGGACAAGAACGCCGCCATCCTGGCGAGCGCCCAGGTGTTCAACCTGGACGGCAGCGTCAACGACGAAGTGGATGCCAGCCTGCCGCACGAATACGCCAGGCTCGACCGTTTCGACGCGCGCAAGCAGATCGTCGCCGCTTTCGAAGCCCTAGGCCTGCTGGAAAAGGTCGACGACCACGCACTTAAAGTGCCGAAAGGCGACCGCTCCGGCACCGTGATCGAGCCGTGGCTGACCGACCAGTGGTACGTCTCCACCAAACCGCTGGCCGAGCCGGCGATTGCCGCCGTGGAAGATGGCCGCATCCAGTTCGTGCCCAAGCAGTACGAGAATATGTACTTCTCCTGGATGCGCGACATCCAGGACTGGTGCATCAGCCGCCAGCTCTGGTGGGGCCACCGCATTCCGGCTTGGTACGACGAAGCCGGGAATGTCTACGTCGGCCGCGACGAAGCGGAGGTGCGCAGCAAACACAACTTGGGCGACATCCCGCTACGCCAGGACGACGACGTCCTCGACACCTGGTTCAGCTCGGGCCTGTGGACCTTCTCCACCCTCGGCTGGCCGGAACAGACTGAATTCCTCAAGACTTTCCACCCGACCGACGTGCTGGTCACCGGCTTCGACATCATCTTCTTCTGGGTCGCGCGGATGATCATGCTCACCATGCATCTGGTGAAGAACGACAACGGCAGCCCGCAGGTGCCATTCAAGACCGTGTATGTGCATGGTTTGGTGCGCGACTCCCTGGGGCACAAGATGTCCAAGTCCAAGGGCAACGTCCTCGACCCGCTGGACATCGTCGACGGCATCGAACTGGAAACCCTGGTGGAGAAACGCACCATCGGCATGATGCAGCCCAAGCTGGCCGAAAAGATCGCCAAGCAAACTCGCCAGGAATTCCCCGAAGGCATTGCCAGCTACGGCACCGACGCCTTGCGCTTCACTTTCTGCTCGCTGGCTTCCACCGGCCGCGACATCAAGTTCGATATGGGCCGCGTCGAGGGGTATCGCAACTTCTGCAACAAGTTGTGGAACGCCGCCAACTTCGTACTGGAGAACACCGACAACCAGGACTGCGGCGTGAACGGAGAAGCGGTCGAGCTGTCCTCGGTCGACCGCTGGATCATCTCCCAGCTGCAGCGCACCGAAGCCGAAGTGACCCGTCAGCTCGAGCAGTTCCGCTTCGACCTGGCCGCGCAGGCACTCTATGAGTTCATCTGGGACGAGTACTGCGCCTGGTATCTGGAGCTGGTCAAGCCGGTGCTGTGGGACGAAAGCGCGCCTATCGAGCGCCAACGTGGCACCCGCCGCACGCTGATCCGCGTGCTGGAAGTCGTACTGCGCCTGGCGCACCCGTTCATGCCGTTCATCACCGAAGAAATCTGGCAGCGCATCAAGGCGCAGGCCGGCGCTTGCGGTGAAACCATCATGCTGCAGCCTTGGCCGGTGGCCAACGAATCGCGCATCGATGCCGCCGCCGAAGGTGATATCGAGTGGGTGAAGGCGCTGATGCTCGGCCTGCGGCAGATCCGAGGCGAGATGAACATCTCCATGGCCAAGCGCATCAACGTGGTATTGAGCAATGTCAGCGCCGAAGACCAGCGCCGCCTGAGCGCAAATGAGCCACTGCTGAACAAGCTGGCCAAGCTGGAGTCCGTCACCGTACTGGCGCACGGCGACGAAGCACCGATGTCCGCCACCGCCCTGGTGGGCGAGATGCACGTGTTGGTGCCGATGGCTGGGCTGATCGACAAAGACGCCGAGCTGGCCCGACTGGACAAGGAAATCCAGCGCCTGAGCCAGGAGGTACAGCGCGTCGGTGGCAAGTTGAACAACGCCAGCTTCGTCGACAAGGCGCCGCCGGAAGTGATCGCCAAGGAGCGCGCCAAACTCGCCGAGGCCGAACAGGCCGTCAGCAAGTTCAATGAGCAACGCAAACGTATCGCCAGCCTGTAAGCATTGAGCCTCAGCACAAGGCCCGCAGCATGCGGGCCTTGTGCTTTATCGACGGCACAACTCGTAGGGGGACAACGCTTCACCTGTCCACCGATTCCGGGTCATCATCCGGTCACCAATGGCACAGCCTGGTGGAAGGATGAAGCGTCATCCACCCTACCCGCCTGACCTGGCGCATATGAGGAGCCTAGATGGACGTCAGCAAAACCAAAACCAGCTTCTACCGCCGCCTCTATGTGGCCTATCTGATCGACACCGACGTGGCCAGCGTACCCGCGCTGATGGACGCCACCGGTATGCCCCGGCGCACAGCCCAGGACACCATCAGCGCATTGGCCGACCTGGATATCGACTGCGTGTTCGAACAGCAGGACGGAGCACGCAATCATACCGGGCGCTATGTGATCCGCGACTGGGGCGCCATCGATAAATGCTGGATCAAAGCTAACCTGAAACAGATCAAAGCGGTTCTTGAATACCCCTGACAGGCATCCAAACACTGCTTCACTTCTGCACGCAAAGTAATACCGCGGGTGACTTGTTCGGCCCTTAATGCAAAACCTGCGTTCCCCCGAGAGCTCATTGGCGAGAGCAAAACCGTGCACAAATACAAGCGACTGCTCATGGTGCTGCTGTTTCTCGCAGTGCTACTCGCCGTGTTCCAGCTTTCCGGCCTGCGCGAACATTTCAGCCTGCAGTTTTTGCGCGAGCAGTTGCTGGAAAACAAACTCAGCGGGCTACTCATTTTCATCCTGCTATTCGCCCTGGGTAATCTGATCCAACTGCCTGGCTGGATCTTCCTCGCCGCTGCCGTGCTGGCCTTCGGCCGTACCTGGGGTGGGCTGGCGACCTACGTGGCGGCGACGTTCTCCTGCATCGTCACCTTCTTCACTATTCGCTGGATGGGTGGCGACGCCTTGCGCGAGCTGAACAACCGCTTCGCGAATAGAATCCTGAGCCAGCTCGACGCCCACCCGGTTACCAGCATCGTCTTGCTGCGCGTGCTGTTTCAAACGGTGCCGCCGCTGAATTACGCTCTCGCCCTCTCCGGCGTGAAGTTTCACCAGTACTTGCTCGGCACCCTGCTCGGGTTACCCTTGCCGATCTTCCTGTACTGCCTGTTTTTCGATTATTTGGCTAAAACGCTGCTTGCGGTTTAGCAGGCCGTTGAACTCAGCATGGCCGACGTAACGCGGCCACCCAATTGCACATGAACGGGCTCAGCCCACCAATCAGGTTGTCATGCGAAATAAGCACCAAGGCAAGCATCCCGCGAAGAACACCAGCGCCGCGCCGGTCGAAAAACCCAGCCTGCACCCGCGCAATCGACATCAGGGCCGTTATGACTTCCCGCAGTTGATCAAAAGCAGCCCGGAGCTGGGCGCATTCGTGATCATCAACCCATACGGCAAAGAGAGTATCGACTTCGCCAATCCGGCGGCGGTGAAGGTTTTCAATCGCGCCTTGCTGCAACAGTTCTACGGCATTCGTGGCTGGGATATTCCCGATGCGTATCTGTGCCCGCCGATCCCCGGTCGCGCCGATTACCTGCACTATCTGGCCGACCTGCTTGGCGTCAGCCATGATGGCGTGATCCCTCGCGGCCCAGCCCTGCATGTGCTGGACATCGGCGTGGGCGCCAACTGCATCTACCCGCTGATTGGCCAGCACGATTACGGCTGGCGCTTCGTCGGCGCAGATATCGACGCCGTCTCGCTGGCCTCGGCCGCGGCCATCCTGAAAGCCAATCCGCCGCTGACAGAGGCCATCGAACTGCGCCGCCAAACCGACGCGGGACATATCTTCCAGGGTCTGATCGGGGCCGATGAGCGCTTCGATGTCACCCTGTGCAACCCCCCCTTCCACGCCTCGCTGGACGAAGCCCGGCGCGGCAGCCAACGCAAATGGAAGAACCTCGGCAAGCTCGACCCGAGCCGCAAGCTGCCAGAGCTGAACTTCGGTGGTCAGGGTGCTGAACTGCATTGCGAAGGTGGGGAAGCCGCCTTCATCGCGCGGATGGCCGAAGAAAGCGCAGATTTCGCCCAACAAGTCTTCTGGTTCAGCACATTGGTCTCCAAGGCCAGCAACCTGCCGGCCATGCAGACCACCTTGAAGACCCTGGGCGCCACCGATATTCGCGTGGTCGACATGGCTCAGGGGCAGAAGCAAAGCCGCTTCATCGCCTGGACCTTTCTCGACAAGAATCAGCGCCGCGCCTGGCGCAAAGCACGTTGGGCTGCGGCTAGCCAGGACTTACCGTAATTTCAGTAGGGCGCTCACATTAATGTGGGCGCCTCACCGGGCTGCCAGAGCGAGTACTTGCGCATGGCTGAGGTAAATAAAGCCGACTGCAGAAACTCATCCAGCCAGCGCCGCAACTGTGGGTAGGGGCTTTGCTCGAACCAGGCGCTATCCACTTGGGAGAACTGGCGGATGAAGGGCGCGATGGCGATATCCGCCAGACTCAGTTGATGACCCAGCAAGTAAGGTTGGTCAGTCAGCCGGCCTTCCAGCAGCGCGAGAAACTCTTCGCCCTGCGCACGGTAATGCTCGAGCGAGTGCTCTGGATGGCGCACGGCGTACTTGTAGCGATCCAGATGTTTTTTGAAGACCTGATCATTTTCCTGAATCAGCTCAATTGCCTGTTCATAACCCGCTGGCACATTCGATAACAGCCAGTTATCCGGGTCATTGTTGGCCAGCGCCCAGTGCATGATCTCCAGACTTTCTTCGAGCACCGTGCCCGCGCTGGTTATCAACACCGGCACCGTGCCTTTGGCTGAGCGGGCCAGCATCTCTGCCGGTTTGCTTTTTAAACTGACCTCACGCAACTCGACCCGGCAGCCGGCATAGAGCAAGGCCATCCTGGCTCGCATGGCATAGGGGCAGCGGCGGAATGAATAAAGAATCGGCAGTGGCATGCTTCGGTACGCTCGGTGTGCGGGTTGTGAGTTCGAAAGAGCTAAGTGTTAGACCGCGATGAGGGTCGACGCTAGAGCGTCGAGGGCTGCGCTCCCACGCGGAGCGTGGGAGCGATCAACTAGCCGGCGACCGCGAAGCGCCGATCAAGCGAGCTATAGCCCATCCCCACCGCCTTGTGCACCTTGAGCTGCACCGGAATGCGTTCCTTCAGCGCCTCGACATGGCTGATTATGCCGATCATCTTGCCGCTGGCGTTCAACGCATCCAAGGCGTCGAGGGCGACTTCCAGGGTTTCGCCGTCCAGGGTGCCGAAGCCTTCATCGAGGAACAGCGAGTCGATGGAGGTTTTATGGCTGACCAGATCGGAGAGGGCCAACGCCAGCGCCAGGCTGACCAGGAAGCTCTCGCCGCCGGAAAGGGTTTTGCAGTCGCGCGCCACGTCGCCTTGCCAGGTGTCGAGCACTTCCAGTTCCAACTCACCGCTGCTTCTGCGCGCCAACTGGTAACGCCCATGCAGGCGTTGCAGTTGCTGGTTGGCCAGATAAACCAGGTGATCGAGGGTCAGGCCCTGGGCGAATTTACGGTACTTGGCGCCGTCGGCTGAGCCAATCAGGCTGTTGAGGTGCTGCCAGAGGTCGTACTCGCCCTCTTTGGCGCTGATCTCGCTGAACAGCGCCTGCTGGCCCTGCCGCCGCGCTTCATCGCCTTGCAGCTGAGCGCGGATTTCACCCTGGCGTTGGGTCAGGGTTTTGATCGCGCTATTCAGGCTTAGCAGCCGCTCATCCAACTGCTCGCAACTGAGTTCGGTTTGCGGCGTGGCCTGCAATTGCGTCAAAGCCTGCTCGCTCGAGGCTTTGAGCGCCTGGGCTTCGGTCAGGGCTTTTTCCAGGCGGGTCTTGAGGCTATGCAGAGCGGCCTGCTGTTCATCCGTCAGCAGAGCGGCGCGGAAGCTTTGCTCGTCGGCGAAGGGGCTTTGCGCCAGGGCGTTGCTCCAGGCTTGCAACTGGCTTTCGAGGTTGAGCCGCGCCTGGCCCAGTTGCTCATTGAGGGTCTGCTGCTTACCGATCAGTTCACTGGCCTGTTTCTGCGCCGCGCTGTACAACGCCTCTACCTGAGGCAGTTGGCTTTGCGCCTCGGAGGATGGCTCAAGCGCTGGCAGCTCAGCCAGATCCAATTCGTCCCAGCGGTGCTGCCAGACAGCTTCCTGCTCACGCGCGGCATTCAGCGAATGTTCAAGATCGCGTTGCGCGGCTTCGAGTTGTTGACGTTGCTGCTGTTGCTGCTGCCAGGCCTGCCATTCCTGATCACGCTGGTGCAGCCAACTGGCACCGTCTGCGGGCAAGCTGTAACCCATCGCGACCAGGGCGCTACTCAGCGCAGCCTCCTGCTCGGTGTGCTGTTGCTGAAGCTGTTGCAGGCGCGTGGCGGTATCGGCTTGCTGGCTTTGGTTGTTCTGCTGGTCCTTGTGCAATAACGCCTGTTTTTGCTCGGCCTCGTTGCAGGCATTTTCACTCTGCTGGCGTGCGGAGCGGGCGCTTTCCAGTGCGGCTTTGAGCGTATCCAGCTGACTAAGGCGTTGCTGAATGCTGCCGAGCCGGGCTGCGTGTTGCTGCTTATGCGCAGCCAGAACCTGAGCATCGGCAAGCTCAATGCCCAGGGTCTGGCACTGCTGCTGCCAACGCTCGGCCTGTTGCTGGCGCTCCTGTTCACAGCGTTCCAGTTGCTGGCGTTGCTGTTCGATGCGCTCGACCAGGGTGGCGAATTCGCCCTTCAGGGTTTCGCCCTTGTCCCGCACGGTTTCAAGCTCGGCCGTCTTCGCGTCCAGGGCCTTTTGCGTGTCGGAGACGTCCAGTGCCTGGTACGCCGTGACCGCCGGGTGTTCGAGCGAGCCGCACAGCGGGCAGGCTTCTTCCGGCTGCAGTTGGGCTCGGTAGACCTCCAGCGCCTGGATGCGCTGCTCCTGTTTCAGCAGTGTTTCCTTATCGCGAACCTGCTGTTGCAGGTCTTTGTACTGGCCGCGCAAGGTGCCCAGCTCCAGCTCTTTATCCGCCTGCTGGCGGCGCTGCTCGGCCAGTGTTTTTTGCAATTGCGCGGCTTGTTGCGCGAGCTGTTGGCGGACCTGAGCGATCTGCTCCAGCCGCTCCAACCCATGGCCCTGACCGAGCAACGCCTGCCACTGCTCACGCAGGGCGGCTTCGGTTTTGGCTTCCGGCGCACCCCTACCGTCCACCTCACCGGCCAACAGGTGTTCCAGCCCCACCTGCTGCTCGGCTTCGCTGTTGCGCGCACTGGCCAGGCCCGACTGTGCGCTGGCCAACACGAGGGCTTGCGCCTGCAACTGGCCGCTTAGCGCTTCGGCTTCGCGTAGCCCTTGCGTTTGTTTGTGCAACTGGGCGTTGAGTTCATCGCCCAGTTGCTGCCGCGCGGCGAACTGGCTGCGCCAGGCGCCCAGTTGTTCGCCCAGTTGGCTGCGCTGGGGATGCTCGGCGAGTGCTGCTTCGAGCTGTTGGCGCTGCTGACTCAGTTGAGCCAGCGCCCCTTGCCGCGCCTGGGCGATCTGTCGGCTCAACTGGCTGGCCTGCCAGAGGCTCTGACTGACTTGCCGGACGGCCTGCTGCTGCGCCGTATTGGTCTGCGCCAGTGCTTGTTCGATCTGGGTCACGGTCTGCTGCGCGCGCTGCCAGGCGGCATGGCTGGGTTGCAGTTTTGCCGCTGGCTCGCTGGCGGCCAATTGCTCGAGTTGTGGCCGGGCCTCGTTCAGCGCCTGCCAGGCTTGCTGTTCGTTGCTGTGCGCAGCGTGCTGCTGGCTTTCGGCCTTGGCCAGGTCGTCGCGCCACTGGCGCTGCGCCTGCAACTGGCGTTGCTGGGTGACCAGGGCCGCTTCCTGGGTGATCAGCTCAAGCGCTTCGGCTTCCAGGTTTTGCCGTTGCTCGAGCGTCAGCAGCTCGACGCCTTCGGCCCTGGCGCGCAGCTGATCCAACACGGCTTTGACCTCACGGGTCTGCTCGAACACCCGCTGGGAAATCTGCCCGTAGATGTCGGTGCCGGTCAGCTCCTCCAGCAGCTCGGCGCGTTGATTGGCGTTGGCTTCGAGGAAGGCGGCGAAACCGCCCTGGGCCAGCAACATGGATTTGGTGAAACGCTCGAAATCCAGCCCGGTGAGGCTTTCGGTCAGGCGGTATTTTTCGTTGATCTTGTCGGTGAGAATGCTGCCTTCGCCGCTCTCTGCGTCAATGCGAGCCAGTTCGACCTTCGGCGCTTGCAGGGCACCGTCACTCTTGTCGCGGGCGCGGCGCTGGCTCCAGAAAGCGCGGTAACGCAGGCCTTTAACCTCGAACTCGACCTCCGCCAGGCAATCGGCGGTGTGCCGGGTCATCAGCTCGTTGCTGCTTGCCGACAACGTGCTCATGCGCGGCGTGCGGTGGTACAGCGCCAGGCAGATGGCATCGAGCAACGTGGTTTTGCCGGCCCCGGTCGGCCCGGTGATAGCGAACAGGCCGTTGTCCTTGAAGGGTTCGGCGTTGAAGTCGATCTTCCATTCGCCTTTCAGCGAGTTGAGGTTCTTCAAGCGCAGGCTGAGGATTTTCATGCCTTGCCCTCCTGCAACTCGCCGACCACCTGGCGGTACAACCCCTGCAAGCGGGTTTGCAGGGCCTCGTCCAGCGCCTCACTGCTTAACCGCTGAGCGAATACGTCATCGGTACTCAGCTCGTCCAAGGTCTCTTTGGCGCTGACCTGCAAACTGGCTTGGGCGTTGCCGCGCTCGCGGCGGATGCGCAGCACTTCGACCGGCAAACCTTCGGTAAGCGTCTGAATGCGTACCTGCAGATCACTCAGGTAATCATCGGCACTGACCAGCACTTCCAGCCAGACCGGTTGCTCCGGCCGGCCTTGTTTAGCCGCCTCGGCGATGGCGCTTTGCAGTTCGCTCAACGAACCGCGCACCGACAACAACGGCTGAAAACGTGGCACCGGCAGCGCTGTGATGCTCTGCAAACCGCGGCCATCGAACTCCACCAGCAGCACTTCCTTGGTCTGCTTGGCCTCATCGAAGCTCAGCGGAATCGGCGAGCCGCAGTAGCGGATATGCTCCAGCCCACCGACCTTTTGCGGCCGGTGAATATGCCCGAGGGCGATATAGGCCGCCGGCGGAAAAGCACTAGTGGGGAAGGCCTCCAACGCGCCGACGTAGATCTCCCGCACCGACTCGCTGGCACTGGCGCCGACGGTGGTCAGATGGCCGGTGGCGATGATTGGCAACTCGCCGCCCAGTTCGTCGCGCTTGGCTTCGGCCAGTGCGTAGAGTTTCTGGTAATGCTGGTGAATCGCTTCCTGCAGCGACAGTTGTTTGTCCTGTGCGCTCTGCCCCGCCTGGCTTTGCAGCACGTCGCGCGGGCGGATAAACGGGATGCCACAGAGGAGCGCGCCCGGCTGGCCATCACGCGTGTGCAGCACCAGCAGTTGTTCCTCCAGCTGCTCACTGACGCCGGGAATCACTCGGGTATTGAGGTGGGCCAAGAGGCTTTTGCTCTCGCCGAGCATCGCCACCGAGTCATGGTTGCCGCCGAGCACCACCAACTCCGTGCTGCTGGCGCGCAGGGCGACGATAAGGTCATTGTACAACTCACGGGCATAGCTCGGCGGCGCACCGGTATCGAAGATATCGCCGGCAATGATCAACGCATCTACGCAATGAACTGAGCACTGCTCGATCAACCAGGCGATAAACGCCTGATGCTCGGCCTGGCGAGTTTTACCCATGAAATGCTGGCCAAGGTGCCAGTCGGAGGTGTGCAGAATGCGCATGCCGGAAAATCACTTGTGCGGAAGCGGGATAGAAATGCCTGCAACCATGTCATCTACTTCGAGACAGTGCAAAGGGAGTCGCGGGGCGACTCCATGTTGGGCATCGCGGCGCTCAGCGCCAACCTACGGGGCGGCGTAAAGCTATCAGGGGAGCGCAAGGTAGGTTGGTGCTGAGCCGAAAGCAATGCCCAACAACCGGCCTACACGGCCGGGCTTTTGGGTGGGACGCCGTTCGTTCATTGAATTCCCGCCCCAGGCGGGAATTCAATCAAGTTCGAGACCGAGCATTGGGAGCCGCTGGCGACTCCATGTTGGGCATCGCTGCGCTCAGCACCAACCCACGCCTGCGAGCTGTCCTTAAGTGAACGGGCAATTCGCACTGGTTACGCTATACAGACAGTTGAAAAACGCCGATAGGACATCACATGCGCCGCATCATCAAAGACCTGAAAATCATGTTGCTTGCCAACCTCTGGATAGTGCCGGTGTTGGCCGCCCTGGTGGGCGCGGTGTTCTATTTCGTGGCGCCGCCACCGCCGATGTCGGCGACCATAGCGACCGGGCCGGAAGGCGGGGGTTATGCGGCGTTTGCCGAGAAGCTGAAAAGCGAGTTGGCCAAGCAAGGCTTTGCGCTGACTTTGGTGCCCAGCGCCGGCTCGCAAGACAACCTGCAGCGCCTGCTCGCCAAGCACAGCGAGGTGCAGCTTGCGCTCGTGCAAAGCGGCCTGGAGCGCCAGCTCAGCGACCAAGAGCGCACCCAGCTGCGAAGCCTCGGCGCGGTGTATCAAGAGCCGTTGTGGTTGTTCTACCGCACCGCGGTGAACCTCGACCGCATTGCCGATCTCCTGCCTCTGCGCTTGGCCCTTGGCAGCCCCGGCAGCGGCACGCAAGCGGCCACCGAGGCCATTCTCAGCGCCAATGCGATCAGCCCGGAGGAGTATCCCGCCGGCTGGCAGGCGATTGGCGGTACGGTGGCAGTCAACGCGCTGAGCAACGGTGAGCTGGATGCGGCATTTCTGGTCGGCCCAGCGGAAAGCCCCCTGGTGCAGCAACTCGCCGCAAACCCGCAAGTGACCCTGGCTAGCTTCCGCCGCGCTGCGGCCTACGAGGCACGTCTGCCGTTCTTCGCCCGCGTCACAGTCGGTGAGGGGCTGCTCAACTTGGCGCAAAACACCCCGCCGCAGGACATCGTCACCCTCTCGCCGGTCGCCACCCTGGTGGTCAACTCGGACTTCAGCCCGGCGCTGGCACCTTTGATTCTGCAGGCCACGCGCGAGGTGATGAAGAACGGCACCTTACTCGACAAGGCCGGCGCGTTCCCCACCGCCATGCCGGTGACCTTCGAGCTCTCCAGCGATGCCGAGCATTACTACACCAGCGGCCTGCCGCTGTTGCAGCGGCATCTGCCGTTTCGCATTGCCTCGCTGGCGGATCGCTACATCATTCTGCTGATCCCACTGCTGGTGATCCTCTTCCCGCTGTTCAAAGCCATCGGCCCGTTGTATCGCTGGCGCATCCGCGCGCGGATTTATCGCTGGTACAAGTACCTGCGCGAAGTCGACCGGCAGATCGACTCCGGCACGCTGCCGGAACAACTCGACGTCGAAATCGAGCGGCTGGAGCAGCTGGAAGACAAGCTAGCCAAGGTCGAGGTGCCACTCTCCTATTCCAACGAACTGTACGAGTTGCACGTCCACCTGCGCTATGTGATCGAACGTTTGCAGGCCTTGCAGCGCAGACGGGCGACCAAGGCCGAGCAGGTCGGGTAAACTGACGCGCCTCGCCCTGTCCGCCCCGATACGAGAACGCCATGCCGATCCGCCATTGCATTGTCCACTTGATCGACAAAAAACCCGACGGCACGCCCGCCGTGCTGCACGCCCGCAACACCGAACTGGCCGAATCGCAAGCCATCGAGAACATGCTGGCCGACCTCAATGAGAGCTACAACGCCAAGCAGGGCAAGGCCTGGGGCTTCTTTCAAGCGGAGTCCGGCGCCTACCCGTTCAGCGGCTGGTTGAAGGAATACAACGAGGGCGGCCAGGACTTCACCGCCTTCAGTCGTCAGGCGGTGGAGCATCTGCAAAAGCTGATGGAGGAATCCAACCTCTCCACCGGCGGCCACGTGCTGTTCGCCCACTATCAGCAAGGCATGACCGACTACCTGGCGATCGCCTTGCTGCATCACAGCGAAGGGGTGGCAGTGAACGCCGCACTGGACGTGACCCCGGCCAAACACCTGGATCTTGGCCAGCTGCACCTGGCGGCGCGGATCAATATCTCCGAGTGGCAGAACAACAAGCAGTCCAAGCAATACATCTCCTTTATCAAGGGCAAGAACGGCAAGAAGGTCTCCGAGTACTTCCGCGACTTCATCGGCTGCCAGGAAGGCGTCGACTCGCCAAGCGAGACCCGCACCCTGCTGAAAGCCTTCAGCGACTTCGTCGAAAGCGAAGACCTGCCCGAAGAGCAGGCCCGGGCGAAAACCGACACATTGGTCGACTACGCCACCAGTCAGGCCAAGCTGGGCGAACCCATGACCCTGCAGGAACTCTCCGGGCTGATCGACGAAGAACGCCCACGGGCCTTCTACGACCACATCCGCAACAAGGACTACGGCCTGTCGCCGGAGATTCCGGCGGATAAGCGCACGCTGAGCCAGTTCCGCCGCTTCACCGGCCGCGCCGAGGGTTTGTCGATCAGCTTCGAGGCGCACCTGCTAGGCTCCAAGGTGGAATACGACGAGGCGCAGGACACCCTGATCATTCGTAACCTGCCGACCCAATTGCGCGACCAGCTCAAGCGTCGTAAGGACTGACCCCGTGAGGTAAAGCATGCCGCGCCTGCCCGACGCCCTGCTGGAAGATTGCCGGTGCGATCCGGCGGCGCCCTTTGCGAAGGATCCGGTGCGTCACGTTGACTTCGTCAAGCAACGCCACCGGGCTGGAGCAGGCCTGAACCCATGCGTCCATCCGCTATCAACCTGTTGAGCGCCCTTGTGCTGCTGAGCGCGTCGGCGTCCCCACCGCAAGACGTGCTGCACGCCGATGAGGTGCGCTTCATCGTCGCCAACGCCGAGTTCACCCTGTTGCACGAGATGGGCCATTTGCTGATCGCCGAACTGGAACTGCCGGTGCTCGGCCGCGAGGAGGACGCCGCCGACCAACTAGGCTTTATCAGCCTGTACCTCTCCAACGGCCATCAGCGCAACGCCGGCTTCTACGCCAAGCTCTTGGATGTCGCCGATTACTGGCGCCTGGAGTGGCAACGGCCGAAACCCGACAATGAGGAAGTCCATGCCTGGGACAGTCACGGCCTGGATGCCCAGCGCTTCTACAACCTGGCCTGCCTGATCTATGGCAGCGACCCGGATGTGCTGGAATGGGTGCCGGAGATCACCGGTCTGCCAGTGGAACGCGCCCTCTACTGCGATCAGGAATATGCCCAGGTGCGCCGGGCATTAGCCTGGGTCGAGCAGCACCACGGGCGGGCGCCGGGCACGCCGATCCAGCATCGCCTCCAAGTGCTCTACGACCCGCCGGGCCCGCGCCTGGAAAACGGCCCGCGCCTGCTCGAGCAGATCCGCAGCACCGGCGTGGTGGAAGCCATAGCCGCACGCGCCAGCGAGACCTATCAGTTGCCGCGCGATGTGGTTCTGCGCCTGACCAATTGTGGTGCGTCGGACGCCTGGTACGATCGCACCGGCGGCGAACTGGTTCTCTGCTATGAGAGCCTGGCGCACTTCCAGACTCTCGCCCGACAGCTGCCGCGCCTGCGCCAGGCTATGCCGGATTAATGCGCCTCGAGACGAAAGCCCAAGCGCGGAAAATGCACATGCAGCAGCCCGGCGCGCTCGTCCTCGCGGCGCAGGATCAGCTCTTCGCTGCCGGCAAAGACCAACTCGCCTACCACCGGATCGATGCCATAGTCAGTCGCGGCCACAGTCACCTGCTGGCCGATCTTGAAACCGTTGGGTTCATTGAATACCTCATCCGGCAGCGCCGCCGGAGTCGCCGCACGGGCGATTTCAATGGCATCAAAGGCAGCCAGCTCACTGGCCGAGCCGTGACCGAAACCCAGCACGCGACCGAGCCAGACAGCCACGGCCGGATAATCGTCCACCAGTGGCGCGGTGACTGGCGTGGCCCTGAGGAACCACAATGGGTGCGCCAGGGCGAAGTCGGCAAGCGACGGCTCGCCGAACAGGAAGTCACCGTCTTCGCGGGCTAACTGCTGCTGCAGACGTGCCATCAACGTCGGCCACTGGTGCTTGGCTTGCTCCAGCGGTAGCCGGGTTGTCGTGCCGCCACTGAATAGCCCGGCACGGTCGGCCATGAAGCCTTTGATCACCTCAGGCGGTAGTTTGCCGAACCGCACGGCGATGGACTCCGGCTGGAACGCCAGGCTTACCGCATGCTGGAACACCAGCGAGTCGGCCCAACTGGCAAAACTGGCGACGTTGAACTCCTGACCCTCTGGAAACAGCGCCGGAGTGGCTTTTTCGGCCTCCAGGCGCCGGGCGATCAGCGCGCTATCACAGTAAATGTCAGCACCGACTTGCAATACCGGGGTCTTGCGGTAACCGCCAGTCAAGGCCGTCACGTCGGGTTTCGGCATCACCGGCGGAATCATTACCGAGCGCCAGGACAGTTGCTTGAAGCCCAGCATCAGCCGGACTTTCTCGGCGAACGGAGAGGTAGGGTAATGGTGCAGGATCAACTCGTGCATGACAGGCTCCGAGGCACTGAGGGAAGCCAGCAGCTTACTCGCCAGCGCGACTGCGCGCCTACCCGATCAGCTTGATGGACTGCTATCAAGCTGGCCGATAACACCGGCTGTGTGAAAACGACTGCAGGCTTCGCGCGTCATACAGCCTGAACAGCCGCTGCCAACACCAAAGCTTCCTTGGCTTTTTTCGTCAGTTGCTTGATCGAGCGCTCGCGTCGCAAGGCTTCGCTTTTGTCGCGGCATGCTTCGACGTACACCAAGGCGACCGCCGGGCTGGAATGGAAGAAGCGCGCACCGCGACCACTCTGATGGGTAACGAAACGCCGCTGCGGGTCATCACTGATGCCGCAATACAGCGCACCATTGGCCGCACGCACCAGGTAGACGAACCAGGGCTTGGGCTCTGCCGCACTCATGTCCAAAACTTGTCCCGCATCCGCTCGCAGTAGGCCACCAACGAGGGAAACTCGCGCGCCAGCCGGCCCAACGGAGTGTCCAGGCTGCACAGGGTCAGGTTGGCCAGGATGCCGTAGGCCGACGCGTCCGCACTGCACGGCTGCACGCCGCCAAAAAACGGTGCAGCGCCGAGCAGATCGCTCAGCGCCTGCAGATCCTCACGAGCGAATGCCAGCAGCTCCACCGCTGAATGCCGAGCAATGCCCTGAGCCAGCAGCGACTTGCGGATTTTCTTCTGCACTAAACCCGGCACCAGCAGCCGTAAAGGCGCCGGCAATTGGCCGAAGAATGCCGGTTTGAGCTGCCCCCAACCCTCCGCGTCGAGCCAGCGGAAATACACCATCAAAGGGCTCAGGTGCTCGTCACACAGGCGGGTAATCGCCACCATCCGGCCACGGCCTGCGGCATCCAGATGCCGATCCAGCGGCAGCTCCAAACGCTCGCTCAACGTCCGCAGGATCACCGCCGAATCGGCGATCAGCTCATCGTCCAGCTTGATAAACGGCAGTTTGCCTTTCGGGGCTTTGCGCGGGTCGAATAGCGTTTTTACCTGATAGTCCAATCCGCACATGCGCAGAAAGGTTTCCACCTTGAGGCAGTACGGGCTGGGGTTGGGTACATTGAAAGCCGCGGGGAATTGGCACAGCGTGATCATCGGCAGCATCCTGCATGGAGTTCGTCGGCGAGCTTAGGCAATATTCATCTCCACGGCCACAAGCCACCTACGCAAATGGGAGCCTTGCATGAATATTCAGATCTTCACCACCGGTGGCACCTTCGACAAGGTCTATTACGACGCGCTTTCCGACTATCAGATCGGCGAACCGATGGCCCCGGAAATTCTTCGTGAGGCCGGGGTGACCTTTGACTTTCAGGTCGAAAGCCTGGTGAAAAAAGACAGCCTGGAGATGACCGATGAAGACCGCGAACTGATCCGCGTCAAGGTCGCCGCCTGCCCGGCCAAGCACATCCTGATCACCCACGGCACCGACACCATGACCTTGACCGCTGATGTGCTGAAGGACATTCCCGGCAAGGTGATTCTCTTCACCGGCGCCATGCAGCCCGCACGCATGCGCAACACCGATGCGCCGTTCAACCTCGGCGTGGCCATCGGCGCGCTGCAATGCCTGGCCGAGGGCATCTATGTGGCTATGAGTGGGCGCATCTTCGAGGCCGGCAAGGTCAAGAAGAACCGCGCCGCCGGACGTTTCGAGGACAGCGCCGGCTGATTCGCTACCCTGTAAGACTGCAGGAGCGAGCTCTGCTCGCGAACAGGCTCAACGCCTAGTTGATCGCGAGCAGAGCTCGCTCCTACATCCGTCAAGAACACCCGGCCCGATAGATCTCCAAGCCCTTCATCGCCTGCTTACGAATCGCACCCTGCACGGGCGGCGCCCAACCGAGCAAAACACCTTTCATGCCCAATGCCTGACGCGCCCAGCACCACAGGTCGAAGTGATCGTGGTGCTCGATAATCTTGCCGTCACGGAAGACAAAGCGCGCCTGGATCCGATTGACCACCGTGCGGCCGGTCTGGCTGAACAGGTAAGTCGCAACCCAGCGCGCACTGCCCTGCTGGTCGTCGGCCTGCACGTCGGAGTAAGTCAGGGAAAAGTTCTGCGCACGGCTCGCCAGCATGCGCCACATGTCACCGGCCTCCCGACCCTGCAGGTCGGTGAACACCGGATCACTGAAGCGCACATCTTCGGCATAACAGGCCGCCATGGCCTCGCCATCCAAACGCTGGAAGGCCTGGTAGAAGCAACTGATCAATTCGGCGTTGGGGTGGCTCATGGAGGGCTCCGGCTCATGGGATGTTGGCCATTGTGGGCAGATACGCAGCAGCCGGCGATTGGCTATATCGACAACTTTGTGTCAGAAATAGCCAAACTTCTTTATTGGCCGCCGAGCATGCTGAACATCGCTATTTATGTGTGTCCGCAAACGGTTTGCTCCAGCCTGAGCATGGCTAACGATGCGTTTGTGCTGGCCAATCAGTTGGCCGGACAAGCGTTGTTCAAGCTGCAGCGCTTCAGCCTGGACGGTCAATCGGTGGATCTGGGCTTTGCCAGCATCCGGGTGGATGGTGATTTGAGCCTAGCCGAGCAAGCAGACCTGATCCTGCTCCCCGCGACCGGCAGCGCTATCGAGCAAACCCTGGCCGCCAACGCCGGCCTGCTGCCCTGGCTTGCCGCTCGCGCACCAAACCAACAGCTTGCCAGCCTGTGCAGCAGTGCCTTTCTGCTGGCGGCGGCAGGCGTGCTCGATGGCCGCCACGCCACCACCCACTGGGCCTTGGCTAACCCATTCCGCCAGCGCTTCCCGCAGGTGCAATTGGAAATTGACGAGCTGCTGACCCATGACGGCAACCTGCTCTGCTCGGGCGGCGCGCATGCGGGCCTGGATTTGTGCCTGTATCTGATCGGCTGGCATGCCGGCGACTGGCTGGCTCAGCGAGTCGCCGCGGCGCTGGTGTTCGAAACCCAGCGCGGTCGCCAGTCACGCTTCGCCCCGCTGCTGCCGGAATCCGACAGCAGTGACAGCCAACTTAATCCGCTGCTGCAATGGTTACAGCGGCACTACGCCGAACCCGTGGATTTACAGCGCCTGGCCGAACGCGCGAACTGCTCGCCGCGTACCCTGCTGCGGCGTTTTCGCGCCAGCACCGGGCTGACGCCCAACGACTATCTTCAACGGCTGCGCATCAGCGCCGCGCAAACGGCCCTGCGCCATTCTTCCCGCTCGTTGGAACAAATCGCCGCCCAAGTCGGTTATGCCGACCGCGCGGCCTTCGCCAAGCTGTTCAAACAACTCTGTGGGGAAACACCAGGCGCGTTTCGTCGGCGCTTGCGCGATAAACCTGTAGGGGCGAATTCATTCGCTGCCCCGAACAACAACTGCCTGACAACAACGCCGAACCCGTAGGAGCGGGCCATGTCCGCGAAGCGCATACGCCTGTGTTCGCTAGCAGAGCTAGCTCCTACAGAGAGTGGCAGTGGCGCAATTGCCTGGCAACAATGCCAAATCCGTAGGAGCGAGCTCTGCTCGCGAAGCTCTCGCGTTGCAGCTTTTCGCGGGTATGGCCCGCCCCTACAAAGAGTTGCAGCCTGACGTAACAGATAGCGGGTACAGAACCAATCAATTCGCCCCTACATCAGCCGCGTTGCGCTGGACAAAAAAGGGAGCCTTGCGGCTCCCTTTTTCAACTCGGCGTTACTCAGTGCAGGATCTGACTGAGGAACAGCTTGGTCCGCTCGTTCTGCGGGTTGTTGAAGAACTCGTTCGGCGGCGCCTCTTCGATGATCTCGCCCTTGTCCATAAAGATCACCCGGTTCGCCACGGTGCGGGCAAAGCCCATCTCGTGGGTCACGCAGAGCATGGTCATACCGTCCTCTGCCAAGCTGACCATGGTATCCAGCACCTCCTTGACCATTTCCGGGTCGAGCGCCGAGGTGGGCTCGTCGAACAGCATGATCTTCGGCTTCATGCACAGCGCGCGGGCGATGGCCACCCGCTGTTGCTGACCGCCGGAGAGCTGTCCCGGGTACTTGAGGGCCTGCTCGGGGATACGCACGCGCTCGAGGAAGTGCATGGCGGCTTCCTCGGCCTGGCGCTTGGGCATCTTGCGCACCCACATCGGCGCCAGGGTGCAGTTCTGCAGCACGGTGAGGTGCGGGAACAGGTTGAAGTGCTGGAACACCATGCCCACCTCGCGACGGACCGTCTCGATGTGCTTGAGGTCGCGGGTCAGCTCCACCCCGTTCACCACGATGCGCCCCTGCTGGTGTTCCTCCAGGCGGTTGAGACAGCGGATCGCCGTGGATTTGCCCGACCCCGAAGGTCCGCAAATGACGATGCGCTCGCCCTGCTTCACATCCAGGTTGATGTCCTTCAGCACATTGAACTGGCCGTACCACTTATGCACGCCCTGCATCAGGATCATGCTCTGATCGGCGGCGGCGGACTGCTTGATCGGTTCACTCATAACAAACTCCTAACGCTTGTGGCCGGTGTCCAACTTGCGCTCCAAATGCATGGAGTAGCGGGACATGCCGAAACAGAAGATCCAGAACACCAGGGCGGCGAACACGTAGCCCTCGGTGGCCATACCCAGCCAGACGGGGTCGGTGGTGGCTTGCTTGATGCTGTTCAACAGGTCGAACAGGCCGATGATGATCACCAGACTGGTGTCCTTGAACAGGGCGATAAAGGTGTTGACGATGCCCGGGATCACCAGCTTGAGCGCCTGCGGCAGAATCACCAGGCCCATCATCCGCCAGTAGCCGAGGCCGAGCGCGCCGGCCGCTTCGTACTGGCCCTTGGGGATGGCCTGCAGGCCACCGCGCACTACCTCGGCGATATAGGCCGACTGGAACAGGGTCACGCCGATCAGTGCGCGCATCAGCTTGTCGAAGCTCAGCCCTTCCGGGAGGAACAGCGGCAGCATCACCGAGGACATGAACAGCACGGTGATCAACGGCACACCACGCCAGAACTCGATAAAGGTCACGCTGATCACGCGGATCGCCGGCATGTCCGAACGCCGTCCCAGGGCCAGCAAGATACCCAGAGGCAAGGCCCCGGAGATACCGACCGCGGCGATCACCAGGGTAAGCATCAAGCCGCCCCATAGGCTGGTGGACACAGTGCTCAGGCCGAAGAAGCCACCGTGCAGCAGCCAGTAGGCCAGCAGCGGATAGACCACCAGGAAGCCCAGCCCATAGACAGCTTTGCGCGGCATCGCCGGAATGAACAGCGGCGCGGCGCCGATGACCGCCAGCCAAGCTGTCAGATCCACCCGCCAACGCAACTCGGACGGGTAGAAGCCATAGATAAACTGGCTGAAGCGCTCCTTGATGAACACCCAGCAGGCGCCCTCGCTGGTGCAGTCGGCACGGCTGGTGCCAGTCCAGTCGGCCTGAATAAACGCCCATTGCAACAGCGGCGGGATGATCAGCCAAACCAGGTAGATGGCGAACAGGGTCAGCAGGGTATTGAACCAACTGGAGAACAGATTGGCACGCAGCCAGCCAACCACGCCGACACTCAGGAGCGGCGGTGGTAGATCCGGTTTGAAGGTATGAATGGTCATGCGCTTTTCCTCACCGCTCGATCAGCGCAATGCGCTTGTTGTACCAATTCATCAACATTGAAATGCTGAGGCTGATGGCCAGGTACACGCTCATGGTAATGGCGATCGCCTCGATCGCCTGTCCGGTCTGGTTGAGCACCGTGCCGGCGAACAGCGAGACCATATCCGGATAACCGATACCGGCGGCCAGCGAGGAGTTCTTCGCCAGATTGAGGTACTGACTGGTCAGCGGTGGGATGATCACGCGCAGGGCCTGCGGGATGATCACCAGACGCAGCGTGATCCTCGGCTTTAGGCCGAGGGAGCGGGCGGCCTCGGTTTGCCCGTGGCTGACCGCCTGGATGCCGGAACGCACGTTCTCGGCGATAAAGGCCGCGGTATAGACCGTCAGCGCCAGGACCAACGCCATCAGCTCGGGAATCATCACCCAGCCGCCGCGGAAGTTGAAGCCTTGCAACTCGGGCACGCTCCAGGTGAAGGGGTTGCCGAACAGCAGCACGCACAGCCCCGGCACCGCCACCAGCAACGCCAGAGAAACCCAGGGTGTGGGGAAAATCGCCCCGCTCGACTCGCGCCGCGCCTTGGCCCAGCGCACCAGCACGACGATACCGACCAGGGTCAGCAGCACGGCGATCAGGAACGGCAAAAAGCCTTCGGCCGCCCCCGGCGAGGGCATATTGAGCCCGCGGTTGCTGAGGAAGAAGGTCTCACCGACGCTTATGCTCTGCCGCGGCCCCGGCAGCGGCAGCATCACCGCAAAGTACCAGAAGAAGATCTGCAGCAAGGGCGGAATATTGCGGAAGGTCTCGATGTAGACGGTGGCCAACTTGTTGATCAGCCAGTTCGGCGACAGCCGCGCGACGCCAATGATGAAACCGATAATGGTCGCAAAGACGATGCCGATGACCGAGACCAGCAAAGTGTTGAGCAGACCGATGACGAACACACGGCCGTAGGTATCGCTTTCCGTGTAGTCGATCAGGTGTTGGGCGATGCCAAAACCGGCACTGTTCTGCAGGAAGCCGAAGCCGGAAATAATCCCCCGTTGCGCCAGGTTGTGTTGCGTGTTGTCGAACAGGTACCAGCCAAACGCCACCACGGCGATAACGGCAATAATCTGGAATAGCCACGCGCGCACCTGTGGGTCGGTCCATACCGAACCTCGGGCGCGTGGGGCATTAGCAATAGTTTGCATAGCAACCCTCTTGGAAACCTCACGCCCGCAGGAGCGGGCGCAGAGTTCACGGAATCAAGAAAAACAGCAGCGCTCCAGACCCGGAGCGCTGCTGCAGATGGTCAGCGCACCGGCGGTGCGTATTGCAGACCACCCTTGTTCCACAGGGCATTAAGGCCACGCTCGATCTTCAGGTCACTGCCGGCACCGACGTTGCGATCGAAGATTTCCGCGTAGTTACCGACTTGCTTGACGATCTGCACGGCCCAGTCTTTCGGCAGTTTCAGATCCTTGCCGAACTCGCCTTCAGTGCCGAGCAGGCGGGCGATATCCGGGTTCTTGGTGCTTTTGGCGGTCTCGACGACGTTCTTCGAATCGATGCCCAGCTCCTCGGCATTGACCAAGGCGAACAGCGACCAACGCACGATTTTGAACCACTCATCGTCACCCTGACGCACTGCCGGGCCGAGCGGCTCCTTGGAGATCACTTCCGGCAACACCACGTACTGATCCGGCGCGGCCAACTTGATGCGCTGCGCATAGAGCTGCGATTGGTCCGAGGTCAGCACGTCGCAACGACCAGCCTCCACAGACTTGGCGCTCTCATCGGAGGTGTCATAAGTGATCGGGGTGTACTTCAGGCCATTGGCGCGGAAGTAGTCGGAGAGGTTCAGCTCAGTGGTGGTCCCGGCCTGAATGCAGACGGTGGCGCCATCGAGTTCCTTTGCGCTGGAGACGCCCAGCTTTTTGTTCACCAGGAAGCCTTGGCCGTCGTAGTAGGTCACGCCGGTAAAGCTCAGACCCATGGCCGCATCACGCGAACTGGTCCAGGTGCTGTTACGCGAGAGGATGTCGACTTCACCGGATTGCAACGCCGTGAAGCGTTCTTTGGCCGTCAGCGGGCTGAATTTAACCTTGCTGGCATCGCCGAAGACCGCAGCGGCTACAGCGCGGCAAACATCTACGTCGATCCCCAGGTAGTTGCCCTTGCCGTCGGCGTAGGAGAAGCCTGGCAAGCCATCACTGATACCGCATTGCACGAAGCCTTTTTTCTTCACCGCGTCCAGGGTTGCGCCCGCCTGAGCGAAGCTGCTGACGCCGAGCACCGCTGCAGCGGTCAGCACAGCCAGGGTGGATTTCACCATCTTCATTAAAACCTCCAGTTGCTGTTGTTGTGTTTGGAGTCTCGGCCCTACCGCCGTACCCTTATGAGGCACGTTCAACCCTCTCGATAACAGCAGGGTCAACCGGGGTGCAGACCTAAGGAGTGAGTCTAGTTGGCGATAGTCCTCTCGGCCAAAAACTCACCCCCGCCCATTGTTCGAATGGACTGGAGAGGGATTATCTCGTTCGCTTGAGCGCCAACCTGCGGCGCGTGACGAATCTGTTGAGAGTCCCAGATCGTTTGCTTTGACTACGCAGCGCCCAGAAATCCGGAGTGTTACCCGCTGGGCCTTGCGATCAGTCAGCGCAAAACATAGCAAAGCCCGTACCAGCGCCTTCTGCAAAGCACTATTCAGGCAGGTCAAGGGCAAAACTTGTAACCTTGCGACAACTTCTTCACTGATTCGCCAAACCCTCGGCGAGTCCACGCCCTGTCTAAGGGCGCTCGCACCGCACTGGAGCCGCTCATGCACGAAACCCTGATACTTCAGCCCACACACGCCGCCGACGCGTGCGTCATCTGGTTGCACGGTCTGGGTGCCGACCGCTATGACTTTCTGCCGGTGGCCGAGGCATTGCAGCAACGTCTGCTCAGCACCCGCTTCGTGCTGCCGCAAGCACCAACCCAAGCGGTGACGATCAACGGTGGCTATGTCATGCCCAGCTGGTACGACATCCTCGCCATGAGCCCAGCCCGGGCGATCAATTGCGAGCAGTTGGAAGCCTCGTCACAGAAAGTCATCGAGCTGATCGAAGCGCAACGCGACAGTGGTATCGATCCCGCACGGATTTTCCTCGCCGGCTTCTCCCAGGGCGGCGCAGTCGTGCTGCACACCGCTTTTATGCGTTGGCAGGGGCCACTGGGCGGCGTGCTGGCACTGTCCACCTACGCCCCCACCTTCAGCGCTGAACTGCAGCTGTCGGATACAAAAAAACAACTGCCGGTTTATTGTTTGCATGGCACTTTCGATGATGTGGTGCTGCCAGCGATGGGCCGCGCCGCGCATGATTGCCTGGTCACACAGGGAGTGCCGGTGACTTGGCAGGAATACCCGATGAGCCACGAGGTGTTGCCGGAAGAAGTGCGCGATATCGGCACTTGGCTGGCGGCGCGCTTGGGCTGAACTCTTAGAGTCTGTTCACGAGCTCGCGAGCTAAGGTCAGGCAAGGCGAAGTCGGGCGAAAAAGCGCAGTTTACGAGTTGTAAATGAGCATTTTTAGCCCGATTTCAACGCCGCATGGCCGACGCGCAGCAGATCATGAATAGGCTCTTACAAACAGGCAGCAAAAATCACCATGAGCCAAACCGCCGTTCCCGCTATCGGTTCGCTGCGCGATACCGAATCGATCGAACAGATCTCTCTTCAAGACCGCGGCATGCCGCCCAGCACTTATGAGCTGCTGCGGCGCAGTGCGGCACGCAGCCCGGATGCCACGGCGTTGACCTTCCTGTTACAGGGTAATAGTGAAGAGACGCCCTATCAGCTGAGCTACGCCGAGTTGTTCGGCAAAATCACCCAGACCGCCAACGCCTTCCACCGCCTCGGCGTGCGCCCAGGTAAAGCCGTGTCGTTCCTGCTGCCGAACCTGCCACACACGCACTTCACCCTCTGGGGTGGCGAGGCCGCGGGTATCGTCAATGCGATCAACCCGCTGCTGGATGCCGAGCACATCGCCGAACTGATCCGCGCATCTGACTCCGAGGTGCTGGTGACCCTGGCGCCCTTCCCCGGCACCGATCTGTGGGACAAGGTCGCCGGCCTGCGTGAACGGCTGCCGGAGTTGAAATCGATTGTCACCGTCGACCTCGCCAACTACCTGCCAGAGCCGCAACGTAGCGGCTTGCAAGCCCAGCGCGGCGCGCTACCGACGGACGTGCTGGACTTCGACGAACTGATTGGCGCCTGCCCGGACGATCACCTGGAAAGCGGCCGGGTAATTCAGCCGGACGACATTGCCTCGTACTTCCACACCGGCGGCACCACCGGCACCCCGAAGCTGGCGCCGCACAGCCATCGCAACGAAGTCGCGATGGCGATGATCCTCGCCATGGCGATCGACCTGAACGAGCAGGACATCACCCTCTGCGGGCTACCGCTGTTCCACGTCAACGGCGTGATGGTCACCGGCTTGGCGCCGTTCTATGTCGGTGCCGAAGTATTGCTGGCGACGCCGCAAGGCTATCGCAACAGCAGCCTGATTCAGAACTTCTGGAAAATCATCGAACGCTACCGCGTGAGCTTCTTCAGTGGCGTACCGACTATCTATGCCGGCCTGCTGCAAGTGCCGAGCGCTGGCCACGATCTGTCCAGCCTGCGCTATGCCCTGTGTGGCGCGGCGCCGATGCCAGTGGAGCTGATTCGGCAGTTTGAAGGTAAAACCGGGCTCAAACTCATCGAAGGTTATGGCCTCACCGAAGGCACCTGCGGCAGTTGCGGCAATCCCCCGGCCGGCGAGCAACGGCCTGGCTCGATTGGCCTGCGCATGCCGTATTGTGAAGTGAAGATCGCCGTACTCGACGAGCAGGGCCAGTACCTGCGCGATGCTGCGCAGAATGAGATCGGCAACCTCTGCCTGCGCGGCATCACGGTGTTCAACGGCTACCTGCAAGCCGACAAGAACAAGGGCATCTGGGTCGACGGCGATTGGTTCAATACCGGCGACCTCGGCCGTATCGACGCCGACGGCTACATCTGGCTGACCGGGCGCAGCAAGGATCTGATCATCCGCGGCGGGCACAACATCGACCCGCAGATGATCGAAGAGGCCCTGCACAAGCACCCGGCCGTGGCCATGGCGGCCGCGGTGGGCAAACCCGACGTCAAGGCCGGTGAGCTGCCCGTGGCCTACGTCCAGCTCAAACCCGGTGTGACGGTAACCGAAGCCGAACTCCGCGAGCATGCCGCCGCGCATATCCCAGAACGTGCAGCGATCCCCAAAGAGGTGTGGATCATCGATGCAATCCCGGTCACCGCGGTGGGTAAAACCTTCAAACCGGCCCTGCGTTTCGATGCCATTCGTCGTGTTTTCGAGGAACACCTGCGTCACCTTGATCCGACCATTCGGGTCGAAGTCGTCGCCGATGATCGGCATGGGCAGCTGGCACGGATCCATGTAGCGCAGTTGGATACGGCGCAGCGGGCGGCCATCGAAAGCTGTCTGGCCGGCTTTGCGGTGAGATGCGAGCTAGTCGCAGGTAGGGTGGATTAGCCGCGCAGCGGCGTAATCCACCAAACCGGGCAACACCTAGCGGCCTGTTGGTTCGCGACAAGCGGTGGAAGCCCCTCCGGGGATTCCACCCTACTAATCTGAACGCCGAGCGTTCAGGAATCCGCTAAGCGCCTGGGCGACCATTGGTCGGCCCAACTTTGCGCGAGGATTTCGCGCTACTAATGTCATTCAAGGTAGCCGCCCACACGAAAGGAAGCGTACGCGATGCCCTCCGTCTCCCGCAGCCAGCCTGGCCAACCGCCCTTGCGATGAAAACCGCGCATTGGCAGGGAGACCTGCAGCAAATCCGGCACCTGCGACTGTTTCAAAACGTCGCCGCCAGTAGCCTTGCACTGCTACTCAAAGAGTTTTGCGCCTGCGAATTAGAGGCCGATGAAGTCCTGCTGTCACCGTTCAACCGCAATCAGCACCTCTATCTTCTGCTCGAAGGCCAGCTCAAGGTCTACCTCGGCTCGCTGGATAACCAGGCGGTCAGCACCCTAGAAGCGGGTGAGTGCGCCGGCGAGATCAGCTTTATCGACAACCACCCCCCCTGCGCCTATGTGGTCGCCGCCGTGCCGAGCCTGGTGCTGCGCCTGCACCGGGAATCCTTGATCACCCTGTTCACGCAATCGCCGCAACTGATGCAGAACCTGCTGGAGTTGCTCTGCGAGCGCGTGCGCCAAGGCAACCAAATCATCCTCGACAGTGAGCAAAACGCCAATATCGACGCCCTTACCGGCGCCTTTAACCGCCGCTGGTTGGAGCAGGTGTTTGAGCGCGAGAACACGCGCTGCGCCTTCAACAGCCAACCGATGTGCCTGTTGATGCTGGATGTCGACCATTTCAAAGCCTACAACGACCAGCATGGCCATCTGGCCGGCGACTATGCCTTGTGCCTGCTCGCGCATACCCTGCGCAACCAGTTACGGCCGAAGGACAGCCTGACCCGATATGGCGGCGAGGAATTCGTCATCCTGTTGCCGGAAATGACCGCAGAAGAAGGCCGCAGCATCGGTGAACGACTGCGTCAGAGCCTGGAGCAAGCCAGCTCCTTCTACTCCCCAGTCGGCGTATTGCCAGGTGTCACCATGTCCATCGGGCTGGCGCAAATGCGCGCCAGCGATAGCCTGCAAAGCCTGATCGCACGTGCCGACAGCGCGCTTTACCAAGCCAAGCAGCAAGGCCGCAACTGTCTCTGCGGCTAAAACCTGCGCTGGCAACGGCTGCGCCGCGCCGATGCTGCGGTGCGTGGTGCTTGCCATCCTCATGCACTGCAGCTCACTGCGGTGTCTGCGCTCCAGGCTTCTTGCCTTGACCCGGCTCGCTCGCTGCCAATCCCAGGTTTAATCACGGGAAAATGCCTGTATAGCTCTGCTAGAGTCGGCGCATAACAACAACAGGGACGCCCCCATGCGCAAACTCCTGATTGCCCTCGTGCTCCTAACCATCCTTGGCCTTGGCGTGTTCTTCAGCCTGCCTAACCTGCTCGACCGCAAGCTCAATAGCGTTGCTACGCCTGCGCCGTACCCGGCCAGCGCCGATGCAAAACAGCTGCACAGCACCTTGTTTATCGCCGACTTGCATGACGACGCCTTGCTCTGGGAGCGCGATCTGCTCAAACGCGCGGATTACGGCCACTCGGACTTGCCGCGGATGCTTGAAGGTCGGGTTGCCCTGCAGGTGTTTTCCACCGTGACCAAGACCCCGCGCGGCCTGAATTATGAGAAAAATGCCAGCGACAGCGACAACATCACCCTCTTGGCCATGGCCCAGCGCTGGCCGCGCGCGACCTGGACCAGCCTCCTGGAGCGCGCCCTCTACCAAAGTCAGAAACTGCATCAGGCCGCTGCCGATAGCGCGGGCCGCCTGGTGGTGGTGAGAAATCGCGCCGAACTTGCCAGCTTTATCCAAGCCTGGAAAAAGGATCCTCAGCGCCTCGCGGCCATTCTCGCCACCGAAGGGCTGCACCCGTTGGAGGGCAAGCTTGCGAATATCGACCGCCTGTATGACGCGGATTTTCGCATCGCCGGGCTGACCCACTTCTTCGACAACGAAGTCGGCGGCTCCGCCCACGGTCTGGAAAAGAGCGGACTGACGCGCTTTGGCCGCCGCGTGATTGCGCGCCTGGAAGAGAAAGGCATGCTCATTGACCTGGCCCACGCCTCACGGCCACTGATCGACGACGTGCTGGCCATCGCCACGCGCCCGGTACTGGTCTCCCATACCGGCGTCGAAGGCACCTGCCCAGGCACACGCAACCTCAGCGACGCGCACATCCAGCGCATTGCCGCCACCGGCGGAGTGATCGGCATCGGCTACTGGGACGCCGCCGTGTGCGACACCTCGGTCGCCGCTATCGTCAAAGCGATTCGTTACACGGCCGATAAAATCGGTGTCGAGCATGTGGCCCTGGGCTCTGACTTCAACGGCACCATCCATGCGCCCTTCGATACTACTGGCCTGCCCCAACTGACCGAAGGTCTGCTAAAGGCGGGCTTCAGCGCCACAGATATCGCCGCGATCATGGGTGGCAACGTGCAACGCCTGCTCCTGCAGAGCCTGCCGGATGCCTGAGAGACTGTTTTGAAATTGTCTGCGCATCGGTGATGCTGCGTTGTGCCTTGTGACCCACATGGATGTGGGGAATGCCGCTACCCGTAGGCGACCCCATGGATGGGGGAGGTAGGAAAAATGCCGGGAGCATTTTCGAGAACGGGTGCGGCCCTGACCTTCGCTCGACGATTTCAACAACAGTCTCTAAGCAACGCTCAACAGCCCGCAGCGTCGGAGCCTGAAGGTTCTGGCGCGCATCCAGCCGCAACATTTCGCCACACCGGCTTCTTGCTTTACACTGGCAAGCGTTCATTCCTTAATCAATTGAAGAGATTCCCGTGCTCAAAGCACTTAAGAAAATGTTTGGCAAAGGCGAGGGCGAGCTGCCCGCGTCTGGCCCCGTTGCAACCTCTTCCGCTCCCACTACCGCAGTCGATGGCGCCGCTCGCCAGCGTCAGCCTAAGCCTGCGCAAACCGCTCGCGAGCCACAAGCCGCCAAAGCCGACAGCCAAGCCCGCAGTGCCACGGCCAAGAGCGACGGCCCGAAAACCGAGAAGCCGCGGCGCGCACGCCCTGCGCAAGCGCCGGCCAGCACCTGGAAGCTGGAGGACTTCGCCGTCGAACCGCAAGCCGGCAAGACCCGCTTCCATGACTTCAAGCTCTCGCCAGAGTTGATGCACGCCATCCACGACCTCGGCTTCCCTTATTGCACGCCGATCCAGGCCGGTGTTCTGGGCTTCACCCTGCAAGGCGAGGACGCCATCGGCCGGGCGCAGACTGGCACCGGAAAAACCGCGGCCTTCCTGATCTCGATCATCACCCAGCTGCAGCAAACCCCGCCGCCGAAAGAGCGCTACATGGGCGAACCGCGGGCACTGATCATCGCGCCAACCCGCGAACTGGTGGTGCAGATCGCCAAGGACGCCGCCTTGCTGACCAAGTACACCGGTCTCAACGTGATGACCTTCGTCGGCGGCATGGACTTCGACAAGCAGCTCAAACAGTTGGAAGCCAAGCACTGCGATATCCTGGTCGCCACTCCCGGCCGCCTGCTGGACTTCAACCAGCGCGGCGAAGTGCATCTGGACATGGTCGAAGTGATGGTGCTGGACGAAGCCGACCGCATGCTCGACATGGGCTTTATCCCGCAGGTACGGCAGATCATCCGCCAGACTCCGCCCAAAGGTGAGCGCCAGACCCTGCTGTTCTCCGCGACCTTCACCGAAGACGTGATGAACCTGGCGAAGCAGTGGACCACTAACCCGGCCATCGTCGAGATCGAACCGGAAAACGTCGCCAGCGAAACAGTCGAGCAGCACATCTACGCCGTCGCCGGCAGCGACAAATACAAGCTGCTGTACAACCTGATCTCCCAGAACGACTGGGAGCGGGTGATGGTCTTCGCCAACCGCAAGGACGAGGTACGGCGCATCGAGGAGCGCCTGGTCAAGGACGGCGTCAGCGCCGCGCAGATGTCCGGCGATGTGCCGCAGCACAAGCGGATCAAGACCCTGGAAGACTTCCGCACAGGCAAGATCCGCGTGATGGTCGCCACCGATGTCGCCGGCCGCGGCATTCACATCGACGGCATCAGCCACGTGATCAACTTCACCCTGCCGGAAGTGCCGGACGATTACGTGCACCGCATCGGCCGCACTGGCCGGGCCGGCGCCAGTGGCGTGTCGATCAGCTTTGCCGGCGAGGACGACTCGTACCAGCTGCCACTGATCGAAGCGTTGCTGGGGCGCAAAATCACCTGCGAAACCCCGCCGACCGAGCTGCTCAAGTCGGTGCCGCGCAAGCATTGAGTCTTGGTGAATAAAAAGGCGAAGCTTGGGCTTCGCCTTTTTTGTGCCCAGGCCCCCAGTATTCCGGTTGTGCCTAAGCCAGACTCAGGCAACGTCAAACGGGGAAACGGAGGCCTGTCATGACCCGCAAACTCGACGCCCATGATCTCGCCCGCGCGGTCACCGCCGGCGTGCTGCAACCTGGCCAAGACCAGGCGCTACTGGCCTTCCTGCGCCAGCAGCCGGACAGCCGCGCCAGTTTTCAGCTGGCGCATATTGCTTACTACTTCGGGGCGCTGCTGATCATGGGCGCCCTGGGCTGGCTGCTCACCGAAGCCTGGATGCGGATCGGCGATGTCGCCCTCCTTACAATTGCCCTGATCTATATGAGCCTGTTCACCGCCTGCGCCATCAGCCTGTGGAATCGCGGCCAGCCGATTCCCGGTGGCCTGCTGGGGGCGGTGGCGGTCAGCCTGACGCCGCTGGCTGTGTTCGCGTTCGAGCGACTGACCGGGCTCTGGCCGTTGGACGATGGGCAAGGCGACTACCACAACTATTACCTTTACGTGCAAGGCGGCTGGCTGGCCATGGAAGCGGCCACCGTCATCGTCGGCCTGCTGATGCTGCGCCTGCTGCCCTTCCCCTTTATCGTGATGCCGATGGCGGTGGCGCTATGGTTTATGTCCATGGACCTGACCGAGCTGGCCTTTGGTAGCGCGTTCGACTGGGAGCAGCGGCGCTGGGTATCGCTGTGGTTCGGTCTGGCGCTGATCCTGACCAGCCTCTGGGTCGACGGCCGCACTCAGCAAGATTTTGCCTTCTGGGGTTATCTCGCAGGACTCGCGGCGTTCTGGGGCGGGCTGAGCCTGATGGACAGCCACAGCGAACTGGGCAAGGCGCTCTACTGCGCGATCAACCTCGGGCTGATGGGCCTGGCGGTGCTGTTGCGCCGCCCGCTGTTTATGGTGTTCGGCGCCCTCGGTGTAGCCGGTTATCTAGGCTATCTGGCTTATGAGGTGTTCGAGGATTCGCTGTTGTTCCCGATCATTCTCACCCTGATCGGCCTCGGCGTGATCGGTCTGGGCCAGGCCTACCAGAAACGCCGTGATGTCCTCACTGCCAGACTGCGCGCTCAACTGCCGGAAAGCCTGTTAGCTTTTCTCCCAGCCCTGGGCCGCTAGCGGCACCGACTCGTCGAGCAAACATGGCCTCGCTTTGCCCACCCGACAAGCCCCCAGCCATCGGGCCGGTGTGCCCTTGCCAGCGGTCGTCTCTGCTCTTGCTGAAAAATACTTAAAAGTCCAATATGGACAAATTAGTTTGTTTTTCAGCCCCGGAGCGGAACCATGCCCAGCGCCACCCCCTATGTGATCCAGCACGCCGAGGCCGAGCAATTGCTCGCCAAAGTCGACGTACACCAGGCCATGAGCAAGATGTTCCGCGACCTGGCTGCCGCCAATGCCGTGCAACCTGCACAGCAATTGGTAGAGTTCCCCAACGCTGCCGGCGACTTTATCAATTACCTGGGAGTACTGGCGGCAGAACGGGTCTACGGGGTCAAGACCTCGCCCTATATCAAGAGCGAGCACGGTGCGCTAGTCACCGCCTGGACCCTGCTAATGTCGATGGACAGCGGTCAGCCCTTGCTGCTCTGCGATGCCGGCGCGCTGACCACCGCGCGAACGGCCGCCACCACTGCCGTGGCGGTAGACGCGCTGGCTGTACCACAGGCCAAACGCCTCGCCGTGATCGGCAGCGGTCCCGTAGCGCGCGCCCATGTGCAGTATGTGAAAGGCCTGCGTGACTGGCAGAGCATCCACCTCTACTCACCCAGCCTCGCCCAGCAAAGCGCGGCTGCGCGCACCGAACTGAACAACCTCGACCCACGCCTGCAACTGAGCGCCAGCCTGGCGGAGGCGGTCGCAGACGCCGATGTGATCATGCTCTGCACCTCGTCGGCCAGCCCGGTATTGGACCCGGGCACGCTGAGCAAACCGGCGCTGATCACCTCGATCAGCACCAATGCCGTGCGTGCCCACGAGGTGCCGCCACAGGCGCTGGCACAAATGGATGTGTACTGCGACTACCGCGCCACCACGCCAGGCTCCGCCGGTGAAATGCTCTTAGCCCGCAGCCAGCATGGCTGGAGCAACTCCGCCATTCTCGGTGACTTGCCGGAACTGCTGACTGGCACGGCGCGCCGACCCGATTATCAGCGCCCGGTGTTCTTCCGTTCCATCGGCTTGGGCCTGGAAGATATCGCGCTGGCCAATGCGCTCTACCAGCTTCATCGGCAAACCCAGTAAGAACCTGTCCAAGATCGTCGCGAGCGCAGCAGATATTGAACAGGCACTAATACCGCCGCAGGACGCAATAGGAGCCCCCATGCTCGAAGCAGATTTCATCATCATTGGTGCCGGCATTGCCGGGGCCTCCACCGGGTTCTGGCTGTCCCCGCATGGTCGCGTGCTCGTCCTCGAGCGTGAGTCGCTGCCCGGCTATCACTCCACCGGCCGCTCTGCCGCGCTCTATACCGTGGCATATGGCAGCCCACAGGTCCGCGCGCTGACCGCCGCCAGCCGGTCCTTCTACGATGCGCCGCCGACAGGCTTCAGCGAGCACCCGATCCTCAGTCCCCGCGGCGAGATGGTGGTGGATTTCAGCGGCGCCCCCGAAGAGCTGGAGCGCCAATACCTGAGTGGCAAGACCAGCGTCCCCGAGATACAACTGCTGAACGCCGACCAGGCCTGCGCCATCGTGCCAGTATTGCGCCGGGAAAAGGTGCACGGCGCGATGCTCGACCCGAGCGCCGCCGATATCGATACCGATGCCCTGCATCAGGGTTATCTGCGCGGTATCCGTCGCAATAATGGGCAGATCCACTGCGACAGCGAAGTCACTGGCATCGATCGCGTAGACGAGGCTTGGGAAGTACGTACGAGCAAGGAGACCTACCGCGCGCCGGTGCTGATCAACGCCGCTGGTGGCTGGGCCGACAAGCTGGCCGAACTGGCTGGTGTGCAGCCTTTGGGGCTGCAGCCGAAACGCCGTGCTGCATTCATCTTTGCGCCGCCGGAAGGGCTGGATACACATACATGGCCGTGCCTGGTGAGTCTCGACGACTCCTTCTATATCAAACCGGACGCCGGAATGCTGCTCGGCTCACCCGCCAATGCCGACCCGGTCGAGCCGCATGATGTGCAGCCGGAAGAACTGGATATCGCCATGGGTATCTACCAGATCGAAGAGGCCACCACGCTGAGCATCCGCCGGCCAACTCGTACCTGGGCAGGATTGCGCTCCTTCGTCGCCGATGGCGATCTGGTCGGCGGTTACGATCTGCAAGCACCGGGTTTTTTCTGGGTGGCGGGACAAGGCGGGTATGGCATCCAAACCTCCGCGGCGATGGGTGAAGCCTGTGCAGCACTGATCCGCCAACAACCGCTACCACAGCACCTGAGCCGCTTCGGATTGAACGCAGCCATGCTCTCCCCGGCGCGCTTGAAATGACGCGCACAGCGCTTTGCGGCACACTCACAGCTTCCTCCGCACCTTATGCGCGTCCGCCACAGTAACCTGGAGCCCTAACCCCGCATGAAGCCAGTGCACCGCCAAGACCCCGCCCTGGATAACTTCAGGGCGATTGCCGACGCCATCGCCACCTTGTTCTACCCGCATGCCGAGGTGGTGCTGCACGACTTGCGCAGCCAACGGGTGGACTACATCGCCAACAATATCTCCAAGCGCGAAATCGGCGACGACGCAGCGCTGGAGGATTTGCTCAGCAAAGAGGTCAGCGAGCGCAATATCGGCCCCTACGAGAAGCTCAACTGGGACGGCCAGAAGATTCGCTCGGTCAGCAGTGTGCTGCGCGATGCCCAAGGCGCTCCGTTGGCAGTGCTCTGCATCAACCTCAATATCTCCCTGTTCGAGAGCGCCAAGGCCGCGCTGGATCTGTTCCTCTCAGCCAACAAGCTGATCCCGCAGCCGGACGCCCTGTTCCGTGACGACTGGCAGGAGCGGATCAATACCTTCCTGCACAACTGGCTACGCCAGCGCCAACTCGGCCTGAACCTGCTCACCCGCGAGCACAAGCGCGAACTGGTCGAAGCCCTGTACGGCGAAGGGGCATTCCGTGGCAAGAGTGCCGCCAACTACGTGGCGAATGTCCTGAATATGGGCCGTGCCACGGTCTACAAGCATTTGAAAGAGATCAAAGGCGAAGGTTGAACGAAGCGCTGTCGGCGCCAATCGCAAGACCTAAGGAGTCGCAAGGCGACTCCTTGTTGGGCATCGCTGCGCTCAGCGCCAACCTACCTGGCGGTACATTCCAGGGGCTTATTTGCCGTAAATATCGAAGTCGAAGTACTTGCTCTGGATCGCCTGATATTTACCATTGGCGCGGATCGCCTTGATCGCGTCATTCAGCTTGTTCAGCAGCGCGGTATCGCCTTTTCGCACAGCGATACCGGCACCCTCGCCGAAATAATGCGGATCGGTGAAATCCGGGCCGACGAAGGCGAAGCCCTTGCCACTGTCGGTCTTCAGGAATCCCTCATTCAACGGGATGGCATCCGCCAACACACCGTCAAGACGCCCGGACAACAGATCCAGATAGATCTCGTTCTGCGTGCTGTAGCGCACCACCACTACGCCCTTGGGCTGCAGTACTTCGGTCGCGAAACGGTCGGTGGTGGTCGAACGTTGCACTGCGATGCGCTTGCCCTTGAGGCTCTGGAAGTCGGCATCGACTTCAGTGCCGGCCTTCATTGCCAGGCGCGCCGGGCTGTAGTAGTACTTGTTGGTGAAATCCACCGACTTGCGGCGCTCATCGGTGATGGTCATCGACGACAGAATCGCATCGACCTTGCGCACCTTGAGGGACGGAATCAAACCATCGAATTCCTGCTCGACCCACTGACACTTGACCTGCATCTGCTCACACAGCGCATTGCCAATATCAGGATCAAAGCCCGCGATCTCCCCCGCCGGCGTCTTATAGGCGAACGGTGGATAGGCCGCCTCGATGCCCAACCGCAAGGGTTTATCGGCAGCGAACAGGCTGCAAGCCATCAGGCTGAGGGCGATGCCGCCCAGTAGTGCGATTTTTCTCATGTTTGCGACTCCCGCTGTACGTAGACGTATAGGACTACTCGCTGCAGGCACGGGCCTAGCAGTTAAGTTCGGTTTGGGTATTAAGTTGCAAGGCAGAAGAAAGGGCACCAGCAGTGGGCAGGCGCTCAAACAGATTGGCTGATGACTGATAGTGAGGGCTCATGGGGCGCCACCATATTGTACTTGTAAGTCCATACTGGACTTATTAGTACATATCGTCAACAGTCCAAAGCCTTCCCGCAATCCGCCGCGGGACCGTGAGCAATAGCGCTAGACATTGAGGCGTGGTCAAGCGAGGTAGCGCCAGGACTGGCGCCGCTTGCCGTCACGCAGGAGCGGCGCTGCAAGGCGCCGAATTAAACATCGACAGAGCCAGCGGACAGCCGCCCTAGGAGGCCGCCGGATAAGGCTGCCGCCCTAATCTTTCTGCCAACGCTCAGCAGCTTGCTGATCGCTGCACCGCCCCTCGACCCAGCGCGGGCCATCGGCGGTGTCTTCCTTCTTCCAGAACGGTGCGCGGGTTTTCAGGTAGTCCATGATAAAGGCGCAGGCGTCGAATGCCGCCTGGCGGTGAGCGCTGGCGGTGCCGACAAAGACAATCGGCTCGCCCGGCTCCAGCCGGCCGATGCGGTGCAGCACTTCAATCTTCAGCAACGGCCAACGCTGCTCGGCTTCACTGGCGATCTTGGCCAAGGCTTTTTCGGTCATGCCGGGGAAGTGTTCGAGGAACATCCCGGCCACCTCGCGCCCCTCGTTAAAGTCGCGCACATAACCGACAAAACTGACCACCGCGCCGACACCGACATGCGCCGCGTGCAGCGCATTCAGCTCAGTCCCGGGGTCGAAGGCGCTTTCCTGTACGCGAATACCCATGCTAACCACCCGTGACCGTGGGGAAAAACGCCACCTCATCGCCATCCGCCAGAGGCTCATCGAGGCTGCACAGTTCCTGATTGCGCGCGCACATCAGGTTTTGCTCGGCCAACACCTCCCACACGCCACCGCGGGCCAGCAGGTGCTGACGCAGGGCGTCGAGGGTAGCGAACGTCTTGTCACCGCTCAGTTGCTCGGCGTCGATACCCAACGTCTCACGATAGCGGGCGAAATATTGCACGCGAATCATCATTCGTCCCCGGCCTTAGGCTCTTCCACCTTGAAAGCGCCACTCTTGCCGCCGAGCTTTTCCAGCAGGCGCACGCTTTCGATGACCATGCCGCGATCCACCGCTTTACACATGTCGTAAATAGTCAGTGCCGCGACGCTGGCCGCGGTCAGCGCCTCCATCTCTACCCCGGTCTGCCCGGCCAGCTTGCAACGAGCAAGGATTCGCACCGCATCCGTGCCCTCTGCCGCCAGTTCGACTTTGACGCTGGTCAGCATCAACGGGTGGCAGAGCGGAATCAGATCCGAGGTTTTCTTCGCGGCTTGAATGCCGGCGATGCGCGCCACGGCAAACACATCGCCTTTGGGATGACCACCGTCCTGGATCAATTGCAGGGTTTCCGGGCGCATGCGCACCAGGGCTTCGGCGACGGCTTCACGGGACGTAACCGCTTTTTCGGTAACGTCGACCATATTGGCGCGGCCTTGGGAGTCGAGATGAGTTAACACTGCCTTACTCCTGATGAGGAGTGGCAATTGTAAACCCGCGAGTCAGATTCCGGCACGCCTGAATAGCAACCTATCAGGGGCAATCAAAATCTTCAGACTTACTTCCATCATTCCCGCGCAGGCGCGAACCCAATAAAAAGCCGAGCGGTACGCGACCGCTCGGCTGCTGGTGGAACTGACTTACATATTGGCTTCGGCGTACTCCGCCAGCACCGAGCGTGGCACCCCTTGCAGAGTGATGTGCACCCCATGGGGGAAATCTTTGAAGCGTTCGGTGAGGTAGGTCAGGCCCGAGCTGGGCGCAGACAGATATGGCGTATCGATCTGCGCCAGGTTACCCAGACAAACCACCTTCGAGCCGGTTCCTGCGCGGGTGATGATGGTTTTCATCTGGTGTGGGGTGAGGTTCTGGCACTCGTCGATCAGGATCAAGCTCTGCTGGAAGCTACGACCGCGAATGTAGTTCAGCGATTTGAACTGCAACGGCACCTTGCTGAGGATGTAATCGACGCTGCCATGGGTGCTCTCATCATCCATGTGCAGGGCTTCCAGGTTATCGGTGATGGCGCCGAGCCAGGGCTCCATCTTCTCTGCCTCGGTGCCCGGCAGAAAGCCGATCTCCTGATCCAGACCCTGCACACTGCGGGTGGCGATGATCCGTCGGTAGCGTTTGCTGACCATGGTCTGCTCGATCGCCGCGGCCAGCGCCAGAATGGTTTTGCCCGAACCGGCAGCGCCAGACAGGTTGACCAGATGGATGTCCGGATCGAGCAAAGCAAACAGCGCCAGGCTCTGGTACACATCCCGCGGACGCAAGCCCCAGGCCTCCTGATGCAGCAACGGCTCCTGATGCAGATCGAGAATCAGCAGCTCGTCGGCCTTGATGCCCTTGATCCAACCGACAAAGCCCTGCTCATCGACGATGAACTCGTTGATATGCACCGCCGGCAGGTTGTCGGTGAGCTGCACGCGGTGCCAGGTGCGACCATGATCCTGACGGGTTTCCACCTTACTCACGCGGTCCCAGAACGAGCCACTGAGGGTGTGATAGCCGCGCGGCAGCAGTGAGATATCGTCGACCAGTTGGTCGGTGTGATAGTCCTCGGACTCGATACCGCAGGCGCGCGCCTTCAGACGCATGTTGATGTCCTTGGTCACCAGCACCACGGACAAACCGGGCTTACGCGATTTCAGATCCACCAGTTGATTGATGATTTTGTTGTCGTTGAGGTCTTCCGGGAGCCAGGTGATGGGCTCGGCCCGGCGGCTCATGAGGATCGACAAAAAGCCACACGAGCCACTCTTCTCGCGCTGAATGGGGACCCCATACTCCACTTGTTCCGGCGTGGCTTCACCGAGAATTTTATCAATCAGGCGAATAGCCTGACGGCACTCGGCGGCGACTCCCTGTTTGCCAGTTTTCAGCTTATCCAGTTCCTCCAATACGGTCATCGGGATGGCAACGTGGTGTTCCTGAAAGTTGAGCAACGCGTTGGGATCGTGGATCAGGACGTTCGTATCGAGGGCATAGAGGATTGGAGCGGTAGGGCTGGAGCGTCCGTTGTCATCCATACTCGGTCACCTTCTTATAGGAGCCAAGCGACGGAATGCCGGAACGGCGCTCCGCCGCGGAGAGGCCGCCGGCTTCTCGGGCCGCAGCGCGAGAAGATGCAAACAAGGTATGGGCCGATGGCCGCCACCTGTGTTGCAGGGTTCGACGGTCTGTCTTTTAAATACTCCAAAAAACGTGACAGCAAAAAGTAAATTTTGCGTTTTCAGGGTTTATTTTTCGGCACGACAAAAAGCGCTTGGCGCCACCCTAGTAGCTCGTTAAAGTCGGAAGTCCTATCGCCTCACAGTAGGCGCTTGTGCGCGGCAACGATTCACCTCCACGACGTCAACCTGCACCAGCTCGGTAAAGCCCGCCAGACGTGCCTCGTAGCGATCTGCCGAGGCATCGCCATGGGTCACCAGACTCAAGATACCGGCGTATTGCACCTGACCGACTCGCCACAGGTGCAGATCGGCTACTTCAGTGTCCACTTCCCGCACCAAGGCGCTGCGCACACGCTCGACTAGCGGGCTGTCCATTTCGCGATCGAGCAGCACCTTACCGGTTTCGAGCAGCAGGCCTTTGGCCCAGACACCGATGATCAGCGCCCCGACCAGCCCCATCGACGGGTCCAGCCAGCTCCAGCCAAACAGCTTGCCGCCGAGCAGCGCGAATGATTGCAAGCGCTCATCGGGTTCCTTAATAAATGAGTGACCAGGGCAAACTACAACCATGTCGCCGCCCCACGGCCAACCCGCAAGCGTAGGCTGGGTAGAGCCGTTTTTGGCGAAACCCAGCCTACGAACTACAACCCCAGGTCAACCCATAGGCGTTATAGCTAGAGCCTGAGCAGCGCACCGCCTAGAATCACCGCAGCCTTTAGGAGACGATTCATGCTGATGGTGATATCCCCCGCCAAAACCCTCGACTACACCAGCCCACCGACCACTGCCCGCTACACCCAACCCGAGTACCTCGATCACGCCCAGGAACTGGTCAGCCAACTACGCGAACTCAGCCCGGCACAGATTGGCGAGCTGATGCACCTCTCGGACAAGCTCTCCGGGCTGAATGCCGCCCGTTACGGCAGCTGGACGCCGCTGTTCACTCCCGAGAACGCCAAGCAGGCGCTGCTGGCCTTCAAGGGCGATGTGTATACCGGCATGCACGCGGAAGACTTCGTCGAGGCCGATTTCGACTTCGCTCAGGAGCACCTGCGCATGCTCTCGGGCCTGTACGGCGTATTGCGGCCGCTGGATCTGATGCAGCCCTATCGCCTGGAAATGGGCACCAAACTGGCCAACCGCCGTGGCAAGGATCTCTACGCGTTCTGGGGCGAACGCATCAGCGGCTGGCTGAATGAAGCCTTGGCTGCTCAAGGCGACGATATCCTGCTCAACCTGGCCTCCAACGAATACTTCAGCGCGGTGAAACGCCAAGCGCTCAACGCGCGGATCATCAATACCGAGTTCAAGGATCTGAAAAACGGCCAGTACAAGATCATCAGCTTCTACGCCAAGAAAGCCCGCGGCATGATGGCGCGCTACGTGATCAAGGAGCGCCTGAGCAACCCAGAAGGGTTGAAGGACTTCAATTATCAGGGCTATCGCTTCTCGGCAGAAAACTCCAAGCAAGACAGCCTGGTCTTCCTGCGCGACACGCCAGAAGACTGATCCTCTCAAGCACTCGCCGTCCTGGCGGGTGCTGTCCATTTCACCCGACTAATCAGTCACATCCCCTGCGGTTGCAGCCAGTTTTACCTATGAAATCAAGGTGGACTTCGTGCACCGGAAAAAATTCATCTCGCCGCAAAACTTCCGACATATTTCCGCAGACACACCTGGAACTTTTAAAAGCGCCATCAATATGAAATTACTTTTAAAGCCTGAAGTTATCGACGGCAGAGATTTTTATCTCTGATGGCACTTTAGCCAACTTCAAGTAATGGCAAAAAGTCATCCATCCTCGAAACTCAGCAAACACTGAGCCCTCCGCTAGAAGTGCCATCAATATGCGACCACTGAAATCAACCACTGAACTCTAGTGCCGTAGGAAAAGTCTGACGAACGGTAGGAACTATCATTTGAAAACACTGCTCATAACCCCGTAGCGAACTTCACAAGCCTGGCACCTTAGTGCAAAAGACACTTTTATAGGTGATCGCTAATTCCATCTGGAATTAATCAAAAAGCCATTTTTTATTAAGGAGATAACACCGACCAAGTAGACCTCCAGCAGCCTAATCAAGGCTCTGCGCCCGGTACTGGAGCACAGCGCCACATTTCAGGGCAACCCTTTAAACAACATGCCCAACTTCAGCGCCACCACTATGGCGCGCGGAACTTATTGTGCCTGCGTTCGGCTAATTACTCATTACGTCGAGCGTCTGAAAGGAGGTGATCAGTATGACCACCATATTTAGCGGCGTGATAAATGAACAAGGTGAATACAATGCGTATAAGCATTTTTGGTTTAGGCTACGTCGGTGCAGTATGTGCCGGTTGCCTGTCTGCACGGGGTCACGAAGTGGTTGGGGTGGACATTTCCGCCGCCAAGATCGACCTGATCAACAAGGGTAAATCGCCCATTGTCGAACCTGGTCTTGAACAACTCCTGGAACAAGGTATCAAGTCGGGGCGCCTGCGCGGCACTACCGATTTTGCCGCCGCTATTCGGGATACGGATTTGTCGATGCTGTGCGTCGGCACCCCGAGTAAGAAGAATGGCGATCTGGAACTCAATTACATCGAATCGGTCTGCCGCGAGATCGGTCTTGTCCTGCGCGACAAAACCACCCGGCACACTGTCGTGGTCCGCAGCACGGTGCTGCCAGGCACGGTAAAAAACATCGTTATCCCGATCCTCGAAGATTGCTCTGGCAAGAAAGCCGGGGTCGATTTCGGCGTGGCGGTCAACCCGGAATTCCTCCGTGAAAGCACCGCGATCAAGGACTACGACCAGCCGCCGATGACGGTGATTGGTGAGCTGGACAAACAGTCCGGCGATACCCTGGAAGAAATTTATCGCGAACTCGACGCGCCGATCATCCGCAAGGACATCGAAGTCGCCGAGATGATCAAGTACACCTGCAACGTCTGGCATGCGGCCAAAGTGACCTTCGCCAACGAGATCGGCAACATCGCCAAGGCAGTCGGTGTGGATGGTCGCGAGGTGATGGACGTGGTCTGCCAGGACAAGACCCTGAACCTGTCGCAGTACTACATGCGCCCTGGTTTTGCGTTCGGCGGTTCCTGCCTGCCCAAGGACGTGCGCGCCCTCACCTACCGCGCCAGCCAGTTGGATGTCGAGCATCCGATGCTCGGCTCGATCATGCGCAGCAACGTGGCGCAGGTGCAGAACGCTTTCGACATCATCGCCAGCCATGACAAACGCAAAGTCGCCCTGCTCGGCCTGAGCTTCAAAGCCGGCACCGACGACCTGCGCGAAAGTCCCCTGGTTGAACTGGCGGAGATGCTGATCGGCAAGGGTTTCGACCTGAGCATTTACGACAGTAACGTCGAATATGCGCGGGTTTATGGGGCTAACAAAGACTACATAGAGTCGAAGATCCCCCATGTTTCATCCCTGTTGAATAGCGACTTCGACCAAGTCGTCAATGGCTCCGACATCATCGTATTGGGTAACCGAGACGAGAAGTTCAGAGCCCTGGCGCAGCACGCACCAGACGGCAAGAAAGTCGTCGACTTGGTGGGCTTCATGCCTCACGCCACCCGTGGCGGCACTGAGGGCATTTGCTGGTAGCCATTTGTTTTGCTGGCGTTCGGGCACGCGCCGCAACGGGCCAATTGAACGCCAGTAGAACCTTACCCCTGCCATAACCACTGCGGCCACTTTGCCGGGTGCGTGCGACCAAAATCGCGCGCATCCGCCGAAGGCGTGCCCGAAATAGAGATGGATGTAGAGATGGATAGGCTCAAGCAGGGTTTCGCTGACGCCGCCGGCTGGCTGTTTTACCTCAGTTTGCTAATGGGGATTGCCCTGGCGTTGCCCAGAACAGTCTTCGACCCGGAGTCGAAGGACTTCCTATTGCTGATCGGTGCGGTCGGCATTTGGCGCTATTCGATGGGCGCCATGCACTTCCTGCGCGGCATGTTGTTTCTCTACGTGGTGTTCCCGCACTACCGACGCAAGGCAAAAAAGCTCGGCAAGGACGCCGACCCCTCGCACGTGTTTTTGATGGTGACCAGCTTTCGCATCGACGCTCTGACCACCGCCATGGTTTACCAGTCGGTGATCCGCGAAGCCATCGAATGCGGCTACCCGACCACCGTGGTCTGCTCGATCGTCGAGCTGTCCGATGAGTTCCTGGTCAAGAGCCTGTGGGAGAAATACAACCCGCCGGCACACGTGGCCCTGGACTTCGTGCGGATTGCCGGCACCGGCAAGCGCGATGGCCTCGCCCATGGCTTCCGCGCCATCTCCCGGCACCTGCCGGACCAGGATGCGGTAGTTGCGGTGATCGACGGCGACAGCGTGCTGGAACCCGGCGTGGTCAAGGCCACGGTGCCCTACTTCAAGCTGTTCCCGAACGTCGGTGGGTTGACCACCAACGAGTTCTGCGAGGTGCGCGGCGGCTACATCATGAGCGAGTGGCACAAGCTGCGCTTCGCTCAGCGCCACCTCAACATGTGCTCGATGGGCCTGTCGAAACGCGTGCTGACCCTGACCGGGCGGATGTCGGTGTTTCGCGCACCGGTGATCACCAATCCGGAATTCATCGCCGACGTCGAAAGCGACTCGCTGGATCACTGGCGTCTGGGCCGCTTCAAGTTCCTCACCGGTGATGACAAGTCCAGCTGGTACAGCCTGATGCGCCTGGGCTACGACACCTTTTACGTGCCGGACGCGGCGATCAACACGGTCGAGCACCCGCCGGAAAAGAGCTTCCTCAAGGCCAGCCGCAAACTGATGTTCCGCTGGTACGGCAACAACCTTCGGCAGAACTCCCGGGCCATGAAGCTGGGAACCAAACGTCTGGGGCTGTTCACCAGCCTGGTGCTGTTCGACCAACGCGTGTCGATGTGGACCTGCCTGCTCGGCCTGGCCGTGGCGATCATCGCCAGCATCAAGTACAGCATCGCCTTCCTGCTGATCTATCTGCTGTGGATCGGCACCACGCGGCTGATCCTGACGCTTTTGTTGTCCGTCAGCGGGCACCACATCGGCCCGGCTTATCCGCTGATTCTTTATTACAACCAGATCGTCGGCGCGCTGGTGAAGATCTACGTGTTCTTCCGCCTCGACCAACAATCCTGGACCCGTCAGCCCACCAAGCTAAACCGCGATCTCGCCAGCTTTCAGCGCTGGTTCAACACCTGGTCGTCCCGAACCATGACCTTCTCTGCCGCCAGCGTGTTTATTGCCGCGCTGTTGCTAGTGGTCTGACCGGACATGAATGGAATTAGTGAGCATTTGAGTAGGAATATCACCATGAATACAGCCGTCAACGTCAATGTGGTGCATGAGTCGGAAGCCCAGCGCCAGCACGCCCGGGTCAAGCTCCCGGCGAAGGTCCGCTTCTTCGGGAAAAGCCGCGAAGTGGTCGAACAAGCCCTGCTGGATCTTTCCGCCGGCGGCTTTGCCTACAGCGCCAGCAAGATCCCGGTGCAGGTCGGTGATTACCACAAAGGCAAATTGCTGTTTGTGATCGACAACCTAAGCCTGGCCATCGACGTGGAATTCCAGGTGCGTTCGGTCGACTTCGACAGCGGCCGCGTCGGTTGCCAGTTCCACAATATGCAACCGCGCGAGATCGCCACCCTACGCCACCTGATCACCGCACACCTGAGTGGCGAATTGGTCAGCGTCGGCGAACTGCTGACCACCCTGCAGCGGGAGAACTTCACCAAAGCGCGCAAAGAAAAAGCCGGCGCGTCCGGCATGAGCGCCATCGGCCGCCTGCGCGCAGTGAGCTTCAGCCTGGGGCTGTTCCTGGTCGGGTTGGCCGCCTTCGGCTTTATCTTCAAGTCGGTCTACGGCCTGTACTTCGTCACTCATGCACAGTCCGGCCTGGTTCGCGTGCCCGGCATGCAGGTCACCATGCCCCGTGAAGGTACGGTACAGAGCCTGGTCGGTACCAATAGCCAGGTTGCCAAAGGCGCGCCGATCGCAACCTTCAGCGCCTCCATGCTGGAGATGCTCAAAGGTCACCTGGGCGAAGAGCAGCTCAACCCGGCCAACGTCGAAACCCTGTTTGGCAAGCAGATGAAAGGCACCCTGACCAGCCCCTGCGACTGCACCGTGGCGCGCCAACTGGTGGCCGACGGGCAGTACGCCAGCAAGGGCGAGGTGATCTTCCAATTGGTGCCGCAAGGCAGCCAGGCCAGCATCGAAGCGCGCTTCCCCTACAACAAGTTCAATGAAGTCAAACCCGGAGCCCGCGTCAGCTTCCTGGTTGCCGGTGAAGCCGAGTCCCGGCGCGGCAAGATCGTCAGCAGCAGCTTGAACGATAGCGACAACCTGTCCTCGGACATCCGCGTGCAGATCCAGCCGGATGAGCCGCTGGACAGCGCCCTCGCCGGCCACCCGGTGGAAGTCAGCAGTGATCGCGGCCCCTCGCTCGATTGGCTGATCGACAAAGCCCTGGCGGCTGGACTCTAAGGGAGGCATGCCCGTGGCTAACACTCAACCGCAACTACTGCTGCTCGTCGCGGCGCTGAGCCTGGCGGGCTGCGCCGGCCTGCCAGATCAGCGCTTGGCCAATGAAGCGCTGAAGAACGGTGATGCCGCGACCGCCGAGCAGAACTACCGGCAGCTCGCCGAACTGGGTTACGCCGATGCCCAAGTCGGCCTGGCCGATATCCAGCTCGAGAGCGGTGACCCCGAACTGCTGCGCCAAGCCGAAGCAACTTACCGGCAGGCGGCGGATCACTCACCGCGCGCCGCGGCACGGTTGGGCAAACTGCTGGCGGTGAAACCGAATGCCACTGAAACCGAGCGCCAGGAAGCCGGACAACTGCTCGAGCAGGCCTTCGCCGGCGGCGAACAAGGCGCCTTGCTGCCGCTGGCGATGCTCTACCTGCAATACCCGCAGAGCTTCCCCAAGGTGAATGCGCAGCAACGCATCAGCCAATGGCGTGCAGCCGGTTATCCGCAGGCCGAGCTGGCGCAGCTGCTGCTCTATCGCACCCAGGGCAACTACGACCAGCACCTGGATGACGTGGAGCGCATCTGCAAGCAGGCGCTGAGCACCGCGGATGTCTGCTACGTCGAGCTGGCCACCGTGTACCAAAAACGCGGCCAGAACGAACAGCAAGCGGCGTTGCTGGAACAGCTGCAAAGCGCCTACCAGCACGGTGCGGTACCGGCGCAGCGGGTGGAGAGCGTCGCGCAAGTGCTGGCCGACCAGGAGCTGGGCAAACCGGACGAAAAAACCGCACAGCGCCTGCTCGAACAGATCGCCCCGAGCTACCCCGCTGCCTGGGTCAGCCTGGCTCGCCTGCTTTACGACTATCCGGCCCTGGGTGACGTCGACAAGCTGCTCGAGTACCTCGAGCACGGTCGCGACGCCGCGCAACCGCGCGCGGAACTGCTGTTGGGCAAGCTCTACTACGAAGGCAAGCTGCTCCCGCAGGACCCGCAAAAAGCCGAGCAGCACCTGCTCAAGGCCGCGCCCAGCGAAATCAGCGCCAACTACTACCTCGGCCAACTGTACCGCCGCGGCTACCTCGGCCAGATCGACCCGGAGCAGGCACTGCAGCACCTGCTCGCCGCCGCCCGTGGCGGCCAGAACAGCGCCGACCTTCGCCCTCGCGCGATGTTCTCGCAGGGGCCGTGGGCATTCAGCCCGACAGGTAAAACGCCTACGTCTTCAGCGCTCGCCGTGCTCAAGGCACACCGCAGGCCGCCGGGACTGGCCGCATAACAGGGGGGGATCGATCAGCAATTGCCGGGCCAAAGCTGCACGAAGCACAGGCCAGCGCTTGCTGCGGTGAAGAACAGCAACTGCGCGGCGCGGCCAGCAGGAGCCGCCAACAACTGCAAGCCATGCAAAGCCCAACCGGTCATGGAACCGCTATGAAATTGAATCACTGGATGAGCGCCGGATTCGCGAGCGCGACCTACTGTCGGCCAAACTCGGCTGGGCGGCGCAATGGGGCCCGAGACGAACTTCGGCCTGGACGTGAAAATCACCGCCCAATCCGAAGCCGACCGTGATCTCGGCACCCGTAGCGGTGGCGACGTCAACGGTTCGGTTCCGACTGCGGGGCCCCCTGGGTCTACGGCAAAACGCGGCGACTGGAGCGCCTATGCATGGGCCAGGCGGTGACCGCGACCGGACATCGCAATCGAAAACCGACCCAGAGCACTGACCCCTGCAAAACTTTTGCCGACTCGACAGCGAGTCCAGCAGCAGCCCGCGCGACGCCGCCAGCCCGGACAAGAGCTACCTGGCCTTGCGGGAATTCTGGATCGGCCTTTCCGGCTTCACCGCCCCTACCCCGGCGAAGAAAGTTGCGCCTCGGTCCGCCAAGCGCCTGCGCAACGAAGACGGCATGTGGCCGTGACACCCAATATCGAAGCGCTGAACTGGACTTTCGACAGCCTCCCTAACTGCGTGCAAATCGGCGTGCGAACGCTTCAGCGAATAACCGCACCGACCTCGACGAACTGGCCCCGAAAGAACAAGGACCGCCTGCACGTCTTCGGCGACGTGGCCACGCAATGGACGCCCGCCACTGGGTCGGCCTGAATGCCCACCATAGCCAAATGCCGACGGCAACCTGCCCAGCCCGCGCGAAGCAGTCGACGAAGTTGGACAAGACCAGCACCGGCGAACTCACCTGGTGGCCTGCAAGCGCACAGCGACGCTTACAACTACCGCAACGCGAACCGCGCTCAACTACTTTGGCCAGCGGCCACTGGCTAAGCGGTGACCGCGACGTTCTGAGCACACCATCCGTTGGTTAATGCAGAACTTCGCCAGCGGCTTCACGAAGCAGCGATGTGAATGCCTGGGGCACCGACCTCGGCCTGCGCTGGAACCTCGACGAGAGCTGGAAAGTCGGCGGCGCCTATGCCCGTGGCAGTGGTGGCGGCGATGACGGCGGCGAGAACTTCGAGCAGACCGGCCTGGAAAGCAACCGTTCCAACTACACCGGCACCCGCTCGCGGGTACACCGCTTCGGCGAGGCCTTCCGCGGTGAGCTGAGCAACCTGCAGGCCGCCACCCTATTCGGCTCCTGGCAGCTGCGTGAAGACTACGACGCCAGCCTGGTCTACCACCGCTTCTGGCGGGTCGACGATCAGCAAGCGATCGGCACCAGCGGCATCAACGCGGCGCTGGTCGATGGCGAGAAAGACCTCGGTCAGGAAGTCGACCTGGTCGTCACCAAGTACTTCCAGCAAGGCCTGCTGCCCGCTTCCATGAGCCAGGCGATCGACGAACCTTCGGCGCTGGTGCGCTTACGTGGCGGTGTATTCCTGCCCGGCGATGCCTATGGCAAGCAGGCCGACTCGAAGATGCACCGTGCCCTTATCGACGTGATCTGGCGTTTCTGATGCTCAGGTCGAACCCCGCATGGCGAATGGAGAACTGCTGACATGAACAGTCACCCGCCCTCACTGCGCAGCTTCAGCCTGCCGCTGCTGGCCAGCGCCCTGCTGATCGCCAGCCACTGCACGCTGGCCAGCACGCAAGACCTGGTGGCCAATGCGCACACTGCCGCAAGCCTGCAGGCGCCGGCGACCAAGGAGCTACGCCAGGCGAAGAGTTACACCGTGACCAGCGCACCGATCAAACCGCTGTACCTGCCGAAGCCGACGCTGCCGGATCTGCGCGGCTACACCGCCGAAGCGGTGAATGCCAAGCTCGAGCGCAAGGTCGAAGGCCAGGTGAAAGTGCGGCGCATGCTGCAACAGGACGCACTGAAGGAGTTTCTCGGCGGCAACAATCGCATGGCCGAGTGGGTCAGCCGGCAACGCGGTATGCCGCAGGCGATCTTTATCGAAGGCGGCTACGTCAACCTGCACGACCTGGCCAGGCAGCTGCCGAAACAGTACTTCAGCGAAACCGCGCCGGGGGTCTACCTGGCCCGGCTACCCATTGTGGTGGCGCACGGCGCGACCCTGCATGTCGATAAACAAACCCAGGAATTGCGCCTGTCCCAGGAGCGCGGTGCTTTTATCGTCAACGACGGCAAGCTGTTCATCACCGACAGCAAAGTCACCGGCTGGCGCGAGGCCGACAACGGCCCGGCGACGTTCCGCAAGCCCGACGAGTTCCGCCCGTTCCTGCTGTCCTGGGGCGGCACCGAGACCTATATCGTCAACAGCAAGCTCGCAAGCTTTGGCTACAACACCAGTAAATCCTACGGCGTGAGTATTTCGCAGTACACGCCGAACATGGCCAAGCAGATGCAACGGCCGCAACCGAGCGGTTGGCTGATCAACTCCGAGTTCGTCGACATGTGGTACGGCTTCTACTGCTACGAAGCCCAGGACGTGGTGATCAAGGGCAATACCTACCGCGACAACCTCATCTATGGCATCGACCCGCACGACCGTTCGCAGCGCCTGATCATTGCCGACAACACCGTACATGGGACCAAGAAAAAGCACGGCATCATCATTTCCCGTGAGGTCGACAACAGCTGGATTTTCAACAACCGCGTCTACGACAACAAACTCTCCGGCATCGTGATCGACCGTAACAGCGTGAACAATCTGGTGGCCTACAACGAGGTGTACCAGAACCACTCCGACGGCATCACCCTCTACGAAAGCTCCAACAACCTGATCTGGGGCAACAACGTCATTGGCAACCAACGCCACGGCATTCGCCTGCGCAACAGCGTGAACATCCGCCTGTACGAAAACCTCTCCGCCGGCAATCGCCTGGTCGGGGTCTACGGCCACATCAAAGACCTCAGCGACACCGACCGCGATATCGAACTCGACCCCTTCGACACCAAGGTCTCGATGATCGTGGTCGGCGGCCAGCTGACCGGTAACGGCTCCAGCCCGCTATCGATCGATTCGCCCTTGAGCGTGGAACTGTACCGGGTGGCCTTGCTCGCCCCGCGCAAAACCTCCGGCATCAGCTTCGCCGGGATTCTCGGCGACAAGCAGGACGAAATTCTTGACCTGATGGTGCGCCAGCAAAAAGCGGTGCTGATCGACCCCGTTGAAAGCCAGGCCGAACTTCAGGACTGAGGAGCATGAATTCCATGTACACAAAAAAAACCAAATGGTTGACGCCCTCGGCGCTTACCGCTGCGCTCTTGAGCGCCGCCAGCGGCGTGCACGCCGAAACGCCGTCAACTGCACCGCAGTACCAGGTCAAAGCCGCCAACCAACTGTGCCCGGCCGCCGCCGACAACAGCCTCTACAACACCAAGTACCTGGGCTTCTTCACCCATCTGGTGCAGGCCCAGGGCGATTGGTTGTTTCGTACCAGCTATGACCTGCGCACCGATTTTGGCACCACGCCAGAGGGTTACCAGCGACTCAAGCAACTGCGCGACGCCCTCAAGCGCAAAGGTATCGAGCTGATGGTGGTGTACCAGCCGACCCGCGGCCTGGTGAACCGGGAAAAACTCACTGAGGCCGAGCGCGCTGGATTCGACTACGACCTGGCGAAGCAGAACTACCTGGCGGCCATCGAACAACTGCGCAAAACCGGGATCTGGACCCCGGACTTCAGCCCGCTGTTCGATGAGCAAGAGCAGCACGCCTATTACTTCAAGGGCGACCACCACTGGACCCCTTACGGCGCAGAACGCTCGGCGAAAATCACCGCGGAGATGCTCAAGCAAATCCCCGGCTTCGGCGAGATTCCCAAGCAGGAATACGCCAGCAAACGCGTCGGTCTGCTGGCCAAATTCGGCACCTTCCACAAAGCCGCTGGGCAGCTCTGCGGCAGCAGCTACGCCACCGAATACGTCGACCGTTTCGAAACTGAAGCCGTGGGCGACGGCGCTAGCGGCGGCGATCTGTTCGGCGATGAATCGCAGCCGCAAGTGGCCCTGGTTGGCACCAGTAACAGTGGCCCGGCCTACAATTTCGCCGGCTTTCTCCAGCAATACAGCGGCGCCGAAGTGCTCAACAACGCGGTCAGCGGTGGCGGCTTCGACAGCTCGTTGCTGCAATACCTGAGCAGCAAGGAATTCCACGAGCACCCGCCGAAAATCATCGTCTGGGAGTTCGCCACCCACTACGACATCGCGCAAAAAAGCTTCTACCGCCAAGCCATGCCACTGGTGGACAACGGCTGCGCAGGGCGTAAAGCCGTGCTGCAGAACAGCGTGACGCTGCACCCGGGCGGCAACGAGGTACTGGTCAATGGCAAGAATCAACTACTCGACCTGCGCGGCAGCAACTATCAGGTCGACCTGACCTTCAGCGACCCCTCGGTCAAGCAGATGAGCGCGACCCTCTGGTACCTCAACGGCCGCCGGGAAAACCTCAAACTCGATCAGAGCGATGCCACCGATACCGGCGGCCGCTACGTCTTCCAACTGCGCAACGACCCCGGCTGGGCGGAACTCAATCTGCTCGCCGTGGAAATCCATAGCCCCGAACAGATGCCGGAAAAGCTCAGCGTCCAAGCGACGCTCTGCCAGCGCCCGACAGCCGGAGCTAGCAATCTTACGGCCAAGGCCGAGTGAGGCGCGGACTCGTGATGAACAAGTACCCGATAAACCGGTTTTTCTATCCCGGCCTGCTGAGTGCCCTGCTGTTTGCCGGCAGCGCCAGCGCGAGTGGCCTGGTGCCGCCACCGGGTTATTACGCGCCAGTGGAAAACCCCAAAAAAGGCGCGGCGCAAACCTGCAAGGCAGCCCCCACGCCGTACACGGCGAAGCTGGTGTTTCGCAGCAAATACGAAGGCTCGGACAAGGCCCGCGCCACGCTGAATGCCGAATCCGAGAAAGCCTTTCGCGACGCCACCGCGAGCATCACCGAGCTGGAAAAAGGCGTGAGCAAACAGGTCATGCAGTACATGCGCGACGGCCAGCCGCAGGAGCTGCAATGCACGCTGCAATGGCTGAGCAGCTGGGCCGAGGCCGATGCGTTGCTCTCCACCGACTTCAACCACACCGGCAAGTCGATGCGTAAATGGGCGCTTGGCAGTATGTCCTCGGCCTACCTGCGCTTGAAATTCTCCGAATCACAGCCGTTGGCGCCCTATGCACAGCAGTCACAACTGATCGAAGCCTGGTTCGGCAAGCTGGCCGATCAGGTGGTGAAAGACTGGAGCTACCTGCCACTGCAGCAGATCAACAACCACTCCTACTGGGCCGCCTGGTCAGTGATGGCGACCGCCGTGGCGACCAACCGCCGCGACCTGTTCGACTGGTCGGTGACGCAATTCCGGGTCAGCGCCAATCAGGTCGATGCCGAGGGTTACCTGCCCAATGAACTCAAGCGCCAGAAACGCGCCCTCGCCTATCACAACTACGCCCTGCCGCCGCTGGCGATGATCGCCAGCTTCGCCCAGGCCAACGCCCTGGATCTGCGCGAGGAAAACCGCGAGGCCTTGCGTCGTCTGGCAGAGCGGGTGATGGCCGGGGTCGATGACGCCGATGACTTCGCGGCCAAAGCCGAGAAAACCCAGGACATGACGGACCTGAAGAACGACAGCAAATTCAGCTGGCTCGAACCCTATTGCGCGCTCTACCGCTGCACGCCGGAAACCTTGAAATGGAAGCAGTCGATGCAGCCGTTCAAGACCTTCCGCCTCGGTGGTGACGTGACCCGGGTGTACGACCCTGAGCATGAAAAAGGTAAAGGGTCGTAGCGGGTTCGACATCTGGAGGTGATCGTTCCCACGCTCCAGCGCGGGAATGCAGCCCGTGACGCTCCGCGTCACATGCCGAACTCGACGCAGAGCGTCGAAGGAGGCGTTCTCACGCAGAGCGTGGGAACGATCTGAATTTGGGATGGGGCTGAGATTCCCCCTCTCCCTAACCCTCTCCCCAAGGGGCGAGGGGACTAAGAGCAAAAGCTCGATAGCTGCAGCAACGTAAATCAGCTCCCTCTCCCCGAGGGGGAGAGGGCTGGGGAGAGGGGCCGAACAGCCCACGCAATCACCCTAGGTAACACCGCAATACAACCCACCCGATATCCGGGGGTTTGGGGGGGCTTTGGCCCTTAACTGTTGGTAAAGATGGAGAAAAACGGATGGTTTTTTCATCCAACGTGTTCCTGTTCATGTTCCTGCCGATCTTCCTCGGCTTGTACTACTTGAGCGGGCAACGTTATCGCAACCTGCTGCTGCTGATCGCCAGCTATGTGTTCTATGCCTGGTGGCGGGTGGACTTCCTCGCGCTGTTCGCCGGGGTCACTCTGTGGAACTACTGGATCGGCCTGAAAGTCGGCGCCGCCGGCGTGCGCAGCAAACCGGCACAGCGCTGGCTGTTGCTCGGCGTGGCGGTCGACCTGGGCATCCTCGGCTACTTCAAGTACGCCAACTTCGGCGTCGATAGCCTGAATGCGATCATGGCGTCGTTCGGCCTTGAGCCGTTCATCCTCACCCATGTGCTGCTGCCGATCGGCATCTCCTTCTACATCTTCGAGTCGATCAGCTACATCATCGACGTCTACCGCGGCGACACCCCGGCCACCCGCAACCTGATCGACTTCGCCGCCTTCGTGGCGATCTTCCCGCACCTGATCGCCGGCCCGGTGTTGCGCTTTCGCGACCTCGCCGATCAGTTCAACCACCGCAGCCACAGCCTGGATAAGTTCTCCGAAGGCGCCACGCGCTTCATGCAGGGCTTTATCAAGAAGGTGTTCATCGCCGACACCCTGGCGCCGCTGGCCGATCACTGCTTCGCCCTCAGCAACCCGAGCACCGGCGACGCCTGGCTCGGTGCGCTGGCGTACACCGCGCAGCTGTACTTCGACTTCTCCGGCTACAGCGACATGGCCATCGGCCTGGGCCTGATGATGGGTTTTCGCTTTATGGAGAACTTCAAGCAGCCCTATATCAGCCAGTCGATCACCGAGTTCTGGCGCCGTTGGCACATCAGCCTCTCGACCTGGCTGCGCGACTACCTGTACATCACCCTCGGCGGCAACCGTGGCGGCACCTTCGCCACCTACCGCAACCTGTTCCTGACCATGCTGCTCGGCGGCCTGTGGCACGGCGCCAACTTCACCTACATCATCTGGGGCGCCTGGCACGGCATGTGGCTGGCGATCGAGCGGGCGCTGGGCATCGACGCCGCGCCACGCCGCTTCAACCCGATCAAATGGGTCTTCACCTTCCTGCTGGTGGTGCTCGGCTGGGTGATCTTCCGCGCCGAGAACCTGCACGTGGCCGGACGGATGTTCCAGGCGATGTTCAGCCTCAATGACTGGCAGCTCTCCGAGTTGAACCGCGCCAGCCTGACCCAACTGCAAGTCGCCACCATGATCGTGGCTTACCTCACGCTGGCCTTCTTCGGCCTGCGCGACTTCTATCGCCAGCCGCTGGATCAGGGCGCGCCAAAGGCCGCAGCGGACAGCTCCGCCAGCGACCAGCCAAGCCTGAATACCGGCGCAACACTCGTCGCAGCAAAGCTGAACCCGAGCCCGTCCGGGGCGCTGCTGCAATCGGCCAGTGCCATCGACTGGCCACGTTATTTGATGCGCAGCTTGGTGCTGCTGCTGTTCTGCGCCTCGATTCTGAAGCTCTCGGCGCAGAGCTATTCGCCCTTCCTGTACTTCCAGTTCTGAGCGAGGACGACCATGACCCGATCTCTGCGCATCCTTTACATCGCCCTGTTCCTCGGCCTGCTGCTGGGCCTGGGCGCCTGGTCCACGAGCAGCTTCCTGGGCTTCAACGTGCCGCCCAATACCACGCGGCTGAACGGCCACTGGGCCAAGGCCGTGGAAAGCCGTTATGACGAGCAATTCCCGATTAAACGGTTGGGCACCAACCTCTGGGCCGCACTGGACTTCACCCTGTTCGGGGAGGGCCGTCCAGGGGTGGTACTCGGGCGTGACAACTGGCTGTTCAGCGACGAAGAGTTCAAGCCCGTCGCCGACAGCGAGCAGCACATGCAGGAAAACTGGCAACTGATCCAGGGCGTGCGTGACCGCTTGGCCCGGCAGAACGTTCAGTTGGTGCTGGCGATCATTCCGGCCAAGGCACGCCTGTATCCCGAGTTCATCGGCGAGACGCCGCCGGCGGTGCTGCATCGGGGCCTGTATGACCAGTTCCACAGCGGCGCCAAGCGCGCCGGCATCTTCGCTCCCGACCTGCTCGGCGCGCTGACGCGTGAGAAGCGTGCCGGCCAAGTGTTCCTGCGCACCGACACGCACTGGACTCCGCGCGGCGCCGAAGTCGTGGCGCAGAGCCTGGGCCAGGCCATCCTGCGCCACACACCGCTCAGCGGTGAGCCGCAAGCCTTCACCACCGAAACCACGCAAACCGAGCCGTACAGCGGCGACCTGACGCACTTTCTGCCGCTCGATCCGCTGTTCGCCGAACTGCTGCCGCCGCCCGACCAGCTGCAACTGCGCAACACCGAGGCGCGCCAGGCCGACCAGGCCGCCACCGGCGATGCCCTGTTCAGCGAACAGCAGGTGCCGGTGGCCCTGGTGGGCACCAGCTACAGCGCCAACCAGCGCTGGAATTTCCTCGGCGCGCTGCGCCAGGCCCTCAATAGCGAAGTCGTGAACTACGCCGAGGATGGTCACGGGCCAATTCTGCCGATGCTCAAGTACCTGCAAACCGACGAATTCAACGACTCGCCGCCGCAGCTGGTGATCTGGGAATTCCCCGAGCGCTATCTGCCGATGCCGGCCGACCTGAGCGAGTTCGATCCGAGCTGGATCACGCAGCTCAAAGCGTCCGGCGCTGCAGATGAACGTCTGGCCAGCACGGCCACTGAATCCGATACACCTACCCAGGCAATGCCCTAATCCCACATGGAGTACATAACGATGAAGCAATCCATCACCCATGCCATCGGCAAAAGCCGGATCAGCAAAACCTGCGCCTTCCTCGCTGTCGGCCTGCTTGCCTTGCAAGCCCAGGCCGACGAAGCCGCGCTCTACGGACCCAGCGCGCCCAAGGGCTCAGCCTTCGTGCGGATCTATAACGCCGGCAATCAGGAAGTCAGCGCCAACGTCGGCAATACCCAGCTCAGTGATGTCGGCCCACTCGGCAGCAGCGACTTCAGCTTCCTGCCCAACGGCGACTACAGCGCCCAGGTCGGCGCGCAAACCCTGCCGGTCAAGCTCGGCGCCGACCGCTACTACACCCTGGTCAACCTGCCGGGCGGCCAACCCAAGCTGGTGGAAGAGCCGCCGTTCAAGAACAAACAGAAAGCCCTGCTACGGGTGCAGAACCTCAGTGACAGCGAGCTGACCCTGAAGACTGCCGATGGCAAGACCCCAGTGGTGGAAAACGTTGCCCCGCAAGGCCGCGGTGAGCGCGAGATCAACCCGGTCAAGGTCAACCTGGCGCTATTCAGCGGCACTAAAAAAGTCAGCGACCTCAAGCCCGTCGCCCTGGCTCGCGGCGAGGCCGTCTGCCTCTACGTCACCGGCTCGGCCGGCAAGCTGTCGCCGGTCTGGGTCAAGCGCCCAACTGCGACTCAGTGACACCACGGCGAGCATTCAAAGCTGCGTGGGAGCGACAGGCAACTGCTCCCGGCAGCGCTTGCAGGAATAACCAATGCCCTGCCAAACACTAGAAACACAGCGAAAAACCTAACGAACTACTCAGGAGAAACAGCATGATTCCCGTCATTTTGTCAGGTGGTAGCGGCTCACGACTCTGGCCACTTTCGCGTAAGCAGTTCCCCAAACAGTTCCTCGCCCTCACCGGCGAACACACCTTGTTCCAACAAACCCTTGAACGCTTGACGTTCGAGGGCATGCAACCGCCGATGATCGTCTGCAACAAGGATCACCGTTTTATCGTTCAGGAACAGTTGAGCGCCCGCAAGATCAAAACCCAGGCCATCCTGCTCGAACCCTTTGGTCGCAACACCGCGCCCGCCGTCGCCATCGCCGCGATGAAGCTGCTCAATGAGGGCCGCGACGAACTGCTGCTGGTGCTCCCGGCGGACCATGTGATCGAAGACCAAAAAGCCTTCCAACGCGCCCTGGCACTGGCCACCATCGCCGCGGAAAGTGGCGAAATGGTGCTGTTCGGCGTACCCGCTAGCAAACCGGAAACCGGCTACGGCTACATCAAGTCCAGCCCCGACGCGCTGCTGCCGGAAGGGGTGAGCCGCGTCGCCCAGTTCGTCGAGAAGCCGAATGAGCAACGCGCCGCCGAGTTCGTCAAATCCGGCAACTACTTCTGGAACAGCGGCATGTTCCTGTTCCGCGCCAGCCGTTTCCTCGATGAGCTGAAAAAGCACGATGCGGACATTTACGACACCTGCCTGCTGGCACTGGAACGTAGCAAGCACGAGGGCGACAACATCGAAATCGACGCAGCCACCTTCGAGTGCTGCCCGGATAACTCGATCGACTACGCCGTCATGGAGAAAACCCAACGCGCTTGCGTGGTTCCGCTCGCGGCGGGCTGGAGCGATGTCGGTTGCTGGTCGTCGCTCTGGGACGTGCATGAGAAAGACAGCGACGGCAACGTGACCAAAGGTGATGTGGTGGTGCGCGACAGCCACAACTGCCTGGTACACGGCAACGGCAAGCTGGTCTCGGTGATCGGCCTGGAGAACATCGTGGTCGTAGAAACCAAAGACGCCATGATGATCGCCCACAAAGACCGCGTGCAGGAGGTCAAACAGCTGGTCAACACCCTCAACGAACAAGGCCGCAGCGAAACCCAGAACCATTGCGAGGTATATCGCCCCTGGGGTTCCTATGACTCGGTGGACATGGGCGGACGCTTCCAGGTCAAACACATCTCGGTCAAACCCGGCGCGCAGCTCTCGCTGCAAATGCACCACCATCGCGCCGAGCACTGGATCGTGGTCTCCGGCACCGCACAAGTCACCTGTGACGAGAACACCTTCCTGCTCACCGAAAACCAATCCACCTACATCCCCATCGCCTCGGTGCACCGCCTGGCCAACCCCGGCAAAATCCCGTTGGAAATCATCGAAGTGCAATCCGGCAGCTACCTCGGTGAAGACGACATCGAACGTTTCGAAGACGTCTACGGCCGCACCGAAGCCCACGAAGCTCCACTCAAAACCGCTACCCGCTAAATAGGCTCGACTGCCCTCTCCCCAGCCCTTTGGGGAGAGTGGCATGCCGGCAGCCCTAACCTCCCCTATCGGTTACCCCGATCCCATGTTGTAGGATGGAGTCTCCCCTCACGGCGAGGCCCACACATGCCCTACCGCAGCACTCCAACAGGAGCCGAGCCATGCTGATCGGCGCCCTGCTCGTCCTCACCTGGCTGATTCTGCTGGTCCGCTACCCGGCTAAAGCCCTGCCGGTATCCCTCGCCGCCTTGTTCGGCTTGGCCCTGGTCGCCGTCTGGGTGTTCTGGCTGGATCAACGCGAAGAACGCCAACTGGCCCACCTTGAGCTGCGCCTGAACTACGCGCCCGGCGAATGCCCGGCCGACCGACCGCTAGCCCTCAACTTGAAGAATGGCAGCGACAAGCCGTTGCTGGAATTGCGCTGGAAAGTCAGCGCTTATGCCCCGGGAGACAGCGTAAATCTGGTGCAAAGCTTCTACGATTCCCCCCGCTACCGCGGCCCCGGCGAACTGCTCCCCGGCGAAAGCTGGCAGGATTGCCTACCACTCCCACCCCTGCGCCCCGGCTACCGCGCGGCGACTGTGGAGTTCCGTGCCGAGCGCCTGCAAGGTAGCTTTGCCGATTAACCCCCTCGCTCTCCGGGAGACGACTGCAAGGACGCAGGAGTTAGGGCGACGCAGGACGCCAAAGCCGAGGGCCGGGGTGAGGGAAACACCGAAATCACCTTAACTCGCTACCCGTAGCCACCAACCCCACCCAAAGGACCACCGCATGACCCAGCCCACCGCCCTCATCACCGGTTGCTCAAGCGGCATCGGCCGCGCCCTGGCGGAGACCTTCAAAGGCGCCGGCTACCAAGTCTGGGCTACCGCCCGCAAAGCCGACGACCTCGCGGCCCTCAGCGCCGCTGGCTTTATCGCGGTACAACTGGACGTCAACGACTCCGCCGCCGCCGAACAGCTCGCCAACCGTCTGAACCATGAAACCGGCGGCCTCGACGTGCTGATCAACAACGCCGGTTTCGGCGCCATGGGCCCATTGCTGGATGGCGGCGTCGACGCTCTGCGCCGGCAGTTTGAAACCAACGTCTTCGCCATCATCGGCGTGACCCGCGCGCTGTTCCCACTGCTGCGCCGCAGCAAAGGGCTGGTGGTGAATATCGGCAGCGTCTCGGGCGTATTGGTTACGCCGTTTGCCGGCGCCTACTGCGCCTCGAAAGCCGCCGTGCATGCACTGTCCGACGCCCTGCGCCTGGAACTCGCGCCCTTCGGCATCGGCCTAATGGAAGTACAACCCGGTGCCATCGCCTCCAGCTTTGGCGCCAACGCCAGCCGTGAAGCCGAACAGGTTATTGCCGAAGGCTCACCCTGGTGGCCGATTCGCGAAGGCATCCGCGCCCGCGCCAAAGCCTCGCAAGACCACCCCACCCCCGCCACCGATTTCGCCCGCGACCTGCTCGCCGCCGTCCAAAGCGCCTCCCCGCCACGCCTGCTGCGCCTGGGTAATGGCAGCCGCGCCCTGCCTTTGCTGGCGTGCTTGATGCCTAAGGCGCTGCTGGAGAAGGTGCTGAAAAAACGTTTTGGCCTGAATCGAGCGCTTTGACTCGGCCAAGGCCGCTAGACTGCCAGAAAGGTTGGCAAGCTCTTAGTTATGGGACGTTAAATGAGTGACCCAGTAAAACCCAAGGTGTACTACAACAGTGCCTGCCCCGTGTGCAGAGCCGGCATCAACTCACAAAGAAGCCGCATGGAGTCGTGTGGCATCACCGACATCGAGTGGGTGGATGTGCATAACAACCCGGAGGCGGTTAAAGAAGTCGGCGCTTCTTTAGAGGAAGTTCGCGAGCGCCTCTACCTCAAGGACGAAGCTGGGAATATCAATATAGGCACCGAAGCCTTTGCCGAGCTCTGGGCAAAAACCCCGAAGCAGCGTTGGCTGGGCTTCATGGTTCGCCTGCCGATCATTCGCCCCACCGTAGCCTTTGCCTATAACGTCTTCGCCAGGCTGCTCTATCGCTGGAATCGTAAGCTTAAGCATTGGTAGATTTGGTACCGGACTCAGGGCATCCGCTGTTAGCGAGCGACCGCCACCACCGGCAGCGGTTTGGGCTTACGGAACACCAGCACATTCCCCAACATCACCAATACCAGCCCTACCAGGGCGGGTATGGTCCACTGGTAGTCCTCGACAAAGGCCGAGATATTCAGCGCGACAACCGGAAACAGCACGGTGCAGTAGGCCGCGCGCTCTGGGCCCATGCGACCGACCAAGGTCAGGTACGCGGTAAAGCCGATGACGGAACCGGGAATTGCCAGATAGAGCAGCGAGCCGACATAGCGGCTGCTGTCATCAAAGGTGAACGGCGTACCGCTGAGCAGGCAATAACCCGTGAGCATAAGCGCGCCATACAGCATGCCCCAGGCGTTGGAGGTCAACGGTTTGAGGCCCGCCTTCTGCTGCAGGCTGGAGAGCATGTTGCCGGCAGAGAAACACAGCGTGCCAAACAGCGCCAAGCCCAGGCCGATCAGGGTTTCCTGGCTGGCTTGATGGTCGGCCAGTTCGGGCCAGAACAGCAGCGCCAAGCCCGCCAAGCCCAGGGCGCCGCCCGCCAGCACATTGGCGGCAACCTTATGGGCAAAGAAAATCCGCGCATTCAGCGCATTCCACAGCGTCGCGGTAGAGAACACCACGGCGATCAGCCCGCTGGGAATCCACTGGCTGGCGGTGTAGAAGCACATGAAATTGATGCAGAACAGGCACAGTCCCTGCGCCAAGCACAGTAATTGCGCGCGGCCATCGAGCTTCTGCAAGCGACGGCTGAGTAGCAAGACGGCGAACAGCACCGCAGCCGCCAGGCCAAATCTATAAGCAATCGACAGAGGGATGGCGACCGCGCCCATCTGCAGCTTGATGGCGATCCAGGTGGTGCCCCAGATCAGGACGGTGAGCAGATACAGCGTGATGTTCATTCGCAACTCCTACGACAATGCCGAGGAGTCTGGGCCGTGCAAGCGATGACTCGCTTGCACAAACTTGCGCTTATTTGTCGCGCCGGGCTGGCAGCGGCGCTCGCGCGCGTTAGCATGTGCCAACTAAAGCCGGCGCAGGTTCAGGCCATGTCGCAACTCGCACAAATCCAGGTATTCCAATCGCTGAGCAACTCGCCGCATGCCCGCCTCGAGCATTGCGCCGAACTCGGCGACGGCCTGATCGCGGCGCTCTGGAGCAACCACCACGACGCCCGCGAATACCAGGGGCCAAGCCACCACACCCTGTCCTGCTACCTGGCTGGCGGCACCGGCACCTTTCGCCGCGACAGCCCGAGTAGCAAGGGCGCGCCGGACAAACTATGCGTGCTGCCCGCCGGCCATGAGTCGGCCTGGGTGATCAATGGCGAAATCCGCCTCGCCCACCTCTACATCAGCCCCGAGCGCTTCGCCCTTGGCGCCCTCAGCCTGCTTGACCGCGAGCCGCGTGAGTTGCAGCTGCGCGAGAGCACCTTCCTCGACGACCCGCAACAGGCCATGCGCTTTCGCCAGTTGACCTCTCTGAACTGGGATGAGCCCGGCGAGCGCCTGCTGACCAGCAGCCTGGCCCACGAAATGCTCAGCCACGTCCTGCTTAACCAGGTCGGCCTGCGCGAGGGCCTGCGTCTGAAGGGCGGTTTGGCACCGCGCCTGCGCCGACAATTGATCGACTATATCGAAGCGCACCTGGCTGACCCCATCAGCCTGGGCGAACTGGCGAGTTTCGCCGCGCTTTCCGAATACCACTTCGCGCGCATGTTCCGCGAAAGCTTCGGCGTTCCGCCACATCGCTACCTGCTGGCCCGGCGCCTGGCGCGTGCGCAACGGCTGCTCAAAGACAGCGCCCTGCCCCTCGGTGAAATCGCCCTGGCCTGCGGCTTTGCCAGCGCCAGCCACTTCAGCAATCGCTTTCGCGCGGCCTTGGGCGCAACACCCGGCAACTACCGCGCGGCCCTTGGCAGCTAGGAAGCGCTGGACCTTTCGTCACCCCGTGCAAACCAAGGCTAATGTAGGGTGGATCAACCGCACAGCGGTTAATCCACCACAACCGGACAGTATCGCCGTGAACGGTGGAAGCCCCTTTGGGGATTCCACCCTACGATCCAGGGAGAGGATTGAGGAGAGCAACCTAGTTCTGCGTGTGAGCCTGTGGGCCAAAATTACGCCGGAACCAGTCATCCAGCATGGCCTTCTCATAGCGCAGGCGATCACTGCTGAAATAACGATTACCACGCTGCAGGTAGGACTGATCGATCACCACCGCCTCGCGATTGGCAATCACCTTGCCGCCCTGTTCGAGGGCATAGTGCAGTTTGATTCGCGGCCAGGTGACTTCGCGCATGAAGCGCACATCGCTGTAATCGATCCGCCAAGGTTCGTAACGCCCCGCCAGGTCGATATCCAGCACTTGTACTTGCAGACGCTGGTCTGCTTGCAAGTAGCGCTGGCCAAGTTTCTCGATAAAGGACTGCAACTCTTTCAGCACCGACTCATCGGCGCCGCGACCGTAGGCCCGGGAGAACCGCGCGTCGCTGTAGTCTTCCGGGTGGCTGAAGCTGACCTCGGTACTCGAAGCCTGTGCTGCCGGGGCAACCGCGAGCAGCAGGGCACCGAGGGTCAGGAGACTCAACAGGCGCATCGCACACCTCCTGACGGTGATTATTTGTACTCACCGCCAGAATCAGTTTACGCCCACCGCCACGACTGAAAAGCTGCTTCTAGCCGCCAGCCTCAGCAGCCCGCCAGGGCCATCCATGCCCGGGAGCAAGCTTAATCGGCCTCTGGCTCGCCGTCACTCGCCTGGCCGGATTGGCTGCGCTTTTGCCCGGATTTTTCCGCCGACACCGAGGGGAATTGCGACGAGGCATAGCGCACCACCAGAATCGCCAAGGCCAAGAGCAGAATTGCCCCGGACACGTACACCACGCCCATGTCCGGGCTGTGATGGTGCGACACATCGGAAATCAGCAGCCGCGTCAGTGCGGTGATCGCCACATAAATCAGGAAGCGCACCGGCATATGGTTGGTCTTGAAGTAGATCCCGACCATAGCGCCGAGCTCCAGGTAGATGAACAGCAACAGGATGTCATCGACCGTGATATGGCCCTTCTCCACCATCCCCAAAAACGCCACCACCGCCGCCCACGCCGTAATACCACCGATGGCGAACAACGCCAGGTAGTGGAAGCTCTCGACCAGCAGATTGCCTAGCGATTCCGCCAGATCATGCACGCTATGCCGCAGGTTTTCTGCCCAGTTAATTTTCAAGAATCCGCTTCCTTGAGTGGTTTGAGGCCAGAGGGTGCAGCCTCAAGGTGACGATTGAGCTATGCAGAAAGAAGGCCAGCTAGAGCGGGTGAGAAGGTTTATCCAGGGAAAAAGACACGGTCTGGCGTGCGCAGAAGAACACACGGCCGGACGTCACCCGCCAGCCGCGAGAAAAACCGGGCAGCGCCGTAAGCGCCAGCGCCACCCTGCGCCCGGCTTATTCGCTGATCGATCCGCGTTGGGCGGTTGGCATGAGCTGGAGAAATTGTTCCGTGCTCATATGGACCAGACTTTCATGATCGCCCGACTCGAAATACACATCCTTGATGCCCACCAGGGACTGATCGATCAGGGTTTCCATCTCGAAGGCGCTGCCCACCGGCGGAATCGCGCCGTACTCGCAGTCGCTGAAACGGGAGTTGAACTCGTTCTCCCGGGCCAGCCGCCAGTGGCGTTTGGTGAGTTTGTGCACCTTGCTGAGATCGACCTGCCGAGTCGACGGCACCACCGCCATCAGCCAGTGCCCCTGGAAGTCATCGAGGATCACCGACTTGGCCATCAGATTTGGCGGTACGCCAGCGCGCCGTGCCGCTTCGCGGGTGGTCATGGAAGGATCGTGCTGCAGCATGTCGTAGCGGGAATGGTTCTGTGACAAGTAACTTTGCAAACGGGTGGCCATGGTCATGATGCACCTCCTGCCGTTGGCCTGCGAATCGACGCCGGCCTCATCGTCTTGCTGAAACCGCGCGGGCCGGTGCGGGTAGCTCCGGCGCATGTCGCAACAGATGTGTTGCGCGTTGTCAGGGGGTACTCCCTGCCCCGTCTCGAGCAGTAAGTGAGGCTCCACTGCTCGCACTGAAAGTCTAGTGCATGGGTTTGCGGCCGCTGCACCGCAGGGCGGACGGATTGCCTCCGGCCTCCAACGTGCAGATCAGATGAGGCCGAGGTCGATGGCCTTGAGCACGGCACGGGTGCGGTCGCGCACACCGAGTTTGGCCAGCACGTTGGAGACGTGATTCTTCACCGTGCCTTCGGCGAGGTTGAGGGCGTTGGCGATTTCCTTGTTGGAGTAGCCGCCGGAGAGCAGGCGCAAAATCTCCGTCTCGCGCTCACTCAAGGGCTCCGTCAGGGCATCGCTGCCACGACCGGCCAGGGCATTCTCCAAGCGCTGGGTAAGCACCGGCTGGACCAAGGTGCCGCCGCCGTGCACGACCTCGATCGCTTCCACCAGCCGAGCCAGGGACACATCCTTGAGCAGATAGCCACGCGCGCCGGCCAGCAGGCCCTGGAGCACCAGCTCGTGGTCGTCGAAGGTAGTGAGGATAATGGTCGGCGGCAGCTCGCTCCGCTGTGCCAGCGCGCGGATCACCTCCAGCCCGGAGAGACCTGGCATACGGATATCCATCAACACCACTTCCGGCTGCGCCGTCGGAATCTCGGCGATGGCCGCCGCACCATCGGCGGCCTCGCCCACCACCAACACCTTGTCGGATAAGCCCAGCAAGGTCTTGATGCCTTCGCGCACCAAGTTCTGATCATCGACCAGGAATACCCGGATCATGCGCCGCGCTCCGGCAGTTCCAGCCGCACGGCGAAACCGTCGCCGGGGGCGCTGTCGACGCTGAAGCGTCCACCGAGGGCCTGGACCCGTTCCTTGAGCCCACGCAGGCCGTTGCCGGCCTGCAGCAGAGCAGTGCCCCGGCCGTTATCGCGGGCTTCCAGATACAGGCACTCGCCCTCCTGGTACAGACGGATCAGCAGTTCGCTGGCGTCGGCGTGGCGCAGGGTATTGGTGATCGCTTCCTGCGCGGCACGCAGCAGGGTTTCGGCGCGGGCAGCGTCATCGACGCGAAAGTCCACCGACATCTCCAGACGTACCGCCAGGTTCGGCACCCCGGCGAGCAGCTCGGCCAGGGCGGCGCGTAGATCGAGGGCGCTGCTCTCGCGCAGCTCGCTGACCGCCGCACGCACATCGGCGAGCAGCAACTTGGCGACCTGCTGCGCCTTCTCCACCTGGATCTTGCCGGTGCCTTCGCAGAGATGACTGGCGATTTGCAGTTGGATGGACAGCGCGGTCAGGTGATGACCCAGGGTGTCGTGCAGGTCGCGGGCGATGCTCAGGCGCTCGCTCTGGCGCGCGGTATCGGAAAGCAGGTGCTGGGTGGCGCGCAGTTCGCCGTTCAGCCGCGTCAGTTCCTCACGCCCGCGTTGCTCACGCCGCGCCTGATCGGCGGTGAACACCGCGAACAACATCAAGCTGGTGTACAGCAGCGACTTGAATAGCGGATTGGGCTCCTGCCAGACCAGCGCGGACAGCCCCAGCAGCCCGAGCAGAAAGCCAACCACGGCGACGAGGCAGACCCGCAGGCTGAAAAAGGCAGGCAGTTGGGACACGGTGACGATAAAGAGTACGGAGATCACCGGGTTGCCCACCTGCAGCATCAGGCTCAGGGCCACTACCGCCTGCACGGCAAGGGCCGCCAGGCAACGCGAGCGGTGCTGTCGGGCGCTCTGCCGGTTGGTGGCAAGCAGAAAAGCCCCGAGGTACAGCGCCAGCAACGCCAGCGTCAGCCACCGCCCACTGCCACCCTCGGCGCCGAGGTTCCAGGCCAGCCAGCCGCTCAAGGCCCAGGCCAGCACTCCAGCGGCCTGAAGCAAGCGATCGGTAGTGAAGTGTTTGGCGGTTGAGGTTGGCATGCGGCCAGTATGGCACGCACCCGGACAGCCGCCCCATAGGCCGGAAGTCATGCCACAGGTCATGACTTCCGGCACTGGGTTGGCGTGGCCGCCGTGCCTACTCTGGCATCACCCCGACCCGGAGTACTCGCCATGAACCTGTTCTATCAATGCCTGTTGATCCTCCACATCCTCGCCGGTAGCTGCGGCCTACTGGTGTTCTGGCTGCCTGTCGCCTACCGCAAAGGCGGCCTCGATCACAAACGCTACGGCCGAGTTTTCGCCCGGGCCATGTATGCCGTGGGCGGCAGCGGCTTGGCAATGGCCTGCCTACTGCTGCTCGATCCGCAAGGTTTTGGCCTCGCCGACCAGGCGATTGCGCCGGAGCAACTGGCGCAGCGGCTGCTGGATGTCCGCCTGCGTGGTTATTTCCTGGGGCTGCTGGCTGTGCTGCTGATCGCCTATGTGCGCCATGGCGTGCTGGTGCTGAGCGCGCGCGAGGACCGCGCGAGCCTGCGCGTGCCCCTCCACGTAGCACTGAATGCGCTGGTCATGCTCATGTCGTTGATCGCGGCATTCCTCGGTTATCGCTTCCAGCATCTGCTGCTGATGATTTTCTCTGCCGTGGGCTTCCTCAGCTGCCTGGGTAACCTGCGTTATAGCTTCAAGGCCACGATCAGCCGCATGGAATGGTTGGTCGAACACCTGCGCAACCTGATCGCCACCGGTATCGCCGCGCATACCGCGTTCCTGGTGTTCGGCGTCAGCGGCTTGCTCAGCGACCTGGTGCCGACAAGTTTGTACTTCCTGCCCTGGATCGTGCCGACCCTGATCGGCACACCGGCTATCGTGATGCTCTCGTACCACTACCGGCGCAAGTTCGAGCCCCGGAGCACAGGCAAGATCGTCGAAGCGAAGGGGCTATAGGACTGGTATGGCCAAGCGATGGCCACCCGGTGCACTATTCAGGCTCGCTTGACTGCTTTATACTGTATAAATAAACAGTAAATTGAATGACCAATTAGCGTGAAGGCATATGGGGTGATGAATGGCCGTCGAAGTGGTGTACCGCAGCAGCCGAGATTTGGAGCGTTTGTTCATGGATAAAGCCGAAGCTGACCGTCATGACAAAATGCTCGAACTGGCCGAGCTAGTGACGCAAGTGTTGCAAAAAGCCGTACCGTCACTGACCGAGCAACAAGGTGAAGAAATCGGGATTTATATGGCCAAGAACCGCGAGGTATTTGCCAAGGCCTTCAAGAGCCAGCCGGACGCCTTGAACGAGCTGATCAACCCTGCTGAAGAACCTACCGACTGACATCCGCCGTTCTACCGCTGCCTGACCTGCGTCAGATGCCTGCCTAAGGAAAGCCCCTCGGCTCACGCGCGAGGGGCTTTTTTGTGCTTGATCCCGTGGAAGACTGGTAGGGTGGGCTTTAGCCCACCGATGCAGGGCGCGTGGTGGGCTGAAGCCCACCCTACTCTTATCGGCTTAACTGATCGGCATTAGGCCTAGGTCAGGCTTTTTTAGGCTTGAGCAGCTCGTTAGCCATCGGGTTTTTAGCCATCAGGTTTTTCCAACGCCTCGACCATTGCCCGCATAAACCGCGCCGCTTCCCCACCGGTTACCGCGCGGTGATCGAAGGTCAGCGACAGCGGCAGGATCGGGTGTACCAGCACTTTGCCATTCACCGCCACCGGCTCTTCTCGAATACCACCAGCGCCAATAATCGCCACTTGTGGCGGCACCACCACCGGATTGGCATAGCGCCCGAACAAGGTCCCGAAGTTGGACAGAGTGATGGTCGCCCCCATCATTTCCTGGGGCGGAATCGAGCGCGCCTTGACGTCCGCACGCAGACGCATCACGCCCGCCTTGAGATCTTCCGCAGTGCGCGAGCCGACGTTGCGCAGTACCGGAACGAACAGGCCGTCCTGTGTATCCACGGCGATACCGAGATCGAGTTGCTGATGCTGCTTGATCGACAGCGACTGGCCATCGAACCAGGAGTTGAGCACCGGCTCGACCTCACAGGCCGCAGCGATGGCTTTGCCCAGGCGGATCAACGGATCACGGGCTTTGCCCCACTGGTGCAGGTCGGCGTCGCCATAGATAGTCACCGGCACCACAGCGGCGTGAGACTTGGCCATGTTGATCGCCATGCTGCGGCGCACGCCACGCAGCTTCTCGCCGCCAAATTTGTCACGGGCAGTTTGCGCCGCCGCTTCGACATCGGCGCGGGTGATCATGCCATCGGCACCGGATCCGCTCAGACTGCTGAGCTCCACACCCAACTGCTTGGCCAACTGGCGCACGCCGGGGGTCGCACGAGGTGCCAGATGCTCGCGGGTGGACGGCGCGGCGCCGACAAAGAAGCTGTCTGCCTGAGCGCTACCACCTCCTTCCAGGCGGCCGACCACGGTGCCGGCATCGTCTTCCCCCTCGTAAGCCAACAACGGCTCGCCAACATGGAGGATGTCGCCATCGCTGCCAAAGCATTTGGCAATCACGCCGTCATAGGGTGCGGGAATATCGACGATGGCCTTGGCGGTTTCCACCGACACTAAGAGTTGGTCGACCTTGACCGTTTCGCCAGCCTTGACGTGCCATTCGACGATCTCGGCTTCCTGCAGGCCTTCGCCCAGATCGGGCAATTTGAAGTATTTCATTGTTGTTCTCCCGTTTCCCTTTCCCCGTAGGAGCGGGCCATGCCCGCAACCGCTCCAGAGCAAGCATCGCGGGTATGGCCCGCTCCTACATGATCAGCGCTTCAGCTGTAACTCAGCAGCGTGTCGCAGGCCGCGAGGATGTCGTCGACGCCAGGGATATACAGCTGCTCGAGGCGATACAGCGGCGGCGGAATATCCGGTGCGGTGACACGTTGGATCGGCGCCTGCAAATCCAGAAAGACCCGCTCGTACAGGCTGGCGGCAATCTCCGCACCCACCCCGCAGGAACGCGGCGCCTCGTGGACGATCACGCAGCGCCCGGTTTTGCGTACCGAGGCCTCCAAGGTATCCAGATCGAGCGGCTTGATGCAGGCGACGTCGATCACTTCGGCGGACACGCCCTGCTCGCTCAATGCCGCGGCGGCTTGCAGGGTTTCGTGGACGCTGGCGCCCCAACTGATCAGGGTGATGTCGCTGCCTTCGCGCAGGGTGAAGCAGGTGTCCAGCGGCAGGCGTATACCATCGTCGACCAGGGGTTGCGGGTTCATCCGATAGAGCCGTGTCGGCTCGAGAAAGATCACCGGATCGGGATCGTCGATCGCCGCCAGCAGCAAGCCATAAGCCCGCGCCGGTGAAGACGGAATCACCACGCGCAGCCCCGGAATATGCGCAAACAAGGCTTCGGTGCTTTCGCTGTGGTGCTCCGGCGCACGGATACCGGCGCCCATCGGGCTGCGCAGCACCAGCGGGCAACTCAAGCGGCCACGGGTGCGGTTACGCAAGCGGCTGGCGTGGGACACCAATTGATCCATGGCCGCGTAGATGAAGCCGAGAAACTGGATTTCCACCACTGGCTTCAGGCCTTGTGCGGCCATGCCAACGGCCAGGCCACCGATCATGGTTTCCGCCAGCGGCGTGTCGATCACCCGCTTGAAGCCGAAGCTGTCACGCAGGCCCTGGGTGGCACGAAAAACGCCGCCGTTAACGCCGACATCTTCGCCGAACACTACGACATTTTCGTCTTCGCGCATGGCACGATGCAGCGCCAGGTTGACGGCTTCGAGCAGGGTCAGTTTTTCATTCGCAGCTTTTGTCTCACCCATGGCGCACACCTCCGGCACTGCCGACCGCAGGCCGCACCTGCTGCCCTTCTCCCGCCTGCGGGAGGCGGCCCCCGCTCCCGGCGGGGTTGTCGCATTTCCCACGTCCTTGTGGGTCAAGGTCGCGCACAGCGCCGGATGAGGGAGAGGCGCTTTGCGCTTCGCGGCGGGCTGCACGCTCCAGCAGCCACTCGCGCTGCTCGGCCAAGGGCGCCGGCCATTTGGCGTAGACGTAATCCAGCACCGCTTCGACCGGCTGGATGCCAGCGGACTCGAAGGCGTCCACCGACTTCTGCACCAGGGCCTGGCACTCGGCGATCAGCGCTTGCTCGCGCTCTTCGTCCCACACACCAAGGCCTGCGAGGAAGGCCTGCAGACGTTTGACCGGCTCCTCCAGCCAGGCCAGCTTGACCTCTTCGGCCGGGCGGTAACGGGTCGCATCATCGGCGGTGGTGTGATCGCCGAGGCGGTAGCTCAGGCATTCGATCAACACCGGGCCTTTGCCATGGCGCGCACGTTCCAAGGCGACCTGGATTCGGTCGTAGACGGCGAATATGTCGTTGCCATCCACCTGTTCGCCGTGGAAGCCGGCGCCGATGGCTTTCTGCGCCAGGGTCGGCGCGCCGCACTGGATGCGCCGCGGCACCGAGATCGCCCATTGGTTGTTGTTGACCACGAACACCACCGGCAACTGCCAGGTGCCGGCGACGTTGAGCGCTTCGAGGAAGTCGCCTTTGCTGGTGGCGCCATCACCGCAGGTGGTCACGGCGACCCGGTGTTCGCCGCGGATCTTGAACGCGCTGGCTACCCCGCAGGCATGCAGCGCCTGGGTAGCGATCGGCACGCAGATCGGAAAGTCCTGCGCCGCCGCCGGGTCGACGAAGGCGCTGCCGCGCTCGTCGCCGCCCCAGTAGAGGAGGATTTCTTCCATGCGCACACCGCGCATCAGCTGCACGGCGGTGTCGCGGTAATACGGCACCAGCACGTCTTCCGGCTGCATCAGGCTGCCGATGGCGACACCAATCGCTTCCTGACCAAGGGTCGGCGCATAGGTGCCGATGCGGCCGGTGCGTTGCAGGGCGACGGCCTTCAGGTCGAACAGGCGGGTCAGCACCATCTGCCGGTAGAGTTTGGTCAGCAGATTGAAGTCATCGGCCCACGCCGGTAGCGCACCAAGCACGCGGCCTTCAGGGTCGAGATAGCGGGTATACGGGAGGTCGATCTTGCTAGGGGTCATTGCACTCATCCTCAACACCTTGTGGGTGCGTTACGGGCTTCCCGGCGCTTGTGGCGTCAGGTCTACCTTTCCCCTCGCCCTCCGGCAGAGGGGTTGGGGTGAGGGAAGCAGCGGGTCATATTAGCCGCCATACAGCAGGTGCTCGGCCAACGCATCGGCGACGCGCGCAGGGGAGCGTTTGTCGGCCTGGGCATGGGCGTAAATCTCGGTCAAGCGTAAGTCTATTTGCGAAAGATGCGCCGTAATGGCTGGCAAGCTTTCACCACGATGCTTGAGTGCCACATAAATCAGCCCGCCGGAGTTAATGACGTAATCCGGCGCATACAGAATCCCCCGCGCCTCCATCTCATCGGCAATCTCGATGCTCGCCAACTGGTTATTCGCCGCCCCGGCCACCGCCGAGCAGCGCAGCTGACCCACCGTCTGTGCATTCAATATGCCTCCCAGGCCGCACGGCGCGAGGATGTCACACGGCGTGCCAAGCAGCGCTTCGCTGGCCACCGGATGTGCACCGAGTTGCTCCACCGCCAACTGCACCCGGCCGGCATCCAGATCGCTGACCAATAGCTCGACACCGGCAGCATGCAACTGCTCGGCGAGCGCATAGCCAACATTGCCGAGACCTTGGATGGCGACGCGCAAGCCTTCCAGATCATCGCTACCGAGGCGCGCCTGTGCCGTCGCACGAATACCGGCGAACACCCCCATGGCGGTATGCGGCGAGGGATCACCGGCACTGGTGGTACTGGTGACGTGGCTGGTGTATTGGGCGATGCAGTCCATGTCGGCACTCGAAGTACCGCTGTCGACTGCCGTGATATAGCGGCCGTTGAGCGTTTCGATAAAACGACCGAAGGCTTCAAACAAGGCGCCACGATTATCCAAATTCGGCGGCCGGATGATCACCGCCTTGCCGCCGCCTTGCGCAAGCCCGGCCAACGCGGCTTTGTAACTCATGCCTTGGGCCAGGCGGACGGCGTCACGAATTGCGCTGTTTTCATCGGGATAAGCCAGGTAACGGCAGCCGCCGAGGGCCGGGCCGAGACGAGTGTTGTGAATCGCGATAATGGCCTTGAGGCCCGTGACGGGATCCTGAGCCAAGTGCAGCGCCTCGAGTCGGGCGGCTTCCATGATGGCAAACATGCTGTGGCTCCCTTGCCTGTAGTTAAAAGGAGTATAGGACGCGCCCTTGTATTGGTGACCTAACGGGCAGGCATAAGCACGTTGCAAGCCTGCGCCGGGCAGCATAAGGCCGACTTACCCAGCCAGCCTTGTACCGTCAGCCTTCGTGCTAATGGATAGGCACTAAGAGCGGGGAGCGCTCGGCGCAGTGGAGCGCCGACACCTTCAGCAGTGCGTCGGTTTTTCCGGTAAACGGCAATCCGCGCGAGCACAATCGACGTGAAAAGGACCACTACAAAAAGCCAATAGGAGCGGCTGAGTACTAGACGTAGGTTAGACGACCCGCTACAAACCAAGAGCGAATTGGAGAAGTTGATGACCCCGCGCCAAGCCTGCCTTGCCTGTCTCGAGCGTGAGCCGCCTGCGATCTTTGAAGCGGCATTGTGGATTGCTGCCGAGCACGATTCGGCGCTGCAACCGGAGCGCTGGCTGCGTGACATCGCCGGCTTGCAACAGCAAGTGGCGGCAGGTTTGCCGGTGCTGCCCAGCCATGAGCTAGCACAGCTACTGCTGCGCCGGCTGAATGAGCTGGATTTCCATGAAGACAATGAAAGCCCGCTGCGCCCACAGGCGGCCCTGCTCCACCGTGTGCTGCAACGGCGCCGCGGCCAACCGTTGTCGCTGGCTCTGGTTGCCCTCGAACTGGCTCGGCGTTTGGATATTCCCCTGGTGGGCGTGAACTTTCCTGGGCATTTCTTACTACGGGTACCAGGCGCCGATCATCTGCTCGATCCCTGCGGCGGCCGCCGCCTTTACACTCAGGACTGCCGCGAATTGCTGGCTCACCAACTGGGGCCTGCGGCGCAACTTTCCGCCGAACACCTGCAAAGCTGCGATGCCCGCAGCCTGCTGCAGCGGCTTTCACGCAATCTGCGTCATCTGCATCTTCAGGATCAGGACTATTTGGCGGCGCTGAAAGATGCCGAACGAGTGCTCGAACTGGGGCCACCCTCCGCCAGCGACCACCTGGCCCGCGCCGAGCTGTATCAGCATCTGGACTGCCCACAAGCCGAACGTTTCGATCTAGAGCATGCCCTACTGCTAACCGACGACCCGGCGCAGCGCTTAGCGCTGACGCAAAGGCTGCGGCAACTCAGCCAAACGCCGGCGCTGCATTAACCACCCTAACTCAACAGACCCAGGACCTTTGCCTGTGCCACGGCTTGGGTGCGTCTGGCGACCCCCAGCTTGGTATTGATCCGCCGCGCATGGGTTTTCACCGTGTGCAACGAGATGAACAGTTGCTCGGCGATTTCCTGATTCGAACAGCCTTGGCTAATCAAGCGCAACACGGCCAGCTCGCGCGCGCTGAGCACAGAGCGATCATCCTTCTCCGACATCAGCTCCGGCTCAAGCTCGCTGCGTTGCGCGAATAAACGCTCGCGCAAACTAGCGCCTTTGTGCGCTGGCAGAATCTTTTCCAACCACTGCGGCTGACGACGTTGCAGTTCTTGCAGCGGCTTCAGGAAGGTTTGTCGTTGCGACTCAGCCAAGGCCTGGCGCAACTCATGCTCGGCCTCATCTTGCCTGCCACTGACAAACAGCGCCTCAGCCAGGCTGAAACGGCATTCACAAGCAAAACCCAGGTGACCGGCCTGAACACACTCGTTCAACAGGGTGCGTAGCGCATTTATGGCCAGCTCAAAGTGCCCTTGTGCGAGATCGGTCAATGCCAGCAAGCGGCGCAAACGCGGCAGCAGATCGAAAAAGCCTGAAGGCGCCTGCAGATCTTTGCTTTGGTAATGCTGCTGCATGCGTTCGAAGGTCTCACGGGCCTTGCCGCTCTCGCCCTGGCGCAACCAGAGCACCCCGCGGGCCAGTTGCAACATGCTGCGATAGTGCACCTCGGGTACGTGCCGCCACTGCATCAAGCGCTCAGCCTCACTCAGCCACTGAAACGCCGCAGACAGATTACCCTCGCACGCAGCCAGCTCGGAAAGGCCCAGATAACCGAAGATGGTGTAAGCGTCCTCACAGGCTTCGGCCTCGACCAAACCTCTCTGGAACGCTTCACGCGCGTCCTCCTCCAGGCCCTGAGCGGTCAATAAATCACCGCGCTGCAACAATAAACGCCCGAGCATCGGACCAGTCGGTGGCAAATGCAGCAGAGACAGTTCGATCAAGTCCAATGCGGCTTGCGTCTCACCGGTCATTTTCAGCAAACGGACGCGATCCACCGTCAACAAGGCTTCGAACGCTACGCTGCGGTTCAACCGCGCCAGCTTCAAACCTTTATCGCTGTAGTGCTGCGCCTCATCCAGTTTGATCTCGACCATGGCCTGCTGGGCAAGCATCTGGTAGCAGATTACCTTGGCCGTCCAGGATGCCTCGGGCAACTCTTCAAGCGCTTCCAGGCATTGCTGGCGAACATTTTTTTGCCCTCGCTGCCTGGCCAGAGTGGCATTCAGAGCCTGTCCCTCAGCCAGCAGCATGCGCTGGCGCCGGGCATTCGCCTGCGGCAAGAAGCGCCCCAAATTGGCAATGCAGACCTCGGCCTCATCCAGCTGGGCGCAGAGAATCAACGCCCATCCCTGCAGTACATTCAAACGTGGGGTACTGGAGAACAGCCACTGCGGCAACTCGGTGCGCCACTGCAGAAATTGCGAAACACTCTGCCCAACCAGCAACTGTTCCTGGCCATAACGCTGCAAGTAGTTGGCGGCCACCTCCAGTTGCCCAGCCAACAGCGCATGCTCGACCGCCTCACGAATATCGCCCTGTCCAGCAAACCATTGGCAAGCACGGACATGCACCTGGGCGGGTGGCGGTGCTTCCGGTAGACGCCGCAACATGTGCGCCAAGGGTCGCCATAAACAGAACCATTCACCGCAGCTATCCAGCGGACGAATAAACAATTGCCGCTCGCGCAACTCCCGCAGGAGTTCACTACCGCCAGCGTCCAACACATGCTCACACAATGCTGGCGAGAAACGTGGCAGCTGTGCCAAGGCAAACAGAGCGCCCTTGAGTTCATCGCCAAGCCCCGCCAGAACCTCGCGCGCAATGTACTCGCGCAGGAACGGCGTGCCCGCAATCAAACGCTCGCGCAAAGCCTGCTCATTCCCATTCAGCAATAGCAGGCACACCCCAGCTAGCCAGCCCTCACTCTGCAGCAGCAACTCATCGAAGCTGTCCTGTGACAGATCAAGCTTCTGCAGCGCCACCAACTGCGCTAACTCGGTAGCCGTGAGCGCCAACTCGCGCGCATCCAGCTCCAACAGATCGCCTTGCAAGAGCAAGCGCGGCAGATTCCAGGCCGGCTGTCGGCGACTACTGACCCACCAACGCAACGAACCAGGCCCCTGTTCAAGCAGTCTATCGAGGCACGCATCGAGTTCGGCGCAGGACTCGCGCGGGTAGTCATCGAGCATGATCCAGAGTGGCTGATCAATCGCACTCAACAGACCGAGCAGCTCGCTGTAGACCTCACCTTCGCCCGGCGACTTATGCAGCGCGGCCGCCAAACGGCTGAGCAGCTCTTTGGGGGTTAATGGCCGGCCACCCAGTTCCAACCAGAGCAAAGTCGTATCGGCGGGTAGCTGCCGCGCGCATTCATTGAGCAGCACGGTCTTGCCAAAACCCGCCGGAGAGCAGAGCAGCCGCAACCGGCAATCACTGGCCAACAGCAGCTGCGCCAGCCGCGGGCGCGCAACATGTGCCGCCGGTAAGCGTGGCGGGAGGGCTTGGCGATTGGTCTGCGAATTCAAGCTCGTCACACTGCTGAGCGCGCTGTGGCTGGGATGCCCAGACATTGCATCGGTTCTCATTTTTATCGAGGTTAAAGCGTTTTAACAAACGCGGGGCAGTTTAGCGTTCCACCGTAACATCTCTCAAATCCAGCCGCGATCGGGTAGGAGGCGGGGTCACCCCCGCCGTCCTCCCACACCACCGTACGTACGGTTCCGTATACGGCGGTTCCTGCCTACTGACAAACTGCATCAGCGAGCTTGGTTTCGTGCGATGTGTCGCCCGCGTAGTCTAAGCACCCGGACAGGCTCTCGGGACTTCCGGTCCCTACCTCCTGATTGTCCAGGCCTCCGTATCAGGGAGCTTGTGCCTGCGACCCGCTCAGAGAGCACACCTGACTATCCGCTCATGGCAGGTTCAGCCCTTCATTGCTCCGGTTCCGAGCAACTACTACGGCCTCGGCTGACTTCTGCTCGCCCATCCCGTCACCTCACGATGCCGGTAGCACATGGCAGGCGAACAGATCTCCCAGGGTAATTCGCGTGACCTTCCTGCTTATGCCTGTCGGATCTACGTCGTAGCGTTCCGTGCAAGTATCGGGCTTTGGCAATTATGGCTACCTCACCCCGCTACGCCGCCTAATCCGCTTCCTGTTCGTCAGGCCAGCAGTTTGCCTTCGGCTTCCTTCAGATTCGCAGTCGCCCGCGACACCCTTGCCTTCAGCTAACACTTCCCCTTGCCGGGTGTGTAGAGGACTTCCACCTCCAAGTCATCCAGCTCACCACCACAGTGAGCCAGACAGCGCCAGTCACGGCGCTACGCGCCATGCCTGGCGCACCATAAAAAAGGCGGCCTCTAAGGCCGCCTAAGTAAGGAGCTACATCAGCAATCAGCGGACGCCGGCATTCCGCAAAGCCGCCGGGGTGTAGTCTTTGACTGAGGCTTTAGTGCCGTACTCGATAGACTTTTTCTCTTCGTTCATCAGCGCCCCGACCACATAGCGGCCAGCGATGATGTCGTAGAGCGTTTCACCTGCGTAATACGGTGTTTGCGCCTGGTAAGCCTGCATCAACTGGGACTCACCCACTCGCCACAACTGACCACGACCGTCGTACAGCTCCGATTCGGCAATTTGCCAGCTGTCCTCATCGAGAAAGAAGCGGCGCTTGCCGTAGATATTGCGTTCGCCAGACTTCAGCGTCGCTTCAACTTCCCAAACACGGTGCAACTCGTAGCGGGTCAAATCCTGGTTGATGTGACCCGCCTTGATGATGTCCTCGTATTTGACCGAAGGCGAACTCAAGCGGTAGTTGTTGTACGGAATGTACATCTCACGCTTGCCCACCAGCTTCCAGTCATAGCGATCAGGCGCGCCGTTGAACATGTCCAGGTTGTCCGAAGTCCGCAGACCGTCGGAGGCGGTACCCGGGCCGTCGTAGGAAACCTGAGGAGCACGACGCACGCGACGCTGACCGGCGTTGTAGATCCACGCCATTCGCGGCTCAGCCACCTGATCCAGGGAGTCGTGCACCAGCAGTACGTTACCCGCCAAACGCGCTGGCGCAGTTACCCGCTGTTTGAAGAACAACAGCGCATTGGCGGCCTTGGACGCATCCAAATCGGGCATGTCGCCTGGAACCGCAACCTCATCTTCGAGGTTCACCAAGGTATAGCTGCCGTTGACCTGAGGAGTTGCCTGCACGGCGGAGCGCCGCAGGTTGCCACCGCGATAACGGGTGACATGGTTCCAGATCACTTCCAGCCCGTTCTGCGGGATCGGAAAGGCGTAGTAACGGCTTTCGGCGAAGTTCGCCAAACCATTACCACCCTCTAGCAACGTGGTTTTCAGCGCACTGGTCTTGGCAGCGTCGTACACCTTCTGGGGCAATGCAACCGAACGGTGCGTGGTGAATACCGGGATCCGATAGGTTTCCGGATAGCGGGTAAACATCGCCAATTGACCGGCCGACAGCTTGTCTTTGTATTGCGCGGCGTTCTTCGCGGTGATGGTGAACAGTGGCTTCTCGCTGGCGAACGGATCACCCAGGAAACCAGCCGCACTCACGGCGCCCGCAGTCGTGGACAAACCGCCGGTCCACTCAGGGATGCTGCCATCGGCATTACCGGCTTTCTGAGCGCCAACAGGTGTCAGCGTGGTGCCCAGCTTTGCCGCTTCATCCGGGGAAACCGCAGCCATAACGCTGCTGGCCAGCAGAGATAGGGCTAGGGCGCTGATCAGGTTTATTGTTGTCTTCATTTGCATATCAATCCTCACTATTTCCCTGCATACCGACTTAGAAGTTCACGCCGAGGCTGAGCGCCACGAAATCGCGATCGGTGGTGGTGTTGAAGTCACCACCGAAGAAGTCGGTGTAACTCAGGTTGGCCGTGTACATGTTTGCGTATTCGGCGTTAAGACCAAGGCTCACCGCTTTGGAGCCTTCGTTGAAGTTCGGCCCATAACCGTCGACGTCATGCGACCAGGCGACGTTTGGGCTCAAGTTGACCCCGGCGAACACGTTGTTGTAATCGAGGTTGGCGCGCAGGCGGTAACCCCAGGAGCTGCTGGTGAAGAAGCCGTGGGTGTTACATTCGTTCGGATTGTTCAGGTTGGCCCCACGGCAGACCGCCGGGTTCGACAGCTGGCCGGAGCCAAACAGCGAGTCGCGGCCGAAGCGTAGCTCGCCGACGTCGTTGCTGATCCCGCTGATATGGTTGTAACCGGCCTCGCCCACCAGGGTCAGGCGGCTAGCGCCGAGCACCTGGTCAACGAACTGAGTCGCGGTGATCTGCGCCTGGGTGACCGGTTTACGGTCATAGCCGGAGATCTCGGAACCTAATGCTGACGATGCATGCCCCGACCGGAATATCGGTGAACTGGCGATAGCGGCGAGATTCGCCGGCCCCACGGGCGCAACCGCCGCGGCCGTGGTCAGGTCAACACCGTTAATCTGCAACGGCATATTCGGCCGGTAGCTGAGCTCGCCGGACAGCGCGGTACCACCGATATTGCTCGCGAAACTCAGGCCATATAGGCGGATATCCTCGGGATATTCGATAAAGTAGTTAGCCGTCACCGGCGAGCCATTGCGGGTACGGGTGTTACTGACGATGGGCGAGCGGCTGTGGTAGTTCAGCGTGTAGGCGCCGAACTCGGTGTCATTCAACTCCTCGGCGACCCAGCGCAGCGCGACACCGAATTGGCCGGAGTCGCGGGCATCACGATCACCCGCACGCGGGATATAAAAGTTGTTGCCAGTAGCCGGGCCGGTGTTATTCGACTGGCCGGGCGGCAGGTCATTGCCGGCTACCACCAGGCGATCCGTGCAACCGTCGGCCACTACGTCGGAGGTGGAGAAGAAGGTGCCGCAGTTGTCGGCAACGGTCTGATCCCACTCCAGCTGGTAGAAGGCTTCAGCCGACAGCGTGTCGGTCAGGCCCTGCTGCACGTAGAGCATATTGACCGGAATCAGGCCTTCCTTGATCTCCGCACCGGGGCGACGGAAGGCGGCGGCATCGATCGGGTTGATCGAGTTGATGCTGTTGCCGATAAAGGTACTCTCGCCCCAGCTGACCACCTGCTTGCCGGCACGCACACTGCCGGGCAACTCGCCAAGGCTGTAGTTGTGGTAGACGAAGGCATCGAGGATTTGCGCGCCGGAGGCCTGCGCGGCCTCTTTACGGTTGTGATCGTCGATGTCGTAGAACAACCGGTTCTCGTCCTTCAGCTCGAAGTCGTACCAGTATTTGCCACGCACGAATACCCCGGTATCGCCGTACTTCAGCTCCAGATCGTGGATGCCCTTGAAGATTTTCAAGAAGGTTTCGCCTTTCTTGAAGTTCTTGCGGCCATCGTCGGAGGTCCGAGCCGAGGCGTGGCCGGTGTCGTTCGCGCGACCCGCGGCAGCGGCGGCGGGGGTGCTGCCAGTCGGGAAGATAAAGTCGCGGTCCGCACCGCGCACCGACCAACTGGCGCCCACCGACAGCGACGAGTCGAACTGCCCTTCGATTTCCCCAATATTGAAACTCACCGCATAGGCCGGGGCCGCAGTCCCCAGTGCGACGGCAATAGCCAAAATTTTTGGCTGGAAGATTCCGGGCCTTTTTCTTGTTGTCATAGGGCTCTCCTAATTGGGTCGAAACACGGGGAGAACCCTAACCAGCTAACGCCCACCGGTTAAGCGCACGAAGGATGGATTTAGCCTGTCATCCTTTAGTATGAATGCCCGCCACAGGGCTGACTTAGAGGCCCGCTGATCGGAACACGAAGGAGCTACGCCACGACCGACGGGAACTTTACCGATCACTCTCGATGCGAGCAGAACCCGACCTTCTTGAGACACGTAATGCGCCCAGCAAAAATGTGGGTGCAACGACCTCAGAAAAGGTTGCGCGGGTGATGTGCTTATTAAGAAAGGTTGGTATGACTGGGGCAAGCGAGGCCACTCAAGACTTGAGGGGAGCAAGCTTGGAGGACTGACCAACAAGGTGCCGCCATGCGACAGCCCTATGCACGGTTTCATGCGGGTGAGCCCGGCCTTGCAGGACGGTTGTTGGGCATCGCCTTCAGCTCAGCACCAACCCACGGGTTTGTGTAGCCTCCCAGGCAAACGGTGGTCCGTAGGTTGGCGCCGAACGCAGTGATGCCCAACGGGGAGTCGCCCCGCGACTCCTTATTCTTGGAATCCAGCAACACAGCCAAGATCGCGTTTATACCGACAATCAAAACGTACCGTGCCGCCCCCGGCCCGCGCTAAAGCGTTTGGCGCCCGCTAGCGTCTCTCCGCTTTCAATCACTGCCATGCCGCCGCGAAACTCGCTATCAAGCGCTTGCGTAACAGACAAATCCCACTGCGCGTAAGCGCTGGCGCGGTCGGCCAACATGCAGCGCTGCGGGAAGGCTGCAATCTCATGCGCCAATTGCTCGGCCGCAGCGCGCGCCGAGCCTTTGGCCACCACGCGATTGGCCAGCCCCATCGCCAACGCCTCGTCGGCGTGCACCGGGCGACCAGTCAGAATCAAGTCCAACGCCCGGCCCTGGCCAATGATCCGCGGCAGCCGCACCGTACCGCCGTCGATCAACGGCACGCCGAAACGCCGGCAGAACACGCCGCACACCGCGTCTTCCGCCAACACACGCAGATCCGCCAACAGCGCCAGTTCCAAGCCGCCGGCCACCGCATACCCTTCGATGGCCGCAATCAGCGGTTTGCGCAGCTGCATCCGGCTTGGCCCCATCGGCCCATCGCCGTCGACTTCCAGGCGATTGGCACGCTCAGCACCTGCAGCCACCGCCGCCAGATCGGCACCGGCGCAAAAGGTGCCGCCAGCGCCGGTCAATACCGCGACGCGCGCCGCATCGTCTTGCTCAAATGCACGCAGGGCTGCGGCCAGCGCCTCGGCCGTCGGTCGATCCACAGCATTGCGCACCGCTGGGCGGTCGATGATCAGCGTGGTGACCGGGCCATTCTTTTCAACGATGACACTCATGGCGCAACTCCTGGCAGACATGAAAAAGGAGCGCTGGAAGATGGTTCCCACGCTCCAGCGTGAGCCCCCTAGCAGGACGCTCTGCTTCCCTTCATAGAGCAGACGCGGAGCGTCTAAGGCTGCATTCCCACGCGGAGCGTGGGAACGATCAACTTTATTCCGGACAGTAGTGCGCGAAGGCGGGAACCCAGAAAATGCCTCAACCGGTGTATTTCTGCAGGTTAGCCAGCATCGCTTGCATTGCCTGCATCCCATCCGCCGGGTGGCTGGCGCCTTCGAAGTCGCAGATCTGCTGCCACTGGGCTGCCACGTCTTCCGCGTCGAACCCGACTTTCGGATCGAAACCGGCGCCGTTGCTGCGCTCCCAGCGCACCTTGCCGATCCAGCCACCACCCACTTCGAACAGGCCGGCAGTTTCCTGGCAGTTTTCGCTACCGAGGTAGACCACCAACGGGCTGACCAGCTCCGGCTTGAGTTGCTCGAAGACTTGCTGCGGGATCAGGCCTTCGGTCATGCGGGTGCCGCCAGTCGGGGCGATGGCGTTGACGAAGATATTATTCTTGCGGCCTTCGATGGCCAGGGTGCGGGTCAGGCCGTACAGGCCGAGCTTGGCCATGCCGTAGTTGGATTGACCGAAGTTGCCGTAGATGCCGGACGTCGACGACGTGAAGATCACCCGGCCGTAGTTCTGCTCGCGCAGGTGCGGCCAGGCCGCGCGGGTCACCTTGTAGGCGCCTTCGACGTGCACCTGGTAAACCAGCTCCCAGTCGGCGTCTTCCATCTTGTGGAAGGTCTTGTCGCGCAGGATGCCGGCGTTATTCACCACCACATCGATGCGACCGAAGGTGTCCAACGCGTTCTGCACGATCTTCTCGCCGTCGGTCACCGAGTCGTGGTTGGCCACCGCGGTGCCGCCCGCTTCACGGATTTCCGCGACTACGCGGTCGGCGGCCGAGGCATTGGCGCCCTCGCCATGGGTGCTGCCGCCCAAGTCGTTGACCACCACCTTGGCGCCATGTTTGGCGAACAGCAACGCATGGGCGCGGCCAAGACCACCGCCAGCACCAGTGACGATCACTACTTTGTCTTCGAAGCGGACGGCTTCACTCATAAAAGGCTCCTACGGCAGGGTTTGCGATGGGCGAGTGTCGTGCAGGCGCGCAGCGCTCACAATGAAGACGCTCACACCTGAATAGCGCCCGATAAGGTGGCGGGATGATGACCCCGCCCGGGGACATCATCCCGACTCAAGTTGATAGGCGAATCCAGCTTGCACGGCCCCTTTCAGCGGTGCGCCTGACGAAACGCCAGGTAATGCTCCAGCACCTGCTCCGGCGCCTCGGTCTGCGGGTAGTGGCCAATACCTTCCAGCAACACGGTATCTGGCTGCGGAATCAGCTCGCGATAGCGCGCGACCATGTGTGCACCGGAAATCGGATCGACCGCACCGTCAATCACCCGCAGCGGCACGCCGCCTTTTTGCATTGCCGCAACCCAACGCTCACGCTGCACACGGCGCTCCGGGATATAACGGATCAGTCGGTGCATCACGGCTGGGCCATTGTTCGCCGCAATCAGGCGCCAGAAATCGTCCAACTCACTGTCGCTCGGTCGAGTCTCAGGGCCGAAAATTTTCGCGAAGCTGTCGGCCAACTTCTGACGGGAGAACAGCCGGCCGATCAGCGGGCCAAACGGACCGAGCAGCAGCTTCTGCACCAGTACCGGCCGATGGGTTTCCGGAAACAGCCCACCATTGAGGAATACGCAGGACGCCAGCTGCACGCGCCCATCGTGATGCCGCGCGAGCAACTCCTGGGCGACGCTGTCGCCATAGTCATGGGCCAGGACATGCACTGCCCCGTCTATGCCCACATGACTCAGCAGCGCCTGCTGGATATCCGCCTGTTCCAGCAAGCTGTACGCATGCCCACGCGGCTTGGCCGAATCGCCGAAGCCGAGCAGGTCGCAGGCGATCAGCCGATACTTTGCCGTTAGTGGCTTCCAGAGGTAGTGCCAGTCCCAACTGGCGGTCGGAAAACCGTGAATCAGCAGCAGCGGCTCGCCCTGCCCGGCGGTCCAATAACGGATGGCGTGACCGCGGAACTCGAAGCTCTGCCCCTGCGCCCGCCAATCGTGCAAGGCAATGCCGGCCAAGGCCGTCAAGCCGCGTAACCAGGGTTCTGTTGATCCAGTTTGCGCAGCAGCGCCGGCCAGGCCAGTTGCCCACCCATGCCCAGAGCGCTGCGCATCACCCCGGCGATCATGGCTTTTGCACCCGCCAGGATCGGCTGCGGAATATGGATCAGCTCGGCGCCGCCACTCTGCGCCATCACTTGCACCTCACAGGCACGCTGCAGGGTGAACATCATCAGGAAAGCATCGGCGATGCTGCTCGAGCAGGTCATCAGGCCGTGGTTGGGCAGGATCATAAAATTGCTTTCTCCCAGATCCGCCTGCAAGCGCGCCTTCTCCTCGTGGTTCAGCGCCACCCCCTCATAACCGTGATAGGACAGGCTGGAGAGGACGAACAGCGATTGCTGCGACAGCGGCAACAAGCCCTGCTTCTGTGCCGAGACGGCTATGCCAGCGGCGGTATGAGTGTGCAGCACGCACGCTACATCATGGCGGACTTCATGCACCGCACTGTGGATGGTGTAACCGGCCGGGTTGATCTCATAGGGACTGTCCATCAACTTGACGCCGGTGAGATCGACCTTAACCAGGCTGGAGGCGGTGATCTCGTGGAACATCAGACCGAAAGGGTTGATCAGGAAGTCTTCGGTGCCCGGCACCTTGGCGGAGATGTGGGTGAAGATCAGATCATCCCAACCGTGCATGGCCACCAGGCGATAGCAGGCGGCGAGATCGACACGGGCCTGCCACTCAGCGGCAGAGACCTGATCTTTGATGTTAGCGATGGGCAGAACTTGGGCTGTGGTCACGGGATTCACCTCGGCATTTATTATTGTGGCGTGCCAAGGAGTCTAGCGAGGGATGCCGTGGCCGGTAGTTGCCGTGGCAGCCAGCTTAGTGGCCGAGCGAGTCAGACCGTCGCGACTTCAGTTAGCGCAGCAGGCAGACTTAAAGCAGTTCGGGATACGCCTGCATCAGCTCTGGCCGGGCCTGCTGCGCCTCGGCATCGTCGGCAAGCAGACGAAAACCGGCGAAATCAAAGCCCGGTGCCACCGTGCAACCGACCAAGGTGAAGGCGCCCAGCGTACGAGCTGCCTGCCAAGCCTGGGCCGGCACAGCGCGTTGCGGTAACGATCCGTCACCGACCGGGCCAAGGATTTCACGGCGAATGGTTTCAGGCACATCCGCAATCAACAACTCCAGCGGCGCCCCCTCATAGAAATGCCAAAGCTCATCGGCATCGACTCGGTGCCAACGGCCAGCCACCCCCGCCGGGAGCAGGAAGAGAATCGCCGTCGAGCAGAAGCGGCCGCTGGCTAAACGCTGCGCCGACTCGAATACTCGCCGGTAATAACCACCTTCCGGATGCGCCTCAAGGCGCAGCTCACGGATCAGCTCAACGGCGCGCGGGTGCATCAGGCCTTCAACGCAGCGGCGAAGTCGGCCAGCCAAGGCTCGGCGTCGGTTTCCGGGTTGACCGTCTCGCTGGCGTCCAGCCGCAGCATGGCTTGCGCCTCGCGGATACCCAGCTCGGCAAACAGTTCACGGACCTGCTCACCGCCGGCACAGAAGGTGTCGCCATAGCTGGAGTCGCCCAGACCGATCACCGCTCCGGGCAACCCACGCCACGCCGGCAGTTGATCGCGGATCGCGTAATAGAGCGGTTGCAGATTATCGGGCAACTCGCCCATGCCAGTAGTCGAGGTCACCGCCAGAAAGGCTTCAGGAGCGAAGGCCTGCAATTCAGCCAAGCTCGCTCGCGGGTTATGCCAGGCGTCGAAACCCGCCGCCTTGAGTACCTGCTCGGCGTGACGGGCGACTTCCTCGGCGGTACCGAAGACCGAACCGGACAGAATGGCGACTTTCATAAAATAGCTCCCGAAACTGGCTGCAGATGCCGGGCATTATGCCTTATGAGGCTCGCGGCGATCCGCCACCATGAAAACCCGCCGGTCTGCTGCGCGACGAGCACAAAGATGGCAAAGCCATCTGCAGAAGATTATTGATCGTGCCAGTGTTCAATTCGGGCGATTAGCTAATCTATTAGCTAGGGTTACAAAAAGACGTCGGCGTGTAGGTTGAAAGCCAGAGGCCGGGGTACCCATTGGAACTCGAACCAGCCGCACTGAAGACGCCCCCACCGTAACTAATGGGCATTTCTGCTGTCTCACCTGTCTACCTACACTCGTATCGCATCATCGGAGCATCAACAGGAGCATTAATAGATGCAAAACCATCCGCTACTGACTCAGGAAGAGTTGGACTTTATTCAGAGCCTGCTGGGCAATCCTAGCCTGGGGAGTCAGCTGTCCACGCCAAGCCTGCGTGTCGACGGTGGCACACAGACCAAAGACCTGCTAACGCGCCTTGCCGCGCAAGACCAACTCACCATCGAAGCGCATTTCAATGGCGAACGGATTACCTTTCCGCTGCAACTGGTGGAAGACGAATTCCACGCATTGCACCTGGAGTTAGGGGTTCCCAATATCGTCGAACAAGGTTCCGCCGACCGGCCTTGGCGCTTACCCTTAGCAGAACCGATCGGTTTACTTGACGAAAACGGCGCGCAAAGCGGTCTGTGGCTGCATTCCGTATCGCTCAGTGGGATGCTGGTCGAGGTGCGCAACCAGACTCAACCCCCCAAGCGCTTCACCCTCTGGTTACCGCTGCCTGGGCAAGAGCCTATCGAGTTGCGCGGCATACTGGCGCGCACAACCGAGCAACGCTTAATCGCTTACCGCCTGAGTCGGGGTAAAACCCAGCATAGCGAACGCCTGCGGCAGTTCATCTTCCAGCAGCACCGCCGCCTCAACCCCATCACCACTAGCGCCTGATAACCCGCTGGCGCTGGCGTATTTTGTAAAAACCGGAATAATCCCGCCTGTTTATAACTGCCGCCCCGCCACCCTGGGGCCGCTGTGCTGTGCCTGCTCTACCCGAGCGCGCGCAAGGCTCAAGGAGATACACAATGTCTGCTTCCCCAGTCACCCTGATGGTGGCCCGCCGCGTCGCGCGCGAGCGCTATGACGATTTCATGCTTTGGTTGCGCGAAGGCGAGCAACTAGCGACCGATTTTCCCGGCTACCTCGGCTCCGGCGTCCTCGCCCCACCCGCCGATGATGACGAATTCCAGATCGTCTTCCGCTTCGCCGATGAGACCACTCTCGCCAGCTGGGAACATTCCGCCTCGCGGCGGGCCTGGCTGACACGCGGTCAAGGCTTGTTCGCCCAGCCCCATGAACAGCGCGTGCAAGGTATCGACGCCTGGTTCGGTGCGGCCGATCGCCGAGCACCGCGCTGGAAGCAGAGCATGGCGATCTGGCTGGCCTTCTTCCCAGTCTCTCTGGGCTTCAACCTGGCATTTGGCGGCTGGCTCAGCGACCTGCCGCTGGCCTTGCGAACATTCATCAGCACGCTGGCCCTGACGCCGCTGATGACTTACTGGTTCATCCCACTGGCGACGCACTGGCTTGATCCCTGGCTGCATAAGCGCCAAGCCCAGCGCGTGCCAGCACCCGGTCTACCTTCAGCGCACTAGGCGCGAGCGAGCTACGCCCGCAGTTTTTTGTGCACGGCGGCGGACTGCGGTAACGTTGCCCTGTCCGCCGACCCGACTGGTCGGGCTGGCGCCTACTTTTACCCGACGAGCCGCACATGAGCGTTTCCGCCCCAATTCTGATTACTGGCGCCAGCCAGCGGATCGGCCAACACTGCGCCGAACGCCTGCTCGATGATGGCCATGCGGTAATCATCAGCTATCGCATCGAGCGCGAGAGCTTGGTGCATTTGCGTGAACGAGGCGCGTTGACGCTACCTGCGGACTTCTCCACTGAGGCCGGCATCCTGGCCTTTATTCGCACGCTAAAAAACCACACCCAGTGCCTGCGCGCGATTGTGCATAACGCCTCGCAGTGGCTGACGGAAACGCCGGGCAACGAAGCCGCCGCCTTCCAACAGATGTTCAGCGTGCACATGCTCGCACCCTACCTGATCAACCTGCATTGCGCCGAACTCCTCGAGCGCTCGAGCCCGGCCGATATCGTCCACATCAGCGATGACGTGGCGCGTAAAGGCAGTGCCAATCGCCCGGCTTACTGTGCCAGCAAAGCCGGGCTGGATAGCCTGACGCTGTCCTTCGCGGCCAAATTCGCGCCACGGATCAAGGTCAACGGCATCGCCCCGGCTCTCATCCTGTTCAACGAACACGACGACGCGGCGTACCGCGCCAGGGCCCTGGACAAATCCGCGCTGGGCATCGCGCCTGGGCCCGAGGTCATCTACCAGAGCCTGCGTTATCTGCTCGACAACCCCTACGTCACCGGAACCACTCTGACCGTCAACGGCGGCCGCCACCTCAAATGAGGTCCGCCGCGGGAACCTTGTGATGAACCCACAGCTGCCTCACCACTATCGCGAGATCCTCCTCGGCCTCGGCGAAAACCCCGAACGTGAAGGCCTGCTGGACACTCCGCAGCGTGCGGCCAAGGCTATGCAGTACCTGTGTCGTGGTTATGCGCAAAGCCTGGAAGAAATCGTCAACGGCGCGCTGTTCGCCTCGGATAATGACGAGATGGTGATCGTCAAAGACGTCGAGCTGTATTCGCTGTGCGAGCATCATCTGCTGCCCTTCATCGGCAAAGCCCACGTTGCCTACATCCCGACAGGCAAGGTGCTCGGCCTGTCGAAAGTCGCGCGGATCGTCGATATGTATGCGCGGCGCCTGCAGATTCAGGAGAGCCTGACCCGGCAAATCGCCGAGGCGATCCAGGAAGTTACCTGCGCCGCCGGGGTGGCGGTGGTGATCGAGGCACAGCATATGTGCATGATGATGCGCGGGGTAGAGAAACAGAACTCGACAATGGACACCTCGGTGATGCTCGGGGCTTTCCGGAAGTCCTACAACACCCGCCACGAATTCCTGAAACTGATTGGACGGAGTAAATAGTTATGCCGAGACTGGAGCCTGGAATGGCACGGATTCGGGTCAAGGACCTGCGTCTGCGCACCTACATCGGAATCAAAGAAGAAGAGATCAACAACAAGCAGGATGTGCTGATCAACCTGACCATCCTCTACCCCTCGGTCGACGCGGTGCAGGTGAACGATATCGAGCACGCGCTGAACTACCGCACCATTACCAAGGCGATCATCCAGCACGTTGAAGGCCATCGCTTCGCCCTGCTCGAGCGCCTGACCCAGGAAATCCTCGACCTGGTGATGACCCACCCGGCCGTGCGTTATGCCGAAGTGGAAGTGGACAAGCCGCACGCCCTACGCTTTGCCGAGTCGGTGTCGATCACCCTAGCAGGGCATCGCTGAACCGGCCTGCGCACCGCCCGACAGCTCGCTGCCGTCGGGCATTGCTGCTTCAGCCCAGCGCTTCTATCATCGCGCCCATCTGCCACCCGCACGTCCTCGGAGAACCCTGCCATGACCGAGCAAGAACACCTCGAACTCGAAGCCGCCGCCTTCCGCCAACTGGTGCAACACCTGCGTTCGCGCCCAGATGTGCAGAACATCGAGCTGATGAACCTCGCCGGCTTCTGCCGCAACTGCCTGTCCAAGTGGTACAAGGCCGCCGCCGACGACATTGGCCTGCCCGTTACGGCCGAGCAGGCCCGCGAAGAGATCTATGGCATGCCTTATAGCGAGTGGAAGAGCAAATACCAGAAGGAAGCCAGCAGCGAACAACAGGCGGCTTTCGATAAGGGCAGCAAATCATGAGTGCACTCCTCGACTTTCGCGCCAGCCTGCGCAGCGAGCAGCACCTGTTCGCCGCCACTCTGGCTTTTATCGCCGAGCACTACGACTATCAGCCCAGCGCCTTCGTTAACGGCACGCTAGAAAACGCACAGGGACAGAATGAAGGCTCCTGCAAGACCCTCAGCCTGGCACTATTGGAAGGCTTGAGCCTGGAAGAAACCCTGCAAGCCTTCGGCGAACACTACCGCAGCGTACTGGCCACCCCAACCGGCAGTGACCACGGCAACATCCGCGCGCTGATGGAAACCGGCCTGAGCGGTGTGCGCTTCACCCAGCAGTCGCTGAAACGCAAGAGTTAAGCCGAGTGCAGCCAGCCTTCGAGCCACGCAGGCATGGGTAAATAACTGCTCAGCTGTAGGCAAAGGCTGACAGACGTCACAGAAAAATCCACTTATCCTACGGCTATGGAGAACACCAAGGACGGTGTTCCGCACGCTCCGCGCCGTCCCTCTGTTGTACCCGCCCCCTCTTACCTGGCTTGGAGTCGCTTGGATGCAGCAGACCTTGGTATGGAAACCATGGATCAACCCTGGCGTGGAAAACCTGCGTTTGAAGCAAGACGACAGCGGCATACACGCCAGCAGTCATCTGATGCAGAGCGTGCAGGGCCACAGCATTGCGGCCACCTACGTATTGAACTGCGACCCGCGCTGGCGTTTTCGCCATCTGTGGCTGAAGGTCGATAACTTAGGGCAGAAAAGCCTGACCTTGGATCGCGATATCCGTGGCCGCTGGTATCACAATGGCGAACTGCGCCACGACCTACTCGACTGCCAGCACGTGATGCTCTCCGCCTCGCCGTTTACCCATACACCGGCCTTGCAACGTTGCGCCTTGGAAACCGGGCAGAGCGATCAAGTGCAGGTGGCCTATATCGACATGCTGACCCTCAAGGTCGAGGCTCGCACCCAGCGTTACCTGTGCCTGCGCCAGCATGCCGAGCAAACGCTTTACCGCTGCGAATCGGCGGGCAACAAACCCCGCGAGCTGACCGTCGATCGCAATGCGCTGCTGATGAAGGCCAGCGATCAGTACCTGCGCATGAGTTCACGGACGCTGGAGTTGAACCGCTGGGTGTGAGCCCGTGCCCATAAGCAAAAGCCCCGCACTTGGCGGCAATGCTGTTCACTTAAGCATACGTCTTCGCCTTTTATCCCCTCGCCCCTCTGGGGAGAGGGTTAGGGAGAGGGGTGCATGCCAGATGAATTCACTTTTGCCCGCTATTTACCCTCTCCCCCAGCCCCTCTCCCGTAAACGGGAGAGGGGAGCCCAGGCGCACATCGCTTAAGTGAACAGCATTGCGCACGTGGCGGGGCTTTTTATTGCTCTAACTCTTACTGCGCGTCGAGGTAACGCTCCACATCCAGCGCGGCCATGCAGCCGGCGCCAGCGGAGGTGATGGCCTGACGGTAGATATGATCCGCCACGTCGCCAGCGGCAAACACACCCGGCACACTGGTCGCAGTGGCGTTGCCATCGCGACCGCCGTTAACCACCAGATAGCCGTCTTTCAACGCCAACTGGCCTTCGAACAGCGAGGTGTTCGGTGTGTGACCGATGGCAACGAACAAGCCGTCGACCTTGAGCTCATCACTGCTGCCGTCATTGTTTTTCAGACGTACACCGGTAACGCCCATGTTGTCGCCGAGCACCTCGTCTACCGCGGCATTCAGCTTGAGCACGATCCTGCCTTCCGCAACCCGGGCGTGCAGCTTGTCGATCAGGATCTTCTCTGCGCGGAAGGTTTCACGCCGATGCACCAGGGTGACCCTGCTGGCGATATTGGCCAGGTACAGCGCCTCTTCCACGGCGGTGTTACCGCCCCCGACTACCGCCACTTCACGGTTGCGGTAGAAGAAGCCATCACAGGTCGCACAAGCGGAAACGCCCTTGCCCATAAAGGCTTCTTCCGACGGCAGGCCGAGGTAGCGAGCGCTGGCACCGGTGGCGATGATCAGTGCATCGCAGCTATAAGTCGCGCTGTCACCGACCAGGGTGAACGGCTTGCCGGCCAGATCCACTGCATTGATGTGGTCGAACACAATCTCGGTTTCGAAACGTTCCGCGTGTTCTTGCATCCGCTGCATCAACGCCGGGCCGGTCAGACCATGGACGTCGCCCGGCCAGTTGTCGACTTCGGTGGTGGTGGTCAACTGACCGCCAGCCTGCATGCCGGTGATCAGCAGCGGCTTGAGGTTGGCGCGCGCTGCGTAGACCGCAGCCGAGTAACCGGCAGGGCCGGAGCCGAGGATGATCACTCGCGAGTGACGAACTTCAGACATAACTGACTCCTCCCGACGGCGAGTCGGAAATAAAAGGGGGCCACCAAAGCACTTGGGGAAGGCTTGGGAGGAGCGGCAGCCCCGGAAAAATCGTAGGGTGGGTTAGCCGCATTAGCGGCGTAACCCACCATCGATGCCGACAGGCATCGAAATTGGCCGGCCCGCTGGGCCGGATGGTGGGTTACGGCCGTTGGCCTAACCCACCCTACACTTAGAGCGCGCCGGCGTTCTCGGCCAGGTAAGCCGCCACACCAGCAGCGTCAGCCTTCATGCCTTTCTGGCCTCTGCGCCAGCCGGCCGGGCAGACTTCGCCGTGCTCTTCGGTGAACTGCAATGCCTCGACCAGACGCAGCACTTCGTCAACTTCACGACCCAGCGGCAGGTTGTTCACGACTTGGTGCTGTACAACGCCGCTCTTGTCGATCAGGAAGGTGGCCCGCAGCGCCACGCCGTCTTCGTGTTCGATGCCGTAGGCGCGAGTGATCTCGTGCTTAACGTCGGCCACCATGGTGAATTCGACTTCGCCGATACCGCCCTTCTCGACCGGGGTGTTACGCCAGGCGTAGTGGGTGAACTGCGAGTCGATCGACACGCCGACCACTTCCACGCCCAACTCGCGGAATTTATCCATGCGATTGTTGTGCGCGATGATTTCCGACGGGCAGACGAAGGTGAAGTCCAGCGGCCAGAAAAACAGCACCACGTATTTGCCGCGCAGGGCAGACAGCTGGAAGTTCTCAACGATGGAACCGTCACCCAATACCGCAGCAGAGGTGAAGTCCGGGGCTTGTTTGTTGACCAATACGCTCATGGAAAAACTCCTTTAGCTTGAAACTTGAGGGCGAGTTGAAGAATTGACGGCAAGGCTACGCAGACTAGGTCAATTGAGGAAGTACCGATTTCTAATCCACTTAATAGATAATCCCTATGCAGGCTAAACGCCTCGCCCCGAGCTTTATTGGCCACATCGTCCTTATCGGTATGCCCCTACGCAAATGCCTACGCAGACTGTCCGCCCCCTCATCGCGCTGACATTGCCGATTGTCTACAGCCTCTTGGAGAGCGCCTGCTGCTCATGCGTTTTGACTATCAGGATCGCAAGCGCCTGCCTCTACCAGCCGCCCAGACTTTCCCCGCACACCCAAAGCCGGTAAGGTCGGCGCGACTTTAACTTTCGGGAGAACCCCATGCCCGCCCCTGTGCTGTCTGGCCCGCAATATCTGCGAGAAGGCCTGAAGCTGGTGCTGAGCCCTGGCTTGCGGCTGTTCGTGCTGTTGCCGCTGGCGATAAACCTGATCCTCTTCGTTGTCTTGATCGGTTTTGCCGTGCAGCAGTTCAATAGCTGGATCACTGCGTTTATGCCTGACCTGCCGGAATGGCTGAGCTTCCTCAGCTATTTGCTCTGGCCGCTGTTCTTTGTGCTGGTGCTACTAATGGTGTTTTTTACCTTCACCATGCTGGCCAACATCATTGCCGCACCGTTTAACGGCTTCCTTGCAGAAAAAGTCGAAGTCGTGCTGCGTGGCGAGGACAACTTCCCGGCGTTTCACTGGAGCGAGTTGGTCGCCATGGTGCCGCGCACCCTTGGTCGTGAACTGCGCAAACTCGGCTACTTCCTGCCACGCGTCATCGCTCTGCTGATCCTGTCGTTTATCCCGGTGGTCAACCTGTTGGCCGCGCCACTGTGGCTGCTGTTTGGCGTATGGATGATGTGCGTTCAATACATCGACTACCCGGCGGACAACCACAAGCTGGGCTGGAACGAGATGCTCGCCTGGCTGCGCGAGAAGCGCTGGCAGAGCCTCGGCTTCGGCGGTTCGGTGTACCTGGCGCTGCTGATTCCGGGGGTCAACGTGCTGATGATGCCCGCCGCCGTGGCCGGCGCCACCTTGTTCTGGGTGCGTGAGCGCGGCGATAGCGCTGTCACGGCTGCGCAACGCTAACGTCACATGGCTTACATGGCGCCAGTCGAAACTGGCGTCATGACTGCCTCTCCCCTGCATATCGCACTGATCAGTGAAACCTTCCCGCCGGAAATCAACGGTGTGGCCAATACCCTCGGCCGCCTGTGTGCCGGCCTGCGTGAGCGTGGCCATCGCCTGCAACTGGTGCGCCCACGACAGGCTGCCGATCAAGGCCAGAAAAGCGATGACGAACTGCTGCTGACTCGCGGCTGGCCACTGCCAGGCTACCCCGGTTTGCAGTGGGGTCAGGCGTCCATGCACAAACTGCTGCGACGTTGGAAACGCCAGCGTCCGGATGTGCTGTATATCGCCACCGAAGGTCCGCTGGGGCTATCTGCCCTGCGCGCCGCACGGCGTTTGGGGATTCCGGTGGTCAGCGGTTTTCACACCAACTTTCAGCAATACAGCGAGCACTACGGTCTCGGTCTGCTGACCCGTGCGCTGACCCATTACCTGCGCTGGTTTCACAACCGCTCACAGCTAACCCTGGTGCCCAGTGCCAGCCAGCGCCTGGAGCTGGAGCGACGTAGCTTCCAGCGGGTGCAACTGCTGGCGCGCGGCGTCGACGGGCAACTGTTTCATCCGGCCAAACGCTCGACCGAACTGCGCGCAAACTGGGGCCTGGAGGCCAACGATCTGGCGGTGCTGCATGTTGGCAGGCTGGCGGTGGAGAAAAACCTCGGTCTACTCGGCCGCAGCTTTAGCGCGTTGCAAGCTGCCCACCCACAACATCGACTGAAGCTGATCCTGGTCGGTGACGGCCCGCAGCGCACCGAACTGCAGAAGGAGTTGCCAGATGCCCTGTTCTGCGGCGTGCAACGCGGCGAAGAGTTGGCCGTGCATTACGCCTCCGGCGACCTGTTCCTGTTTCCCAGCCTCTCCGAAACCTTCGGCAATGTGCTGCTGGAAGCACTCGCCTCCGGGCTTGCTGTGGTGGCGTTCGATCAGGCCGCAGCGGCTCAGCATATCCGTCATGGGCATAACGGCGCGCTGGCTATGCCGGGAGATGACGCGGCCTTTATCGACGGAGCCTGCTGGCTACTTGAGGATGCCGAGACCTTGCGCCGCGTGCGACTGAACGCTCGCCAACATGCCGGCCGGCAGGGCTGGGGAGCCATAGTCCAACACTTTGAGGAGCACCTGCGTGCAGCTCGTGAGCACGGTGAAATACTCCCATCTGAGTAGTCACGTCAGCGGCCCTGAGCAACCAGCGCCCGGTTAAGAACAGGCACTAAGCAAAAAGCGTTGGCCGGGGCGATAAACACCAGACTCAGCGCACTACCAGGCCAATCCGCATGCCGAACTCCTTGTCCGGTGAGCCGGCGCTTGTTGTGATAGTCGCCGCTTGCAGCCTTCACCGAACTCGGTCAGCCCAACCGATCACGGGTTTCGCCAGGCGAAAAAAAGCCCCGATGTGCCGGGGCTTGCAAAGTGGCGCGCTGGCTAAACAGCGCACCGGGGGAAAACGACTAGTTCAGACCAGACTCATCAGCGCTTCGCGGCTGAAGGGCAGGATGTCCTCTTCGCGGCCATCGCGGACTTTCACCGCCCAATCCGGGTCGACCAGCAAGGCACGGCCAACCGCCACCAGGTCGAACTCCTGCTTGTGCAGGCGCTCGAGCAAGCCCTCCAGCTTCGCCGGCTGCGCGACCTTGTCGGTGTTGACCATGAACTGCAGGAACTCGCCGTCCAGCCCCACGCTACCCACGGTGATGGTCGGTTTGCCGGTCAACTGACGCGTCCAGCCCGCCAGGTTCAGCTCGGAACCGTCAAACTCCGGCTCCCAGAAACGCCGTGTCGAGCAATGGAAGATGTCCACACCAGCGTCCGAGAGCGGCTGGAGGAATTCGCCGAGGGCTTCTGGCGTCAGCACCAGACGCGCGCTGTAGTCCTGCTGCTTCCACTGCGAGAAACGGAAAATGATCGGGTAGTCCGGCCCGACCGCGGCACGCACGGCCTGGATCAATTCGATGGCGAAGCGCGAACGGTTCGCAAGGCTGCCACCGTATTCGTCGGTGCGCTGGTTGCTGCCTGCCCAGAAAAACTGGTCGACTAGATAGCCGTGGGCGCCGTGGATTTCCACGCCATCCATGCCGATCGCCTGGGCGTCTTTGGCCGCCTGGGCGAAGGCCGCAATCACTTCGGCAATGTCTTGCTTGGTTATGCCATGCACGACCTCGACGCCGTCCTTGAGTTTCTCGCTCGGGCCATAGCCGGGCACGCTTGCATCCGGCTCAACGCCCAAGCGGCGTACGCTACCGACGTGCCACAGCTGCGGTACGATCTTGCCGCCTTCGGCGTGCACCGCATCGACTACTTTCTTCCAACCGGCAAGCGCGTCTTCACCGTAGAAGCGCGGTACATTCGGGTAACCGTTGGAGGCTTTATGGCCGACTGTGGTGCCCTCGGTGATGATCAGGCCAACGCCAGCGGCAGCGCGGCGACGGTAGTACTCGATCACCTTGGAATTCGGTACGCCACCCGGCGAAAAGGAGCGGGTCATCGGCGCCATGACTACGCGAGTCGGTAGCTCCAGAGCGCCAAGGCGGAAGGGTTCGAACAGGGCTTTTACGAGGGCGGTCATGCAATTCTCCTAACAAGGAACGAGTGGCAGGCGACCGGTCGTCTCGGCGCCAGGTAAAAAAACCAGAGTTTTGGATCAGCGCGGCGTCAGCAGACGCTCCAGCTGGTTCAGAAATACGTTCAGGGGCGCCGCGCTGGCGCCGACTTTCATGCGCATCAGCGCACCTTCCCAGGCATTGCCGATAAATTCGGCCAGGGCTGCGCAGTCGGTTTCCGCGGGCAGCTCACCGGCTTCGCGGGCCGCCGTCAGGCACTGCGCAAGGATCTCTACCGAGCGTTGCAGAATGCTTTCCACTTGGGTGCCGATGGGTTGACAGAGCTCAGCCATCTCAAAACTCAGGCTGCCGATAAAGCAGTGGTACTCGGGCTTTTCCTGCCGGGCGAAGTGCACCATCAATTCGCGGTAATAACCGACGATTCGCTCGCGTGGGCTCAGCGCCGGGTTGCCCAAGGCCTCGGCATAACGCACCAGGCGCGGCGCGTAGAGATGCTCCAGGGCCTGCAAGGCGAAGTCTTCCTTGCTGGCGAAGTAGTGATAGAAGGAGCCCTTGGGAATCCCGGCGGCCTGCACGATTTCCTGCACGCCGGTGCCGTGATAACCGCGGCGGGTCATCACCTGGGCGCCTTTGGCAAGGATCAGGTCACGCTTGTCGAGTCGGATGCTGCTGTTTGTGGCGCTGGTCATAGTGCTGTTCATGGCGCAAGCATATGACCGGTCGTCTCGCTGAGCCCAGCACTATTGATTTGCGTGATTGAGGGCTAGAACTAGAAGCGGGTGTCGAGCGCGAGATCGGAATCAAACTCTCGCTATCCCAAACACCGTCGTTCCCGCGCAGCCGGGAACCCAGCGTCAGCCCTGGCGGTCGGCACGGATCACGCTGTGCTCAGCGTTGAATTCGCCCTGGTTGTCGAACTCTAAACTCTTGCGCTGGGTGCCGAGCAATTGGGCTTTCTGCAATTCGTATGCTTCGAAGGGCAGGCCGCGACGGCTCAGGTCTTCGAGGGCCAGTTGCCGGGTTTCATCGGCGCTGTAGGGATGCAGTTCCAGGGCGGAATGCCCGGCACAGCCGGCGAGAACAGCGGTGGTCAGCAACAGGGCGAGAGCGAGCAAGCGATTCATGGGAGCCTCCTGAAAGTGCATTTGTCTGGAATGCGTTCAGGCTACTCGCCGCCTCCCGGCAGCAGAAATCATCGCTCTCGATACCGTCTATTGACTGCCTTGCTCGGCCGCTTGCCTCAAGCCAGGGCTTTTTCGATAGCCTGAATCACGGCGGGGTCATCCGGCGGGGTGCGTGGCGAAAAGCGCGCCAGCACCCGGCCATCCTGGCCTACCAGAAACTTCTCGAAATTCCAGGTGATATCACCGGGGAATTCGGCGCCCTCGCCCACCAGCAAACGATACAACGGATGGCGGCCAGGGCCATTCACCTCGAGCTTGCTGCCCAGCGGAAAACTCACGCCATAGTTGAGGCTGCAGAATTCGCGGATCTCGTCTTCGCTACCCGGTTCCTGGCCAGCGAACTGGTTGCACGGCAAGCCGAGGACGCTGAAACCCTGGTCGCGGTATTGCTGATAAAGACTTTCCAAACCAGCGTACTGCGGCGTCAACCCGCATTTGGAGGCGACATTAACCACCAGCAACACCTGACCCTTGAAGGGCGCAAGCGGCAACTCCTGGCCATCTAGGGCACGTAAATTGATGTCGTGAAAGGCACTCATGACGAACTCCCAATAAAACACAACGGACAAAAAAGGCGCCCGTAGGCGCCTTCTCAGTATTCCCAGTCTGCCGCCTTAGCAGCTTAGCTGAATCAATGGTGGTGACCACCTTCGCCGTGCACGTGACCATGAGCGATTTCTTCTTCGCTGGCGTCACGCACTGCAACGATTTTGATCTGGAAGTTCAGGCGTTGACCCGCCAGCGGGTGGTTGCCATCGACCGTCACGTCATCGCCATCGAGGTCGCGGATGGTGACGATCTGCATGCTGCCGTCCGGAGCGGAGGCGTGGAACTGCATGCCGACTTCCAACTCGTCGACGCCTTCGAACATGCTACGGCTCAGCGTGCTGACCAGTTCGGCGCTGTACTCGCCGTAGGCTTCTTCTGGCTCAACGGCCACAGTCAGCTCGTCACCGGCTTGTTTGCCGACCAGAGCCTTTTCCAGACCGACGATGATGTTGCCTGCACCTTGCAGGTAGACCAGCGGAGCGCCGCCAGCGGAGCTGTCGATCACCTCACCGGCGTCGTTGGTCAGGGTATAGTCGATGGAGACAGCCTTATTGGCGGCGATCAGCATGGGGCGAGACCTTTGCGAAAGATTGTAGAACGGGCAAGTTTAACCAAGCAGCCGGCCGAAAGCGACCCGAGCACTGACGGACGGCCGAGCGCCAGTGCTTCCCGTATTCTTGGCTTTCGTCAGGACGAGGACGGCCATTGGGTGGCAGTCCTGTCCTGCGGCCATACTCAGCACCTGCGCCACCAACCGCCTTGGCAGGCGCGCAGCTGGGTGCTCGATCCCCTGCAACGGCAAGCACAGATCGGCCAGTTGTTCCCCTGTGGCTGGTGTGCCCAGGATCGAGGCTCCGTTGACGAAAGCGAGCCTAAGCAAACCAAGGAGTAACGATGCCTGCACGCAATATTCTGGTAATCAACTGCGGCAGCTCGTCGATCAAGTTCGCCTTGGTCAACGAGGCCCACTCGCAGTTTACGTTGAGCGGGATCGCGGAACGCCTGGGCAGCCATGATGCCGTGCTGCACTGGCAACGCGGTGGCGAAAGGGACAGCCTGATGATCCCCAATGCCGACCACCGCGCCGCGCTCTCGCAGTTGCTGCCACTGGTGCACGGCGCGGCCGGCGGCAAATTGCACGGCATCGGCCACCGTGTGGTGCACGGCGGCGAACGCTTCACCAGCGCCCGCAAAATCGACGCGCAGGTATTGGCGGCGATCCAGGCCACCGCGCCCCTGGCGCCGCTGCATAACCCGGCCAATTTGTTGGGCATCGAGGCGGCTATCAAGCTCTACCCGAACCTGACCCAGGTCGCGGTATTCGACACCGCCTTCCACCAGACCCTGCCCGAATACGCCTATCGTTATGCCCTGCCGGAGCAGCTGTACCGCGAGCACGGTGTTCGCCGTTATGGCTTCCACGGCACCAGCCACCGCTACGTCAGCCATCGCGCGGCCGAGCTGGCCGGCCTGGCGGTTGGCGATAGCAGTTGGCTGTCGGCGCATCTGGGCAATGGTTGCTCGACCTGCGCCATCGTCAATGGCCAAAGCCGTGACACCAGCATGGGCCTGACCCCGTTGGAAGGCTTGGCGATGGGCACCCGCAGTGGTGATGTCGACCCCAACCTGCACAGCCATCTGGCCCGCACCCTCGGTTGGAGCCTGGAGCAGATCGAACAGATGCTGAACCACGACAGCGGCTTGAAAGGCTTGTCCGGCCTGTCCAATGACATGCGCAGCCTGGAGCAGGCGCGCGAGCAAGGCCATGCGGGGGCGACCCTGGCCATCGAAGTGTTCTGCTATCGCCTGGCAAAGTCCCTGGCAGCGATGAGCTGCGCCCTGTCGCAACTGGACGGGCTGATCTTCACCGGCGGTATCGGCGAGAACTCACCGCTGATCCGTAGCAAAACCGTGGCCCATCTCAAGTTGCTCAACCTCGCGCTCGACCAGCAGGCCAACGCCCGCTGCATCCGTGGCATCGCCGGGCCGATCCAGGCTTATGGTCACCCGCGCGTATTGGTGGTGCCGACCAACGAGGAGCGCCAGATCGCCCTGGACACCTTGGCGTTGCTCACTAACTAATATGATCGGATAGGGGCGAACTCATTGGCTATGTCCGGTTAGATGTTGAGCGGGCTGTTGTTCTCCGCAGGAGCGGGCCATGCCCGCGATGGGCGTTTCGCGGGCATGGCCCGCTCCTACAGGTTTTTTGCTTTTCCAATGTGCCTTAATTCAGACATAGCCAACGAATGTGTCCAGCGTGACCCCAGTGGGCGAATCGATTCGCCCCCACACAGGAAATGACATGCAGACCTTTTTTATCGCCCCGACCGGCTTCGGCGTCGGCCTCACTTCCATCAGCCTCGGTCTGGTCGGCGCCCTTGAACGCGCCGGGCTGAAGGTCGGCTTTTTCAAGCCCATCGCCCAGCCGCACCCAGGCGATCTCGGCCCGGAGCGCTCCAGCGAGCTGATCGCCCGCACCCACGGCCTGCACTCACCGCAACCACTGAACTTGACTCAGGTCGAGCGGATGCTCGGTGACGGCCAACTGGATGAACTGCTGGAACAAATCATCAGCCTGTACCAGCAGGCGGCGACCGATAAAGATGTGGTGATAGTCGAAGGCATGGTTCCGACCCGTTACGCCAGCTATGCGGCACGGGTCAACTTCCACCTGGCCAAGAGTCTGGATGCCGAAGTGATTCTGGTCTCGGCGCCGGAAGATGAACCCCTGAGCGAACTGTCCGACAGCATTGAAATCCAGGCCCAGCTGTTCGGCGGGCCGCAAGACCCAAAAGTGCTCGGCGTGATTCTCAACAAGGTGCGCAGCACGGATGGTATTGACGCCTTCGCTGCGCGCCTCAAGGAACTCTCGCCGCTACTGAAAACCGACGACTTCCGCCTCCTCGGCTGCATCCCCTGGCAGGAACAACTGAACGCCCCGCGCACCCGCGATATCGCCGATCTGCTGGGCGCGCGGGTGATCAACGCCGGCGACTATGAACAACGACGGATGCTGAAGATCGTGCTCTGCGCCCGCGCCGTAGCCAACACCGTGCAGTTGCTCAAGCCCGGCGTGTTGGTGGTCACCCCGGGGGATCGCGACGACATCATCCTCGCGGCCAGCCTGGCGGCGATGAATGGCATGCCGCTGGCCGGGCTGCTGCTGTGCAGCGACTTTGCGCCCGATGCACGGATCATGGAGCTCTGCCGCGGTGCGCTGCAAAGCGGCTTGCCGGTGCTTTCGGTCACCACCGGTTCATACGACACGGCGACCAACCTGAACCGCCTGAACAAGGAAATCCCGGTCGACGACCGCGAGCGCGCGGAACGAGTTACCGACTTCGTCGCCAGCCATATCGACTACGAATGGCTACGCCAACGTTGCGGCGAGCCCCGCGAGCTGCGCATGTCACCACCGGCGTTTCGCTACCAGTTGGTGCAACGCGCGCAAACGGCGAACAAACGCATCGTCCTGCCGGAAGGCAGCGAACCACGCACTGTGCAGGCCGCGGCGATCTGCCAGGCCCGTGGCATCGCCCGCTGTGTGCTGCTGGCCAAGCCTGAAGAGGTGGAGATCGTCGCCCGAGCCCACGGCATCGAGTTGCCGCCGGGCCTGGAGATTCTTGACCCTGACCTGATTCGCAACCGCTATGTGGCACCGATGGTCGAGCTACGCAAAGGCAAAGGCCTGAACGCACCAATGGCCACGCAGCAACTGGAAGACTCGGTGATGCTCGGCACCATGATGCTGGCGTTGGATGAGGTGGACGGCCTGGTCTCCGGCGCTATTCACACCACCGCCAACACCATCCGCCCGGCCTTGCAGCTGATCAAAACTGCGCCTGGCTACAAACTGGTGTCCTCGGTGTTCTTTATGCTGTTGCCCGATCAAGTGGTGGTCTACGGCGACTGTGCGGTAAACCCAGATCCGAGCGCAGCGGAGCTGGCGGAAATCGCCCTGCAAAGTGCCGACTCGGCCACGGCCTTCGGCATCGAGCCACGCGTGGCGATGATCAGCTACTCCACCGGTGATTCCGGCAGTGGCGACGAGGTGGAAAAAGTCCGTGCGGCTACCCGCCTGGCGCGCCTGGCTCGCCCCGAGCTGCTACTGGATGGCCCCTTGCAGTACGATGCGGCGGCGATCGACAGCGTCGGCCGGCAAAAAGCGCCGAACAGCCCGGTGGCTGGCCGCGCCACGGTGTTCGTGTTCCCCGACCTGAACACCGGCAACACCACCTACAAAGCCGTGCAACGCAGCGCCAACTGCATTAGCGTCGGGCCGATGTTGCAGGGCCTGCGTAAACCGGTGAACGACCTGTCACGCGGCGCACTGGTCGATGACATCGTCTACACCATCGCCCTGACAGCTATTCAGGCGGCAAATCTGCCTAGATAAAGGACGAATCGGCTGTCGAGTAAGGCGCCATAGCCGCGCAGGCGGGTATCCAGATGCAGCGTAACTCCTGGGTTCCCGCCTACTTGGATATGAGGAAAAGGACCTCACTCCGAGTTTCCTGAGCAGGGCTTGCAGTTCAGAGAACAATCGTTAACCTCTGCCCGAACCATGCCCGCCAGCAATCCAAACAGCGGGCATTTCCCCGATCCGAGGCGGCCAGATCGCCTCATTGTTGGAGGCGCCTGCCCCCATGCTGTCTTTTCTGCCTGGCCCTGTACGCGGCACTCTTGCGGCTCTGCTGCTGTTGGTTAACACCCTTATCTGGTGCTGGTTTCTGTTTATCGCCGCGCTGGTCAAGCTGTGCTTGCCGTTCAAATCGGTGCGCAAGTTCTGCAATCTGCTGTTGAACTGGGCGGCGGAAGCCTGGATCGCCTGCAACAGCGGCTGGATGTGGCTGACGCAACAAACCGAGTGGAACCTCCAGGGCCGTGAGCAACTGAAGCACGACGGCTGGTACCTGGTAACCAGCAATCACCAGAGCTGGGTCGATATCGTGGTGCTGCAGCACACGCTGAACCGGCGTATGCCGTTCTTCAAATTCTTCCTCAAACAGGAATTAATCTGGGTGCCGGTGATTGGCTTGTGCTGGTGGGCGTTGGATTTTCCCTTTATGAAGCGCTACTCCAAAGCCTATCTGGCCAAATACCCGGAGAAGAAAGGCCAGGACACCGCGACCACGCGCAAAGCCTGCGAGAAATTCCGCGACGTGCCGGTGGCCGTGTTCAACTTCCTCGAAGGCACCCGCTTCACCCAGGCTAAGCATGAGCTGCAGAACTCGCCGTTCCGCTATCTGCTCAAACCCAAAGCCGGCGGCATCGCCTTCGTACTGGACGCCATGGGCGCGCAGCTGAAGTCCATGGTCAACATCACCATCCATTACCCCTCAGGCAACCCGAGCTTTTGGGCCTTCCTCTGCGGTGAAGTGCCTAAGGTGGTGGTGCGTTACCAGCGCTTGGACATCCCCCAGCAGTTCCTCGGCAAGGATTACAACAGCGACGAGGCCTATCGCCTGGCGTTCCAGCAGTGGGTCAACCAGCTCTGGGAAGACAAGGACGCGCAGCTGGCACGGCTGCATCAGGAGTTCCCGTCAGCGCCTTAAGCGTGCTCTAGGGCAAATAGAAAGCAAGCCAAGAAGTAGGTTGGCACTGAGCGCAGCGATGCCCAACCAGGAGTCGCCCCGCGACGCCCTATACCCTGAATCCCGCTTGGCAGCCCGGCCTTGCAGACCGGTTGTTGGGCATCGCCTTCTGCTCAGCACCAACCTACGGCCCTGTAATGACAAGGCCTCCAGAACAGGAGGCCTTGGGTACAGCGGGAGCGCTTATTAATACTGCGGCTGGGACTGTTGCTGTCCCGGTAGCGGTCGCAGATTAACCTCAACGCGACGGTTCTGCGCACGGCCTTCGCTGTTGGCGTTGCTGGCAATCGGCTGATCCGGGCCAGCGCCACGGGTAGACAGACGCGAGCCATCAACCCCTTGCGAGGTCAGATAGTTGGACACGCTCTGCGCACGACGCTGCGACAGATCCATGTTGTGCTGCCGGCTGCCGGTGCTATCGGTGTAACCGACGATCTCGATGCTGTTCTGGTTGTACTGCTTGAACGAGTTCGCCAGGTTGTTCAGTGGCGAATAGAAGTTGCTGGCGATATCGGAAGAGTCAGTGGCGAAGGTGATATTGCCGGGCATGATCAGCTTGATCTGGTCGCCCTCGCGCTGCACCTGGACACCCGTGCCTTGCATGCTACGGCGCAGTTCGGCTTCTTGCTTATCGGCGTAATAACCATAACCACCACCGGCGGCGGCACCGACGGCGGCACCGATCAGCGCACCCTTGCCGCGATCGTCATGACTGATCAACGCCCCTGCCGCAGCACCCGCCAGCGCACCGAGGCCACCGTATTTGGCGGTTTTGTTCGAACTGGGCGGCTGGGTGTCGTAGGGGTTTTGCGAAGCACAGCCGGCCAAAAGGGCCACAGCGGTAGCGGCGATGATCAGGCGACGCGAAATGAACATGAACTCTACTCCTGGATATTTTTTCGGCCCCTGTGGACCGCGAGTTATTAGAACATGGCCGGGACCAGAAATTCCGTGCATAACCCGTCAGGCGCGGATGAAGGGGTTTTCGCGCATTTCATCGCCCAACCGCGTATCCGGGCCGTGTCCGGTAACCACCGTCGCATCCTCATCCAGGCTGTACAGGCGCTGCTTGATCGAACGCTCGATCGTCGGGTAGTCGCCACCCCACAAATCCGTGCGCCCGATGCCACGACGAAACAGCGTATCCCCGGCAATCAACAGCTTGGCCTGGGGGAACCAGAAGCTCATCGAGCCGGGTGTATGGCCAGGCGTATGCAGCGCCACGCCGCAGCCGCAGGCCAGCTCCTCGTCGTCTTGCAGCCACTGATCCGGCGGCGGCACCGGGATGTAAGGCACACCGAACATGCGGCACTGCATCTCCAGGTTATCCCAGAGGAATTGATCTTCCTGATGCAGATGCAGGGTGGCGCCGGTCTTTTCCTTCATCTGCCCGGAAGCCAGGAAATGATCCAGATGCGCGTGGGTATGGATGATGCTGACCACCTGCAAACCATGGGCTTCGAGACGCGCCATGATCAAGTCGGGATTGCCACCCGGATCGACCACGATAGCCTTCTTGCTGAGCGGATCACCAATGATCGTGCAGTTGCACTGCAAAGGCCCCACTGGGAAGGTTTCGCGTATCAAAGTGGGTTGGTTCATCACGGCATCTCCAAAAAAATCATTCCACGTGCAGATCATGCGGGTGCACGAAGGCGGCGCACTTGCTACGGACTTGAATCAGGGTTCGGCACGATAATCGCTCGGTAACTTTCCCGTCCACTTCTTGAACGCCCGGCGAAAGTTCGAAGGGTCGCTGAAACCCAGCAGGTAGGCAATCTCGTACAGCGGCAGATGGGTGGTGGTCAGGTACTGCAAGGCCAGACGCTTGCGCACCTCATCCAACACCTGTTGGTAGCTGGTCCCCATCAGTGACAGGTGCCGCCGCAAGCTACGGCCACTCGTGTGCAAGGCCGCGGCGGCGCTGCCCAGGTCAGGAAAGTCACCCGGCCGTGCCAGCAACAGGCGGCGCACCCGCGTCAGCAGGCCATCCTGAACGTCCAGGCTGGCCAGCAGCGCCTCGCATTGCTGCTCGCACATCTGCACCGTGGCCGGGTTGGCCAGGGCCATCGGTCGCTCGAGGTAAGTCTTCGGCAGACTCATGCGGTGGTAGGGCTGTTCGAACAGCACCGCGGCGCCAAACACCTCCCGATAGCGGGCCGCATAAGCCGGCGCGGGATAGGCAAAACCCACTTCGACCCCGAGCATCTCCTCGCCGACCAAGAAGTGCGCGATGGTGTGCAGGCTGCTCAGCAAACCTTCGGCCGCAAAACGGCTGAGTGCGCCCAGCGGCATCGCCTCGCTGGCGCGCAATTCGACGCGCTCGCCCGCCTCGACCATCTCCAACTCGAACGCCAGGCCGAGCACCCGGTAGTACTTGAGGGCAAACTGAATGGCCTTACCCAGATTGGCGCTGGACAGCACCGCATAGCCGAGAATGCCGTGGGTCGAGACGTTCAACCGCTGCCCCAGCACCAGCCCCAACGCCGGCTCGTTGCAATGCAGCAACGCGGCGCTGGCCAGTAGGTTGAAGTCGATAAAGGACAGGCGGCCATTCGGGTTGTCCAGCACCTGCGGCTTGACCCGCGCCGCCGCCAGTAACTCGGCCCGTGGCAGGCCGAGTTGCTCGGCCAGATCGAGCAGCGCACTGGCATAAGCAATCGGGACCAGTTCGGCGGTGAAATTCAGTGGCTGTTTCATGGTAGCGGCGGCTTCATCGTTATTATTTTTATCGGCTTTGACTAAAGAACCTGGCCGGATATGACTCGAATGTTGGCCAGAAGATACCCTTGTCCGACAAAGGCCGGCAAGCTCATAGTTGCACGATAGTCCTAATGATGTTCCGGGAGTCCGTATGCTCAGTACCACCCCCAAAGGTTTGGAAATCCGCCCACGGCAACTGGACTTCGATTTGCCGAACCCGCTGCCACGCCACTGGCACAGCGGCGATGCCTTCAAAACCCATACCTTCAACGCCATGTCGGTGCTGTTCCCCGATGGCGAACGCTTCTTTATCGACTCGGTGCGCTTGTTCCGCCAGCAGATCGACGACCCATTACTGCAGGAGCAGATTCGCGGCTTCATTGGCCAGGAAGGCCATCACAGCCGCGAGCACGAGGAGTACAGCCAGCGTCTGCGCGAACTGGGTTATGACGTGGACTATCTGGAGCGCGGGCTGAAACGCCGGCTGGGCTTCGTGAAAAAACACCTGCCCGCCAAGTTGCAACTGGCCGCCACCTGCTCCGTCGAACACCTGACTGCGATCATGGCCGACGCCGTGCTGAAAAACCCGCGCTGGTTGGACGGCGCCGACCCAACCATGGCCAAACTGTGGCGCTGGCATGCGCTGGAAGAAACCGAGCACAAAGCGGTGGCATTCGACGTGTATCAAGCCGTTTGTGGCAGCAAATGGCTGCGGCGGCGGGCGATGCTGCAGAGCACGCTGTTCTTCACCATCGACACCTTCAAGGGTTTGGTGCACCTGCTCAAGCGCGATGGCCTGCTGTGGAATTGGCGGGTCTGGCGCGATGGCCTGACCTGGCTATGGGGCAAGGATGGCATCTACCGCCAACTGGTCGGCGTTTACCTGGATTTCTACAGCGGCAATTTCCACCCCTGGCAGCACGACAACCTGCATCTGGTCGAACAGTACCGCCTGGAATTCGAGCCCCAGCCGAAGCCGCCTGAGCGACTCGCGCATGCTTGAGGCCCCAACCGGGGCCTTTTGTTTTTCTGCCATGCACGCGCGCGCAGCCATGGCCACAAATGACCTTAACATTGGCTGCTGATAACCTTTCCCGGCCAGACTGCCCCACCCATAGTGTGACCATGGTTAAGCAACGACTCAGGGAGTCAGCATGGTCAGCACCACCCCCGAAGGACTGCAAATCCGCCCGCGCCACCTGGATTTCGATCTGCCCAATCCATTACCGCGACATTGGCACAGTGGCGATGCCTTCAAGTCCCATCTGTTCGATGCCATGTCGGTGTTATTCCCCGATGGCGAGCGCTTCTTTATCGACTCGGTGCGACAGTTCCGCGACCAGATCAGCGACCCGGCGCTGAAAGAGCAGATTCGTGGCTTCATCGGGCAGGAAGGCCACCACAGCCGTGAACATCTGGAATACAGCAATCGCCTGCGCGAACTCGGTTACGACATCACCCGCATTGAACGCCGCGCCCAGGCCCGTATCCGCTATACCCAGAAGAAGTTCTCAGCCAAACGCCAACTGGCGGCGACCGCGGCGCTGGAACACATCACCGCGATCATGGCCGACGGCCTGCTGCGCGACCCCAAACACCTGCAAGGCGCACACCCGGAACTGATCCGCTTATGGCGCTGGCATGCCCTGGAAGAAACCGAGCATAAGGCCGTGGCCTTCGATGTGTTCAATCAGGTGTGTGGCAATCGCAAACTGCTGCGTCGCGCCATGCTGATGGGCACCTTCTTCTTTGTGCTGGATACCAGCCGCGGCCTGGCGCACATGCTCAAGCGCGACGGGCTGCTGTGGAACTGGCGCGTCTGGCGCGATGGCATCCGGTGGATGTGGGGCAAGGAAGGCGTGTTCCGCCCCTTGATCGGCACCTACCTGGACTTCTTCAAGGCCGGCTTCCACCCCTGGCAGCATGACAACCTGGAACTGCTGTACCGCTCCAGGGCAGAGTTCGAACCGCAACCGGTCTGATTGGCATGTAGGCGGCGCCGAGTGCAGTAACGCGCCGCTCATTCAACGTGGACTCTTCCTTGAGTTGTCGAGGGCGGGTGTAACGGTTGGTGGATAAAAGAGCGATATCCACCGGGCGGGCATCTAGACTACCTCGCTACGCCTCCTCTAATTCAGGCTCAGGCGCTGGCATCGGCCTCATGCTCGTCCGCGAAGGTCATGAGCACCTCCAGATTGAGCACATCCAGCTTGATCTGGGCGATAAAGGCGGAGAAGGCCAGGGCGGCGGCGAGCCGACGCAGATCGGCGGCCCAGGCCGGGATATAGACCGGTCCCTGGAGCCAGCCGGACTCGAAGAGCGGGGCCAGGCGCACGGTGTCACCCAGGCTGAGGCGCCCGGCGAACAGATAGCCCACCAGTTCCGGCCGGTTGTCGCGGATCGCGATGCGCAGCAGGGTATGGACGCCGAGCAAACCGGTCAGGTAGGCGGCATCCTTGGTGAAAGCCGAACCACCGCGCAGGTCGGCGCCGCGGAAAATTCGTTGTGTCGAGCGGAAGGACTCCTCCTCCGACTGACCGGCAGCGAGAAAACCTTCGAACACTTGGATGAAATCGGCGCCTTCCAGCGCCTGTTGGACCGCGAGCACGCGCAGGGCGAGGCGGCGCAGACGGTTGATATCAATGCTACCGGTGAACAGCTCGGCCAGGGTGGCTATGCCCTCCTGGGTCTGGGTCGTGCGTGGCGCGCCCAGGCCCAGGCTCTTCAGGTTGGGTTGGAGCCTGCCGTTTTGCGCCGTGGCGACATGCACGAAGGCCTCATGCTGCAATAGCTGATTCTTGTCCAGCTCAGAGAAGTTGGCGCTGGCGCGCAGGCGTATGCGGCTCGCCCCGGCGATGGCCTTGGCGGCCAAGGTCGGATCGAGCACGACCGTGATCCGGCCTGGGCCGAAGAAGCGATCCAGTTCCGGCTGCATCCAGGCGGCGAAGGCCTCGGCCGGGATCTCGGCCGGGCTCGGCGGAATCTGGGCACCGCCCAGAAGGGCGTCGGTGGTCTCGAGGAAGAAGCGGGCGGCGTCCAGCATGCTCAGTTTCTGGCTCGGGTAGTAGAAGTCCGGGCGCCGGTACAGTGCAGTCGAATACTGAGTGAAAGCGGGTGTGCCAATGGCACCAAGCATGCGCCCAGCCGTGGCGTAGCTGCGCGCCGTCATGGCGAGGTAGCGTCCGGCCGGATGCCCCTCATCGCAGCGGCCCGCAAATGCTTCCAGGGCGGCGATGTCAGCGCTGTGCTCGCGCGGGCGCAGTTCGACCTTGGGCAGTTCTGCACGCCCGGCGCGCCAGCGCGCCAGGAATACGTCCTCGACCCCGTCCGGCCAGGCCAGGGCATCCAGCACGCGGATCTTGCGGGCCAAACCGGGCAGAGCGGCATCGAGTTCGGACAGGGGGGCGGCGCTCACAGAGGCCTCCTTGAGAACCGAGGATCAATTCTCCTAAGCGTAGGCTCTGTCGAAGCATCGCGTTGCGGCTGCCCCCCAACACCAGGCGCAATACCTTCAGCGCAAACGCATATTCCAGCGCTGCATCCAACAGCGCCCGATAGCGCCCTTTTATGCGACTGTGGCTGGGGCCGAAGCCGGTTTTCAGTCATCGGGCGGGTTAGGCCGTCTGGCCGTAACCCGCCCTCTTCTGCGCAAGGCGGATTACGCTGTACTAAGCAGCCCTACCTGAGCTGAAGGTGCAACTCCCCATCACTCTTCCAACACGAGGAGACCAGCATGGAAAGGAAGAGAGAACTCGACACGTATCGGCGCTTCAAGAAGCAGTACCCGGATTACTTTGGCGCCGTAGAGGCGCTTGGTGCAGCGGTGCGTCATGCCGGCCCGCTGGACGAGCAGATCATCCAACTGGTCCAGCTCGGCGCAGCGGCGGCCATCCGCTCCGAGGGCGCCGTGCACAGTCATGTCAGACGGGCAGTCGAAGCGGGCGTTACGCCGGAGCGGATCCATCACGCTCTGCTCTCACTCACGAGCACGATCGGTTTCCCGACCGTCGTTGCGGCCTTGAGCTGGGCGGACGATGTGATGGGGAGAGAAAATAAGTCTGTCCCAGATTGATCGTTAAGCAAAAGGCCCCATTCGGGGCCTTTCCTTTGTGCCGATAGCCCTTGCTTGCACAGCAGAGACTGTCGGTCGTTTTAACGCTTCACCCCTGCAAAAAACGCAAGGCATCCGCCGCGCTCTGTTCGGGAATCTCCTCCATCGGGATATGCCCGACACCCGGGTAGGTTTTCACCTGAATATCCGGCAGATCGCGCTGCCACAACGGCACATGCTTGGGCGAAATCCAGCGGTCACGCTCGCCCCACATCAGCAGCGTCGGCACCTTGATCGCCGCGACCCGCGCTGGCGTGCCATGCAGCTCCTCGCGGTTGACCTTCAGCAGCACGCGGAAGATATCCATCATCGCCCGGCGGTTGCCCGGGCGGCGACTCAGATCGTAATAGCGGTCGATCACCCCTGCCTTGATCCGCCCCGGCTCACCATAGACTTCCTTGATGCCCTGGGCAATTAACGCCCGCGGCATCCACAACGGCATCGCCCAGGTCGCGCCGGGGAGCGCTGCGGCGCCGATCATCAACGGCACCTTCTGCATGTGATAACCGGCCGGGTCGATCAGTATCAGTTGCTCCACCCGCTGCGGTTGGGCCAGGGCAAAGTTCCAGGCGATATAACCACCGAGGGAGTTTCCGGCGACCACCGCTTTGCCGATGCCGAGATAATCGAGCAGCAGGCCGAAAATATTTACCATCCGCTCGGCGGAATACACGCCATCGCGCGCTGGGCCGGTCAGGCCAAAACCCGGCACATCGAAACGGATGATCCGGTAATGCGCGGCGAAGGCGTTGATCCAACCATCCCAGGTGTGCAACGAGGCCACCACACCATGAATCAGCACCAGCACCGGTTTATCACGGCTGCCTTCATCGCGGTAATGCACGTTGAAGCCATCCAGTTCGATAAATCGCGAACCGCTGTCGGCGTTGGCGTAGCGCGCCTTTAGCCGCTCAAGCGGTAAAGCACCGAAACCAAAGCGAGCAAAACCAGCCGCCAGCGGCGGCGTCAGGGGAAGGCTGGAAGCAGACATGCAGGACCTCGGCATTGTTGTTTTAGAGGGTTGTTATTCGGCCCCATCAAACCACGCGAACTTCGGGCTGACGCCTAACCTAGGTTGTGGGCGGACACAGGGAGGCGATCAGCAGATCGCTCAACACCGCCTTGGCATGTTCGATTTCTACCCGTGCGGCTGACCGGCCGAGCAACTCCAAAGAGGCCGCTTCCAGCGCCCAAATCAGCGCGCGATAGGTCAGCGGATCGTGAACACGGTTCGCCCCCTCCAGGCGTTCCACCAGCAAACTGACCATTTCCAGATGCGCGCGCTGACGGTGCGGCGCCAGTGGGGAGTCCGCACGCAGCGCCTCTTCCTGCATCAGGCGGATAATCGGGCCAACCGCCAGGTGATAGTCGAAAAAGCACGTGACCATGCTATGCAACCAGGCTTGCGGGCTGCCGGCGGCGCTTTGCATGTCGCGAAAGCGCGCCAGCAACAGGAGCACGGCGGTCTGATAGATGCCTTCGAGCACCTCCATCTTGTTCGCGAAGTATTTATAGAACGTCCGCCGCGAAACCTTAGCCGCATCGAGCAGGTCATTCACCGTGGTATCCGCCAGCCCCTTGCGGACAAACATCGGGATCGCCGCCAGCTGAATATTGATGCGCTGCAAATGCCCGACCAACGGTCCGTCACCTGTCTCGCCCTGCTGCCGGGCGACCGCCCCATAGCCACCCAGATCTTCGAATACTGCTCGCACCGCCCCTTGCTCGGCTCGTTCCAGCTCCATCGCAGACAACTCCCAACCTAGGTTCTGTACGAAAACTACCTGCACTCGGTGATGCTGCGTTAAAAACAGGCTCGGCCTGCTCATTTACAGCTTGTAAACTGTGCGTCCTCACCTGTTTTGACTCGCTGGCGCTCGCCCTTCGGGCCAGACTGCGGCTGTTACTCCGCTTCGCTGCGTTGCGCCTTGCCTGACCTTCGTTCGGTGACTTTTCGTACTGAACCCTAGGCCTGGGTGACGGCGCAACCTGAGCTGGTTACTCTTGCGCACGTCCTTTCCGTAGGAATCTTCTTTGCCGATGAAGCTAACACGCCGCCTGCTCTGGCCGCTGGCCATCCTTTTGCTGGTTGTGGCGCGATCGCTCCCCGCTGCCGAGCTGTTCTACCTCGGGCAGAAGATCCCGGATATTCAAAAAACCTGGGCCAGTGCCGATTACCTCCAGTTGATCGGGGCGCTGCAGAAGATCGACACCACCCAGGCTAACGCCCTGCCACGGCGCAGTGGCGAATTCACCGGTCCGATTTATCAGCGCATGGTCAGCGAGGAGAATTTTCGCCCGCAGCTGAACATCTATGCGCCGCTGGAGTTGCGGCAAAACGGCGCGCGCGAGGTGCTGTTCCAGCTCAAGGAGTTGATGCGCCTGTACTTTGACTTTCGCGCCGCGCAGCAGCCTTATGGCGCCGAAGCGCTGGGGTTGATGACCTACTCGCTACGTCAACAAGCGGTGCTGTTCACCCTCACCACCGAGTTCTGGATGACCCTCTCGCAACGCGAGCAGAGCAACCCCGTCCGCCTGCAAGGTCTACAGGAAACCAAAGCGGCGGCGGCCATGCTGACCTCCAGCGCGCTGGATTATCTGGGACTGACCAAGCAATTCGGTCGCGAGGATCTGGTGCTATATGCCGCCGAGATCGGTAAGCAATTGCCGGAACTGTTCGTCCATCTGAATGCCGCAGTGCGCCCAGAAATTCTCGCGCGAGTCGCCCAACTGGTCGAGCAGCACCCCTATGCCGAGGTGCGTGCCAGCATGGCCGAACTGCAACCGGTATTGACGGGGATTCAAGCCGATGTGGAAAAGCAGCTGGTCCAGCCTGCCACACCGAACCAGCCAGTCGCCCCTAAGCTCGATCTGTCGGCACCGCAGTGACCGTAGGCTGGGTAGAGCCGTTTTTTGGCGAAATCCAGCTAGTACAGACGCTGGGTTTCGCTGCGCTCTACCCAGCCTACGATTGCATAGCCTTTCCGCCGTTTCAGCGCAATAAGCCAAGCCCCTTGGCCCGCGCCACCGCCTGAGTACGCCGTTCGACGCCGAGTTTGCTGTTGATATGGCGGGCGTGGGTCTTGACCGTATGCAGGGAAATAAACAGCCGCTCGCTGATTTCCTGATTCGAACAACCCTGAGCGATCAGCTTCAACACCGCTAACTCGCGCGTACTCAAGGCCTCTGCCGGCGCGGCAGTGTCGGTGCTCTCTGGCTCGGCATCGAACTCCGGAAAATGCGCCCACAACGCTTCGCGCAGAGCACAGGATGGGCGCGTCGCCAGTTGCTCGCGCAACCACTCGGGTTGCTGCACGAGCAACTCATTGAAGGGTAACAAGCCGCCACCTGTGGCCGCGTCCAAGCAACTGGCCAGCTGTTGCTGGGCCTCACGCTCACGGCCAGCGGCACGTAGCAGCAAAGTCAATTGAACTTGCGCGATGACCCCAAGCAACTGTCCTCCGGCGGTTTGCGCACGCGCACTCAAGGCCCGCAGACGGCGCTCTGCGTCTGGCAATTGCCCCTGAATCCGCTCTAGGGCCGCGCGCTGTAATTCGATATGCAGCGGCAGCTGCGGATGGTATTCCGGCGCCGCAGCCGCCTGCTCACCGCTGTAGGTGTCCGCCAAGCGCACCAACCAACTGCCAGCCAGTTCAGTCTGACCACGCAGCAACCAGAGTTCGCATTTGACCAGGGTGATCATCGCCAGATAGTAAATCGCCGGCACGTCCCAGATGTGCATCAACCGCTCGGCCTCTGCGAGCTGGGCGAAGGCTTCCGGCAAGCGCCCACTACGCCCTTCCAGACTGGCGAGTACACAGTGACCAATCAGCAGGCTGGTATCGCGACAGGCGCGCGCCTCCGCGATCCCGGCCGCGAGACGGACGCGCGCAGCCTCGGGTTGCAGTCGCAAGGTCAGTAGATACCCTTCATATAGGGTCAGCCGGGCGCGCACCGCATACAGGCGTTGCGGCGCCAGGCCACGCAGGCATTCCAGGCCCTGGCGCACTTCCTCCTGCGCCCGCAACACCTCGCCACGCGCCTGCAGCACCCGCGCACGGTCGTAGTGCGCCAACGCTTCGAACAAGGGATTACCGACCCGCTGCGCCAACTCCAGAGCATCGCGGTTGAGGCCGCGGGCGCGCCACAGATCATTGCGCACGATCGCCAGGTTGGCCAAGGTCGACAGGCACATCAAACGCTGCCCAAAACGCTCCTGCGGCAGAGTCGCCAACGCCTCCCCGCAATACAACTCAGCGCGTTCGCTATCGCCACGGCCACGGGCAATCACACCACTTAACGCCAGCCATTGCGCCAGCATTGAACGCTGCGCCCGTGCCGAGGGTGCCGGCAGGAAGCGTGACAACTGGCTCGCCAGCTCTTGCGCAGCGTCAAGCTGGCAGGCCAACGCCAGCGCCCAGGCGTACAGCACAATCAACCTTGGCGTACTGCTGAGCAAGCTCTCGGGTAGATCCATTTTCCAGCGCAGCAGCATCGCCACATTCTGCTCGCCAAGCAGTTGCTCCTCGGAAAGATTCTGCACCAGACTCGCCGCCACATCCGGCTGCCCCGCGCGCAGCGCCTGTTCTATCGCTTCATCGAGCAAGCCCTGGTTACTGAACCAACGACAGGCGCGCAGGTGCAGGCCGGCTGCAGACTGCGACACCGCCGCGGCCGCGGCCGGGCGTGCACGTAACAGGTCGGAAAACAGGTGGTGATAGCGAAACCAGCGGCCCTGCTCATCCAGCGGCACCAGAAACACCTGATGCGCCTGGAGATGCTGGAGAATCGCAGCGCTGTCGTGGCTTTCGCGCACCGCATCGCAGAGTTCGACGCAAAAACGCTCAAGGAAGGCCGTGCCATACAGAAACGCTTGCACCTCGGCGCTCTGACGTTCGATCACTTCTTCCAGTAGATAGTCTCGAATCAAGCCATCGGCACCGTGCAGTGAATGCGCCAACCCCTCTGCACCTCCCGCTTCCGAAGCTGCCAACAGCCACAGACGCAGCCCGGCCACCCACCCCTCGCTACGCAGCAACAGACTGTCGAACGCTTCGCCTTGCAACTCGACGCCCTGACTGGCGAGCAGTTCTGTGGACTCCTCGACAGTCAGGCACAGATCCTGCTCCTGTAGCTCAAGCAATTGCCGTGACAGTCGCAGGCGGGCCAGATGCCAATCCGGTCGTTGCCGGCTGGTCACTAGCAACAGCAAACCTGCCGGCAAGTGATTGAGGAAAAACTGCAGGCAACGATCCAGTACCACGCCCTGCGCCAAGTGATAGTCGTCCAGCACCAGCAGCAGCGGTGTCGCCGGATCAAGGCGCTGGGTCAGCTCATCGAGCAAACCATCCAGCCACTCCTCAAATGCAAACGGCTGGTGCCGCTGGCGCATTTTCAGCAGTCCCAGCGCATCCTCACCCAGGCCTGGAAAAAACCGCTGCAGCCCCGCCAGCAGGCGCTCTAGAAAACGCCCCGGATCGCTATCCCTGTGGCTGAGGCCAAGCCATAGGCTTTGCCACTGAACCGGCAAGCGCTCACAGAATTCGATGGCCAGCGAACTTTTACCAAACCCTGCCGGTGCGCTGATCAGCAGCAGGCGACCGCCCAATCCTGTCGCCAGCCGCTCACACAAACGCGGGCGCAATACGTAACCGACAGGCAGCGGCGGACGAAAAAAACGCCCCTCAACTGCAGGAATGGCGGGACAGGCAAAGCCTTGCGAATTGGATAGGTCAGTCATCACCCGGATCTTGTAATGGTTGCGTCATCGGGAGCGTGAACGTTCAGCAGCCTAGTCGCTTGGCCAACGCATTTGAAGCCCCATGACTGGATTACCTATCAATTTGGATGTCATTGAGCCATGGACATTCGCCGGGGAAATACCGGACAAAAAATCTGGACATTAAAAAACCGGCCCAAGGGCCGGCTTTTATGCTGCAAGACGCCGGATTAACGCACGCCAGCCTGACGCAATGCGGCCGGGGTGTAATCGGTTTCCGAAGCGGCGTAGTTGAAGTCGTAGGATTGTTTCTCCTCGTTCTTCATCCCCAGCGCCAGGTAACGACCGGACAGCAGGTCATAGAGGCTTTCCAGGGTGTACCACGGCACTTGCGTGTTGTAGTAGTACTGGGAGTGAGCCTCAGCCACACGCCAAAGGGTACCGCGGCCGTCGTAATGATCGACTTCAGCTGCCTGCCAGGTGTCTTCATCAAGGTAGAAGTCACGTTTGGCGTAAATGTGGCGCTCGCCAGCCTTCAGCGTACCCACCACATGCCAGACGCGGTGCAGCTCGTAACGGGTCAGATCCTGGTTGATGTGACCAGCCTTGACGATGTCGCTGTATTTCAGCTGTGGCGAATCCAGACGGTAGCTGTTGTAAGGAATGTAGATTTCCTTCTTGCCTTCCAGCTTCCAGTCGTAGCGGTCCGGCGAGCCGTTGTACATGTCGAAGTTATCGGACGTACGCAGGCCGTCTGCTGCAGTCCCTGGGCCGTCATAAGACACCTGCGGCGCACGACGCACCCGACGCTGACCGGCGTTGTAGATCCACGCCAGACGTGGTTCTTTAACCTGGTCGAGGGTTTCATGCACCAACAACACGTTACCTGCCAGACGCGAAGGAGCGGTAACCCGCTGCTTGAAGTAGAACAGGATGTTGCTCGGCTTGCCCGCGTCGTAATCCTTCAGGTTGGCGCGGAAGGTGAACTCATCCTGGAAGTAAACCAGTGAGTACGAGCCATTCGGTTGCGGGGTTGCCTGAGTCACCAGACGACGCACGCTACCGCCACGGTAACGGGTGATATGGTTCCAGATCGCCTCTACACCGTTTTGCGGAATCGGGAAGGGATAGGCTTCTTTGAAGTTCTCCAGGCCGTTACCGCCCTGCACCAACTTGGTAGTCGTCGCGTTGGTCGTGGCGGCCGCCGCTACGTTGGCCGGTACACCCGCCGTGCGGTGGGTGGGGAATACCGGAATCTTGTAGGTTTCCGGATAGCGCTTGAACATCGCGTACTGGCCAGGGGTCAGCTTGTCTTTGTACTGATCGACGTTCTGCGCGGTGATGGTGAACAGCGCCTTCTCGCCTGGGAACGGATCGGCCAGGAAGCCCCTGCTATCAGCCGTGCCGGCATTCTGCGGCAGGCCGCCAGTCCACGCGGGGATCGAGCCATCGGCGTTACCGGCCTTTTCGGCACCCAGTGGAGTCAGGGTGCTGTCCAGCTTTGCAGCTTCGTCAGCAGAAACCGCAGCCGTGACGCCCGTGGCGACCAGAGACAGCGCCAGAGCACCGGTTTGCAACAGACTCTTTGTTATTTTCATTTTCATAGTCTTCCTCAAAGTTCCTGTCCGCTTAGAAGTTCACGCCGAAGCTGAGTGCGACGAAATCACGATCGATCGAGGTGTTGAAGTCGCCACCGAAGAAGTCGGTGTAAGACAGGCTGCTCGTGTAGGTGTTCTGGTATTCAGCATCCAGGCCGAGGCTAACGGCCTTGGCTCCTTCGTTGAAGAGGCCATTGGCGCCATAACCATCGACGTCATGCGACCAGGAGATGCTCGGCTTCAGGTTGATACCGGCGAAGGCATCGTTGTAGTCCCAGACCGCCCGAGCGCGGTAGCCCCAGGAGGTGGTGGTGACGAAACCGTCGTCTTTGCAGTATTTGGTCAAGTTCTCAGCGTTGGGGTTGTTACCCAGGGTGCCCAGGTTGAGGGAGCGGCACTGGTCGGCCGGCAGCGGACCGGGACCGTATACCGGATCACGGCCATAGCGGGCTTCTGAGGTGTGTTCCAGACCTCCGACATGACTCACGCCAATCTCGCCCACCAAGGTCAGACGCGAGGCGCCCATGACCTGGTCGAAGAAATGCGTGAAGGTGGTCTGGAACTGGGTAATTTCCTTGCGGCGATAGCCGTGCAGGTCGGTGCCAGGAGTACCTTGGAGAACCGATATGTTTCGATTCCCCAACGGAGTTATGCCAGCAAACAGAATATCGGTGGTATTCAGCTGGACCGGGGCGTTCGGACGATAGCTAACCTCGCCACTCCAGGCGGTGCCGGTGGGCAGAGTGGTGGAGAAGCTCAAGCCATAGAGCTTGATGTCCTCCGGATACTCGATGAAGTACTGAGAGTTACCGGCAATGACCAAGGGCGCAAGGGCCGGGGTCAGCTGTCCCGCCAGTCCCGCAGCCTGGCCCGCAGGAACCCCCGCACCGATCAGGGCACCTGCCAGTTGCGGACCAAAACCTCGCGGATTGCGCGGGTTGAACAGCCCAAAAACGCTCGGATCGGCTCCAGTAGCACTGAAGAAAGGCGCACGACTGTGGTAGTTCATGAAGTAGGCGCCGAACTCGGTATCCAGCTCCTCGGCGAAATAGCGGAACGCCATACCGTACTGGCCGTCATCGTCCGCATCACGATCAGCGCCGCGTCGAACGATTACACCCTCGTCCGGATTGCCCCAGGTGACGCCATTGTTCCGCAGCACCCCCTGCACGACAGGCGAGACGCGCCCGAGCTGGTTTGCCAGCTGAGCCTGAGTGCGCAGGACTGCCAGGTTCTGATCGCAGCCATCGGCCACCACATCCGGCTGGGCGAAGAAGGTGCCGCAGTTGTCCACCACGGTCTGATCCCACTCTAACTGGTAGAAGGCTTCAGCGGACAAATTCTCGGTGAGGCTCTGCGACACATAGAACATATTGACCGGAATCAGACCTTCCTTGATCTCGGCACCAGGCCGGCGGAAGGCGGACACGTCGACTGGGTTGATCGAGTTGATGCTGTTGCCGATAAAGGTACTTTCGCCCCAGCTCACCACCTGTTTGCCCAGGCGCACAGAGCCCGGCTGATCGGCGATGTCGTAGTTGTGGTAGACGAAGGCGTCGAGAAGCTGCGCACCGGAAGACTTGGCGCCCTCTTTGCGGCCGCTGTCGTCGATGTCCTTGAACAGACGGCTCTCGTCCTTCAGCTCGAAGTCGTACCAGTATTTGCCGCGCACGAACACACCGGTGTCGCCGTACTTCAACTCGAGGTCATGGATACCCTTGAAGATCTTCGAGAAAGTCTCGCCCTTCTTGAAATTCTGGCGAGAGTCATCGGAGGTCTGCGACAGACCATCCCCACCGTTGTTGAAACCGATCAGATCCGGATCGGCCCCGCGCGTCGACCAACTGGCACCAACCGACAACGACGAATCGAACTGCCCTTCGATTTCTCCGACATTGAAAGACACGCCGAATGCAGGTGCGGCGAGTGAGGAAGCGAGGCTGACGGCCAGCGGCAGCTTTGCCAGGCGCCAGAACGTTCTAGTTGTTGTCATCGACGCTACTCCATGTGTGTTTTTTTGTTATGGATGGCACGGACTATAGCTACAAGGTGGTATTCGATGATCCATCTAAAGTGTGATTTGACGCAGCCAACCACTCTGGCTCGCAGGTTGCGACTGATCAGTCAGCTCGGGGAGAGCCCAAGAAGGGAGCAGAAACTGCACTTAATGACCCAAGCGCTTGCTTGGAAGGGCGGCCGCACCGGCTGGGTGCGGCCGAATACGGCTAGAGCGTGGACAGAAAGGCGCTACCGGATGCCTGCCATTGGGCGATATCCAGGCGAATGCGCTTTTTGTCCAACTTACCCACGCTGGTCTTGGGAATTTCAGTAACAAGCGCGATTTGCGTGGGAATCGCCCATTTACTCAGGTGACCTTGCTCGACGAAAGGCTTGAGGTGCTCCTTCAACCCCTTGGCATCCAGCGCCTGCCCATCACGCACGACCAGCAGGGCAAAGGGTCGCTCCCCCCACTGTGGATCAGGCATGCCGACCACAGCCACTTCGCGGACGGCCGCGTGACGGCTGATCAGGTCTTCCAGTTCCAGAGAGGAAATCCACTCGCCACCGGTCTTGATCACGTCTTTGATGCGATCACGAATATCGATAACGCCCATACCATCGATAGTGGCGACATCGCCCGTATGCAACCAGCCACCCGCCCACAACTCGGCACTCTTTTCCGGCTCGCGGAAATAGCCCTGGGTCAACCAGGGCGCACGCAACACCAGCTCGCCCTGGGACTCGCCGTCGGCCGGCAGGAACTGGCCATGGTCATCCATGATCGCCGCCTCGACCAAAGGCACCGGTACGCCGGCCTTGATCCGGTAAGTCGTGCGCTCGTCCTCGCTGCCGGCCAGCAGCTCTTCGTTGAGGTGTGCGCACGAGATCATCGGGCACGTCTCGGACATCCCATAAGCCGCGGTGAGCTGAATCCCGCGGGCCTTGGCCGCCTCGTACTGCGTACGGGTCAGCGCGCTGCCACCGATGATCAACTTCCAACCGCCAAAATCCACACCCTGCGCGGCCTTGGCATTCATCACCATCTGCAGGATGGTCGGTACGCAATGGGAGAAGGTGACTTTCTCCTTCTGCCACAGCTTGACCAACAGTTCCGGGTCGTAACGCCCCGGGTAGACCTGCTTCACCCCAAGCATGGTCGCCACGTAGGGCACGCCCCAGGCGTGCACGTGGAACATCGGGGTGATCGGCATGTAGACGTCGTCGGTGCCCATCAGGCGGATGCTGTCCAGGCTGCCCAGCAAAGTGGCCATGGACAGGGTGTGCAGCACCAGTTGGCGATGGGTGAAATACACCCCTTTGGGATTACCAGTGGTACCGGTGGTGTAGAACGTGGTGGCTACCGAGTTTTCATCGAAATCCGCGAAGTCATACCGCGGATCGGCAGCCGCCAGCAGCTCTTCGTACTCCCCGACCAGGTTTGGCAGTGCTGCGCTCTTTTCTGCCGTGTCGGTCAGCAGCAGGGTTTTCTCAACAGTGGTCAACTGACTGGCGATGCCCTGATAGAGCGGCACGAACTCGCAATTGACCAGCACAAACCTGTCTTCCGCATGATTCATGGTGTAGAGAATCTGCTCGGGCGATAGGCGGATATTGATGGTGTGCAACACCGCGCCAAGCATCGGAATGGCGAACATACACTCGAGGTAACGGTGGCTATCCCAGTCCATCACGGCCACGGTATCACCGGCCTTCACCCCCGCCGCCGTCAGTACATTGGCCAAGCGCGCAACCCGCTCATTGAAGGTCGCATAGCTGTAACGCACGCTGTCGCGGTAGACGATTTCGCGAGTTTTCTCGTACCGGCTACCGGACAGCAGCAGACGTTTGATCAACAGAGGATAAGGGTAGGCATTTTCAGCCGGCGGAATGACACGGGTCTGCAACATAGGAACACCTACTCAAATACGTGTTGTTTTCTGACAGGCCTGCACTGTAGAACCCTTAGTCATCGTAGAAATCAGTCCTAAGAATGATTTCTACGATGACTCTTTGGCCGGTTCCGGTCACGCGGTAGAATCGACCATAACGGTCGGTTGCGGCCCACCATCCATAGAGCCAGTAGAGTCATAGAGGTAACTTCGATGTCCGATATCGTCATTGTCAGCGGCGCCCGTACTCCCATGGGCGGTTTCCAGGGCAGCTTGTCCAGCGTCCCAGCCGTCGAATTAGGTGCTACGGCCATTCGCGAAGCAGTGGCCCGCGCCGGCATCCAAGCGGCTGACGTGGAAGAAGTGATCATGGGTTGCGTATTGCCCGCAGGCCTCAAACAAGGCCCCGCCCGCCAAGCCGCGCTGAATGCGGGCTTACCCAGCGCCACCGGCTGTACCACCATCAACAAACTCTGCGGCTCGGGCATGAAAGCCGTGATGTTGGCCCATGATCTGCTCAAAGCCGGTACTAACAGTGTAATGGTCGCCGGCGGCATGGAAAGCATGTCCAACGCCCCCTACGTCATCGAAAAAGCCCGCACCGGTCTGCGTATGGGCCACGGCGAGATCAAGGACCACATGTTCCTCGATGGCCTGGAAGATGCGCGTACCGGCCGCCTGATGGGCTCCTTCGCCCAGGAAACCGCCGACAAATATGGCATCAGCCGCGAAGAGATGGACGCCTACGCCATCGAATCGCTGAAGCGCGCCCAGGCCGCTATCGCCAATGGCTCGCTGAACGCCGAGATCGTTCCGGTGAGCGTCGTCACCCGTAAGGGTGAAGTGCTGGTCAAGGACGATGAACAACCGCTGAACGCCAACCTGGAAAAGATCCCAAGCCTGAAACCTGCGTTCCGCAAGGACGGCACCATTACCGCCGCCAACGCCAGCTCGATCTCCGACGGTGCCAGCGCACTGGTGCTGATGACTGCCGAAGAAGCCGCCCGCCGCGGCCTCAAGCCGCTGGCCAAGATCGTTGGCCACGCCACCCAGAGCCAGGACCCGAGCGAGTTCACCATCGCCCCCATTGGGGCCATGAGCAACCTGTTCGAGAAAACCGGCTGGCGCAAAGAGGATGTCGATCTGTTTGAGATCAACGAAGCCTTTGCCATGGTCACCATGCTGGCCATTCGTGAGCATGGCCTGGATCACGCCAAGGTCAACATTTACGGCGGCGCCTGTGCTCAGGGTCACCCGGTTGGCTCCACCGGCTCGCGGATCATCCTGACCTTGATCAACGCGCTACGAAACACTGGAGGCAAGCGCGGGGTCGCGTCCCTCTGCATCGGTGGCGGCGAAGCCACTGCCGTGGCGGTGGAACTGCTCTAACGCCGAAACCAGCTTTGGCCTCCAAAGGGCGCGGTGCTTACCGCGCTCTCTTTGTTTCAGGCCGAGGCTGCGGCACACGCAGACAGCACGTAAGCAAAAGGCCGTCTCGTAGGTTGGCGCTGAGCGCAGCGATGCCCAACAAGGAGTCGCCTCGCGACTCCCAGTCCACTGTTTCGCGCCTGGCAGCCCGGCCTTGCAGGCCGGTTGTTGGGCATCGCCTTCGGTTCAGCATCAACCTACGGCAACTCAGCAAACGCCACCTTCACCCCAAGCCCGATCAGCACCACCCCCATCATCCGGTCGAACCAATGCCCCATGCGGGTAAAGCCAGCCCGTACGCGCTGCTGACTGAACAACCAGGCCACCAGGCAGAACCAGCTCGCCGTAGCGGCCGCCAGGTAAACGCCATAGCCCGCCTGCACTAGCAACGGGGTATGCGGATTGATCACCACGGTGAACAGCGAGAGGAAAAACAGCGTCGCCTTGGGATTCAACCCGTTGGTGACGAAGCCCGCGGTGAATGCACCGCGCGGCGTGCGCTCGACCGCAAGCGTGGACATTTCGCCAGCGCAAGGATCAGCCGGTTTGGCGCGCAAGGCCTTGATGCCGATGTACAACAGGTAAGCCGCCGCCAGCCACTTAAGCGCGTTGAACAACACGATCGATTGCGACACGATCAGACCGATGCCCAACAGCGAATACGCCACATGGAGGAAAATTGCGCTGCCGACCCCGAGCGCCGTCCAGGTGCCCGCGCGACGGCCATTGGCCACGCTTTCGCGCACCACCACGGCGAAATCCGGGCCAGGGCTGGCCACGGCAAGCAGGTGAATCAGCGCGACGGTCAAGAGTTCCGTCCAATACATATGGCCTCCGCGGAGCCGCTAGGTGTCTGTTAGGCTCGCAACCATACGCCCTCAACCGACAGCAAAAAAGGTACAGCTGATGAGTAACAACAGCCGCGCCGTGTTCCTCGACCACGCCTCCCTCGATCTCGGCGATCTCAATCTCGCGCCGCTTCAACAGGTGTTCGGCGAACTGACCCTGCATGGGCAAAGCGCGCCCGAGCAGATTGCCGAACGCTTGCAAGGCGCCCAGATCGCCATCAGCAACAAGGCACCACTGACTGCAGAAACCTTTGCCGCCTGCCCGCAGCTCAAGCTGGTGCTGGTCGCCGCCACCGGCACCAACAATATCGACCTGGCTGCGGCCCACGCCCATGGCGTCAGCGTCTGCAACTGCCAGGGTTACGGCACTCCCTCGGTGGCGCAACACACTCTGATGCTGCTGCTCGCCCTGGCCACCCGCCTACCGGACTACCAGGCCGCAGTACGCGCCGGGCGCTGGCAAAAGGCGCAGCAGTTCTGCCTGCTGGACTTCCCGATTGTCGAGCTAGAGGGCAAGACCCTCGGTCTGCTCGGCTATGGCGAGCTGGGTGGCGCCGTTGCCAAACTGGCGGAAGCCTTCGGTATGCGCGTGCTGCTCGGGCAACTGCCCGGCCGGCCGCCGCGCGCCGACCGCATGCCGCTGGACGAGCTGCTGCCACAAGTCGATGCGCTGACCTTGCACTGCCCGCTGAACGAACACACCCAGGACCTGATCGGCGCTTACCAACTGAGCCTGATGAAACCCGGCGCCTTTCTGATCAACAGCGCCCGCGGCGGCCTGGTCAACGAGCAGGCTCTAGCCGACGCCCTGCGCAGCGGCCATCTGGGCGGTGCCGCCACCGACGTGCTGACACAGGAGCCACCAACGGAGGGCAATCCGCTGCTGGCGGCCGATATCCCGCGATTGATCGTCACCCCGCACAACGCCTGGGGCAGTCGGGAAGCGCGACAACGCATCGTCATCCAACTGGCGGAAAACGCCGAGGCGTTTTTCAGCGGTGCGCCACGCAGATTGGTCGGCTAAGCTGCGCCACTTTTTAGAAATACCCAGGTTAAAGGAATGCCTATGGACCCGCGAAGCGAAGTGCTACTGCGCCAGCCCGAACTCTTCACCGGCAACCTGCTGCTCGCCGGTTTGCCGGCCGACGATTTGCTCGGCCAGCTGCCAGCCGCGAACGGCTGGAGTTGGCATGCCGGTGAGCAGGCCACACTGGAGGCACGTTTTGCCGGTCGCAGCCAGTTTGGTGTGACGCCGCCCAGCGCGATGTTCGACGCAGCGGTGCTGTTTTTGCCGAAATCCCGCGAGCTGACGGATTACCTGTTGAATGCCCTGGCGGCTCGCCTGCAAGGCCGCGAGCTGTTTCTGGTCGGCGAAAAGCGCAGCGGTATCGAGCGCGCAGCCAAGCAACTGATGCCTTTCGGTAAGCCGTGCAAACTGGACAGCGCCCGGCACTGTCAGCTCTGGCAAGTCACGGTCGCGCAAGCACCCGCGGCACCCGACCTCGAAGCCCTGGCCCAGCGTTATCAGTTGGAACTGGCTGATGGCCCGCTGACGGTGATCAGCCTGCCAGGGGTATTCAGCCATGGCCGGCTGGATCGCGGCACCGCCCTGCTCCTGCAGCATCTGGACAAGTTGCCCAGCGGCCACGTGCTCGACTTCGGCTGCGGTGCCGGCGTACTTGGCGCCGCGCTGAAGCGGCGCTTCCCGCATAACCAGATCAGCATGCTCGACGTGGATGCCTTCGCCGCCGCCAGCAGTCGCCTGACCCTAGCCGCCAATGGCCTGGAAGCGGAGGTACTGACCGGCGATGGGATTGACGCGGCGCCGAGCGGGCTCAACGCCATCCTCAGCAATCCGCCCTTCCATGAAGGCGTGCATACCGACTACCTAGCCACGGAAAACTTGCTGCGCCAAGCGGTCAAACACCTCAAGCCGGGTGGCGAGTTGCGCCTGGTGGCCAACAGCTTTCTCAAGTACCAACCACTGATCGAGGAACATCTGGGGCCTTGTCGGATCTTGGGCGAAGGCCAGGGCTTTCGGATCTACCAGGCCAAACGCCGCTGAGCGGCGCTTGCCCAATGCGCCACGCTTGGGCAAAATGCGCCCCGTCCTAGGGGAGTAGTCTCCCGCGAGCGCCACGTTCACAACGGCAAGCTCGCCCGGCACGCGTCAACATACTTGGTCAGCAGACCATGGCGCGTGCGACCCAAGGCCTCTCATCCGGGCCACAGGGTTTGACAAGACCTATGACACGTACACCTTACCCGGGGCGGGAAGGCGTTCGTGTCATAGCCGTGTCGACCCGCCCCTTAGGAAGCCTGATGGAATCTCTCTACATACCGACCCTGATCGTTGCCTTGGCCGAAATCGGTGACAAGACGCAGCTGCTTGCCCTATTGCTGGCCGCCCGCTTTCGCCGACCCTGGCCGATCATCTGGGGCATCGTGGTCGCCACCCTGGCCAACCATTTCGCCGCTGGCGCCATCGGTAACTGGGTCGCCAGTTTCTTCGCCCCCACTACCCTGAGCTGGATTCTGGCTGCGTCCTTCGGCGCCGTCGCGCTGTGGACACTGATCCCAGACAAACTCGACGACGATGAAGCCTCGAGCCTGAAGCGCTACGGACCCTTCCTCACTACCTTGATCGCCTTCTTCCTGGCGGAAATGGGCGACAAGACCCAGGTCGCCACGGTGATGCTGGCGGCGCAATACCCGCATTTTATCCTGGTGATCATCGGCACGACGCTGGGCATGCTGATTGCCAACGTGCCGGTGGTGTTAGCGGGTAACTTCGCCGCCGAGCGTCTGCCACTGGCACTCATTCGTCGTCTAGCCGCTACGGCCTTTGGCGCCCTGGCCATCTACGCCGGCTATCACGCGCTGAAACTCAGCGGTCTGAGCTGAAACCCGACCAGCCTGACACTCTCCTGACGCCAGCTCGCTGGCGTTTCGGCCAATGCCAGCCGGGGCGCGCCTGCTGCTAAAGTGCGCAAGCCGTTGCACACTTTACCGCGCCCATGGAGAGCATTTATGTCACTGGATGATATGAAGAGGCTGGTTCGCCAGCATATCGACCTGTCCTGGAACAAAGGGCGCCTGGCCCTGACCGAACAGCTGCACAGCAAGAACTTCCTCTACAAAAGCTCCTTTGCCGGCCGGCCCTTGGGCAGTGCCGGTTTCGCCCAACTGGTGCTCGATATCCGTAGCGCCATGCCGGATTTGGAGGTAGTGATCGAGGAGTGTCTGGCCGAAGGCAATAAGGTCTTCACCTGGAGCACCTTGATCGGCACCATCGAGAAGCCCGCCCTGGGTTACCCGCCGAGCGACAAGGTGCTGAGCATCTCGGCCATGGCCTGCTGGACCCTGACGCCCGCCGGGGAAGTGGAGGAAATCTGCACCATGTTCGACATGGAGAGTTTCCGCTCACAACTAGGCCTGGAAACCCGGCCCTTTGCCGAAACCGCGTTGCCGTGAAGAGGCGCCTGTAGGCACGAGCCCTGCTGGCCCAGCGCGGGCCAGAGCCCGCGTCTACAAATAAGCGTTATCACGGAACCACTGGATAGTCCGCGTCAGCGTCTCATCCACCATCGTTTGCGCAATAAAACCCAGCTCAGCCTGGGCCTTGCGACCATCGAGATACTGCCCGCCAGCCATCACCGCCAGAGCCGTGTCATCCAAGCGCGGCAGCTGACCAGTCAAGCGATAACGCCAGCGGCCCAGCATGGCGATCGCCCTGGCCGCGCCCAAAGGCAATGGCCGCGGTGCTGCAACCCCAAGGCGTGCAGCGATCCGCGCCGTCAGCTCGCCGAGCTCGATGTTCTGCCCGGTCAGCAGGTAGCGCTCGCCCACCCGCCCCTTCTGCAGCGCCAGCACCAGGCCCTGGCCCGCCTCGGCGGCATCGATCAGGTTGCGTTTACCCGGCACATAGTGGCTCATCGCGCCACTGGCGATGGCCGTGATCAGCCGCCCGGTGCTCGGGCCGACATCGAACTCACCGAGAGTCATGGCAGGAATCCCGATCACCACCGGCAAGCCGTTGCGCGCCTGTTCGCGGGCCTGCTCGTCGAGCGCCCATTTGCACAACAGGTAAGGGTTACGCAGGCGCGGCATGCCCTCGTAAAACAGCCCCTCATGCCCCGGCAAGCCTTGCGGATGCCGCGGCAAGGCAATGGCGGCGCCGACATAGACAATCCGCGGCACCCGCGCCGCCAAACAGGCCGCGTAGAAATGATTGGTCTGATTCAGCGCACTGGCCACATCCTCCTGCCAACGACGCGGTCTGCTCGGGTAATAACCCGCGCAGAAAATCACCCCATCCACGCCAGCCAACGCACGACTGAGCGCGGGATGATCGAGTAATTCTGCCGGGCGGCATTCAGGTTCGAGATAGCTCAAACGCTCGACCCGTGAGGACGGCCGGTGGATCAGCACCAACTGATGACCGGCGGCTCGTATGGCACGGGCCGTATGGTGGCCGAGTAAGCCGGTAGCTCCAAGAACGGCAATTTTCACAGCGACTCCTTCGCCAGGCAGGACGGTGGGCGCCGCGGCTTCAGCACGCGGCGCCAAGGCTTAACGCGCGCCTTTCGCCTGTTGATACAGCGGCATCACTTTCGGGATGGCCGCTTGCAGCGCAGCAGTCCGGCTGCCAGAGGACGGGTGGGTGCTCATGAACTCCGGCGGCGCGCCTTCGCTGGCCTGGCTCATCTTGTCCCACAGGCTGATCGCCGCATTCGGGTCGTAACCGGCGCGTGCCGCCAGCTCCAGACCGATCAAGTCCGCCTCATTCTCATTCCCCCGGCTGTTGGGCAGAGTCATGCTGTACTGCACCACGGTATCGGCCAGCGCCAGGCTGTCCTGCCCCAGACCGAGCAACGCGCCGGCGCCCTGTTTGGCCATCTCGATGCCATAGGCCTTGGACATCGCCTCGCGGCCATGTTCGCGCAGTGCGTGGGCGATCTCATGGCCCATCACCGCGGCGATTTCGTCATCAGTCAGATCCAGCTTCTCGATCAAGCCGCTATACATGATGATTTTGCCGCCTGGGCCGCAATTGGCGTTCAGCTCCGGGCTGTCGATCAGGTTGACCTCCCACTGCCACTGCGCGGAATCCGGACGGAACATCGGCGCCTGGGCAATCAACCGCTTAGCGATGGTGTCGATGCGTTTGGCGTTAGCGCTGCTCTTATCCAGCACGCCCTTGCCGGAAGCTTCCGAAAGCGTCTGTTGATAAGACTGTGCATACATCTGATTGACCTGTTGGGTCGACAGCATGCTGAACATGTACTGCTTGCGCTCGACCCCAACGGCGCCGCCGCTGGTGGTGTCGACGGCTTGGCATCCTGCCAGCAGCAAAGCTGTGATCAGACCGGTAACACGAAACAACGAGGCCATGAAGGTTCTCCAGTTAAACAAGGGTCGTATGCTAGGCCGCGCGCCATTGCCGGGCAACTGCGCCGCATGCCCGAACTGCGCGGCTTTTATTTGACCGAGCAATTAAGGATTTTGCTTAACCCGGCCGATAACTTTGGATAGGCATAAATCGAGTGTTCGGAGTCCCGATGAAGTTCAAGTCCATCCAGTTTTCGGTCGTCGCCCTAGCCGGCGCCAGCGTCTTGGCCGTGGTGGTCGCCCTGATGCTCTACGCGTTGTACTCCGGTGCACGCACGCAGCAGTTGGTCCAGGAGCGCACCCAGGCGCAACTCGAAGAGGTCATCCAGCAACGCCTGACCGCTCTGGCGCAGGCCCAAGTTCGGCAGATCCAGCGTGAGCTGGAGTATCCGCTGACCGTGGCGCGCAGCCTGGCACAGACCAACATGTTGCTCGGCGCCAGCGATGCCGCCGGCAACGCCCAGCTCAGCATCAGCCGTGAAGAGCTGTCGAACCTGGTACGCCAGACCGTCGTGCAAAATCCTAAGTTGCTCGACGCCTTCATTGGCTGGGAAAAGAACGCCTTCGACAACAATGACGATCTTTACGCCGGGCAGACGGAAAACGGCTACGACGCCAGCGGCCGTTTTATGCCCTGGTGGTATCGCAAGGCGGACGGCAGCCTGATGGTCGAAGCCCTCGGCCCGAACATTGAAGGCGAGAAACTGCTGCCCACCGGTGTGCGCGAAGGCGAGTACTACCTGTGTACGAAAGAGCGCAAGCAAGCCTGCATCGTCGATCCGGCGCCGTATGAGATGAACGGCAAGATGGTGATGATGTCCTCGTTCAACGCGCCGATCATGGTCAAGGATCAGTTTCGCGGCGTCGTCGGTGTCGACCTGTCACTCGAATTCATCCAGGAGTTCCTGAGCCACGCGGACAAACAGCTCTACGACGGAGCCGGCGAGCTGGCGCTGATCTCCAGCAACGGCCGTCTGGCGGCCTACACCAAAGACTCCAGCAAGCTTGGTGCTGCGGCCGAAACGGTGCTCGGTGCCCGCGACATGAGCGCACTGAAGAACCTACAAGTCGACCAGCCGCTCTACCAGCTAGATGAGGAGCACGGTCAGATCGAACTGTTCCTGCCCTTCAGGGTTTCTGACACCGACACGCGCTGGACGCTGCTGTTGCAACTGCCCCAGCAGGTCGTCTTTGCCGAGCTGCAAAAACTCCAGGAAGATCTCAAAACCCAGCGCGATGAAGACATTCTCGGCATGGCGCTGGTTGGCTTGCTGATCGCCGGCATCGGTCTGCTGGTGATCTGGTTCGTTGGCTATGGTATTGCCCGCCCGCTAAAACAGATGGTTGCCATGCTCGACGACATCGCCAAGGGCGAAGGCGACCTGACCCGCCGCCTGAGCACCGATCGAGTTGACGAACTAGGCTCCATCGCCAGTGGTTTCAACACCTTCCTCAGCAAGCTGCAGTCGATGATCAGCCAGGTCGTCGTCTCAGTGCAGAAGGTCAGCGACTCCTCCGAGCACACCGCCGACATCGCCATCCGCACCAATCAAGGCGTGCAGACCCAACTGACTGAGATCGACTTGGTCGCCACGGCCATGCATGAAATGACCGCCACCGCTCAGGACGTGGCACGCAATGCCACCCTGGCCGCGGAAGCGGCGCATCACGCCGATCAGGCCGCCAATCAGGGCAAGCGCATCGTGCAAAACACCGCAAACTCCATCGCCACGCTGGCCACGGAGATTGGTCGAGCGGTTGGCGTGGTGCAGACCCTGGCCAAGGACAGCGAGAACATCAACGCCATCCTCACCGCCATTCGCGGTATTGCCGAGCAGACCAACCTGCTTGCCCTCAACGCCGCCATCGAAGCCGCACGGGCCGGAGAGCAAGGCCGCGGCTTTGCCGTAGTGGCCGATGAAGTGCGCAACCTGGCGCAGAAAACCCAGCAGGCCACCGAAGAAATTCAGACCATGATCCAGCAACTGCAACACGGCACCCGGGAAGTGGTGAAGGTCATGGAGGACAGCCAGACGAAGACCGATGACAGCGTGCAGCATGCCGCCGAGGCGGCCACGGCACTGGAATCGATCACCCAGGCGGTGTCGGTGATCAACGACATGAACACCCAGATCGCCAGCGCTGCCGAGGAGCAAAGCGCGGTCGCCGAGGACATCAACCGCAACGTCACCAATATCGGCCAGGTCGCCGGCGAAGTAGCCGGTGGCGCCGATGAAGCGAGCCAAGCCAGCGCCGAGCTGACCAAACTGGCCGAGCAGCAACGCAGACTGATCAACCAGTTCAAGGTCTGAACCAGCTCTGTAGGCTGGGTAGAGCGTAGCGACAAACGGCAGGGAAGCCGTTTTGCACAGCTTTAGCTGCCCGCAGGGTGAGGTGCATGGATGCACCTCATGAAACCCAGCGCCTCAACCGGTAGACCAGCCTGCTGGGTTTTGTCCTGTGGACTCTACCCAGCCTACGATCTGCCTTTCATTCCTCTCACCGCCCCGGGGCGAGGGACAGTGGGCGGGTCAATACGGTATTCCGACGCTTGAGCCCTACGCTGGGGTCAGGCACTCCGGCCCATCCAGCTTCGGATCATTCACCAAGTTGGCCAACGCCCGTTCGCGCAGCGCCGGCTGCGCCTGGCACAGCAGCGCCTGTAAGGCCGGCAGCGGTGTATCGGCCGCCAACCAGAGTTCCTGCCCCGCGGCATCGAGAATCAACGGTCGACGTTGACTGGCGGCGGGTTGAGTCACCACAGCGACGCTCAAATAAGTGTGTCCATCGACCGGATAAGCTTCCCAGACGGCCGCGAAGTACAACGGCGACGTCTCGCTGGTGAGCCAGTAGGGCCGTTTACGGGTGGTGCCACGCCATTCGTAAAAGCCATTGGCCGGCAGCAGACCGCGGCGCACGCGAAAAGCCTCACGGAACATCGGTTGCTCGGCCAGGGTTTCCGCCCGTGCCTGTGCGGGTGTCTTCGACAGATCAGTCAACCATGGCGGAGTCAGCCCCCAACGCGCCCGTGCGGCGTGGCGTTCGCCCGCCACATTGCGCAGCAGCAACACCGAAGTGTTCGGCGCAATATTCCAGGCGGCACGCTGATCCGCGGGAAAACCAGGGGTGGCCGCTAACGCAGGCGTCCAGCGGAACAGGGCATAACGTCCACACATCAGGCGGCAAGACTCATCAAATAAGAGGGGCTCAGCAGAGCAGAATGCCGGAGAAGCTGTCCGGCTCATCGCCCGGCAGCGGCTGCGCGGCATTGTACGCGGCGATCAAACCACGTGCGTGCTCGGCCTGGTCATTTTCCACCAGCAGCCCGAGCAAGCCGCTGACCGGCAGCTCACCCACGGCCCCCAGCAGATGGCCGCCGGTGAGATGGGCCGCCACTCCCTCACTGGCCAGCATGCCCAGCAGCATTTCAGCCTCCAGCAGATCCAGCGGCTCGTAAATGCGCTGCATCAGTCGTTCTCCGTGCGCACATCCAGGGTCCAGTCGACCCCATCGGTACGCAAATCGAAAATAATCGGCCGACAACACACCGGGCAGTCCTCGATGTACTCCTGATCGCCGCCCGACAGATCCAGCATCGCCTCTGCCGGCTCACCGCAATATGGGCACTGATAGTCCTGAGTCTCAAGCATCGCGGCCTCCGCTGTGACTTGTAGGTATAATCGCCGGTCTATTGCAGACCCCTCCTGTAGGAGGTATTTCCCAACCGCAGCCGTTTCCATAACAAGAGAGCATGATGGGCGAATTCGATGCCATCCGACCGTACGCCGACGCTGAAGTCCCTGCCGTTCTGGCGCGCCTATTGGCGGATAAGGCTTTTCTCGAGATCCTCACGCACTTTCGCTTCCCGCGTTTGGCCCGCCACTTCGGCTGGCTGCTTAAACCTCTTATAGCTCATCGCCTGCGCCAAGAGTTCGCCGGAGTCGCTTCTGTCGCGGCGCTGCAGGACAAGGTCGCGCACTACGTCGACCGCACCATCGAGCACGCCACCGACGGCGTCACCTATTCCGGTGTCGAGCAACTCAAGAGTGGTAGCGCCTATCTGTTTCTCGCCAACCATCGCGACATCGTCATGGACCCGGCCTTCGTCAATTACGCGGTATACCACGCCGGCCTGCCCACGCCGCGCATCGCAATCGGCGACAACCTGCTGCAAAAACCTTTCGTCAGCGATCTGATGCGTCTGAACAAAAGCTTTATCGTGCACCGTTCATTGAGCGGGCGGCGTGAGAAGCTGGCGGCCTATCAACTGCTCTCGGCATATATCAACCACTCGATCCGCCACGATTGCGAGTCGATCTGGATTGCCCAGGCTGAAGGCCGCGCCAAGGACGGCGATGACCGCACCGATTCGGCGATCCTGAAAATGTTCCACATGAGCCGCAAGAGCGAGCCCTTCGCCGCGGTCATTCAGGAACTGAACCTGACCCCCGTGTCGATCAGCTACGAATACGACCCCTGCGACCAGGCCAAGGCCCGCGAGCTGTATATCCGCGCGACGGCAGGCAGCTACGAGAAAGTTGCCGGCGAGGACGACCAGAGCATCGCCCTCGGCATCACCGGCTACAAAGGCCGTGTCCATGTGAATTTCGGCGCGCCGATCAAAGCAGCGTTCGAAGACACCAAGCAGCTTGCCATGGAGATGGATCGCCAGATTCTCGGCGGTTATCGGCTGTTCCCGGTGCATTACCTGGCCTATGCGCTATGGACCGAACGTGACCCGGCCTTGAGCGTGCCGAGCGCCGCAGAGCTGTTCCCGGCCGCCGAGCTGGCCGCCGCCCAGGCCGAATGGCAGAAACGCCTGGACGCCTGCCCGGTTGAGCAACGGCCTTATCTGGTCCTGCAGTATGCCAATCCCGTGCGCAATCAATACCGCATCAAGGCCGGCCTGCCGCTCTAAGCCTTCAGCCAACAAAAACGGCGGCCCCTGTGACAGGGTGCCGCCGTTTTTGTTTCTGTCATCGACCGACTTAGAACCGAGTACTGAACCAGGACACCCACAACGCAGCCGCCAGACAAGCGAAGCCGAAACCGTTGAAAAACCGATTCAGGCGCAGGGTCGGTTCATCCAGCAACGATGCTTCTTCACCCCGCTCGTCCAGCTCGCTGTCCGCCGCCAGCTGCGCCACGGCCCGCCGCTCACGCAAGCGGGTAGCTATCAACAGCCAACTGCCGGCAACGGCAAAGAACAGCGCCAAACCGTTTATCAATTGGGCTGGATGGGCAAGCCCTAGGGATAACAACGCCTGCAGCGACATCGATTACCTCTGCGTCAGGTGGCACGTGGCGAATAGCGCAATGCCCTAGAAAAACCCGAGCAACCCCGACATGGGTTCGCTACGGCGGCGGATTCTACCTAAGCCATCGAATCCTGCGCGGCGTTTCCGACGAATACCCGAGCGCCTCACCGTCGCGCTGGGGCACAGGCGAGCAAGACGTCGAATTCGATGCTTAGCGTCACGATATCGTCAAACGACTAGGCCAATCTGACACACCCACACCTCATCAGGAGCCCAGCATGCTGCATGCCCAGAATCAGGATCAGCTCTACCACATCAGCCCCAGCGACGAGCAGGAAGCGCTGATCGACGGCCTCGCCTTCAACGTGCAGGATCGCCACTGGTTGGTCTATTGCGCCCTCGGCGGCCACGAACATTACGACCTACCAGAGATTGACCAACACACAGGCCTGAGCCTGCCGCAGCTGTATAGCGAAGCGGCCTGAGCAAGCGACAAACGTTGCACACAACAAAAAGCCCGGTCTAGACCGGGCTTTTTCATTACCGCAAGAGGCTTACTGCGCGAGCATTTGGCCAATCGTCGGATCTTTGAAGGTGCGCGTCAGCGCATCGCTGAGCACATCACTCACCAGCTTGGTGTTGGTCTGCTGGTTCGGCGCCATGCCGAAACGCTGATCCAGCGAAGAGCCATAGCGACCGCTGTAGCGGCGTGTGGCGTTCTGCACATCGGCGCGGAAGGTCGCGCTGATGGTTGCCTCAGTTACGTACAGGCCTTCTTTCGGTGACTGGTACTTCAGCTCAGCCAGGGTAATGGTCAACTGTGGCGCGTTATAGGCGTTCGCCGACGGGGTGAAACCGAGCAACCGCACTGCCGCTTCGGCCTGTGCTTGCAGCTTGGGCACGATATCCGCGGCAGCGACGCTGATTGCGCTAGTTTCCGGATACAAACCACCGCGGGTACCCAACGTCGGCGACGGCCGACCATCGACCACGCGCACCACGACCGGCTGACCTTGGCCAACCGCCGTCAGCGGCGCGATCAGTTTCGGTTGCGGGCTGAGTTGTTGTGGGCTGTGGGCACAGCCGACCAGAGTCAGGCTGGTAACAGCGATCAGACCAAGCAACAGGCGATGCAGCATGCTCATCTCTCCAGAGGGGGGGGTGGAACGCCCGATTGGGCCGCTTAAAGTGGCCGGCAGTATAACCAGCGCCGTCACGCGCTAACAGGGCTGCAAGCTCTGACACGGCGCGGTCTCGGCGGTTCCTGGCCGGCCTGCTCGGGCCGAGGCTCAGAAGAATGCTCGGCAGCGCTACCGCGCTAGGCTACTGGCGGATGCTGAGGCCCTCCTCACCACGACCACCGCCACGCTGCCGCGGCCGCATAAATCCCTGCAAGCCAAGCCCGGAGCTCACCAGTCGTCACGCACTCAGCCCGTCGCTAGCCGTTGGCGGCCTGACCGACGGAAGAAGAAAAGTCACGTTAAAAAAGCGACTTTGCCGATTTCGCCGTTATAATCGCGCCCCGATTATAAGGACGTCTCCTGATCGGGCCTCGCAGTTACTCTGATGTGCTCAGCATCAGCCCGCACCGCCCCAGAGAGTCGCCCCCTTCGTGTTGCCTTTTCCGGCTCCGCCTGTCACGCAAAACGTCTGGCAACTCTGCAGCGTATTGCCCATCAGGTATTAGCAGCGCGCCGGTGGCACATGAGCTTTTGAGGTTCACGACTCCAAAAGAGCGTGAAAAAACGGTTTTCACTACTTCACAAGAGTGTGGCGAGCAAATGGCGCAAAACGATTACGAGGCTGTCGATGTGGTGCTGGTTGGAGCCGGCATCATGAGTGCGACACTGGCCGTGCTGTTGAAAGAGCTCGACCCCAGCATCAAGCTGGAAGTCGTTGAGTTGCAAGATTCGGGGGCTATCGAGAGCTCCAACCCTTGGAACAACGCCGGTACCGGGCATGCCGGGCTGTGCGAGCTGAACTACACGCCGGAAGCCGCGGACGGCTCCATCGACATCAAGAAGGCAGTCAGCATCAACACCCAGTTCGAGGTGTCGAAGCAGTTCTGGACCTATCTGATCGAGCAAGGCACCTTCGGCTCGCCGAAAACCTTCATCAACCCGATACCGCATCTGAGCTTCGTGCAAGGCGACGAGGGCATCGCCTTCCTCAAGACGCGTTTCGCGGCGATGATCAAGCACCATGCCTTCGCCGACATGGAGTACACGGAAGACAAGACCACAATGGCCGAGTGGATGCCGTTGATGATGCCCGGCCGCCCAGCCGATGAGCCGGTTGCGGCCACCCGCGTTCTCGCTGGAACCGACGTCAACTTTGGCGCCCTGACCACGCAACTGCTCAGGTATCTGGCCAACAAGTCGGACTGCCAGGTCAAATACAACAAGAAAGTCACTGGCCTGCAGCGCACCGACAGTGGTTGGCGCGTCAGCATCAAGGACACTCAGAGCGGCAACCTGCGTGAAGTGAATTCGCGCTTCGTCTTCCTCGGCGCAGGCGGCGGTGCCCTGCCGCTGCTGCAGATGTCCGGCATTCCAGAAGGCAAAGGCTTTGGTGGCTTCCCGGTCAGTGGCCAGTGGCTGCGTTGCGATGATCCAGAAGTCGTCAAACAACATGAGGCCAAGGTTTACAGCCAGGCTGCGGTTGGCTCGCCGCCGATGTCGGTACCGCATCTGGATACCCGTGTGGTGGATGGCAAGAAGTCCCTGCTGTTCGGGCCGTATGCCGGTTTCAGCACCAAATTCCTCAAGCACGGCTCTTTCCTCGATCTGCCGCTGTCGATTCGCCCAAGCAATATCGGCCCGATGCTGGCAGTGGCTCGTGACAATTTCGACCTGACCCGTTATCTGGTCGGCGAAGTGATGCAGTCCAACGAGCAACGCCTGGACGCGCTACGGCGCTTCTATCCGCAGGCCAACGCTGCCGACTGGCGCCTGGAAGTCGCCGGGCAACGCGTACAGATCATCAAGAAAGACCCGAAAAAGGGTGGGATCCTGCAGTTCGGCACCGAACTGGTCGCCGCCGAGGACGGCAGCATCGCCGCCCTGCTCGGCGCCTCGCCAGGTGCCTCGGTGACGGTGTCGATCATGCTGGAACTGATCGAACGCTGCTTTCCTGAGCAGGTGCGCTCTGCGGAATGGGCGGGCAAGCTGAAGAAAATGTTCCCGGCCCGGGAGAAGGTGCTGGAAGCCGATGCCGCGCTGTACCGTGAAGTCAGCGCGCGCAGTGATGAGCACCTGGAACTGACGGTGAAGAGCAGCGTTCCAGAGGCTAGCCTCTGAGCTCGCTCAGCACTCTAGCCAGCCTCTCCAGCTAGGCTCTCTAGCTAAATAGAAACCGCCCCTCGGGGCGGTTTTTTTGCGCCTGCGGTTAGGGCAACGAAGTGCCTGGGTCGGCCGCCTCGCAATTAACCATCCAGCCCACGCCGAAGCGATCGGTGAGCATGCCGAAAGCCGATGCCCAAAAGGTTTTCTGCAACGGCATGCTGACCTGGCCGCCCTCAGCCAGGGCAGCAAAAGCCTGCTCGGCCTGCTCCAGGCTATTGGTGCTGATCGACAGATTGAAACCGTTGAACGCCTGGACGCCTGAGCACATTCCGTCCGACGCCATCACCTGGCTGCCGCCAATCTGCAGATTGGCGTGCATCACTTTGTCCGGGTCCACCTGTGGCCCGCCCCCTTGCTCCGGCGCATCCTTGTAGCGCAAGAGTAAAGTGACTTTCGCGCCCAGCGCCTGGGTATAGAACTGCAAGGCCTCATCACACCGGCCGTTGAAGAACAGATAGGGTTCGATTCGCATGCTTGCCTCCGAAGCAAATGGCTGTTGCTGGAAGGCTCAGTGTAGAAAAGCGCAGCACACCGCGAAGACAAAAAAGCCCGCTGTTTGACGAGCGGGCTTTTTGCGCCAGATCGATCAGCCGCGGGCGGCTTTGATCGCCTCGATGTAGGGCTCAGCCTGGCGCTGATCCTGAATCAGCGCGATAAAGTCCTGGCCCTGCGCATTCTTGGCATTCAGGTCGTAGCCGGCCGCCACGAAGAAACCAATAAAACGTTCGAAATCGTCGATACGCAGGCCGCGGTACGCCTTGACCAGCTTGTGCAGGGACGCAGGCGTGTCGTCGCCCGGCTCCACGTCGAGGAACAGCTTGATCGGCTCATCACCAATCTCTTCGCCAATCACCTGCTTCTTGTCTTTACGCATCGTTCACTTCTCTTGACGTAGTGGGGACCAGACATCGCCGGGCCGGCAGTTTACCCCTGCCATGCCCTGGCGCTCAACGCGCGCGCTGCGCGCCGGTATGCAGGTCGGCCCAGACGTGCCCATTCGAATAGCTGAGGAACTGGCAATACACCGTGCCGGTGCGCAACAAATCGAGCAACACGCTGTACTGTGCCAATGGGTAGTTCAGGCTGAGCACGCGGGTTTTCGCGTCGTAACTGGGCTTTTTCAGGCTTTTGCCCTCAGCCTCGAAGTGAATCAGCACCTGGCTGACATTCGCCCCCTGACTGAGGGGCTTGCCTTTCAAACGCAGCAACACCGGTGAGGTAATCGGAATCGGCTGCTGGCTGGACTCCCGCTGGCTGCCGACCACCACGGCGTATTCGGTGATTTGAATCAGCTGTTGTTGCTCGGGCTGCTCCTGACGCAAGGCGAGATCATCCGGTGGCAGGAACTGAGCGTGCAACGGTGGCGCGGCGGTGGCAGACAGTGGCAGGCTGCAGGCCAACAGCAACCACGCAATGCAACGGATACGGACAAGCATCGGTAACTCCGGGAAAAATCAGCGAGCCACTCTAGCATGCGACTTTACAGCTCCGACAGACGACTTAGGTCAGCCCCGTCAAGAGCCTGCGCCCCTATACTCCTGGCAATTCCCGCGGAGCCCATATGGCATTTTCCTTACCCCCGCTGTTCGCTGCCTGGCGTCAGGCCCGGCGCGCCGGTTACTCATGGAAGGCCCTACGCGGCGACCTCAGCGCCGGGGTAACGGTCGGAATCATCGCCATCCCGCTGGCCCATGGCCCTGGCGATTGCCGTCGGCGTGGCGCCGCAGCACGGGCTGTATACGGTGCTGATCGCCGCGCCCTTGATCGCGCTCACCGGCGGCTCGCGCTTCAATGTCTCCGGACCGACAGCTGCCTTCGTGGTGATCCTGCTACCGATCACGCAACAGTTCGGGCTTGGCGGCTTGCTCCTCTGCACGCTACTGGCCGGGCTGATCATGGTTGCCATGGGCTTGGTGCGGGCCGGCCGAGTGATTCAGTACATCCCCTACCCCGTGACGCTGGGTTTTACCGCCGGCATCGGCATCGTCATCGCCACCTTGCAGCTGAAGGATCTATTTGGCCTCAGCCTGAGCAGCCAACCGCAGAACTATGTGGAGCAACTCGGTCTACTGGTGCGGGCGCTACCCAGTATCCAGTTCGGCGATACCCTGGTCGCGCTAGCCTGCTTGGTGGTGCTGATCCTCTGGCCGCGCTGGGTGCCCAAGGTACCCGGGCATCTCGTGGCCTTGGCCGCCGGTGCCTTGCTGGGGGTGGCGCTGGAGCGTTTTGGCGTGCAGGTAGCGACGCTCGGCGAACGCTTCAGCTACCTGCTGGACGGCATCCGGCATCCTGGTATCCCACCGTTTCTGCCGAGTTTGGCCTGGCCCTGGCAACTGCCCGGGGCGGATGGCGCGCCGTTGCCACTGTCGTTCGAGCTGATCCGCCAACTACTCGCCCCGGCGTTTGCCATCGCCATGCTCGGCGCCATCGAATCACTGCTCTGCGCGGTGGTCGCTGACGGCATGACCGGTAGCAAGCACGACCCGAATGCCGAGCTGATCGGCCAGGGCCTGGGCAATCTAGTCGCGCCGCTGTTTGGCGGGATCACCGCCACCGCCGCGATCGCCCGCAGCGCCGCCAATGTACGCGCCGGGGCCTTCTCTCCACTGGCAGCGATCATTCATGCCAGCGTGGTACTTGTCGCCATCCTGCTGCTAGCGCCCTTATTCAGCTACCTGCCGATGGCGGCGCTGGCCGCATTGCTGCTGATCGTCGCGTGGAACATGAGTGAGCCCAGACATGTCTTGCATGTCCTGCGCATTGCCCCGCGCAGCGACGTGCTGGTGCTGCTGACCTGCGTGATTCTCACCGTCTTGTTCGACATGGTGCTGGCGGTGGGTGTCGGTCTGCTGCTCGCGGCCGGGCTATTCATCAAGCGCATGAGCGATCTGACCGACACCGAGCCCTTGCCCAAGCATTTCCATCAAGCACTGCACGATCTGCCAGAGCACATCTTGGCCTACGCCATTCGTGGCCCGTTGTTCTTCGGCGCCGCTGAAAAAGCGCTAAACGTGCTGCGCCGCTTTACCCCTGGGGTGCGGGTGGTGATCGTCGAAATGAGCGCGGTGCCGATGCTGGACATGACCGCCCTGGCCGCGCTGGACAATGTGCTGCGTGATTATCGCCACCAAGGTATCGGCCTGGTGCTGGTCGGCACTTCGCCGCGGGTGCGCTTGAAATTACGCCGCGCGGGGATACACCGCGTCCAGGGGCAGTTGGCGTATGTGCAGGATCTGCAGCAGGCGCGGGAGAAAGCGCTGCGTTGGTTGGCAGAAGGGTCATCTGACGGAGCGCGCCCTGCTCGCGATCAGGTTTAAGCTCGGCACACAATCATTCGCGAACAGAGCCCGCGCCTACAGGTCAGCAGTGGCCCACCGATAAGGGCATCGGCAGTGCCACAGGAAACTGACTTAATCGTCGAACTGCGCACGCATCCAGGCCTGGTAGTCGGCAACCCCGACCTCGCCCTCGCGTGGTGCCCATTCTGCCTGCTCCCCGGCGCCAACCGCCTTATACGGGCCGGCCTTGCATTCAAACAGCAGGCTGTCGTCCTCGAGCACCACCAAGGCATGGAACACCCCGGGCGGCAGGTCCACGCCCACGCAGTCGCCCCCCGCCTCCAGCACACGCTTGGCCAGCACCTCGCCGCTGTCGCTGAAGATCAACAGCCCCAGACGCCCCTTGAGCACCAGCAAGGCTTCGGCTTTATCGGCCGAGAGATGGCGATGCGGCGGAATATAGGTGTGTGACTGCAAGCCGATCGCCATGCGATGGCAGGGTTCTTCCATCTGATGGAAGTTATGGTGCTGACGGCCACGGGGGTTGGCCGCGGCTTTCTCCGCCAGTTCGGTGAACAGCTCCCGGTCGATAAAGCGTGGCTCAGTCATGCTTTACAGGCCTTTTACTGCATAGATGCCTGGGGCATTGCGCCAGTAGCCCTTGTAGTCCATGCCGTAACCGAAGATGTAACGGTCGACACAAGGCAGACCGACATAGTTGGCTTTCAGGTCCGGGCGCGCTTTGCGGTCGTGGGTTTTGTCGATCAGCACGGCAATATGCACGCTGGAGGCACCGGCGTGGCGGCAAAAATCGACGATCGCGCCGAGGGTGTGCCCTTCATCGAGAATGTCGTCGATGATCAGTACATCGCGGTCGATAAAGGAGACTTCCGGCTTGGCCTTCCAGAACAGATCGCCGCCGCGGGTTTCATTGTGATAACGAGTCGCGTGCAGGTAGGACAGTTCCAGCGGGAAATTCAGCTTCGGCAACAGTTTGCCGGAGAAGATCAGGCCTCCGTTCATCACGCAGAACACCACCGGATTGCGCTCAGCCAGTTCAGCGTTGATCGACACGGCCACGCTATCGATCGCGGCTTCTACTTCAGTTTCGTTGTACAGGCAGTCGGCTTGCGCCATGACTTGACGAATGTGCGCGAGATCGACGGACATGTGCGCTCCAAGTAGGGAGGTTCGAAGAAAAGCCGGCAAAGGTACGCATCCGTCCCGATCTGAGCAAGCCTTTATGGACGAATGCCAAGCATCGATAACCGCAGCCAGGCGGGATGGATTATTCTAAACCGGTTTTTTGCCCGCCGCCGGAGCCTATCCCCCATGCCCATCCGTGAAATCCGCCACCCGCTGATCCGCCACAAACTCGGCCTGATGCGCCGCGCCGATATCAGCACGAAGAATTTCCGCGAACTGGCTCAGGAAGTGGGCGCCCTGCTCACCTACGAGGCCACGCAAGACCTGCCCCTGGAAAGCTATGCCATCGAAGGGTGGTGCGGCAGCGTGCAGGTGGAAAAGATCGCCGGCAAGAAGATCACCGTGGTACCGATCCTGCGCGCCGGCATCGGCATGCTGGATGGCGTGCTCAGCCTGATTCCCGGTGCCAAGGTCAGCGCCGTGGGCGTCGCGCGCAATGAAGAAACCCTGGAAGCGCACACCTATCTGGAAAAACTGGTTCCCGAGATCGACGAGCGCCTGGCGCTGATCGTCGACCCGATGCTGGCCACCGGCGGCTCGATGGTTGCCACCATCAACCTGCTGAAGAAGGCCGGCTGCAAGGAGATCCGCGCGATGGTGCTGGTCGCCGCACCCGAGGGCATCAAGGCGGTCGAAGACGCCCACCCGGATGTGATGATCTTCACCGCCTCCATCGACCAGCGTCTGAACGAACACGGCTACATCATTCCCGGTCTGGGCGATGCCGGCGACAAGATTTTCGGCACCAAGCAAAAGGACGCGTAAGCATGCAGGATGAATTCCACGACCCGCTCTGGCGGCAGGTCCTGTCGGGTGCGCAGATGCTCTTCGTCGCCTTCGGCGCGCTGGTCTTGATGCCGCTGATCATCGGCCTCGACCCGAATGTCGCACTGTTCACGGCGGGCCTTGGGACAATCCTGTTCCAAGTCGTCACCGGGCGGCAGGTGCCGGTCTTCCTAGCCTCCAGCTTCGCCTTCATCACCCCGATCATTCTCGCCAAGGGCCAGTTCGGCCTGGCCGAGACCATGGGCGGCATCGTCGCGGCGGGCTTCGTCTATACCTTCCTCGGCCTCGCGGTGAAGATCAAAGGCACCGGCTTTATCGACCGCCTGCTGCCACCGGTCGTCATCGGCCCAGTGATCATCTCCATCGGCCTGGCCATGGCGCCGATCGCCGCCAATATGGCGATGGGTAAAAGTGGTGACGGCACCGAGCTGATCCCTTACCGCACCGCCATGCTGATCTCGATGCCGGCGTTGCTGACCACGCTGATCGTCGCGGTGTTCGGCCGTGGCATCTTCCGCCTGGTGCCGATCATCTCCGGCGTACTGGTCGGTTTCGCGCTGTCGTTCTTCTTCGGCGTGGTCGATAGCGTCGCCATCATCGCGGCGCCCTGGCTGGAGCTGCCGAAGTTCACCGCGCCGGCGTTCAACTGGCAGGCGATTCTATTTATCGTGCCGGTCGCTCTGGCGCCGGCCATCGAACACATCGGCGGGGTGATCGCGGTCGGCAGCGTGACCGGCCGTGATTACCTGAAAAAACCCGGCCTGCACCGCACCCTGCTCGGCGACGGTATCGCCACCTCGGTCGCCGGCCTGTTCGGCGGTCCACCGAACACCACCTACGCCGAGGTGACCGGCGCAGTGATGCTGACCAAGAACTACAACCCGAAAATCATGACCTGGGCGGCGATCTTCGCTATCACCCTGGCCTTTATCGGCAAGTTCGGTGCGCTGCTGCAAAGCATCCCGGTGCCGGTGATGGGCGGCATTCTCTGCCTGCTGTTCGGCTCCATCGCCGCAGTCGGGATGAACACCCTGATCCGCCATAAGGTCGACCTGGCCGAAGCGCGCAATCTGGTGATCGTCTCCGTGACGCTGGTGTTCGGCATTGGCGGTGTATTGATCGGCACCGGCACCGGGCCGGACGACTTCGGCCTGAAAGGCATCGCCCTCTGCGCCATCGTCGCCATCGGCCTCAACCTGCTGTTGCCGGGCAATGACAGCTGGAAGAACAAGGCTCTCGACGAGCACAAGCTCTGATCTTCCAAGCATTAAAAAGCCCCGCAATTCAGATTGTGTGAAAACCTAGCGTTCTGATTGGTAGTTGAAGAAAATGCCCGCATCGAAAGATACGGGCATTTTTCGTTATGGCGTACATCCAAGGAGAGGCGCGAGACCAGACCAGTCTGTTTCCGGTTTCGCTGGAAGAGTTGATTCCCGACGACCATCTGGTCCGTGTGATCGATGCCTACGTGGCTCGACTGGACCTCAAGCTACTCGGGTTTGCCAAAGCCACTCCCAAGAGTACGGGGCGTCCTGCCTACGATCCGGCGGACCTGCTCAAGCTGTACCTGTATGGCTATTTCCACCGCATCCGCTCCTCCCGACGCCTCGAAGCTGAATGCCTGCGCAACGTCGAAGTCATGTGGTTGCTCAATCGGCTCAAGCCGGACTTCAAGACCATCGCCGATTACCGCAAGGACAACGGACAAGCGTTCAGCGCGACCTGTCGGGCCTTCGTGCAGTTTTGCCGTCAAGCCGGGCTGATCGCCGGAGAGTTGGTGGCCATCGATGGCAGCAAATTCAAGGCCGTGGCCTCAGCGCGTCGGCATGTGGATCTGAAGAAGCTCAAGCGTCAGCAAGAGAAGCTGGATAAGCGTATCGCCCAGTACCTGGCGGAGCTGGATGAGGCGGACAAGTCCGAAGCCAATGAGGCCGTTGACCGTAGTGCGGTAAAAACGGCGCTGGAGCGACTGCAAGCCAAACAGGCCGACAACCTGACTTGCCAAGCACTGATGCAGGCCCTGGAGCTTGAGCAATTCATCACCACCGAGAGCGATGCCCGGATGATGCGTACCCCTCGGGGTGGGCGCGTCGCTTACAACGTGCAAACAGCTGTGGACGCCGAGCATTGCCTGATCCTGCATCACGAGGTCACACAGGACGGCAACGATACCCAGCAGCTCGAGCCGATGGCTAAAGCCGCCCAGTCCGAGTTGCAGCAGGACGTGCTGACGGTCACTGCCGATGCCGGTTACTCCAACGGCGAGCAGTTCCAGGCATGCGAAGATGCCGGCATTACCGCCTATGTGCCGCCCAACCGGGCAGTTAACAACCGGGGTGGTGATACGCAGCTGTTCGAGCGAAGTGATTTCACTTACGACGCAGAGAGCGACCAGTACCGCTGTCCGGCAGGCAAGTTGCTGACGCTCAAGCAACTGAATCGCGGGGAGCGTATCTACCACGCGGCGATCAGCGACTGCAGCGCTTGCCCGCTCAAGGCACAGTGCACCAACGCCCAGCGTCGCTACCTGAGACGCCATGCCCACGAGGCGGCCTTTGAGCGAATGGAGCAGCGGCTGCAGGCGCAGCCCGAGATGATGGCGAGTAGGCGATCCATCGTCGAGCATCCATTTGGCAACCTCAAACAATGGCTATTTGGTAATGGTCGCTTCCTGCTTCGCCAATTGAAGGGAGCACGAACCGAAATGGCCTTAGCGGTACAGGCCTATAACCTCAAAAGAGCGATCAACGTGCTCGGCGCACGCCACCTCATCGGATTGATGGGCTGATACAGCCTTTTTCTCCCCTGGGTCCGCACACAGCAAAACGCCCCGAACCAGTCGGGGCGTTTGCTTGGTCAACCATTAGTACGTTTTCGCACAGCCTGAATTGCGGGGCTTTTTAATGCTCAAAATCCTTTGATCCTAGATTTCTGCCTGAGCGGAAGTGACGACCGAGGATGACGTAGCATTCTTCACCGGCCTGTCGCCAACGGGTTCGGCCGCCCACTGCTGCAAGCGCACCACGCTCTCACGGTAGGGCTGCAGCCCCTTGCTCAGCAGGTACACCGAGCTCAGCACTGCCAGGGTGGTAACGAGCAGAAGCGAATACCGCAGCGCGTTATCGTCGGCGAACACATAGTCGGTCACCAACGCCACCGCTGTCGGGCCAATGCCCAGGCCGATCAGGGTGATGACGAACAGGTAAATCGCCGAAGCCTGACCGCGCATGGAGTTCGGCATGATGTCCTGAATTGCCGCCGGCGCCACGCCGAACGGCATGCTCAGGAAGAACACCGTCGGTGCCATCAGCAACGCCGCCAGATTGGCACTGTCCACTAGCGGGAAGATCATCACGAAGGGCAGCGCACCCAGCGCCGCATACAGGCCGACGCGCATATTGGCATCAGTTCGCCCTCGCTTGGCCATCCAATCCGCCAGACGTCCGCCGAGGACGATGCCCAGGCAACCAAAGACCGCGACGATGCTGCCGTAGACCACGCCAACGTGCCCGGCATCCCAGCCGTAGGTGCGAATGAAGAAAGTCGGGATCCACGCGGCGCTGCCGTAACCGGCGAAAGCCAGCCCGGCAAAACCGAAGTTGTGGCAGAGCACGGTGCGGCGGTTGGCGCGAATGTAACGACCGACCTCGGCCAGCGGCACCGCCACCCCGGCGCCCACACCGCGCCGAGCAGGTTCGTGCACGGCCAGCATCAGCAAGGTGAAGAGCAAGCCCGCGGCCCCCAGCAGCAAGAAGATCAACTGCCACGGGCGCACTTCACCGAGCACCGGCAACAGCACATCGCCCTGCGCCGAGGCGAACTTGATCACCAAGCCACCGAGCAGGAAGGCCAGCCCGGAGCCGAGGTAAACCCCCATCGAATAGACGCTGATGGCGGTGGCGCGGCGCTCGGCGGGGAAGCTGTCGGCAATTAACGAATAGGCCGCAGGCGACAATGCCGCCTCACCGACACCGACACCAATCCGGCAGAGCAGAAATTGCCAGTACAGCCTGGCCATGCCGCAGGCCGCGGTCATCGCGCTCCAGAACAGTACGCCGACCGCGATCAAGCCGCGTCGGCTTTTAGTATCGGCGAGACGACCAAGGGGAATGCCGCAAACGGTGTAGAACAGCGCAAAGGACAAACCCATCAGCAGGCTCATCTGGGTGTCGCTGATCATCAGATCGCGGCGGATTGGCGCGACCAGCAGGTTGAGAATCTGCCGGTCGATAAAGGACAGGACGTACGCCACCATCAGGATGGCGACGGTGCTCCAGGCGCGAAAGCTGGAGGGATAACCGACATTATTGTTGTTATGCACTAGCGGTCTCCTCGGCGCCGCTTGCGCGACGCGCGACGGTTGGAAGTGAGCGCAGCTTAGCCTCATCAACAACCGTACTTATACCGCTAGAGGAGCTTTATCCATCAGGCGAATGCAGTTAGCGCCCTTGCGCGAATGACTTGCTGGTCACAGCCCCTGCGGCGCGCGCTCGCACAAGGTTTTCAGCGCCGCTACCCAGCGCGGGTGATCATTCAGACAGGGCACCAGCACCAGTTCCTCGCCACCGGCTTGCTGAAATTGCTCGAGGCCACGGATACCGATTTCCTCCAGAGTCTCGATGCAATCGGCGACGAACGCAGGACACATCACCAACAACTTCTTCACCCCCTGCCTGGCCAACTCCTCAAGCCTGGCTTCGGTGTAAGGCTCGATCCACTTGGCCCGGCCCAGGCGCGACTGGAACGACACCGACCACTGCCCGGATTGCAAACCCATGCGCTCGGCGAACGCCTCTGCACTGCGCAGGCATTGGCTGCGGTAACAGACGGCCAGTACCTCATCGCTGACTCGGCGGCTGTCCGTGGCTTGCAAGTCGTGCTTGGGATCGCGCACCAGCTTGCGGATATGCCGCTCGGGCAACCCATGGAAGCTCAGCACCAGGTGATCGAAGCCCTGCGCCAGATACGGCTTGGCGCTTTCAACCAAGGCATCGAGGTATTCCGGCTGATCGTAGAACGGCTGCAGGATGGAGAAATGCAGGTTCAACTTCTGCTCGCGCACCACCCGCTTGGCCTCTTCCACCACCGTGGTCACGGTGCTGTCGGCGAACTGCGGATACAGTGGCGCCAGCGTCACCTGCTTAATGCCTTGCGCGGCCAGGCGGGTCAGTACGCGGTGGATCGACGGCTCACCGTAGCGCATCGCCAGCTCCACGGGGCCATGGGTCCAGCTCGCCTTCATCGCTTCCTGCAAGCGCCGGCTGAGCACCACCAAGGGCGAACCCTGCTCCCACCAAATCGAGGCATAGGCATGGGCCGAAGCCGCCGGACGCTTGATCAGGATCAGCGACACCAGCAAACGCCGCACCGGCCACGGCAGATCGATCACATAGGGGTCCATCAGGAACTGCTCGAGGTAACGACGCACATCGGGCACTTCGGTAGAAGCCGGCGAACCCAGGTTGACCAGTAGCAATGCGTGATCGGTCATGCAAAATCCCTAGGAGGCCATCTTGAAATTCGTCGCTGCGCAGACAATTTCAAAACAGCCTCAAATCAATGACGGCCCAACAGATCGTTCAGGGCCGAATCCAAAGTGCTAAAGCGAAAACTGAAACCCGCCTCGCTCAGACGGGCTGGCAACACACGCTGTCCGCCCAGCAATAGGCCGGACAATTCCCCCAGGGCCAAGCGCAACACAACCGCCGGCACCGGCAAGAATGCCGGCCGCCGCAGCACACGACCTAGCGCGCGGGTGAACTCGGCATTGCGTACCGGCTGCGGAGCGCAGGCATTATAAGGACCCTGAGCGCTCTCCTGCTTCAAGAGAAAATCGATCAGGGCGATTTGATCGGCCAGATGAACCCACGACATCCACTGCCGCCCATTGCCGATCGGCCCACCCAGGCCAAGCTTGAACGGCGGCAGCAAGCGCTTTAAAAAGCCGCCATCGTTGGCCAGCACTAACCCAGTACGCACAAGCACCACGCGCATCCCCAGCGTTGCAGCGCGCTGCGCCGTCTCCTCCCAGGCGGCACACAACTGACTGGCAAAATCCTCACTCACCGGCGTGGCGGATTCGCGCAACTCACGCTCACCACCATCGCCATACCAGCCCACGGCCGAACCGGAGAGCAGCACCCGTGGCTTTTGCGTACGGCCTTCCAGCCAGCTCAATAGTTGCTCGGTCAAAGTGATCCGACTAGCCCAGAGCAGCGCCTTGCGCTTGCTGGTCCAGGGCCGATCCGCAATCGGTGCGCCAGCCAGATTGACCAGCGCATCCAGCGGCTCTTCGGCCAGCTCGTCGAGGCGACCAATCCCGCGCACCTGGGCACCGCAGAGGCTGGCGACGCGCTCGGGCGTGCGACTCCAGACCGTCAACTGCTGCCCCTGTGCCACCCAATGACGGCACAACGCACGTCCGATCAAACCCGTGCCGCCGGTCAGCAATATGTGCATGACATCCTCCTCGCCTGGTGCTAAATGGAGATATCAGCCTAGTTTTGTTTATGCCTGCGAACAGGTGCCTTTTTTCGAACCGCGCGCCGTCTTAAATCAAAGGAGGCAGCTGAACCCGAACCGTTCTATACATAACAACAGCGTACAGGTTCTGTCTAAAGCGTAGCCTGCAGCCCTAGGTAACGAGGTAGACCATGAGTGCACCTATCGCCATTATCGGTACCGGTATCGCCGGACTCTCCGCCGCTCAAACCCTGCATGCGGCGGGGCAGGCGGTACAGTTGTTCGATAAAAGCCACAGCAGCGGCGGACGCATGGCCAGCAAGCGCAGCGACGCCGGCGCCCTCGACTTGGGTGCGCAGTACTTTACTGCTCGCGACCGGCGTTTCATCGATGCCGTCCAGCAATGGCAAACGCGGGGCTGGGTCGCTGAGTGGACGCCGAGCCTCTACAACTTCAGCGAGGGACGCCTCAGCGCCTCACCAGATGAGCAAGTCCGTTGGGTCGGCACCCCACGCATGAGCGCCATCACCCGTGCCATGCTCGGTGCCCTGCCCGTCAATTTCTCCTGCCGAATCACCGAAGTGTTCCGCGGCAAGCAACACTGGGGCCTGCAAGATGCCGAGGGGCAGAGTCATGGCCCCTTTAGTCACGTCATAATTGCCACACCCGCGCCACAAGCCAGCGCTCTGCTGGCCGCCGCCCCGAAGCTGGCCGGCGCCGCCGCCAGCGTCGCCATGGAGCCCACCTGGGCCGTCGCACTGGCGTTCGCCAGTCCCCTGGAAACCGTGGTCGAAGGCTGCTTTGTCCAGGACAACCCGCTCAGTTGGCTGGCGCGCAACCGCAGCAAACCGGGGCGCGACACCCACATGGATACCTGGGTGCTGCACGCCAGCAGCAGTTGGAGCAAACAGCACCTGGACCAGCCCAAGGAAACGGTGATCGAACAACTGCACGGTGCCTTCGCTGAGCTGATTGGCTGCGCCGTGCCCGCACCCGCCTTCAGCCTTGCGCATCGCTGGCTCTACGCACGCCCCGTTAGCAGCCATGAATGGGGCTCCCTCGCCGACGCCGACCTGGGCCTGTATGCCTGCGGCGACTGGTGCCTGTCCGGTCGGGTAGAAGGTGCCTGGTTGAGCGGCCAGGAAGCGGCGAAACGCTTGCTCGAACACCTGCAATGAAGCGCCTCTAGCCAGCACTGGCGAAGCTTGCGCCGGTATGCTGACTCGCCTTCAGCCAAAGCTGCACGGCGAGCAATAGCGGTGATCTACGCCAACCCGGCAAGCGCTGGTCAGTTGGACAACACCGTGGCATGCGGCTGGCTTACACTGCCGACCTATGACTACCGACCCCAACCAGATCCCGCTGACCACGCTTGAGCCCGAGCCGGCCGTGACCTGCTCCACCTGCGCGGCCTGCTGTTGTCAGCTGGAAGTGATTTTGCTCACCGATACCGGCGTGCCCGACCGCTACATCGACACCGATGAGTGGGGTGGCGACGTGATGGCCCGGCTCGATGATGGCTGGTGCATTGCTCTCGACCGCGACACCATGCTCTGCAGCATTTATGAAAATCGCCCCTGGGTCTGCCGCGAGTTCGAAATGGGCTCGGCCGAGTGCCTGGAAGAGCGCAACGGCCTGTCGACGATTTATCGCTAAGCACAGCCGCACTCACGCATAAAAAACCGGGCCGTGGCCCTAATGCCGATCAGGTAAGCGGAAGTCTGCGTTTTCATCCCCTCGCCCCTTTGGGGAGAGGGTTAGGGAGAAGGGTGCCAGACAGTCAGCTCACTCCTTAAATGACTGGCATTAGGCCGTGGCCCGGTTTTTTTGTTTCCCTGCGCCTTAGAACGAGAGACGGTAATGCAGGGTATAAGTCTCCACCCCATCGTTCGGGCTCTGCAAGCCGGCGTTGGAGTAGTGCATCGCCCGAACCCCCACTTCCTGGCCGGCGAAGCGCAGACCGGCGCCAATCCGATCCTCAAACTGGAAGGAGGAGCCCAGGTGGTGATCTTCCACCTCGGTATCGGCGAACAAGGCCACCCCGATGCCTGCCTCAACATAAGGCTTCACGGTTTCGCCAGCGAACTCGTAGACGAATACCGGCGCAAACGACAGGCTGTGGTTACTCGCGGTCCTATCGCCATCCCAATAGGTGTATGCGGCATCCCAATACCCCGTCAGGCGGCCCACATCGCTCTGAAACCAATTGCTGGCAAAATCGAATTGCGTACCCAGGCGATACACCATGGTCGACTCATCCGTCCGACCAATAGCCACAGTGACATCAGCCGCCTGCGCCGACACAACGCCCCCCAGGGAAAGGGCTGCAACCGCAACCAAAGAAATCAACTTCATGGCACTTCCTTTTGTATGGTTGGCAAACAAGAATCCGCGTTTTACACCAGATTATAGAAATGTTTGCTCTAAACAAAAGCCGGCTAACGCATAAAGCCCATTAAGCGCTGCTTAGCGCAGCAACGCGTCTACCGGCGCCGGCTCGCCCCACAAGACCGGCAATACCCGCGACAGTTGTGACGGCTCGCCGCTCGACCAGAAACGCCCAGCCTGCGCCGGCCCCTGCGCCAGCAACTCACGCTCAGCGAGTAGGCGCTGTAGATGCCGCGCCACCGCCGCACCGGTGTCGATCAGGCTGACCGACTCCGGCACCAATTGGCGCAACAACGGCTTGATGAAGGGGTAGTGGGTGCAGCCGAGAATCAGCGTATCGCAGCCCTCGGCCAACAACGGTTCGACAAAGGCCTGGAGCAGTTCATGGGTTGCACGGCCGTCCAGCTCACCGGCTTCGATACGCTCGACCAGACCCGGACAGGGCTGGGTGATCACCCGTACATCGCTGGCGAAGCGATCGAGCAAAGCGGCGAACTTGGCGCTCTGCAAGGTGCCGGTGGTCGCCAGCACGCCGACCACACCGCTCTGGGTCGCAGCCGCGGCCGGCTTGACCGCGGGCTCCATGCCGATGATCGGCAATTGCGGGTAACGCGCACGCAATTCGGCGACAGCCGCCGCAGTCGCAGTATTGCAGGCCAACACCAAGGCCTTTGCGCCCTGCTCCAGGAGGAACTCGGCGATGACCCCACTGCGTTCGCAGATAAACTCCGGGCTCTTCTCGCCGTAGGGCACATGGCCGCTATCGGCGACATACAGCAAGGACTCATCAGGCAAACGCGCGCGGATCTCACGCAACACGGAAAGGCCACCGACCCCGGAATCGAAAACGCCAATCGGCGCGGACTTAAGCATGTCCAGCGCCACACACCGCGCAGGCCGGATCGCGCTTGACCCGCAATTCGCGGAAATGCGTGCCCAGGGCGTCGATCAGCAGCAAGCGGCCGACCAGCGGCTCACCAAAACCGGCGAGTAATTTCATCGCCTCCAGCGCTTGCAAAGAGCCGACCAGGCCCACCAAAGGCCCGACTACACCGGCCTCACTGCAGGTCAACTCGGCTTCGCTGCCGTGACCATACAGGCAGTGGTAACAGGGGCTATCGGCACGCCGCGGATCAAACACCGAAAGCTGGCCTTCCAGACGAATCGCCGCACCGCTGACCAGTGGTTTTTTCGCCGCGACGCAGCTGGCATTGACCGCCTCGCGGGTACCGAAGTTGTCCGAGCAATCCAGCACCAGATCCACCGCTGCCACGGCCGCTGCCAGGGAGTCTTGGTCCAGCGCAACACGATGCGCAAACAGCTGGACCTCTGGATTGATCGCCGCCAGCCGGCCCATCATCGAGTCGACCTTGCTCTGGCCGATACTCGGGGTGTCATGGGCAATTTGCCGCTGCAGGTTGGTCAGGTCGACCGTATCGAAATCCGCCAGGTGCAGCTCACCGACACCCGCCGCCGCCAGATACAGCGCGACCGGCGAACCAAGACCGCCCAGACCGACGATCAATACCCGGCTCTGTTTCAGCCGCAGCTGACCGTCGATATCGATTTGCGCCAATAGAATCTGCCGGCTGTAGCGCAGCAGTTCCTGGTCGCTGAGCAGGATTCCATCATTCATTGAAATAACGCCCCAGGCTAATCCGTTCGTGGCCGCCGAGATCTCGGCGACTCTCTACTGCGCTGAAACCTTGCGCCGTCAGCAGCGCGCGAACTGCGGCCGCCTGCTCGAAACCGTGCTCCAGTAGCAACCAGCCGCCCACCGCAAGATAGTCGGGAGCCTGCTGAATGATCACGCGGATATCGTCCAACCCGTCGACGCCGGCCACCAGCGCACTGGCCGGCTCGAAACGCACATCGCCGGCGGCCAAATGCTGATCACCCACGGCAATATACGGTGGGTTGCTGACGATCAGTTGATAGCGCTGACCGGCCAGGGCGCTAAACCACTGGCTCTCACGGAACGTCGCGTTGCGTAGCTGCAGCCGTGCGCGATTGCGTTCGGCCAGGCTGACCGCCTCGGGCACCCGATCGACCCCGGTGATGTTCCAGCCCGGCCGCTCATGGGCCAACGCCAGCGCGATGGCCCCAGTGCCTGTACCCAAATCCAAGGCGCGAACAGGCGTCTGCGGCAACAACGCCAGTGCAGTCTCCACCAGCAGTTCGGTATCCGGGCGGGGAATCAAGGTGTGTGCCGCAACTTCCAGATCCAGGCTCCAGAAGCCCTGCTGGCCAAGGATATACGCCACCGGCTCGCCGCTGCGGCGGCGCTGCAGGTCCGCACCGAAACGCTCAGCCAGTTCGCTTGGTACTTCGCGGTCCGGCCAGGTATGCAGGTAGCTGCGCGACTTGCCGAGCACCGCGGCGAGCAGCAACTCGGCATCCAGCCGCGCGCTCGGCGAGTCCGGCAGGTCGGCGTTATCGAGCAGGAATTGGATAGTAGCCATGCACTGCATTTCCGTAGGAGCCAGCTTGCTGGCGATCAGGACACGAGGTCTGGACAAAGTACATCGCCAGCAAGCTGGCTCCTGCAGGCTCGCATCACGCCTCAATCGCCCAATGCGGCCAACTGATCGGCCTGGTATTCGCTGAGCAGTGGCTCGATCACCGCATCGACACCGCCGGCCAGCACTTCGTCCAGGCAATAGAGGGTCAGGTTGATACGGTGATCGGTGACCCGCCCTTGCGGGAAGTTGTAGGTCCGGATGCGCTCGGAGCGATCACCGGAGCCGACCAGCAGTCGCCGTGTATCGGAAATCTCCTTGTGCGCCGCGGCCTCTTGCTGGTCATTCAGCTTGGCCGACAGCCAGGACATGGCCTTGGCGCGGTTCTTGTGCTGCGAGCGCTCTTCCTGGCATTCGACGACGATGCCGGAGGGAATGTGGGTGATGCGGATGGCCGAGTCGGTCTTGTTTACGTGCTGACCACCAGCGCCTGAAGAGCGGTAGGTGTCCACGCGCAGATCGGCGGGGTTGATCTCGATCGCCTGTTGCTCATCCGGCTCGGGCAGCACCGCGACGGTGCAGGCCGAGGTGTGGATGCGGCCCTGGGACTCGGTCTCTGGCACCCGCTGCACGCGGTGGGCGCCGGACTCGAACTTCAATTTGGCATAGACGTTGTCGCCTTCGACACGGGCGATGACTTCTTTATAGCCGCCGTGCTCACCAAGATTCTCCGAAAGAATCTCGACCCGCCAGCCACGCCGCTCGGCATAGCGCGAATACATGCGAAACAGGTCACCGGAGAAGATCGCCGCTTCGTCGCCACCTGTTCCGGCGCGCACTTCGAGGAAAACGTTACGGCCGTCATTCGGATCTTTCGGCAACAGCATGCGCTGCAGACGGGCTTCCAGTTCAAGCAGTTGCTCTTTGCTCTGGGCAACCTCTTCCTCGGCCATCTCGCGCAGGTCTGGGTCGCTGTCTTTGAGCAGCGCCTGAGCGCCTTCCATGTCGGCCTGCACCTTACGGAACTCTTGAAAGGCACGAACCACCGGCTCAACTTCTGCGTACTCCTTGGAATACGCACGGAACTTGTTCTGATCGCCGATGACCTCAGCATCCCCGAGCAGGGCGGTGAGCTCCTCGAAACGGTCGTGAAGAATGTCTAGTTTGTTCAGCAGTGAAGCTTTCATTGCAGGGGTTTATCCGTCGTACCCTCGTCGAGGGCAAAGAGTTCCTGGGCCACGGCCAGCGCGTCGACGCGGCCATCAGCGGAAAGTTTTTTCAGTTGCACACTCGGCGCATGCAGCAGCTTATTGGTCAAGCCACGCGCCAGTTGGGCCATGGCCTCCTCTGCCGAGCTGCCGTTGGCCAGCAGGCGCTGCGCCTTGGCCAGCTCCTCGTCGCGCAGGCGCTCGGCCTGTTGGCGATAAGCCTTGAGCACATCCACAGCGGCCAGCGCGCGCAGGCGCGACATGAAGTCTTCGGTGCCCGCCGCTACCAGTTCTTCTGCGGCCTGCGCGGCGCCCTGGCGACTCTTTAGATTTTCCGCGATGACTTCGTGCAGATCATCGACACTATACAAATAGATGTCATCCAGCTCGCCGACTTCCGGTTCGATATCGCGCGGGACGGCGATGTCGACCATAAAGATCGGTTTGTGCTTGCGCAGCTTAAGCGCGCTCTCGACCGCGCCCTTGCCGAGAATCGGCAACTGGCTGGCGGTGGAGCTGATGACAATATCGCTGTTGACCAGCTCGTGGGGTATCTCCGAAAGCAGCACCGCATGGGCGCCGAACTGTTCCGCCAACTGACTGGCGCGCTCCAGGGTGCGGTTGGCCACGACAATCCGCTTGACGCCCTGCTCGTGCAAGTGCCGCGCGACCAAGGTGATGGTCTCACCGGCGCCGATCAGCAGCGCCTGGCTGCGATGCAAATCACTGAAGATCTGCTTAGCCAGGCTGACCGCGGCGAAAGCCACCGACACCGGGTTCTCGCCAATCGCGGTATCGGTCCGCACCAGCTTGGCGGTACTGAAGGTCGCCTGGAATAGCCGCCCAAGCAATGGGCCAACGGTGCCGGCCTCACGCGCCACGGCGTAAGCGGACTTCATCTGCCCGAGGATCTGCGGCTCGCCGAGCACCATGGAATCGAGGCCAGAGGCCACGCGCATCATGTGCCGTACCGCCGAATCGTCCTGGTGCACGTAGGCGCAAGCGCGCAACTCCTCCAGGTTGAGCTGGTGGTACTCGGCCAGCCAAGCCAACACCGCATCAGCCGTCAGGCTGTCCTGTTCGATATAAAGCTCACTGCGGTTGCAGGTCGACAGGATCGCCGCCTCGCGACTTTCGGTGCGCTGGCAAAGCTGCTGCAAGGCCTCAACCAACTGCTCGGGAGTGAAAGCCACGCGTTCGCGGACGTCCACCGAGGCGGTTTTGTGATTGATACCGAGGGCAAGAAAGGCCATGCAGGGTCGCTGACGGGAACGGGAAGCCGGCAATTGTCCTACTTCACTAGATTGAGAACAACCACTGCTCACTATTGTCCTAATAGCCAGTACCCACTGCAAACCATAGATAGGCCCTTGCCCCATGGGTTTGCCCAACGGCTTGTGTCATGATGATCCGACCGCAGGTAAGTCGCCCTTTCCTCTATGAATAAATCTTTCCCGTTGCTCGCCGCCCTCCTGTTCTTAAGCGGCTGTCAAACATTGAGCCCCTCCGCACCGGATGGCACCCCACCTGTGGAGGATGTCACGCCAGCGCCTGCTCCAGCCAAGCCGCAAGTGTATGGCTCGTTCAGCCAGGAAACGCTGTTCTCCCTGCTCACCGCCGAGCTGGCCGGACAACGCAATCGCTTCGATATCGCCCTCGGCAACTATGTGCAACAGGCCAACGCGACCCAGGATGCCGGTGTCGCCGAGCGCGGTTTTCGCATCGCCGAATATCTCGGCGCCGACCAGGCCGCGCTGGATACCTCGCTGATCTGGGCGAAAAATGCCCCAAGCAGCCTAGACGCACAGCGCGCTGCGGCTATACAACTGGCCCGCGCGGGGCGCTACGACGACTCCATGACCTACATGGAGAAGGTGCTGCAGGCTCAAGGCGATACGCACTTCGACTTCCTCGCCCTCTCCGCCGCCGAGACCGATCCCGATACGCGTGCCGGCCTGCTGCAGAGCTTCGATCGCTTGCTGGTGAAATATCCGGATAACGGCCAGTTGCTGTTTGGTAAAGCCCTGCTGCTGCAACAAGACGGCCACCCGGATACCGCACTCAAACTGCTGGAGGATCAGCCAGCCGGAACACATGACGTCGCGCCACTGCTGCTCCGCGCACGCCTGCTGCAAGGCCTGAAACGCGGCGACGAGGCCGTGCCGCTGCTGGAAAAAGGCATCAAACAGCACCCGGACGACAAGCGCCTGCGCCTAGCCTACGCCCGCCTACTGGTCGAACAGGATCGCCTGGACGATGCCAAGAGCGAGTTCGCAACCTTGGTGCAGCAGTTCCCGGATGACGACGACCTGCGCTTCTCCTTGGCCCTGGTCTGCCTGGAGGCCGAAGCCTGGCAGGAAGCCATCACCTATCTGGAACAATTGGTGGAGCGTAACAGCCATGTCGACGCCGCCCACTTCAACCTCGGCCGTGCCTACGAGGAACTGGGTGACAAAGACAGCGCCCTCATCGAATTCGGCCTGGTCGGCCCCGGTAGCGACTACCTACCGGCACAACTACGCCAGAGCGAGATTCTGTTCGACAGTGGCCGCAGCGCCCAAGCTTCCCAGCACCTGGCCAAGGCCCGCGACAGCCAGCCTGACTACGCCATCCAGCTCTACCTGATCGAAACCGAAGCGCTATCCAACCGCGAGCAATACGATGCAGCCTGGCGAGTCATCCAGCAGGCTCTGGAACAGTTTCCAGACGACCTCAACCTGCTCTACACCCGCTCCATGCTGGCGGAAAAGCGCAATGATCTAGGCCAACTGGAGAAGGATCTGCGCTTTATCCTGGCGCGCGAGCCGGACAACGCCATGGCCCTCAACGCCCTCGGCTACACCCTGGCCGACCGCACCACGCGCTACGCCGAAGGCAAAGCCCTGATCGAAAAAGCGCATCAACTGAGCCCGGATGATCCTGCGATTCTCGACAGCCTCGGCTGGGCGAACTTTCGCCTGGGCAATCTCGATGAGGCTGAACGCTTGCTGCGACAAGCTCTGGAGCGCTACCCCGACGCAGAAGTCGCCGCCCACCTGGGCGAAGTGCTGTGGGCCAATGGCAAACAGCGTGAGGCGCGGCAAGTCTGGACTAACGCCCTGAAAGGACAACCCGACAACAGCATCCTGCGCGGCACCCTGCTGCGTCTGACTGGCTCCGAGAAACTTTAATCCATGCGTTTGCGCCTCCTCATCGTTATCAGCCTGATCACCCTACTCAGCGGCTGCGCCGGTCTCACCCCCCACGAATCACTGGAAGGCCAGGGTGATCCCGCCCGCTGGCAAGCCCACAAACAGCGGATCAGCACGCTGGATGCGTGGCAGATCAGCGGCAAGGTTGGCATCCGTGCTCCACGTGGCGCCGGCAAAACAGAAAGCGGTAGCGCCACCTTGTTCTGGCTGCAACGCCAGGACTACTACGACATCCGCCTGTCCGGCCCGCTGGGCCGTGGCGCCGCGCGCCTGACCGGTCATCCAGGTGCGGTGACGCTGGAAGTGGCCAACCAGGGTCGTTATCAAGCAGACTCACCCGAAGCGCTACTGGAAGAACAGTTGGGCTGGAATCTGCCGGTATCCCACTTGATCTGGTGGGTGCGCGGCTTACCGGCACCGGCCAGCAAGAGCATCCTGACACTGGACAGCACAAGCCATCTCGCCCGCATGGAGCAGGACGGCTGGCAGGTCGAATACCTTAGCTACGCCGAGCAGAACGGCTACTGGCTGCCCGATCGCCTCAAGCTGCACGGCCGCAACCTCGACGTCACTCTGGTGGTCAAGGACTGGCAACCGCGCCAGCTCGGCCTGTGACATGCCCGCGATACGCCTGACACTGCCAGCTCCGGCAAAGCTCAACTTGATGCTGCATATCCTCGGCCGCCGCGCCGACGGCTATCACCAACTGCAGACACTGTTTCAGTTCCTCGACTACGGCGACGAACTCAGCTTCGCCCTGCGCGAAGACGGCGGAATCCATCTGCACAGCGAAATCGCCGGCGTCCCCCATGACAGCAACCTGATCGTCCGAGCTGCGCGCCAACTGCAACAGCAAAGCGGCTGCCAACTCGGCGCAGATATCTGGCTGAACAAGCGCCTACCCATGGGGGGCGGCATCGGTGGTGGCAGTTCGGATGCGGCGACCACCCTGCTCGGCCTCAACCACCTATGGGACCTGGGCTGGGATGGAAATCGCCTAGCCGCAGTGGGTCTCGGCTTGGGCGCTGACGTGCCAGTTTTCGTCCACGGCCACGCCGCCTTCGCCGAGGGCGTTGGTGAATGTTTGACCCCGGTTGAGCTAACCGAACCGTGGTTTCTCGTGGCCGTACCGCAAGTATCTGTCAGCACAGCAGAAATTTTCTCAGACCCGGAGTTGACACGTGATACTCCGGCGATTACATTGTCGGCCGTTCTCGAGCGGGGCGGTCGAAATGACTGTCAGTCGGTGGTCGAGAAGCGTTACCCAGAAGTTCGTAACGCTTTGATCTTGCTAAACAAATTTGTTTCAGTTAGATTAACCGGCACTGGTGGTTGTGTTTTTGGGAGCTTCCCTAACAAAGCCGAAGCTGATAAAGTCGCGGCCCAACTTCCAGCCTCCCTGCCAGGGTTTGTTGCCAAAGGTAGTAACATTTCGATGTTGCACCGCAAGCTACAAAGCCTGTCCTGAGAAACGGATGCTCGGCATCCAGTTGCAACATTACAGGGGCGTCGCCAAGCGGTAAGGCAGCAGGTTTTGATCCTGCCATGCGTTGGTTCGAATCCAGCCGCCCCTGCCATTTTCTATACTCATCCAGGTATACCCTCAGCCGGCAGGTACTGCGCGTGTCCAAGATGATGGTCTTTACGGGGAATGCTAACCCCGATCTGGCGCGACGTATCGTACGTCAGCTGCATATCCCCCTCGGCGATGCCTCTGTTGGAAAGTTTTCCGACGGCGAAATCAGCATTGAGATCAACGAAAACGTCCGCGGCAAAGACGTCTTCCTGATCCAGCCGACATGCGCGCCAACCAACGACAACCTGATGGAACTGGTGGTGATGGCCGACGCCTTCCGCCGCTCCTCGGCTTCTCGAATCACAGCGGTAATCCCCTACTTCGGTTATGCACGCCAAGACCGCCGCCCGCGCTCTGCACGTGTAGCCATCAGCGCCAAAGTGGTGGCTGATATGTTGACCGTCGTTGGCATTGACCGGGTTCTCACTGTCGATTTGCACGCCGATCAGATTCAAGGCTTCTTCGATATTCCCGTGGATAACATCTACGGCTCCCCGGTCCTCGTGGATGACATCGAAGATCAGCGCTTTGAAAACCTGATGATCGTCTCCCCGGATATTGGCGGCGTGGTGCGCGCGCGCGCCGTCGCGAAATCCCTTGGGGTTGATCTGGCGATCATCGACAAGCGTCGCGAGAAAGCCAACCACTCCGAAGTGATGCACATCATCGGCGATGTCGAAGGCCGTACCTGCATCCTGGTCGACGACATGGTCGACACCGCTGGCACACTTTGCCACGCGGCAAAAGCCTTGAAAGAACACGGCGCAGCCAAGGTATTCGCCTACTGCACCCACCCTGTTCTCTCCGGCCGCGCCATCGAAAACATTGAAAACTCCATGCTCGATGAGCTGGTGGTGACCAACACCATTCCGCTATCTGCAGCCGGGCAAGCCTGCAAGCGTATCCGTCAACTGGATATCGCGCCGGTAGTCGCTGAAGCGGTTCGCCGTATCAGCAATGAAGAATCGATCAGCGCGATGTTCCGCTAAGGGCTAACCCCCTGGCCACATAGCGCAGAACGAAAAGCGCCCCGCCTCGTGCGGGGCTTTTTGCCGAATCGCCCGAGCGCCGGTCGCAAGCGCTACGGGCGTTGTCGTTTATATTGGAGATACACCATGAATGAATTTACTCTGAATGCCGAAGCGCGTTCCGACCTGGGGAAAGGTGCGAGCCGCCGCCTGCGTCGTCTCGCCAGCCAAGTTCCTGCCGTGATTTACGGTGGCGAGCAAGCTCCGCAATCCATCAGCCTGCTGGCCAAAGAAGTGGCCAAACTGCTGGAAAACGAAGCAGCTTTCAGCCACGTGATCAGCCTGACCGTTGACGGCAAAGCCGAAAACGTTCTGATCAAGGCCCTGCAACGTCACCCGGCCAAAGGCCACGTGCTGCACGCTGACTTCCTGCGCGTTGTCGCCGGCCAGAAGCTGACTGCTCACGTACCGCTGCACTTCATCAACCAGGAAACCAGCGTTGCCGTTAAGCAACAAGGTGCTGAAGTTTCCCACACCGTTGCTGAAGTCGAAGTTTCCTGCCTGCCGAAAGACCTGCCGGAATTCATCGAAGTCGACATGGCTAAAGTCGAAATCGGTCAAATCGTTCACCTGTCCGACCTCAAAGCACCAAAAGGCGTTGAGTTCGTTGCACTGGCTCACGGTAACGACCTGGCTGTTGCCAACGTCCACGCTTCCCGCGTAGCTAAAGAAGAAGGCGCAGCCGAGTAATTACTCGCTTCGTCTGAGGAAGGGCTCCTGTCGTGACTGCCGTGCAACTGATCGTCGGCCTGGGTAATCCAGGCGCTGAATACGAACAGACCCGGCATAACGCAGGGGCCCTTTTTGTTGAGCGCCTGGCAGCGGCCCACCGGGTCAATCTAGCTGTAGAGCGCAAGTTTTTTGGCCTGACGGCAAGGTTCAGCCACCAAGGCCACGACATTCGTCTGCTTATCCCGACTACCTTCATGAATCGCAGCGGCCAAGCCGTAGCGGCGCTGGCGAGTTTTTACCGGATTCCGGTAGAGGCCATTCTGGTAGCGCACGACGAACTCGATTTGCCGCCCGGTGTCGCCAGGTTCAAACAAGGCGGCGGCCACGGTGGGCACAACGGGTTGCGCGACATCATCGCCCAATTCGGCAATCAGAATACCTTTCACCGCCTGCGGCTCGGCATCGGCCACCCGGGCGACAGTAGCAAGGTAACTGGCTTCGTCCTCGGCCGTGCACCACGTGCCGAACAGGAAAAGCTGGATGCCAGCATCGACTTTGCCCTCGGCGTGCTGCCGGAGGTTTACGCCGGGCATTGGAACCGTGCGATGAAACTCCTGCACAGCCAGAAGGCCTGAATACTCTTTTTAAGCGATTCATCTCCGCGAGGGATACACCATGGGATTCAACTGCGGCATCGTCGGCCTGCCCAACGTCGGCAAGTCCACCCTGTTCAATGCCCTGACCAAGGCCGGCATCAGCGCGGAGAACTTTCCCTTCTGCACCATCGAGCCGAACAGCGGCATCGTTCCGATGCCTGACCTGCGTCTCGACGCCCTAGCAGCCATCGTCAAGCCTGAGCGCGTCCTGGCAACGACCATGGAGTTCGTCGACATCGCCGGCCTAGTGGAAGGCGCTTCGAAAGGTGAAGGCCTGGGCAACAAATTCCTCGCCAACATCCGCGAAACCGACGCCATTGCCCACGTGGTGCGCTGCTTCGAAGACGAGAACGTGATCCACGTGTCGAACAGTGTCGACCCCAAGCGCGACATCGAGATCATTGATCTCGAACTGATCTTCGCCGACCTCGATAGCGTCGAAAAACAGATCCAGAAGGCTCAGCGCAACGCCAAAAGCGGCGATAAAGAAGCCGTCGCCCTGAAAGACCTGCTGGAAAAACTGCAAAACCATTTCACCGATGGCAAGCCAGCCCGCACCCTCCTGAAAGACCTCAGCGATGACGAAAAGCAGCGCATCAAGTCCCTGCACCTACTGACCGTAAAACCGGTGATGTACATCGCCAATGTTGCCGAAGACGGCTTCGAGAACAACCCGTTGCTGGACGTGGTTAACGCCATTGCCGCCGCAGAAGGCGCGGTCGTGGTACCGATCTGCAACAAACTGGAAGCTGAAATCGGCGAACTGGAAGAGGAAGAGAAAGCTGAGTTTCTCGCTGACCTTGGCATGGAAGAGCCAGGCTTGAACCGCGTTATTCGCGCCGGTTACCAGTTGCTCAATCTGCAAACCTACTTTACCGCCGGCGTGAAGGAAGTTCGCGCCTGGACCGTACGCATCGGCGCCACGGCACCGCAAGCCGCCGCAGTGATTCACACCGACTTCGAGAAAGGTTTTATCCGCGCCGAAGTGATCGCCTACGACGATTTCATCCAGTTCAAGGGTGAGGCCGGGGCGAAAGAGGCCGGTAAGTGGCGTTTGGAAGGCAAGGACTACATCGTCAAAGACGGCGACGTCATGCACTTCCGCTTTAACGTCTAAGCGCTTGATCGCGCGCATAAAATTTCAGAAGTTAAGCTTGACAGCCAAGCCTTACCAAAGAATAATGCGCGCCACTCGGCTACGTAGCTCAGCTGGTTAGAGCATAGCATTCATAATGCTGGGGTCCGGGGTTCAAGTCCCTGCGTAGCCACCAAACAAAACAAGGGTTTACCGAAAGGTAAGCCCTTTTTTGTTTGGGCGACAGACTACAAACAGACTACAGGCCGACCACCTAGCATCTTTTGCGGCTATCCCGTTCCCTAGCAACGGAACGGCAGCTTGGCCGGCAATGCGAGTCCTCACCCCCTACCACTTCATTGACTTGCTTTCCTTCCCGAAGCCAGTTAACGATCGCTTCTGCCTCCAGTTGTTCTTCTTCCGTATAGTCGTTCAGCAAGTACCGGACCTTTCCCTCGTACATTCGTCTTGCTAAATGTGGGGCTTCAACCTGTAAGCTCGGCCCCTTGGCCTCAAGAAGGACAAACTGCTCAAATTCAACCAGGGTCCCCTCTGCATAGGGATTCGCCCGCTTCTTCGGGTTGAGTCCGATCCAAGTGATCTTCCCGGCAATGCCATTGCTGCACGCTTCACTGCCAATCCCACCGATCCCGATTACGGCATCAAAATGGAGGTCACGAACCCTCCCCATGCAATCACGTACACCAAAGCGCCCCAGTTTATCGGGGTCGCCAGTATGAGTTCGCTTGTAGGTGAGTATGCGCATTAGAGCTCTCTAACCCTTAGGTGTGGTTTCAAGAGAGAACTATAGAATGGCCGCTCTGCGCCAAAGGGGAAAACTTGAGCGCGGATTCCAGGTGATCCGGTGACAGGTGCGCATAGCGCATGGTCATGGTGATCGAGGAATGGCCGAGGATTCGTTGCAGCCCGAGAATGTCCCCTCCCCCCATCATGTAGTGACTGGCGAAGGTATGCCGCAGGATATGGGTTAGCTGCCCTGGCGTATCGAAGCCACAGCGCTCATAACCGGCCAGCACTCCCACTGGCGCAGCCGCTCAAACGCCTTTTTTGCGCCCACCCGCTCCCCTGCCAGTAGGCTGACGAAGTTTCCCAAGAACAGTTCCACGTTCTTGCCGGAGAAGCCGCGAGACGTCTTGTAATAGCGCTTGTACTCAGTCTGACCCAGCAGGGAATCAACCGGCAGATCGACCCGCACGTCATCACGGATCAGCGTCCAGATCGGGGAAAAGTAGCCGGGGCGGGCCAGCAACTTGAATTGACTCAGGCCGTAGCGCCACAGGCCATCCAAATGGGCCGAGAAGGCGGCAAACGACTGGGTATCAATCATTTCACCGGAGGTCAGATCGACGGAGCCACTGGCGAATTGCTGGATGATTGAGCGGTGATAACGCAGCTCGACACGCCAGACGTCAGCCTTGGGATCGTAGTTGTTCGAGTCGCCTTCATCGAACGAATCACGCCGACGCCAGACGCTTTCCCAATAGTCGAGCTTGTCAGTGGGACGGGCCTGTTCGGTCTTGTTGTAGATGCAGAGCTGGACGCCACTGGCTGAGCCAAACATCGAGGTTTCGCCACGACCATAGACGCTGGATTTGGTGTGCCAATGCAGTTCGTTGATGCCGGAAATGTCCCGGTGCGTCCTGGCTTTGCAGTGCATGTGTGCCACCAGATCGGCAGGCGGTTGCCAGCCTTGCAGGTCTAACGCGAGGTGAACGGCGCACTGGTTGATATCCAGATGGGACAGTACCGCACGGGCGAACCTCAAACGGCAGGACAAGCTTGAAAGGGAAGCCAATCGAGGCGTCCGCAAGGTAAGCGCTCCATAAACCCCACCTACAAAAAGTAGGCGCCACTGACGAAGCTATGCTCCCGATTATTTTCAGGAGTAGCCGTCATGATGCGTCCCGACGCCAAGGTCGAAAAAGTCTACCTCTACCCCAAGCCGGTGGATTTCCGAAAGTCCATCGACGGACTGGCTGCTCTGGTTGAGTTGGATATCAAGGTGGCGGTGTTCGACCCGGTGCTATTTGTCTTCCTCAACAAAACTCGCAACCGAGTGAAGATATTGTATTGGGAACGCAACGGTTTCTGCCTGTGGCTCAAGCGCCTCGAGTCCGAACGCTTCAAAACTTCGCCCGAGCCCAGTGACGAAGCTATCGTGCTGACGGCTCAGGAGTTGAATTGGTTGCTGGACGGTTTTGATCTCTGGCGCAACCGTCCGCATCAGGTTCTGACGCCTAGATTTGTCGCGTAGTTGGGTATAATCCGGGCATGAATTTGATGCCCGAAAACCTCCCTGATGACCCCGTGCTGCTCAAGCAAATGCTGCTTGAAGCGCTTGGCCGTCAGGCAGAAGTTGCTCAGGCTTTTCAAGTTCAGATAGTCGATCTGAAAGAGCAGATCAAGTTGCTTCGCCAACGCTTGTTCGGACGTAAATCCGAGCAGTCAGTTGACTCAGCCACTCCACAGTTGGCCCTTTTCAACGAAGCGGAAAGTGTCGCCATGCCGGTCACCGACGAGACTGGTGAAGAGGAAGTCGTTACTCCAGCCACACGCCGTGGCAAGCGCAAGCCGTTACCTGCCGATCTGCCGCGCGTCGAAGTCGTCCACGAACTGCCCGAGCATGAACTGACCTGTGCCTGCGGTTGCCGCAAGCACAGCATCGGCGAAGAAGTCAGCGAACAGCTGGAGATCGTGCCGATGCAGATCCGCGTGATCAAACACATCCGCAAGGTTTACGCTTGCCGCGACTGCGAAGCTGCACCGGTCACCGCTGACAAACCGGCACAGCTGATCGAAAAAAGCCTGGCCAGCCCCAGCGTGTTGGCGATGCTGCTGACCACCAAATACGTCGACGGCTTGCCGCTGCACCGGTTCGAAAAAGTCCTGGGCCGTCACGGTGTCGATATCCCGCGGCACACCCTGGCGCGCTGGGTTATCCAGTGCGGTGAGCACCTGCAACCGCTGCTCAACCTGATGCGCGATCGGTTGCTGGCAAGCCCTGTCATCCACTGCGATGAAACGCGGGTGCAGGTGCTGAAAGAACCTGATCGAGACCCGACTAGCCAATCCTGGATGTGGGTGCAAACCGGTGGACCGCCAGATAAACCGGTGATCCTGTTTGACTACTCGACCAGCCGAGCGCAGGAGGTGCCGTCGCGCCTGCTCGAAGGTTATCGCGGCTACCTGATGAGCGATGACTACGCCGGGTATAACGCTTTGGGTGCGCAACCGGGTGTCGAGCGTTTGGGCTGCTGGGCCCATGCACGGCGCAAGTTCGTCGAGGCGCAAAAAGTACAACCCAAAGGCAAGACCGGTCGGGCCGATATCGCGCTGAACCTGATCAACCAGCTGTACAGCATCGAACGCGACCTCAAAGAGGTCGGTGATGACCAGCGACTGGCTGGTCGTCAGCAACACAGCCTGCCAGTACTGGAGCAACTCAAAAGCTGGCTGGAGAAAACCCAGCCGCAGGTCACCGCGCACAATGCCTTGGGCAAAGCGGTCAACTACTTGGCCAGCAACTGGAGCAAGCTCGAACGCTACGTCGAAGCCGGACATCTGCCCATCGATAATAACGCCGCCGAGCGCGCCATCCGGCCCTTCGTCATCGGCCGCAAGAACTGGTTATTCAGTGACACCCCCAGGGGTGCGACCGCCAGCGCCCAACTCTACAGCCTGGTGGAAACCGCCAAAGCCAACGGCCAAGAGCCTTATACGTGGCTGCGCCACGTACTCGAGCGCTTGCCACAGGCCACCTCGGTAGAGCATTACGAAACCTTACTCCCGTGGAACTGCACGCCAGAAATGCCACGGTAAATAGAAAGCCCATCCCTTAAAAGGTGGGGTTTATGGATCGCTTACTCCGCAAGACCATGAAGGAATGCATTAAACCGGAAAACGTCATTGATGATGACGTAAAGGAGTGTACAGAGGGGCTACGCGAAAAAACTTGGTAACCCCTACATCTTGAGAAACCGTGGTCTGCCCCCTAATACTGCGGTGGTCTGTCCCCTAATACTGCGAATATTCCTCTTGCCCCCGTAACGTAATAGCATTAAGCGGCAATGGAGCAGATAGTGAAATAACAATATTTTAGCTAACCCGGAACTCCTCAAGTTTCTTTATCAAAAAAACAAGATCAGCGGGCACTTCTTCGGGCTTGAATTCATCAATTATTTGCACATCAGTCAAACTAACGCCATACAAGCCTTGAACTTTGTCACGGAGCAATCGCAAAGTAGTTTTCCCTGGCACCACGTACATCCTCCGATTCAAGTCAGCCCAAATATCTTCAAATTCTTCTATTGCCACTTGACTAACCGTGCTTGAGTCAACACTCTTTCCTTTGCAATGATCTAAACGGCGAGCTATGTATTGAGACTGAGCAGGGACTTTTAGTGCCTTAGTTATTTCTTCAACCAATTCAGAAGCTGATGTAGCTTTGACCACCTCCGAATCTGCGCGCCTATTTCTCAGAACTATTTGTTTATCCAAAACCCTGTCTAGCACCTCAAGGTTCAAAAAGTAGTTTTCCATTTCTTTTCTATCATGAATATGCGCATGACTTAATTCCGCAACAAGATCAGACAATATTCCGTCCAGTTGCTCCTGACAGTAATAATCCCTGTCATAGATGGCGAATAATTTCATATTGACATCAATAGTATTTTTCACACCCCAAGCAAATGATTTAATTCTCTCCCAAGAAGAGAACCCTCCAGACTCGAAGGCCGTTAAGTCATTACCAGAAGATAGCTCTTGAAACCCTAGATTCTTAGCGAACCTCCTTATTGTTTTGTAATCACTCATTCCTTCTACAAATACGATTTTTTTAGTCCTTGCCAAGTGAGTAAGGGTTATGTTTTGCGCCGACCCTAGCGACTCAAGTGCAAGCTGAACACCCTCGATATCCTTAAGTCTTTTAGCTGATCGTTTACCCTTGTTGACTAGCAATATTTCAGATGGATCTGCCTCACCCATTATCTCAACGGAGTGCGTAGCCAAAATAACATCTGAAGACAGATTTCGAAGAATATTTAGAAGCTGCCTCTGAACGTCTGGATGGAGATATATTTCAGGCTCATCGATCACAACCAAGGTAGCAGAGCCAGCTCTAAATAAATGAGTAAGCAACTGACACCAAATTTGGAAACCAAAACCAGACCAGTAAATCTCTCTATCAATGCGGTTTTCAGAAACAAACATACTGAGCTTTCTATTAGAGGTATCCAACTCAGGCTTGCTGATGCTCATGCCAGGCCAAGTAGTAGAAACCATTTCTGAAAACTCAATCCACCCCTCATCAAAATAATGCCAATAATTCCTAAAATGCCTACATGCACGATGAGTATTTAACGAATGCTTTACTGTATCCTCATTTACGTAGGCCTCTTCATGCTCAAGAGGACCAAGCACTGGCACGACCTGTACACTAATAGGAAATTCAATTTTAAATTTTAAAGGTGTAGTTACATTTGACCCGCCTGTCTCCCAATGAAGAATACACCCACCCTCACTGGGGAAAAATAGGAAAAGTTTATTTCTATTAGTGAGTCTGAACTCGATCCTGCTATCGTCACCGTTATAATCAGTAGCAACATTTTCTAGAGATACACTTATCTGTTGCTCGGGAATTCTATGACCATACCCCGACCGGCCTTCTGGGAGAGGAACCCGCTCAGCTTTCAAACGTCTGGCTTTTTTCATCGCAACATCAAGAATGCGAAAAGCACTTATCACTGTCGACTTTCCAGCATTATTTGGACCAACTAAAATATTGGTCTCCTGAAAACTCACAGAGTAGTTCTCAAGCGCTTTAAAATTTGTGAATTTCACGGAGCTAATTCGAACTTGTGACAAGGGGCTTCTCCACTTCAATTAAAGATAACAGCTTTGCTTTCCGTGAAACGTCCTTAGCCCCATCTTCACGGAGAGTTTTTAAGGCGGCATAACTCTTCAACTCGGCAACGTCCCACGACACTTTGGATACAGCGAACATCCCCAAAACTCATTCCCAACATTCACACCACGCTTGGCAGTTCGCTTTTCCATTACGGAACTGCAAACTGGGCAAACCGGCTTAGTAGACTGTTGAATCGGAGCAGAAGGTTGTTGGATGGGCGCTGAAACGTTGGGCTTAGCAAGAGTGCTGCGGGTTGCTGCAATCCAACGCTTAAGCTCAGTGTTTTCCACAAGGCGAATATTGCGGCCACTGGCAAATGCCTTGGCATCGTCGGTAAAGGTGCCCGAGGTCACGACAAAGCCCCCTGCTGCCCCTTCTGCGGCTATCAGACCGAAGAACTCACGCACAACCGCGACACCGACCTTGGTGGCCTTCCATTGTTTGCACTGAACTAGGTGCTTCTCGGTGCCCTTGCGCAGAACTAGGTCAATACCGCCATCAGGGCCATTGCCACCGGTTTCCATAACGGTGAAGCCCTGACGACGGAAGGCTTCGCCCACGAGCTGTTCAAACTGCTGCCAACTAATGCCGTCAACGGTCTTGCCGGGCTTAGTGGCGGTTGCGACGTCTTCCATCAGCTTGCGGCGTTTTGCCCGGCCAAACACGGAGCCGATGGCACCAAAAACAAAGGCGGTAGGCACAACGTATTGAAGGAACATGGCGAGAGTTCGCCAAGCCTGCCCCGTTATTGCTGAGGCAAACTGCTTAGGATCTGTGACTGTCGGTGGTGGGCTTGTTGCAACCGAATGAAAGAACATCCAAGCCGCTAACGCGATCAGCAGGCTTACCCACCAGGGCAAACGGGAGGCTACAAAGATGAGGTCTTCGAAGGGCGAAGTTTTATTGCGGCGGGCCATCCCTGACTCCAACTGTTGCACGGGCACAAAGCCACTAGCGATACCGGATGATGCCGTAAAGGCAGGGACAGGGAAACCAAGGGGTGACTACATCAGGCCGTTTTTCTGGAAAGCTGTGTTTTGATGAGGATGGAGGTCGGCTGAAAGCCCCGTTTCATTGGCTTTCCTGGCTCACTGTGTAGCTGCACAGGTGATTCATAAATCCGAGCCGGTAAAGTGCCACCAGACCAACAAGAGACTCTAGCCACTTATACCAAGCCTCATCTCCTGCAGAAGCTCTGGGTAGTCGTTGCGGGTGTTGTTAACCTCGGTACTCACCGGGTATCCAACAAAGTCTTGCCGAGAGTTCGCCACCGCCTCACTGACGTCCTGAGCAGATGCGTTGGCCGAAAGCCATAGGTCGAACTGTTCGGGGGCCAGAACAACAGGCATGCGGTGGTGGATAGGATGGATAGTCGGGGCAGCGTCCTTAGTCAGTAACGCGCAAGAAAGCACATCCTGACCATCTGGCCCCTGCCAACTGGACCACAAAGCGGCGATGGCTAGCATCGAATCATCAGTGGGATGGATGTAGTACGGCTGATTAACCTTGCGCCCGGTCGGGCTGTGCGCGGGTTCGTGCTCGTTCCATTCGTACCAGCCCTGGGCGGGCATCAGGCAACGGTGGGAGCGGTAACTTTGCCGCCACATCGGTTTGCCGGCTGCTTCTTCACTGCGGGCATTGAAGGTCATGCTTGGCGGACGTTCACTCTTCCACCACCCAGGAATCAGCCCCCAACGCGCCGGTACAACCTCAACCGCTCCGTCCTCATCGCTCAGCACGATAGGAACCGTCATGGTCGGCGCCACATTGAAAACCCGCCGAATCCACCGCCCCGAGTTGCGCGCCCCGATATGCCAGTAGCGCTCCATCGCCGCTTCATCGGGAGCCACATATCGACCGCACATGAGTACCTCTAACGATTTACCTAGGGGTGACTATATCGACCTGTTTTTCTGGAAAGCTCTGTTTTGATGAGATTGAAGGCAGGCTGAAAGCCTCGTTTTATGGTAATGCCGTTCACTTAAGGTCTGTGCGCCTGACTCCCCTCTCCCGTTTTACGGGAGAGGGGCTGGGGGAGAGGGTGAATCGCGGCCAAAAGTGAATTCGATTGACCATGCTCCCCCCTCCCTAACCCTCTCCCCTGAGGGGCGAGGGGATAGAAAGCGCAGACGCATGCTTAAGTGAACAGCATTGCGTTTTATGGGCCTTTCTGGCTCAGAGTGTAGCCGCTCAGGTGATTCATAATTCTGGAGCCCTGGGTTCAAGTCCCTGCATACCACCAAACATAGAAAGGCTTGCCGCAAGGCAAGCCTTTCTATGTTTGGTGCTGTAATTACACTGCGGCTGCAGCCCCCTCCCCCACATTTAGCTTAACCCCTCCAGCCCCGCGCTGAGTGTTCTCTCGACAGAGGCATATCACCGAGACTCAGACGCGCCCTGCCTGGCTGGCTACGCCGAACTAAAGCGAAACGCGAGCAGTCCGCGCTTGGCGTTACAATCACCAATAAAGTGACTGAGCGCGTGTATACCGAGGGCCAAATCAAGGTGATGAAGATGGATAAGCGAACACGTCTCGAAAGCTTTAGTGCACGTGAAGATGACCTTCGAGAGCCGGATGAGCTGTATGGCATCGACCAGACCAGCAGGCATCAGCCACGCCAACGCAATCTTGCGCTGCAGATCGCCTTGGGTATCTGGCTCGGCGGCACGGCCTTGATGATCACGTGGTTCATCTTGAGCCTGCTCTTTGCCAACCTGGCTACGAATGTGCTGAACGGCAGCCTCACACCAAAATTTGGCAGCACCAGCCCGGCAAGCTTCCAGCCTGAGAGCGCTGCCCGCCCGCAGTTAGCGCAACTCGTCGAAATGCACCTGACCAGCTCAACCGGCGAGGCAGGAGCGGTATGAAAGAGCCCGCCTGAGTCGGATCAGAAGAGCCTCAGTGATCTGGAACGGCGGGGTTAACTGCCAGCGCATCAGACGTGAGTCAAAAAGGGTTTGGCGTAAGCCAAGCCTTTTTTCTTTAGCTGCGAGCCCTTTGCCTATGAGTCACAACGCAGCCAATACGCCGCTAGCGATGGTCACAGTCGTCTGCGTGCCGAAGTCGACGCGCCCCGCATCGCGCAGAAAAGCCTCTACCGCCGCCTCCAGCCGCTGTGCAGCAGACTCTTCGCCCCAACGGTGCCTGAGCAGCAGCGCGACGCTGAGAATCGCCGCCAGCGGATTAGCCCGGCCCGTGCCGGCGATATCCGGGGCACTGCCATGCACCGGCTCGGCTAGGGCGATACCCTCGCCCCAGTTCAACGATGGCGCCAACCCCAGGCCGCCGCTCCAGTGACAGGCAAGGTCGGAAAGAATGTCGCCGAACAGGTTGCTGGTGACGATCAGGTCGAAGTCTTCTGGGCGCTCGACCAATTGCAGCGCAGCCACATCCACCAGCCGTTCATCCACTAGCGCGCCCAGCCCCGCCGCTTCGAGCACGGCTCGGCAGCGATCACGGAATAGCCCGCAGGTCAGTGGCAGTACGTTAGCTTTGTGTACCAGGGTAATCCGGCTGGCCTGGCGCGCGCGTGCGACTTCAGCCGCACGCATGGCCAAACGCTCACTGGCGGCGGCGCTGATCACTCGTTCGGCGATAGCTACGCCTTCGGCCTCCCAATGCTCACGGCCGCTATACAACCCCTCACTGTTCTCACGCAGGATCAGCAAGTCGACAGCGGTTTTCGGCGAAACCACTGGCCAGCTGCGCACTGGTCGAAGATTGACGTTCAGAGCCAAGCGCTGACGCAGGGTGAGGATGGCGCTGCGATAGCCTGTCACCTGATAACTCGGTGAGGACACCGCACCGAACAGGCCCGCGCCGCACTCGCGCATAGTCGCCAAAGTCGACTCCGGCACCGAGACGCCGTGGAGCTGAAAACAGCCCCAGCCGGCTTCTGCCTCAACTATCTGCAAATTCGCTAGCAGCTTCTCCAGCACTTCAACGGCTACCGGCACCACTTCCTGGCCGATGCCGTCGCCAGGGATCACACAGAGTTTGCGCACCCGCTCACCTCAGCAACCGTAAGCCTTAACTCTGACCAAGGGGACGCAGGCGATATTGTGGCGGCAGTTGTTCCATGCCACTGACGGTAACGTTGAGGTTCTTCCACCGACCGTCCTTGATGCCGTAGATACAGCCATGCACCGAGAGTGCCTGACCACGGTGCCAGGCGTTCTGCACGATGGTGGTATGGCTGACGTTGGCGACCTGCTGGATCACGTTCAGCTCGCACAGCCGGTCGACCTGTTCCTCTTCCGTAGGGAATTGCGCCAGGTGCTCGCGGTGTTCGTAGTAGAGGTCACGGATCGTGCGGATCCAGCCATCAATCAACCCCAACTGTACGTCGCGCATCGAGGCGCGTACGCCACCGCAGCCGTAGTGGCCGGTGACCAGGATATGTTTGACCTTGAGTACGTCGACCGCGTACTGGATCACTGACATGCAGTTTAGGTCGGTATGTAGCACTACGTTGGCGACGTTACGGTGGACGAACAGATCGCCTGGCAACATGCCGACGATTTCGTTGGCCGGCACGCGGGCATCCGAGCAGCCGATCCACAGGTATTCCGGGGCCTGTTGCTTGGCCAACTTCTCGAAGAACTCCGGGTCTTCTTGCTTGATCGCCTCGGCCCAGCGCGCGTTGTTGTCGAACAGCTCTTGCAGGTCGCTCATCGGTTCCCCTCCTCTTCTGGCAGGCGCACCTTACGAAGGGTGCATGGCTTTGACAAGCCGTATGAGCCCGTGGGTCACAACAGCCCGGACATTGGTTGGCTGAAACCGCACTAAATCCCTAACTCGGCCCGCATTACCGCCAAGAGCTGGGGCAGGTCGAGGGGCGCGAGGAAAAAATCCACCACGTGCAGGCGCATTGCTTCAATCGCGTCCTCCACCCCGGCCTCACCCGACACCAGGATCACCGGCATCAGCGCCATTCCGGAATCACGCACCTGGCGAATCAGATCGAGGCCACTGCCCTCATTGCAGATGCGCAGATCGGTGATCATCAAGTCGATGTCCTTGTTCGCCCGCAGGGCCTCCCGTGCCTTCTGCAGGTTTTCGGCAATGAGATAGGCGATGCCCTCCTGGCGCAGCAACTCTACCAACTCACCCAAGGTCTTCTGAGCCCCCTCCACCAGCAGCACTTTGGGCGCTCGTGGGCTCTGCCCATCCATAGTCTCAGCCAGTGCGTCGATTTCATCCTGATTAAGGACAGCGTCCTGCAACATCCTTGTATCTCCTTCGCAACCTTTACGTCACTTCGTGCGACTTATCATTCTCCTCATCAAACTAAGCCTGTGCAGACGTATCGGCAACTGGCAGATCAACGCCGCTAGCGCCGCCGCAGCGGCCTGCTCAGTAACCAGAGAGTCAGCAGTATGCGCAGCAACAGCACACTGCTGACGCCCCATTGCAGCGGACCGGCGTTGCGATACAGATCGCCCGGGCGGTTGCTGCTTTTGTGTAAAGACTGAGGCCCGGCGCGAAAGGCGCCCTTCAATCGAACAGGGTGCAGGCCATGACCAGCGCATCCTCGCGCCCACCCGCTGCGGGGTAGTAGTCGCGGCGGCGGCCGATTTCGTTGAAGCCGTAGCGTTCATACAGGCGATAGGCAGATTGATTACTGGCGCGCACTTCGAGGAAGCACTCGCCCGCTTTCAGCTCGCAGGCCCGCCGCATCAAGTGCTCCAGCAGCAGCAGGCCAAGGCCGCGGCCCTGGCTTTGCGGTGCGATGGTGATGTTCAGCAGGTGCGCCTCATCGATGATCACATTGATCACGCCGTGACCGACTTGCTGCTCGCCTTCGAACATCAGCCAGCAGTCGTAGGACTTCAGGCCATCCAGGAAGATGCCACGGGTCCAAGGGTGGCTGAAGGCGGCGCACTCGACCCTCAGTACAGCGTCCAAATCCGCCTCAGTCATCGGGCGGAACGATATGGCATCATTCATTCGTAGACTCTACTTGCGACTGTTGCCAACGGCGCATCACTCGACGCATGGCTTGCCATAGCTCGGCCTTGCGGGCCGGTTCGTCCATTAACAGTTCCAGCCCCGGCAAGGCCCAGGCGCTGCCGAGCTCATCAATCTGCAGTTCGCGGTTATAGGCCTCGGCACCCGCTTCGCCGGCAAAGCGCACGGCAGGCAGGCCGACTAGCCAGAGGCAGGCGCACGCGCTCTCCTCTTCCAGACGAGCCGAGATGAAGCCCTGCACATACTCCAAGGCGGCTTGCGGACCCTGATCCAGATTGCCGCGCACCAGCAGCGGCCAGCGCACCGGCTCACCGATCAGTTGCGGGCTGTCCGGCAGACCAGCCGCGCGCAGCAGGTCTTTGAGCAGCAGGTAGGCAGGATCACGGGAGGTAAAAGGCTCTCCAGTGGGCAGCTCGACCAGTAGCACACACTGCCCGGCACGCAGCAGTTGCAGGGCAAAGCGCGGTGGCGGCTGGGGTACTGGCTTGGCAGGCGACGGCTCGGGGGCAGCCTCGTCAGGCACTTCCGGCTTGACGCTGACTCGAGGCACAGCGCTAGGTCGCGGCACCTCGACCTTCGGCCGCTCTAGCGCGAGCGGGTGCTCAATCGTCGTCGCAGGAGCAACTGCGGGCGCTACCGGCGCTACCTCCTCAAGCTCGAGCACTTCCCGCGCTGGCTCAAGCGGGGTCAGCAGCTCCGGGCGTGACGCAGCCGCAAAAGGCAACGCCACACGCGGCAGCCAGTTGGCGACCTGCATGGCACTCAGATAGGCACGACGACGCAGTTCAGGAATCAAACGCCAGCCACCTGTGGATGCGCCTTCGAGCCGCCGGCCTGCATCAGGTTCAGGGCGTTGATGTAGGCCTTGGCCGAAGCCACCAGAATGTCGGTGTCGGCACCGTTGCCGTTGACGATCCGCCCGCCCTTCTCCAGGCGTACGGTAACCTCGCCCTGCGAGTCGGTGCCCTCGGTGATGGCGTTGACCGAATACAGCTGCAAGTTGGCCTCGGAGTTAGCGATGGATTCGATGGCCTTGAAAGTCGCATCGACCGGGCCTGAACCCTCGGCACTGACGCTCTGCTCCTGGCCAGCGACACTGACCACCAGCGTGGCGTGCGGCACCTCGCCGGTTTTACTCGCCACTTCCAGATAGACCAGTTTGAAGTGCTCCGGCGCCTCGTCGGCCAGGGTGTCGGAGACCAGCGCCTGCAAGTCTTCGTCGAAGATTTCGTGCTTCTTGTCCGCCAGTTCTTTGAAACGCGCGAAGGCGGCGTTCAGTTCGGCCTCGCCGGCCAACTGGATGCCCAACTCTTCCAGACGAGTGCGGAACGCATTGCGCCCGGAGTGCTTGCCCAAGACCATCTTGTTGGTGTGCCAGCCGACTGACTGGGCAGACATGATTTCGTAAGTTTCGCGGTGTTTGAGCACGCCGTCCTGGTGGATGCCGGATTCGTGGGCAAAGGCGTTAGCGCCGACGATGGCCTTGTTCGGCTGCACCGGGAAACCGGTAATGCCGGAGACCAGCCGCGAGGTGCTGAGAATGTGCGGCGTGTCGATATTGGTGTAGACATTCAGCAGGTCGGCACGGGTCTTGATTGCCATGACGATCTCTTCCAGCGCAGCGTTACCGGCACGCTCGCCGAGACCGTTGATGGTGCATTCGACCTGCCGCGCACCAGCAACCACGGCCGCCAACGAGTTGGCCACGGCCAGACCGAGGTCGTTATGGCAGTGCACCGAGAACACCGCTTTGTCGGCATTGGGAACGCGATTGAGCAACTGGCGGATGGTTTCCGCGTACTGGTGCGGAATCGCATAACCGACGGTGTCCGGAATATTGATGGTGCGCGCGCCGGCGTCGATGGTGGCTTCGATGATGCGGCAGAGGAAGTCGATATCCGAACGACCGGCGTCCTCGCAGGAGAACTCGACATCGGCGCAGAGGTTACGCGCGCGCTTGACCGCTTTAACCGCCTGCTCGACCACTTGATCCGGCTGCATGCGCAGCTTGTACTGCATATGGATCGGACTGGTGGCCAGAAAGGTGTGGATACGCCCGGAATTGGCGCCGGCCAGCGCTTCGGCGGCGCGGTCGATATCGCCATCCACAGCACGCGACAGACTGCACACGGTGCTGTCCTTGATCGTGTCGGCAATCGCTTTGACTGCCTCGAAGTCGCCTGGGCTGGCAATCGCGAAGCCTGCCTCGATCACATCGACCCGCATCCGTTCCAGCGCCTTGGCAATCCGTAGCTTCTCTTCCTTGGTCATGGAAGCGCCAGGGCTCTGCTCACCGTCACGCAGGGTGGTGTCGAAAATGATGACGCGGTCGTTGCTGCTCATGCTCGGCTCCTCACTGCCCCACCATGCGTGTGACGGGGCTCAGGCAGATAGCGCCCGCTGACGGGGCACTCAATAGGGGAATTGTGGCGTGAAACGCAGCATACGGAAAGCCTGCAACGGCTTTCCGGCAGAACGCTCGCAGGGCGTGGCGACCCGGAGCAGGCTCAGGGGGCGGCGAAAATGTAGAGATTACCGTGCAAACGGACATCGCCATTGGTCTGATAGGTCAGCAGATCCGTCTGTTTGAAGCCCGCACCACCCGACGCGGCGCTGTTTGAGCCAGCCAAGGTGAAGCGGGCATTGGCGAAGTTCGCATCGGTCAAGCCCAGACGCATGGCGGGGGCATTGAAGGCCGCACCATCGCCGCCGTAGCCGCTGTCGATGGTGACGATGTCGAAGCTTAACCCCTCGAAACTGAAGGTGCCGCGGATATTGTCCAGCACGATGAAACTTGCGCTTTTGGCCGGTTTTATCGCCAGCCGCGTGCCGCAACCGCCCGGGCAGCGAGTCTGCCCTGGGTTCGCGGCAAAATTCAAGCTGGCGCTCATGCTCAGCCCCGCCTGCCCGCTAACACCTTGCAGCTCCTCTTCGCCCAGCGGGCGCAATTCGGCCGATGCCAGCGAAGCCCAGGCCACCAGCGCAACCACCGTCACTTTACCGAGCATCATGGATCTCCTCATCGCGGCAGGTTCACCGTGCGCATATTCAGGTAATCCACCCGCATGCCGCGGACGACTTGCGAGCCGAGGTCGACGCCACCAATATTCAGGTTGCCGATGCTGACATTGCTTTTCGGCACCTGCTGGTAGAACGCCTGGTGGTTGGCCCAAGTAACGCCGGGCAGGGATAGGCCCAGGTCGCCCTCGGCCAGCACCGACAGGTTCAGCGGCTGCAAGCTGGCCTGGCCAAGATTGATGTCGAAGTAGAGATTCTTGGCCACCGCGCGATTGGCATCGGTGCAATTGCGACAGACGCCGATGACCAGCTTGTCGGCATACATCTGCAGACTGGCCTCGCCTTGCAGCCCGGCGCTGTCGCCCCACAGATTGAGGTAGGCGCCGTTGAGGGTGAAACCTTCCAGATTGATCGAAAGGAAATCGGTACGGCTGGTGGTGGCGCCTTTGACGATATTGCCGTTGCCATCCGCGCTGTAGGCGACGCTGGGCAGGTTGAAGGTGGCCTCTACACCGATATCCAAGCCTTTGACCCGAGTGCCGCCAGATTGCAGGGCCGAAGCAACCAACACCACCACCTGTTTGCCATTCTCGGTCTTCTTGATGCTGCCACCCGCGCAGATAGGCGACTGGGCGGTGGGCACTCCGCACAAGGTGCTGAATTCGTTGTAATCGCTGACCCGCTGGGACAAGGTCAAGCTACCGTCATAGCGCTTGACGTTCCAGGCTTCACCCAGCTGCTTCTGGGCATCGAACAGCTCAGTACTGGCCGTGTTGTAAGGATCAATTGAGTTGTTGTAATTCTTGACGGCCTGAGGGCAACCGAAAACCGAGCAATAATAAGTCTCGCCTTGTGCTGGCTTGTTGTACCAGATCAACCCACCCCGATAGCTGCTAGGAGCCGCAGCATAGGTCGAATTGAAGGTATCTCTTGCTGCTTGATAAGTGACCGTGCGCGTCTCGACCAGCTGTTTTTTCTGGTTTACCAGCACCATGTCCGCATCGATATCCTGCTTCAGCGTCATGAAGCCGACCGCCTGATACTTCGCCAGCAATGCCGAGCTAGTGGCTTGCAGAAGATCCAGTTGGGCCTGCACTGCAGCGACCGCCTTATTCGCATCGGTACAGCCGGGCTCGCCATAGAGGCAGCCCTGGTAATAGGCCCACATGCCGTATTGCTGGGTATCGTTGAGCGGGTCGGTGTAGGTCGGCGTGTGCAATTGCAGTGCTTGGGTTCCCGCCGGCAGAGTAGGTGCCGCGGCACCGCTGACCACTTTCAAGGTGAAAGGGTGCCGCGGCGTACCGATGGTGGCCTCGGCATCCACAGCGCCGCGCTGGCTGCCCACTCCCTTGATATAGGCACGCTCGAAGTCGATTTGCAGCGGATTGCCCTGGCCGTCCTTGAGGCCGCTCACGCGCGCGGTGGCCGAGCCCTGGTCGTAATAGAACTGGTCGAGGAAGAAACCCACGCCCGCACCGCTAACCTTGCCCATCTGCTCGTCACTGAGCACCTCCATGGCCGAAGCACCGGCGAGCCACACACTCAAGCCCAGCCCCAACACAGCACGCAGGCTCATGCTCAGCACCCCGAGGCCTGGGCGCCGACGCAAGTCGGCAAACGGGGAGTACCGCGTAAGGCTTCATACAGGTTGATCATGAACGGGTAGAGCGCGGCGGCGCCCTCCCCGGTCTTGGCGAAGTTAGCGAAGGCGCCGGATTGGGTGTTGACGAACTTGCCGGCATTGGCCAGATCCTGCCAGGGCACATTCTGATTCTGCATGGAGAAAAAGATGCCCTGGGCGCCGCCTTGGGTGATGTCGGTCTTGGTGGGGTCACCGACAAAAATGCTCTTGTAGTTGAGTAGTGCGAAACAGGTGGTCAAGCCCAACGCCTGGCAGTTTTCGGACTTCGACAAGCTCGGAATCAGAGCGGCTATCAGACCCGTCTCATCGGTCTGCAGCGACTGCCCTTTGGGTATGCCGATATGGGTCGCGCGGTTGATCGGCTGACCATTAATGGTGGTTTCACCGGTTCCCTCCTGCAACAGTTCCACGTCGGCATACACCTCCGTGTCACCAGCCAAGGATAGGGCGATACAGTCACCCCAGTTAGCAATGCCACAACCTTTGGTCTCCTTGTAATACTCGTAAGCGATCGAGGCCGGCCCATAAATTCTGCCCTGCATCACCCCGCTCAGCGAACGGATATCGCCAGACAGGTCGCCCCGCGCGCGACCGAAACCGACCCGCACACCGGCCACCTCACGTACGCCCTGGGCATTCACTTTGAAGGCGAACTCAAGGTAAGGGTCGCGTATCTGAAAAGGCACGATAGTGGCATTGGACGAATTAGCGTTGTCCACCCGGCCGAGGGCGAAGTTGTCGATCAAGATATCCGCTGGCTGGGTGGACGCGGTTCCACCACCGCTGCGCGAGTAATTGCCCAGGCGCAACTCATCGATATTGGTCAACAGATCGATATCGGAACCCAGATTCACCCGGGTGTACTCAAAACCGCCGTAGGTCAGGCCGTCCATGGTGATCAGCGCCTGCCCGGTGATTGCCGACAACTCGCTATCTTCCAGCGCTTCCAGCCTGGCCTGGGCCTGAGTGGTAGTTAGCAGACCGGCGCAGAGCAGCGCGAGGGCCTGCGTGGCGAAGCGGGGGGTCGGGCGCATGGCGAGTTCCTTATTCTTATAACGGCCGAGCGCCGAAGGCTCGAACCCTTGTCGCCACTATAAGAAGCTCAGGGGCGGAAAGGCCCGACCCATAGTCGAGAAAAGTACACCAACTACTTACCCAGCCCACGAGCGACTGCCGATGACTGTTACCCAAGGTCACACTGCCGTAACGCCAGTCGTCAGCGCTGGCGAAACAGACCGAGCAGGTGATCGGCGATGGCGCCTTTGATCGCATTGATGCTGAACTGGGAGCTGTGCGCCAGCTTGCTGGGATTGATCCGGTGCAGGTGCAACGATGGCATGCGCACCTCGTACTCGCGCAGGTCACCCTTGATCAGCACCGGCAAAAAGCACTCGCCCCTGGCCTGATATCGCTGGATCAGCAGCTTGAGCCCGTCCTGGAACGGCAGCTCCTTGGAGGCGACCAGCCGGTGCTCGCCCGGCACCTTCATATACAACCCGGTATAACCCATGGTCTCCCCCGGCAGGATGTAAACCCCGGTCGGCTCCACGGCATCCGCCGGAATGTCATTGAAGGTGTCGTGCCAGGCCTGCTCGTCCGGCAGGATGGTGATGCTGCCATGATCCGCCTCAGGCACCACAAAGCTGTAGTTGCTGTAGAGCTTTTCAACATGGCCGGAGTAGATGCACAGGCGTTTTTCGAAACGCAGCAAAAAGGCGATCGCCTCACGGCGGTCGGTAATCGCGTCCAGATCCCAGTCAAGCTCGCTCTGACGTTGCAATTCGGCCCAACGGGCCTCGGCATAAGCGGCGGTAGTGGCTGACATAGGCTCGCTCTAAATCCGGTTTGTTTTCTCCATCGCAGAAAACATGCCAAGCGATTCAGTCACTTGAATCAGCGCAGTAACGTGCTCAAGTTCACCTGAAAGCCGCTTAGCAAGTCGCAAACTGCCGCGTTTGGTCACATTGACACCGCAACCTCTTCAGAACCTGAATGGCGTCCTTTGATCAGTTGAGAATGAATCGACCCAAGGCTCATGCAGTACAATCGCGACTTTTGCGAAAAAGCCTAGATTCCGATGATCGAACCCAAGCGCGTATTGCGTGCCCTCGCCGAACACTGGACGTTGCTTGAGCCGCTGTGCGAGCGCTTCGACCAAGGCACCATGAGCCTGATCGAGTTGCGCGGCCAACTCGGCGTGCAACTACCGGAAAGCATCCCGGCAGATATCACCAGCCTGCTCGACACCTGGATTCGCCTGGACATCCTGGTGCCGGTGGCGAAAAGCCCGAACCGTTTCGAACTGAACGCGCAGATCCACGACTTCCTCGCCTACCTGCGGCGTGAACACCGCCTGGGTTTGTGCCTGGAAATCGAAGCCTACCTGCGCCATCTGGAGCGCTTGGCCGGTTATATCCAGGATGCCTTCGAGATCCGCGACGCCAACGACCTGGCCCGCCAGCTGCGCCTGCTGGATATGCGCGTGCGCGACGTGCTGAAGAAGCTGGCCAACGACGAACAGGCACTGGTCGGCGTGGCCGAGCGGGCCAAGACCAGCGACCGGCAGATCCCGCTGCGCCAGCGTTATGCCGAAGTGCTGGCGACCTGGGACGAGTACGTCGAACCGATGATCCAACTGGTCAACGCCGACGGCGCCTTCGAGCAAGGCGTGCGGCGGGTCGAGCATGTGTTGCTGAAACTGCTCGGTGACCAGCAGCGCTTGGGGCAACTGGTCGATGACGACCTGCTGCTGCGCACCCACGCGCGCATCCTGGAAATGCAGACCACCGCCCAACTGACCCTACGCCGCGCCCGCGAACTGCTGTTGCCACTACGCGAGGAAGCACGGCGGCACAACGCCGTCACCCGTGGCGCTGCCCTGGCCCTGGCGGCGATCCGCCGTAAAGGTCTGGATGGCGTACCGCAGGCCGCGTTGCCGCTGTTTACCCGGCCACAAAGTACCTTCCTCGGCAGTGCCAGCCAGGTCGAAGCCTATGTCTACGCCCTGGCTCGCTTCGAGCCGAAACCGACACAGTTTCCGAAAGCCTCTGGCACCCGCAAAGGCGAACCGCCACAGGCGCCACGCACCGCCCGGGAAATGCTCGAACGCTGCCAGCACGCCCTGCCGCTGCCGGACCTCATGATCTGGCTGCTGGAGCAAGAACCGGAAGGCGCGACCGATGAGTTGCTCTACTGGTTCTCGCGACTGTCGCGCGACAGCCGCTTCCAACGCGAGCGCCTGCAGCGCCGCGACTACCTCACCGCCGAGCACCAGGTCAGCCTGTGCTCCTTCGCCCTGGTGGCCTCGAATCATGCGTAGGCTGGGTAGAGCCAACAGGGCGAAACCCAGCTGTTTCGCTATAGAGTGCTGGGTTTCGCTGCGCTCTACCCAGCCTATGGGCCGCCCCGTTCAAATTTCTTTTGAAGAATGCACAGCATGAATATTGATCTCTCCGAACTGAGCCAACTGGCGCCGATCTTCCGCGAGCTGTTCAAGGGCTACCATGTCAGCCGCCGCGACGCCGAGCTCTACAGCCAGTTGTCGAACCTGCAGGACCAATACCGCGCGCTGTTCAAGGCCCTTGGCTTCGAGCTGGTCTGCGACAGCCGCGGCTTCTACTACTTCGTCCCCGAACAGATGGGCGCGCAGGTCAACAAAACGGCCCAGCGCCTGGCGTTGTTCACCTTCATTCTGGTCGAACACCTCGCCGATCAGGGCCGCGATCCGCTGGCCGTACTGGATGGCGGCAGCCTCGGTCGCGATGAACTACCGCCGCTGCTGGAGAAATACCGCGACCTGTTCCTCCAGGCCGAAGTGCAGACCCAGGAAGAGTTGGAAGAAAAAGTCATGCGCCGCATGACGCAGCTGGGTTTTGCCGGCGAGGAAAATGGCATCTATCGCTTCCTGCCGCCGATGCACCGTTTCCTCGACGTTTGCCTGTCCGTGCAGCAAGACCGCGACCTCGCCGCCAGCCTGCACAGCGTGCTGCCACTGCCGACCCCGGTGTTGCTGGATGACGACAGTGGCGACGAAATTATGCTGATCGAAACAGACGCGGCCGAAACCGCTGCCCCCGGCGCCGTCTACGAGTCAGAAGAGCAGGCCCTGGCCCGAGCCATGGCCGAAGAGCGCGCCCTCCAGGAGGTTGAAGCATGAGCCAGGAACGCTACGGCATCCGCCGCTTCGCCCTGCTGAATACCGCGGGTTACAGCCTCGGGCTGTTCCCGCTGGAACAACCGTTGTCGGTGTATGGCGCCAACAACCTGGGCAAAAGCGCCTCGATCAACGCCCTGCAATTCCCAATTCTGGCGCGCATGTCGGATATGAGCTTCGGCAAATACAGCCTGGAGCAGTCACGCAAGTTCTACTTCGCCAGCGACACCAGCTACATCCTGGTGGAAGTCGCCCTGCCCCATGGGCCGCATGTGATCGGCGTGGCCGGGCGCGGCCCGGGTGGCGGTTTCGGCCACCAGTTCTTTGCCTATGCCGGCGAACTGGAGCTGGCGCACTACCAGAAAAACGGCACCTGCCTACGCCAACGCGAGCTGTTCGCCAACCTCGAACGGGAAAACATCAAAGCTTACGAGCTGAAACCGGAAGAGCTGCGGCGCCTACTGGTCGGCGGGCATACCTCGATTCCACTGGACCTGACCCTGATCCCGCTGCGCTCCACCAGCGAGCAGAGCCTGAAGACCTTCCGCGCGCTGTTCATCAACCTGCTGCACATGCGCGAGATCACCGCAGCCAAGCTCAAGCAGCTGTTCCTCGATGCCTTCGAACACAGCCTGCGCTCCGGTAGCGTCGATTACATCGCCGCCTGCGAAGAAGCCTTCCGCGATGTCCGGCGGATGGAGCAGGACTACCAGTCGCTGGTCGCCGCCGGGCCGCTGGTCGAGGCCTTGGCCGCCGGCGTAGCCCAGCGCGAACTGCTACGCGGCAAGCTGCACCGCATCTCGCCGCTGCTCGATTCATTGCTCGGCACCTGGCAGGACTATGCCGGCGCTCGCCGCGAGGAGCTGTTGATCCAGGCCGAACACTACCGCGCCGAACAGGATGGCCTGCAGCACGAACAACGCGGCGGCACTCAGGAGCTAATGCGTCTGGAGCGCGAAATCAGCGAGATCCAGCGCTGGCTCGGCGAGCTGTCAGTGCTGAAAAACCGCTTCGCCCTGGTGGAAAGTCCGCAGGTGCTGGAACAGCAACTGCTGGCCGCTAAGGACGCCCACGACGAACTGGCCGGCGCCCTGGCGCAATCCCGGCAGTTCTCCGCCGAAGACCTCGATGAACGCCTGCGCGACCTGGAAAAACGTCTGAAGTCGGTGAAACAGCAGCTCGAACACGCCGACAACAACAGCTACGCCCGCCTGCGCGAAGAATTCACCCAGCAGGATGTGGAGCGCCTGATGCGCCTGTTCAACGGCGCGCTGTTCAGCCTGCCGCTCGGCGAACACGGAATTACCCTGGACGACAACAGCGCCTGGGTGAAATCCCTCGAAGCGGTGCTGGATGGCTTCAAGGGTGAGCGCTTCGAAGTGCCTGGGCTGTCCATCGACCTCTCGCACATCGAGCCACCTGCCTTGCAAGCATTGGCCGATCGGGCTGCGCTGCGCGACCAGAAAGAGCGTCTGGAAAAAGAGCTGAAACAACTGAAGACTCAACAAGCCGTCGCCGCCGACCGCGCTGCCAGCAAAGCCCAGACCGAAACGCTGTATCAGCAGGTGTTGGACGCGCAGAAAGCCCTGGAAGACTTCCGCCGCAGCCAGACCCTGACGGTCGAGGAGCCGGCTAAGCTCGAACAGCTAGCCCAGCTGGAAGCCGCGCAGGACGAACTCAAGCGCTCCAGTGATGCCTTCACCGAACGCGTCCAGCAGATTTCCGCCAAGCTGCAACTGGTCGGTCGACAACTGGCCGACCTGGAAGCCAAGGAGCGCACCCTGGAAGACTCCCTGCGCCGCCGTCAGTTGCTACCGGCAGATCTGCCATTCGGCACGCCATTCATGGAACCGGTCGACGACTCGCTGGATAACCTGCTGCCGCTGCTCAACGATTATCAGGATGCCTGGCAAAGCCTGCAGCGCATCGACGGTCAGATCGATGCGCTGTACGCGCAGATCCGCCTCAAGGGCGTGGCCAAGTTCGATAGCGAGGACGATGTCGAACGCCGCCTGCACCTGCTTATCAACGCCTACGCGCATCGCCAGGACGAAGCACTGACCCTCGGCAAGGCGCGCCGCGCCGCAGTCACCGATATCGCCCGGACCCTGCGCAATATCCGCAGCGACTACGACAACCTGGAACACCAGTTGGCGTTGTTCAACCGCGAAATCAACCGCCGCCAGGTCTCCAACCTGGAAAGCTTTCGCATCGTCCTCGCGCCGAACAAGGACGCCCTCAAGCACATCGACCAGATCATCCACAGTGCCGGCCAGTACGAGGAAGGCGAAACGCTCTCGGTGTTCGACCTCAATCAGTCGGCCGATCAGGATGTGAAGAACGAAGAAGCCAAGGAATACCTAGCTCGGCTAGTGGCGGCCAACAACAACCAGTTGGGCTTGAAGGACCTGTTCGAACTGGCCTTCGAGATCACCAAAGTCGGCGGCCAGCCGGTGGTGCACACCGATATCGACGGTGCCGCCTCCAACGGCACGACCATGACCATCAAGGCGCTAACCAACATGTACCTGTTGCTGCACCTGATGGATCGCGAGCAGGCAGGGCGGATTCGCTTACCCTATTACCTCGACGAAGCCGCGGATATCGATGAGCGCAACCAGCAGGCACTGATCGAAACCAGCCTGCAACTGGGCTTCGTGCCGATCCTCGCCAGCGTCAAACCGCAAGTTTGCGCCCATGTGGCGATTGACCTGGAAGGCGGTAGCGGGCCGAACGGCATCTATATCGATGAGGCCGACTGGAAATATATCCGGCGCCATGAGATCAAGCACGAGCAGGTCGCCGAACCGGCCTAAGCCCATGACGCGGTAGAGAGGCCGGCGACCACACTTTCTCACCGAGAAAATCTCGCGGTCTCCCCCCAAACCACTTAATGCAACAGCACTAGTTACGAAAACGCCAAGGGCCGCTGATTGCGGCCCTTGGCGTTTAAGGAGCGGTCACTTGGGCTTACTTGCCCAGCGCTATCTTCGGTGCCCACTTCAACCACTCTTCATTCGCCTCATCGAAGAGTGCGAAGGTTTGCTCCGGCTTCGCCTGGCTGCCCATCTGCTCACCCTCCGGGGTAGCGAAGGCGACACCGCCCTCGATCAGCGTCTCCAGGGACTCGGTGCGCACCTTCACGCCCTTGAACAGCCCGGCGTCCACCCCTATGCCACTGGAGTTCCAGAAGCGGCTGCCGGTGCGAACCAGCGCGGCGTAGCGCGGCTCGATCAGGATGTGGATCAACACCCGATCCGCTGTCGCCCCTAACTCGAAGCCAGTCACCTTGCCGACCGTAACCTCGCGGTAGGTCACCGGTACACCCGGTTTGATCGAGCCACGGCGTGGCGCGCTGAGAACCAGTCGCAGTCCGCTGTCACGCGCCGAGGCTGTCGGCGGCTGCTCCAGAGCGATAAAGCGGGTTTGCGGCGCACCGGCCTTGGCGGCTGGTTGCACTTGCAGGTATTGGCCACTGACCAGGGTTTCCAGATTTGCCGTACGCACCAAGCCGAGCTCCGGTTTGACCACCCAGAACTGCGTGCCTGCGCGCGCCACCCGCTCGGCGCCATCGGTAATGCGCGCATTCAGCAACACCGCCTGCAGGTCATCGGTCAGCTCGACGGTTTCCACCTTGCCTATATCCAAGCCTTTGTAGCGGATCGGCGCGCCCGGACGCAGGCCATCGCCGCTGTCGACGCGAATCTGCACGCTAACGCCCTGCTGCAGCGCGCTCTCCCGGTCAGGATGCAGACTGAAGCGTTGCACCCGCTTAGTGACCACGGCCTTGGGATCAGGGGTCTCGAAAGTAATGCCGCCAGCCAGCAGGCTCTGTAGCGATTCGCTTTTTACCGTGATGCCGGACAGCCCGCCCGTCAGGGTGATGCCGCTGGCATTCCAGAAACGCGTCGAGCTGTTCACCAGATTGGTGTACTCCGGCTCGATGTGCACACCCAAGGCCACCTGCTTGCGATCACGTGAGAGCTGGTAGCTCTGCACCGAGCCGACCTTGATCTGCTTGTAGAGAACCGGGCTGCCGACTTCCAGCGAGCCAAGGGTATCGCTGACCAGCACCAGGTGCAGCCCCGCTGCGCTCAGATCCAGCGGCGGTGCCTTGGCCCGCGCGGTGAACTCCCGTGCAGGCGCTGCGCCCTTGTCGCCGGGGCGCACGGCGATGTAGTTGCCTTTGACCAGCGCTTCCAGCCCAGTGATTCCAGCCAATGAGATGGAGGGCTTGACCAGCCAGAACTCAGTGCCCTCGACCAGATAATCTTCCGTACGCGGATCGAGCGCTAGTTCCGCCGAGGCGCTGCTCAGATCGTCATTGACCGCAAGGGCCTTCAGGGTGCCTACCTGAGTACCCTTGTACATCACTGGCGTGCGGCCGGCCTGCAAGCCCTCGAAATCCGTTAGTTTGACCTGCACCTTGATGCCCACTTGCGCGGCATCGAAGTCTTCGTAAAGGCGGAACGGTAGAGTCGGGTCGGTCGGAGGGCTGTCCTTGCGGTGCTCCGGCGTGGCAAAGGCGATCCCTCCCGCAACGACACTGGCCAACGACTCACTGTGCACTTTGACGCCAGACAGATCGGCGTTGACGGTAATCCCGCTGGCGTTCCAGAAGCGCGTATGTTTGCGCACCAATGGCGCATACAGCGGTTCGATAAACACCTTGACTTCGACGGTGCTCTGATCCGCTGCGAGGACATAGCTCTTTACCCGACCAACCTGGATCTGCTTGTAGAACACAGGGCTGTCGCGGTTCAGCGAGCCCAGGCGATCGGCCTTCAGGACCAGATGCAATCCGGGCTCGGTGTCGGAAAGCGGCGGTGGTTCCGTGAGAGCCGTGTATTTTCGAGTCGGCTCGCCATCGCCTGGGCTGGCAGCGATATAGTTACCTGACACCAGGGTTTCCAGACCGGTAACACCGGCCAGGGTCACGCTCGGTTTGATCAGCCAGAAGCGCGTGTTACTGCGCAAATACTGCCCGACCTCCTTGTTCATCTCGACCGTAGCGATCACCCCACGCTTCTCTCCGCTTTCATCCAGCGCCAGGGCCTTGACCTTGCCGACTGGCATGCCCTTGAAGATCACCTCGGTCTTGCCGGCCTGAATGCCATCGCCGGTGGCGAAAATAATTTGAATATCGATCCCGGCCTGATCATAGGCGCGCCATGCCAGCCAGCCTCCTATCAGCAAGGCAATCAATGGCAAGACCCAGATCGCCGACCAGTTGGAGGCCGGTCGGGTTTTCGCCGTTGGCAGGTCATTCATTGTCATCATCCGATTCCGTGTTATCCCAGATCAAGCGGGGGTCGAAAGTGAGGGCAGCCAGCATGGTCAACACCACCACACTGGCAAAAGCCGCAGCACCATGGCCCGGCTCAATAGTGGCCAAGTTTCCAAAATTCACCAACGCCACCAAGATCGCGATGACAAAGACGTCCAGCATCGACCAACGGCCAATCCATTCGATAAAGCGGTACATGAGAATACGCTGGCGCGGCGACATCGGCAGGTGCCGTTGTACCGAATAGAGCAGTAAGGAAATTCCCACCAGCTTGAAGGTCGGCACCAGAATGCTCGCGACGAAGACCACCGCGGCGATAGGGAACATGTCCGCCTGGATCAGCTCGATCACCCCCTCCATGATGGTCGAGGGCTCGCCCTTGCCGAGGAAGTTGATCGTCATGATCGGTAGCAGATTGGCCGGGATGTACAGAATCGCGGAAGTAACTAGTAGCGCCCACGTCCGTACCAGACTGTTTGGCCGACGCGCATGCACCAAGCCACCACAGCGGGTGCAAAACTGCTTGTCGCAATGCTGCTCTTGCTTATTTAGCTGATGGCATTCCGGGCAAATCAAGATGCCCGCATCAATGGCCCGCATGGGCGTCCTCTCCCGACAAAGCTTCCCATATCTGGTGCGGCGACATGGTCACCTCCAGCCAGACCTGCAGCAAAAGTAAGCCAATAAAACATGCCAAGCCGAATCCCAGACTCAGATCTGCCAGGCCGATCAGTTTGACGATCGACACTAGGGTTCCCATCAGGTACACCTCGAGCATTCCCCACTCCCGCAGATGCTGGTAGATACGATAAAGCAGCAAGCCATAACTACGCCCGATACCCCAACGAATGCTAAGCAGTACGGCAAGCTGACACAGCAGCTTTAACAGAGGGACCCCCATGCTGCAGAGAAACACCACCACCGCGATGCCTTGCATGCCGGTGCCATACAGCCCCAGCACACCACTCCAAACCGTGTCCTGAGAGCTCTGCCCGAGCAGATTGAGCTGCATGATCGGTAGGAAATTCGCCGGGACATAGAGCAGTAAAGCCGCGGTGACTAGAGCTAGACTGCGTCGCACCACCTGATGGCGATGCCTATACAACTCATACCCACAGCGCGGGCATTCAGCGCTCTCGCCACTCTGCAACTGCGGCTTAAGCATCAGCAGGTCGCATTCGTGGCAGGCCACCATAGTTTCCAAGGGCAATTCAGACAATCCATGGGAATCGGCCGGATCAGGCATAAACGAAGGCTCTGGGCGGTTTCCGCCTATTTTAGACGAGTGGGCTTTAAATCTGTCTATTTTGCCGTTCACAGCAAAACACATAGCACAACGGCACTACAGACAATGCAGCGACCTTCCAGTAATTTTCCGGCGCACAAAGACAAACCCCCCACTCGCTTGCGCGACTGGGGGGTTTGGAATTTAAGCTTGACGATGACCTACTCTCACATGGGGAGACCCCACACTACCATCGGCGATGCGTCGTTTCACTACTGAGTTCGGGATGGGATCAGGTGGTTCCAACGCTCTATGGTCGTCAAGCAATTCGGCTGGAGTGTCGCTGACGCGCTACTCCTAATTGGGTCTGTGATAGACAGTCTTGCGCGAGTTTGACGAACTTTCGGTCTCGTCTTCACACTCATCAATTCGCCGTTAAGCAAATTGCTTGGGTGTTATATGGTCAAGCCTCACGGGCAATTAGTATGGGTTAGCTCAACGCCTCACAGCGCTTACACACCCCACCTATCAACGTCGTAGTCTTCGACGGCCCTTTAGGGAACTCAAGGTTCCAGTGAGATCTCATCTTGAGGCTAGTTTCCCGCTTAGATGCTTTCAGCGGTTATCTATTCCGAACATAGCTACCCGGCGATGCCACTGGCGTGACAACCGGAACACCAGAGGTTCGTCCACTCCGGTCCTCTCGTACTAGGAGCAGCCCCTCTCAAATCTCAAACGTCCACGGCAGATAGGGACCGAACTGTCTCACGACGTTCTAAACCCAGCTCGCGTACCACTTTAAATGGCGAACAGCCATACCCTTGGGACCGGCTTCAGCCCCAGGATGTGATGAGCCGACATCGAGGTGCCAAACACCGCCGTCGATATGAACTCTTGGGCGGTATCAGCCTGTTATCCCCGGAGTACCTTTTATCCGTTGAGCGATGGCCCTTCCATACAGAACCACCGGATCACTAAGACCTACTTTCGTACCTGCTCGACGTGTCTGTCTCGCAGTCAAGCGCGCTTTTGCCTTTATACTCTACGACCGATTTCCGACCGGTCTGAGCGCACCTTCGTACTCCTCCGTTACTCTTTAGGAGGAGACCGCCCCAGTCAAACTACCCACCATACACTGTCCTCGATCCGGATAACGGACCTGAGTTAGAACCTCAAAGTTGCCAGGGTGGTATTTCAAGATTGGCTCCACGCAAACTGGCGTTCACGCTTCAAAGCCTCCCACCTATCCTACACAAGCAAATTCAAAGTCCAGTGCAAAGCTATAGTAAAGGTTCACGGGGTCTTTCCGTCTAGCCGCGGATACACTGCATCTTCACAGCGATTTCAATTTCACTGAGTCTCGGGTGGAGACAGCGCCGCCATCGTTACGCCATTCGTGCAGGTCGGAACTTACCCGACAAGGAATTTCGCTACCTTAGGACCGTTATAGTTACGGCCGCCGTTTACCGGGGCTTCGATCAAGAGCTTCGCGTTAGCTAACCCCATCAATTAACCTTCCGGCACCGGGCAGGCGTCACACCCTATACGTCCACTTTCGTGTTTGCAGAGTGCTGTGTTTTTAATAAACAGTCGCAGCGGCCTGGTATCTTCGACCGGCATGGGCTTACCGAGTAAATCGTTCACCCTCACCGGCGCACCTTCTCCCGAAGTTACGGTGCCATTTTGCCTAGTTCCTTCACCCGAGTTCTCTCAAGCGCCTTGGTATTCTCTACCCAACCACCTGTGTCGGTTTGGGGTACGGTTCCTAGTTATCTGAAGCTTAGAGGCTTTTCTTGGAAGCATGGCATCAACCACTTCGCGCTCTAATGAGCACTCGTCATCAGTTCTCAGCCTTAGGCGCCCGGATTTACCTAAGCACCCAGCCTACAACCTTAAACTTGGACAACCAACGCCAAGCTGGCCTAGCCTTCTCCGTCCCCCCATCGCAATAACTAGAAGTACAGGAATATTAACCTGTTTTCCATCGACTACGCTTTTCAGCCTCGCCTTAGGGACCGACTAACCCTGCGTCGATTAACGTTGCGCAGGAAACCTTGGTCTTTCGGCGTGGGTGTTTTTCACACCCATTGTCGTTACTCATGTCAGCATTCGCACTTCTGATACCTCCAGCAAGCTTCTCAACTCACCTTCACAGGCTTACAGAACGCTCCTCTACCGCATCACCTAAGTGATACCCGTAGCTTCGGTGTATGGTTTGAGCCCCGTTACATCTTCCGCGCAGGCCGACTCGACTAGTGAGCTATTACGCTTTCTTTAAAGGGTGGCTGCTTCTAAGCCAACCTCCTAGCTGTCTAAGCCTTCCCACATCGTTTCCCACTTAACCATAACTTTGGGACCTTAGCTGACGGTCTGGGTTGTTTCCCTTTTCACGACGGACGTTAGCACCCGCCGTGTGTCTCCCGTGCTCGCACTTGCTGGTATTCGGAGTTTGCATCGGTTTGGTAAGTCGGGATGACCCCCTAGCCGAAACAGTGCTCTACCCCCAGCAGTGATACACGAGGCGCTACCTAAATAGCTTTCGAGGAGAACCAGCTATCTCCGAGCTTGATTAGCCTTTCACTCCGATCCACAGGTCATCCGCTAACTTTTCAACGGTAGTCGGTTCGGTCCTCCAGTTAGTGTTACCCAACCTTCAACCTGCCCATGGATAGATCGCCCGGTTTCGGGTCTATTCCCAGCGACTAAACGCCCTATTAAGACTCGCTTTCGCTACGCCTCCCCTATTCGGTTAAGCTCGCCACTGAAAATAAGTCGCTGACCCATTATACAAAAGGTACGCAGTCACCCAACAAAGTGGGCTCCCACTGCTTGTACGCATACGGTTTCAGGATCTATTTCACTCCCCTCTCCGGGGTTCTTTTCGCCTTTCCCTCACGGTACTAGTTCACTATCGGTCAGTCAGTAGTATTTAGCCTTGGAGGATGGTCCCCCCATATTCAGACAAAGTTTCTCGTGCTCCGTCCTACTCGATTTCACTTCTAAGATCTTTTCGCGTACAGGGCTATCACCCACTATGGCCGCACTTTCCAGAGCGTTCCGCTAAAATCAAAGAAGCTTAAGGGCTAGTCCCCGTTCGCTCGCCACTACTAAGGGAATCTCGGTTGATTTCTTTTCCTCCGGGTACTTAGATGTTTCAGTTCCCCGGGTTCGCTTCTTACACCTATGTATTCAGTGCAAGATACCTAACTTATGTTAGGTGGGTTCCCCCATTCAGATATCTCCGGATCACAGTCTGTTTGCCGACTCCCCGAAGCTTTTCGCAGGCTACCACGTCTTTCATCGCCTCTGACTGCCAAGGCATCCACCGTATGCGCTTCTTCACTTGACCATATAACCCCAAGCAATCTGGTTATACTATGAAGACGACATTCGCCGAAAATTCGCAATTAAACTCGCAAATTTTACCTTAGCCTGATCACACCCCAGTGAAAAGGGTGACCAGTCTATTCTTTCTATCACATACCCAAATTTTTAAAGAACGATTGTTACTTACTAGTCAAAGACCAGAAGTCAATATTCAACCAGGTCACCCCAGGAATATTCAATTCTGAACTCTCGCGGCGTCTGTATGGTGGAGCCAAGCGGGATCGAACCGCTGACCTCCTGCGTGCAAGGCAGGCGCTCTCCCAGCTGAGCTATGGCCCCATATTCGTACAAGGCCAACCCCACAACAATTGGTGGGTCTGGGCAGATTCGAACTGCCGACCTCACCCTTATCAGGGGTGCGCTCTAACCAACTGAGCTACAGACCCAATCGTCTTTCGCAATGAATCAAGCAATTCGTGTGGGAGCTTATAAGGAAGCTGATGTCGTCGATTAAGGAGGTGATCCAGCCGCAGGTTCCCCTACGGCTACCTTGTTACGACTTCACCCCAGTCATGAATCACACCGTGGTAACCGTCCCCCTTGCGGTTAGACTAGCTACTTCTGGTGCAACCCACTCCCATGGTGTGACGGGCGGTGTGTACAAGGCCCGGGAACGTATTCACCGTGACATTCTGATTCACGATTACTAGCGATTCCGACTTCACGCAGTCGAGTTGCAGACTGCGATCCGGACTACGATCGGTTTTATGGGATTAGCTCCACCTCGCGGCTTGGCAACCCTTTGTACCGACCATTGTAGCACGTGTGTAGCCCTGGCCGTAAGGGCCATGATGACTTGACGTCATCCCCACCTTCCTCCGGTTTGTCACCGGCAGTCTCCTTAGAGTGCCCACCATAACGTGCTGGTAACTAAGGACAAGGGTTGCGCTCGTTACGGGACTTAACCCAACATCTCACGACACGAGCTGACGACAGCCATGCAGCACCTGTGTTCGAGTTCCCGAAGGCACATCCGCATCTCTGCAGACTTCTCGACATGTCAAGGCCAGGTAAGGTTCTTCGCGTTGCTTCGAATTAAACCACATGCTCCACCGCTTGTGCGGGCCCCCGTCAATTCATTTGAGTTTTAACCTTGCGGCCGTACTCCCCAGGCGGTCGACTTAATGCGTTAGCTGCGCCACTAAGATCTCAAGGATCCCAACGGCTAGTCGACATCGTTTACGGCGTGGACTACCAGGGTATCTAATCCTGTTTGCTCCCCACGCTTTCGCACCTCAGTGTCAGTATCAGTCCAGGTGGTCGCCTTCGCCACTGGTGTTCCTTCCTATATCTACGCATTTCACCGCTACACAGGAAATTCCACCACCCTCTACCATACTCTAGCTCGGCAGTTTTGGATGCAGTTCCCAGGTTGAGCCCGGGGATTTCACATCCAACTTACCGAACCACCTACGCGCGCTTTACGCCCAGTAATTCCGATTAACGCTTGCACCCTCTGTATTACCGCGGCTGCTGGCACAGAGTTAGCCGGTGCTTATTCTGTCGGTAACGTCAAAACACTAACGTATTAGGTTAATGCCCTTCCTCCCAACTTAAAGTGCTTTACAATCCGAAGACCTTCTTCACACACGCGGCATGGCTGGATCAGGCTTTCGCCCATTGTCCAATATTCCCCACTGCTGCCTCCCGTAGGAGTCTGGACCGTGTCTCAGTTCCAGTGTGACTGATCATCCTCTCAGACCAGTTACGGATCGTCGCCTTGGTAGGCCTTTACCCTACCAACTAGCTAATCCGACCTAGGCTCATCTAATAGCGTGAGGTCCGAAGATCCCCCACTTTCTCCCGTAGGACGTATGCGGTATTAGCGTCCGTTTCCGAACGTTATCCCCCACTACTAGGCAGATTCCTAGGCATTACTCACCCGTCCGCCGCTCGCCACCAGGTACAAGTACCCGTGCTGCCGCTCGACTTGCATGTGTTAGGCCTGCCGCCAGCGTTCAATCTGAGCCATGATCAAACTCTTCAGTTCAAACATCTTTGGGTTTTGAGAAAACCCTAAACTTGGCTCAGCAATCGCAAATAAACTCTTTGAATTCACGAAGAGTTACTTGTGACGCTGATAATCAGTTGACTATCAGTCTTACCTCACAAGCACCCACACGAATTGCTTGATTCAGTTGTTAAAGAACAGTTGGTTAAGTCTTTCGTCTCAACCGAGGCGCGCATTTTACAGCAGCCTCACATCCTGTCAAGCGGTTATTTCAACGAAGTTTCAAATTTTCTTGATTAACTTCAACCACTTGCGCTTCCGATCAAGCCAGGCTTCTCGTCAGCGGGAGGCGAATTCTACAGCGTTTCAAACCGCTGTCAACCACCTCATTCAACCGCTTTCGATCCCTCCAGCAGACCGACCAACACGGCTCAACCACCACCCTGTCAGCCCGGCGCATTCTACACAGCTTTCGCTGCTTTGCAACCCCTCTTTTAAAGCTAACTTCTTGTTATCTAAGAAGTTTTCCGAGAGGTCTGCGCCGGAAGTGGTGCGCATTATAGGCCCAGCAAATCAACCGTCAAGCACTTATTGAAAGCTTTTTGTCATTCTTTCCGAAGTTCTCAGTGAAAGCCTGTGAATACGTATCGCAATGGCCGGTATCCGCAGCATTAGCAGAAGCACACCAGCAGTCGCATACCAAACCCACTCCTCAAGATCGGCTCGTACTACCCAGAGCATGTGCAGTAGAACTAGCCCCAAGATCAGGTAAACCGCACGATGGAGAGATTTCCAGCGCTTACCAAGCTTACGGACACTAAAGCGATTAGAGGTTATGGCCAGTGCTAGAAGCCCAATGAAGGCCAGAGCCCCCACAAAGATGTAAGGGCGCTTGCGCAGATCAATCAGCAATTGCGCACCATCCAGCCCCAGGACAAACACCGCATAGGCTGAAAGGTGAAGCGCGACATAGCTGAAGCACCACAAACCTAGCTGACGACGAACAGCAATCCAGCCACTCCAACCCGTTAAGCGCTGCAGCGGCGTCATAGCAAGCGTGATCAACAGAAGCGTCAACGCCCCCAGCCCCAAACGATCGACCAAAACCTTGCCAGGATCCGCACCAAGGGCGAAAGTCCAGCCCTGATATAACCAGAATAGCGGCGGCAATAACGCCGCAATGAAGACCACTATTCGCCAGAGTCGATAACGCATCAGTAGTTCTTCCGAAGATCGAGCTCACTATAGAGACTTGCCACTTCGTCATAACCATTGAATAAGCGCGTCGGGATGACATTGGGGCTAAACAGACTACTTGGCAGGCGTCGCTCATGCGCCTGAGTCCAACGCGGGTGATCCACAGCCGGATTGACGTTGGCATAAAAACCATACTCATTCGGCGCCAATGCCTGCCACGTGTTCTTCGGCTGTTCCCGGGTCAAGCTGATACGGACAATCGACTTGATGCTCTTAAACCCATACTTCCACGGCACCACCAAGCGTAACGGCGCACCGTTCTGATTGGGCAGCACCCGCCCATACATCCCCACGGCGAGGATGGCCAGCGGATGCATCGCCTCATCCAAACGCAACCCTTCCACATAAGGCCAGTCGATCAGAGAAAAGCTCGAACTCTGTCCGACCATGCGCTCCCGATCGACGATTGTTTCGAAACGAACGAACTTGGCCTGGCCAGTCGGCTCGACCCGACTGAGAAAATCACCCAACGAAAAGCCTAACCAAGGAATCACCATGGACCAGGCCTCAACGCAACGAAGTCGATAAATGCGCTCTTCGAGCTGCTGCGGTTTGAATAAATCATCTAGAGAGTAACGGCCCGGCTTCGCGACTTCGCCATCCACCAACACACTCCACGGCTCCACCTTGTATTGCGAAGCGTTGCGCGCGGGGTCGCCTTTATCAGGCCCGAACTCATAGAAGTTATTGTAGTGACTGGCATCTTCGAACGGTGTCAGCACCTCATCCCCCGCGGTTACTGCTTGCCAGCGAGTGCCGGCCAGTTTTTCACCGAACCAGGTCGGAGCAGCTACAGACTCAACATCGGCATAGCGCGACACCTCAGCCCGAGCAACCCTAGGCAGGGCAGCCGTAGCCGCCAGGCCACCGGCAACGGCCAACAGACTACGACGCGACAAATAAACAGATTCGGGAGTGACGTCAGATTCGCGAGACGATGAAGCGGGTGGGATCTGGATCAGCATTGAAACTCCGCGGCTATTCAGGTGACTGATGCGCCAATAGACCGCGGAGCCAGGAGGAAATTACATCACTCGGCTTTTTTGCGGCGACGCAGTTGCAACAGATATTGCACCGGTCCGGAAGCCGCATAGGCGAGGAAGATCAGCAGCAGGATACGCGGCGGGTCACTGAAGACTACCGCGAACACCAACACCACTACGAGAATCGCCACAAAAGGCACGCGCCCCTTGAGGTCGAGATCCTTGAAGCTGTGGTATTTGATATTGCTGACCATCAGCATGCCTGCGCCCGCTACCAGCAAGGCAACCACAATGGACATGTTGGAGCCCTGGATACCGAAATCACTGAAAGCCCACACAGTCCCCGCTACCACACCCGCAGCAGCCGGACTCGCCAAACCAATAAAGAAGCGCTTATCCGCCGTACCCACCTGGGTATTGAAGCGCGCAAGCCGCAAGGCAGCGCCCGCGACGTAAATGAAGGCCACCATCCAGCCGACCTTACCCATACTGCCCAGCGCCCACTCGAACGCGAGCAATGCCGGCGCCACGCCGAACGCGACCATATCGGACAGCGAATCGTATTCGGCGCCAAAGGCACTCTGGGTATTGGTCAAGCGCGCCACCCGACCATCCAGGCTATCCAGCACCATGGCGACGAAGACCGCAGCCGCAGCAACGTAGAAGTTGCCGTTCATGGCATTGATGATGGCGTAGAAGCCGGCGAACAGATTTGCCGTGGTAAAGAGGTTGGGCAGCAGGTAAATGCCACGGTGCCGGACTTTGCGCCCTTCGGCGTCATGCCCTTCTTCAACATGCTCATCAACTGGCAGCAGGCTTTCTGCGTCGGAGGCCGGTTTCGGCTCCTCGGGACGTTCGTTCATGAACAACACCTTGCAACGGTTCGGAAAGTTTTCGACAAAAATGGCGATTCAGGGTTCACAACCCCGCCACAGCACCCTGGCTTTATACCAGAAGCCTCAGTCTAGAATGAAAAAACGCGGCCATGGCCGCGTTTTTTCTCACATCGCAGACCTTAGTTCTTGGTCTTGTCGACGATCTTGTTAGCAGCAATCCACGGCATCATGGAACGCAGCTTCTCACCAATCACCTCGATACCGTGGGCGGCGTTGTTACGGCGCTTGGCGGTCATCGATGGGTAGTTGGTAGCGCCTTCGCTGATGAACATCTTGGCGTATTCGCCGTCCTGAATGCGCTTCAGAGCGTTGCGCATGGCCTGACGGGATTCGGCGTTGATGATTTCCGGGCCGGTCACGTACTCGCCGTACTCGGCGTTATTGGAGATCGAGTAGTTCATGTTGGCGATACCGCCTTCGTACATGAGGTCGACGATCAGCTTCAATTCGTGCAGGCACTCGAAGTAGGCCATTTCCGGCGCATAGCCAGCTTCAACCAAGGTTTCGAAACCGGCTTTGACCAGTTCGACAGTACCGCCACACAGAACCGCCTGCTCACCGAACAGATCGGTTTCAGTTTCGTCTTTGAAAGTGGTTTCGATGATGCCGGTACGGCCACCACCGACGCCACTGGCGTAGGACAGCGCAACATTTTTGGCATTGCCGGAAGCATCTTGATAGATCGCGATCAGATCCGGGATACCGCCGCCTTTGACGAACTCGGAACGCACGGTGTGACCCGGAGCCTTAGGCGCGATCATGATCACGTCGAGGTCGGCACGCGGTACGACTTGGTTGTAATGAATCGCAAAACCGTGAGAGAAGGCCAGGGTGGCGCCTTTTTTCAGGTTCGGCTCGACTTCGTTCTTGTACAGCTGCGACTGGAACTCGTCCGGGGTCAGGATCATGACCAGGTCGGCAGCAGCAACTGCGGACGGCACGTCAGTTACTTTCAGGCCATGCGCTTGGGCCTTGGCAACGGTGGCAGAACCAGGACGCAGACCAACGGTTACATCGACACCGGAATCTTTCAGGTTGCAGGCCTGAGCGTGACCCTGGGAACCGTAACCGATGATGGCGACTTTTTTGCCCTGGATGATCGAAAGGTCGCAATCTTTATCGTAATAAACTTTCATGAATTTCCCCTATTTACTGAGGCCACTCGGGCCGCTCGCTAAATGTTTAGATGCTCAGCACTTTGTCGCCACGGGCGATGCCGGTGACGCCACTGCGTACGGTTTCCAGGATTGAGCTAGTGCCCACGGCCTGGATAAAACTGTCCAGCTTGTCGCTGGTTCCCGCGAGTTGGATGGTGTAGACGCTACTGGTCACGTCGACAATCTGCCCGCGGAAGATGTCGGTAGTGCGCTTGATCTCAGCACGCTGAGCACCGGTAGCCTTGACCTTGACCAGCATCAACTCACGCTCGATGTGCGCGCTTTCCGACAGATTCACCAGCTTGACCACTTCGATCAGCTTGTTGAGGTTCTTGGTGATCTGCTCGATCACCTCATCGTGCCCGACGGTGGTCAACGTCAGACGCGACAAAGTCGGGTCTTCGGTCGGTGCCACGGTCAAACTTTCGATGTTGTAGTTACGTTGCGAGAACAGACCGACCACACGGGACAATGCGCCAGGCTCGTTTTCCAGCAGCAGGGAGATGATGTGTCGCATGGTTTAAGTCCGCTCCGTCTTGCTCAGCCACATGTCACGCATGGCGCCATCTTTGATCTGCATCGGGTAGACGTGTTCGCTGGTGTCTACCTGAATGTCGAGGAATACCAGGCGATCTTTCATCGCGAAGGCTTCTTCCATCTTCGGTTTCAGATCTTTCAGCTCGGTGATGCGCATGCCGACATGGCCATACGCCTCGGCCAGCTTGACGAAATCTGGCAGCGAGTCCATGTAGGAGTGCGAGTGACGGCTGTTGTACATCATGTCCTGCCACTGGCGCACCATACCCAGCGCACCGTTGTTCAGGTTGACGATTTTCACCGGCAGGTCGTACTGCAGACAGGTCGACAACTCCTGGATGTTCATCTGGATGCTGCCTTCGCCCGTCACGCAGGCGACGTCGGCATCCGGGAAGTTCAACTTGACGCCCATCGCCGCCGGGAGACCAAAGCCCATGGTGCCGAGGCCGCCGGAGTTGATCCAGCGATTGGGTTTGTTGAAACGGTAGTACTGCGCCGCGAACATCTGGTGCTGGCCCACGTCGGAAGTGACGAAGGCATCGCCATGGGTCACTTCGCTGAGGGTTTCAATCACCGTCTGCGGCTTGATTATGCTGCCGTCGCCCTTGTCATAAGGGAAGGTGCCATGACTGGCACGCCATTCATCAACCTGCTTCCACCAACTGGCCACCGCTTCTTTATTCGGGGTTTCGCCGATTTCCTTGAGGATCGCGACCATCTCGGTCAACACGCTATCCACCGGACCAACGATCGGCACGTCGGCCTTGATGGTCTTGGAGATCGAAGCCGGGTCGATATCGATGTGGATGATCTTGGCGTTCGGGCAGAACTTGGATGGACCATTGATGACCCGGTCATCGAAGCGCGCGCCAACGGCGAGAATCACATCGGCATGATGCATCGCCAGGTTGGCGGTGTAGCTGCCGTGCATACCGAGCATGCCGAGGAACTGACGATCGGTGCCCGGATAGCCGCCAAGCCCCATCAGGGTGTTGGTGACTGGCAGGTTAAGCATCTGCGCCAGCTCGGTCAGCGGTGCCGCAGCGCCGCCCATAATCACGCCGCCACCCGAATACAGAATCGGTCGCTTGGCCGCCAGCAGCATCTCGGCCGCCTTGCGTATCTGCCCTGAGTGACCGCGCACGGCCGGGGTGTAGGAGCGCAGCTTGGCTTTCTTCGGGTAGACGTACTCGAACTTCTCGGCTGGGTTGGTCATGTCCTTCGGAATATCGACTACCACCGGACCCGGGCGGCCAGACTGAGCGATATAGAAGGCCTTCTTCATGACCTCCGGGATTTCCGACGGATGCTTGATCATAAAGCTGTGCTTCACGATCGGCCGGGAGATACCGATCATATCGGTTTCCTGGAACGCATCAGTACCGACCATGTTGCTTGGCACCTGGCCCGACAGCACCACCATCGGAATGGAGTCCATGTAGGCGGTAGCAATCCCGGTAATGGCGTTGGTCGCACCAGGACCGGAGGTCACCAGTACCACGCCGGCCTTACCGGTAGCACGGGCGTAGCCGTCAGCCATATGGGTAGCCGCTTGTTCGTGACGAACCAGGATGTGGGTCACTTCCGGTTCTTTGAACAGGGCGTCGTAAATATGCAGGAGGGCACCACCCGGGTACCCGTAGATATGCTTAACGCCTTCGTCACGCAAAAAGCGGACGACCATTTCAGCGCCAGATAAAAGCTCCACGTTGTTCACCTCTAAAACGCCAGAGAACCGCTCACAACTGAACGGTCTGAATAGGTTTACTGCCAAGCAGAGCATGAGCGACGGTGGTCGCCGACTACGTCAGCTACTACTGAGCAAGTATTGGGAACTCCCCAAAGTGTTGCGGGGCTTTCCCACCCAGCGCGAGGTAACGCGTTGCGGGTGTAACAGGTCGGCGCGGGTGTGCGCCTCATGTCTACTGAGCTAAAGCCTGCTTGCGGCGGACTCCACTACAGCGAACGTTGAATTGTTCGGATTAGGTCGTAGCAAGTCAAGTCATCCGTAGCGGATTCTTCAATCTGCGGCTGTGACCTGGCGCAGGATGACGATTCACGACTTTTGGTTATAGTAGGTGCCAGGTTCCGCAGCTAACAAAAGGACACAGCATGCGACGCATGATTCTCACGGGCAGTTTGCTGCTCGCCTTGAGCGCCACGGCCATGGCGAGCCAGGTCTACAAATGGGTCGACGCACAAGGCATTACCCACTTCGGGGCGCAACCACCGCAAGGCCAGGATGCAACCGCGATCAACACCATCGCAGCGCAACCCAAACTACCTGTCCCGGCCGCCACGCCTGCGCCAGCCAGCACAACCGACACGGCGCAAAAGGCCATTGATGACAAAGTCAAAAAGGATGTGGCAACCCAGGAGGCTGAGCGCAAGAAATACTGCGAAATCGTGCGTACGAACTTGGCCCAGCTACAGAACAATCCGCGGTTACGCGCCGAGGTCGATGGCGAAACGCGCCGACTGACCGAAGAGGAGCGCCAGACGCGTATCACGGAAAGCGAAAAAGCTATCGCCGAAAACTGCAAGTAATCCGGACAGCGGTGCGGCTCTACGCCGCACTGCCGATCAAACGATCGAACTCGCCAAGCAACTCCAACAAGGTCTTGGCCTGCGTAACGCGCTCGCGAAAGACCACCTCTGCCATCGGCCGGATGCCTGAAGTACTGGGCAGTGGCTTGCCACTCTCCACAATCACCTTCATGCGCGGCAGAAACACCCACTGCAGCCACTCCTCGAAAGCCAGGCTATCGACGCAAAATGGCTGCTCGCTAGCCAGTGCTTCAGCGCTAGGTGGCGTCGCTGCCCACCAGCCCTGTAGGCGCAGCTCACGCTCAATCAGGAGCAACTGTTCGGCCAGCAGCGGCAGGCGAGCATCCATCAGAGATTGACTCGAGCACGCTCGCGGGCTTGTGTCGCACCCGCCACATTACCCTGCCGCTCACGGGCTTGCGCGATCAGACCCCACAGGCTCGCCTGCAAGGCTGGACGACCATTGGCATAGGTCAGGCCACGCTGTGCGAATTGCTCCGCTTGGGCCGCATCCCCTTGAGCCAGGCGTACCTGAGCCAAGCGGTAGAGCACCTGCGGCTCACGCGGAGCTATACGCTGGGCGCGCTCCAGGCTGGACGAGGCGCCGTTCAAATCGCCATTGCTCTGCTGTTGCTGAGCGGTGGTCAGCAGTGCCAGCACCGGCCCATCGAGCTGCTCATCCGCCGCCAAGCCACCGGCAGAAGGAATCCCGCTCGGCACCACAGGCGCCGGCACCGTATAGCCACCGCTGCTCATCGGCGCAGTGCTGATAGGTCCGGGGCTAATCGGCGCACTAGCGCTCGAGCCGCCCTGCGGCGCACTCGCCGCCGGGAAGGTCTGGATCGGTGCCGAACTACCACCCGCCCCTGGCACCATCACCACGACCCCAGAGTCCTGCGCAACCGCCTGCGGCTGTGCAGGACTTGGGCGATAAGCACCGCCACCACCCGCCGCTGGCCTGTCAGCAGACAGCGGTGCACCGGAGTCCACGACCGGAATAGCGCCGCGCGGCACACTGGCACAACCAGTCAGCAGGGTTGTAGCCACTAACGCTGGAATCAACCACTTATTCACTGAGCACCTCTTCACTTAATTCATCCAGCCGCGCACCCAGTCCATGACTTCGTCCACTGGCGCCTGTAGACCGCAGGCAGCTCCAGGAGGCGGCTCACTGCCACGAATATACGGCATCTGCACGGCATTCGGGCAGCTCGAGTCGGAGCCCTGACCGCTGTTGGCGTCGACCCAAGCCTGAACGACATTATCCGGCAACGGCATATTCAGCGGCAGCGGATCGGCCTTACGCATGAAGCCGGTCCAGACCTGCAACGCACCGGTAGCCCCCGTCAGTGGCGTCGAGCCGTTATCGTCACGCCCGAGCCAGACCACCGCGAGCAGATCCTGGCTGAACCCGGCGAACCAGCTATCTCGCGAATCGTTACTGGTGCCGGTTTTACCGGCCAGAGTCAACGAGCCGGGTAACTGGCTGTACACCGAGCGCCCAGTGCCCTCGCGCATCACGCGCTGCATGGCATTTTGCACCAGATAAATCGCGCCCGGGTCGAACCGCTGCTGAATCTGGAAAGGATAACGCCTCAGAGGTTCCCCTTCGGCAGTCAAGACACTGCGAATGCCACGCAGCGGGGTGTTGAAACCGCCGTTGGCCAGGGTCTGATACATGGTCGCCACCTCAATCGGGCTCAACGCCCCGGCACCGAGAAGCATCGAGGGATAGGCTGGCCAATCGCGCGAGACGCCAAGCCGCTCCAGCGTTTTCAGCACCTTCGGCACACCTAATTCCAGGCCGAGCTTGGCCGTGGAGAGGTTGTAGGAGTTGGCTAGGCCCTGATACAGATAAACAGTGCCATGCGCCTTGCGATCGTAGTTTTGCGGGCGCCAAACCTGGCCATCCTGGCCTTTCACCGAGAACGGCTCATCGACCAGCCAACTGGTCAGGGTGTACTGGCTCGGGCGCTCCAGCGCAGTCAGGTAAACCGCCGGCTTGATCAGCGAGCCAATCGGCCGCACCGCATCCAGTGCCCGATTAAAACCGGCGAACCGTGGTTGGCGGCTGCCAATCATGGCTTGGATTTCACCACTTTCAGGATTGGTCACGACCATCGCCGCTTCCACCTGGTCGACCCCCTTGCGCCCGGACAGCCCCGTCAGCGTTGAGTTGAGCGCGCCTTCGGCCTTCTGCTGAAGAATTGGATCGAAGCTGGTGAAAATGCGCAGACCTTCTTCGGTCAAGTCCTCGTCCCGATAATCCTGACGCAACTGACGCTTAACCAAGTCGAGGAACGCAGGGTAAGAACTGTCGGCCAAACTGCCGCGCTTGGTCACACCCAACGGCATCTTCTTGGCGGCAGCTGCCTCTTCCGGAGTCACCACGTTCTGCTCCGCCAGCAGGTCAATGACCAAATTACGGCGCTCCAGCGCCCGCTCTGGAAAACGCCGCGGGTTGTAGTAAGACGGCCCCTTGACGATACCGACCAGAAGCGCCACTTGATGCAACTTGAGCTCAGCCAACGGCTGACTGAAGAAATACTGGCTGGCCAGGCCGAAACCATGCACCGCGCGCTGGCCATCTTGGCCAAGGAAGACCTCGTTGAGGTAAGCCTCGAGAATCTCCTGCTTGTCGTAATGCAGCTCAAGCAGCAGCGCCATCAGAGCCTCGGTGGCTTTACGGGTGAGGCTGCGCTCGCTGGTCAGGTAGAAGTTCTTCACCAACTGCTGGGTCAGCGTACTGCCGCCCTGGCGCAATTGCCCGGCACTGGCATTGACCCAGAAGGCGCGGGCGATGGACTTCGGTGACACCCCGAAGTGATGGAAGAATTCCCGGTCTTCCACCGCTACCAGGGTTTCCACCAGATAAGGTGGCACCTGATCCAGCTTGATCAGGATGCGATCTTCATGGTGCGCCGGGTAGAGGCCACCGATCAGCAACGGCTCCAGCCGCGCCACCGCCAGTTCCTGACCGCTAGCCTGGGTAAGCCCTGCAACATAGTCGCCGGAGAACTTCACCCGAATGCGCTGGGCTGGCTCGGCACCTTCATAAAACTGAAAACCGCGGGTATTCAGCTCAACGTTATTGCCCGCCACCGCCGCCGCGCCTGGGCCATTGGCGGCGCTTTCGCGGCGGTAGCCAAGGGCGTCCAGCTCCGTCAGAAAGTCGTTCTTGGCCAGTTTCTGGCCGACGAACAGCTCCAACGGGCGAGCGTAAACCTTGGCTGGCACAGTCCAGCGCTTGCCGGAGAATTTCTCCTGCACCACGGCATCCAGATAAACGGCGAAACCGGCCAACACCACCAGCCCCACCAGGCTGAGTTTTACTAGCCAACCAAGCCAAGGGCGCATGCCGCCAGTACGGTGTTTGGGGCGCGAACGAGAAGAACGAGGGGATCGAGTACGAGTCATGGCGGCGCATTATACGCACTTTATCTAGAGCAGAGAGCCGCCACCTGGCGGTTTGCAGAGCCGCGCACAGTCGCCATAATGTCAGCCTTCTAACCAGTCCGTAACTCAAGGATAGACCGTGAGCCAGCCCCTGATTGCCGCCCTGCAGAACCCGGCCCTTTACCCACACCCCGTGGACGGTTTCCAGGTCATCGAGACGCATATCTCCTGGGTGCTGCTAACCGGCCCTTATGCCTACAAGATCAAAAAGCCGGTGAATTTTGGCTTTCTCGACTTCACCGACCTGGCCGCACGCCAGCACTTTTGCCACGAAGAATTGCGCCTAAATCAGCGCCTGACCCAAGGCCTGTACCTGGAGGTCCTGCCGATCAGCGGCAGCCTCGAAGCGCCGCAGCTAGGCGGCGATGGCCCGGCCATCGAATATGCCCTGAAGATGCGCCAGTTCCCGCAGAGCCAACTGCTCGGCGAAGTCCAGGCCCGTGGCGAACTGACCACTGCGCATATCGATGCCCTCGCCCAGCAGATCGCCAGCTTCCACCTGGTCGCCCCACGGGTAGCCCTCGAGCATCCGCTCGGCACCCCGGCTGCGATCATGGCGCCGGTCACCCAGAATTTCGAACAGGCCCGCGCCATGCTCTCGGAAAAGGCCGACCTGCAGCAGTTGGATGCCCTGCAAGCCTGGGCCGAAAGCAGCTTCGAGCGGCTCAAGCCGTTGCTTGAGCGGCGTAAGGCTGAAGGTTTCATTCGCGAATGCCATGGTGATATCCACCTGGGCAATGTCACCCTGATCGATGGCGAAGTGGTGCTGTTTGACTGCATCGAGTTCAACGAACCGTTCCGCCTGATCGACATCGCCTCGGATGCCGCCTTTCTCGCCATGGACCTGGAAGACCGCGGCCTCAAGCCGCTGGCACGGCGCTTCGTCAGTGCCTGGCTGGAGCAGACCGGTGACTATGCCGCACTGGAGTTGCTGAACTTCTACAAAGCCTACCGCGCAATGGTGCGCGGCAAGGTCAGCCTGTTCCGCCTCGGCCAGGAACAGGATGCAGTGCAGCGTGCGGTGATCCTGCGCCAGTACCGCAGCTATGCCGCCCTGGCGGAAAGCTACAGCGCCATTCCTTCACGCTTCCTCGCCATCACCCACGGAGTTTCCGCGGTTGGCAAAAGCCATGTGGCCATGCGCCTGGTCGAGGCACTTGGCGCCATCCGCTTGCGCTCGGATGTCGAGCGCAAGCGTTTGTTCGGTGAGCAAGCTGCTGCTAACCAAGGCCAGTTGAGCGCCGGCATCTATAGCCAAGACGCCAGCGCGGCCACTTATCAGCGTCTGCACGAACTGGCCGATGCTGCGCTGCATGCCGGCTTCCCGGTAGTGATCGACGCAACTTACCTTAAACACGCTCCGCGCGAAGCCGCCTGGCATGTTGCGGAAGAGACCGGCGCGCCTTTCCTGATCCTCGACTGCCAGGCCCCGGAAAGCGTTATCACCAGCTGGTTGGCACAACGCCAGAACGCCGGCCAGGACTCGTCCGATGCCACGTTGGAAGTCATCCAGGCCCAACAAGCCAGCCGCGAAGCACTCAGTGCTGAAGAACAGGCCCATAGCAAACGCGTCGATACCCATGAGAGCGCCAGCCTGGACAGCTTGATCATGCGCATTCGCCAACGCCTGCCGGGGCTCTAAGCAGAGCCAAGAATAGCTGGAACAGTCGCGGCGAGCAGAGCGCGCCGCGACCTCTATACTGCCGGTGAGCCCTTCGCCGGAAAGATGCTATGAGCCAGCCGCGCCAACTTGATCACCCGCTGTACCGCTTCCTGCATAACGAAGACATCCCCAGTTTCAATGCGCAAAAGCCCCAGAGCGGCGAAATCGACCTCTCCAATGGTGATTTTCGTGGTCTCGATTTGCGCGCCTTGCACGCCAATGGCATTAACTTCACCGACGCTTACTTTCGCGGTGCCGACTTGCGCGGCCTCGACCTTCGGCAGACCTGCATGGAAGGCGCGAGCCTGGCGCATGCGCAGATCTCAGGGGCTTACTTCCCTGTTGAGTTGAGCGCCGACGAGATCCTCATGTCGCTCAACTTCGGCACCCGTATGCGCTACCGGCCGAGCTAGCAGCATGAGTGAAATTGCCCGTTTATTCGGCGCCCGAGCGGGCGCTTACGCCAGCTTCCGCCCGGCATACCCTGCCGAACTGTTCGCCTGGCTAGCCGAGCACAGCCCCGCACGACAACGCGCACTGGATATCGCCTGCGGCAACGGCCAAGCCAGCCGCCCACTGCTTGCCTATTTCGAGCAGGTACTCGCCTGCGATGCCAGCGTCGAGCAACTGACCGCCAGTCAGGAACTGCAAGGGATTGAATTGTTTGCCGCAGATGCCGAGGCGCTGCCCTTAGCCGCCAGCAGCCTTGACTTGATTGTGGTCGCACAAGCCCTGCACTGGTTCGCCACTCCCGCATTTTTCGCAGAGGTACGTCGCCTCCTCAAGCCCGGCGGCCTGTTCTGCGCCTGGTGTTACAGCTTGATGCGCATCGACCCTGCACTCGATGCCGTGATCGACGAGTTCTACAGCAACACGCTCAACGGCTATTGGCCGCAGGGGCGTGCCAGCGTAGATGCTGGATATCGCGACCTGCAGGCGCCCTTCTCCCTCATCCAGCTACCGCCTTTCGCGATTGGAGTGGAGTGGAGTTTCGAGCATCTGCTGGGGTATCTGCGTACCTGGTCTGCAGTCCAGCGCTGGGAGCGTCAACACGGCCACGACCCGGTGACGGAGCTGACACCGACACTGCGACATGCCTGGGGCGATCTCAATCAACCACGCTTTGTCCGTTGGCCGCTACACTTTCTCGCAGGCTTCCCGACTCACTAAATCTTCGGTAGCGATGCCCCATTGCAAGGAGGCAGGATGAACGACGAACTGCAGCATCTGAAGAACTTGGGCAAAACCTCGGCGCAGTGGCTGCACGCCGTCGGCATCCACAGCGTTACCGACTTGCGCCGACTAGGTGCGGTCGGCGCCTACCGAGCGGTGCAGGCGCGCGGCTTTCGCGCATCGAAAGTCTTGTTGTATGCGATCGAAGGCGCATTGCTCAATGTGCATTGGAATGAATTGCCGCCCGCCCATAAAGCAGAGTTGAACGGCCAGTTGGATGCCATTCTGCTGCGCAATAAGAGCTAGCTCACAACCTCTGCGCGCGGCGATTTACGCAAGCCTTGGCACAACCTATTGTCTCAGGGACGTTCGTGCGTTCTCGCCTGCCCAGCCAGCTCAAGGAATTACTGTATGTACCTACTCGGGGAGCAACCGGCCTACGCCGATCAGCTGATCAACCGACTGCAAAGCATCCCCACCCAACTGCTGGAAGGACTGGAACCTATGGGTGCTCCCGTGTGCCTTGAGCGGGTCGAGGACCTGGCGCAGACACTGCCGGGCAACCAGTTGTTTATTATCGAAAATGGTTTGCTGCATGCGCTGGTTGACGAGCGCCCGCTGTTCTACCTGCAGGAAGGCGATTTGGTTGGTCTGCGCCAGGGCATCGAACTGCCCAGCTGCCGTTACAGCAGCGAAGAACCACTGAGCCTGATTCCGTATTTGCGCAGCGACGTGTTCAAGCACATCTATGCTAGCGAGCATCGCCAAGAGCTGCTCATCCAATACCTGATCGGCCATACCGCATTGCTCTCTGACGCACTGGCACGCCTAAAGCAGCCGGAAATTCGCCCAGCTACCGGCTTCCAGCATTTTGCCGCTGGCGAAGAATTGATCCACCAGGGCGACGAGGCCGATCACGTATTCATCATTATCGAGGGCCACGCCGAAGCCTATGTCGACGGGCACAAAGTCGGTGATGTGCAGAAAGATGAGATCTTCGGCGCCATGGCCGTGTTCACCCGCGAGAAGCGCAGCGCCACGGTACTGGCCAGTGAGCCATGTACGGTGATGGCGATTCCCAAGGAACAATTCCTTAGCCTGATGCAGAGCAACCCGCGGATCGCACACAGCCTGATCGAGAGCATGGCGCGCCGCATCGACCTACTGAACAAGGAAGTCACCCAGCTGCGGCTACCGCGTAGAGAGGCCTAGAGCCTGCTCCGCTCACCAAGAACCCGGCCCTGTGCCGGGTTCCTAGCTTCTGTGAGCTGGATTGTGCCGAGTTAGAAAAAGTTGAAAACGGAGTGTTGACATACAAATGAGAATTGTTATTATTATCACAACTGGTCGCGAGATCAGTCGATAAGCTGAGAGACCATTCAGTCGGACTTTTCAGATTATCTCCTCATCAGGCTAATCACGGTTTTGACCCGGCTCTTGCCGGGTCTTTTTTTGCCCGCCATAAAGTAGCGCCCCAGCGACCTTCAATAATCGACCTGAACCAGCCCGTCCGGCGGATTGGAGCAGTGACCGGTTGGCGCGAGACGCCCCTGGCGAATCTCGAAAAATGCTCCCGCCATCCATTGATCACGCTAGCCACGCGCTGCCCCTCGACTCAGTACGACTCAGCACATCCTCGAGGCTTTCGCGGTAACAGCGGGTCAACAGATCATCGGCGGCGGGCATTGGGAGTGCCCTGGCGCGAGAAGCACCGGGAATACGCCACAGCCATAGGCGGTAACGGGGGCTAGCGGCGCAGTTTAGCGCAGTGGTCCTGCTCCGGCTGCGCCGCGCTGTACCAGACAAAATCAGCGGTCTCGGCAGCCACCGGTTTACCGACTTCAGTCAGTATCAGCACTTGGCTGCCCTGCGCGGCGCCCAGATCGGCCAAGTGCAGTGGCACCCCCAGGTCACGCCGCACATGGAAGGCGCCAGCGAACAAGATCGCCGGTTCTGGCGCGGCCAACAGGCGCTCGGCCATCCGCCGATCACGCTGTTGCTGCACAGCGAGCATGGCCGGCAACTGATCTTCAGGCAGCAGCCCGCAATGCGACTCGCGAATTTGCGCCAGCAAGGGCGCGCGTACCACAGCCGCGGTCGAGGCCGTGCCGCTGAGCGCGGGCCGCGCGGCGTAAATCTGCATAATTTCACCGCGGTCCAGATTGGCCGACAGCACGGGATAAGGCTGAGCCAAGGCATAACGCAGGATCGGGCCGTACAACGCCCAATCCCAGTTCTGCTGCCAAGCTAACGCGCCCGGCAGATCGGCCAGTGGCTGGCCTGCAGCCATGGCCACCCGCGCCTGCTCGACCTTGGCCTGCTGGTCCGGATTGAGCATTTCCAGCAATAGACTACCTTGCGCCCGCTGCGCCACCAGCGCCTGCAACAACCACAACTGCAAAGCATGTTGATCCGGGTTGTCGTGCTGCTCGCCTACCAACACCCGCGGGGCTTTTGCCAGACGCTCGATCAGTTGCCGCGGGGTCAGCTGCTCACCACTGCGCAGATCACGGATCACGCCGAGGTCGGCATGCTCGAGCCCTTCTGGACTTTGCCAGGCAGGCAGCGGCGGCACCGACTGGCAAGCCGCCAACGCCAGCGAACACAGCAATACAAAGAAGCGCATCGGATTTCCTTAGAGCCTGTTCACGATCTCGCGAGCTAAGGTCAGGCAAGGCGAAATCGGGCGAAACGTAGCGAAGCGGAGTAACAGCCAAAGGCTGGCCCGCAGGGCGAGCGAAGCGAGTCAAAAGCGCAGTTTACACGTGGTAAATGAGCATTTTGAGCCCGATTTCAACGCCGCATTACCGACGCGCAGCAGATCATGAACAGGCTCTTAGCGGGCAATGATCAATGGATGACCGCGTTCCGGGTGGCGCTGCACCAGCACCTCCAGGCCGAACACCGCTTGTAGCGGCTCGGCCCGCAGCACCTCATCCGGGCTACCCAGCGCATGCGGGCGGCCACGCTCCAGCAACAGCACGCGATCGCAATAACGCGCCGCAAGGTTCAGGTCATGCAGGATCACCAGCACCGCCGCACCACGCTCGGCAAAGGTGCGCGTCGCTTGCAGGGTAGTGTGTTGATGCAAGGGATCGAGCATCGAGGTCGGCTCATCCAGCAACAGGCTCTGCCCCGCCGCACCGGGCCACAGCTGCGCCAAGACCCGGGCCAGGTGCACGCGTTGGCGCTCACCGCCGGACAGTTCCAGATAGCTGCGCCCGGCAAGGTGCATAGCATCCGCGGCGACCAGTGCCTCATTGATGATTTCCGTGTCGCGCGCGCGACCACTGGCGTGCGGCAGGCGGCCCATGCCCACCACCTCCTCGACCCGGAAAGCAAAGTTCAAAGGCGAGCTTTGCGGTAACACGGCCAAGCGTTGGGCGCGCTCCGGGCCTGGCCACTCGGCGAGCGGCCGCTGATCCAGCAGAACCTGCCCATGGGTCGGCCTCAATTCGCCACCCAGCGCGTCAAGCAAGGTGCTCTTGCCCGCGCCATTTGGGCCGAGCACGCCAAGCACTTCGCCCGGCTGTAGTTCGAGGTTGATATCCGTTAGCACAAGTTTGGCGCCACGCCGCACCGCCAGATTTTCCGCACGCAGCATCAGGCACGTCCTCGCAGCAATAAATAAAGGAAGAACGGCGCCCCCAGCAGCGCGGTGACAATCCCGATCGGCAACTCCGCCGGCGCCAACGCCAAACGCGCCAGCACGTCCGCAAATAGCAACAAGCTCGCCCCCGCCAACGCCGAAGCGGGCAGCAGCACACGGTGATCCGGCCCGACCAGCAAGCGCACCAAGTGCGGCACCACCAGGCCGATAAAGCCGATCATCCCCGCCGCCGCCACCGCAGCACCGACGCCCAGCGCGGTGCAGAACACCAACTCGCGCTTCAAGCGCTCGACCTCGAAACCCAGATGGCGGGCCTCGGACTCACCGAGCAGCAAGGCATTCAAGGCCTTGGCCCGGCGCGGCAACCACAGCCCAACGCCGGCAGTGACCAGCAATAACGGCCACAGACGCGCGTAGCTGGCGCCGTTGAGGCTGCCAAGATTCCAAAAGGTCAGGGTGCGCAGCGTCGCGTCATCGGCCAAGTAGGTGAACAGGCCGATGGCCGCGCCAGCCAGGGCTGTCAAGGCGATACCGGCCAGCAGCATGGTCGAGACGCTGGTCTGGCCATCCCGGCGACCGAGGCGGTAGACCAGCGCAGTCACGCCCAATCCGCCGGCGAAAGCACACAGCGACAGCAGATACGGCGCGACAGCCTCCGGCAGACCACCAAACGCGGCACCACCGACGATGGCAATCGCCGCACCAAGCGCCGCGCCACTGGAGACGCCGACCAAGCCGGGGTCCGCCAACGGGTTGCGGAACAACCCCTGCATCGCCACCCCGGACAGCGCCAGCACCGCGCCGACTGCCAACCCCAACAGGGTTCGCGGCATACGGATTTGCCCGAGAATCAACTCCGCCTGTTCCAGCCCCAGGCCAGACAATGGCAAGCCAAGCAGACGTAGCGCGGCGCGCAGAGTGTCGGCCAACGGCAAACTAACCGGCCCCAAGGCCAGCGACAGCCAGAGCGCGAGCACCAGCAACAAGCCCAGGGCGATAAACAATGAGCGCGGTTGAACGACAGAATTCATGGTTGCGGCTTAGCTTCGGCGGTCAGGGCTTGCGCGGCAGGATAGAAGGCTGCGCTGAGCACTGCCAGCCCATCGGGAATCCGCGGACCCAGTCCGCCGACCAGCAACGTCGGATCCAGCCCCAACAAACGCCCAGTGCGCGCAGCGCGGGTCGCGGCCAACGCCGGGTTCTGCTTGAGCAACGCCTGCTTGGCGGCGGCCCCGACCAGGCTGCGATCGGCAAAGATCAGCACTTCCGGGTCCAGTGCCAGCAGCGCCTCAGTCGACAGCGCCTTGTAGCTGGCATGCGTGGTCACATTGCGTCCACCGGCCTGCTCGATCAGCCAGGCCGCAGCGGTATCCCGCCCCGCCGCCATTGGACTACTGCCCGCATGACCGAGCAGCAACAGTACCCGCGGCGCCGGCTGCCTACGCTGTGCGGCCGCAACCCAGCGTGCCTGCGCCTGCAGACGCTGCCGATAGTCGGCCAGCACCTGAGCCGCACGCTGCTGCGCGCCGAGCAGCGCACCGATACGCGTAAGGCTACCCTCCAAGGTCGGCAAATCGGCCCGGGTTGACAGTGCCTCGATACGCACACCTGCGCTCGTGAGCTGCTCCAGCACCGGCGGCGGGCCCATCTCTTCGCTGCCCAGCAGCAGGTCAGGCTTCAGGCTGAGGATGCCCTCGGCGGCCAGTTGCCGCTGATAGCCGATGCTCGGCAGGGCTTTTAATGAGGCAGGGTGCTGGCTGGTGGTATCCACGCCGACCAACTTGGCTTCGCCGCCCAGTTCAACTATCCATTCGCTCAGCGAGCCTCCCGCGCTGACCCAGCGTTGCGGCAATGGTTCGGCGGCGCTGGCCAGCTGGCTCAGCAGAAAGCCGCCGCAAAGGCTGGCAAGACAGGCAGTAAAGCGCATGGCAAATCGACTCCATCAACATTCGAATATCCCGCGAGGCCTGCTGTTAGGGCGGAGCCAGCGGGTTGAAAACAACGGTAAGGGTTGGCACTGAACGTAGGTTGGTGCTGAGCCGAAGGCGATGCCCAACAACCGGCCTGCAAGGCCGGGCGGTCACGTTCGAATCCGAGCAAAGGGAAGTCGCTGGGCGACTCCTTGTTGGGCATCACTGCGTTCAGCACCAACCTACGTGAGCGGCATTACCGGCCAGGCGTGCTGAGCGCTGACAGTAGATCGGCGCTTAGGCATCCAATGCCGCAGCGGTTTCGGCCAGCGTCCGCCAGTCTTCCCGCTCCGGGATGCCTGGCTTACGCACGCCGAAGAGCTGGACGATCAACTCGCCATCCGCATCGAAGGCTTCCCAACTGGTGATCACGCCATCCGTGCTCGGCTTACGTACCCGCCACAACTCGGCCACCGACAGGCTCTTCAGGTGCAGATTGAACTCAGGGTCGAGCACGTTGAACCAGCTGTCCATCCAGCGCAGGTTGCGCACCGGGCCGCTATGGATCTGGATGCAATGACGATTGCCGACAAACACCATCAGCGGCACTTCAGTCTCACCCGCCGTCTCCAGCAACTTCGGCAACTCGGCCGGTGCCAGCGGTTCGGCCCACTCGCGCCCGGCCAGACGCAACGCCTGGGTACGTGTCGCGCCGTGCTGCTTCAATAATGCAAAGAAGTGATGAGTGTCTTTCAAGGTCGACCAGCCGACGCGCAGCGAGTTGACGTCGATCAACCCGTCCGCCGTCGGCACCGTGCGCGCCGGTAGCGGTTGCAGGTCGAGCTCGGCGTTCTGCTCCGCCGCGCGAAAGCGCTCGACCAGCGGCGCCCAGGCCTTGAGCTCGCTGTCCTCGGTGAGGAACACCTTATGCACTGCCACGCCTTGGCGGTCGAACACCTGAATACTGCGCTGGGTGCCTTTGCTGGTTGCCTCTTCGATGGCAAACACGCTGGCCCAACCACCGAGGAACAACCGAAGGTCGATTTCAGCCGACACCACCAACCCCATCTGCCCATTCGGCGTCACCGTTACTTCACGGTAAAAGCCCTTGCGTTCATGCACGCAGTGCTCGTTGCGCGTCAGCGCCATTACGTAACCCAGCTCACCGAGGGCTGGTAACAGCGCCGACCAGTCAGGTTGCAGACGCTGCGTATCGACGCCCAGCCGGCTGGCGATCAGCTCCGCTTCGCTGACCGCCAGACGCTCGGCGGCATCCCGCGCGCGCAGACGTGGCTGCTCGGTGCGCAGCACCTGCCAGGCCAGGTAAAGGTCATTGGCCACCGCGGCGGCCTGGGTCTGAGTGCTCATGGATGGAACTCCTTCATCACAATCAACGGCTCGCCGTCAGGGCGAACTCGATAGGTATTTGGACACGGCTGGGGACGGGGCGGCCGTCCTCGGTTTCCGGGCGGAAGCGCCAGGCGGCGACGGCCTGCACTGCGGCCTCATCCAGGCTTGCGACCCCAGAAGAGCGCAGCACCTGCAACGCCCGCTGCTGGCCTCGTTCGTCCAGCCGCACTTCGAGCAACACCACGCCATGCTGATTGCGTCGCCGCGCCTGCGTCGGGTAGCGCGGCGGCGCGGGCGGCTGCAGAAATGCCGGCGCGCGACTGAACACTTCTCTAACGACCGACTGCATCGGCAGCTGTGCCGCTGTAGCCGTTGTCGTTGCAGTTGCAGTTGCAAGCTCACTGCGGCTGACCGCCGGCGCGGTTTTCGCCGCCAGTTGCACGGGCTTGGGCGGCAGCGGTTGCCGCTGCGGCGGGGCTTTTGCCGGCGCTCGCGCCGGCACTTTGGCTCGCACCGGTGCAACTGGCGCCACGACTGGAGGCGCTTGCACGGCAGTCGCAGGCGGCGCAGCCGATGGCGCTACCGCAAGCGTCTGGGGAGCTGCCTGCAACTGAATCGTCATCACCGCCAACTCCGCCGGCAGCGCCGCTTCCTGCGGTCGCCCCGCGCCTAAAGTCGACTCGCGCAACAACAAGCCCGCCACCGCATGCAGTGCCAGCGACAGCAGGAAATAAAGCGAGAAACGCGACATTAGAGTCCCGACCCATAAAATCAGAATCTATTTGATAATTATTTGCATTTGCATGTCAAGCTCGTTAACGTCTTCCGCCGATATCTAACCGGTGGCCACCGAAGTCACCTGCCGTTCTCGCTTCAGGAGCCAGCCCATGTCCAACCGCCCACCCTTCGCCCGCCGGCCCTTGCTGGCCTTGCTGCTACTCTCACCGTCCCTGGCCCTGGCTGCAGAAGCAGCCAAAACCGCCACCCAGTTCGATACCGTGACCGTGACTGCAACTCGCAGCGAACAGCCCCTGGACAAGGTGCCGAGCACCGTTTCAGTCCAGACCGAACGCGATATCGACCAGAAGAACGTGAACAACCTCCAGGATCTGGTGCGCTACGAGCCGGGGGTTTCGGTCAGCGGCACCGGCAGCCGTTTCGGCCTGTCCGGCTTCACCATCCGCGGCATCGGTGGCAACCGCGTGCTGACCCAGGTGGACGGTGTCGGCGTAGCGGACGCCTTCAATTTCGGCCCCTTCCTCGATGCCCGGCGCAATTACATCGACCCTGACACCGTGAAACAGGTGGAAATCATTCGCGGTCCAGCCTCGTCGCTATATGGCAGCGACGCCATCGGCGGCGCAGTGAGCTTCCTGACCAAGGATGCCGCGGACTACCTGGACGAAGGCGATGACGCCTATGCGCGCCTGAAGACCGGCTATGACGGTGCCGATGACAGCTGGCTCCGCAGCGCTACCGTCGCCGGTCGCCAGGGCCAGGTCGATGGCCTGCTGCATCTCGGTCGTCGCGACGGCCAAGCCGTAGACACTCATGGTGGGCGAGGCGGCATCGGCAGCGCTCGCGAAGAAGCCAACCCGCAGGACTACAAGGCGCAGAACCTACTGGTCAAAAGTGGCTGGAACTACTCCGGCAACGATCGCCTGCAACTGACCTACGAGCGCAACGAAAATGACGCCGACACCAAGGTGCTCAGCGAATACAGCAATACCGCGACCATCCGTACCTCGAATGCCAAGGACAGCACGGACCGTGAGCGCGTCAGCCTGCAACACCAGTTCGAGCTGAACAGCGCCATTGCCGACAGCATCGACTGGCAACTGAGCTATCAGGACAGCGAAATCCGTCAGCAGACATTCCAACAGCGCTTTAGCGGCGGTAGATTCCGCAACCGCAGCCGCGACTCGAACTACCAGGAAGAACTGTGGGCGCTGAATGCCAAGCTGGACAAGCTGTTCGAGACTGGCATGGCCAACCATCACCTGATCTACGGCGTGGACGTGAAACGCCTGGACAGTAGCGACCTGCGCACCGGTGACGAAGTGTTTGCCACCACCGGCCTGCCGACGCCGCCGGCCTTCGGCGCAGAGACCTTCCCACTCAGCGACTTCCCGGACCCGACCACTAGCGAATACGCTCTGTTCGTCCAGGACAGCATCGAGATCGGCCGCTGGACCCTGTTGCCCGGCCTGCGTTACGACTACTACGAGCTGAAGCCAGACGTCACCCAGGAGTACCTCAACAGCAAACCGATCAATAAAAGCCCGTCCAACTTCAGCGACCATGCCTTGTCGCCCAAGTTTGGCGTCACCTACCAGCTCGACGGCCTGCACAGCGTTTACGGCCAATATGCGGCCGGCTTCAAGTCACCGGATGCGGTAGATATCTTCGGCGAGTTCGTCAACTCGGCAATGGGTTACCAGACCATCGCCAACACCGACCTGAAAGCGGAAACCAGCAATAGTTTCGAAATCGGCCTGCGCGGCAAATACGATGTCGGCAGCCTTGGGCTGGCGCTGTTCTACAACCGCTACAAGGACTTCATCGACTCGGTAACCATCCCCGATCCGACCGGTGCCGGGCTGCTGACCTACCAGTCGCAAAACCTGAGCAAAGTCACCATCCGCGGCGCAGAAGCCAAGGGCGAGTTGTTCCTCGATCAGTTCGGCCTGCCAACCGGCACCCGTCTGCATGGCGCCATCGCCTATGCCCGCGGCAAAAACGAGGAAAACGGCGCGCCGATCAATAGCGTCGACCCGCTCAAGGCGGTCTTCGGCCTGGGCTATGCCGCGCCGAGCGGGCAGTTCGGCGGCGATATAGCCTGGACCCTGGTGGGCGCCAAGACGCGCGTCGACCAGAGCCAGAGCGCCGCGCTGCGCATCAGCGAACAATTCGAAACGCCAGGCTATGGCACCCTCGACGTCAACGGCTGGTGGCAGATCAGCGAGCAGTTCTCGGTCAACGCCGGCCTTTTCAACCTGACCGACAAACAGTACTGGCAATGGGGTGATGTCCAGGGGCTGGACACCAACAGCCCGAGCCTGGGCCGCTTCACCCAGCCGGGCCGCCACGCGGCGGTCAACCTGATCTGGGAAATCTAGCCCTTTTCACGCGCAAGGACTTCGTCCTACTTGGCAAGCCAGCACGGCGCGGGATAATGCCCGCCCTGTGATGGAGGTGCCGATGATTCGCTTATGCGCCCTGGACGAACTGGCTGAAGGCCAGAGCCGGGGCTTTTCACTGGATGGACTGAAACTCTTGGCGGTGCGCAAGGACGGCCAAGTCTATGCCTATCAGAATCGCTGCCCGCACCGCGGCGTGCCGCTGGAATGGCTGGAGGATCAATTCCTCGATCACAGCGGCAGCCTGATCCAATGCGCCACCCACGGCGCCCTCTTTCTGATCGACTCCGGCGAGTGCGTGGCCGGCCCCTGCTCCGGGCAAGCGCTCAACGCGCTGACCTGTCGCGAGGATGCCGCCGGTATCTGGGTCGAATTGCCTGCCTAGAAAACTACAGGTGAACCTCAAGTCGCCGGGTGAGGCGAATCTCTTGCGCCGACAACTCAGCGGCATAAGCCAGTACCTCGACACCCTCCGCCAGTGCTTCGTGCAGCGCGGCGGCATAAGCCGGGTCGATTTCCGCCGCAGGACGCACCGCGTCGATCCCCGACAGGTTCACGCAATACAGTTGCACCGCGCGCACGCCCTGACGCGCCAAGGTCGCCAGTTCACGCAGGTGCTTGGCACCGCGTTCGGTGCGCGCATCGGGGAAAGCCGCGATCGCTGAACCCTCAAAGCCGAGGGTGACGCTCTTCACTTCGACAAAGGCCGGACCGCTCGGGTAATCCAGGCGAAAATCGATCCGGCTGTTTTCCTGACCGTAAGCCACCTCACGCTTGAGTGCCGTGAAACCTGCCAGCTCGGCAATCACGCCAGCCTTCAGCGCCTCCTCGACCAAGGGATTGGCCCGTGCGGTATTCACGCAGGCCAGTCGCCCTTGCGGAGTTTCGCTGAGCTCCCACGTGCCCGGCAGCTTGCGCTTGGGGTCATTCGAGCGGCTGAACCAGACCGTCCCGCCCTCGACCATGCAATTGAGCATCGAGCCGGTATTCGGGCAGTGGATGGTCAATTGCTCACCGCCGCTGGTTTCGATATCGGCGAGGAAACGCTTATAGCGGCGCAGCAGTCGACCCTGCTCCAACTCTGGAACAAAACGCATCAGGGCTGCCAGCTTTTCAGGCCGCGGGCAATCCGCTCGACCGCCTCCTGCAATCGAGGCAGGCTCTGGGTGTAGGCGAAACGCACGTGATGACCGGCCTGATAGCGACCGAAATCCAGCCCCGGGGTAAAGGCGACATGCTCGGTTTCCAGGAAGTGTCGGCAGAAAGCAAAAGCATCGCCGCCGAAAGCACTGATGTCCGCATATAAATAGAAAGCGCCTTCCGGCTCGACAGCGATACCGAATCCCAGCTCACGCAAGGCCGGCAGCAGGAAGTCGCGACGCCGGGCGAACTCGCCGCGGCGCTCTTCGAGGATTGCCAGAGTAGCGGGCTCGAAGCAGGCCAGCGCCGCATGCTGGGCCATGCTCGAGGCGCTGATATAGAGGTTCTGTGCCAGCTTCTCCAACTCCGGCACCGCAGCCGGCGGCGCCACCAGCCAGCCGAGGCGCCAACCGGTCATGCCGAAATACTTGGAGAAACTGTTGAGGACGAACGCCTCGTCATCCACCTCCAGCACGCTGGCAGCCTCCACGCCGTAGGTCAGGCCGTGATAGATCTCATCCACCACCAGATGGCCACCGCGCTCTTTCAATGCCCCGGAGAGTGCCGCCAGCTCAGCGCGCTGCAACAAGGTGCCGGTCGGGTTGGCTGGCGAAGCGACCAGCGCACCGACACTGTCGTGATCCCAATAACGCTCGACCAACGCCGGGGTCAGTTGATAGCGCACCTCGGGGCCCACCGGCACCAACTGCGCGGCGCCTTCGACCAGGCGCAGGAAATGCCGGTTGCAAGGATACCCAGGATCGGCCAGCAACCAGTGCTTACCCGGATCGACCAACAGGCTGGTGGCCAACAACAAAGCACCGGAACCACCGGGAGTAATGAGGATCCGTTCGGGGTCTATGCTTAATCGATAGCGTTGTGCGTAGAAGCTGGCGATGGCCTCACGCAGTGCCGGCAAACCCCGCGCCGCGGTGTAGCGGGTATGCCCATCGGCTAGCGCGGCTTGGCCCGCGGCGATGATCGGCGCAGCGGTGGTGAAGTCCGGCTCGCCGATCTCCAGGTGGATGACATCATGACCATCCGCCTGCAACTGATTGGCCCGAGCGAGCAACGCCATGACGTGAAAGGGTTCGATCGCGCGGCTGCGAGCACTGTAGGACGGGATCATTAGCCTTCCTTTATATAAGTTAAGGAAGAGATTCTAACCAACCATCCGGGTAAACAGCAGCAACCACGACATCCAGGAGTGGCGCGGCCGTGGGCGATCTGGTAAGTTCGCCCGCTTGCAGCCGCAGGGCCGGCAAAATGACGGCAATGGACATCATCCTGCGCAGTGGATTAGAGAGATTAAGAGGCGGTCATCCATGCCCACCAAAGCAAAAGCAAAGAACGACCTGAATCGTGGCTTCGAACCCTATAAAGAAGTGAAGGGCGAGGAGTACATGAGCGACCCCATGCGCGCTCACTTCACCAATATTCTGGGGAAGTGGAAGCTGGAGCTGATGCAGGAAGTCGATCGGACTGTGCATCACATGCAGGACGAAGCTGCCAACTTCCCGGACCCGGCCGACCGCGCGAGCCAGGAAGAAGAGTTCAGCCTGGAACTGCGTGCCCGTGACCGTGAACGCAAGCTGATCAAGAAGATCGACCAGACCCTACAGTTGATCGAAGACAACGATTACGGCTGGTGTGACTCCTGCGGCGTCGAGATCGGCATCCGCCGCCTGGAAGCCCGTCCTACCGCCACCCTGTGCATCGACTGCAAAACCTTGGCGGAAATCAAAGAAAAGCAGATCGGTTCCTGATCTCAGAACGGGGCGCTTAGGCGCCCCGCTTCATTTCTAGCAGCCCCTGCGCGCATGAACACTTCTGCCTATATTGGGCGCTTCGCCCCGACTCCCAGCGGTTACCTGCACTTCGGCTCTCTGGTCGCGGCGCTGGCATCCTATCTAGACGCCAAAGCCTGTGGCGGCACCTGGCTGCTGCGCATGGAGGATATCGACCCGCCCCGCGAAGTGCCGGGCGCGCAGACGGCCATCCTGAAAACCCTGGAAAGCTACGGCTTCGAGTGGGACGGCGAACTGGTCCGTCAAAGCCAACGGTATGCGGCCTACGCCGCGGTACTCGATCGTCTGTTCAGCCAAGGCCTGGCTTACGCCTGCACCTGCTCACGTAAACAACTGGAAGACCATCACGGTATCTACCCCGGTTTCTGTCGCAATGCCGGGCATGCCCAGCACGCTGCGGCTATCCGCTTACGCGTACCGGAGCTGGAGTATCACTTTGCCGATCGTGTGCAGGGTGAGTTTCGCCAGCACCTCGGCCGCGAGGTCGGTGACTTCGTGATCCGTCGCCGCGACGAGCTCTACGCCTATCAATTAGCCGTGGTCATCGACGATGCCTGGCAAGGCGTAACCGATGTGGTCCGCGGCGCCGACCTGCTCGATTCGACGCCACGGCAACTTTATCTGCAGGAACTGCTTGGTCTGCCGCAACCGCGTTACCTGCACGTGCCGTTAATTATCCAACCGGACGGCCATAAGCTCGGCAAGTCCTACCGCTCACCGCCGCTGCCCGCGGATCAGGCCGCACCGCTGTTGATCCGCGCCCTGCACACACTCGGCCAAAGCGTCCCCAGCGAGTTGAGCGACGCACGCCCCCATGAACTGCTGAGTTGGGGCATCCGCCATTGGGACGCCAGCCGCATCCCACGCCGCCGCACCTTGGCCGAAGCGCAGTTGCGCTGATGCTGTCGGGCGTCCAACGCAACGCGTTATCCGCCGTTACCCCAGTTGGGGCGGATCGATCACTGCACGATTTATCCGACCTACTGTGCCCAACGCTTCCAGCTTCCAGCGTCCTTCCGTTAACATCGCCGCATCCCTGACACGAGACACGGCATGTACATCTACCGATTGGTCTTACTTCTGGTGGTGGGGATCTACCTCTTCTCCCCCGCCATCATGGACTGGTGGATCGACCCTACCGGTGCCTGGTACCGCCCCTACCTGTTGTGGCTGATCCTAATCGTGGTGACCTTTATCCTGCAGAGCCAACGTGATGCTGACGAGCTTTAGTCTAAGTCAGCTGATTCTGATCAGCGCCGCCTACCTGCTGGTGCTGTTTGGTGTCGCCTGGATCAGTGAGCGCGGGCTAATCCCGCGCTGGATCATCTGTCACCCGTTGACCTACACCCTCTCGCTTGGGGTCTACGCCAGTGCCTGGGCCTTTTATGGCACCGTGGGCCTGGCCTATCAGTATGGCTTCGGCTTCCTCGCCAGTTACCTTGGGGTGTCTGGCGCCTTTCTACTCGCCCCGGTACTGCTCTACCCGATCCTGCGTATTACCCGCACCTATCAACTGTCGTCACTGGCCGACCTATTCGCCTTTCGCTTTCGCAGCACCTGGGCCGGCGCACTGACCACGCTATTCATGCTGATTGGCGTATTGCCGTTACTGGCGTTGCAGTTTCAAGCGGTGGCCGACTCGATCGGCATTCTCACCCGCGAACCCGTGCAGGCGCGCGTGGCGCTGAGCTATTGCGCGCTGATCACGCTGTTCACCATTTTGTTCGGGGCCCGGCATATCGCCACCCGCGGCAAGAACGAAGGCCTGGTATTCGCTATTGCCTTCGAGTCCGTGGTCAAGCTGGTGGCCCTCGGCGGCATTGGCCTTTACGCACTCTATGGGGTGTTCGGCGGCCCCCATGAACTGGAGCTCTGGCTGCTGCAAAACCGCGACACCCTCGCCGCCCTGCACACACCGCTGCAGGAAGGCCCCTGGCGGACGCTGCTGCTGGTGTTCTTCGCTTCGGCCATCGTGATGCCGCATATGTATCACATGACCTTTACCGAGAACCTCAACCCGCGTGCCATGGTCAGCGCCAGTTGGGGGCTGCCGTTGTTCCTGCTGCTGATCAGCCTGGCGGTACCGCTGATTCTCTGGGCCGGACTGAAACTCGGCGCCACCACCAATCCCGAATACTTCGCCCTGGGCATCGGTATCGCGGTGAACAACGACACCCTGGCCTTGCTCGCCTATGTCGGTGGTTTATCGGCGTCCAGCGGGCTGATCATCGTGACCACGCTGGCGCTCTCCGGCATGGCGCTCAACCATCTGGTGCTACCGCTGTATCAGCCGCCCGCCGAAGGCAATATCTATCGCTGGCTGAAGTGGACGCGACGCGCGCTGATCATTGCCATCATCGCCGCCGGCTATGGTTTCTATCTGCTGCTCGGCGCCGAGCAGGATCTGGCCAACCTCGGCATCGTCGCCTTCGTCGCCACCCTGCAATTCCTCCCTGGCGTGCTCTCCGTGCTGTACTGGCCAGCCGCCAACCGCCGCGGCTTTATCGCCGGCCTACTGGCGGGGATCGGCGTGTGGCTGGCCACCATGCTGCTACCGCTGGTCGGCAACCTTCAGGGCCTCTACCTGCCACTGTTCAATGTCATCTATGTCCTCGACGACACCAGTTGGCACCTGGCGGCGATTGCCTCGCTGGCGGCCAACGTGCTGATCTTCACCCTGGTCTCGCTGTTCACCGAGGCCAGCCCCGAGGAGGGCAGTGCCGCCGAGGCCTGTGCGGTGGATAATGTGCGCCGCCCACAACGCCGCGAGCTGCTGGCCGTGTCGCCGCAAGAATTTGCTGCCCAACTGGCCAAGCCGCTCGGAGCAAAAACCGCGCAGCGCGAGGTCGAACAGGCCTTGCGTGACCTGCACCTGCCCTTCGACGAAAACCGCCCGTATGCCCTGCGCCGCCTGCGCGACCGCATCGAGGCCAACCTCTCCGGCCTGATGGGGCCGAGCGTGGCACAGGACATCGTCGAAACCTTCCTGCCGTATAAATCCGGCAGCGAAAGCTACGTGACCGAGGACATCCACTTCATCGAGAGCCGCCTGGAGGATTACCACTCGCGCCTCACCGGCCTGGCCGCCGAGCTGGACGCACTGCGCCGCTACCACCGGCAGACCCTGCAAGAGTTACCGATGGGCGTGTGCTCGCTGGCCAAAGATCAGGAAATCCTCATGTGGAACCGTGCCATGGAGGATCTGACCGGGATCGCCGCGCTGCGCGTAGTCGGTTCGCGCCTATCGGCCCTCGGCGAGCCGTGGAAAGACTTGCTGGAAGGCTTCATCAATCTGCCAGACGAGCACCTGCACAAACAACGCCTAGCGCTCGACGGCCAGATCCGCTGGCTCAACCTGCACAAAGCCGCCATCGACGAACCGCTGGCGCCCGGTAACACCGGGCTGGTGCTGCTGGTCGAAGACCTCACGGAAACCCAAATGCTGGAAGACAAGCTGGTGCATTCCGAGCGCCTGGCCAGCATCGGACGGTTGGCCGCCGGGGTCGCCCACGAGATTGGCAACCCGATCACCGGCATCGCCTGCCTGGCGCAGAACCTGCGCGAGGAACGTGAAGGTGACGGCGAACTGAGCGAGATCAGCAGTCAAATTATCGAACAGACCAAACGCGTCTCGCGCATCGTGCAATCACTGATGAGTTTCGCCCACGCCGGCGCCCGCCAGCAGCCGGAGGAACCGGTCTGCCTGGCTGAAGTGGCGCAAGACGCCATCGGCTTGTTGTCGCTCAATCGGCGCAGTGTCGAGGTGCAGTTCTTCAACCTCTGCGATCCCGAGCACTGGGCCGAGGGCGATCCGCAGCGCCTGGCGCAAGTACTGATCAACCTACTCTCGAACGCCCGCGATGCCTCGCCACCTGGCGGCGCTATCCGGGTCAAAAGCGAGGCCTCCGAACATACCGTCGACCTCATCGTCGAGGACGAGGGCACGGGCATTCCGAAGGCAATCATGGACCGCCTGTTCGAGCCCTTCTTCACCACCAAGGACCCAGGCAAAGGGACGGGCCTGGGCCTCGCACTGGTCTATTCAATCGTGGAAGAGCATTATGGGCAAATTACCATCGACAGCCCGGCCGATCCCGAGCACCAGCGCGGCACCCGTATTCGGGTAACTTTACCGCGGCACGTCGAAGCGACGTCCGCAGTGACCAGAGACCGTCGAGAGAACTGAATTAATGCCACACATTCTGATCGTCGAAGACGAGACCATTATCCGCTCGGCCCTACGCCGCCTGCTGGAGCGCAACCAATACGAGGTCAGCGAAGCCGGCTCGGTGCAGGAAGCGCAAGAGCGTTTCAGCATCCCCAGTTTCGACTTGATCGTGAGCGATCTGCGCCTGCCGGGCGCCCCCGGTACCGAGCTGATCAAGCTCGGCCAAGGCACCCCGGTGCTGATCATGACCAGCTACGCCAGCCTGCGCTCGGCGGTGGACTCGATGAAAATGGGTGCGGTGGACTACATCGCCAAACCCTTCGATCACGACGAAATGCTCCAGGCTGTCGCCCGCATCCTCCGCGACCGGCAAGACGCCAAGAGCGCGCCGAGCGAACGCAGCAGCGCTAACGGCAGCCGCAATTCCGACAAACCTGCGAACAATAGCAACGGCGAGATCGGCATAATCGGTTCCTGCACCTCGATGCAGGAGCTTTACAGCAAGATTCGCAAAGTCTCTCCGACCGATTCGACCGTACTGATCCAAGGTGAGTCCGGCACCGGCAAGGAGCTGGTCGCGCGCGCCCTGCACAACCTCTCCAAACGCGCCAAAGCACCGATGATCTCGGTGAACTGCGCGGCGATTCCGGAAACCTTGATCGAGTCCGAACTGTTTGGCCACGAAAAAGGGGCGTTCACCGGTGCCAATGCCGGGCGTGCCGGCTTGGTGGAAGCCGCTGACGGAGGCACCTTATTCCTTGACGAGATTGGCGAGCTGCCACTGGAAGCTCAGGCCCGTCTACTGCGCGTCCTGCAGGAAGGCGAGATTCGCCGAGTTGGCTCAGTGCAATCGCAAAAGGTCGACGTACGTTTGATCGCCGCCACTCACCGCGACCTCAAAACTTTGGCCAAAACTGGTCAGTTCCGTGAGGATCTGTTTTACCGCCTGCATGTCATCGCCCTGAAACTGCCCGCCCTGCGCGAGCGCGGCGCCGACGTCAGCGAGATCGCCGGCCTGTTTCTCGCCCGCCAGTCCGCGCGGATGGGCCGTAGCGAGTTGCGCTTCGCCCATGACGCGGAACAAGCCATCCGACACTACCCCTGGCCGGGTAACGTACGCGAGCTGGAAAACGCCATCGAGCGTGCAGTCATCCTCTGCGAAGGCTCGGAGATTTCCGCTGAGCTGCTGGGTATCGATATCGAACTGGATGACCTGGAGGACGACGATTTCCTCAGCGCCCCCGTACAGCACACCAGCAGTAACGCTCACGAACCAACGGAAGACTTGTCTCTAGAGGACTACTTCCAGCATTTCGTCCTTGAGCATCAAGATCACATGACCGAGACCGAACTGGCGCGCAAACTCGGCATTAGCCGCAAGTGCCTGTGGGAACGCCGTCAGCGCCTGGGCATCCCCCGCCGTAAAACTGGAGCGGTGATCGGCAGCTAAAGCGTAACGGCGATGACAGGTGCGCCACTTTTTGGTTCCACACACTGTTACCTCCTCAACATCTCGTAACAAAAGCCGGGTCTTATGGTAACGAGAACCCGGCTTTTTTATGCCTGCCAGCCCCCCACAAAGCGCTCAAGCCCTTGTTTTATAAGGAATCGCAAAAACTGGCACGGCTCCTGCTATATGTTTGGTACAACAACAATAACAAGCAATGCAAAAGACAATAAAAATAAGACGTACCGACTCCAGCACAACAAAAACAATACCGCGGGAGGCGCAGCTAACTGATTCTTTTGGAGAGGACTTGCCTTTGGGGCTTGCCCCACAACCAGGCCGAGAATAACAAAACTGCCCCAAGGCAGAGCCTGAACTGGTTGGATCACATGATCATGGCTATATCAGCATCCAAAGCAATCCGTTTGCTATTGACTCCCAAATTGGGGGTTATTCCTGAAGCCACTAGGCCGACGGAACGGGCAAATCAACAAAAACAACAAGCCCGATATAATAATAAAAACAAAGCACGCACCTACTTGGGGGGGAGCTTCGGCTCCCCCAGTAGCTTTGTCCTCCAGAGCTCTAACAGCTCCAGCTTTGACAGCCATCCGCAGCTTCCTACACCATCCCCCGACTCAATGCTAGAATCCGCGCCTATCATGCGGTCATTTCCTATTCTGGCCGACCATTCCGTCAAACAGTGCATCCCATGCTGAAAAAGCTGTTCCAGTCTTTGCGTTCCCCCCTGCGCCGCGCCAAACACCCGCGCAGCACCCCTGAAGTGCTGACCAATAGCCAGCATCCGTTGCGTCGCGGGCAAATCAGCCGCTACGCGGTCAGCGTCGTTGAACGCCTGCAAAACGCCGGTTATCAGGCCTACTTGGTCGGTGGTTGCGTACGCGATCTACTGCTGGACATCGAGCCTAAGGATTTCGACGTCGCCACCAGCGCCACGCCCGAGCAAGTACGGGCCGAGTTCCGCAACGCGCGGGTGATCGGTCGTCGCTTTAAATTGGTGCACGTGCATTTCGGCCGCGAGATCATTGAAGTCGCGACCTTCCGCGCCAATCATCCGCAGAGCGAAGACGATGAAGACAGCAACCTGTCTTCGCGCAATGAGAGCGGCCGCATCCTCCGTGACAATGTCTATGGCAGCCTGGAGGACGACGCCCAGCGCCGTGACTTCACCATCAACGCGCTGTACTACGACGTTACCGGCGAGCACATCCTCGATTACGCCCGCGGCGTACACGATATTCGTAACCGCTTGATCCGCCTGATTGGCGACCCCGAACAGCGCTACCAGGAAGACCCGGTACGCATGCTGCGCGCTGTGCGCTTCGCCGCCAAGCTGGACTTCGACATCGAGAAGCACAGCGCCGCCCCGATCCCGCGCCTAGCCGCGATGCTGCGGGAAATCCCCTCGGCGCGGCTGTTCGATGAAGTGCTCAAGCTGTTTCTCGCTGGCTATGCCGAACACACCTTTGAGCTGTTGCTCGAGTACGACCTGTTCGCCCCACTGTTCCCGGCCAGTGCCGCCGCGCTCAAGCGCAACCCCGACTACGCCCACAGTCTGATCAGCCAGGCGCTGGCCAACACCGACCTGCGTATCCAGCAGGGCAAGCCGGTAACCCCGGCATTCCTTTTCGCCGCCCTACTCTGGCCCGCGCTACCCGCCCGCGTGGCGCAATTGCAGGATCGCGGCATGCCGCCGATCCCGGCCATGCAGGAAGCCGCCCATGAGCTGATCAGCGAGCAATGCCAGCGGATTGCCGTGCCGAAACGCTTCACCATTCCGATCCGCGAAATCTGGGATATGCAGGAACGCCTGCCACGCCGCAGTGGCAAGCGCGCCGACTTGCTGCTGGAAAACCCACGCTTCCGTGCCGGTTACGACTTCCTCTTGCTGCGCGAAAGCGCCGGCGAGAAAACTGGCGGCCTTGGCGACTGGTGGACGGATTATCAGGATTGCAGCGATAGCGAGCGCCGCAGCATGATCCGCGACCTCAACAGCAACCAGGAAGAAAGTAGCGGCGCCCCGCGTAAACGTCGGCGTGGTGGTAACCGCCGGCGTGGGCCGCGTAGCGACGGCGCACCGAACTCTGTGGGCGAATGATGGAGCGGGTGTATATAGGCCTCGGCAGTAATCTGGCCGAGCCGCTCGAGCAGCTGCGCGGCGCCCTCAACGCGCTGGCACAAATACCGCAGTCGCAGCTGGTGGATGTCTCGTCATTCTATGTCAGCGACCCGCTCGGCCCGCCCGAGCAACCGCGCTATGTCAATGCCGTGGCCGCACTGGACACCACGCTTACGCCGCTGGAGCTACTCGACGCCCTGCAAGCCATCGAGCTGAACCAGGGTCGGCAGCGCAAAGCGGAGCGCTGGGGGCCACGCACACTGGATCTGGATATTTTGCTGTTTGGTCAGCGCCTGCTCGACGAACCCAGGCTCAAAGTACCGCACTACCATATGCACGCCCGGCCGTTTGTCCTCTACCCATTGGCGGAGCTTGCTCCAGAGCTGCAACTGGCGGATGGCCGGCGGCTCAGCGAACTGCTTAGCGCCTGCCCGTGCGAGGGTCTGGAGCGCCTTTAAGCCACAGTGACTATGGCGGTAACGCCAGTAACAACTCGGTAACACCTGCAATTGACTTCACCCCGCCCCATCAGGACTATAGGCGTCCCGTTGCCCCGCACCGATGCGCGCGAGGCGCCAAGAGGACGATTGTGATGCCTGACGTTACCCTGACCACCCTACAAAGCCTCAAGCAGAGCGGCGCGAAAATCGCCATGCTCACCTGCTATGACGCCACCTTCGCCCAGGCCGCTTGCCAGGCCGGAGTCGAAGTACTGTTGGTAGGCGATTCCCTCGGCATGGTTCTGCAAGGCCACGACAGCACCTTGCCGGTTAGCATTGCCGATATGGCCTACCACGTTGCCAGCGTCAAACGCGGCAATCAGGGCGCACTGATTCTTGCCGACCTGCCCTTCATGGCCTACGCCACCACGGAACAGGCGCTGCACAACTCTGCCGTCCTGATGCAGGCGGGTGCGCATATGGTCAAGCTGGAAGGCGCCGCCTGGCTGGCCGAGCCGATCCGCCAGTTGGCCGAGCGCGGTGTGCCGGTGTGCGCGCACCTGGGCCTGACCCCACAAGCAGTAAATATCCTCGGCGGCTATAAGGTGCAAGGTCGCGGCGAAGCCCAGGCGCGCCAGCTGCGCTGCGACGCCATGGCCCTGGAGCAAGCCGGTGCGGCCATGCTGCTGCTGGAATGCGTACCCAGTGAGCTGGCCGCAGAAATCACCCAGGCGGTGAAGATTCCAGTGATCGGCATAGGCGCTGGTAGTGCCACCGACGGTCAGGTGCTGGTTCTGCACGACATGCTCGGCCTGTCCCTGACCGGCCGCACAGCAAAGTTCGTGAAAAACTTTATGGACGGCCAACCAAGCATCTCGGCAGCCCTCGCCGCCTACGTCCAGGCCGTCAAAGACCAATCATTCCCCGCCGCCGAACACGGATTCTCTGCATGAACACGGTTACCACCGTCCGCGAACTGCGCGCCGCAGTCGCCCAAGCCCGCGCGGAAGGCAAAGACATCGGCCTGGTGCCGACCATGGGCAATCTGCACGCCGGCCACGCAGCGCTGGTGGAGAAGGCCGCTCAGCGCGTCGACTTCGTGGTCGCGAGCATCTTCGTCAACCCATTGCAATTTGGCCCGAAAGAAGACCTCGCGAGCTACCCGCGCACCCTCGCCGCGGATCAGGAGAAACTGATCCAAGCCGGCTGCCACCTGCTGTTCGCCCCCAGCGTTGAGGAAATGTATCCCGACGGCATGGCCGGGCAAACGCTGGTCCACGTTTCCGGCGTCTCCGAAGGCCTCTGCGGCGGCAGTCGGCCAGGCCATTTCGACGGCGTCGCCACGGTGGTGACCAAGCTGTTCCATATGGTGCAGCCGGATCTGGCGGTGTTCGGTCAGAAGGACTACCAGCAACTGGCGGTGATTCGCACCTTGGTGCGCGACCTGAATATGCCGATCCAGATCATTGCTGAGCCGACTGTGCGGGCCGAGGACGGTCTGGCCCTGTCTTCGCGCAACGGTTATCTGGACGACACTCAGCGCGCGGCGGCACCGGCGATTTATCGCTGTCTGAAGCAGATGGCTACGGCGATCAAGGCCGGCGAGCGCGACTTCGCCAAACTGATTGAGCAAGGTAAAGACGAGCTGGAACGCGCAGGGTTGCGCCCCGACTATCTGGAAATCCGCAAAGCCGACAACCTGCGCCAAGCCGAGGCCAACGATCGTCATCTGGTGATTCTCGCCGCGGCGTTTATTGGCAACACCCGACTGATCGACAACCTCGTGTTCGACCTCGAAGAACTCGCCTGAAACCTTGCCGCCCGCGGCCTTGATCGCCCATCAGGGTTCGGGCAAACTCAGCCGCCGTTTCTGGCCCCGCTAAGGAAACCACCATGCACGCCATCATGCTCAAGGCCAAACTGCACCGCGCCGAAGTCACTCACGCGGTGCTTGATTACGAAGGCTCCTGTGCCATCGACGGTGAGTGGCTGGACCTTTCCGGCATCCGCGAATACGAACAAATTCAGATCTACAACGTCGACAACGGTGAGCGCTTCACCACCTACGCCATCCGTGGCGAGGAAGGTTCGCGGATCATCTCGGTGAACGGCGCGGCGGCGCACAAAGCCAAAGTCGGCGACCGCGTGATCATCTGCGCCTACGCGCACTATAGCGAAGCCGAACTGGCCAGCTTCAAGCCGCGCATGCTGTATATGGCCCCCGGCAATGAACTCAGCCATACCAGTAACGCTATTCCGGTGCAGGTCGCTTAAAACCAGAACCGCTAAACTGAAAGCCCGGAACACTCCGGGCTTTTTAGTGTTCAAAGGTTGTCCACGTTAGAAGGAAGTTCCAGGCCATGGCGTATTACCAACACCCGCTCGACGTTACTACCCTGCCCGCCTGGCAGGCGCTGAGCCAGCATCGCGAAGCCATGCAGGACTTCAGCATGCGCGAGGCATTCAATGCCGACGCCCAGCGCTTCAGCCAGTTCTCCCTGAGCAGCTGCGGCCTCTTCCTCGACTACTCGAAAAACCTGATCAACACGCAGACTCGCGACTTGCTGGTCGGCCTGGCGCGCGAAGCGGGCCTGGAGCAGGCCATTCGCGCGCTGTTCGACGGCGAGCTGGTCAACGCCTCGGAAGGCCGTCCGGCCCTGCACACGGCGCTGCGCCGGCCAGTCGGTGAACGCCTGGCGGTCAACGGCGTCAATGTGATGCCCGAAGTCCACCGCGTGCTCAACCAGATGACCGAACTGGTGGTGCGTATCCACAACGGCTTGTGGCGTGGCTACACAGAGAAGCCAATCACCGATGTGGTGAATATCGGCATCGGTGGCTCATTCCTCGGCCCGCAACTGGTCTCCGAGGCGTTGCTGCCGTTCGCTCAACAGGGCGTGCGCTGCCATTACCTGGCGAATATCGATGGCAGCGAATTCCACGAACTGTCGGAAAGTCTGCGCGCCGAAACCACCCTGTTTATCGTCTCGTCGAAATCGTTCAACACCCTGGAAACCCTGAAGAACGCCCAGGCCGCACGCAGCTGGTATCTGGCTCAGGGCGGCTCGGAGGGTGAGCTGTATCGGCACTTCATCGCGGTATCCAGCAACCGTGAGGCGGCGATTGCCTTCGGTATCCGCGAAGAGAACATCTTCCCGATGTGGGACTGGGTCGGTGGCCGTTACTCGCTGTGGTCGGCGATCGGTCTGCCAATCGCCCTGGCCATCGGCATGTCCAACTTCAAGGAGCTGCTGTCCGGCGCCTACAGCATGGACCAGCACTTCCAGACCGCGCCCTTCGAACGCAACATGCCGGTACTGCTGGCGCTGCTTGGGGTCTGGTACGGCAACTTCTGGGGCGCGCAAAGTCACGCCATCCTGCCCTACGACCATTACCTGCGAAACATCACCAAGCATCTGCAACAGCTGGACATGGAGTCCAATGGCAAGAGCGTGCGCCAGGACGGCAGCCCGGTGACCTGCGATACCGGCCCGGTGATCTGGGGTGGGGTCGGCTGTAACGGCCAACACGCCTACCACCAGTTGCTGCACCAAGGCACCCAGCTGATTCCGGCGGACTTTATCGTGCCCGTGGTCAGCTACAACCCGGTCGCCGATCATCATCAATGGCTGTATGCCAACTGCCTGTCGCAGAGCCAGGCGTTGATGCTCGGCAAGACCCGCGACGAGGCGGAGAGCGAGCTGCTTGCCAAGGGCGTGCCCGAGGACGAAGTGCAGCGCCTGGCGCCGCACAAAGTGATCCCCGGTAACCGCCCAAGCAATACCCTGGCCATGGAGCGCATCAGCCCGCGTCGCCTAGGCGCGCTGGTGGCACTCTACGAACACAAAGTGTTCGTGCAGAGTGTGCTCTGGGGCATCAACGCCTTCGACCAATGGGGTGTGGAGCTGGGTAAGGAGCTGGGTAAAGGCGTCTATCAGCGCCTGACCGGCGGTAACGAGCAACCGGCCGAGGATGCCTCCACCCAAGGTTTGATCGACTACTTCCGCGGCCGTCATCGCGGCTAACGCTCAAGCCTCGCGCAAGCAAACGAAGCCGGCCGGGTATCCCCTCGCCGGCTTCGTGCTGTCTGAACCCATTACAGCGCCAGCTGCTAGCGGCAAAAGCGCAAGCGGTACTCGCTAGGGGTAACTTTCAGCCCCATAACGAAAGCCCGCCGCAGGTTGTATTCCGAGCCGAAGCCGGCTTTCTCGGCCATGCGCTTCAAGGATGCCGCGCCCGCCTCGAGCAATCGACACACTGCAATTGGAGTATCCACAGCCGCTTTCGCACTAACGGCAGGCGGTGAAGCACTTGAACCAAGCAGCGCCCTGGGTGCACCCTTATGAGCATTGCGGCATCACAACAAAAAGGACCCGCCATGTTCGACATCACCACTCACCCCGTCGCCGATGCCGTGCGCAAACGCGCCCTGCTGAGCAGCGACGACTATCAGCGCCTGTACCAGCAGTCCATCGAACACCCCGATATTTTTTGGGCCGAACAGGCAACTGCCTTCCTCGACTGGTTCAAGCCTTGGCACAGCGTGCATCACGGTGACCTGAAGCAAGGTCAGGCCACGTGGTTCAAGGACGGCAAGCTGAACGTCAGCTACAACTGCATCGACCGCCATCTGGAACAACGTGGCGAGCAGATCGCGATCATCTGGGAAGGCGACAACCCGGCCGAGTCGGCCCATATCACCTACAAGAAACTCCATCACAACGTCTGCCGCCTGGCCAACGTGCTGAAAAGCCGCGGCGTGCAGAAGGGCGACCGGGTCTGCATCTACATGCCGATGGTGCCGGAAGCGGCCTATGCCATGCTCGCCTGTGCCCGGATCGGCGCTGTGCACTCGGTAGTGTTCGGCGGCTTTTCCCCGGACGCCCTGCGTGATCGCATCCTCGATGCCGACTGCCGCACCGTGATCACCGCCGATGAAGGTGTGCGCGGCGGCAAATACATCGGCCTCAAGCAGAATGTCGACAAGGCGCTGCTGAGCTGCCCGGAGGTTTCCACGGTGATAGTGGTCGAACGCACCCAGGGCGAGATCGACTGGGTCACAGGCCGCGACCTCTGGTACCACGAGGCACTGCACGGCACCAACGACGACTGCCCGCCCGAGCCGATGGACGCCGAGGACCCGCTGTTCATCCTCTATACCTCGGGCTCCACCGGGAAACCGAAAGGCGTGCTGCACACGACCGGCGGCTACCTGCTGATGGCCGCCATGACCCACAAGTATGTGTTCGACTACCACGATGGCGATGTCTATTGGTGCACGGCCGACATCGGCTGGGTCACCGGCCACAGCTACATCGTCTACGGCCCGCTGGCCAACGGCGCGACCACCCTGGTGTTCGAAGGCGTACCGAACTACCCGGACAGCTCGCGTTTCTGGCAAGTGATCGACAAGCATCAGGTGAATATCTTCTACACCGCGCCGACCGCGCTGCGCGCGCTGATGCGCGAGGGCGAAGGCCCGGTACAGAAAACCTCGCGCAGCAGCCTGCGCCTGCTCGGCAGCGTCGGCGAGCCGATCAACCCGGAAGCCTGGGAGTGGTACTTCAATGTGGTCGGCGAGCGCCGCTGCCCGATCGTCGACACCTGGTGGCAGACCGAAACCGGCAGCATCATGATCACCCCGCTGCCCGGCGCCAGCGTGCTCAAACCCGGTTCGGCGAGCAAGCCGTTCTTCGGCGTGCAGCCAGCCCTGCTGGACGAACAAGGTAAGGAAATCCACGGTGCCGGCTCTGGCGTACTGGCGATCAAGGCCAGTTGGCCAAGCCAGATTCGCAGCGTTTACGGCGATCACCAGCGGATGATCGACACCTACTTCAAGCCTTACCCTGGTTACTACTTCACCGGTGACGGCGCGCGCCGCGATGAGGATGGCGACTACTGGATCACCGGCCGCATCGACGACGTGATCAACGTCTCCGGCCACCGCATCGGCACCGCCGAAGTGGAAAGCGCCCTGGTGCTGCACGATGCCGTGGCCGAGGCCGCGGTGGTCGGTTACCCGCATGACATCAAAGGCCAGGGTATCTACGCCTTTGTCACCCTGATGAACGGCATTGAAGCGAACGAGGCCCTGAAGACAGAGCTACTCGCGCTGGTCAGCAAGGAGATCGGCGGCTTCGCCCGGCCGGAACTGATCCAGTGGGCACCCGTCCTGCCGAAGACTCGCTCGGGCAAGATCATGCGGCGCATCCTGCGCAAGATCGCCTGCAACGAGCTGGACAACCTCGGCGACACCTCGACCCTGGCCGACCCATCCGTGGTCGACAGCCTGATCGACAAGCGTCTGAATCGTTGAAACGACAACGCTCCGTAACCCGTAGGCTGGGTAGAGCGCAGCGAAACCCGGCAGTTAGCTACAAGCTGGGTTTCGCCCGGACGGGCTCTACCCAGCCTACGGCTTGTCCCCCCTCAGGAGAGGGATGAAGGAAACACCGAATCACGCTTATGGAATTCCTCCGCAGCCGTATCGAAAGCCAGGTTCTCGGCCTCACCGGGCTGGCCCTCGGCCAGATTGACTTCGAAAAACCCCAAGGCGACCCTGGCCTGTTTGGCCCCGAGGCTATCTGCTGGCAAGTGCATGGCGACTTCACCAGCATGCTGATCGGCGGCATCAGCGCGCTGATGTTGCAGGCGCTGCATCCCCTGGCGCTGGCTGGAGTCTGGGATCACTCCAACTTCCGTGAAGACCTGCTCGGCCGCCTGCGCCGCACCGGACAATTCATCTCCGGCACCACCTACGGCTCGACCCAGGACGCCAATTGGCTGATCGACAAGGTGCGCAACATCCACCTGCACGTGACGGGTACCGCGACGGACGGCCGCCCTTATGCGGCCAACGATCCGGCGCTGCTGACCTGGGTGCATGTCGCCGAAGTCAGCAGCTTTCTCGCTGCTCATCTGCGTTACTGCAATCCACAGCTGTCCGGAGCCGATCAGGATGCCTACTACGCCGAGATCGCGTTGATCGCCGAGCGTCTGGGCGCGCAGGGGGTGCCGCGCTCACGCCAAGAGGTCACCGACTACCTCGAACAGGTACGCCCGCAATTACTCTGTGATCAACGCAGCGAGGAAATCCTCCGCGTCCTGTTCAATGCCCCGGCACCGAGCGCCCTGGCCAAGCCATTCGGCGTTCTGATGCTGCACGCTGGCGCCGACCTCTTGCCGGACTGGGCCGCACAGATGCTCAGCCTGCGCCTAAGCCCCCTGCAGCGCCGCTTGATTCGCAGCTGCGTCAGACGCACTGCACCTCTACTGCGCTGGGCGGTGCGCAACGGCTCCGTGCACCGCGCGCGTCGGCGCCTGGGGCTTGCCACCGCTGCGCTGAACGACCGTTCGGCTCAAGATCTGGCCGCAAGCAAAGCCACTGTGCCACCATAACCGCCCGCCGCGGCTTGCCGCGCCCAATATTCGTGAGGAACTGCGCCATGCAAGAAGTCGTTATCGTCGCCGCCACCCGTACCGCCGTTGGCAGCTTTCAAGGTTCGCTGGCGAGCATTCCTGCCGTCGATCTGGGTGCGGCAGTGATCCGCAGCCTGCTCGAGCAGACCGGTCTGGATGGCGCGCAAGTGGACGAAGTGATCTTCGGCCAAGTGCTGACCGCCGGCGCCGGACAAAACCCGGCGCGTCAGGCCGCGATCAAAGCCGGTCTGCCCCATGCGGTCCCCGCACTGACGCTGAACAAAGTCTGCGGCTCCGGCCTGAAAGCCCTGCACCTGGGCGCCCAGGCGATCCGTTGCGGCGACGCCGAGGTGATCATCGCTGGCGGCCAGGAGAACATGAGCCTCGCCCCCTACGTTATGCCTGGCGCCCGCACTGGCCTGCGCATGGGCCACTCGCAAATCATCGACACTATGATCACCGACGGCCTGTGGGATGCCTTCAACGACTACCACATGGGCATCACCGCGGAAAATCTGGTGGAAAAATACGCTATCAGCCGTGAAGAACAGGACGCCTTCGCCGCCGCCTCGCAGCAGAAAGCCGTGGCTGCCATCGAAGCCGGGCGCTTCACCCAGGAAATCACCCCGATCCTGATTCCCCAGCGCAAAGGTGAGCCACTGGCCTTCGCTACCGACGAGCAGCCGCGGGCAGGCACCACGACCGAATCGCTGGGCAAATTGAAACCGGCCTTCAAGAAAGACGGCAGCGTCACCGCCGGTAATGCTTCCAGCCTCAACGACGGCGCCGCCGCCGTAATACTGATGAGTGCGGCAAAAGCCAAAGCCCTCGGTTTGCCGGTACTGGCGCGCATCGCCGGTTACGCCAATGCCGGTGTCGACCCGGCGATCATGGGCATCGGCCCGGTCTCGGCAACCAAGCGCTGCCTGGAGAAGGCCGGTTGGACGCTAGAGCAGTTGGACTTGATCGAAGCCAACGAAGCCTTCGCCGCGCAATCCCTGTCGGTTGGTAAAGAACTCGGCTGGGATACCAGCAAGGTCAACGTCAATGGCGGCGCCATCGCCCTCGGCCACCCCATCGGCGCCTCCGGCTGCCGGGTGCTGGTGACCCTGCTGCACGAGATGATCAAACGTGACGCCAAGAAAGGTCTGGCAACCCTGTGCATCGGCGGCGGTCAGGGCGTGGCACTGGCGATCGAACGCGAGTAACGCGCCTCGGCGAGGCTATCGAAACCTGTAGGAGCGGGGGGTGAGGGAAACACCGACTCTCGCCTCTGCGAATCTATCGAAACCTGCAAGGCGTTTCATTGCCCCCCTGTGGAGCAACTGCGCAGGTCCAGCCCTCGCCTGATAAACTGCCCCGCCCAGTCCAAGGCGCTGCGCATGCCCCTTTTGAACCAGGCGCTGCGCGCCGCCCTCGACACTCGCCAGCCTCTGTTAGCCGAACTGCATGCTCAAGGCACTGACTGCTACCGGTTGTTCCACGGCAGCCAGGAAGGTGCTTCCGGCCTGACTATCGACCGCTACGGCCCGCAACTGATGGTGCAGAGCTTCCATACCACACTGGAAAACGCAGCCCTGCTGGAGCTACACGCGACCATCAATGCTCGGCTCGGCCTTGAGACCTTGCTGGTCTATAACGACCGCTCACGCGGCAACTCCCGTATCGATCGCAGCGACACGGTTTACCAAGCCAGCGCAGCCGCCCTGGAAGACCTGATCGGCCACGAATGGGGGCTGAAGTATCGCGTGCGTGGCCGCCATGCCGGTCAAGACCCGCTGCTGTTTCTCGACCTGCGCAATGCGCGGGGCTGGGTGAAAGCCCACAGCGCGGGCAAAAGCGTGCTTAACCTGTTCGCCTACACCTGTGGCGTAGGTCTGTGTGCGGCAGCCGGTGGCGCCCGCGAGGTGTGGAATCTGGATTTCGCCGAGGGCAATCTGACGGTCGGCCGCGAGAACGCCGCACTCAATCCCGAGCTGTTAGCGATGGAATTTATCCAGTCCGACTATTTCCCGGCCATCCGCCAGTTGGCGGGGCTACCCATCGCCCAGCGTCGCGGGCAAAAACTGCCGAGCTACCTGCGCCTGGAACAACGTCAGTTCGATCTGGTACTGCTCGACCCGCCGGCCTGGGCCAAAAGCGCCTTCGGCACTGTCGACCTGCTGCGTGACTACCAGAGCTTGCTGAAACCCGCGTTACTGACCACTGCCGAGGATGGCGTGCTGATTTGCTGCAACAATCTGGCGAAGGTGGCCCTGGAAGATTGGCGCGAGCAGGTGCTGCGCTGCGCCAACAAGCTTGGCCGGCCGGTGCGCGACTGCCAGGTGCTGGCGCCCGCCACCGACTTTCCCTCGGCCGACGGCCGCCCACCGCTGAAAACTCTGATTCTTCAGCTCTAGGAAACGACGCAGATCGCGCTCGGAACCCAAAGCCCGTGCCATACTCCAAAACACTTCTTGCCAGGAAAGATGAAGTCTCGCCATGCCCAAAGGATTGAAACGCGCCGGTGGCGCCCTGCTGATTGCCTTCACCCTCTATAGCCTCCTCGGCTTCCTGATCCTCCCAGGCGTAGCCCTGCGTATCGCCAATCAACAGTTGGCCGAACTCGCCACTGTGCCGGCCAAGCTTGAGCGTTTGGAACTCAACCCCTTCAGCCTCGAATTGACCCTCTGGGGCCTGCATCTGGGCGAGTCGGGTGCTGACCAGGTGGCCTTCGAGCGGCTGTACGCCAACCTGCAACTGGACAGCCTGTGGAGCGGAGCGCTGCACCTGGCGGATGTCGAGCTGGAGAAGTCCCACACCGAGGTCCTGTTCGCCAAGGACGGTACGCTCAATCTGGCGCAGCTGTTCAAACTGCCGGAGAGCCCTGAGCCGCCGGCCGAGGAAGCACCGAGCGAGCCTTTCCCGCTGCGTATCGATCACCTGCAACTGATCGAAGGCGGCCTGCACTTTGCCGACCTGCGCCCGAGCGAGCCAGTCGAGTTCGTCTACGACTCGCTCAATCTGGAACTGAAAAAACTCAGCACCCTGCCGGACGACAACTCCGAGATGAGCCTAGTCGCCAAAGGCCCACACGGTGGGCGCATCGACTGGAGCGGTCAGGTCAGCCTGACGCCCATCACCTCCAGCGGCCAATTGAAGATCACCGAAGGCAAAATGAAAGCCTTCTGGCCCTATGTCCGCGACGCCGTGCCCTTGGTATTGGAGAATGGCGTCATCAACCTCTCCACCGACTACACGCTGGATCTGAGCAAAAGCACCGAGCTATTGCTGAATAACACCTCCGCCACCATCGCGCCGCTCGCCATCAAGGCGCCGGATGGCCGTCCGCTGGTACGCCTGGAGCGCTTGGAAGTCAGCGAAACCTCGGTAGACCTGGTTAAACAGCAAGTTATCGTCGGCAAGATCCGCAGTCAGAACCTGGAAACCTGGGCCGCCCGCGAGAAGGATGGCGAGCTGGACTGGCAAAAGCTGTTCGCCTCCCACCAACCGCCACAACCGCAACCGGCTCCCAGCAAAGCCACGCCGGCGCCTACGACTGAAGCACCCGCGGCTGCGGCCGAGAAACCCGCTACGCAAGTCGCCGCCAACGCGTCGGCGCCAGCCACCGCGGTAGAGCCACCCAAAGCCCCAGTCGAACCAAGCAAACCCTGGCAAGTACTGTTGCGCGATACCCAGTTGCGCGGCTACCAAATCCATCTGACGGACCGCCAGCCGAAACAGCCTGTAGTGCTGGAGGTCGGCCCACTCAACTTCGATCTGCAGAACTTCGACAGCCTCAATCAGTCGCCTTTCACCCTCAAACTCGATACCGGCCTCGGCAAACAGGGCAAGCTCAACGTGGCCGGCCAGGTTAACCTGAGCCCGATCAGTGCCCAGTTGCAGGTTGCCACCCAAGACATCGACCTGCGCGTGGCCCAGGCCTACCTGGAACCGTTCGTGCACCTGGAGTTGCGCAGCGGCCTGCTCGGCAGCGATCTCGCCGTCGACCTGAAGAGCACCGAGCCGCTGGCCTTTAGCGTCGCCGGGCGCGCCGAAGTCAACCAACTGCACACCCTCGACACCCTTAAAGAGCGCGACTTCGTCAAATGGCAGCAGTTGGTGCTCGACGGCCTGAACTACCAGCATGGCGACAGCCTGGCGGTCGCCAAGGTCAGCCTGGCCCAGCCCTATGCACGCTTTATGATCAACGAGGATCGCACCACCAACGTCAGCGATCTGCTCATCCCACAGCCAGCCGATCCCCAAGCCAAACCGGCAGCGGCCGGCAAGCCGCTGGGCATCCACATCGGCGAAATAAGCATCAATGAAGGCTCGGCCAACTTCGCCGACTTCAGCCTGACGCCCAACTTCGCCACCGCGATCCAGCAACTGAACGGCCGTATTGGCAGCCTTGACAGCCGCAACCCGAAGCCGGCGAAAGTCGACATCAAAGGCAAGGTCGACCGTTATGCACCGGTCAGCATTCTCGGCAGCCTGAACCCCTTCGACCCGCTGGATAGCCTCGATCTGACCACCAGCTTCAAACATGTCGAGCTGACCACGCTGACGCCCTATTCCGGCAAGTTCGCCGGTTATCGCATCCGCAAAGGGCGGATCAATCTGGATCTGCATTACCGCATCGAGAAAGGCCAGTTGACCGCCGAAAACAAACTGGTCGTTGAGAAACTGCAGCTCGGCGAACAGGTCGACAGCCCGGACGCCGTCGATCTGCCGATACGCCTGGCCGTCGCACTGCTGAAGGACTCGGAAGGCAAGATCGAGATCGAGCTACCGGTCTCCGGCGATCTCAACAACCCACAGTTCAGCGTGATGCCGATTGTCTGGCAAACCCTGCGCAATCTGGTGTTGCGTGCCGTACAGGCGCCATTCAAGTTCATCGCCGGACTGGTCGGCGGCGGCGAAGTCGACCTCAGTACCGTGCAGTTCGCCGCAGGCAGTAACGCGTTGGACAGCGGCGCCCAGAGTGCCCTGAGCACGCTCTCGGCCGCCCTCAAAGAACGCCCGAACCTGCGCCTGGAAGTAGAGGGCATGAGTGCCGCCAGCAGTGACGGCCCCTTGCTGGCCCAACAGCGTCTACAGCGCGAATACCAAAGCATTTACTACAAGATTCTGCAGCGCCGCGGCGACAAGGTGCCGGCCGAGGCCAGTCAACTGGAAGTGCCTGAAGATGAACAAGCGCCGATGCTGGAAGGCATCTACCGCAGCCGCCTGAAACAGCAACCACCGGCCGAATGGACCGAGCTGGACGACGATGAGCGCAGCGCCAAACTGCGCGAAGGCGTCCTTGACTCCTGGGGCAAAAGTGAACTGCTGCTGCGCCAACTGGGCCAGGCGCGTGCAGCTAGCATCAAGGACTATCTGGTGAGTCAAGGCGGGCTGGCGGACGAACGTATTTATTTGCTCGACGTCAGCCTCGGCGAATCGGGAACCGACGGTCGCGTGGCCTCACCGCTCCACCTGGATAGCGAATAAGTCCGCAGCCGCGGATGCCTCTGCCCTGCCCAGCTCAGGACGAAACCCTGTGCTGGGCAGGTCAGGTGCTTGGCTCGACGACCAGCAACGCTGGCCTTCAACATCGAAGAGCTACCGTATGGGCCGAAAGACCGCCTGCACAACCGCCGCTCCCTTGCAGGCAATCGCCTGAACCCTAACGTGATCCCGCGCAACTGACAGCTCACCAACACGGGTGTAGGCTGATCCCACCGCATCTGCTTCGGATTACCCCGTGAAAGCCCCCGCCATGCTTGGCCTGTCGTTTCTTCTCTTGACCGGCCCCGTCTCCTCCGCCTCCACTCTGCGCTGTGGCAGCGACCTGGTCAGCCTCGACGATCACACCGGCGAGGTGCAGAACAAATGTGGCGAACCGCTCAGCCGCGACTTCATTGGCTACCGTGTGATCGTCGGCTACTACGGCGAACGCAGCGAAGTGCAGATCGAGGAATGGGCCTACGGCCCGCGCAACGGCATGTACAACTACCTGCGTTTCGAAGGCAACCGCCTGGTCAAGATCGAGAGTAAGCGCGGCAACTGACAGGCCTTAGAACCTGTTCAAGATCGTCGCGAGCGCAGGTCAAGCAAGGCGCAACGCAGCGAAGCGGAGTAACAGCCGAAGGCTGGCCCGCAGGGCGAGCGTAGCGAGTCAAACAGGCGAGGAAGCGGAGTTTACGAGTGGTAAATGAGCATTCCGAGCCTGTTTTCAACGCAGCATGGCCAAGCGCAGCAAATATTGAACAGGTTCTTAGCGGCCAATGCTAGGCTGCCTCACCCTTAGGACAGGATGCCCACTTCTATGAGAACGTCTCTTACCCTGCTCTGTCTGCCGCTGCTCCTGCTGGCCGGTGAAAGCTTCGCCTCGATCCGCTGTGACAAAGGCATCGCCAGCGAAGGTGACCGCACCAGTGAAGTTCTGAGCAAATGCGGCGAACCTGCCAGCCGTGACTTCATCGGTTATTCCCAGACCCGCACCGGTAACCGGCGTCAGGAGGTTGAGGTGGAAGAGTGGGTCTATGGCCCGCGGAGTGGCGGTATGTTGTACTTCCTCAGATTCGAAGGCGGCCGCCTGAAGAGCATCGAGAGCAAGCGCGGCAATTGAGCCCCCACCATCGCCAAGGAAGGCTGTAGATGCTGATTCTCCCCGCCGAACACCCGCTGGACTGGAAAAAGCCACCGGTCATTACCCTGCTGCTGATTCTGCTCAATGTGCTGATTTACTTCGGCTACCAGAGCGGTGATAGCGAGCGCGAAGCCACTGCGGTGAAAACCTATCTCGATGGCGGCCTGCTCAACCGCGAACGCAGCTTGTTTCTCGAAGCATTCAGCGCCCGTCACCGGCTCGATCTCAACCAGCAAAAAGCCCTCGACGCCATGCGCCGGCCGAAACTCGCCGAGCTGATCCTCGGTGACCTGCAGTTTGAAAACAATCTGCATCACAACCCCGCCTATCAGGCCGATCCTGCCTGGCAGGCCGCACGGCAAAAAGCCGAGGCTGCCCGCGACAAACTGAGCAACATGCGCTTCGGCTTCATTCCAGCGAAATTCAGCGTCCAAGGCCTGTTCGGCGCAATGTTCCTGCATGCCGACTTCGGCCACCTGGCCGGCAACATGCTATTTCTGTTCATCTTCGGCTTTGCCCTGGAAATCGCGCTGGGCCGCTGGGTCTACCTGGGGCTATATCTGCTCAGCGGTGTGGCCTCGCACCTGCTGTGGTGGATCATGGACCCGGTATGGGTCACCGGGATTGGCGCCTCCGGGGCGATCTCCGGGCTGATGGGCATGTATCTGGGCATCTATGGATTGCGGCGGATCAACTTCTTCTACTGGCTGGGCCCGCTGTTCGGCTACTTCCGCGCGCCGGCCCTGTGGATTCTGCCGGTGTGGATGGGTAAGGAGCTGTATGGCCTGCTACTCGCCGACGACCATGTGAACTATTACGCCCACCTCGGTGGCATGGGCGCCGGCTTTCTCGCAGTCTGGTTACCACGCCTGGGCGGCACGCTAAAAGTCGACGAAGCCTATCTGCACAAAGAAGACCCGGATGCACCATTCAAGCGCGAGTTGGCTGGGCTGGATCAACTGATCGGACGCTTTGCCCTGGATCAAGCCGCCCCCCGCGGGCTGGATTTGCTGAACCGTTACCCTGGGCGGTTGTTGTTGCTGGAGCGCCTCTACCCAGTGGCGAAGAGTCGCCAGGACAACGCCCTGATGAGCGCCCTGCTAAAACAATTCTTCCTCCTGCCGGAACAACCGGCCGGCCTGCCGCTGCTACTGCGCTTGGCCGACGACAGTCGCGACCCGCAGCAGCGCATGCTGCAACACCCCGCCGTGCAGTTACACCTGCTGCAACGTCTGTTGCGCGTAACCGAGGGCCCACGCGCCCTAGCCGCCTGGCGCAAGTTAAGCCAGGCCAAAGCACACCCAACTCAACTGCCGGCGCTGACCCTGCAATTGGCTAAGTTGCTGGGGCAGCGCGGTGATCTACAGGGCATTGCCGAGCTGAGCCGTTTTCTCCACGGCACTTATCCGCAAGCCGAACAGACCCAGCAACTGAGCCTGTATCGGCAGCACCTGGCTCGCTGAATGCAACAGGCCCCCCTCCAACCGTTAAGGACAACTGTAGGTTGGCGCTGATGTAGGTTGGCGCTGAACGCAGTGATGCCCAACAAGGAGTCGCTCCGCGACTCCCGTGCTCGAGTTTGAACCTGACCGCCCAACCTTGCAGGCCGGTTGTTGGGCATCGCCTTCGGCTTTGCGCAGCTCCTGCACGATTATCCAACGCTTAAGCGATCGGTATTACCCCTCCAACCGTGTGTCGCCATCGGCTACGTGTTCAGGTGTTAGCCGCCAGCCGGGCGACTGTCGCCTCTAGTGCAGCCACTTCCGCCAGCAGCGGTGATTGCGGGTAACGCGTGCGCACAAAAACCAGCAGCTTCTGAGCCGACTCGACTTGCCCCAGGCCCTCGGCAAAACCTCGCGCCGCCAGCAGGTAAGCCCGGGGGATGTGGGGATACTCGGGGAAACGTTGGTGCAAATTACGCAGCAGGCTCAGGCCTTCACGGGTCTTATGCCGATCCAGTAGCGCACCGGCCAGCCGCTCGCAAACCAGCGCATCTTCGGGCATAAAGTCCGCCTTGAACTGGCGCGCATTGAGCAGTGCGGTAGCCGCTTGCGCCGGGTTCATCCGCGTAGCCAACGGCAGATAGTGCGCCAGGTGACGCAGACAACGCTCACGGGCATTCAAGCCATACAACAGTTGATGGAAACGCTCATTCAACTTGAGGTCGTCTGGATCACGCGCCAGTGCGGCGGTCAGCGTTTCCAGAGCCTGGCCACTCTGGCCTTCCTTCAGGCGAATCTCGGCCTCGGCCAACGCTCGGCGACGCAGATACTCGGCTGCCGGAAAACCGGTCTGGCTGTCTTCCTCGGCAATCGCATAACCAAGAGCCCCCTGATACTGGAACACCGCATAGCCCATGATGGCGCACATCACCACGCCGAAATAACCGAAGAGGAAGGCCGCTACCGGCACCAGTACCACTCGCGGCAGGCCATGGGAAAGCATGTAGGTCACCCAACTCGGCGACTGCCAAAGGATGAACAGAAAGGCGCAGAGGATCAGATAGCGCCAACCCATGGCCTTGATCACCTGCCCCACTTCGTCCGGGCTCAACGCCGCACTCAAGGTCTTATCCAAGGCCAGGCGAATGATGCTGGCCGGCAGCACCAACAACAGGCCGATATTCACCGCCCAGTACAGCGCCTCACTGTCGAAGTCGGCCGCCAGCCAAAGCGTCGCGAAAGAGAGGAAGAACACCACCAACTGCTTGAAGAACAGCCCGAAACCCTCGCCGACAAAAGCGCTAAGCAGGCTCGGCGCCTGCTTTTGCGCCTCACTGTTGGCCTCGATCACGCTGTAGAAATACTTGGTGGCGATGCTGAACAGGACGAACCAAAGCAGTATCGAACGCGGCATAAACAGGCTGGCCAGCGCCAATACCGCACTAAACGCCAGAGGCCCGGCTTGCAGGCCATAGGCGAAAAAACGCGGAATCCGCTCCCAGAAGGGCTGGGCACTGTTAGCCGCCCCGAGAAAGCTGAGCTTGCTCCGGCACAAGGGGCAGGTCGGTGTCTCATCCGGGGCGTCGGCATTCAGCGGGATACAACAGTCGCCAAAATGCCGCTGACAGGGCACGCAGTGCCAGGTGGCGGGATGTGCCGGGTGATAGTGGCAGAGAGTCTTATCCATGAACGGTGCATTCCTTGTCGAGTACAGCGAGCGATGCCTATTCTCCAGGCAAAAAAAGAGGGCCCGCAAGGGCCCTCTTTCTCAGCATTAGCGAAGTTCGGGATTAAACGCCCGAAGCCTCGGCAGCCGCTACGTCTTTGATCGACAGTTTGATACGGCCGCGGTTGTCCACGTCGAGTACCAGAACTTTGACTTCCTGACCTTCTTTCAGCACGTCGGTGACTTTCTCGACACGCTGATCGCTCAGCATCGAGATGTGCACCAAGCCATCTTTGCCCGGCAGGATGTTGACGAATGCGCCGAAGTCGACGATGCGTTCAACCTTGCCGACGTAGATCTTGCCGATCTCGGCTTCCGCGGTGATACCCAGTACGCGCTGACGCGCGGCCTCTGCAGCTTCCTTGGTTTCGCCGAAGATCTTGATGCTGCCGTCGTCTTCGATGTCGATCGAAGCCTTGGTCTCTTCGCAAATAGCACGGATGGTAGCGCCGCCCTTGCCGATGACGTCGCGGATTTTGTCCTGATCGATCTTCATCGCGATCATGGTCGGAGCGTTAGCCGACAACTCGGTACGCGACTCAGCGATCACCTGGTTCATCTGACCGAGGATGTTCAGGCGAGCTTCCAGGGCTTGGCCCAGGGCGATCTCCATGATTTCTTCGGTGATGCCGTTGATCTTGATGTCCATCTGCAGCGCAGTAACGCCTTTAGCGGTACCGGCTACCTTGAAGTCCATGTCGCCGAGGTGGTCTTCGTCACCGAGGATGTCGGTGAGGATGGCGAATTTCTCGCCCTCTTTCACCAGACCCATGGCGATACCGGCAACCGGCGCCTTCATCGGTACGCCTGCGTCCATCAACGCCAGGGAAGCACCGCAAACGGAGGCCATGGAGCTGGAGCCGTTGGACTCGGTAATTTCCGAGACTACGCGGATGGTGTAGGGGAACACGTCAGCCGCCGGCAGCATTGCCTGCACACTGCGACGAGCCAGACGGCCGTGACCGATTTCGCGGCGACCGGCGCCACCCATACGACCGCACTCACCTACCGAGTAGGGAGGGAAGTTGTAGTGCAGCATGAAGGGGTCTTTGCGCTCGCCTTCGAGGGTGTCGAGCAGCTGTGCGTCACGGGCAGTACCCAGGGTCGCAACCACCAGGGCCTGAGTTTCGCCACGGGTGAACAGCGCCGAACCGTGGGTTTTGCTCAGCACGCCGACTTCGATGTTCAGCGGACGCACGGTACGGGTATCGCGGCCATCGATACGCGGTTTGCCGTTGACGATATTCTCGCGCACGGTGCGGTATTCGATTTCGCCGAAAGCGTCTTTGACTTCGCCAGCGGACGGCTGACCTTCAGCACCGGAGAGCTTCGCAACCACCTGGTCGCGCAACTCGCCGAGACGGCCATAGCGCTCGTGCTTGACGGTGAGGGTGTAGGCCTGGGAGATCGCTTCACCGAACTCGGCGCGAATGGCGTCGAGCAGCACGGTGTTCTTGGCCTGGGCTTTCCAGTCCCAAGTCGGCTTGCCCACTTCGGCAGCCAACTCAGCAACAGCCTTGACCACAGCCTGGAACTCGTCGTGGGCGAACAGCACTGCGCCGAGCATCTGGTCTTCGGTCAGTTCTTTAGCTTCCGATTCAACCATCAGTACGGCGTCAGCGGTACCGGCTACGACCATGTCCAGGCTGGAAGCCTTGAGCTGCTCGTAAGTCGGGTTCAACAAGTAACCGGTGCTTTCATGGAAGGCTACGCGAGCGGCGCCAATCGGGCCTTCGAACGGAATGCCGGAGATGGCCAGAGCGGCCGAGGTACCGATCATGGCAGCAACGTCCGGATCGGTCTTCTTGCTGGTCGACACGACGGTGCAGATAACCTGCACTTCGTTCATGAAGCCTTCTGGAAAGAGCGGACGGATCGGACGGTCGATCAGACGCGAAGTCAGCGTCTCTTTCTCGGACGGGCGCGCTTCACGCTTGAAGAAGCCACCTGGGATTTTGCCAGCAGCGTAGGTTTTTTCTTGGTAATGCACGGAGAGCGGGAAGAAGCCCTTGCTCGGGTCAGCCTGCTTGGCGCCAACCACAGTCACCAATACGCTGACGTCGTCGTCAACGGTGACCAATACTGCGCCGGAGGCTTGACGGGCGATACGGCCAGTCTCGAGGGTGACGGTCGATTGACCGAACTGGAATTTCTTGATTACCGGGTTCACGGTGTTGTTACCTTCTATTTGCCTTGGGGAAATCTGTGTCTTGCGTAATTTGTGGGCAACGACGGGATTCGGACCCGAGGGCTGTCCAGATAAAACTTGAGGCTGGAAGCCTGCCCCTACTCACCGGGGCGCCCTATAACGGCAGGCCCAACAAATAGCGACAAACAACCAACCTCTAGCAACGTCGGTATTAGCGACGCAGACCCAGGCGACCGATCAGGGCGCTGTAACGAGTGGTGTCCTTACCTTTCAGGTAATCCAGCAGCTTACGACGCTGGTTTACCATACGGATCAGGCCACGACGCGAGTGGTGGTCTTTACCGTTGGCCTTGAAGTGGCCTTGCAGCTTGTTGATGTTGGCGGTCAGCAGTGCAACTTGCACTTCCGGAGAACCGGTGTCGCCTACAGCTTGCTGGTAGTCAGTTACGATTTGGGCTTTTTCTTCAACGCTGAGTGCCATGTGGCTTCCCCTCAGTTAAGAAACCGCTTCAAAAGAGGCAGTTCCAATAGGCCGAGGACAAATCCTCGTATTTAAAAGTGAGATGTGACCGTGCCTATTAACAGCCACCCTCGTTCGGTCATTCTGACCGAATCAATCGACGTGGCGCGATTCGCCCGTCTTCGCTCACTTCACCGATACCGATGAAGCGCCCGTTGTGATCCTGCACCCGTACCATGCCGAACTTCGGCGCATCCGGGGCACGTACCGGCTGCCCATGCAGCCAATAAAACGCGCTGTGTTCCGAGAACTGCAACAGCGGCCAGTGCTCGAGCCCGCTGTCCGACGGCAGTAGAAACTGATCGACCGCCTCGTTACCGCCTTCGGCATGAGCCTGTTCCAACGCTTCCAGGCTGACCGTCTGGGCCAGGCTGAAGGGACCTGCCTGAGTGCGCCGCAATTCTGCAACGTGGGCGCCACAACCCAGGACTTGGCCAATATCCTCGACCAAGGTGCGGATATAGGTGCCTTTGCTGCAGGCTACTGCCAGTCGCGCTTGCTCCGACTCACAGGCCAGCAATTCCAGGCGCGCAATAGTAACAGAACGCGCTTCGCGCTCCACTACCTCACCAGCCCGCGCCAGCTTGTAGAGCGGCTGTCCATCACGCTTTAGTGCCGAATACATCGGTGGTATCTGACTGATTTCTCCACGAAAACGGGGCAAAATCGCCTCAATATCAGCGCGACCAACGGTCACTTCGCGACGCTCCAGCACTTCGCCTTCCGCATCGGCCGTGGTGGTCGTGACCCCCAGCTGCATGACGGTCTCATAACCCTTATCGGCATCGAGCAAGTATTGCGAGAACTTGGTCGCCTCACCGAAGCACAGCGGTAACACGCCAGTGGCCAGCGGATCGAGGCTACCGGTATGCCCAGCTTTCTCAGCATTCAACAGCCAACGCACCTTCTGTAACGCAGCGTTGGAGCTAAAGCCTTTAGGCTTGTCGAGCAGGATGATGCCGCTGACGTTACGGCGAATACGCTTAACCTGAGCCACGCCTTTACTCCTTGAACTCGGCCTTGACCTCGGTCTTAACCTCGACCTTGGCGTCGTCCTCAGGATGCTGGCCGTCCTCCGCCACTGCCCGCTCGATCAGCGCCGACAGGTGCGCACCGCGCATCACGCTTTCGTCGTAGTGGAAATGCAGTTGCGGCACGCTGCGCAGCTTCATCGCCCGCGCCAACTGCATGCGCAGGAAGCCGGCGGCGTCATTGAGCACCTTGATATTCTGTGCAACATCTTCAGCGCTGTCCTGGCCCATCACGGTGATGAAAATCTTCGCATGGCCAACATCACGACTCACCTCGACGGCGGTGATCGTCACCAAGCCTACGCGTGGGTCTTTGATTTCGCGCCGGATAAGCTGCGACAGTTCGCGCTGCATCTGATCGCCGATGCGTTGGGTACGGCTATATTCTTTTGCCATGGTGCTTTACACCTATCACTTCTAGCCTGTCACTCTCCGCGCGGGCAAAAGCCAGGCGGTCTGAAAGCGGCAAACGCCCGGCCAGGCGGAAGCCGGACCGGGCGTTGCGTATAACAGCTCGCGCTTAGAGGCTACGAGCCACTTGGATCTTCTCGAACACTTCGATCTTGTCACCGACTTTGACGTCGTTGTAGCTCTTCACACCGATACCGCATTCCATGCCAGCACGCACTTCGGACATGTCGTCCTTGAAGCGGCGCAGGGACTCCAGCTCGCCTTCGAAGATCACCACGTCTTCACGCAGTACGCGGATCGGACGGTTACGGTGAACCATGCCTTCCAGCACCATGCAACCGGCGATCGCGCCAAACTTCGGCGAACGGAACACGTCACGCACTTCGGCAATACCCAGAATGTTCTCGCGAACATCGCTGCCGAGCATACCGGTGAGGGCTTTCTTGACGTCTTCGATGATGTCGTAGATCACGTTGTAGTAACGCATATCCAGACCTTCCTGCTCGACAATCTTCCGTGCGCCAGCATCGGCACGCACGTTGAAGCCGAACAGTACGGCGTTGGAGGCCAGTGCCAGGTTCGCATCGCTCTCGGTGATACCACCGACACCGCCACCGACCACGCACACTTGCACTTCTTCGTTACCCAGGCCACCCAAGGCGCCCTGCAATGCTTCCAGCGATCCACGGACGTCAGATTTGAGGACGATATTGAGCGTCTTCTTCTCTGCCTGGCCCATGCTCTCGAAGATGTTTTCCAGCTTGCCGGCATGCGCGCGAGCCAGTTTGACTTCGCGGAACTTGCCTTGACGGAACAAGGCTACTTCACGCGCCTTCTTCTCATCGGTCAACACGCTGAGCTCGTCACCCGCATCCGGGGTGCCATCCAAGCCGAGAATCTCAACCGGGATCGACGGGCCAGCTTCTTTCACCGGTTTGCCGTTCTCATCGAGCATGGCGCGGATACGGCCGAAGTTGGAGCCGACCAGCACCATGTCGCCTTGGCGCAGCGTACCGTCCTGTACCAGCACGGTGGCTACCGGGCCACGGCCCTTATCCAGACGCGATTCAACCACGACGCCTCGTCCAGGAGCGGACGGGATCGCTTTCAGTTCCAAGACTTCGGCTTGCAACAGGACTGCTTCAAGCAGATCGTCGACGCCGGTACCCATTTTCGCGGAGACCGAAACGAACGGACTGTCACCACCCCACTCTTCCGAGGTAACACCATGGGTGGACAGCTCGCTCCGGATGCGATCGAGATCGGCACCTGGCTTGTCGATTTTGTTGATTGCAACGACCAGCGGAACACCCGCAGCCTTCGCATGCTGCACAGCTTCAATGGTCTGCGGCATGACGCCGTCGTCCGCCGCCACCACCAGGATGACGATGTCGGTAGCCTTGGCACCACGCGCACGCATGGCGGTAAACGCCGCGTGACCCGGGGTATCGAGGAACGTGACCATGCCGCGGTCAGTTTCCACGTGGTAGGCACCGATGTGCTGGGTGATACCACCCGCTTCACCGGCGGCCACCTTGGCGCGACGAATGTAGTCGAGCAGGGACGTCTTACCGTGGTCGACATGACCCATAACGGTCACGACCGGCGCACGGGCAATGGCTTCACCTTCGAACTTCAGGGATTCGGCCAGTTGCTCTTCCAGGGCGTTGTCGCTGATCAGCTTGACGTTGTGGCCGAGTTCTTCAGCAATCAGTTGAGCAGTTTCCTGATCCAGAACCTGGTTGATGGTCACCGGAGTGCCCATCTTGAACATGAACTTGATCACTTCAGCGGCTTTGACCGACATCTGTTGCGACAGCTCGCCAACCGTGATGGTCTCGCCGATCGCCACATCGCGTACTACCGGGCCGGTTGGGCTCTGGAAGCCGTGTTGGTTACGCTTCTTCAGCTTGGCCTTGCCACGCCCACCGCGACGGAAGCTGTCGCTTTCCTCGTCAGTAGTACGCGGTGCCACACGCGGAGCCGGAACTTTTTCTTTCTCTTTGATCGACGGACGATGCGCAGTGTTCTTACGGTCGCCACGGCGATCGCTGTCATCAGCGCGAGTCTTGTCCGGGCGACGCGGCTCATCTTTCTTACGCTCATCCGCCACCGGCACAACAACCGGCGGCAGCTCAACCGCTGCAATCACTGCCGCAACGTCGCGAACCACTTCAGCTTGAGCGGCGGACAGAGCTGGAGCGCTGGCCTGACGGCGCGCTTCCTCTTCAGCCTGACGCTTGGCTTCTTCGGCAGCCTTCAGACGCGCAGTCTCTTCCGCAGCGCGCTGCTCTTCCTGCTCACGCTTCTGTTCGGCTTCGATTTCTTCCGAGCTGCGCTTAACGAAGGTCTTCTTCTTGCGCACTTCAACACTGATAGTTTTGCTACCGGCGACGCGCAGCGTGCTCGTGGTCTTGCGCTGCAAGGTAATCTTGCGCGGTTCTTCAACCTTTTCGCCGTGACTTCCTTTGAGATGCGCCAACAAGGCCTGCTTCTCATTATCGGTCACAACTTGCTCGGCGCTGGTGTGCGGTAAACCCGCCTCACGCATCTGCAGCAGCAGGCGCTCTACCGGTGTGTCGACCACTTGGGCCAGTTCTTTCACCGTGACTTGCGTCATGCACTTCTCTCCTCAGGCCGCGTACTTACTCGAACCAATGGGCTCGGGCGGCCATGATCAACTTGCCGGCACGCTCAGCGTCGATACCGTCGATGTCGAGCAGGTCGTCAATCGACTGCTCGGCCAGGTCTTCGCGGGTAATCACGCCGCGCACTGCCAGTTCATGCGCAAGCGCCTTCTCCATACCCTCGAGTGAGAGCAGGTCGTCGGCGGGATGAGCGTCTGCCAGCTTTTCTTCTGTAGCGATGGCTTTAGTCAGCAAGCGATCCTTGGCGCGAGCGCGCAGCTCGGTGACGATGTCTTCGTCAAAGCCGTCGATGCTGAGCATTTCTTCCATCGGTACATAGGCGATTTCTTCCAGGCTAGTGAAGCCTTCTTCCACCAACACCTGCGCCAACTCTTCATCGACTTCCAGCTCGTCGATAAAGCGCTGCAGGATGTCGCCAGTTTCAGCTTGTTGCTTCGCCTGAATATCCGCTTCGGTCATCACATTCAGCGTCCAACCAGTCAACTGACTGGCTAACCGCACGTTCTGACCGCCACGACCAATAGCCTGAGCCAGGTTGTCTTCGCCAACGGCGATGTCCATGGCATGGGCATCTTCATCAACGATGATGGCTGCGACTTCGGCCGGTGACATGGCGTTGATCACGAACTGCGCAGGATTGTCATCCCACAGCACGATATCGACACGCTCGCCGCCCAACTCACCCGACACTGCTTGCACACGCGAGCCGCGCATGCCGATGCAGGCGCCTTGCGGGTCGATGCGTTTGTCTTTGGAGCGCACGGCAATTTTGGCGCGCGAACCCGGATCACGGGAGGCGGCCATCACTTCGATCAACTCTTCAGCGATTTCCGGTACTTCGATGCGAAACAACTCGATCAGCATCTCCGGCGCAGTGCGCGACAAAATCAGCTGCGGACCGCGGTTTTCGGTACGGATCTCTTTCAGCAGCGCGCGCACGCGGGCGCCAACGCGGAAAGTCTCACGCGAGATGATGTCTTCACGAGCCAGCAACGCTTCGGCGTTGTTACCAAGATCGACGATGACGTTGTCGCGGGTCACCTTCTTCACGGTGCCGGCAATGATCTCACCGAGTCGCTCGCGATAAGCCTCGACTACTTGCGCGCGCTCAGCCTCACGAACCTTCTGCACGATCACCTGCTTGGCAGTCTGCGCAGCGATGCGACCGAACTCGATCGATTCGACTTTCTCTTCGATCACGTCGCCAATCTTGGCATCAGGCTTTTGTTCCCGCGCCTCATCGAGCGTCAGCTCAGAAGCCAGGTTAAGCAGCGACTCATCGTCGACCACGGTCCAGCAACGGAAGGTCTCGTAGTTACCAGTGTGGCGATTAATCTCCACGCGCAACTCAACCTCAACGTCAAAACGCTTTTTGGTCGCAGTGGCCAGGGCCAGCTCCAGCGCTTCAAAAATAACGCCGGCCGGTACGCCCTTTTCGTTGGACACCGACTCAACAACCAGCAGTACTTCTTTGCTCATCGTACGCCTCGCCTTTCGCAATCCATTGGATCCGCGGGATCCGCGTCTCAGTCAAAACTGGGAACAATATTGGCCTTGTCGATCGAATCGATCGGCAACAGATATTCGTGATCATCCACCAGCACCACGACGTCCTGCTCCTCTACTCCGCGGAGGAGGCCCTGAAAGTTGCGCCGCCCATCAAAAGGCGAACGCAGCTTGATCTTCACTTGCTCACCGGCATGCGCAGCGAACTGTTCAATAGTGAACAGAGGCCGATCCATACCCGGAGAGGACACCTCAAGGGTGTATTCGCTACTGACTGGGTCCTCGACATCGAGAACGCCACTCAACTGACGGCTAACCTTCTCGCAGTCTTCCACGAGAATGCCATTGGCATGATCGATATAGATCCGCAGCAGAGAATGCCGCCCCTGAGACAGGAACTCGATACCCCAGCATTGATAGCCAAGAGCCTCGACTACCGGGGCCAACAAGGCCTGCAACTCTTCTAGCTTGCTCGACACCTGAACCCCTCGTGCGCGCTGTGCAAATAAAAAATGGGCGAAACGCCCATCCCTTTAAAACCGCTTATAAATACTAGCGGAACTGACTGCCCAGCTAGCAAAAAGCCCCTGAAAAGGGGCTCCGCTACAACTGGTTGCGGGGGCTGGATTTGAACCAACGACCTTCGGGTTATGAGCCCGACGAGCTACCAGACTGCTCCACCCCGCGCCAAAGCTGGGGCCGAAGTATACGACCGAACCTAGTTAAGGGTCAATCTAACCCCTGCCAACAAGAAAGCCCGCATACAGCGGGCCTTCTTGTTTAATTGGTACCGAGGAGGGGACTCGAACCCCTACAGCCTATGGCCACTACCACCTCAAGGTAGCGTGTCTACCAATTCCACCACCTCGGCAAAACTCTTTTTACTTCTGCTCTTGAGCTTGAGGTACGTCAGCCGCGTTAGACGCTGGCTTTTGCTCTTCGAGCACCGGCACATCTTCAGCTGCCGGCTTTTCTTGCTGCACTTCCAGAACCGCCGGATCAGGCAATCCAACCTGAGTCAGCGCTTCAGCCTTTTCTTTAGCAAAGAAGCCTAAGCCCAAGCTACTAATGAAAAAAGCGGCTGCAAGTATAGCAGTAAAGCGACTAAGAAAGGTAGAGGAACCTTGGCTACCAAACACAGTTGCCGAAGCACCGGAACCAAAAGAGGCGCCAGCATCAGCCCCCTTACCCTGCTGCAGCAGAACTAGCGCAACAACACCCAGCGCTGCCAACAGATGCAAAACCACAACGACAGTTTCCAGCATTTCTTCAGCTTCCTGCGGCGCGACAAATCGCACCAAACTCATCCGCATTCAGAGAGGCTCCACCAATGAGCCCCCCATCGATATCCGGCATGCCGAACAATTCAACCGCATTGGCCGCCTTAACACTGCCGCCATAAAGAATCCTTACACCGCGCGCCACTTCAGCATTTTCTGCTGCCAGTTGCGCACGAATAGCCGCATGCACTTCCTGCGCTTGCTGCGGCGACGCCGTCAGCCCGGTACCAATCGCCCAGACCGGCTCATAAGCTACAACTGCGTGAGCGAATGCACCAACGCCCAACTCCTCGATGACGCGGCCAAGCTGACGCCCGACCACCTCAAGAGTCTTACCCGCCTCGCGCTGCTCGAGGGTCTCACCGATGCACAACACCGGAATCAACCCACAAGATTGTGCGGCAGCAAACTTGCGACTCAGCAACTCATCACGCTCACCGAGAACCAAGCGTCGCTCCGAGTGACCAACCAACACCAAAGAACAGCCAGCATCAACCAACTGACTTGGTGCAACTTCACCCGTCAGCGCACCCTGCATTGGCTCAGCCGCGCAATTCTGCGCACCGACAGCAATCGACTTGCCATCTAGGCCAGTCACTACCTGATTGATGTACAGACAGGGCGGAAAAACTGCAACTTCGACTCCGCCTGGCAAAGCCAAAAGACGAAGACTTTTGATCAGCTCAGCGACGCTGGCGCGGGTACCGTGCATTTTCCAGTTACCAGCTACCAAGGGGCGACGCATGCTCTACCTCGTCGATCAAAGTGGGCGCAGATGTTACCCAAGAGCTTCTGGGCTGGCAAGCCGAATCAAGCACAGACTTCTGTAACTACTTTAGCCAATTCATCGGCATAGCTACGCACCAAAGCCTCATCGTCACCTTCCACCATAACCCTGACCAGCGGTTCGGTACCGGATTTACGCAACAGTACGCGCCCGCGCCCGCCCATCAGCTCAGTAACCCGCGCACAAGCCTCCTGCACGGCGGCATGTTCGACCGGGTTCTGCCCGCCAGCAAAGCGCACATTGACCAATACCTGCGGGCATTTACGCAAGCTTTGCCGTGCCTCTGCCAAACTCTGCTCACGACGCTTAAGCGCCAGCAAAACCTGCAAGGCTGCGATAATCGCATCGCCAGTCGTGGTGTGCTGGAAGCACACGATATGCCCCGAATTCTCGCCACCTAACTGCCAATTGCGCTCCAGCAACTCGCTAATCACATAGCGATCGCCCACTTTCGCACGCACAAAGGGGATGCCCAGATCAGCCAGCGCCAACTCCAGGCCCAAATTGCTCATTAGGGTACCAACCACCCCACCCTGCAACTTGCCACGCTCCTGCAGGTCGCGCGCGATGATGAATAGCAACTCATCGCCGTCCACCACCGCACCAGTGTGATCGACCATCAACACACGGTCAGCATCACCATCGAAAGCGATACCCAAATCCGCTTGCTGTGCCACAACGGCGGCCTGCAAAGCCGACACATGGGTCGAGCCGCACTCATCATTGATGTTCAAGCCGTTCGGCTGCGCGGAAAGCACCGACACCTCCGCACCCAACTCACGAAACACACTCGGCGCGACCTTGTAGGCCGCGCCATGCGCACAATCGACCACCAGCTTGAGGCCAGCGAAATCCGTGCTGCTCGGCACGCTGCTTTTACAGAACTCGATATAACGACCAGCGGCATCATTGATCCGCGAGACCTTGCCCAACTGCGCCGACTCAACCACGCTCATCGGCGTGTCGAGCAGTTCCTCAATCATTAGCTCTACCTCATCTGGCAGCTTGGTGCCCTGGCCAGAGAAGAACTTGATGCCGTTATCATGATGCGGATTGTGCGAGGCGCTGATGACAATACCGGCCTCTGCATGAAAGGTACGGGTCAGATAAGCAATAGCCGGCGTCGGCATCGGCCCCAGCAGCAACACGTCAGCCCCGGCCGCGGACAATCCCGCCTCCAGCGCCGACTCAAACATATAGCCAGAAATCCGCGTGTCCTTGCCGATCAAAACACGACAAGCGCCCTGACGGCGAAAAGCCATACCAGCAGCCCAGCCCAGCTTGAGCATAAATTCAGGAGTAATCGGAAATTCACCGACACGACCACGAATACCATCGGTGCCAAAATATTTTCTGCTCATAAACGCTCCGTCTTTCTTATTCTGCCGTTTCCACAGCAGTGATCATGCGTACGACATCAACCGTCTCGGCCACATCATGCACGCGCAGGATGCGCGCCCCCTTGACCACCGCCAAAGCGGCCAAAGCCAAGCCACCGTATAAACGCTCGCCCACCTCTCGCCCCAGCGCCTGGCCGATCATGCTCTTGCGCGAAACACCGACCAACAGCGGCCGACCGAGCGCATGCAAGACCTCCAGGTGTTTGAAGAGACTCAGGTTATGCTCCAGCGTTTTGGCAAAACCAAACCCTGGATCGAGGATCACCCGCTCAGCACCGATCCCGACCGCTGCACAGGCGCCCAGGCGCTCGAGCAGAAAATCACTGACCTCGCCCAGGAGATTCGCATAGTGAGGATTTTGCTGCATGTTGCCCGGCTCACCGCGCATATGCATCAAGCACACCGGCAGACCACTAGCTACCAGCGCCTCCAATGCACCATCGCGCCGCAGCGAGCGCACGTCATTGATCAGCCCAGCACCAAGCCGAGCAACTTCACGCATGACCGCAGGCGTCGAGGTATCCACCGAGACGATCACATCCAGCTCACGCGCAATCGCCTCAACCACCGGCGCGACTCGCTCAAGCTCCTCAACCGGTGACACCGCGCGAGCCCCCGGCCGAGTGGACTCGCCACCCACGTCAATCAGAGTTGCGCCGGCGGCAACCATACTCGCAGCATGCTTGAGGGCCGCATCCACGCGACTAAAGCGCCCACCGTCGGAAAAGGAATCAGGGGTGACATTCAGGATGCCCATCACTTGCGGGCGGCTTAAATCAAGAAACCGGCTGCCACACGGCAGCCGGCTTGGGTATTGCGCTAGAGACATGTCAGGCCTTAATGCTCGGCGGCCGGCCCACCAATGGGCTTCTCGGGGAGTTCAACTTCATCCAGTTTGCTTAGCGGCACACCGGAATCATCCCCGCCATCTTGCCAGTCACGCGGCTCGCGCGGCACGCGGCCACTCATGATGTCATCGATCTGCTCAGCATCGACCGTTTCATACTTCATCAGTGCTTCAGCCATCGCATTCAGCTTGTCGCGATTCTCTTCCAGCAAACGCTTGGCCGTGCCATAGCACTGATCGATGATGCTACGAACCTCCTGATCAATCATCTTGGCAGTCTCGCCAGATATATTGCTGTGCTGGCTACCCATGCTGCGCCCAAGGAACACCTCACCCTCTTCTTCGGCATACATAAGCGGGCCAAGCTTCTCGGATAGCCCCCACTTAGTCACCATGTTCCGGGCAATCTGGCTGGCACGCATGATGTCGTTCGAAGCCCCAGTGGTGACACCGTCGAAGCCCAACGTCATCTCCTCAGCGATACGACCACCGTACAGCGAGCAAATCTGACTGATCAGCGCGCGCTTGGACAGGCTGTAACGATCCTCCTCTGGAAGGAACATCGTCACACCCAGCGCGCGGCCGCGCGGAATAATCGAGACTTTGTAGACAGGATCATGCTCCGGCACCAACCGCCCAACAATGGCGTGGCCAGCCTCATGGAACGCAGTATTGAGCTTCTCTTTTTCGGACATGACCATGGATTTGCGCTCAGCGCCCATCATGATTTTGTCCTTGGCCAACTCGAACTCTTTCATCTCAACCAGGCGCTTGCCGGACCGCGCAGCAAACAGCGAAGCCTCGTTGACCAAGTTGGCCAAGTCAGCACCCGAGAAGCCTGGCGTACCACGGGCAATCACTGCCGGCCTAACGTCATCGCCCATTGGCACTTTGCGCATATGGACTTTCAGAATCTGCTCCCGACCGCGGATATCCGGTAGGCCGACCACGACCTGGCGGTCGAAACGGCCCGGCCGCAACAGCGCCGGATCCAGCACATCGGGACGGTTGGTAGCGGCGATCACGATGATGCCGTCATTCATCTCGAAGCCATCCATCTCGACCAACAACTGGTTGAGGGTCTGCTCGCGCTCGTCGTGACCGCCCCCCATACCGGCGCCACGATGGCGACCAACGGCATCGATTTCATCGATGAAGATGATGCAGGGCGCATGCTTCTTAGCCTGCTCGAACATGTCACGAACGCGCGATGCACCCACACCGACGAACATCTCGACGAAATCGGAGCCAGAGATGGTGAAGAACGGCACCTTGGCCTCACCCGCGATAGCCTTGGCCAACAAGGTCTTACCGGTACCGGGAGGGCCAACCATCAGCACGCCGCGCGGAATACGGCCGCCCAGACGCTGGAACTTGCCTGGATCGCGAAGGAATTCGACCAGCTCGCCGACTTCTTCCTTGGCCTCATCGCAGCCTGCGACGTCAGCCAGAGTGGTCTTGACCTGATCTTCCGAGAGCAGGCGTGCCTTGCTCTTGCCAAAGCTCATCGGCCCGCCTTTACCACCGGCACCGCCCTGCATCTGGCGCATGAAGAACATGAAGACGGCGATAATCACCAGAATCGGGAAGCTGGCGACCAACAACTGCGTCCAGATGCTTTGCTGCTCGGGCTTTTTGCCCTCAACAATCACGTTGTTGTTGATCAGATCGCCGATCAAACCGCGATCTTCGATCATCGGGCGCACCGTGGTGAACGGCTTGCCATCGGTGCCAATGCCACTGATGGTGTAGCCTTCAACGGTCACTCGCTGAACCCCGCCATCCTTGACCTGCTCGATAAATTGCGAGTAGTTCAGCGTCTGCGGCTCGCTCGGGCTGGAGAAGTTGTTCATCACAGTCACCAAAACGGCGGCGATGATGAGCCACAGGATCAGGTTCTTTGCCATATCGTTCAATTAGCTACCCTCTGAAGCAGGCCCCGTCCTGGAACGTGCCTCGCATGACGGCTGGTTATTTACCGGCCTAACTTACTACACAACTCCCACCCCTGGCAGGAACCGTCTGTAACCCTTTATGAACCGCCGACCCCTCGGGCCGGTTACGGCAAACACGTGTTATCACGGCAAAACGCTTTGTTCTTTGACCTCGCCCAGGGGCTTAAGTGCCACTCGGCGCACCACGAAAACCGCGGGCCAGCAGGTATTGTTCGCGGGAGCGACCCCGGGAAGACAGGGGCTTGCGCATCTGAACCTTCTCGAACATAGCCCGAACCTGCTTGTGGTAGAGATCGAAGCCCTCGCCCTGAAATACCTTGATCAGAAAATCGCCCCCCGGACGCAACACCTGCCCGGCGAGATCCAGCGCCAGCTCGCACAGATACATGGCGCGCGCCTGATCGGCCATCCTCACTCCACTCATATTGGGGGCCATATCGGAAATCACAAGGTCTACCGGATTATTGCCGACGGCCTCGAGAATCTGCGCCAGCACCTGCGCCTCGGTAAAGTCACCCTGAATAAAGGTGACATCGGGAATGCTGTCCATTTCCAGGATATCCGAGGCAATCAAGCGGCCCTTGTCGCCAATCACCCGACTGGTCACCTGCGACCAGCCCCCGGGCGCCGCCCCCAGGTCAATCACGGTGTTGCCAGGCCGCAGAATGCGGTCCTTCTCCTGAATCTCCAGCAACTTGTAGCTTGCGCGCGAACGGTAGCCGTCCTTCTGCGCCATTTTCACGTAGGGATCGTTGAAATGTTCTCTGAGCCAGTTCTGGCTAGTCTTGGAACGTGCCACGGGGTACCTCAAAATTGACGGGGCGTGATTAACTGGGCGGTTGCGGGGTCGCTCGGGTAAACTGGCCGCCGCTTTTTACCAGATCAGACGCAGGGGTCAGATTATGCCGCTCACTCAGGAGCAGAAGAAACAGTACAAATCTATCGGCCACCATCTGAAACCGGTATTGATTGTGGCTGACAACGGTTTGACCGAAGGCGTGCTAGCCGAATTGGAGCGCGCGCTGAGCGATCACGAACTGATCAAGATCCAGCTCAGAATCACTGAACGCGAAGATCGCCTAGCGGCGATTGCCGAACTGTGCAAAACCGCCAAGAGCGAGCTGGTACAAGTAATTGGCAAAATGGCGCTTATTTATCGCAAGAACCCCAAAGCCAATAAGCAGCTGTCTAACGTCAGCCGCCACAGCTAAGGGCATCCGCTTCAGTCGTCAGTGGCGCGCTTGGCGCGCCCTGCCACCCTCTCCGCCCGGCACCGGCTGTAACACCAGCAGCAAACCGCACAGGGCCAGCACCAAATAATTGAACAGTAGCCAGCGCACCGCCTCTGGCATCCATTCGTGCACCGCAAAATAACTCGCCGCCATCAGCAGGATGGTCACCAGCAACTGGCCACGCATGTCGCGCCAAAGACTGGACCAGCGCTCAGCCTGCAGCAGAACCAACAGCTGCAGAAAGGCGCAGAAGGCCGCCAGGCCAACCAGCAATGGGCCTAGCGTGCCGGCGACCTCCTCGATCAGCAGCGGCGCCAAGCCCATTTCCCCCAACGCGGGGAGCAGGACGAAGTGCAGCAACCACAGGCCGCCCACCCAGAAGGTCTGAGCCAATTGCCAGCTGATCGCCCCCGCCTTAAGCGGCTGACGCTTAAAGATGGCGGACTTCGACAATCTCGTACTCGATCACACCGCTCGGGGTTCTCACGACCACTACATCGCCCTCTTCCTTGGCAATCAAGGCACGAGCGATGGGTGAACCGACTGAAATCTTGCCTAGCTTGATATCGGCCTCGTCTTCTCCGACGATCTGATATGTCACGCGGTCATCGGTTTCGACGTTAGCGATCTCGACGGTCGTGCCAAAGATTACTTTACCGGTGCTCGGAATCGCTGTGACGTCGATGACCTGAGCATTCTGCAAGCGACCTTCGATATCGCGAACACGCGCCTCGACCATCCCTTGCTGCTCACGTGCCGCGTGATACTCGGCATTTTCCTTCAAGTCACCTAACTCACGCGCGGTGCCGATATCTTGGCTGAGTTTCGGACGCACCACCTTGGTCAGGTGATTCAACTCTTCTTCCAGGGCGCGAGCGCCCCGGACGGTCATCGGGTATTTGGTCATGCCTTCAATCCTGCGTGTAGATCCTGCAAGCGACGTACGGTCTTCTCGGGACCGAACTTCAGCGCTTCACAGATAGCCTCGCCAGCAGCAATGGTCGTGGTGCAGTAGATCTTATGCTGCAGGGCATTACGGCGAATGGAATAGGAATCAGCGATCGACTGACGACCTTCGGTGGTGTTGATGATCAGCGTGACTTCATCATTCTTGATCATATCGACCACGTGCGGACGACCTTCAGTCACCTTGTTGACCCGGCGCACTTTCAGGCCGGCCGCTTCAATCAACTTGGCAGTACCGGCGGTCGCGACCACTTCAAAGCCGAGGCTGATCAGGTCGCGGGCAACACCGGCAACCAGTGGCTTGTCGTCGTCACGCACGCTAATGAACGCGGTACCGCCGGTCGGCAGCACTTCGCTGGCGCCCATCTGGGCCTTGGCGAACGCTTCACCGAAGGTGTCGCCGACGCCCATCACTTCACCGGTAGACTTCATCTCCGGGCCGAGGATCGGGTCGACGCCAGGGAACTTGGCGAAGGGGAACACCGCCTCCTTAACGCTGTAGAAGTTCGGAATAATTTCCTTGGTGAAGCCGATTTCCTTCAGGGTTTTACCGGCCATCACGCGAGCCGCGATCATTGCCAGGGAAACACCGATGCACTTCGATACGAACGGCACGGTACGGGATGCGCGCGGGTTGACTTCGATGACGTAGATATCTTCGCCCTGCAGGGCCAACTGCACGTTCATCAAGCCGACCACGCCAAGTTCCAGGGCCATCTTCTTGACCTGCTCGCGCATTTCGTCCTGGATATGGGCAGGCAGCGAGTACGGCGGCAGCGAGCAAGCGGAGTCACCGGAGTGCACGCCGGCCTGTTCGATGTGCTGCATGATCGCGCCGATCACCACGTCGGTGCCGTCGCAGACCGCATCGACGTCCATTTCGATCGCGCAGTTGAGGAAGTGGTCCAGCAGCACCGGGCTGTCGTTGGACACTTGCACCGCCTCACGCAGGTAACGCTTGAGCTCTTCTTCCTCGTAGACGATTTCCATCGCCCGACCGCCCAGTACGTAGGACGGACGCACCACCAGCGGGTAACCGATCTTGCCAGCAGCGCGAATCGCTTCGTCTTCGCTGCGCACAGTGGCGTTAGGCGGCTGACGCAGATTCAGGCGTTCGACCATTTGCTGGAAACGCTCACGGTCTTCGGCACGGTCGATGGCATCAGGACTGGTGCCGATGATCGGTACACCAGCTTCTTCCAAGGCACGCGCCAGTTTCAACGGGGTCTGCCCGCCGTACTGGACGATCACGCCTTTGGGCTTCTCGACGCGGACGATTTCCAGCACGTCTTCCAGGGTTACCGGTTCGAAGTACAGGCGATCCGAAGTGTCGTAGTCGGTGGACACGGTCTCCGGGTTGCAGTTGACCATGATGGTCTCGTACCCGTCTTCGCGCAGGGCCAGTGCCGCGTGTACGCAGCAGTAGTCAAACTCGATGCCTTGGCCGATACGGTTCGGCCCGCCGCCCAGAATCATGATCTTGTCGCGGCTTGACGGATTAGCCTCGCACTCTTCCTCATAGGTCGAGTACATGTAGGCGGTATCCGTGGCGAACTCGGCAGCACAGGTGTCGACGCGCTTGTAGACCGGGTAGACCTCAAGCTTGTGACGATGGCGACGCAGGCTCTTCTCGGTGACACCCAGCAGCTTGGCCAGGCGCGCATCGGAGAAGCCTTTGCGCTTGAGGCGGAACATCAAGTCGCGGTCAATGGTGGCCAGACCCAGGGTCTTGATCTTCTCTTCTTCTTTGATCAGGTCTTCGATCTGTACCAGGAACCAGGGGTCGATCATGTTCATGCCGAAGATTTCTTCGACCGTCATGCCGGCGCGGAAAGCGTCCGCCACGTACCAGATACGCTCGGCGCCAGGCACGGTCAGCTCACGCTTGAGCACGCTCATGCTTTCCGGGTTGCCCAGATCGAGCTTGGGGTCCAGACCGCTGACACCCACTTCCAGGCCGCGCAGGGCTTTCTGCAGGGATTCCTGGAAGGTGCGGCCGATGGCCATGACTTCACCGACAGACTTCATCTGAGTGGTCAGGCGTGCGTCAGCCTTGGGGAATTTTTCGAAGGCGAAGCGTGGCAGTTTGGTGACCACGTAATCGATCGAAGGCTCGAAGGACGCTGGGGTCTTGCCGCCAGTGATTTCGTTCTGCAATTCGTCGAGGGTGTAGCCGATCGCCAGCTTGGCCGCGACCCTGGCGATCGGAAAGCCGGTGGCTTTCGAAGCCAGCGCCGAGGAACGCGACACCCGCGGGTTCATCTCGATCACCACCATGCGACCGGTTTCCGGGCAGATACCGAACTGCACGTTGGAGCCGCCGGTTTCCACGCCGATCTCACGCAGCACCGCCAGGGAGGCGTTGCGCATGATCTGGTATTCCTTGTCGGTCAGCGTTTGCGCTGGCGCAACCGTGATCGAGTCGCCGGTGTGCACGCCCATCGGATCGAAGTTCTCGATGGAGCAGACGATGATGCAGTTGTCCTTCTTGTCGCGGACCACCTCCATCTCGTACTCCTTCCAGCCGATCAGCGATTCGTCGATCAGCAGCTCTTTGGTCGGCGACAAGTCCAGACCGCGGGCGCAGATTTCTTCGAACTCTTCACGGTTGTAAGCGATACCGCCACCGGTGCCGCCCATGGTGAAAGACGGGCGGATGATGCACGGGAAGCCCAGCTTATCGAGCACCGCGTAGGCTTCTTCCATGCTGTGGGCAATACCGGAACGCGGGCAGGCCAGGCCGATGTCTTTCATCGCCTTGTCGAAACGCGAACGGTCTTCAGCCTTGTCGATGGTGTCGGCGTTGGCACCAATCATCTCGACACCGAACTTCTCCAGAATCCCGTGGTGCTCCAGATCCAGTGCGCAGTTCAGCGCGGTCTGGCCGCCCATGGTCGGCAGCAGCGCATCCGGGCGCTCTTTCTCGATGATCTTGGCCACGGTCTGCCATTTGATCGGCTCGATGTAGGTGGCGTCGGCCATCGCCGGGTCGGTCATGATGGTCGCGGGGTTGGAGTTCACCAGAATGACCCGGTAACCCTCCTCGCGCAGCGCCTTGCAGGCCTGGGCGCCGGAGTAGTCGAACTCACAAGCCTGGCCGATAACGATGGGGCCAGCGCCGAGAATCAGGATGCTTTTAATGTCTGTACGTTTTGGCATTTTCTCTCACTCGAATCCGTAGGTCTGTCGGCAGGCTTAGCGGCGCGCGGCCATGGCTTCGATAAAGCGGTCGAACAGTGGCGCAACATCCATCGGGCCTGGGCTGGCTTCCGGGTGTCCCTGGAAGCTGAAGGCCACCTTGTCGGTGCGCTCGATGCCCTGCAGGGTGCCATCGAACAACGACTTATGCGTTGCGCGCAGATTGGCCGGCAGGGTTGTCTCGTCTACCGCAAAACCGTGGTTTTGACTGGTGATCATCACAACACCGCTGTCCAGATCCTGGACCGGGTGGTTAGCGCCGTGGTGGCCGAGGCCCATCTTCACGGTCTTGGCACCGGAGGCCAGGGCCAACAACTGATGACCGAGGCAGATGCCGAACAGCGGAATCTGAGTTTCGAGGATGTCGCGAATCGCGGTGATCGCGTAATCGCACGGCTCCGGATCACCCGGGCCATTGGACAGGAATATGCCATCTGGCTTCAGCGCCAGCACTTCACTGGCTGGGGTCTGCGCCGGCACCACGGTCAGGCGGCAACCGCGCTCGACCAGCATGCGCAGGATGTTCACTTTGACGCCGTAGTCGTAGGCAACCACATGGTACGGCAGCTCGCCGGCGGCGATTTCCGGGTGGCTGTCGGTTTTCAGGTTCCAGACACTTGAGCGCCACTCGTAACGCTCGCTAGCGCTCACCACCTTCGCCAGATCCATGCCCTTCAGCCCCGGGAAGCCACGAGCGGCTGCCAGCGCCTGCTCATCGGAGATGTTGTCGCCAGCCAGGATGCAGCCATTCTGCGCACCTTTCTCACGCAGGATGCGGGTCAGGCGACGGGTGTCGATACCGGCGATGGCCACCACGTTGTTGGCCTTCAGGTAATCCGACAGCGACAGGGTGCTACGCCAGTTGCTGGCCACCAGGGGCAGATCGCGAATCACCAGGCCGGCGGACCAGACGCGATTGGATTCAGCGTCTTCCGGCGTAGTGCCGGTGTTGCCGATATGCGGATAGGTCAGGGTAACGATTTGCTGGGCATAGGAAGGATCGGTAAGGATTTCCTGATAGCCGGTCATGGCGGTGTTAAACACCACCTCTCCAACGGTTTGACCGTCGACTCCAATGGCTTCACCGCGAAAAATGCTGCCATCAGCAAGGGCGAGTATGGCTGGCTTAGTCAAGAAGACCTCCCGTAAATCAAGCCTGACAGGGCATACGCAGGTTGTAAAAAAGCGGGATGACGTTTGGACACGTCACCCCGCTTTTTTCGAATCACTTTTTCAAGTTCCCGCGCGCTTTTAGTGGACACACTAAAGCTGTAGCTTACAGAAAAAGGCCTTTTTGGTCTACCCGCCATTACAACCGTTTAGCTGTCTCAGTGCAGACTCAGCACATCCTGCATGTCGTACAGCCCTGGCTGCTGCCCATCCAGCCACAACGCGGCACGCACCGCCCCCTTGGCGAAGGTCATACGACTGGAGGCCTTGTGGGTGATTTCCACGCGCTCACCATCCGCCGCGAACAGCACGGTATGGTCGCCGACCACATCCCCCGCACGCACGGTGGCGAAGCCGATGGTCTGCCGCTCACGCGCTCCGGTCTGGCCTTCACGGCCGTAGACCGCGACCTTCTGCAGATCACGCCCCAGGGCATTGGCCACGACCTCACCCATGCGCAGCGCCGTGCCGGATGGCGCATCGACCTTGTGCCGGTGATGCGCCTCGATGATTTCGATATCGACCTCATCGCCCAGCACCCGAGCGGCGGTATCCAGCAGCTTCAGACAGAGGTTGACGCCGACACTGAAGTTGGCCGCGAAGACGATCGGAATCTCCTTCGCCGCCTCCGCCAGCAGTTGCTTTTCCTCGGCACTGAAGCCCGTGGTGCCGATCACCATGGCCTTGCCGGCCTGACGACAGAATGCCAGGTTCTTCAAGGTGACCGACGGATGGGTAAAATCGATCAGCACATCGAACTGGTCAGCAACCTTAGCCAGATCACCCGACAGCGGCACACCGATACGCCCAAGCGCGGCCAACTCTCCGGCATCCGCACCCACCAGCGTGCTGTCAGGCCGATCGACTGCCGCCGTCAGCCCAGCATCCGGCGCCTGCTGCACCGCCTCGATCAGGGTCTTGCCCATGCGCCCAGCGGCGCCCATCACTGCAATACGTCGCATGCCTAAGCCCTTATAAATCGAAAAACTTACCCTTCGACAAACTTACAAATCACCAAAGAAGCGCTTCACGCCTTCAAACCAACCACTGGCTTTGGGCGAGTGCGTGCTGTCGTCCTGCAAGGTTTGCCGAAACTCTTCGAGCAGCTCACGCTGGCGTTTATCCAGATGCACTGGCGTCTCCACCGCAACCCTGCACATCAGGTCGCCCGCGCCACCACCACGAACCGGCGCAACACCCTTGCCACGCAGACGGAACAGTTTGCCGGTTTGCGTACCTTCTGGAATCTTCAGCTTGACCCGGCCATCCAGGGTCGGCACTTCCAACTCACCACCCAGCGCCGCATCGGCGAAGCTGATCGGTACTTCGCAGTACAGATGCTTGCCATCGCGCTGGAAGATCGCATGCTCACGCACATTCACCACGACATACAGGTCGCCCGCCGGGCCACCCATGGCGCCCGCCTCACCCTCACCGGAAAGGCGAATACGATCGCCGGTATCGACACCTGGCGGCACCTTGACCGACAAAGTCTTGTGCTCTTCCACCCGGCCGTGGCCGTGACAGGCACCACAAGGGTCGGCAATCATCTTGCCGCTGCCATGGCACCGCGGACACGTTTGCTGCACCGAGAAGAAACCTTGCTGCATGCGCACCTGACCGATGCCGCCACAAGTGGTGCAGGTCACCGGACTAGTGCCTTTCTTAGCGCCGGAACCCTCGCAGATTTTGCAATTGACCAGCGTCGGCACTCGAATGGTTACGGTGGTGCCACGCACCGCCTCTTCCAGATCGAGCTCCAGGGTGTAACGCAGATCACTGCCGCGCTGCGCACCGCCACGCGAACCACCACGCGCACCACCGAAGAAGTCACTGAACACATCGCCGAAGATGTCGGAGAAGTTCGCCCCGCCAAAGCCCGCACCGCCAGCGCCACCGCCCATGCTCGGATCGACCCCGGCATGCCCGTACTGGTCGAAGGCCGCACGCTTGTTCGCGTCGGACAGCACTTCGTAGGCCTCATTGGCCTCCTTGAACCGCTCTTCCGACGCTTTATCGTCAGGGTTGCGATCCGGGTGGTGCTTCATTGCCAGCCGGCGATAAGCTTTTTTCAGCTCTGCCTCGCTAGCACCGCGCTCGACACCCAGCACCTCGTAATAGTCACGCTTAGCCATAATTCTTCAACACTCTTAAATCGCCTTCTCCAGACACGCCAACGCGGGAGCAAGCTCCCGCGCGACGGATAACCCCTGCCAGCGCCTTAGCTAGGCAGGCTGGAGCGGAAGCAAGCGGACGCTTACTTGTTTTCCTTGACCTCTTCGAACTCAGCATCGACCACATCGTCGGCACCGCCTTTCGCTTCGTCATGACCATGCGCCGCTTCGCCAGCCTGCGGCTGCTCGGCGTACATCTTCTGCGCCAGCGGCGTGGTCGCTTCGGACAGGGCGTTGATCTTGGCTTCGATAACCGCCTTGTCGTCGCCCTTCACGGCCACTTCGAGTTCGCCCAAGGCCTTTTCGATCGCCGCTTTCTCGTCCGCAGTGGCTTTGTCGCCCGCTTCGGTGATCATTTTGCGAGTTGCATGCACCAGTGCGTCACCCTGGTTACGCGCCATCGCCAGCTCTTCGAACTTGCGGTCTTCCTCGGCATTCACCTCGGCGTCACGCACCATCTGCTGGATCTCTTCCTCGGACAGACCCGAGTTGGCCTTGATCACGATGGACTGCTGCTTGCCGGTCGCCTTGTCCTTCGCGCCCACATGCAGGATGCCGTTGGCATCGATATCGAAGGTCACTTCGATCTGCGGCACGCCACGCGGTGCTGGCGGAATTTCAGCCAGATCGAACTTGCCCAGCGACTTGTTCTGCGCAGCTTGCTTACGCTCGCCCTGCAACACGTGAATGGTCACGGCGCCCTGGTTATCGTCGGCGGTCGAGAACACCTGCGACTTCTTAGTCGGGATGGTGGTGTTTTTCTCGATCAGCGCAGTCATCACGCCACCCATGGTTTCGATACCCAGGGTCAGCGGGCTGACGTCGAGCAGCAGCACGTCTTTCACGTCGCCAGCCAATACCGCACCTTGAATCGCAGCACCCACGGCCACGGCTTCGTCCGGGTTGACGTCCTTGCGCGGCTCCTTGCAGAAGAAATCGGTCACCAGCTTCTGCACCAGCGGCATACGGGTCTGACCGCCGACCAGGATCACGTCATGGATCGCGCCAACGTCGATACCGGCATCTTTCATCGCGATACGGCATGGCTCGATGGTGCGCTGCACCAGGTCTTCCACCAGCGATTCCAGCTTGGCGCGGGAGATCTTCACGTTCAGGTGCTTCGGCCCGGTTTGATCTGCGGTGATGTACGGCAGGTTAACGTCGGTCTGCTGGCTGGAGGACAGCTCGATCTTGGCCTTCTCAGCGGCTTCTTTCAGGCGCTGCATGGCCAGCGGGTCACCCTTAAGGTTCATGCCGCTTTCTTTCTTGAACTCATCGACCAGATAGTCGATCAGACGGATGTCGAAATCCTCACCACCGAGGAAGGTGTCACCGTTGGTCGCCAACACTTCGAACTGGTGCTCGCCATCGACTTCGGCGATCTCGATCACCGAGATGTCGAAGGTGCCACCACCCAGGTCATAAACGATCACGGTGTGGTCGCCCTTGGCCTTGTCCATGCCGTAGGCCAATGCAGCCGCAGTCGGCTCGTTGATGATGCGCTTGACGTCCAGACCGGCGATGCGACCGGCGTCTTTAGTGGCCTGGCGCTGGCTGTCGTTGAAGTACGCCGGCACGGTGATCACCGCCTCGGTGACAGGCTCGCCGAGGTAGTCTTCGGCGGTCTTCTTCATCTTTTTCAGCACTTCCGCGGAAATCTGCGGCGGAGCCATTTTCTGGCCCTTCACTTCCACCCAGGCATCGCTGTTATCGGCCTTGACGATTTTGTACGGAACCATCTGGATGTCTTTTTGTACGACGCTCTCATCGAAACGACGGCCAATCAGACGCTTCACCGCGTACAGGGTGTTGTGCGGGTTGGTCACCGCCTGACGCTTGGCCGACTGACCGACGAGGATTTCACCGTCGTTGCTGTAAGCGATGATCGACGGCGTGGTGCGCGCGCCCTCGGCGTTCTCGATGACCTTGACGTTACCGTTTTCCAGAATGGCGACGCAGGAGTTGGTGGTCCCCAGGTCGATACCGATAATTCTGCCCATCTTCACTCTCCCGAAATTTTGCCTTAAACCTTGATTGCGCCGCGCCCTGGTTTAACCGGTCGCGGCAGCTCTGAATCGCTTGCCTTAATAGATGGGGGCCTGATGCCGAATTTCAAGCCTGCTCATCAATCGAAGGTGGCGTCTCGGCCGGGGGCTTGCTGACCACGACCATGGCCGGACGCAGCAGGCGACCGTGTAGCAGATAGCCCTTCTGGAACACCTTGAGCACGCTATTGGGCTCAAGATTGGTGCTTTCCTGCATGGCCATGGCCTGATGGTGCTCGGCATTGAACGGTGCGCCATGCGGGTCGATGACTTCCAGCTGATAGCGCTTCAGCGTGTCCTGAAACAGCTTGAGCGTCAGCTCCATGCCTTCACGCACCGGCTTGATCGCCTCGTCATCCGGGTTGGACAGCTCCAAACCGCGCTCGAGACTATCGACGACCGGCAACAGGTCATTGGCAAATCTTTCCAGGGCGAACTTGTGGGCTTTTTCCACATCCTGATCGGCGCGACGGCGCACGTTCTGCAAGTCAGCAGCAACCCGCAGAGCCTGATCCTGAGCGGCCGCCAGCTGCTCTTCCAGTGCTTGCACGCGGGCAGCCAGGTCTTCGCTAGATACGGCCTCGGCAACGGGTTCCGCGTCAGGATTCTGGGAATTCAGGGTCTGTTCGTCAGCCATGCGTCTCTCCTCTCAAAAACGACAGTGAGCCTTAACTCACACTTCTGCCGCCTATATGGGGTCGCAATCTGCCGATTCAAGAGCGGCGGAGGATTGTCAGGCACAAAACAAACACTGTATAAATAACCATACTTTACCATCGGAGCCCCCGCCATGCTGGTACACCTATCCGTGCACAACTACGCCATCGTCGAACACCTCGACCTCGAGTTGAATGGCGGGATGAGCGTAATTACCGGCGAAACCGGGGCCGGCAAGTCGATCATGCTCGACGCCCTCGGCCTGACCCTGGGTGATCGCGCCGACAGTGGTGTAGTGCGGCCTGGCGCCGACAAGGCGGATATCCTCGCCAGTTTTGATCTCGGTGATATTCCGGAAGCCCGCGCCTGGCTGGCCGAGCGCGACCTGGATAATGACGGGCCGTGCATCCTCCGGCGCGTGATCACCGCCGAAGGTCGCTCGCGCGGCTACATCAATGGCTCGCCCTGCCCACAAGGTGACCTGAAAGCCCTCGGCGAACTACTGATCGACATCCACAACCAACACGAACACCAGTCACTACTCAAGCCCGAGACCCACCGCCGCCTGCTCGACGAATACGCCGGCAGCCAGGAACTGGCGCGCCAGGTGCAACTCGCCGCGCAGCGCTGGCGGCAAACCCGGCAAGAGCTGGAACGTCTATCCAGCGCCGGCGATGAACAGTGCGCGCGCCATCAACTGCTCAGCTATCAGCTGGAAGAGCTAGACAACCTGGCGCTTGGAGAAACCGAACTGGAGCAACTGGAACAGGATCACAAGGCCCTGGCCAATGCCGAAAGCCTGCTGAGCACCTGCCGTCTGGTGCTGGAACAATGCAGTGAAAACGACGCCGGCAACGTCTTGTCCGCACTCACCAGCAGCCTGCAGCGGCTCAGCACCTTCAACAGCCCACAGGGCGCCCTCGGCGAAGCCGTCAACCTGCTGGCCAGCGCGCAGATCCAGGTTGAAGAAGCGGTCGGCGAGCTGAACCGCTTTCTCGATCACTTCGACGCCGATCCCGCCCGCCAGCAACTGCTCGAAGAGCGCCTTGACACCATCTACACCCTGGCGCGCAAGCACCGGATACAACCGAGCGAACTGGCCGCCCTGCAACAACAGCTATTTGAAGAGTTGGAAAACCTCAACGCCGACGACCAGGCCGTCGAGCGCCTGAGCGAAGAGCTTTCGGCTTACGCCCGCCACTACCAAGAAAAAGCCCACGAGCTCAGCACGCTCCGGCATGACGCGGCGGGGCAACTGGCTAGCGCTGTCGAAATCGAAATGCAGCGCCTGGGCATGCCTGGTGGGCGCTTCAACATCGAACTGCACGGTGCCAACGCCGCCGATCCGCAGCCGCAAGGCTTGGAGCAAGTGGAATTTCTGGTCAGCGCCAACCCCGGCCAGCCGCTCAAAGCCTTGGCGAAAGTCGCTTCCGGCGGCGAACTGTCACGCATCAGCCTGGCCATCCAGGTGATCACTGCGCAAACCTCACGTGTCCCCACGCTGGTCTTCGATGAAGTCGACGTCGGCATCGGTGGCCCTACCGCCGAAGTGGTCGGCCAACTGCTGCGCCGGCTCGGAGAGCGTGGCCAGGTGCTGACCGTGACCCACCTGCCGCAGGTCGCTGCGCAAGGGCACCAGCATCTGTTCGTGCACAAGGCCCGTGGCAGCGATGCCACACGCACTGCAGTGGCGAATCTGGATGGTTCAGGACGGATTGAAGAAATCGCTCGCATGCTCGGCGGCGTCGATCTGACCGAGGAATCCCTGGCGCACGCCCGGCAGATGGTCAGCACTGCCGCCAATGCCTGACCCTGGTTTCTAACTCTGGCTTAAAGCGCAAAGCAAAAAGGCGACCCCAGGGTCGCCTTTTTTACCAGCCTAGCGATTACTCGCGCAGGCAAGCCTTACTTCTTCTTACGAACGTAAAGCACCAGATTGTGGTCCACCAGCTCGAAACCATGCTCACGCACGATCTCTTTTTGGCGCTTCTCGATCTCGGTATCGAAGAACTCGATCACTTCACCGGAATCGACACAGACCATGTGATCGTGGTGACCGCTGTCGGCCAACTCAAACACCGCATGACCACCATCGAAGTTGTGCCGCACCACCAGACCGGCGGCCTCGAATTGGGTCAGTACACGGTAAACCGTGGCCAAACCCACATCTTCGCCAGCCTCCATCAGCGCCTTGTACACATCTTCCGCACTCATATGACGCTGCTCGGCAGAGTCGAGCATCTGCAGAATTTTGACCCGCGGCAGGGTCACTTTAAGGCCAGCTTTACGTAGTTCGCTATTTTCAACCATGGTCAGCTTTCTCGCGGTTGCTGCTTCGCAGCTCCCTTCAATGCAGGTATGATCGGACGTCAAGTTGCCCAGCCAAGATAGTGGAAGTCACCCACCGATGCAAAACACCAAGCTCTTGCTGACTAGTCTCACCCTTGTGGGACTGTTCGCACTCGCCGGCTGTTCATTCCCCGGGGTTTATAAAATCGACATTCAACAGGGCAATGTCGTGACACAGGACATGATAGACCAGTTACGCCCTGGAATGACCCGTCGCCAAGTACGTTTTATCATGGGTAACCCACTGATTAGCGATACCTTCCACGCCGACCGCTGGGACTATCTGTACAGCATCCAGCCTGGTGGCACGCAGCGCCTGCAAGAGCGCGTCAGCATAGTGTTCGATAGCAACGATCAACTGGTTGGTCTGGCGGGCGACTTTATGCCCGGCGTCAGCCGTGACGAAGCGATCCTCGGTCAGGATGGCAGCAGCCCAGCAGTTGCCACGCCCAAGCCCAGCGAGCAACCGAAAGCTGAAGAGCCGCCCAAGCCTGGCTCACTGCTAGAAAAGATCCAGCACGAAGTGGACAACGTCGAGACCGTCCCAGTCCCGACTCCCACACCACTGGAAACCTCACCGCAGTAAGCGCTGCGCCGAGACAGAAAAGCCCGGAGATTCCGGGCTTTTTTATGCATGAACAAAGCGCTTTAGCTGCTCGCCCCATCTGCCTTGGCTTGTGCCGCCTTCGCTGCGCGCTGCTTGCGCACCTCTTTCGGGTCGGCAATCAGCGGCCGATAGATCTCCACCCGCTCCCCCTCTTCCAGCACTCGCTCTTCCGGCTTGGCGACGACCTTGCCGAAGATACCCAACGGGCAGCTCGCCAGATCCAGCCCTGGGAAATACACCGTCATCCCAGACTGCTCGACGGCCTGCCGCACTGTGGTGCCATAGGGCACGCTCAGCCGCAGCAGCTTCTGCTGGTCCGCCAGGGCATAGACCACTTCCACCGTAATGCTTGGCTTACCCATGCAACTGCTTGGCTCTTTGGCAGAAGGCATCGACCAAGGTATTGGCCGCCTGATTGAACAGTGGCCCGAGGGTCGCCCTAACCAGCGGCCCTGCGTAGTCGAAGGATAGATCCAGACTGATCTTGCAGGCCTTGTCCGTCAGTACCTTAAACTCCCAGACGCCATGCAGATGGGTGAAGGGCCCTTCCTCCAGCTGCATTTCAATGCGCTGCCCGGGTGTCAGCTGATTACAGGTCATAAAGTGCTGACTCAGGTGAGCCTTGCTCACCGACAGGCTGGCGCGCATATGGCTGTCGCTCTCCTCCAGCACTTCAGTCGCCGAACACCAGGGCAGAAACTCCGGATAGCGAGCCACATCATTGACCAGATCGTAGAGTGCCTGCGCCGGATAGGGCAGCAGGGCCGAGCGTTGAATATGCGTGGTCATGCGGATCTCACTTCCATAACTGCGCGGCAAACACGATGAGAATACCCAGCGGCGCGACATAACGCATGAGGAAGAAGGTCAGGGCGAACAGTTTCGGACTGCGCATGGCCAACTCATCACGCACCGCCTCACGGCCCATCACCCAACCGGCAAAGATCACAAAGGTCAGCCCACCGAGCGGCAACATGACTCTTGAGGTGAAAAAGTCGATCACGCCGAAGAAGTCCAACCCGCCCGCCGCGCCCCACTGATAGAGCTGGAAGCTGTCAACGCCACTGACGAAGAACTTGGCCTCCTTCCAGATATTGAAAGAGAACACCGTGCCCAGACCGACAAACCAGCAGATAAACGCCAGCCAAGTGGTAACCCAGACGCGACTCACACGAGTGCGCTCGACCAAGTAAGCCACCATCGGCTCCAGCAGGGAAATCGCCGAACTCCAAGCGGCCACCGCCACCAACACGAAGAACACCACCCCCATCAACTGACCAAAGACCACGTTACCGAAGGCCAGCGGCAGGGTGACGAACATCAGCCCAGGCCCCTCCCCCGGATTCAAACCGGCGGCGAAAACAATCGGGAACAGCGCCACACCGGCCAACAGGGAGACGAAGGTGTCCAGCAACGCCACGCCGACGATGGTGCCGGAGATCGAGGAATTCTTCGGCATATAAGCGCCGTAGATCAAAATCGAACCCACCCCGACACTTAGCGAGAAGAACGCATGGCCCATGGCAGGTAGCAGGCCATCGAGCAAGCGCGAGGTGTCAAAGTTGAACATGAAGTGCACGCCCTCCATGAAGTGCCCGGTGGTCAGGCTGTAACCCAGCAAGATCAGCAGCAACAGGAATAACAGCGGCATCATGATCCGCAGGCTGTGCTCCAGGCCTGCGACCACCCCCGAGCGATCACATAGGCCGACAGCAGCATAAAAATGCTGTGCCATAGAATCAGCCGCCAGGGATCGCCAATCACCTGGGCGAAATACGCCCCGGCCTGCTCGGGCGCCACGCCCTGGAAATCGCCACGGCCCATGTCGATGATGTAGTCCAGCGACCAGCCACCCACCACGCTATAGAACGACAGGATCAACAGCGCCGTGATCATTCCGGCAAACGCCGCCCACGACCACTTAGTCGAGTGACCAGCCTCGATCGCCAGATCGCGCAGAGCGTTCGCCGGGCTTTGCCGGGCCCGGCGACCGATCAAGGTTTCCGCCAGCATCACCGGCAAACCGAGCAGCGCGATGCACAGCAGAAACACTAAGACAAAGGCTCCGCCGCCGTAGACGCCGGTCATATAGGGGAATTTCCAGATACTCCCCAAGCCCACCGCCGAGCCCGTAGCTGCCAGAATGAAGACCCAGCGACTAGCCCAGGAACCGTGGATCGAAACCTTGTCGCCCGCCATGTATATGTCCGTGGTGCCTGCAAAAGAGCGCGCATTGTCCGAGATTCATCCAAACCCCTCAAGCCTTTGCGCCGCTAGTGGCCTGTACGGCTAGTTGGTTAACTCAAGTTCGGATGCCTGGAGTCCTGAGACAAGGCGCCGTGACGAGTCATAGCTGGGCTAGTCAGGTTTTTAAACTGCGGTAACCGCAAGCGGGCGCCCCAGAACAGCGATAAACATGCCATGCCCGGGAACCAAAGGAAAAATTCGACCGACGCCTAAACTGTCGCCAGCAGGCCAGTGACTCCCTATAATGCCGCGCCTATGGCTAAGCAAAAGAAACACCCTCAGGGCACCATTGCCCAAAACAAGAAAGCCCGGCACGACTACTTCATCGAGCACAAGTTCGAGGCAGGCATGGTCCTGGCCGGCTGGGAAGTAAAAAGCCTGCGGGCCGGCAAAGCGCAGTTGGTCGACAGCTACGTGCTGCTCAAGAATGACGAAGCCTGGCTGATCGGCTGCCACATTGCGCCACTGACCGCCGCCAGCACCCATGTCATCGCCGACCCCGTGCGCACACGCAAACTGCTGCTCAACAAGCGCGAGCTGGAAAAACTGACCACCTCCGTGCAGCAGAAGGGTTACGCCTGCGTGGCCTTGTCGATGTACTGGAAGCAGCACTTGATCAAGTGCGAAATCGGCCTAGGCAAAGGCAAGAAGGAATACGACAAGCGCCATACCGAACGCGAGCGCGACTCCGATCGCGAGCTGCAGCGCGCAGTTCGTAACAAGGGCAAGGATGAGTAAGCGATTTTCTCGATCCCCGCCTGCGCGGGGATGACAGTGTGGGACGCACTATCGGCGGAGCTCTCTGATAGTGCAGTAGCTGCGCCTAGAACCCCTGCCGCCGCTCTGCTCGCGCCACCCGTTGCGCCTCCTGCAAGCCCTCCGCCAGCACTTCCTGCACGTAATGGATGTGCCGATTGGACACTTCCCGCGCCGCCTCGGCACGCCCCTCGATGATTGCCTGATACAACTCGCCATGCTGTTGCATCAGCATCTTGCGGGTCTCGGTGCGCAGGGCATACATGCCGCCGATATTGGTCACCACGTTGCGCTTCAACAAGTCGAACAATCCGCGAATGGTGTGCAGCAGCACAGCGTTGTGACTGGCTTCGGCAATTGCCAAGTGGAAGCGCGCATCGGCGGCGCCCTCCTCGGCGCGGCTGACCTTCCCGTCACGCGCATAACAGTCCTGCAGCGCCTCGAAGGCTTCGCGCAGCCGCTGATGATCCAGCTCGGTCGCCCGTTGCGCGGCGTAATAGGCACAGGAACCTTCCAGCGTGTGGCGAAACTCCAGCAAATCACGCTGCGCCTCGGGGTTGCTCTCCAGTAAATGCAGCAGCGGATCGCTGAAAGTCGACCCCAAGGACTCCGCGACATAGTTGCCGCCGCCCTGACGACTGACCAGCAAACCCTTGGCCGCCAGCTTCTGAATCGCCTCGCGCAATGATGGTCGCGACACGCCGAACTGCTCCGCCAGCGCGCGCTCCGCAGGCAGGCGCTCGCCAGCCTTGAGCGTGCCTTCGAGAATCATCCCCTCGAGCTGCGCAACGATATCGTCCGACAAACGGCGCTGCTGTACCTGACCGAAGCCCATAACCCTCTCCACCGCGCCCGACCATCGACCGGGCTGTCTAATCCGTGCTTTGCCACGTGTTAGCCGCAGCCTAACCAGCCACTGACAGCGCGACAAGAACAACCAACCGCAACCTGCCTCGACCAAAGTAGCAGGCCGGCAAATTGACAGACTCGCTGTAAGGCTTTTACCCTGAGCCGTCGAAATTGTAAATTGGTATGACCAATTAAGTCGACCTACGAGTTGCGGTCATTGTTTTGCCTGGCTGGACGCCACAAGCGCACCGGCCCACATGACCCGACATAAGGCACACCCAACAATAATCAGGGAGCCAACCCACGATGCAAGCCTGGCAACAGCTATATACACCTCTCGGCAACCTCGGTCTGTCAGCACTGGCAGCCGTCATCCCCATCGCCTTTTTCTTCCTCGCTTTAGCGGTATTCCGCCTCAAGGGCCATGTCGCCGGCAGCATCACCCTGGCGCTGTCGATACTGGTCGCCATCTTCGCCTTCCAGATGCCTGCCGACATGGCTTTTGCCGCAGCCGGTTATGGCTTCGCCTATGGCCTGTGGCCGATCGCCTGGATCATTGTCGCGGCGGTCTTTCTCTACAAGCTGACGGTGAAAAGCGGGCAGTTCGAGATCATCCGCAGTTCGGTACTGTCGATCACTGACGACCAACGCTTGCAGGTCTTGCTGATTGGTTTTTCCTTCGGCGCCTTTCTTGAGGGCGCGGCCGGCTTCGGTGCGCCAGTAGCGATCACCGCAGCCCTGCTGGTCGGCCTCGGCTTCAACCCGCTGTACGCCGCCGGTCTGTGCCTAATCGCCAACACCGCGCCGGTGGCCTTCGGTGCGCTGGGCATCCCGATCATCGTCGCAGGTCAGGTCACCGGCATCGACGCGTTCAAGATCGGCGCCATGGCCGGTCGCCAGCTGCCGCTGCTGTCGATCATCGTGCCGTTCTGGCTGGTGGCCATGATGGATGGCTGGAGGGGGATCAAGGAAACCTGGCCGGCCGCGCTGGTCGCCGGCGGATCCTTCGCCATCACCCAGTACTTCACCTCCAACTACATCGGCCCGGAACTGCCGGACATCACCTCGGCGCTGGTCAGCCTGGTGTCGTTGACGCTGTTCCTCAAAGTTTGGCAACCGCAGCGCGCCGCCGAGGTGGAAGTGCTCGGCGTCAGTGCCAGTGGCGCCGCGGTAGTCGGCGGCTTGGGCGGGCCTCGCAGTAGCACGCCCTCGCCTTACAGCTTTGGCGAAATCCTCAAAGCCTGGTCACCGTTCCTGATACTCACCGTACTGGTGACAATCTGGACCCTGAAGCCGTTCAAGGCCCTGTTCGCCACAGGCGGCGCACTGGAAAGCTGGGTGTTCTACTTCGCCATTCCGCACCTGGATCAACTGGTGCTGAAAGTCGCGCCAATCGTCGCCAGCCCGACCCCGATGGCCGCCGTGTTCAAGCTGGACCCGGTATCGGCCACCGGCACAGCGATCTTCTTCTCGGCACTGATCTCGATGCTGGTCCTGGGCATACACGCCAGAACTGGTCTGACCACTTTCAAGGAGACCTTGGTCGAGCTGCGCTGGCCGATTCTGTCGATTGGCATGGTGCTGGCTTTCGCCTTCGTCACCAACTTCTCCGGCATGTCGACTACCTTGGCGCTGGTTCTCGCCGGCACCGGTGCGGCCTTCCCGTTCTTCTCGCCATTTCTCGGCTGGCTGGGTGTCTTCCTGACCGGCTCGGACACTTCATCGAACGCACTGTTCAGCTCGCTGCAAGCGACCACGGCGCATCAGATTGGGGTCAACGACACTTTGCTGGTAGCAGCCAACACCAGCGGTGGCGTGACCGGCAAGATGATTTCACCGCAGTCGATTGCTGTCGCCTGCGCCGCCACCGGCCTGGTCGGCAAGGAATCGGATCTGTTTCGCTTCACCCTGAAACACAGCCTGATCTTCGCCGCCTTCGTCGGCCTGATCACCCTGGCGCAGGCCTATGTGTTCACCGGCATGCTGGTTCACTAAAGAGTCTCTGAACGTCAGCCGTCAGCCCCGTCCCGGCAAGGCTGCAGAAATGCCGAGGCATCCGGGTTCCCACTTGAGCGGGAACGACGGCTAACGACGTGTTCAGAGCGCGGTAAAAGCACCACACTTGGTGCCGGGCTTGCCCGGTGCCAGCTATTCACCACCGACCCTGCAAGGCTGCTGAAAGCTTCAGCATCTATGCTGGGCGGATAACCGGGTCAACCCGGAGAAACGCCTGATGAGCGAGCTGTTCTATAACGCCGTGCCCAACGCGACCCGCGTCGCGCCGCCACTGCCAAAACCGCGCCGATACCCCGCGCAGAAGCCTGCGCAGGTCTATCTGTTCGGCACCTGTGTAGTGGATTTGTTTTTTCCCGAAGCGGGGATGGATGCCATCCACCTGCTCGAGCGCGAAGGCATTCGAGTGCACTTCCCGCAGGGGCAGAGTTGCTGCGGGCAGCCGGCCTACACCTCGGGGTACACCGAACAGGCTCGGGAAGTCGCGCGCGCACAGCTGGCCTTGTTCGCTAGCGATTGGCCGCTGGTAGTGCCGTCCGGCTCCTGCGCCGGGATGCTGCGCGAGCACTGCGCCGACTTGTTCAAGGACGAGCCGGCGACACTCAAGCAGGTGCAGGCCCTGGCTGAGCGCACCTATGAGCTGGCCGAGTTTTTGTTGTACGTGTGCAAGGTGCGGCTGCAGGACAGTGGCGAGCCGGTCAAGGTGGCGCTGCATACCTCCTGCTCGGCCCGCCGCGAAATGAACACCCACCTGCACGGTCGCGTCTTACTCGCGCAGTTGGCCCAGGTGGAACGAGTCGAGCACAGCCATGAAAGCGAATGCTGCGGATTTGGCGGCACTTTCTCGGTACGCATGCCGGATATTTCCGGTGCCATGGTCGAGGACAAAACCCGCGCGCTACAGGAATCCGGCGCGCATCAGGTGATCAGCGCCGACTGCGGCTGCTTGATGAACATCAACGGCGCATTGGAGAAACAACAGCAAGCGCTACGCGGGCAACATCTAGCGAGCTTCCTCTGGCAACGCACCGGAGGTGGGAAGTGAGCAGCCACACACTGATTCCCAGCGTGCAACTGCACGATGACTTCAAGACCCGCGCCCACCAGGCGCTGGGCGACGGCCAACTGCGGAGCAACTTCCGCAGCGCCATGGACTCGCTAATGAGCAAGCGGGCTGCGGCCTTCAGCGATGCCGATGAACGCGAGCGGCTGCGCGCCCTGGGCAACAGCATCCGTGCACGCGCGCTATCCAAGTTGCCCGACTTGCTCGAGCAACTGGAACAGAACCTGACCCGCAACGGTGTGAACGTGCACTGGGCGGAAACGGTGGACGAGGCGAATGCCATCGTCCTCTCGATCATCCGTGCTCACGAGGCGCGGCAAGTGATCAAGGGCAAATCGATGGTCAGTGAAGAGATGGAGATGAACCATGTCCTCGCTGAACAGGGCATTGAATGCCTGGAATCGGACATGGGCGAGTTCATCGTCCAGCTCGACCACGAGAAGCCTTCTCATATCATTATGCCGGCGATCCACAAGAATGCCGGCCAGGTCGCGTCCTTGTTCCACGACAAACTCGGCGTGGAGTACACCAAGGACGTAGACCAACTTATTCAGACCGGTCGCCGCGTGTTGCGACGGAAGTTCTTCGAGGCCGATATCGGTGTCTCGGGCGTCAACTTCGCGGTGGCCGAAACCGGCTCCCTGCTGCTTGTCGAGAACGAGGGCAACGGCCGCATGTCGACCACGGTGCCGCCGGTGCATATCGCCGTAACCGGTATCGAAAAGGTCGTCGAGAACCTGCGCGATGTGGTGCCGCTGCTCTCCTTGCTGACCCGCTCGGCGCTCGGCCAGCCGATCACCACCTACGTCAACCTGATCTCCGGTCCACGCCAGGCCCACGAACTCGACGGTCCGCAGGAAGTGCATCTGGTGCTGCTGGATAACGGCCGCAGCCAGGCCTTCGCCGACAGCGAACTGCGCCAGACGCTCAATTGCATCCGCTGCGGCGCCTGCATGAACCATTGCCCGGTCTATACCCGCATCGGCGGCCATGCCTACGGCGAGGTCTATCCCGGGCCGATCGGCAAGATCATCACCCCGCACCTGGTCGGCCTGGCGAAGGTACCGGACCACCCCAGCGCCTCCTCGCTGTGCGGCGCCTGCGGCGAAGTCTGCCCGGTGAAGATCCCAATCCCGGCCCTGCTCCGGCGTTTGCGTGAAGAGAACGTCAAGGCCCCGAACGCTCCGCACCCCGTCATGCGTGGCCAGGGCAGCAAGTATTCGCGCACGGAGCGCTTGATCTGGAATGCCTGGCGCCACCTCAACAGCTCGCCGCTGCTGTATCGCGGCTTCCTGTACCTCGCCACACGTCTGCGCAGCCTGACGCCGGGCAAGATCGGCCCCTGGACGCAAAACCATAGCGCCCCGAAGCCCGCCGCCCGCTCGCTGCACGAATTGGCCCGCGAACACCTGGGGGACGAGTGATGGTCATAGCCTGTAGGAGCGAGCTCTGCTCGCGATCCGAACCCGGCGCAAAAGTAATCGCGAGCAGAGCTCGCTCCTACACGGGAGTTAGGCCATGAGCGCCAAGCAGAACATCCTCGCCAAGCTGCGCAACAGCCTGAGCGGTACCACGCCGTTGGCCGATGACTTCGACGAGACTTTGGTCACCCAGCCTTGGAGCTATCCACCGGAGCAGCGCCTTGCCCGCCTGCGCGAGTTGATGGAGGCCGTGCATACGGAAATCCACCTGACCCGTAGCGACGCATGGCCGGCGCTGTTGCAACGCCTGCTGGTGGAGCGTGATTTGCCAAGTCTGCTGATCGCCCCGAATACCGAGCACGGCCAGCAACTCCAGACGCATTGGCGGACGAGCGCCTGCACAATCCCCCTCAAGGCCTACGACCGGCCCATCGAGGAATGGAAAGCCGAGCTGTTCAACGACACGCCGGCCAGCCTGACCGGCACCCTCGGCGCCATCGCCGCCACCGGCAGCCTGATTGTCTGGCCAAGCCGTGAAGAACCTCGGTTGATGAGCCTGGTGCCGCCGGTGCATTTCGCCTTGCTCAAGGCCAGCGAGGTCTACGACAACCTCTATGAGGCGCAGCGCAAGCAGCAGTGGGCCGCTGGCATGCCGACCAATGCGCTGCTGATTTCCGGCCCGTCGAAGACCGCCGACATCGAGCAGGTGCTGGCCTATGGCGCCCACGGCCCGAAAGACCTGGTGGTGCTGATTCTGGAGGACGCATGAGCCTGCCGGCCGCCTTTCTACGTGACGCACAACGCCTGATCCCGCCTGAACGGCGCTTCGATGACCCGCTGTCGACCCTGGCCTTCGGCACCGATGCGAGCTTTTATCGGCTGATTCCCAAGCTGGTGCTGCGCGTCGAATCCGAAGAGGAAGTCATCACCCTACTCAAGCTGGCCCATGCCGAACGGGTGCCGGTGACCTTCCGCGCCGCCGGTACCAGCTTGTCCGGTCAAGCCATCAGCGACTCGGTGTTGATCGTCCTCGGCGATAGCTGGAATGGTCGCGATATCCGTCGCGGCGGCAGCCAGATCCGCCTGCAACCCGGCGTGCTCGGTGCCCAGGCCAATGCCTGGCTGGCACCGTTCGGGCGCAAGATCGGCCCCGACCCGGCCTCGATCAACGCCTGCAAGATCGGCGGCATCGTCGCCAACAATGCCAGTGGCATGTGCTGCGGCACGGCGCAGAACACCTACCACACCCTGGCCGGCATGCGCCTGGTGCTGGCCGACGGCAGCGCAGTGGATAGCGAGGACGCCGCCAGCGTCGACGCCTTTCGCAGCAGCCATGCGCAACTGCTGGAGCAACTCGCCGAGCTTGGCCGCACAACCCGCGCCAACAGCGAGTTGGCGGCAAAAATCCGGCACAAGTACCGGCTGAAGAACACCACCGGCCTGTCGCTGAATGCACTGGTCGACTATGACGAGCCGCTGGATATCCTCACGCACCTGCTGGTCGGCTCCGAAGGCACCCTCGGTTTTATCAGCGCAGTGACCTACGACACGGTGCTCGACCACCCGCACAAGGCCTCGGCGCTGGTCGTCTTCCCCGATGTGGAAACCTGCTGCACCGCCGTCACCGCACTGAAAAGCCAGCCAGTTTCTGCCGTCGAACTGCTGGATCGCCGTAGTCTGCGTTCAGTCCAGGACAAACCGGGGATGCCGGCATTCGTGCGTGAGCTGTCGGCGAATGCCTGCGCACTGCTGATCGAGTCGCGCGCGGCCTCGCAGTCACTGCTGCATGAACAGATGGCACTGATCATGGCCTCGCTCGCGCCATTCCCGGTCGAGAAACAGGTCGATTTCAGCACCGATCCCGTGGTCTACAACCAGTTATGGGCGATCCGCAAGGACACCTTCCCGGCCGTCGGTGCGGTGCGCCAGATCGGCACCACCGTGATCATCGAGGATGTGACCTTCCCGATCGAACACCTGGCCGCCGGCGTCAACCGCCTGCTCGCGCTGTTCGAGAAACACCGCTACGACGAGGCAATCCTCTTCGGCCACGCCCTGGAGGGTAACCTGCACTTCGTCTTCACCCAGGCCTTCGAAACACCCGAGCAAGTCGCCCGTTACTCGGCCTTTATGGACGACGTCGCCCAGTTGGTGGCGGTGGAGTTCGGCGGCTCGCTGAAAGCCGAGCACGGCACCGGCCGCAACATGGCGCCCTTCGTCGAGCTGGAGTGGGGCCACGACGCCTACCAGTTGATGTGGCAGCTGAAACGCCTGCTCGACCCGCGCGGCATCCTCAACCCGGATGTGGTGCTGTCGGAAGACCCACACATTCATTTAAAGCACCTGAAACCGCTGCCGGCCGCCGACGAAATCGTCGACAAGTGCATCGAGTGCGGCTTCTGCGAACCGGTCTGCCCGTCCAAGGAGCTGACCCTCAGCCCGCGCCAGCGCGTCGTGATCTGGCGTGAGATTCAGGCGCAGAAACGCGCCGGCCTCGATGCCTCGGCGCTGGAGCGTGCCTTCCAGTACCAGGGTCTCGACACGTGCGCGGCCACCGGCCTCTGCGCCCAGCGCTGCCCGGTCGGAATCAATACCGGCGACCTGGTGCGCAAGCTGCGTGCGCGCACGGCGACCCATCAGGGCAGCGCCAACTGGCTGGCCGCGCACTTCGCCACCGCCCTGAAAGGCGCGCGCTTCACCCTCTTGGCCGCCAATGGCGTACGCAGAGTGCTGGGCGCGCCGCTGCTGGAGAAAGCCTCGACGAGCCTGCGCCAGGCCTCCGGCAACCGCCTGCCGCAGTGGACAGCGGCTATGCCCCAGGCTGCGCAGCCGATCCGCTTCACCCCGCCGGCCGCCGATCAACGCCCACGGGTCGTGTATCTAGCCGCCTGCGTCTCCCGCGCCATGGGCCCGTCGTTCAGCGACAGCGAGCAAATGCCGCTGATCGACAAAACCCGCGCGTTGCTGGAGAAGGCCGGTTATCAGGTGGTGTTCCCGAACAATCAGGACAACCTCTGCTGCGGCCAGCCGTTCGCCTCCAAAGGCTACGCGGCGCAAGCTGACAGCAAGCGCCGGGAGCTGATCGACGCCCTGCTCAAGGCCAGCCGTGGTGGCCTCGATCCGATCTACTGCGACACCAGCCCGTGCGCGCTACGCCTGCTGCAAGACGGCCTGGATGAGCGGCTGAAACTGCATGACCCCGTGAAGTTCATCCGCGAGCACCTGTTGGAGCGCCTGGAGTTCAAGCAGCAGGACACGCCAGTGGCAGTACATATCACCTGCAGCACCCAACACCTGGGTGAAAGCCAGGGGCTGATCGACATCGTCCAACGCTGCACCAGCCAGGTCGTGATCCCCGAAGGCATCCACTGCTGCGGCTTTGCCGGCGACAAGGGCTTCACCACTCCAGAACTCAACGCCCACTCGCTACGCAGCCTGAAAGACGCGGTACAGATCTGCAAGGAAGGCATTTCCACCAGCCGCACCTGCGAAATCGGCCTGAGCCAGCATGGCGGCATCGACTATCACGGCTTGGTATATCTGGTCGATCGGGTCACCACGGCCAAGGCCGTCTGAACTTTCAGCTCAATACGCCCCGCCCCGCGCGGGGCTTTTTTTATCGGGAGAAAATGACCGGCAGCCATGCTCGCGATGGATGACTTCTATACTGGGAGCGTCAACCAAATCTCGGAGACCTGCCATGCGCCGCCTCGCCCTGTTCCTCGCCGCCAGCCTGCTCTGCACCCCGCTCTGGGCCATGCACTGCCCGCAGGACATGGCGCAGATCGATGCCATCCTGAAGAGCGATCCACCCAGCGATCCGGCGGTACTGGCCCACGTGCAGAAGCTGCGCGCCGAAGGCGAAGCACTGCACTTGGCCGGCGACCACAGCCAGTCGGTGAAGGTGCTCGGCGAAGCCTTGGACTTGCTCAAGGCCAGCGAGTAACCCGCCAGCCGCTCCACCTATTGCGCCGGACCGAGCAATGACAAGGCCAGCCGGCGCACCTGCTGCAGGTCGACCGGCTTAGCCAGACAGGCTTGGGCGCCACGTGTACGCGCTTCGGCAAAAATCACTTCATCGGCCGCTGCGCTGACCACCAGTACCGGCACAGCGCGTAAGCGTGGGGTGCGCCGAAGCATATCGAGCACCTCCAACCCGTCGCCATCCGGCAGGTCGAGGTCAAGCAGCAGCAACGCCGGGGTGAAACTTTCCAGTTCCGCCAGGGCGCGCTGCACCGAGGCGGCACCGCGCACCTCGGCGAACTCGCGCAAGCCTTCCTGCAGCACCTTCAAACACGCCGGGTGATCCTCGACACAGAGCACGGCGGCCAGCGTTTTCGGCTCGGGCGGACTGTCCGGCCGCGGCGCAGTCGGCTCTGTCTCGGGCGGCGCGGCACTCGGCAGGTCGATCCAGAAGCGGCTGCCCATCCCGGGCGCACTGCGAAAACCAATCTCACCGCCCATTAGTTCCGCCAGTTCACGGCTCAACACCAGGCCAATGCCGGCACCGGGAGTATTCGAATTCTCCCAACCCAAGCGCTGGAATGGCTGGAACAGTTGAGCCTGCTGCTGCTCGCTGAGCCCAGGGCCACAGTCATCGACCCACAAACGCACGCAGTTCGAACGCACCTCGTAACCCAGACTGACCAGACCTTGCGGGCTGTTGTACTTGATCGCGTTAGACAGCAGGTTGAGCAGCACCTGCCGCACCCGGCGAATATCCGCCAATACATACAGCGGTGGTTCGGCAGCCGCCATCACCTGCAACTGCTGCCGACGATGCTGCGCCTCCGGCTGCACCAGCTCGGCACAACCGGCGAGCAGTGCACCGACCTCGACCGCTTTAAGCTGCAACTGCTGGCGCCGGCTCTCGATGCTGGAAAGGTCGAGAATGTCATCCACCAACGAGGTGAGGTGGCGGCTGGCGTTGACGATCTCCCGCGCATAATCGGCCTGCTGCTCTGCACCGGGTTGCTCCTGCGCATCCAGCTCGATCAGTTGGGCGAAGCCATAGATCGCGTTCAGCGGCGTGCGCAGCTCATGGCTCATGCTGGAAAGAAAGCGGCTCTTGGCCTGGCTCGCCGCTTGCGCTTCGAGGCTGGCGCGGCGCAAGTCTTCCTGCACCTGTTTCAGGTCGGTGATATCGACATGGGTGCCAGCCACCCGCAGTGCCAGCCCGTGCGCATCGCGCTCCAGCACCTTGCCACGGCTGAGCAGCCAGGCGTACTTGCCCTGCGCATCGGCGAAACGATATTGCGCATCGAAATTGTCCTCACCGCTGACGGCAAAGAATTTGCGCAGGCGCCGCAGCCGATCGAGATCATCCGGATGCACCCGCTGGTTAAACTCGCTGAAAGTCAGGCGTTCACTGCTGAGGTCGAAACGCTTAACCGCACGCCCACTGACCTTGATCGTCAGGCTCTCGGCCTCTACCTCCCAGAGGCTTTCCGTGGTGCTATCCAGCACCAGCTCAAGGTTGCGCTGGGCCTGGAACCGCTCGATCTCGCTGGCCTGCAACTGGGCACCAGTTTGCTGTACCGCCGTCGCCATACTGACCAACTCATCGATCTGAGTAGTAGGCGCGGCGGGCTGGTAATCGCCCTGACCGAGACGGCGCATCATCGCCACGATCCCCACCATCGGTTGTGCCAGCTCTGCGCTCAGGCGCCGTGAGCGGCGCCACATCCAGGCGAAAAACAACAGGTAGAAGAACAGCAGCCCGGCGATCAGCAGATAGCCAATCTGCCGGTAGCGCTCGGCCAGGCTGTTGGTCTCGCGGAAGATATTCGCCTCATCCACCACCAGCAGCAGGCGCCAGCCGGTTTGCGGAATCTCGCTCCAGGCCACCAACTGCTTGCGCCCCCCCAGCAGCACCTCCCGCACACTGCCCTGACTCGCCGCCATTGCCTGCAGCAGCGGTTGCAGGTCAGGGCGCTTGCTCAGGTTGAAGTCATCCGGTTTGAGCACCTCGCGGCGTACCGCCTCCTCGTAGGTGTACTGGGTCAATTCGTTCAGACCGAAGTCCTGCTCGCCGGCTTCAGGCAAGGCGATGATCCCGTGGTCGCGACTGACCAGCAGGGCGTACCCCTGCCAAGGCACCTGCAAATTGCCTATCTCGGCAAGCATCTGCCCGACGGTGATATCCACACCGACCACCCCCTCGAGGAAGTTCTCCCGGTAGATCGGCGCCACCGCGGACATCATCCAGCCCTGCCCGGCCGGATCGAGGTACACATCCGTCCAGGCGACCTTGCGCGCTGGGTTGTGCTGGGCGTCGGCCAGGTAATAGAAGTTGTAGTTGGGTATCACCATGTCATGGGGATACTGCTCGGGGGTCATAAAGAAGGGGTAGATGCGGTTGTAGCTGTCCCAGCTGTTGAAGTAGATCGCCGCCACCTGCGGGTTGGCCGCGCGGATCGAACGCATCAGTGGGTCGACCTGCGACAGACGCAAGGCCTTGGCGTGATCCTGCTGCGCCAGCGGCGTGCTGTTGGCATAGAAAGACGCCGCCCGCCCATCATCGCTCCGGCTGAAGAGCACCCCATCGGCGCTTACCGCATGCCGCGCCCGCTCCAGTGCATCCGGCTGGTAGGCCAAATCGGTCAGGGCCCGAGCAGTCGCCGCTCGATAGATCTGCACCTGCGCCTCGATACCCTGTAGGCGGCTGTCGATGATCTGCCCCTCGCGCTGAACGGCCCCCGCCAGATCCTGTACGGCGCTCTGCCGCAGATAGTCCAACTGCGAGTCGCGAATGGCGTTGTTGCTCAGCAGGTACACCGCAATCAACACCGACTCCACCAGAATCAGCGGGATCAGCGCGCTTTGCACAAAGGCGCGCCAGATCCACTGACGCAAGGGATAACGCGACGAACGCGACATAGTGGCGGCTCTTAGAAGGTTGCGGCGATAACCGACAGGTTCGCCATGATATCGCCAGTTGCCCAGCATGACCTTAGTCATCGCCGAGTCGACGCCTGGGAACCTTTGCCGTACACTGCACGTCCCAACTGTGTCACCACAGTGGTTTTGGGGCCGATTAGGATTCGACGCCGGTAACAAAACTCGAGGGGCATGCCGAGCTGGTAGCAGAACTCGTTAATTAGCTGCTGCAAACTTATAGTTGCCAACGACGACAACTACGCTCTAGCCGCCTAAGTGCCGCTAGCTGTCCATAGGGGATGCCTGTAAACCCGAAGATTCTGGACAGTCATATAGAACAGGATCGCCGCCAAGCTCGCTGCAGGTGTAACGGCTAAAACTTATGCAGCTCGCTCAAAGCACCCTGCCACTCGGGTCGCGATGAGTTAACTCAATAGAGATGGCTACGCATGTAGAACCGACAGCGGAGAACTGGCGGACGGGGGTTCAAATCCCCCCGGCTCCACCAAATACACATCTAAAGACGTCCACGGGCGTCTTTTTTTGTGCCTGAAACCCAGTAAATACGGGGCTTTCAGCGCTCTAGCGATCCATAGACATCCATACGCATCTACGCATTCGTGTATTCCAAGTGGTATTCCAAGCTCTCAGCTGGTAATTTTTGGAATACACAAACAGCACTGGAATACACCATGGGTGCCCAAGCCACGCGCCTTTCAGACCTCAAAGTCAAAGCCGCAAAGCCTAAAGAAAAGGACTACACGCTCACTGATGGCAACGGACTTCAGTTGCGAGTGAGAATCAATGGCTCAAGGCTGTGGAATTTCAACTATATCCATCCCGTAACCAAAAAACGGATCAACATGGGACTGGGCACCTTCCCCGAGGTGAGCCTGGCTCAAGCACGCAAGCGAACCGTGGAGGCCAGGGAGCTCGTCGCTCAGGGGCTAGACCCGAAAGAGAGGCGCGACGCGGATCGGCAAGCGAAAAAAGCAGCCACAGAACACACTTTCGAAAACGTGACGGCGGCGTGGTTTGAGCTCAAAAAGGATTCAGTCACCCCAGCCTATGCCGAAGACATTTGGCGCTCGCTCACGCTCCACATCTTCCCGGACCTGGGCTCGACCCCAATTTCCGTTATCAGCGCCCCTAAGGTCATCAATTTGCTCAGGCCTCTTGAGACTAAAGGTAGTTTGGAGACTGTTAAACGGCTGACCCAGCGCCTCAACGAGATCATGACTTACGGGGTGAATTACGGACTCATCCATGCCAACCCCCTTAACGGGATTCGCTCGGTCTTCAAGAAACCAAAAAAGAAAAATATGGCGGCGCTGCCTCCCGATGAGCTGAACGAGCTCATGGTGGCAATTGCCAATGCCAGCATCAAAAGAACAACCCGATGCTTAATCGAATGGCAGCTTCACACTATGACCCGACCAGCAGAGGCCGCCACCACCTGCTGGGCTGACATCGACTTCGAGAAGAAAACCTGGACGATCCCTGCGGAGCGCATGAAGAAGCGTCGCACACACATTATCCCGCTCACGGATCAGGCTTTTGCACTCCTAGAGGCCATCAAGCCCTACAGTGGACACAGGGAGTACGTGTTTCCAGCAGACCGGAACCCTCGCACCCACTGCAACAGTCAGACCGCCAACATGGCGCTGAAGCGGATGGGTTTCGAGGGGCGCCTGGTAAGTCATGGAATGCGCTCAATGGCGAGCACCATCCTCAACGAGCAGGGCTGGGATCCTGAGTTGATCGAGGTTGCGCTTGCCCACGTCGATAAAGACGAGGTACGCAGCGCATATAACCGAGCGGATTACATAGAACGCAGACGCCCGATGATGGCCTGGTGGAGCGACCACATCCAGGAAGCTGCTACCGGCAACCTGTCTGTGTCAGCCATCAGAGAAAATCGAGATAAAAAAGTCGTTTCGATACGTTGACCCAAGGGCAGCTCTCGACCCAAACGAGCCAAAAGTAGCAACTGAAGGTTGAGTGCAGACAGGCAAGAAGCGACCCCATACGCGTCTACGAAACTAGGGGCGATTCAGCCAGAGTTTTTCAAGCGCTCAAGTAGGGACTATGAATACCATGACTGGAGATCAGCAAATGCCTAACGGCACGGGTCGCCGCCACATGGAGTAAGGCTCGTTCGTTAAGATCCAGCAAGCGATGCTCTACAGGATCCTCAGTCGACTGAACGGCCATAGCGAGCGGTACAACACCCTCGTTGATGCCCACCATAAAAACGCACTTAAACTCCAGGCCTTTGATCCGATGCATGGTGGCAAGTCGCACTCCACCTTTGCTTCGATCATCGGCCTGACGAGAAAGCCAGCGAGTTTCAATACCCTGCTCGCCTAGTACCTTCTCATAGGCCTTAAGCAGGTTGTTCGTACGAGCTACGACACAGATATCCTGCAAGCCAAACCCTTCCTCTTGAAGGGTGCGGATTTCAGCTGCTAGCCACTCGCTTTCGGCTTGCAGCGAAGGGGCATGGTAGATCTGCGGCTTCTCGCCATGCACCAAAGATCGGTAATCCGTTAGACGCACCCTCAATCGTCGCCTGGCTCAGGGGGGCAGCAGCTATGTGGAGGTGCTGGATCGGGCCCGCTTCGCCATCAGCCGCATGCTGCTCAAGGAAACCGAACTGAGTATCAAGTTAATTGCCGAGCTGATCGGCTACTCGGATGCAGCGTCTTTTAATCGCGCTTTTCGCCGCTGGACCGCCAGTACGCCGCAGGGTTGGCGGCTGGAGCGGCAGCTGCGCGCCTGAGCTTGCGGGCGTCTATGCTGAGGTGGCGCAAAATGCCAAGCAAAATTGACCGTTGGTTAGCGAGTCGTATGCTCGCCATAATTTCTTAAATAGTTACATTCAGTGGAGTGATAAGGATGCGACTGAATCAGCTCGCTCGTCTGCTCGTCACCTTGCCCGCACTGTGCGCACCGTTTGCCAGCGCCCAGGCTGCCGGCCTGGATCGCAGCCAATTACCGATTGCCGAGCCGTCCCGGCCGCTTTACAGCGAGCAGGATGTGCGCGGGGCCAAGCCCCCTGTCCCGTTCAAAATCGAGGCCCCGGCCGGTGCGCCCAACGTGGTGATCGTGCTGATCGACGACCTCGGCTTCGGCGCCACCAGCACCTTCGGCGGGCCGATTGCCACGCCAACCCTGGATGCCCTGGCCCAGGACGGCCTGCGCTACAACAACTTCCACACCACCGCGCTGTGCTCGCCAACCCGCAGCGCGCTCAAATCCGGACGCAACCACCATACGGTGAACATGGGCTTCGTCACCGAGTTCGCCACGGGCTTCCCGGGGAACACCGGGCAGATCCCCAACGCCACCGCGCCGCTGGCCGAGATGCTGCGCCTCAATGGCTACAGCACCGCCGCCTTCGGCAAGTGGCACGAGACCGCCGTCTGGGAAACCGGAGTGTCCGGGCCCTTCGACCGCTGGCCGACCCGTCAGGGCTTCGACAAGTTCTATGGCTTCATTGGCGGCGAGACCAACCAGTGGGCGCCCTACCTCTTCGACGGCGTCGCCCAGGTCGAGTTGCCGGAAGACCCCAACTATCACTTCATGACCGACATGACCGACAAGGCGGTGTCCTGGGTCAAGTATCAGAAGGCGCTGACGCCGAACAAACCGTTCTTCCTGTATTTCGCCCCGGGTGCCGTGCATGCACCGCACCATGCCCCCAAGGAGTGGATCGACAAGTGGAAGGGCAAGTTCGATCAGGGCTGGGACAAGATTCGCGAGGAGAGCCTGGCCCGGCAGATCGAACTGGGCGTGGTGCCGGCCGGCACCCAGCTGCCGCCCAAGCCGCCGGCGATCAAGGACTGGGACAAGCTCTCGGCTGACGAGAAGCGTCTGTTCACCCACCAGGCCGAAGTCTTCGCCGCCTTCCTCGATTACACCGATCATGAGATCGGCCGCATGCTCAAGGCCGTCGAGGACACCGGCCAGGCCGACAACACCCTGGTGTTCTATATCGCCGGCGACAACGGCGCCAGCGGCGAAGGTGGTGCCAACGGCACGTACAACGAGTACAGCTATTTCAACGGTGTGCAGGAAAGCGTGCCGGACATGCTCAAGCTCCTCGACCAGTGGGGCGGTCCGCAAACCTACCCGCACATGGCTGCCGGCTGGGCTGTGGCCTTCGATTCGCCGTTCGGCTGGATGAAGCAGGTGGCCTCGGACTTCGGTGGTACCCGCAACGGCCTGGTGGTGCACTGGCCCAAGGGCATCAAGGCCAAGGGTGAGGTGCGCAGCCAGTTCGGCCATGTGATCGACGTGGCGCCGACCATACTCGATGCGGCCGGTCTGCCGGAGCCTAAGGTGGTCAACGGCACGCCGCAGATCCCTATGGAAGGCACCAGCCTGGCCTACAGCTTCGATGACGCCAAGGCACCGGAGCGCCACACCACCCAGTACTTCGAGATCTCCGGTAACCGCGCTATCTACCACGACGGCTGGTTCGCCCGCACCATCCACCGCGCGCCCTGGGAGTCGAAACCGCGTGCCAGCTTAGTCAGCGACACCTGGGAACTGTTCGATGTGCGCAAGGACTTCAGCCTGAACAACGACCTGGCCGCGCAGCAGCCGGAAAAGCTCAAAGAGCTGCAGGCTCAGTTTCTTGTCGAGGCGAAGAAGTATCACGTACTGCCGTTGGACGATCGGCTGTTCGAGCGTGCACTGGCCGAGGCGGTCGGTCGTCCGGACCTGATGGCCGGGCGCACCTCGCTGACCTTGGGTGAGGGCATGACCGGGATGCTGGAAAACGTCTTCATCAACGTGAAGAACAAGTCCAAGACCCTCACCGCCGAGCTGGAGATTCCCCAAGGCGGCGCCAATGGCACCGTGATCGCCCAGGGCGGGCGTTTCGGCGGCTGGTCGCTGTACGTCAAGGACGGTGTGCCGGCCTACGACTACAACTTCCTCGGCATGCAGCGCACCTCGATCCAGGCCAGCAAGCCGTTGCCGGCCGGCAAGGTCAAGCTGCGCTTCGAGTTCGCCTACGACGGTGGCGGCCTGGGCAAGGGCGGGCAGGGCACCCTCTATGTCAATGACCAGAAGGTCGGCGAAGGCCGCCTCGAACACACCCAGCCGATTATTTTCTCCGCCGACGAGACCGCCGATATCGGCATCGACCTCGGCACCCCGGTGGTCGAAAGCATTGGTGCCGAACACCGTTCGGCCTTCACCGGCAGCATCGACAAGGTCACCGTTCAGGTGCATTGAATCGCTCACTCCGGCGTCCCCTCAGGTGCGCCGGAGTGATTCACGCTTTCTTCGCAAGGATGTCACCCATGAAGCGCAATCTTCCCCTGACCCTGCTGGCCAGCCTCGTGGCCTTGCCCATGCCGGCGCTGGCCGGTGGCCTGATGCTCTACGAGGTCGCTAGCGACAACGTCGGCCTGGCCAATGCCGGTGCGGCGGCGCGCGCGCAGGGGCCGGGTACCCTGGCGAGCAACGTGGCGGGCATGGCGTTGTTGTCTGGCACCCAGATCAGCGGCGGCGCTCAGCTGTTGCACGGCAATCTGCGTTTCGATGTCGACAGCGGCAGCAACGTCGGCGGCGGTGATAGCGGCAACGCGGTGGAGTGGGTTCCAGGCGCTAGCCTGTTCGTTACCCACGAGCTGAGCGATGGCTGGTCGGTGGGTTTCGCCAGCTACGGCGACTTCGGCCTGAGCGTCGACTACGAGGATGACTGGAGCGGCCGCTACTTTCTGCAGAACGGCGAGCTGATGGGCATGACGTTGATGCCCAGCCTGGCTTACCAACTCAATGAACAGTGGGCCTTCGGTGTCGGTGTGAGAGCCTACTACGCCAAGCTCGGTAATCAGCTGGCGGTGGATAACCTCAACCCGCTGCTGGGCGATGGTCAGGCTGAGTTCCAAGCCAGTGACTGGAGCTATGGTGCCAGCCTGGGGGCCATCTACTCGCCGCGCCCGGGCACCCGCCTGGGCCTGAGTTACACCAGCGAGATCGACATCGAGTTCAAGGACAAACTCGACCTCGAGGGCATCGGCCCGCTGGCCATGGCGGTGCTGCAAAACCGCGGCGTGCTCGATGCCAGCACCACGCTCGACATGCATGTGCCGCAGACCCTGACCTTCAGTGCCTACCACGAGCTGGATGCGCAGTGGGCCCTGCTGGCCAGCGCCAACTGGCAGGACTGGTCGCGCTTCGGCCAGGTCGGTATCGACCTGGACAGCAATCAGCCCCGCTCGGCGTCCCTGGAAGCCAACTTCAAGGACACCTGGCACCTGTCGCTCGGCACCCAGTACCGCTTCGACCCACGCTGGATGTGGAGTGCCGGTGTCGGCTACGACAGCTCGGCGGTGGACGACGAAGACCGCAGCGTGATCGTGCCGATGGCGGAAAACTGGCGCTTTGCCACCGGCCTGACCCATGCCCTGGACGAGCAGACCGAACTCAACCTGAGCTATGAGTTCGTCTGGATGGGCGACATGCCTGTCACCCAGGAGAAGCCGAACGGAACCCGCGTTTCCGGCCGCTTCGACGACGCCTGGATCCAGGCCCTGAGCACCAGCGCCACCTGGCATTTCTAGAGCTGGCAACTCGTACCAGCGGCGTGCCGGCCTGGCCGATGCCTCTTCTACACGACCTTCGGCATCCACAGCGAGTCGACCTTCGACTGGCAGGCGCGGGAGTGCTTGGTGCCGAACGCCTGAGCAAGGGGCTCCGCCGCGCCGAGTCCCGTGCCCGCCTGGTTTTCTCCGGTCGGTGCTTTAGACTGCCCGGCCCCATAACCGCAACAACGGATTGTGTGCATGCGCCAATTACCCGGCCCCCTTTCATCCCGGCAGCAGGCCCGCCGGTTTGCTCCGTGGCTGGCGCTGCCGGTGATTGCGGCCTTTGCTCTGGCTGCTTTCGCCTGGTGGTGGAAGCAGCCTGAAGTGCCCGCACTCCTCGGCAAGCCGCAGTGGGTGGATGAGCAGCAATGCCAGGCGTGCCACGCCGATGCGGTGAAGGCCTGGCAGGGCTCGCACCACCAGTTGGCCATGCAGCCCGCCAATGCCGGCACAGTGCTCGGCGACTTCCGCGAGCAGCCCCTGGACAGCAATGGCGTGAGCACGCGATTTCGCCGCGAGGGTGATAGTTTCTGGCTCAACAGCGAGGGTGCGAACGGCCAGCGTGCCGACTTCAAGGTGGCCTACACCTTTGGCCTTGAACCCCTGCAGCAATACCTGCTGGAGCTGCCCGGCGGACGTCTGCAGGCCCATGACACGGCTTGGGATGTCGAGAAACAGCAGTGGTTCCATCTCTATCCCGAGCAGCAGGTCGACTCGCGTCATCCACTGCACTGGAGCGGCAGCCAGCAGAACGCCAATGCAATGTGCATCGAATGCCACACCAGCGGCTTCCAGCGCGGCTTCGATGCCGACCGGCCGCGCTTCGACAGTCGCTGGCAGGCCCTGGGCGTCGGTTGCCAGAGCTGCCATGGCCCGGCGTCGAATCATCTGCAGTGGGCCCGTGGCGAGCGCCAGGCGCCCAGTAACCACGGCTTTGCCCTCGACCTGCGCAACGCAGGCAACCAGGCCGAGGTGGAAACCTGCGCACGCTGCCACAGCCGGCGCAGCGTGCTGGGCGGGGATCCGTCGCCGGGTGGCCAGCTGTACGACGACTATCAGCCCGCCGGCCTTAGCGCACAGCTCTACGAGGTCGACGGCAAGATCAAGGACGAGGTGTTCGAGTACGGCTCCTTCGTCCAGAGCCGGATGCACAGCGCCGGTGTGCGCTGCTCGGATTGCCACGAGCCGCACAGCGCGAAGCTGCGCTTGAGCGGCAATGCGGTCTGCACCCAATGCCACAATCCGCAGGCCCGGCCGCGCCGAGCCGGCATCCAGGCCGGCGGGCTGATCGGCAAGGACTACGAGAGCCCGGACCATCACCGGCACGCCGCAGGCTCGATCGGGGCGCAATGCAGCAGCTGCCACATGCCGGGCAAGTGGTACATGCAGGTCGATTATCGCCACGACCACAGTTTTTCCGTGCCCGACCCGGCGCAGGCGCAGGCCCTGGGGCACAGCGATGCCTGTCTGAGCTGTCACACCGAGGACAAACCGCAGGCGATCATCCAGGCCTTCGCCGACTGGTACGGCCATCCTTCGGTGCCGCATGACGGTGGCTATGCCCAGGCGCTGTCTGGGGCGCGTGCAGCCCGCCCTGGGGCTGCAGCGGCGCTGCTGACACAGCTCGGTCGTCGCGATCTGCCCGGCCTACGTAAGGCGGCGCTGCTCGCCGAGTTGCCGCGCTATCCTTCAGCCGCGGCGCTGAATGCAGCGCTGCAGGGCTTGCAGCACCCCGATCCGGCCGTCCGCCTGGCGGCCATCGAAACCTTACCCGCCCTCATGGCGCCACAGCAGGTGGCCCAGCAGCTGCCGGCTCTGCTGACGGATGCGCGGCGGGCGGTGCGCCTGGCCGCAACCTGGCAACTGCTGCAACTGCCACAGACGTTGAGGCCGAGTGGTACCGCATGGCAGGCAGCGCTGGTGGCCTACGAGTCCAGCCAGCGGACCCAGCTCGATCGCGCCGAGGCGCTGAGCAACCTGGCCAGCCTGTACCAGCTCAGCGGCCGCGACGCGGAGGTCGAATCCCTGCTGCGTCAGGCGCTGCAGCGCGACCCGCATTTCCATCCGGCACGGGTGATGCTGGCCCAGCATCTGGAGCGGAGCGGGCTGGGGCAGGCGGCGCGGGAGCTGCTGCTGGCTGCGACTCAGGAGTATCCGCAGGAGGCCTCATTGCAGCACGCTTTTGGCCTGCAGCTGGTGCGTCAGGGCGAGCGCGCCGAGGCGCTGCGGCGGCTTGAACAGGCCGCCCAACTTGAGCCGGACAACGGCGAATACGCCTATGTGCTGGCCGTTGCCTGGCATGACAGCGGCCGTGCCGCGCAAGCCATCGACCTGCTGCGCCGACAATTGCAGGCTCAGCCTGGAGATCGCCGGGGACGCTTGGCTCTGGCCGGTTATTTAGGTGCGCAGGGCAACCACGAGGAGGTTCAGGCCCTGCGCGAAGAGCTGCGCGACATCAATCCCGAGGATCCACTGCTGAGGTGAGTCGCGCATTATGGCTTCCCTGCGTTTTGCTGCTTTTTGCGTCATGTCAGCAGGTAGTTTGCCGGTTAGTCAGCGATCACTTGATCAGTACCGGCTTTGGTCAAACCAATGACCTGGAGGGGGAAAAGTGGAAAAGGGGACTGATTTATTTCCTGCTGATGACGGTCTGCTTCCGACCCAGGCTGTGTGAAAACGCCAGTCTTGCCTAGAGTTGCTGAAGCAACGTCAGCGGGGGCGACGTATGAAGCGATTCATCGAAGAGGCGATCCGGACACAAGTCAGTTTGCTGCCTGAGTGCCTGGATGACTTCGTCGCAGAGGACAACCCTATCCGGGTGATCGAGGCTTTCGTCGAACAACTCGACCTGGCTAGCTTGGAGTTCGATGGGGTGTCCCCAGCTGCAACCGGGCGGCCGTCATACCACCCCGCGGTACTGCTGAAGATCTATATCTACGGTTACCTCAACCGCATCCAGTCCAGCCGGCGCCTGGAGCGTGAATGTCAGCGCAACCTGGAACTGATGTGGCTGACCGGACGGCTAGCCCCAGATTTCAAAACCATTGCCGACTTCCGCCGCGACAACGGCAAAGCCATCCGCAATGTCTGCCGGCAGTTCGTCGTGCTGTGCCGCCAACTTGATCTGTTCGCGCAGTCGATCGTGGCCATCGACGGCAGCACGTTCAAAGCCGTCAACAATCGCGATCGCAACTTCACCCAGGGCAAGCTCCGAGCCCGTATGGAACAGATCGAGAAAAGCATCGACCGTTACCTGGCGGCCATGGATACCGCCGACCGGACGCAGTCCGATGTCGCCGAAGTCAAGGCCAGCCGCCTCCAGGACAAGATCGAGAAGCTCAAGCAGCAGATGCAGGCGCTCAAGTAGATGGAGCAGCAGCTACGTGAAGCGCCGGACGGACAGGTCTCCCTGACTGATCCGGATGCCCGTTCCATGGCCACCAGTGGGAAAGGCACCGGCACGGTCGGCTACAACGTGCAGACCGCCGTCGACACCAAACACCATTTGATCGTCGCCCCACGAAGTCACCAATGTCGGTCACGACCGCGCGGCGCTGGCCATGATGGCAGAGCAGGCGCGTGGTGCCATCGGCGTTGAAAGCCTCACCGTCGTTGCTGATCGTGGCTACTTCAGCGGCCCGGAAATTCTGGCCTGCGAGCAGGTTGGTATCACGCCCTACGTGCCCAAACCGATGACGTCCAACAGTAAGGCCGAAGGACGCTTTGGCAAGCAGGACTTCGTCTACGTACCGGCCGATGACGAGTACCGTTGCCCCGCCGGACAACGCGCTATTAAGCGTTTCTCGACGGTCGAGGCCGGTCTCAACCTGGATGTTTACTGGAGTTCCGCATGTCCGCGCTGCCCTATGCGCACCAAGTGCACGGCGAGCAACTCCCTGCGAATTCGGCGCTGGCAACACGAAGAGGTACTCGAGGCCATGCAACAGCGGCTAGATCGTCAAACAGAAATGATGGGCGTGCGTCGGCAGACAGTTGAGCATCCGTTTGGCACGCTCAAGCACTGGATGGGCTCCACGCACTTCCTGACCAAAACGCTGCCACGGGTGAGCGCGGAGATGAGTCTCCATGTGCTCGCCTACAACCTCAAACGGTTGATGAGCATCCTTGGCATCAGTGGCGCGATGAGGGCCCTGCGGGCCTGATACGGGCTGTTTTCAGGCGTTTCCCCGCATCAAGACGCGGCATATCGCGTCAGGGGCCCCTCGCGGCGACCAGCAGTTCCCTGCCAGCCGAAACCTCGTCAGGTCGCAAGCCCAATGCAGCGTGCGGCTCTGAAGGTAGCACTTCGCTGTTTTCACACAGCCTGGACCCAAACCAGCCGGTCGTGACATGCAACAAACGGCCAGAAGCTGCCGTTTATGACGTTCCACGCTGGCAGCGCTTCCTTTTTATCGGGCCGGAGAAAGCCCATCCCGATCTACCATCCGCAGCACCTCAGCGGACGTGAGCTGCTGGGGCATTCGGCCGCGCAACACGTGGCGATGCTCGAAGGAGCGGGCGCCACGCTGACCCGCTGCCTAACGGAAAATCAATCCCAAGGCCTGTTCGGCTGAATTACGCGCACCCAGGCTAATCAGAGCGAGCCCCAGTTACGCCCTTGCCCTGGAACTCGTCGATGACATCGGCCACGGAGACCGTGTGACTGAAGTTGCCGAAGCGTTCCTCCAGTCCTTCGGCGCGCAGTAGGTCCCGCACTGCCGCATGGGCTGCGACGGGTCGCAGGCGTATCCCCAAAACCAGCAGTTCTCTATGCAAGGCCTCAAGCATGCGTACGCCGGCCAAGTCGACGAGGGGGAGGCGGACATGTCGCAGACCACCAGCTTCAACGCGTCGGGGGTAGAGCGGATTTTCTGCCAGATCGCATCGCGCACGTGCTCGACGTTGAAGTAAAGCAGCGACGCCTCGACGCGGAACACCAACACGCCCGGTACGGCCAGGTTGTCCGGGTTGCGATCCATGTCGGAATAACTTCGAGTGCCGGGGATCTGGCCGAGAAACGCCACGTGGGGGCGCGCGGCGCGCCGTATCAGCAACAGCAGCGATACCACGACCGCCAACATCACGCCGTTGAGAATCCCCAGCAGCAGCACGGCAGCGAAGGCCACCATCGACACGCTGAATTCGAAGCGACTCACGCGCCAGACGTGGTGCAGCTCGCGGATGTCGATCAAGCCTTTGACGGCCACCAGCACGATGGCTGCAAGCACCACATTGGGCAGGTTGGCCAGCAAACCCGTCAGAAACATCAGGCACAAGGCGATGGTGATCGAGGCGAAGACCAGTGCCAATGGCGTCTTGGCGCCGGCTTGGTCATTCACCGATGACTGGGACAGGCCGCCGGCCACCGGATAGCCCTGGAACAAGGCCGCCCCCAGATTCGCTGCCCCCAGACCGAGCAGCTCCTGGCGTGGATCAATTTCCTGGCCGTGGGCCTGGGCAAGGGCTCGAGCCGCTGAGACGCTTTCCACATAGGCCAGCAGCATGCAAGCAAAGGCCAGGGGAATCACCCCGTCCACGTCCCGCAGCCGCAGCCCTGGGAGGTGGAAGTCGGGTAAGCCGGTCGGTAATGCGCCGACGACCTTGAAGCCAAGGCCACTCAGTGGCGTCACCGACAGGGCAACGATCGAAATCGCCACCACAACCAGAGCCACCGGACGGCCTGGCAGAAATTTTTCCCCGAGCAGCAGCACCGCAATGACCGCGACGCCAAACGCCAGCACGGCGAGGTTGGTGTCGGGAAGTTGGCCGACCAGGACGATGATGCGCTCGAAGAAATGTTCCCCGCCCCCCTGGACCCCGAACAGCTTGGGCAACTGAGTCATCGCAATGGTCAGGGCGGCGCCGGCCTTGAAGCCAAGCAGAATGGTTTCGCTGATGAAGTTGACCAAGGAACTCAGGCGCAGCAGCCACGCCAGCGCACACATGGCGGCGATGACCAGCGCTGTCAGCGCCGCGATGTCGGCCCAGCGTCCCGGATCGCCCCCCGCCATGTCCGCAACCGTGACGCCGATGAGCATCGAGATCGCGGATGTGGGGCCGATGGCCAGCTGGCGAGAAGAGCCGAACAGCGCATAGAACAGACCGCCAACCAGATAGCAATAAATGCCGTATTGCGGCGGAAGACCCGCCAGCAAGGCATAGGCGAGTGACACCGGAATGCCATAGGCCGCGAGGGTAACACCAGCGATAGCGTCCTTCCCAAGCCATTGCGCCCGGTACGCAGGGAGCCACTGGGCCGGAGGGAAAGCTGCGCGCCAGCCGCGAACCGGAGCGCTGGCGGCAAGGTTTGCCGCGGGTGTCGCACTATCAGTTACGGGGTCATCGCTTCTGGGCATAAGTCCATCCATCCGGCCTGCATGCAGAGCACAAGTTTTCTTCCACGACGGCTGCGACGTGACCGCGGCAGGCCTCATCTATCAGTGCAGATTAGACCGTCCCGTTTGGGCCGGCAAAAGCGAGGCAACAGCTTTCCACTGCCTCGCCGAAGGTATGGCTGTTGCCCAGATACCAGATAGTCGGTGATGGTGGCGGTATTCCTTGGCCTGTTGTGGGGGCGGCCAGGCCTCCTCACGGAACTGGGCGTAGCACTTTGAAAAGGGGGTTGCTCATGACTGACAGCGCTAGCCCACCCAAGCCATTGGTGCTTCGATGGGGGAGCAGTCGCCGTGGGGTTTCGGCCTTGCTGCCACACACAATCACTGCGCCGGGATGGTGATCAGCGGCAGATTGTTGTTCCCTTTGGCCTCCGACAGCGAGAAGAAAAGCATGATGGCGGACAGTGCCCGCTTCGCCTGCCAGTTGCTGTCATCGATCCAGAACCAGTGGTCGCGATAACGCACGGACGTGTACGCGTGCTCGGGTTTTTCCTTGCCGCTGCGAATGAGGATCCGCGACATGCGATTTTCCGTGCTACCTGTGTCGACAGTCGGCACGGCACTAAGGTCCTGAATGTGCTCTTCGGGCACCTCCATGTAACTGGAGAACGCCGTCATGATCTGCAGCATCGAACGGCTGTTGACCGACAGTTCGCCCTCTTCTCCGCGTGCCGGCGAGTACTTGAGCACGAACCTCTGGCTGTCTTCCGGCAAATGAAGCAAGCGACGGAGCTGCTTCTGCTTTTCCAGTATTTCCGGCTCTACATCATCCCGACGCATGACCAGCAGCGCGGTCGTGCCCGTGGCCTTGTTTTCTTCCACGCGCAAACCCACTGCGCCTGCGACCTGGATATCGCGCAGCAAACCCAGGGCACGCAGGAACTCCGGTTCAGCCTCGCGCACGGCGCCAGCCAATGCCGAGCGATTGCGTACACCGTTGAGTGACTCGACCGTCAGCCCGAGGATGAAGTCCGCCGCATAGCCTGACTGGAGCAAGGAGAAAATATTCTTCGGATCGATGGGCGTCAGTAGTCCGAACAGGAATTTCTCACCGGTCATTGGCACATAGGTAATCGTGGGGCGATCAGTATATTTGCCGTTGGCACCCAGCACGACGCTGTTGCCCTGAACGGCATCGGCCGAGGAAATTTGTCCGCCAATGTTGCCTCCGGTCTCCAGCGAATAACCGGCGACAATCGAAGCAACGTCGACAAACACAGGCATGTCCATATAGCGCAGCTTGACGATGTTGAGCAGAGTCTGCTGTTTTCATGAGTCGGCTATGGCCGAACTGTAATCGAAGCGATCCACCGTTACAGTACTGGGGCCGATACTCGCGCAACCCGATAGCGCCAGCGAAGCCACCACGGCAGTAACGAGCAAGTTCTTCTTGTTCGGAGTCAATATCATGGCCCCCTTTCCTCGCCTTCCTCAGATGGAGACCGAACGCCAGCGCTTGCAACAACGGACACGCAATCGAACGTCGCGCATTGGTTGCACTGCACCATCCCGGCCAGAGTAATGCCCTTCTCCAGTTCGGCCCTGAGTCAGCGGTCCCGGTTGATGCCACGTCACGCTTGGATGTACCGCCCGGTACATTTACTCGGATATCGATGACCCTCGCCGAGAGGATCGGCACTCCGATCATGCGCTTCAATGTCAAAGATTAGCCCAGGTCTGTATGCGTCATCGTCGCTCCGCAACGCTCGCTCGCCCGGGAAATCTGAGTTATGGGCGTGCACAAGGCCGAAGGTTCGTCTTTCATTATGGGAAGACCGACACGGGGGCAGTGCATGAGCCTGTGGGCCAACTGAGAACTCTTGTGGCAGAGGATGCTGAAACGGGAATGAGCGGGGTGCAATCATGGCCATCAGCAAGAGAACGACCAGCAAGGCGAAGACCAACGCCGCCAAGGCAGCAGAGGCCGCACCGCTATTCCGCTCCCGTGAACAGCGTCTCAATGCTGGGAAGCTGCTGCGCGATAGCGTGCCGCGCAGCAGCCACGCCGCCTGGACACCAAAGGCCAAGCAGCGGGATCCGATCGCGATCCTCGAAAAATCGAACAAGGATCGGCTCCAGGAACTGGTGCCGATCCGCTACGGCCGCATGCTCCGCAGTCCCTTTACCTTCCTCCGAGGCTCGGCGGGGCTCATGGCCCATGATCTGTCCAGAACACCCAACATCGGCGTTCAGGTGCAGGCCTGTGGCGATTGCCACCTGTTGAATTTTGGCTTGTTTGCCACGCCGGAGCGCAACCTGGTGTTCGACCTCAACGACTTCGACGAAACCCTCCCGGCCCCCTGGGAGTGGGACATCAAACGGCTGGCCGCCAGTTTTGCGGTCGCTGGCCGCGATTTTGGGCTGTCCGATACCCGATCACGGGAAACCGCTGTGGCTTGCGCGCGCGCCTATCGGGAAAACCTGCGCGAATACTCCAAGAAGAACCCACTGGAGGTCTGGTACTCGCGCCTGGACATGCAAACCCTGATTGAGACGGCGCCTGATGAAAAAATGAAAAAGACTCGCCAACAACTTGCCGATAAAGCCCGCGAGCGAGTGGTCGAAAACGTTTTCCCCAGGATTGCCGAGTAGGTTGCCGGGCACCCCCGCATAGTCGATCAACCGCCGGTCCTGTTCCATGTCGCCACCCCAGGATTCATGGAAGCGGTCCACCAGGCGCTGGCGGACTACCGTTCGACGCTGTCCGATGAACGCCGCGTCCTCCTGGATCGCTATCGCTTGGTAGACGCCGCCATGAAAGTCGTGGGTATTGGCAGCGTCGGCACCCGCTGCTTGATCGGATTGATGCTCTCCGAAGAAAACCACCCGCTGATTCTCCAGTTCAAGGAATCCTGTCGCTCGGTCCTCGAACCCTATGCGGGGAAAAGCCACTATACGAACCAGGGACAGCGTGTCGTCATGGGGCAGCGACTCATGCAGTCCTCCAGCGACATTTTCCTGGGTTGGACGCGAGGGCGGGGGGGACATGATTTTTTTGTCCGTCAGATGCGCGACATGAAGATGTCGGTGCCTATCGAGGGTGTTACAGCCACACAACTCAAGCGCTATGCCGGATTCTGCGGCTTGACCCTGGCCCGCGCCCATGCCAAGTCGGGCGATAGCGCGACCATCACGGGTTATCTGGGCAACGGAGACAGCTTCGATGAGGCATTGGGCGACTTTGCCCTCGCCTATGCCGATCAGACGGAGCAGGACCATGCGGCCCTGGTGAAGGCGGTGAAGTCCGGGCGGTTGGAGGTCCTTATCGAAGAGGAATAGTGTCTGGAGCGCACCGCCGCCAAATCGCCACTATGACGGTTCTTTCGTTTTGGCTCACGCATACCAGCAGTGATTCACGGTGAGTCACTGCTGGTGACTCCCGCCTGATTCATGGTGAATCACCAGAGGCGGTTCCAATGGTTGCCTACTCTGTGAGGAACTGCCTGCAGTCGCCTAATCTGTAGTTTGGCGCCAGCGGCACCGCCTTTGAATGCCGCAACAAAGGGGAGTCCACAAATGAAAATGCTACTCACGGCCGAGTTTCCACTTGAACCATTCAACTCGTTAGTCAGAAGCGGAAAGGTGGGCGAGATCATTGGGCGCATTCTTGAATCAATCAAGCCGGAGACTGCCTACTTCACGGAGCAAGACGGAAAACGCGGCGGTATCTTTGTGATTAACGTACAAGATCCGTCTGATGTGCCTGCCTTTGCTGAGCCCTTCTTTCTTAACTTCCAGGCCAACTGCAAGTTCCGCATCTTGATGAGCCCGGAGGACTTACAAAAGGCTGGCTTGGAAGAGCTCGGAAAGAAGTGGGCGTGAGTGACGCCTCACTAAGCGTTCAAGGGGGCGTGCGGGCCGCCCGCACGCCCTTAACTCAGGCCTTTGCCGCTCTGGAGGAACTCTGGATGAGTATTCATCTGGCTTTTTCTGCCCAGCGCGCTTGTCCATCCTGCTGAGCGCCATGCGCTTTGCCTCGATGTGGAGGGACTGCAAATGAAATCTCGGACATCGGAACCCAGCGATGGTTTGGGTCCGTTCCCAGCTGCGCCAGACTTCTCGCTCGTCCTCGGCGGGCCGCTCTTCCAGCTTCTGATTCGGGCGCACCTGTCCGACGATTCGCTGCTGCTGGTGCGCCAGCGCATCATCCTGATCTCGCTGCTTGTATGGCTACCGCTCTTGCTGCTCTCGACTCTGGAAGGGCAGCTGCTCGGCGGGAGTGCGACCGTACCCTTCCTGCTGGACGTGGAAGTTCACGTCCGCTTCCTGGTGGCGCTGCCCCTGTTGATTGCAGCCGAACTGGTGGTGCACCGGCGCATGAGCTCCGTGGTGACGCTATTTCTGGAACGCCATTTGATTCCCGCCAGCGCCATGCCGCGCTTCGATGCCGCCATCGCTTCGGCATTTCGGCTGCGCAACTCGGTGTCCGCCGAGGTACTGCTGATCGCCTTCGTGTATCTCGTCGGTGTCCTGATCATTTGGCGCCAATACCTGGCACTCGACACCGCCACCTGGTACGCGACACCGTCCGTGGACGGCGCGAAGCCCTCGTTCGCGGGAATCTGGTATGGCTATGTGAGCCTGCCGATCTTCCAGTTTCTGCTGTTGCGCTGGTATTTCCGCCTCTTCATCTGGGCGCGCTTTCTCTGGCAGGTGTCACGCATCGAGTTGAGCCTGGTTCCCGCGCATCCGGATCGCCTCGGCGGCCTGGGATTTCTCTCCAATACCGCCCACGCCTTCGCCCCGCTCGCGGTAGCGCATGGCGCAGTGCTAGCCGGACTGCTCGCCGGCCGGATTTTCTACCTCGGCGCCACACTGACCGACTTCAAGGTCGAAATCGCTGTGATGGTCATTTTTCTGCTGTGCCTGGTCTTCGGCCCACTCCTGATGTTTACGCCTCAGCTTGCTCAGGCGAAGCGCACCGGCCGGAGCGAATTTGGCACGCTGGCGGAGCGTTACGTGCGCGAGTTCGATAGCAAGTGGCTGCGTGGCGGCGCCCCTGCCGATGAGCCGTTCGTGGGGAGCGCCGACATCCAGTCCCTCGCCGATCTGGGCAATAGTTACGAGGTGGTGCGGGGCATGCGTCTCGCGCCTATAACTAAGGACGCCATCCTCCAGATCGTGGTCGCCACACTGGTGCCGATGGTGCCGCTGGCACTGACCATGATGCCGCTGGAAGAACTGTTGAAAATGCTGGTGGGGGTGGTGTTCTAGGGAGCCTCCAAGAGCGAATGCACGATGACATTACCCTGTGCCACTGATGCCGGCCGTGATTCGGCAAGTCCTGAAACCCGACGTTAGCTGGCCACCCACTCATCGAGTTCAACACGGCATAGCAAGAGAGATAAATGATGATGAAAACCACCAGCCTGATTGTGGCCGTGTTAGTGCTGATGCAGGGCTGCGCGATGGCGCCGCCGCGCCTGCCGGCGGTGCCGCCCGAGTTGACGGCAAAGGCGGAGATCCCGGGCATGGCCGGGGTGCGTTATGTCGCGGGTGGCGACATGACCGAGCTCGCCCGAGTCGGGCTTGAAGCGCTGCGGCGGGAACAGGATTACCTCGCGAAGCAGGGACACCAGGGGGCGCTGCCACCGGCGGTATATCTGGCGATTTCCGGTGGCGGTGACAATGGCGCCTTCACCGCGGGATTGATGAATGGCTGGACGGCGACAGGAACGCGGCCTGAATTCAAACTGGTGACCGGCATCAGCACCGGCGCGCTGATTGCGCCTTTCGTCTTTCTCGGGCCGAAGTACGATGCGACGCTGAAGAAGGTCTATACCACCATATCCCCGAAAGACGTCCTTGAGCCGCGCAGCTTCATCGCGGGCGTTTTGGGCGATGCGATGGCGGACAATGCACCGCTGTTGCAGCTGACGCGTCAATCGGTGGACGAGGACATGCTCAAGGCGATCGCCGCCGAGTACGCGAAGGGCCGCTTTCTGTTGATCGCCACCGCCGACCTCGATGCGCGCCGCCCCATCATCTGGAACATGGGAAAAATCGCGAGCTACGGCGGTCCCAAGGCATTGGACCTGTTCGTGAGGATCATGATCGCCTCCGCCTCGATTCCGGGAGGCTTTCCGCCGACCATGTTCGACGTGGAAGTCGACGGCAAGGCCTACCAGGAAATGCACGTGGACGGCGGCATCATGGCGCAGGTATTCGCCTATCCGGCGGCGATCCGCGTTAAAGAGCTGGCGGCGGCCGCCGGAGTCACCCGCGAGCGCAGGCTCTACGTGATACGCAACGCGCGGCTCGACCCGGACTGGGCGCAGGTCGAGCGCAACACCATGAGCATCGCCGGGCGCGCGGTCACCTCGTTGATCCACAGCCAAGGCATCGGCGACCTGTACCGGATCTATGCCACCGCCCAGCGCGACGGCGTGGATTTCAACCTCGGGTTCATACCCTCGAGCTTCAACGCGCCCCACAAGGAGGAGTTCGACAATCAATACATGCGCAAGCTCTACGACACCGGTTATGACATGGCGTTGCAGGGCTTCCCGTGGCTCAAGGTGCCGCCCGGATTCGCCCCGCCAGGCGCAGCGGCAGCGGGAAAATAGCGCGCACGGTGAACGCAGGTCGTGCTTAGCCGCCTCACTGGTCGCGGGCATTTACCGCGACGCCGCGCTGCATGTCGGTGGGGCGAATTTCCGCCGGGGCACCTGAGTGCAGGCAAGTGGAAACAGCCGCCAATGCTGCGGGTGAAATAGCCAATGATCGCCCTGAGCGTGGGTGATGGTCTGACCAATAACTCCCACCGAAAGGTCACAACAATGCAAACCACACGCAGACAAAACCTCATCGCCGTCGCGCGCCGCTTGCGTTGCCTCGCCTCAACGAAGCTTTGCCTGTGTGTCGCAGCGGCTGCGTTGTTCGCGGGCTGTACACATCTGGGCCCCAACACCATTGCGGTGGATCGTTTCGACTACAGCGCCTCGATCGCCGATTCGTGGAAGCAGCAGACGCTGCTGAACATCGTCAAGCTGCGCTACATGGACCTGCCGGTGTTCGTGGAGGTGTCATCCATCGTCAACGGCTACTCGTTGCAAACCGGCGTGAACCTCACCGGCACGCTCTCCTCGGAAAGAGCGGTGCAGGGCGATTTCCTCTCGGGGAGCGGGCTGGCCATCTACACCGACCGGCCCACCATCACCTACATGCCGCTGACTGGGCAAAAGTTTTTGCGCGGACTCATCACGCCGATTGATCCCAAGAACATCTTCTTCATGATCCAGGCGGGTTATCCGGCGGACTTCATCCTGGGCCTGACCGCCGAGTCGCTCAACGGCGTGCGCAATCGTTCGACCGCGGGGGGCGCGGTGCGCGAGGCGGATCCAGAGTTTGTGCGCGCGTTGCAACTGATACGCGAAGTGCAAGCCGCCGGTGCGGTCGGGATGCGCGTCGAGGAGGACAATGCCAAAGGCGCGACCGGAGTCATACTCTTCCGGCGTGACGACGTGCCCGCCGACATCGTGGAAAAGGCGGCGCAAGCCCGGCGGCTGCTCAAGCTGCCCGCCGAACAGCAGAGATTCGTGATCACCTATTCGCCGATGCGCGGGGCGGAGAACGAACTGGCCGTGAACAGCCGCTCAATGCTGCAAATCATGGGTGCCTTCGCGAGCTACACGGACGTGCCGCAGGCACACCTGAAGGACCACCGCGCGCTGCCCGCCTTCGAGCACGCCGCCACGGAGACCCGGCAGGACAAGGTGCGGATTCACAGCGGCAAGGACAAGCCAGCGGACGTTTTTGCCGCCGTGCGTTACCGCGATTACTGGTTTTGGATTGACGACGGCGACTGGCAAACCAAGCGTGCGCTCACGGCCGTCATGTTCTTCTTCACGCTGGCGGAAACCGGCGGCAACGAGAAGCTGCCCTTGCTCACCATCCCGGCGCAATAGTCGCGCGAACCAGAGCAAATGAATTGACCGAAACCAAACAACGACCGTGAACGGGAATCCAACAGGAACAAACAGATCAATCGTCTGATTCCTGTTCGAAAGCGTTCATCGCGCACCTCTGGAGCGATGAGCAGCATGATAAAACCAGAGGCAAACAGATTCTCCGTGCCGCCGCGCTCGCTGGCGCGGTCGATCTCCGGCAAGCGCACGAGTTGATTTGGCGCCAAGCGTCACGAAGTCCGAGGAGGTAACCCCGGTGAAACGAGAGAGTCGACAATCGAAGCGATCGGCAATGCGGCCGCGGGGAAATAGCGAGCGCAGTGAGCGCACGTCGCGCTTAGCCGCCTCACTCGTCGCGGGCATTTACCGCGACGCCGCGCTGCATGTCGTTGGTGCGAGTTTCCGCCGGGGCACCTGAGTGCAGGCCAGTGGAAGCAGCCGCCAATGCAGCGGGTGAAATAGCAAATGGATCGCTCTGGGCGTGGGTGATGGTCTGACCCGCTAACTACGGTTGCCGGGGACATCCCTGTCCCCGGCACAACCCGGCAGGCTGAACGGACCGCACATCTCCCAGTTATTTGAGGAACGCCTGCATATCGCCGGTCAGCCCATTGATCGCGGCCTTGAAGTCATCCGCGGTGATCTCCTGGCTTTCATTTTCCAGAGTTTTGCCGAAGACCTTGCGCACGACTTTCGCCACCGGCAAACCGGAGGCCGCATCGATAAAGTCGGCCTCGATGTACAACTCGGTATTCTGATCGCGATGGCCGGAGGCTGCGGAAGCCGCCCCCACCACAGCCGCTACCGGTACCACCTCATACCATTTCATGCCTTCGTTGGAGGCCGTTACGCCGGTGATCGCCGCATGCATGATCAGGGTGCGCGAGCCGGCTGGCGCCGCCTGAAGAGTCGGGACTACCTGATACTTCTGCGCCAGTACGCTCTTCGCGCTGGCGCTGGTGAATGCCTGCAGATCCTGCAGGGTTTGCAGGTTGACCCGCTCGTTCGGCTTCGGTGCGGGATACAGCTCCAGCTGGTTGAACACCACAGTGGAATAAGCGCCAGGCGTGAAGCCCGGGGCCACCCAGCGCATGGCCTTCTGGCCGCTCACTGTCGTGACTTCCTGCAGCCCATCGTAACTGGGCAGGAAGCCAGAATACTGCTCCTTTTCTGTCACTTTCGAGACACAACCACCGAGCAGCAGGCTGCTCAATACAACGCCAACCAGCAATTTACGTGACATGCTCATGAGACTTTGTACTCCTTGAGTTGGAACTTACTAGGCGATTGCCGGGCTTAGAAACGCCAGGTCATATTGCCCGTCAGGGCTTGAATCCAGGCATTGCTGAACTGCCCACAGGTGCGATCGCCTGGGCTGCCGACGAAATCGCTTTCAAGGTCGTCAAGACCGGCACCCTCAGCTACGAACGATTAACTATAGAACCCGGTGTTCGAGGCTTCCAGGGCCCCGGCCCAAGCGTGACGACGCTCGCGCACAGCTTGCAGGCGGCCAAGACCCTTCGCTTCAAAGGCGCATGGCCAGAGCGGTCAGCCAGCTTGATCACCAACACACCTTTGAATCGGTTGCCAAGCAATGGCTAGCTATTCGCGAGTCCTCCTGGGATCCGGAGTACACCCGCACTGTGCGGCAGCGCCTTGAGCTCAACGCCTACCCCTGGCTGGGAAAGCTACCGATCAGCAGTATCAGTACGCCCATGCTGGTCGAAAACCTACAACGCATTATCAAGCGCGGTGCCCGCGAGACGGCGCGTCGTGTTGCCCAGATCTATAAGCAAATTTTCGAATTCGCCGAGGCTGCCGGCATCACGCCTCCCAACCAGATTGGGAATGCGCGCTATCTGGAGGAGCGGATCGGCGAGCTGATCGCCACGCGGCCACAGGTGCGCCATCTGGTGCTGATGTGTCCGGGGGTCAACCTGATCGACGCCAGTGCCCTGGATTCGCTGGAAGCCATAGCCGAGCGGCTGCCGAGCGCCGGGGTGCAGTTGCATCTGTCGGAGGTGAAGGGGCCGGTGATGGACCAGCTCAAGCGCTCGGATTTTTTGCAGCGCTTCGGCGGCCAGGTATTCGTCAGCCAATACGAGGCGTTGCGCGCGCTGGACCCGGAAAGCGTGGCCCAGACGGCGGGGCATTCGGCCTGAACTGGGCTGTGCGCGGCACAGCCTAGTCTGGGCTGCACAAGGTGCGGCCCAGACTTCAGGTGGCTTAGCGCCGTTGTGGCGCCGGTTGTTGCTGGGTAATGCAGTGGATATTGCCGCCGCCCAGCAGTATCTCGCGGCCCGGCACCATCACCACGCGGTGGTCGGGGAACAGGCGCTGCAGGATGGCTTCGGCCTCGGCATCCTTGGCGTCGTTGAACTTGGGCGCGATGATGCCGCCGTTGACTATCAGGAAGTTGACGTAGGAGCCGGCCAGGCGGATCGACGGATCGCGTTCCTGGGTACCGGCGGCCAGGTCGACGCCGGCGCATTCTTCATCGGTGGCGTAGATGGGGCCGGGAATCGGCATCTTGTGCACTAGCAGCTGGCGTCCCTGGGCGTCACGCGCCTCCTCCAGCACGCGCATGGCGGCCTGGCAGCGCGGGTAGTTGGGGTCGCTGGGCTCATCGGTCCAAGCCAGCAGCACTTCGCCGGGGCGCACGTAGCAGCAGAAGTTGTCGACGTGGCCGTCGGTCTCGTCGTTGAACAGGCCGTCCGGCAGCCAGATCACAGTGTCGATGGCCAGGTGCTCGCGCAGCATCTGCTCTATCTGTTCGCGCGACAGGTGCGGGTTGCGGTTGCGATTGAGCAGGCATTCCTCGGTGGTGATCAGGCTGCCTTCGCCGTCCACATGGATGGAGCCGCCTTCCAGCACGAAGCCGTCGGTGCGGTAGCGGGCGCAGCCTTCGATCTCGAGGATCTTGCGCGCCACCTGATCGTCGCGCACCCAGTTGGCATAGAGGCCGCCGTCGAGGCCGCCCCAGGCGTTGAAGGTCCAGTCGATGCCGCGCACGGCGCCGCTGCTGTTCGTGACAAAGGTCGGCCCGGTGTCGCGCACCCAGGCGTCGTCGGTGCTGATTTCCACCACGCGGATATTGCCGTGGCCCAGACGCTCGCGGGCGTTTTCGTACTGGCCGGCGGACACGCAAACGGTGACCGGCTCGAAGTCGGCTATGGCCTTGGCCACGGCGCTGAAGGCGGCCTGCGCCGGCTTGCCGCCCAGGCGCCAGTTGTCCGGACGCTCGGGCCAGACCATCCAGGCCTGGCTATGGGGTTCCCACTCGGCCGGCATGCGGAAGCCGTCGGCGCGTGGGGTAGTTGTCAGGGTAGTCATCACTTATACCTGCAAGATCGGTGCATGTGCAGCCGGGATGGGTCGAGTGTAGCGATAGCCCGCACGGGGGCGATGGCTACCGACGCTGCGCACTGCACCCCATCCCGGCTTGTGGTGGGCTCGGGGCTCGGGGCTTAGGACTCGAGGGCGCTGCAGTGGATGGTTTATTTATATCCGATAAAAATCGGCTTTAAAAGCGAAATTTGCCTTCTTCTTGGGGTTTTAATCGATTAGTATCGAATAAAAATCCGTAATCGATACCGTTTGCCTGCTTTGCAGTAGGCAAAAAGTAAGCGTCCGGCAAAGACATCTGGCTAGCCCAGGTTTAAGTCCAGCCCCTGTCGCGTGATGCAGTGAAACGAGGAACGATATGAGAACCCATCTTGAGATAACTGATGTCCCTGAGCCCAAGGTGCGGCGTAATGGAGACATTCGTTGCATTCCCTACCAGCAGCCAGCGGTGACAGCATGATCGAGGTAACCGAGGTTTCCATTGCCGAACTGCGCGCTGCGCTCGAATCTAGCCAAACGACTTCAGTCGAGCTGGTCCAGGCCTATCTCGCCAGGATCGATGCCTACGACGGCCCCGACACGCCCACCGCCCTCAACGCGGTCGTGGTGCGCAACCCCGATGCGCTCAAGGAGGCGCAGGCTTCCGATGCCCGTCGGGCCCGGGGCGAGATGCTTGGCCCGCTGGACGGCATCCCCTATACGGCCAAGGACAGTTATCTGGTGAAGGGGCTCACAGCGGCGTCCGGCAGTCCCGCATTCGCGAACCTCATCGCCTATCGCGATGCGTTCACCATCGAACGGCTGCGCGCCGCCGGCGCGATCTGCCTGGGCAAGACCAATATGCCGCCCATGGCCAACGGCGGCATGCAGCGCGGGGTATATGGTCGTGCGGAGAGCCCGTACAACGCCGACTATCTCACCGCCCCCTTCGCCTCGGGCTCATCGAACGGAGCAGGCACGGCGACCGCCGCCAGTTTTGCGGCCTTCGGTCTCGCCGAGGAAACCTGGTCGAGCGGACGAGGGCCCGCCTCGAACAATGGCCTGTGCGCCTACACGCCGTCGCGTGGGGTGATCTCGGTGCGCGGCAACTGGCCGCTGACGCCGACCATGGACGTGGTCGTGCCCTATGCCAGGACCATGGCCGACCTCCTCGAGGTGCTGGACGTGGTGGTGGCGGATGATCCCGACACCCGCGGAGATCTGTGGCGGCTGCAACCCTGGGTGCCCATTCCGAGTGTCGCCTCGGTGCGCCCCACCTCCTATCCGGCGCTTGCCGCGAATACCGATGCGCTCGCCGGCAAGCGGTTCGGCGTACCTCGCATGTTTATCAACGCCGATGCCGAAGCGGGCACCAGCGAAAAACCGGGTATCGGCGGCCCGACTGGGCAGCGCATCATCACCCGTCCCTCCGTGATCGGGCTCTGGGAAGAGGCCCGCCAGGCACTAGAAGCGGCCGGCGCGGAAGTGGTCGAGGTCGATTTCCCGCTGGTCTCGAATTGCGAGGGCGACCGTCCCGGTGCACCGACTGTGTTCAACCGTGGCCTGGTTTCCAAGGAGTTCCTCCATCACGAGTTATGGGATCTGTCGGCCTGGGCGTTCGATGATTTCCTTCGGGCGAACGGCGATCCGAAATTGAACCGCCTGGTCGACGTGAACGGACCGCTGATCTTCCCCCACGACCCGGGAACCCTGCCCAACCGCGAAGGCGACCTGGTCGCCGGCATGGATGAGTATGTGCGGATGGCCGAGCGCGGTATTACGCCGTGGGACGAGATCACCACGCTGCCCGATGGCCTGCGCGGACTCGAGCAGACGCGTCGAATCGATCTCGAAGACTGGATGGATCGGTTGGGGCTCGACGCGGTGCTATTCCCGACGGTAGCCGACGTTGGCCCGGCAGATGCCGATGTGAATCCGCAGTCCGCGGATATCGCCTGGAGCAACGGTGTCTGGGTCGCCAACGGCAATCTCGCCATCCGCCACCTGGGGGTGCCCACGGTCACCGTGCCGATGGGCGTGATGGCGGACATCGGCATGCCCGTAGGCCTGACATTTGCCGGCCGCGCCTACGACGATTCGGCGCTGCTGCGCCTGGCTTCGGCGTTTGAGTCGACCGGGACGAAGCGCTTGATCCCTGCGCGAACCCCAGCCTTGCAGCGCGGCTAAAAATAGCAGCGGCGGGATTGGGGCGGCACAAGCCCCAACCCCGCTCAGTCTCGGCAAGCCCGAGCAAACTGGACGCACTCAAAAACCATCGTTCACCAAGATACTTTGTCGATCTCGCCAAGGTCCGCTTTCGGCCCAGAGTGTGTAAAAGCGCAGCCAGCGTTTCGTAATCGACGGATTGTTAGTTTTCGGTGGACTAGAGGCCTGTACAGGCTTCTAACCTATCGAATTGGCCTTGTGGGTCTATTCCGCAAAGAACCCGCTGTACCCACTCAGAACGCCGATAAAAAGGCCACATGCCCTAGGCCTTGATTGCCTTCATCAAGGCACCACTACCCAAAATCTTCATGACCCGTTTCAAGTTGTAGGCGAGCACATGCAAGCTCATTTCGGTACTGACTCGATGCAGCGTCCTGCTCAGGAAATGGGTAGCGCCCATCCAGTATTTGAGCGTCCCAAACGGATGCTCAACGGTTTGTCGGCGGACGCGCATCATCTCCGGTGCATGATCCAGGCGGCTCACCCCCCCTATGAGCACAATTGCCTGATCGGCTATCGCAGCAACGCCATGCCCGGCGAGAGGCCTGTCACGGATTCATCCCGGAGGCGCCACTCCAGTCGTGGAAAGGCGCATCCGTTGGGCCTACCAGATGCTGATGGGGACAATCACCTACGAACTGATCAACCGCGAATGCGTCCACCGCTTGTCCGACCGGCAATGGGCGGTGGAAATGACCAGGATGTTCTACCTGTATATCAGCGAGGAACTCGATGCCTGTCCGGAGGGCGATGCAGAAGCCAAGCGCGAAACAGCCATTGAACTGGAACAACCACATCCTGACGGGCATGCCCCCGCCAGAAACACCCGGGCCACCTAGTCTGAACTCCCGCTGCAACATCGAGGCGGACAGCGACACAATGAACTGCGACAAGCGGCGTTCCAACAGGCCAATTCGTCTCGGCCAGGTCTGTCGACGTTTCGCTGCGGACCGCCGCTCTCAGGGAAACGCGACCGCCGCCGCGAGGTACACCAGCAACGCCAGCAGCAACACCACGGTGAAGCCCAGGTGGATCGCCAGCAGGGTCGCCAGCACGGCCGCCACCACCGATGCGCAGGCGTTGACGCCCCAGGCGATCGGCACCAGCGCTTCGGCGCGCGCGGAGACGCGCCCGAGCCCGAGCGGAAACGGCATGCCCATGGCGAACGCCAGCGGCGCGACCAGCGCGGCGCAGACGGCGAACCTGACCACGGTCGATACCGGCGCCAGCAGCTGGAACAGCGGGGGCAGGACGATCAGGTAGAGCAGGGCGAACATGCAGATCGCCAGCACCGGCCGCGCCAGCGGATGGCGGAATCCTCCGCCCGTGCCCGCCTGCCGCCGGCCGGAATACCGGCTGCCGAGGCCGGCGAAGATCAGGAACGCGCTCAGCGTCACCGCCACCGAATACAGCGGGTGGCTGAGGAACAGGGTGAACTTCTGGATGAAGGCGATTTCCACGAACATGAAGGCGAAGCCGATGGCGGCGAAGTAGGACACGACCCGAAGTTCGAACCTGGCCAGAGCCGCATTTCGAGAGCGCCGCTGGCGCCGCCGCGCCACCCATAGCGGCAGCAGGATCAGCAGCACGGCGGCCACGCCGGCCTGCAGCAGCGTGGCGATCAGCACCGGGTAGCCCCACTCCAGCATCGACAGGCCGCCCTGCGCCTTCAGCGCCAGCAGTTCCGGCAGCGAGCGCCACTTGAAGAAGTGGAAGAAATACGGCCGGTCGTCCGTGACGGGGCGCACGTCGAATTTGTAGCGCGCCAGGAACTGCGCGCGCTCGCCGGACAGCAGGGCCTGCGCCGCGTCGAAGAAGTACGGCTGGTCGAGCAGGTTGTAGCGGTTCGCCTCGGCCACGGTCATCCCGGGGTAGTAGGCCAGGTCGAAGGAGCGCGCCCGGCAGAACTCCCGCAGCGCGGCGATACCGGCGTCGTCGAAATCCCTGTTGCTGACCAGCAGCGTCGCGGTCTTCCAGCCGCGGATCATGACGATGCGGCGCGCCGCGCTGGCCTGCCCGTCGCGCTCGATGGCCGCGGCCGCGGTGGCCAGCAGCCTGGGAACATCGCGCGGCGGCAGGGTGACCCAGCGGGTGATGGCCAGCAGGCCGCCGGGCGCGAGATGGCGCAGGTATTCCTCGAATGCCTCCACCGTATACAGGTAGTTCTCGGACAGCGCATGCAGGCCGCCCGAGGCGGTGCCGAAGGAGTCCAGTAGGGCGATCTGGATCAGGTCGTAAAGCTCGCTGCGCGAAGCCACCAGGCCGCGCGCCTCGCCGATCAGCACACGGACGTTGGGCGCGCTGTACGGCTTGCCGGAGAAGTCGGCGAAGCGGCGCTGGACCAGATCGATCACCTGCGGGTTCAGTTCGATGGCATCCACCGCGCTGGCGCCGTGGTAGAGCGCCTGCAGCACATCGGCGCCGGCGCCACTGCCCAGCACCAACACGCGGGGCTGCCGCAGCAGGTGGTAAGGCAGGGCCGAGGTCAGATAGTCCAGATAGGCGAGCGGCTCGCGGCGCCCGTCATGGCGGTTCAGTACGGAAAGGCCGTCACCGTCGGTGAAGATGGCCAGTTGCGCGGGGGGCTCCTGCGTGGCGTTGAGGCTCAGTCCCGGTGCGTGGCGCAGGGGAATGGTCGGGCTGTCGACCACCGTGAGCAGGCCCAGCGGACTCCAGGTCTGGGCGATCGCGCGGGCATTCTTGATGCGCAGCGTCTGGCTCAGCTCCTTGTACTCGGAGGGCGACAGGGCGATCCAGCGCCCGGGCACGCCGGCCGGCAGCGCCACCGCCAGCGCCAGCAGCAGCGCCGCCAGCCAGCGCTGGCGTCTTCCGCAGGCCAGCGCCCCGGCGGCGATGCCGCTGCCGCCCAGCAGGCGCAGCGCATCGACCGGCGTCAGAACGAACAGCGCGGCGACGATCGCCAGGCTGCCCATGCCGGCACCGAGGATGTCGAAGGCGTAGATCCGGTGAATCTGTTCCTGAAAGCAGGTGAAGGTCAGGCAGATGCACAGCGCCGCGCAGAAGAACGGCACGAACAGCAGCAGGTAGATCCACAGCAGACGCGCCAGCTGCCCAGGGTCCCAGAGGATCTCAAGGGGATTGAACGGAACGTGCTGGGCCAGGCTGAAGCAGGCGATGGCGCTAAGCCCGAACAGCAGCGCGCCACCGATGAACACGCCGTGGAAGCGCGGCGCCAGCACAGGCCGCGCCAGCGCCACGGCGGTGCCGGCGGCGCCGTAGCCGAGCAGCGCGACGCTGATCATCATGTAGGCGAAATGGTGCCACTGGATGATCGACAACAACCGCACCAGGAGCACCTCATAGCCCAGTGCGGAGGCCGACAGCAGCGCCAGGGCGAGCAACGGCGGCGAATGCATGCTCAGCCGCCCCCGACCAGCGGCACAAAGCGGACGGGCAACACCTGCCGGGTGGACAGGCTGCCATCGCCGGCCTTCTCGATCAGCAGCAGGTACTGGGTCATGAACGGCGCGCCGACCGGGATCACCATCCGCCCGCCGGCCTTGAGCTGGGCGATCAGTGGCGGCGGCACATGGCTGGCGGCGGCGGTGACGAGGATGGCGTCATACGGGCCATGCTCGGGCCAGCCTTGGTAGCCGTCGCCCAGCCGGGCCCGCACTTTCGAATAGCCCAGCCGGCCCAGGCGTTCCCTGGCCTGCATTGCCAGCGGCTCGATGATTTCCAGCGTGTAGACCGCCTGCGCCAGCTCGGCGAGGATCGCCGCTTGGTAGCCCGAGCCGGTGCCGATCTCGAGCACCACGTCGCCGGGCCCGACCTGCGCCAGGTCGGTCATCAGGGCGACGATGTAGGGTTGGGAGATGGTCTGGCCGTAGCCGATCGGCAGCGGCCGGTTTTCGTAGGCGTAGGGTTGCTCATCGGGCGGGACGAACTGGTGGCGCGGCACCCTGACCATGGCGACCATTACCGACGCCGCGAACTCGGCCCGGCCGGTTTCGGCGCGGGTGACGGACGACATGGCGGCGATTTCCCGCACCATGGCGTCGCGCAACGGCGCGAACTGGTCGTCGGCATGCAGGCCGGCGGATGCCAGCGCCAGGGCGATGGCAGGCGCCAGGATGCGCATCAGGAGCGTCACCGGTTTCACGATGACTCCTCCGGCTGAGGAACAGTCGAATCGTATGACTGGTGGCCAGGCGCAGCAAGTGCCGGAAGCGCCATTTCGCGAATGGCGTAAGGATACTTTCGCAGTCTCTGCGTTCAGCCTACGCTCCGCCGTTCAACCGGCGAGCAACTGGCGGACATCGAGGCGATACCAGTTCACGCCACTAACATCCTGGTCGGCCACCACCTGCCCTCGCAGCTGCAGGTGATTGAGGGTGGCCAGCGCCTCGCGGGTGGCGAAGGACAGCAGGTCGCTGCCGATTTCCCGGGTGAACAGCGCACCGAACAGATCGACCGCGCGTTTCGGCCCTTCCGCCAGCGCCGCCCGCACCCGGAATTGCCGCGCGGGTTGCACCCGCCCTACCAAAACTTCATCCGTAGGGTCTGCGAGTTGCCACTTCACGCCCTGAGACAGTCCGGCAACCTGCGGACTCATGCCGCTGAGCCCTGAGTCTGTCGGCGATCAGTGCGGCCTGCGCAGAATCAGGCTGCGCCAGACCGATTCGTGGTTTGACGGGGCGCCGTGGTGGTGGCAGAAGTTGGGTAGGTCGTGTATCGGCACCCAGAGCTCGCCCTGCCACTCCAGCACGCTGACCCGTTTCGAGCCCCAGCCCATCAGCACCCGGCGTGGGGCTGCGCTGGCTTCATTGCGCATGTCCAACAAAGCGGGAATCACTTCATTGCTGAGCCAGACTCGCAGGCTGCGGTTTTCCGGATGCTGGAAGCGGAACAGCGCCTTGTAGGCGCCGGATTCGTTGATGACCTGCACCTGCTCCTTTGTGCCTGAAGCATGCCCCAGCCAGATGGTGCCGAGCTGGTCTTCGTCCATCCTGCGGCAGATGCGGTCGCTGTGGCGTTCGCTGATCAGGCGACCGAAGTCATCGGCGACGAACCAGGGCTGCTGGTCGATCAACACCGTGCGCAGTTGGCGGTTGTAGCGTTGAAAAACGATCGGGGTGTATGCGTCATGCATGGGTGGAGCTCCAATGTCGAAATGAATACCCATGTGCCCGATATAGACAAACATTGGGTGCGCGGGTCAGCACTGCTCACATGCAGTGGGCCGGCAGCGAGCGCTCCTAGCTGCCTCGCGTTGCGACCAGCAGACAGAGCAGTCGCCGTTGGCGGCACGCGTGGGCTGTAGATAGCTGCTCAGGCTTTTCATGGTTCACGCCGTCCACTTCTGTTCCAGCAGCCAGTTGCGGAGCATTGCGCTGTTAACCATGCGGCGTTTGCCAAGCTTCACCGTCGGGATCACGCACTTCATTGCCCAGGCACGGGCTACGCCGTAGGGAATGCCGTTACGGTCAGCCCAGCTCTCTATGGTTTCTACGTCCTGTTGTGGCCCCACCAGCTTGGAGGGCTCTAGCTCTTCCAGTTCCATGCTCGTTCCGTCACTATTCGTGTCATTTACAGAATTCGCACTGATAAATAATTTATCAATGGACGCATCTTATCTTTGATTAACTATTCATCAATAAATTATTTATCATTTTTAAGAGCTTTTTGGAATGATTGAAGAAAGGCTTAGAACCTTGGTTCGCCACATCGGGGCAACCACTCTGGCCGAAGCTACGGAGATCAAGGAGCGCCAGCGGTGGCAGACCGTGGCCACCAATCGGAAGGTGAAAGCTCGAATCGAGGACATGGAAGAGCTGCTGAAAGCTTTCCCCCAGTACGAGCTATGGCTTTGGAAAGGCGAAACAGACCCAAATAGAGGTCAAATTTCCCCGGACTATGAAGCGGCTGGTTCAAACTTGACCGAACAAAACGCGGGATAGCGATCACAACGGAAGTGGCTAGGCGCTGGTTTGCCCGAGCACAGGAAGTCAAGAAGGGTTAGCAAGGAGCACTGAATGAAAGCGGACTGGGATGACGCCCCGCACTACCTAAAGGCATCGAGAGGGGCTGGCAATATCGGCAAATGGCTAATCGCTGGCCTCATCGGAACCTGCATCACTGGAGGCCTGCTTCACCTGGCAGGCGTCCAAATCCCCTTCCTGCAAGACTCCACTCCGGTGGCACAGATCGAGCAGCCGCAAGAGGGCTACTCTTCCCTCCCCTCTTTCGAAGAACCGGACCCAACACAGCCGACCGCTGAAGAAATGTTCTGGTCCAGCGTCAAACAGCAAGATGCAGAGCGGAAAGCCCGGATCAAACAAATCGACTACAACGACCAGAACTACACACCGCGAACCGATCAGGCTTTGCGACACGCAGCGCGGCACTCCTACCGACCACTCGACATAGACACCTTCCAGTCGACCTGACCCGCATCGCCCATAAACGGTGCACCAATGTACCTATACCGTTCTCACCGCCCCCATATCGCCCCAAATGTGCGCAGCAAATCCTTCGTAAAAAAGCACCTGAGAGAGCCGGCAAGCCCAGCCGCATAAGGCTCTTGGCTGTTTGGCACGGATGCTGCCATTGCATTCAGCGCTGCACCGACGACTTCGTCGCCCTACCCCAGTGTTGTGCATGGACCGCCAAGGAGCTGCCCACATGAAACGCCGCCCGTTCCTGAAAGCCACCCTCGCCGCCAGTACCCTGATGCTCAGCGGCCTGTTCCCGTTCAGCCTGCAGGCCGCCGAAACCATCAAGGTCGGCATCCTCCATTCGCTGTCCGGCACCATGGCGATCTCGGAAACCTCGCTGAAAGACATGGCTCTGATGACCATCGACGAAATCAACGCCAAGGGTGGCGTGCTCGGCAAGAAGCTCGAGCCGGTAGTGGTCGACCCGGCTTCCAATTGGCCACTGTTCGCCGAGAAAGGCCGCCAACTGCTGACCCAGGACAAGGTCGATGTGGTCTTCGGCTGCTGGACTTCGGTGTCGCGCAAGTCCGTACTGCCGGTGTTCGAGGAGCTCAACGGCCTGCTGTTCTACCCGGTGCAGTATGAAGGCGAGGAAATGTCGCCGAACGTGTTCTACACCGGCGCCGCGCCGAACCAACAGGCCATTCCGGCCGTGGAATACCTGATGAGCGAAGACGGCGGCGCCGCCAAGCGCTACTTCCTGCTCGGCACCGACTATGTCTACCCGCGCACCACCAACAAGATCCTCCGCGCCTTCCTGCACAGCAAAGGCGTGGCGGACAAGGACATCGAAGAGGTCTACACCCCGTTCGGGCATAGCGACTATCAAACCATCGTCGCCAACATCAAGAAGTTCGCCGCCGGCGGCAAGACCGCGGTGATCTCCACCGTCAACGGTGACTCCAACGTGCCGTTCTACAAGGAGCTAGGCAACCAGGGCATCGAAGCCACTGAAGTGCCGGTGGTGGCTTTCTCCGTGGGTGAAGAAGAACTGCGCGGCATCGATACCAAGCCGCTGGTTGGCCAGCTGGCGGCGTGGAACTACTTCGAATCGCTGGATAACCCAGCGAACACGAAGTTCGTGGACAACTGGAAGGCTTATGCCAAAGCGAAAAACCTGCCGAACTACCAAAGTGCCGTGACCAACGACCCGATGGAAGCCACCTATGTGGGCATCAATATGTGGGCTCAAGCGGTCACCAAAGCCGGTACCACCGATGTCGACAAGGTCCGTGAAGCAATGGCCGGGCAGACCTTCACCGCGCCGGACGGCTACACCCTGACCATGGACAAGATCAACCACCACCTGCACAAGCCGGTGATGATCGGCGAAGTCCAGGAAGACGGTCAGTTCAATGTGGTCTGGCAGACCGAAGGCCCGGTCCGCGCCCAGCCGTGGAGCCCGTACATCCCCGGCAACGACAAGAAGCCGGAATACGCGGTGAAGTCGAACTAAAAGGACGAATCGTAGGCTGGGTAGAGTCGCGCAGCGCCGAAACCCAGCATGGCAGTCGAGCGCTGGGTTTCGCTGCGCTCTACCCAGCCTACGTCTGTACTCCCCTCTCCTGTTTACGGGAGAGGGGCCGGGGGAGAGGATTGCGGATGCACATACCCTCTCCCTAACCCTCTTCCATAAATGGGAGAGGGGACTGATTCGGCGTACCGGTTGAGCACCGCACTCACCCCAAACTCGAACCTGCTTGTCTCCCCTCTCCCGTTCACGGGAGAGGGGCCGGGGGAGAGGGTTGCGAATGCATATCCCCTCTCCCTAACCCTCTCCCATAAATGGGAGAGGGGACTGCCGGTGCACTACGAAGGACCTTGTAATGCCCACTGCCCTGTATCGAATACTCCTGGCGCTAGCCCTGCTGCTCCCGCTGGCCGCGCACGCCGGTGACGCTGCGGACTTCGTCGCCGCCAACCCGACCAAGCAGGCCGAACTGCTGGAAGGCTGGGCCGCGCGGCCCGATCCCGCACGCCTGCCGCTGCTCGAAGCCCTGCAACAGGGGCGCGTCGGCAATGACAGCAACAAGATCCCCTTTATCGAAAACGCCGGCACCTGGCAGGCCGCCGAAGGCGATGCCCAGCCCGCACAAACGCCGCGCAAGCTGCGCCTGAATAACCGTCTGCGTGGCCTGCTGACCACCGCCCAGGCCAGCCACCAGTTGCTAGTCGCCGAGCCGGCCGCGCGCCTGGCCGCCGCCCAGCAGCTGCAGAAGAGCGCCAAACCGGCGCAACTCGAACTGCTCAATGCGCGCGTCGCCAGCGAAAGCGACGATACGGTGCGCGCCGCTCTGGCCCTGGCGTTGGCCAACCTGCAGTTGATCGACCCGGACCCGGCGATCCGCCTGGCCGCCGTGCGCCTGCTCGGCGACACCGGCGAGCCGCTGGCTCGTACCCGTCTGGAGGCCCTGCTCGCCGCAGACGCGGAAAGCGATACCGGCGTGCGCACCGCCGCAGAGACCAGCCTGGCCCAGGTCAAGCGCCGGCTAATGGTCGGTGAACTGCTTGGCCAGGCCTTCAGTGGCCTGTCGCTTGGCTCCATTCTGCTGCTCGCCGCCCTTGGTCTGGCCATCACCTTCGGCCTGCTCGGGGTGATCAACATGGCCCACGGCGAGATGCTGATGCTCGGCGCCTACACCACCTACATGGTGCAGATCCTCTTTCAGCGCTTCGCCCCCGAAGCCCTCGCGTTCTACCCGCTGGTGGCGCTGCCGGCGGCCTTTTTCGTCACCGCCGCCATCGGCATGGCCCTGGAACGCACTGTAATCCGCTTCCTCTACGGCCGCCCGCTGGAAACGCTGCTGGCCACCTGGGGCATCAGCCTGATCCTGATCCAACTGGTGCGGGTGCTGTTCGGCGCGCAGAACGTCGAGGTGGCCAACCCGGCCTGGCTGTCCGGCGGCATCCAGGTATTGCCCAACCTGGTATTGCCCTACAGCCGCATGGTGATCATCGGCTTCGCGCTGTTTGTCGTGGCCTTGACTTGGTTGCTGCTGAACAAGACCCGCCTCGGCCTGAACGTGCGCGCCGTCACGCAGAACCGCAACATGGCGGCCTGCTGCGGCGTGCCGACCGGGCGGGTGGACATGCTCGCCTTCGGCCTCGGCTCCGGCATCGCCGGCCTCGGCGGCGTGGCCTTGAGCCAAATCGGCAACGTCGGCCCGGATCTCGGCCAGAGCTACATCATCGACTCCTTCCTGGTGGTGGTGCTTGGCGGCGTCGGTCAGTTGGCCGGCAGCGTGATGGCGGCCTTCGGCCTCGGCATCGCCAACAAGATTCTCGAACCGCAGATCGGCGCCGTGCTAGGCAAGATCCTCATCCTCGCGCTGATCATTCTCTTCATCCAAAAACGCCCGCAGGGTCTCTTCGCATTGAAAGGACGGGTGATTGAATGACTATGCCCCTTAACCAAACCCTGCTGGCTCGCGCCAGCGCCAAGCTCGGCCCGCAGTTGTCGGTTGGCATCGGCTTGCTTGTGCTCACCGTGCTGATCGCCCTGCCGCTGCTGCACCTGCTGCCGGCAGATAGCGCCCTGCAGGTGTCGGCCTATACCCTGACCCTGGTCGGCAAGATTCTCTGCTACGCCATCGTCGCCTTGGCGCTGGACCTGGTGTGGGGTTATGCCGGGTTGCTGTCGCTCGGCCACGGGCTGTTCTTCGCCCTCGGCGGCTACGCCATGGGTATGTACCTGATGCGCGAAAGCGCCGGTGACGGACTGCCGGCGTTCATGACCTTCCTCTCGTGGACAGAGCTGCCCTGGTATTGGAGCGGCACCGACAACTTCCTCTGGGCCCTATGCCTGGTGGTGTTGGCGCCAGGTTTGCTGGCTCTGGCGTTCGGCTTTTTCGCCTTCCGCTCGCGGATCAAGGGCGTGTACTTCTCGATCATGACCCAGGCGCTGACCTTCGCCGGCATGCTGCTGTTCTTTCGCAACGAAACCGGTTTCGGCGGCAACAACGGCTTCACCAACTTCCGCAGCATTCTCGGCTTCGACATCACCGCGCCCGGCACCCGCGCAACACTGTTCCTCGCGACCGTGCTGCTGCTGACCGGCAGCCTATACCTCGGCTGGCGCCTGGCCCGCAGCAAGTTCGGCCGGGTGCTCACCGCCCTGCGCGATGCGGAGAACCGCCTGATGTTCTGCGGCTACGATCCGCGCGGCTACAAGCTGTTCATCTGGGTGTTGAGCGCCGTTTTATGCGGCCTGGCCGGGGCGCTCTATGTGCCGCTGGTGGGCATCATCAACCCCAGCGAGATGTCGCCGACCAACTCCATCGAGGCCGCGGTGTGGGTCGCCCTCGGCGGACGTGGCAGCCTGATCGGCCCGCTGCTCGGTGCCGGTCTGGTCAACGGCATGAAGAGCTGGTTCACCGTGGCCTTCCCCGAGTACTGGCTGTTCTTCCTCGGAGCCCTGTTCATCCTCGTCACCCTTTACCTGCCGAAGGGCGTGATTGGCCTGCTTAAAAAGGGGGACAAGCAATGAGAGCCACCCCGGTACCCGACTTCATGCTGGAACCCGCCTACGACCCGAACCACGACGCCGGCACCAGCCGCGACGCCCTCGGCCTTGGCCGTATCGCCGGCCAGGGGCTGGATGTGCGCCACGGCACCATCCTCACCCTTGAGGAAATTAACGTCAGCTTCGACGGCTTCAAGGCGCTGACCAACCTTACTCTATACATCGGCGTCGGCGAGCTGCGCTGCATCATCGGCCCCAACGGCGCCGGCAAGACCACCATGATGGACGTGATCACCGGCAAGACTCGCCCAGACAACGGCAAGGCCTACTTCGGCGAGACGCTGGACCTGACCCGCATGAGCGAGGTGGAAATCGCCCAATCCGGCATCGGTCGCAAGTTCCAGAAACCCACGGTGTTCGAGGCGCTGAGTGTGTTCGAAAACCTCGAACTGGCGCTGAAGGCCGACAAGTCGATGTGGGCCAGCCTGCGCGCCAGACTTAGCGGCGAACAACGTGACCGCATCGACGAGGTGCTCGCCACCATCAAGCTGGAAAGCTCGCGCAATCGCCCGGCCGGTTTGCTCTCCCACGGGCAGAAACAGTTCCTGGAGATCGGCATGCTGTTGATGCAAGACCCGCAACTACTGCTGCTCGACGAGCCGGTAGCCGGCATGACCGACGCCGAAACCGAATTCACCGCCGAGCTGTTCAAGTCGCTGGCACGCAAGCATTCGCTGATGGTGGTGGAACACGACATGGGCTTCGTCGGCAGCATCGCTGACCACGTCACCGTGCTGCACCAGGGCAGCGTGTTGGCCGAAGGCTCGCTGGCCGACGTGCAGGCGGATGAACGGGTGATCGAGGTGTACCTGGGCCGCTGAACTTTTTCCCTCTCCCTAACCCTCTCCCATAAATGGGAGAGGGGACTGGAACGGAGTGTCGGCTGAACACTGCGCTCGCCCCGAACTCCACGCCGCTTGTCTCCCCTCCCCCTTCGGGAGAGGGGCCGGGGGAGAGGGTAACGCCAGGGCGGTAGGGTGGGCTTCAGCCCACCGCAGCAACCACACAATACTCACGGTGGGCTGAAGCCCACCCTACGTCAGGGATGCCGACATGCTCCAAGTCGACAAGCTTCACCAGTTCTACGGCGGCAGCCACATCCTGCGTGGCCTGTCGTTCGACGCGAAAATCGGCGAAGTCACCTGCCTGCTCGGGCGCAACGGCGTGGGTAAGACCACCCTGTTGAGATGCCTGATGGGCCTGATCCCGGCCAAAGAAGGCGCTGTGACCTGGGAAGGCAAAGCCATCACCGCGTTCAAACCGCACCAGCGCGTGCACGCCGGCATCGCCTACGTACCGCAAGGCCGGGAGATTTTCGGCCGTTTGACCGTGGAGGAGAACCTGCTGATGGGGCTCTCACGCTTCCCCGGCTCGCAAGCCAAGGAGGTGCCGGCCTTTATCTACGAGCTGTTCCCGGTGCTCAAGGAGATGCAACTGCGCCGCGGTGGCGACCTCTCCGGCGGCCAGCAGCAACAGCTGGCCATCGGCCGCGCCCTGGCGAGCCAGCCGCGCCTGCTGATCCTCGACGAGCCCACCGAAGGCATCCAGCCCTCGGTGATCAAAGAGATCGGCGCGGTGATTCGCAAACTAGCGGAAAGAGGCGACATGGCGATCCTGCTGGTCGAGCAGTTCTACGACTTCGCCGCCGAGCTGGCCGACCAATACCTGGTGATGTCGCGTGGCGAGATCATCCAGCAAGGCCGCGGCGAAAGCATGGAAACCGACGGTGTGCGCGGACTGGTGGCGATTTGAGCGGCCGACTTGTAGGGTGGGTTAGGCCGCAGGCCGTAACCCACCGGATGCCCCCTGACGCCTACGGTGGGTTACGCCGCTTCGCAGCCAACCCACCCTACGAAAAAAAGCCATGAACGCACCAGCCACCACCGCCCTGTTCACCCCCAGTTGGCAAGCCGAGCTGGAACTGGGCTACGCGCGCATCGGCGATGCCACGCGTCCGGTGCAGCGCCGCCACCTGGGCCCGCTGCGGGTGCAGAAGCACCTGTACGCCGAAGGCCCCGAGGTATGCCAGCACATCATCGTGCATCCGCCGGGCGGCATCGCCGGCGGCGATCGCTTGAACATTTGCGCCAGCGTCGGCGAGCACGCCTGGGCACAGCTGACCAGCCCCGGCGCCGCCAAGTGGTACCGCGCGGCAGGTCCGGCGTACCAGCGACTCGACCTGCGTGTCGAGGCCGGCGCCACCCTGGAATGGCTGCCGCAGGAAACCATCGTCTACTCCGCCGCCCAGGCCGAACTGCATACCCGCATCGAACTGTGCGGCGACGCCCGCCTGTTTTACTGGGACATCGTCGCCCTCGGCCGCCCGGCCAGCGGCGAACGTTTCGACCAGGGTCACTTCCAGGCGCAACTGGATATCCGCCGTGACGGCCAGTTGCTCTGGCACGAACGCCAGCGCGTGATCGGCGGCGACGGCCTGCTCGACTCACCCATCGGCCTGGCCGGCCAGCCGGTGTTCGCCAGCCTGCTGGTCACTGGTGAAGTCGACGCTGAATTGCTCGAACGCTGCCGCAACTTGCCCTGCCGTGGACGCGGCGACCTCACCCAATTGCCCGGCCTGCTCGTGGCCCGCTGCTTGGCCAGCGAAGCCCTGCACGCACGCGCCTGGCTGATCGACCTCTGGCGCCTGCTGCGCCCCGCATTACTCGGACGCGAAGCCGTCCCCCCGCGAATCTGGAGTACCTGATGGATTTAACGCCTAGAGAAAAAGACAAACTGCTGATCTTCACCGCTGGACTGGTGGCCGAACGGCGCCTGGCTCGCGGCGTGAAGCTCAACTACCCGGAAGCGATGGCCTACATCTCCGCCGCCCTGCTGGAAGGCGCACGCGACGGCCAGACCGTGGCCGAGCTGATGCACTTCGGCACCACCCTGCTGAGCCGCGAACAGGTGATGGAGGGCATCCCCGAGATGATTCCGGAGATCCAGATCGAAGCCACCTTCCCAGATGGCACCAAACTGGTCACGGTGCACCAGCCCATCGCCTGAGCCGGCGAGCCAAGTAGGGCGGGTGCAACCCGCGCGTTGGAATGGCGGGTTTCACCCGCCCTACGACCCAAGGAATGACTATGCACATCCGTAACGCTACAAGCGCCGACCTGGCCGCCATCCGCGACATCTACAACGACGCCGTGCTGAACACCACGGCGATCTGGAACGACAGCCCGGTGGACCTGGCCAACCGCCAGGCCTGGTTCGACGCGCGCACCCAGCAGGGCTATCCGATCCTGGTGGTGGATAACGCCGCAGGTGACGTGGTCGGCTACTCCTCGTTCGGCGACTGGCGCCCCTTCGACGGCTTCCGCAACAGCGTCGAACACTCGGTCTACGTGCGCGCCGACCAACGCGGCAATGGCCTCGGCCCGCTGCTGATGAAGGCCCTGATCGAGCGCGCCAAACAGTGCGGCAAACACGTGATGGTCGCCGCCATCGAGAGCAGCAACGCCGCCTCCATCCGCCTGCACGAACGCCTCGGCTTCGCCATCACCGGGCAGATGCCGCAGGTGGGCTGCAAGTTCGGCCGCTGGCTCGACCTGACCTTCATGCAGCTGATCCTCAGCCCGGACAGGAGCGCACCATGATCCCCGGCGAATACCAGATTCAGGACGGCAAGATCGAACTCAACGCCGGCCGCCGCACGATCACCCTGAGCGTGGCCAACAGCGGCGACCGGCCAATCCAGGTCGGCTCGCACTACCACTTTTTCGAAACCAACGACGCCCTCGTCTTCGACCGCGCCGCTGCGCGCGGCATGCGCCTGAATATTCCGGCTGGCACCGCCGCGCGCTTCGAGCCGGGCCAGTCGCGCGAGGTCGAACTGGTCGACCTGGCTGGCCATCGCCGCGTGTTCGGCTTCGCCGGGCGGATCATGGGCGACCTTTGACGGATGGTTCCCATGCTCCGCGTGGGAACCCATGACGGGACGCTCCGCGTCCCTGCGACGCAGAGCGTCGCTGGCTGCATTCCCACGCGGAGCATGGGAACGATCAAATCCGAGGAATGACAATGAAAATCTCCCGCCAAGCCTACGCCGACATGTTCGGCCCCACCGTCGGCGACAAGGTGCGCCTGGCCGATACCGAGCTGTGGATCGAAGTAGAAAAGGACTTCACCACCTACGGCGAGGAAGTGAAATTCGGCGGCGGCAAGGTCATCCGCGACGGCATGGGTCAGGGCCAGCTATGCGCCGCCGAGGTAGTCGACACTTTGATCACCAACGCACTGATCATCGACCACTGGGGCATCGTTAAAGCCGACGTCGGTCTCAAGGACGGCCGCATCGCCGCCATCGGCAAGGCCGGCAATCCGGATATCCAGCCGGACGTGACCATCGCCGTCGGCGCCGGCACCGAAGTCATCGCCGGCGAAGGCATGATCCTCACCGCCGGCGGCATCGACACCCACATCCACTTCATCTGCCCGCAGCAGATCGAAGAGGCATTGATGAGCGGCGTCACCACCATGATCGGCGGCGGCACCGGCCCGGCCACCGGCACCAATGCCACCACCTGCACCTCCGGCCCCTGGCATCTGGCACGCATGCTCCAGGCCGCCGACGCCTTCCCGATGAACATCGGCTTCACCGGCAAGGGCAACGCCAGCCTGCCGGAGCCGCTGATCGAGCAAGTGAAAGCCGGCGCCATCGGCCTCAAGCTGCACGAAGACTGGGGCACCACGCCCGCCGCCATCGACAACTGCCTGAGCGTGGCCGACCAGTACGACGTGCAGGTGGCCATCCACACCGACACCTTGAACGAATCCGGCTTCGTCGAAACCACCCTCGCCGCCTTCAAGGGCCGCACCATCCACACCTACCACACCGAGGGCGCCGGCGGCGGCCACGCACCGGACATCATCAAGGCCTGCAGCCTGCCCAACGTGCTGCCCAGTTCGACCAACCCGACCCGGCCGTTCACCCGCAACACCATCGACGAACACCTCGACATGCTCATGGTCTGCCACCACCTTGACCCAAGCATCGCCGAGGACGTGGCCTTCGCCGAAAGCCGCATCCGCCGCGAAACCATCGCCGCCGAAGACATCCTCCACGACCTCGGCGCGTTCAGCATGATCAGCTCCGACAGCCAGGCCATGGGCCGCGTCGGCGAAGTCATCACGCGCACCTGGCAAACCGCCGACAAGATGAAAAAGCAGCGCGGTGCCTTAGCGGGCGACGGCACCAGCAACGACAACTTCCGCATCAAACGCTACATCGCCAAATACACCATCAACCCGGCCATCACCCACGGCATCAGCCATGAAGTGGGCTCCATCGAAGTGGGCAAATGGGCCGACCTGGTGCTCTGGCGCCCGGCCTTCTTCGGCGTCAAACCGACCTTGATCCTGAAAGGCGGCGCGATCGCCGCCAGCCTGATGGGCGACGCCAACGCCTCCATCCCCACCCCGCAGCCGGTGCACTACCGCCCGATGTTCGCCAGCTACGGCGGCTCACGCCACGCCACCTGCCTGACCTTCATCAGCCAAGCCGCGCTCGACGCCGGCATTCCCGAGCAATTGGGGCTGAAGAAGAAAATCGCCGTGGTCAAAGGCTGCCGCACGGTGCAAAAGTCCGACCTGATCCACAACGACTACACCCCGGATATCGAGGTCGACCCACAGACCTACCAGGTGAAAGCGGATGGGCAATTGCTCTGGTGCGAACCGGCCGATGTACTGCCGCTGGCACAGCGGTATTTCCTGTTTTGAGTTCGGACTACCCCCTCTCCCGTTTACGGAAGAGGGTTGGGGAGAGGACAAAAAGCTGATCGTTCCCACGCTCCGCGTGGGAATGCCGCCCAGGACGCTCCGCGTCCGCCCCTGCCCAGCGTTGCGCACTGGGACGCGGAGCATCCCTGGAAGGGTTCCCACGCAGAGCGTGGGAACCATCGCAACCTACCAGAGCCGCAGCTCAACCATCGCGAAGCCAGCTGATCGTTCCCACGCTCCGCGTGGGAATGCTGCCCAGGACGCTCCGCGTCCGCCCCTGCTCAGCGTTGCGCGCTGGGACGCGGAGCATCCCTGGAAGGGTTACCACGCAGAGCGTGGGAACCATCGCAACCATCGCAACCGGCGACTGATGTCGCCTTGTTGGCCATAGGCCTGCCTGCTCGGGATCAGCAAAACACTGATCGTTCCCACGCTCCGCGTGGGAATGCTGCCCAGGACGCTCCGCGTCCGCCCCTGCTCAGCGTTGCGCGCTGGGACGCGGAGCATCCCTGGAAGGGTTACCACGCAGAGCGTGGGAACCATCGCAATTCGTCGATTCATCGTTATGTGCGCGAGGGTGTGTTGACGGAGGATTGGGCCGGAGGTTGAGCGCGAGGGGTTGAGAACGAGGGCGACGCACGCGTCGCCTTGTTGGGCATCGCTACGCTCAGCGCCAACCTACCAGAGCCGCAGCCCGATATGCAGGACGCAGGCCTGCCCGCTCAGGATGGCTCAACGCAGCTGGCTATCCTTGCTGCCTCGCCTGTTATAGCCCGCGTAAGTGGCCTGGTGCTTGTCATGCTCGCTCTGGCACAGGATGCACAGCCGCACACCCTTGATCGCTTCGCGGCGGGCCAGGGGGATTGGCGCGTCGCACTCTTCGCAATGGGTCAGGCTTTCACCTGTCGGCAGCTGGCTGCGCGCCCGCTGGATGGCGTCCTCGATGCTGCTGTCGATCTGTTCCTGTACTGCCCCGTCACTTGCCCAGCCGCCGGCCATACCAACCTCCTACCAGGTCTCGGTCTCTTTCACAGATATGAGCACCTTCGTGATGTTTTACAAGCGCAGGTCGTCGGCCGAACAATCAGCGCGCTACTCCTTCACATCCATAAACTCCTCGGCCCAGACGAAGTATTCCTCGGGCTGGGTGTATTTGTGCGCCAGCTCGGAGGCGCTGAGGTCGCTGGCGACGACCTGGCGTTGTTCACGCAGGCAGTCGTAGGTGGCTTTGATCGCGGCGAAGTAGGCGGCGTGGCCGTTGACCACGATGCGCACGCCGAGGCTGGCCAGGCGGGCGTTGTCGCGCAGCTTGGGGTTGCCATAGGTGACCAGCATGAGCGGGATGCTCAGGTGTGCGGCGATCTTTTCCAGGTGCTCGAAATCCTCGATGCCGACGATGCAGATGCCATCGGCGCCGGCAGCCTGGTAGGCGACGGTGCGGCGGATCACTTCATCCGGCGCCAGCACGCCGGCATGGGTGCGGGCGATGATGGCCAGCTCCGGATCGACCCGCGCTTCCAGCGCCGCACGGATTTTGCCGACGCCCTCTTCCACCGAGATCAGATCGGTGGACTTGCGACCGAACTGGGCGGGCAGCAGGGTGTCCTCGATGGTCAGCGCGGCGATGCCGGCACGTTCCAATTCGACCACGGTACGCATCACGTTGAGGGCGTTGCCGTAGCCGTGGTCGGCGTCGGCGATCACCGGCAGGCGCGCGACGCGGCCGATACGGGTGGCCTGTTCGACGAACTCGCTGAGGGTGATGAGGGCGAAGTCCGGTGCGGCCAGCACCTGGAGGGACGCCACCGAGCCGCCGAGAATGCCGACCTCGAAGCCGAGGTCGGCGGCGATACGCGCGGACATGGGATCGAACACCGAGGCGGTGTGGTAACAGGAGTTCGAATTGAGCAAGGCGCGAAAAGCGCTGCGCAGCTCATGGTGAGAGGCTCTTTGCATAGGTGGTTCCAACTGCAGGGTAACTCTTATGAGTCGTTGCTTTACCTTAGCAAGACACATACCCGCCGCCGCAAACGGCGCAGAGTCGCCTGCGCGCCCTGTACGCTCGGCCCTGACCAAGGCAAGAGCTCCACTCAAGTGGCGAGTTCACGCCCTTGCGGCGGATGTAGGGGCGATAAACCGCCACTACCCGCAGCGCTCCGTCAGCTAGGCCGACCCCGACTGAGCGTCGTCATGGGCCAGACAGAAAATTCCATAGCGCTTGAGGGCAACTAGCGTCGCCTTGTTGGGCAGGCCGCAGGTCTGCCTGCTCGGAATCAGCAGAAGCACCAAATAGAGGCACTACATCCCCTGGCGCACCAAACAAAACCTGACCGACGTCCCAGTTTTTACCAAGCCGGCAGCCCAGACCGCTCCAGCTCTGCGCTGCGGGTGTTTGGCACCGCCCTTGCTCTGCTAGCAGCATTCAACCTGCTGGACTGCCGTCATGCTGGTCATCCAAAGCCGAATCCCGCCGCAACCGCACTGGGACGCCGAGCTGCTGCTCAGCTACGCGGCGCGCAGCAAGAGCCGCCTGCGCTGCTTCACTACCGCAGGCGAAGACGTCGGCCTGTTCCTCGAACGCGGCCAGCCGCCGTTGCAAGATGGCGAATGCCTGCAAGCGCAGGATGGCCGCATCGTGCGGGTCTGCGCGAGCCCGGAGCAGTTGCTGCATGTCACCTGCGCCAATGCCTTTGAACTGACTCGCGCCGCCTATCACCTGGGCAACCGCCACGTCGCCCTGCAACTGGGCGACGGTTGGCTGCGCCTGCCCGACGACTACGTACTCAAGGCCATGCTCGAACAGCTTGGCGCCACTGTGGAACTGATCGAGCAGCCCTACCAGCCGGAGCAGGGAGCCTACGGCGGCGGCCACCACCATTCGCATGCCGGCGCCAGCGAGTTCAGCTACGCGCCGCGCTTGCATCAGTTCGGCGTGCGCCCGTGAACCCCGCCTGGGCCCTGCTGCGCCTGGCCAGCCCGCAACTGCCGATTGGCGGCTACAGCTATTCGCAGGGCCTGGAAATAGCAGTCGAGCAGGGGCTGGTCCATGACCCGGAAAGCGCCCGGCGCTGGATCGGTGACCAGTTGTTGCTCAACCTGGCGCATTTCGAGGCGCCGCTGCTGCTGGCCCACTGCTGCGCCGCGTCTAGCGCCGACTGGGATGTTCTGCGAGACCTCGCCGAACGCCAGCGCGCCAGCCGCGAAACCCGCGAGCTACAGCAGGAAAGCCGGCAGATGGGCTATTCGCTGCAACAGCTGCTGGAGGGCTTGCCGGAATTGGATGCGGAGGCGCGCGACTGTCTCGCCAGCCTCCGCGAACCCGGCTTGGCCGTGACTTGGGCACTGGCCGCGCGGGCCTGGCGCATCGCCCCGCCAGACGCTCTGGCCGCCTGGCTCTGGGGCTGGCTGGAAAACCAGTTGGCGGTGCTGATGAAAACCCTGCCGCTCGGCCAGCAAGCCGCCCAGCGCCTGACCTCGGCATTGCTGCCGCTGCTCGAACAGGCGCAGCGCCAGGCCAGCGCCCTCGAACCCGCCCACTGGGGCAGCGCCGCCTTCGGCCTGGCCCTGGCGAGCATGGCGCATGAGCGCCAGTACAGCCGGTTGTTCAGGTCATAGGAGAGCACGCACAAGTCCCGTAGGAGCGGTAATGCCGTTCACTTAAGCATGCATCAGCGCTTTTTATCCCCTCGCCCCTCAGGGGAGACGACTGCAAGGATGCAGGAGGTAGAGCGACGCAGGATGCCAAAGCCGGCAGACACAATATTGAACATGGGAGTGAGAACAACGATATGAACAGCCAACCCCTGCGTATCGGCATCGGTGGCCCGGTCGGTTCCGGCAAGACCGCCCTGACCCTGGCCCTGTGCCTGGCCCTGCGCGAGCGTTACAACCTGGCCGTGGTGACCAACGACATCTACACCCAGGAAGACGCCCAGTTTCTGGTGCGCAACGAGGCCCTGGCGCCGGAACGGATCATTGGTGTGGAAACCGGCGGCTGCCCGCACACCGCCATTCGCGAGGATGCCTCGATCAACTTGGAGGCGGTCGACCAGCTCAATCGGCGCTTCCCCGGCCTCGACCTGATCATCGTCGAATCCGGCGGCGACAACCTCTCTGCCACCTTCAGCCCCGAGCTGTCCGACCTGACCCTCTACGTGATCGACGTCTCCGCCGGCGACAAGCTGCCGCGCAAGGGCGGCCCGGGCATCTGCAAGTCCGACCTGTTGGTGATCAACAAGATCGATCTGGCGCCGATGGTCGGCGCCTCGCTGGAAGTGATGGAGCGCGACGCGCGGAAGATGCGTGGCGACAAGCCATTCGTTTTCAGCAACCAGAAGATCGGCCAGGGTCTCGACGAGATCATCGCCTTCATCGAAAAACAGGGGCTGCTCAATGCAGCCTGAACCGCATCCTTCGCGACTCAAGGAAAGACCATGAACCTGCGCAAAGTCCTCTATAGCCTGGCCCTGTTTCTCACCCCCGCCGTGGCCTTCGCCCACACCGGACACGACACCTCCGGCATGCTCGCCGGTGTGGCTCACCCGATCACCGGCCTCGACCACCTGCTGGCGATGCTCGCCATCGGCCTCTGGGCGGCGCAGCAGAAAGGCGCAGCACGCTGGGCGCTGCCGGTCACCTTCGTCGCCAGCATGCTGGTCGGCGGCCTGCTCGGTTTCGAGGGGTTTGAAATACCCTTTATGGAAACCGGGATCGCCGCTTCGGTGCTGGCCCTCGGTCTGCTGGTCGCGGTGGCGGCGTGTCTGCCAATGGCCCTGTCCATCGGCCTGACTACCATCTTCGCCCTCACCCACGGCGTCGCCCACGGTCTGGAGCTGCCGACGCTGGCCAGCCCATGGGGCTATGTCCTGGGCTTCGTCGCCGCCACCGCCAGCTTGCATGCCGCGGGCTATGCCATGGTGCGCTTGCTGCCGCGCACGGCCGCGCCGCTGGTACGAATTGCCGGTGCAGCCTCTGCCGGTGTCGGGGTCTGGCTGCTGGCCGGTTGAGCCGGCCTACCCTGATGACTCAGGCAGGCGGGGCGCAGACTGCTATCGAGTGTTCTGGGCCAGCGGGTAGAGCCCGTCGTCAAACTGGCTCAAGCGCGGGAACTCGATGGGCTGATCCTGGCCGAGGTTTTCCAGCCGCTGTTGATAGCTCGCCAGGAACTCCTGTCGAGCCTCGGCACTGATGTAGGGCACATGCCAGGCGACGAAAGGCGGCAGAACATCCAGCCCGACATAGGCCAGAGTACCGCGCAGGATCGGCCGCAACATGTCCTCCAACGGGCCATGAATGGCGCCCTCGCCGAACATGTGTTCACGCCCACCCAACGTCACCGAGACCAGCGCTTTCTTACCGCGCAGACCGCCCTGATCGTAGAAGCGCTTGCCGCCATAGCAGATGCCGGAGACCAGCACGCGGTCGATCCAACCCTTGAGCATGGCCGGCGCCGAGAACCAGTAAATCGGGAAGTTGAGGATCAGCAGATCGGCCCAGAGCAGTTTGTCCAGCTCCTGCTGGATATCGGCCGCGAGCGTTTGGCTCTTGACGCCCAACCGTTGCTCCAGGGCGTAGACCAGGTACTCCGGATTCTCGCGGGCGGAGAAGTCGTCGGCACTGGCCACCGGGTTCCAGTCCATCGCGTACAGGTCGGAAACCTGCACCTGATGCCCTTGGGCTTGCAGCGTTTCGACAGCCTGATCGCGCAGAGCGGCGGTAAAGGACCTGGGCTCGGGGTGGGCATGCACGAGTAAAACGTTCATATCGGCTCCTTGGAATTCAATACGCGTGTTGGTGTAGGTCGCGCGGGCTGAGGCGGCGGCGCTCAGAGTTGGATGGCCTTCACTTCGACAAACTCGGCCAACCCCTCTTCGCCCCACTCGCGGCCGTTACCCGACTGCTTGTAGCCGCCGAAGGGTGCCAGATAATTGAAAGCCCCGCCGTTGATGAAGCACTGCCCGGCGCGCAATTGCCGCGCCAGCTTCAGCGCGCGTCCAGAGGTGGCGGCCCATACGGCGCTGGACAGGCCGAACGGCGAGTCGTTGGCCAACTGCACGGCCTGGGCCTCATCCGCGTAGGGAATCAGGCACAGCACGGGACCGAAGATTTCCTCCTGGGCGATGCGCATGCGGTTGTCGACGTCGGCGAACAGCGTCGGCTTCAGGTAGTACCCGCGCTCGAATTCGGCTGGCGCTTCGGCGCCACCGCAGAGCAGGCGCGCGCCCTCCTGTTGGCCGAGCTGGATGTACTCGCGCACCGTGCGCCGCTGCGCGGCCGAACACATCGGGCCGAGGAAGCTTTGCGGATCGAGCGGGTCACCCAGGCGCAGGCTCTGGCACTCCGCTCGCGCCAGTTCCAACGCCTCGGCATAGCGGCTGGCCGGCAGCAACATGCGGGTCAAGGCGGTGCAGGTCTGCCCGGAGTTGATCATCACGTCCTGCACGCCGTAGCGCACCGCGGCGGCCAGGTCGGCATCCTCGCCGATCAGCAACGGCGACTTGCCACCCAGCTCCAGGCAAACGCGCTTGACCGACGGTGCCGCGGCCTGGGCCACGCGCACACCCGCGCCCGTGGAGCCGGTGAAGGAAACCATATCCACGTCCGGGTGCTTGGCCAGCGCTTCGCCGACCTTCGAGCCCGGCCCGCTGACCAGATTGAACACCCCCGCCGGCAGGCCGATGGCCTCGATCATTTCCGCCAGCAGGAAGGCATGCAGCGGTGTTTCCTGGCTCGGTTTGACCACCACCGTGCAACCGGCGGCGAGTGCCGGCGCGAGCTTGCCGATCAATTGATGCAGCGGGTAATTCCACGGGTTGATAAAGGCACACACACCGACCGGCTCACGCAGCACCAGCGAGTTGCCGACCTCGCGCACTTCATCCATCAGCGCGGCGATTTCGACGTAGTGCTCCAGCCCAGCGATCGGTCCCTCCACCTGCACCGACCGGCACCATTGCACCGGCATGCCCAGCTCGGCAGTGATCACCGCAGCCATCTCGTCGGCCCGCGCGTTCAGCTGTTCGGCCAGTGCGCGGATATAGCCCGCGCGCACGCTGGACGGTGTGCGCGCCCACGACGCAAATGCCTGACGCGCGGCAGCCACTGCGCGCTCGACATCCCGCTCATCGCCCAACGGCACCTGGCCGATGACCGCTTCCGTGGCCGGATCGATCACCTCGGCCAGCCCCTGGCCGGAGGGCGCCTGCCAGGCGCCATCAATAAACAGGGCTGTGTGCTTACGCATAAACCTGCTCCTTCATCAGCTCGGCGGCGCAGCGGGCAATGCGCCGGCAGGCGTCCTGCAGCGGCGCACTACCAAGCACCAACCCCAAGCGGATATGCCCGGCGGCACTGGGGCCGAAAGCTTCGCCGGCCAGCACCGAGACACCGTGGCGATCCAGCAGGCGGTCGGCGAAGGCTTGCGCGCTAAGCCCGGTGTCACGGATATCGACCATCACGAACATCCCGCCGTCGGGCTTCAGCGCGCGCAGGCCGGGACAGTCGGCGAGGCATGCGCAGACCAGGTCGCGGCGCTGCCGATAGGCTTCGCGCATCGCCTCCAGTTCCGGCAATTGCGCTTCCAGCGCCACACAGGCGGCGTCTTGGATGAAGTCCGGTGAGCCATAGAGCATGCACAACGCCAGGTTGCCGAGATGCTCGGCCAGCGCCGCTGGCGCCACCACCCAGCCGACCCGCCAACCGGTCATGGCGTGGGATTTCGACAGACTGTTGAGGGTCGCGGTGCGTTCGGCCATACCCGGCAGACTCGCCGGGCTGATGTGCTCGCCCTCGAACAACAGCTCGCTGTAGACCTCGTCGGAAATCAGCCACAGGTCATGGGCGATGCACAGTTCCGCCAGCGCTTGCCAGGTCGCGCGCGGCAGGCTGGCGCCGGACGGGTTGTGCGGGCTGTTCAAAGCCAGGGCGCGGGTGCGCGGGGTGATGCGCGCGGCGACATCCTCGGGCTGCACGCGGAAGCCGTTTTCCGAGCGCACCGGCACCGGAATCACCGTAGCTCCGCAAGCGCCGAACACTGCCTCGTAGGTCACGTACATCGGCTCGGCGACTATCACTTCATCGCCGGGGTTGAGCACGCATTGCGCCACGCTGAACAGCGCGCACTGGGCGCCGGCGAGGACCACAATCTGCTCGGCGTCGACCTGCTGGCCGCTGCGCTGGCGATGCCGCTTTGCGATGCTCTCGCGCAAGGAGCGCTTGCCGCGCACCTCGGCATAATGGGTATTGCCGGACAGCAAGCTGTCGATGGCGGCCTGGACAATCGGCACCGGAGTATCGAAATCCGGGTCGCCGACCGACAGCAAGAGCACGTCCTCACCTTGCTCCAGGCGTGCCAGGGCGCGGTAGTGAATATCCCAGGCGGCAGCACCGTCACCGGCGATACGTTGAGTCAGCGCGGAAAAACGCATGGTTTGATCCTCGAAGGGGTTGGCCTTAGCAGGCGCAGGCATGTTTGAGCTCGATCAGAGTCACGCCGGGATGGCTGAAGCCCGCACGCAGATCGTCTTGCAGTTCATCGAGGTTTTGCGGCTGCTTCACCGTGCAGCCGAATGCACGACCGAGCCCGGCGAAATCCGGGTTGCGCGGCAGCACGCCGATGGGTTCGATATCCAGCCCGAGCATGTCGTCGCGAATCTGCCCCAGCGCATCGTTGTTCCACAGCAGCACCACTAGCGGGCTATCCAACTCCTCCACGGCAGTTGCCAGTTCCTGCGCGGTGTAGAGAAAACCGCCATCGCCGACCAGCACCAGACCGGGCCGCTCGGGCGCGCCGAACTTGGCGCCGATGCCGGCCGGCAGGCCGTAGCCGAGGGTGCCGTAGCCGGTCGGGTGCAACCAACTGCGTGGCGCCCGGCTGGCGAAGGCGTAATTACCGGTGTAGGCCAACTGGGTCATGTCGCTGCTGATGCAAGCGTTGTCCGGCAGCACTGCCGCAACCCGGTCGAGGATCGCCTGATGGATCGCCTGCAACGGCCCATGCCCAGTCTTGACCGCCGTGCGCAACGCGCTTACCGCTTGCGTGGCGGCACTCGCATCGCGCTGCTGCTCCGGCAAGCGCGCCAGCAAGGCGGCGAGGGTTTCCCGCGCATCGCCGTGCAGGGCGACTGCGCAGGGGTAGAAGTCGTTGAACTTGCGCGGGTCGATATCGACGCGAATCACTTCGCCGGAGAGCGGCAGGCGCTCGCGCCAGAAGTCGGTATCGGCCATTTCGGTGCCGACCGCGAGCACCACATCAGCCTGCGCGATCAGGTTCCAACCCGGCTCGACGCAGAGCGTCGAACCGACATTCAATGGCGCTTCCGGCGGCAATAAGCCCTTACCGGCGACGCTGGTGAAGAGCGGCGCGGCCAGTCGCGTGCTCAGCGCTTGCAGCGCCTCGCCAGCATGCAGGGCACCGCCACCGGCGATGATCATCGGCCGCCGCGCTGCCTGCAGTTTCGCCACGGCTTGCATCAAGGCATCGGCCGACGGCACGCCACGGCCGGGGCGGCGCACTACTTCATTGCTCCAGTCACGCGCGACCGGCGCGGCGAGCACGTCCAGCGGCACCGAGATATGCACCGGACGCGGCCGCTCGCTATCGAACACGGCGTAGGCGCGAGCGATCAGTTCCGGCAGGTCCTCCGCACTCAAGGCCACCGCCGAGAACGCGGTGATCGGCGCGGTCATCGCGCGTTGATCCTGGGTTTCGTGCAGGCAGCCCCAACCTTTGCCGAGGCTGGCGGTGTGGTTGACGCTGGAGATCACCAGCAGCGGAATCGAATCCGCGTAGGCCTGGCCAATCGCCGTGGCGGCGTTGGTGACGCCGGGGCCGGTGATGATGAAGCACACGCCCGGCTTGCCGCTGACCCGCGCATAGCCGTCGGCCATGAAGCCGGCGCCCTGTTCGTGACGGGTCAGCACATGACGGATGCCGCTGCCGGGCAAACCACGGTAAAGCTCCAGGGTGTGCACACCGGGAATGCCGAACACGGTGTCGACGCCATAGTTGGCCAGCAGGCGCACCAGCGCCTGGCCTCCGGTCAAAGTTTTCACTGCTTGCATGGGGTGTCTCCTCGAAAGCTTTTGCTCCCTCTCCCTTGAGGGAGAGGGCTGGGGAGAGGGTGCATGCGAGCGCCCTTCTCCCCCGGCCCCTCTCCCCCTAGGGAAGAGGGGAGTTATTTACCCAGGCGGATCAGCGCGTCGACCGCAACGGCGCCTTGCGCATTCACCAGCAGAGGGTTCACGTCCAGTTCCAGCAGTTGCCCGGCGTTCTCGCAGGCGTAGTCCGCCACGGCCCGGATCGCGGCGACCAACGCGTCCAGGTCCGCCGCCTCGCGACCGCGAAAGCCTTGCAGCAACGGCGCACTGCGCAAGCTCAGCAACGCCGCGCGGATCGCACCATCGGTGGTCGGCAACAGCAGGCTGCGGCTGTCCTTGAGCAGTTCGACGAGAATCCCGCCGGCACCGATCACCAATGCCAGGCCGAAGCCCGCTTCACGCTTGATGCCGACGATCAGCTCCGCCAGCGGCGGGGTCGCCATGCGTTCGAGCAGCAGTTGATCGAAAGGCACACCCGGCGCGTAGTCGGCGATGCGCTGACGCATCTGCTCCAGCGCGTTCTGTAAGGCCGGGGCATCGCGCAGGTTGAGGGCCACCGCACCGGCTTCGGTCTTGTGCGGCAACTCGGCACTGACCGCCTTGAGCACCAGCGGATAGCCCAGCTTCGCCGCCGCTGCCAACGCCTCGGCAGGCGTACTCAGAACGCCCTGCGGCGTCGGCAGGCCGAAGGCGCGCAAAGCCTGCTTGGACTGCCACTCATCGAGCAACTGGCCCTGGCCTTCCAGCGCCTGCGGGCAGAGCGGCAGCAATGCCGACTCGCCCAGTGCCAGTAGCGCTTGGCGGCGCTGCTGATAACCGGCAATCCGGCCCCACGCGGCCAGGCCATCTTCGACCCCTTGCAGAGCCGCCACGCCCTGCACATGCAGGCGTTCGCGGGCGCTGGCCGGCAGCAGCTCCGGAAATGCCGAAGCGACAAAACCGGTCTTGCCATGCCGTGTCAGCGCGGCGCAATACAGCTCCAGCAGCAGGTCGCATTGCGGCCTCTCGCCTGTCGCTTCACCCGGATAATCGAGAACCAACAAAGCGGCGTCGGCCGGTGTGCGCAGCGCGCTGTCGAGCATCTGGTCGAGGGCATCGCGGTCGCCCCAGATGGCGGTGGTGAAGTCCAGTGGGTTGGCCAGGTTGGCGTAGCTCGGCAGCACCTGCGCCAGCTCGACGCGCTGGCTGTCATCCAGCTTCGGCAGGCTCAAGTCGTTGCGTTCGGCATAGTCGGCGATCAGCCCGGCATCACCGCCGGAGCAAGCCAGCGCGATCAGGTTGCCGCCCGCGGGCAGGTTGCCGCAGGCAGCTGCCTTGAGGGTTTCGACGAAGCTCACCGGGCCGCTGACGCGGATCACCCCGAGACGCTCGAAAAGGCTGTCGTACAACGCATCGGAGCCGGCCAGCGAGCTGGTGTGGCTGAGCGCCAGTTCGGCACCGATCTGCGATACGCCGGTTTTCAGCGCGATGATCGGGATGCCCTTCTCCAGCGCCTTGTGCGCCGCGCGGGCGAAGCCGGGGACGTTCTTCAGGCCTTCCAGGTGCAGGCCGATGGCGGTGACGCGCGGCTCGTCGAGCAGCACGTCCATCAATTCGGCCACGCCGAGCTGCGCCTGGTTGCCCACCGAGGCCATGTACGCCACCGGCAGCGAACGGTCGCTCATCGACAGGTTGTAGGCGAAGTTGCCGCTCTGGGTCAGCACCGCCACGCCCTTCTCCACCGGTTTGCCACCGTGCGCCACCGGCCACAGCGCGGAGCTGTGCAGGTAGTCGAGCAGGCCGTAGCAGTTGGGCCCGAGCAGCGCCATGTCGCCAGCAGCGTCGAGCAGTTGCTGTTGCAGGGCTTGGCCTTCGGCGCCGGTTTCGGCAAACCCGGAGGCATAGCAGATCGCCCCGCCCGCGCCTTTCGCGGCCAGTTCGGCCACGCAGGCGAGGGTCAATTCGCGGTTGGTGGCGATGAACACCGCATCCGGCCCACAGGGCAGGTCCGCCACCGAGCGCACGCAAGGTACGCCTTCGAGACTGTCGTGCTGCGGATTGACCAGCCACATCTGGCCTTGATAACCGCCCTCGGCGCAGCGCTTGAGCGCACGCGCCATGCTGCGCCCGCCGATGAAGGCCAGATGGCACGGCGCGAGCAGGCGTTTGAGGTTGTCTCTGATTCGTGCAGCGTGTTGGGACATGACTGTTCTCCTGCCCGATCAGCGCAGCAACGGCCGCAGCAGCTCGCGGGAAATGATGTGGCGCTGGATTTCCGAGGTGCCTTCCCAGATCCGCTCGATCCGCGCGTTGCGCCAGATGCGCTCCACCGGGCCTTCGTCCATCAGGCCCATGCCGCCGAAAATCTGCACCGCTTCATCCGCCACCCGGCCGAGCACTTCGCTGGCGAACAGCTTGGCCATGCCGGCCTCGCCGTCGGTCATCGTGCCCTGGTCCATCTTCCAGGCGGTGTGCAGGGTCAGCAGCTCGGCGGCGCGGATTTCCGTGGCCATGTCGGCCAGCTTGAACGACACGCCCTGGTAGCTGCCGATGGGTTGGCCGAACTGTTTGCGATCCGCCGCCCATTGCAGCGATACATCCAACGCGCGCTGGGCCTGGCCGATGCAGTTGGCGGCGACCATCACTCGCCCGGCGGTGAGCCAGGCGTTGGCGACGTCCCAACCCTTGCCCACCTCGCCGAGCACTTTCGAGGCCGGTACGCGGCAGTCGTCAAAGAAGATTTCATAGGTGTGGTAGCCGCGGTTACTCACGCACTTCGGCCCGCGGCGGATGGTCATGCCGGGGGTATCGCGGTCGACCAGGAAGGAGGTCACGGCGTTGCGCTTGCGGCCGTTGTGTTCGTAGGTATCGGTAACGGCGAAGACGATGGCGAAGTCGGCGTGCCCGGCGTGGCTGATGAAGTGCTTGCTGCCATTCAGCACAAAGTCGTCGCCGTCAGGCACGGCGCGGGTCTTGATCGAGTTGGCATCGGAGCCGGCGCCCGGCTCGGTGAGTGCGAAGCAGTCGATCTTCTCGCCCTGGATGCTTGGCAGCAGGTAGTCCTCGATCTGCTGGCCCTTGCAGGCCATGAGGATTTTCGACGGCCGCGCGACGAACACATGCAACGCCCATGAGCATTTCGCCAACTCACGCTCGATCAGCGCCTGCGACAGGTAGTCGAGGCCACCGCCGCCGACTTCTTCCGGCATGTTGAAGGCATAGAAACCAGCGGCGATGGCCTTGCCGCGAATCTGCGCGGCCAGCTCCGGGGAGACCGCATCAGCACGGTCGACCGCCTCTTCATGGGGCAGCAGCTCCTTCTCGACGAAGCTGCGCACCGCGGCGACCAACATTTCTTGTTCTTGGCTCAGTTGGAAGTTCATCTTTCTTACCTGTCGAGGCTGGCTGGCGATCAGCGGCCGATGAAGTTAGGGGAGCGTTTTTCCACCGCTGCGCGTAGCGCTTCGGCGCCGTCTTGGCTGCGGCCACAGAGCAGGCCGGCGGTCAGTTCCGCGCTCAGCTGCTCGGGCAAGCTGCGCTGCGCACCTTCACGCAGCAGTTTCTTGGTCTGGGCGAATGCGAAGGTCGGGCCGCTGGCCAGCCGCGAAGCCAATTCGCCAACGCTGGCGAGCAATTGCTCATCGGCGCACAGCTCACCGACCAGCCCCGTGGCCAAAGCACGCTCGGCATTCCAGAGTTCGTCGAGGAACAGCAGACGCTTGGCCTGTTCGCTGCCGATCAAGCGCGGCAGGTGCCAGCTCGCACCGGCATCCGGCGAGTAGGCCATGCTGGTGTAGCCAGCCTTGAAGCGCGCGGACTGCGCGGCGAGGCGAAAATCGCAGCACAGCGTCAGATCCATCCCGGCGCCGACGGCAGTGCCGTTGATGGCGGCGATGGTCGGTTTATCCAGGCTGTGCAGGCGGGTCATCAGGGCATGGGCGGCCTCCGTCCAGCCATAGCTTTCCAGCGCGCCACGGGCTTCGGCCTCGGCCCATTCGGCGAGGTCGGCGCCGGCGCAGAAGCTGCGGCCATTGCCGGTCAGTACCAGCACGCGCACGGCCGGGTCGGCATTCAGCTCATCCAGCAAGGCGTGCAGTCCCTTCAGCGTCGGGATGTCCAGTGCGTTGCGCTGCTGCGGACGATTCAGGGTGATCCAGGCGATGCCGGCTTCCACCTGGCTGAGCAGAGGCGATTGAGTAGTCATGCGAATCCTCGTCTTGTTGTGTTTGTCATGAGGTAGGGAAGTGCATGGGGAGATACTAAACGAGTGTTCAACAAGCTCACAATCCACCCGCATGAGGGCCTGTAACGCCTGTAACAATCGCGCTAAGCAGCTGTTCTGGAAGGGGAATCAGGAAAGAGAGGTGGCTCGAGCGAGCGCAGTTGTTACAACTTTGAACAACTCAGGACCGACACCGAGGGCGGAAGCCGAAGCAAGGGTGATCGCAACGAACCAGAGGGAATCCGCTGCGAATAGGAAGGGAACGAAGCACTATCAGTCTTCGCTGCTGTGCACTACCACCAGTAACTCGGCCTGGGTGTCGCCCAGCGAGCGAATGCGGTGGGGTTTCTGTGCGTTGAAATGCAGGGCGTCGCCGCGATTGAGGATGACTCGCTCAGTCATGAAATCGACCTCCACCTGGCCCTCGTGGACGAAGAGGAATTCCTCGCCGAGGTGTTCCTTGAAGGTGGAGGTGCTGAAGTCCGCTGGCGGGTAGATGATGAACGGCAGCAGCGTCAGCCCGCTGACCTGCGTCGCCAGCACCGCATAGGCCGGGGCCTCGTCGTTCGCCGCAAGCGACTTGCGCTGGTCGCTGCGCACCAGGCTGTAGCTGTCGAGCTTGTCGCCCCCCTCCGAGAACAGCTCTTCGACGTTGACGTTGAGGGCCTTCGAGAGTTTCAGCGCCGCCGCGATCGACGGAGTGTTCAACCCCCGCTCCACCTTGGACAGGTAGCTTTTCGTCATGCCGGTTTTTTCGGCCAACGTCTCCAGCGTGACGCCAAGTTTTTTTCTCAACAGTTTCAAACGGATAGACATGCTTTAAGCCATCACTCTGGGGATGCAGCAGTTTTCGACTTGCGAATGACACATTGTGTCATGTAGCTTGTTTTGTGTCATTCGCAGCCTGGCGTGCTCGATCCAGCAGCCAGCAAAGGCGAATCCCCTTGTGCATACCCTGCAACCAGGAGCCCAAAAATGGCTGAGACACTCGCGTTACCCAAAGACCAACTGATCCAACAAGCGCTTGTGCAAATGAAGACCAACCTTGCCGATAATACGTGGAGCGACCGGCAAAAGCTGGCCCTTACCTGCCGCATTCTGTTCGAAGGGGGCCACGATTCCGGCCTCGCCGGGCAGATCACCGCGCGTGGCCCGACACCCGGCACCTACTACACCCAGCAACTGGGCCTGGGCTTCGATGAAATCAGCGCAGGCAACCTGCTGCTGGTCGATGAAGACCTCAAGGTATTGCACGGCTCGGGCATGCCCAACCCGGCCAACCGCTTCCACAGCTGGGTGTATCGCGCCCGTCCAGACGTGAACTGCATCATCCATACCCACCCGGTGCATGTCGCCGCGCTGTCAATGCTCGAAGTACCGCTGGTGATCTCGCACATGGACCTGTGCCCGCTCTACGACGACTGCGCATTCCTGAAAACCTGGCCCGGCGTGCCGGTGGGTAACGAGGAAGGCGAGATCATCTCCAAGGCCCTCGGCGACAAACGCGCCATTCTCCTCTCGCACCACGGCCAGTTGGTCACCGGCGCCAGCATCGAGGAGGCATGCGTGCTCGCGGTACTCATCGAGCGCGCGGCGAAGATGCAGCTACTGGCCATGGCCGCAGGCGAGATCACGCCGATTCCCCCGGCCCTGGCCAAGGAAGCGCACGACTGGATTTCCACCCCGAAACGCCATGGCGCTGCCTTCAACTATTACGCCCGGCGCAGTCTGCGTGAGCACAGCGACTGCCTGAGCTGAGTCTTCGGCGCGTTCAACCCGCACTCCCAAGTGCTACCCACTCGAATACAGGTACGCCTCATGTCCAGTTTGTCCATCCACGGCATCATCGGTTACACCATCACGCCCTTCACCAGCGACGCTGACGGAATCGACCTCGAAGCGCTCGGCCGCTCGATCGACCGGCTGATCGCCGGTGGCGTGCATGCCATCGCCCCGCTCGGCAGTACCGGCGAAGGCGCCTACCTCAGCGAGCCCGAATGGGAACAGGTGACGGAGTTCAGCCTCGCCCATGTCGATAAACGCCTGCCAAGCATCGTCAGTGTCTCGGACCTGACCACGGCAAAAACCATCCGCCGCGCCAAATACGCCGAAGCCCATGGCGCCGAGGCGGTGATGGTGCTGCCGATTGCCTACTGGAAACTCAGCGAAGCCGAGATTCTCCAGCACTACCGTGCGGTCGGCGAGCAGATCGGCATCCCGATCATGCTCTACAACAATCCGGCCACCAGCGGTGTCGACATGCCGGTGGAGCTGATCATGCGCATTTTCAACGAGGTCGAAAACGTCACCATGGTCAAGGAGAGCACCGGTGACATCCAGCGCATGCACAAGCTGCGGCTGCTGTCGGAGGGCCATATACCCTTCTACAACGGCTGCAATCCGTTGGCGCTGGAAGCCTTCGCGGCGGGCGCCAAAGGCTGGTGCACGGCCGCGCCAAACCTGATCCCGGAGCTCAATGGCCTGCTTTACCAAGCAGTGCTGGAAAACGATCTGAACAAGGCGCGCGAGCTGTTCTACCGGCAGTTGCCGTTGCTCGACTTCATTCTCAAGGGCGGCTTGCCGGCCACGATCAAGGCCGGCCTGCGCCTGACCGGGCTGGAAGCAGGCGTACCGCGGCTGCCGGTCAGTGAACTGAGTGAGGCGGGCTATCGTCAACTGAAAGAACTGCTTGGCACCCTACGCTGAAAGCCGCACGAACAGAAACGCCGCCGTAGTCCGGCGGCGTTTTTGTCGGCCGCTCCTCAGCCTGGGTTGCCGACCACCTGCACCTGCGCGACCCGTTTGCGGTTGATCAGGAAGTAAGCCGCATAGCAGATCGCGATAAAACCGAAGCCCCAGTACAGCGACGGTCGCTGTGTCGGGTCGATGGCCAGGAACACGAACAGCGAGCTGCACAGGGCGATGCACGCCAGCGGTATGAAGGGATACAGCGGAGCGGAGTACTTCAGGTCGGCAACCGTGCCGCCGGCCTTCAGGTGTGCACGACGGAAGCGGTATTGCGCCAGCGCGATAACGATCCAGGTCACGGTGCCGGACATGCCGCTCACCGCCATCAACACCATGAACAACGTGTCCGCGGCGATAAAGCTGGTCAACAGCGAGATCAGCGCGAAGCACAGGGTGATGCTCAGGGCACGCAACGGCACGCCGCGCGAACTCAAGGTCGACAGGCTTTTCGGCGCCATGCCGGTTTTCGACATCGCCCAGAGAATCCGCGTGGACGCGTAGAGGCCCGAGTTACCGACCGAGAGAATCGCCGTGAGGATAACGAAGTTCATCAGGTCGGCGGCATAGGGAATGCCGACCATGTCGAACACCTGCACGAACGGACTCTCCATCAGCCCGGCCTGCTGCCAGGGCACGATGGCGGACAACACCACGATCGCCAGCACATAGAAGATCAGTACGCGGAACACCACGTTGCGCACGGCCTGGGGAATGCTCTTCTCCGGCTGATCGGTCTCGCCGGCGGCAACGCCCATGATCTCGCAACCCTGGAAGGCGTAGACCACCGTCATCATCACCGCGAACACCGCCGAGATCCCGTTGGGGAATAGCGAGTCGCCGATCAGGTTGGACATCATCGGTGCCGGCGCCCCGCTGCTCAGCGGTATGCCGCCGAAGATCACCAACAGGCCGACCGCGATGAAGATCAGGATCGCCGCGACCTTGATCCCGGAGAACCAGTACTCGGCCTCACCGAAGGCGCGGGTGGCCAGGGCATTCAGGCCGAACAGCACGGCGACGAAGAAGGCCGACCAGTACCAGATCGGAATGTCCGGAAACCAGCGCGTCATCAGCATGCCCGCCGCGGTGAACTCCAGCCCTACCGTAGTCGCCCAGCTCATCCAGTAGACCCAGCCGATCATGAAGCCGGTAGCCGGCCCGATATAGCGCGTGGCATGGGCCTGGAAGGAACCGGAAACCGGCATCTCCACCGACAGTTCGCCCAGGCAGACCATCACCAGGTACATCAACAGACCGGCCACCAAATACGCCAGTACCGCGCCCACCGGCCCGCCCTGGTTGATGGTGACACCGGAGCCCATGAACAGCCCGGTACCAATCACGCCCCCGAGGGAGAGCATGAAAATGTGCCGGCTTTTCAACGCGCGGGTCAGTTGGACGCCTTGTCGCTCTTGAGATTCAGCCATGACGCACCTCCTAGGCTCTGACGGTGCGCGGGACGGATGACCCAAGGTCATCGCGGGGGGAAAGGTCAGCTTTACGGCGGTTCATTATTGTTATCTCCAATAAGCTTCGAAGGCCGCGTCGAGCGCGGCTAGTCTCGATTATTGGAAGGCGATGTAAGCTCGTGTTGAACGCCAGGATCGAAGATGTAAAAAATCGTAAGGATTTTGTGCGCTGCCCGCCGGGCGACTGCAACAGATCGGCCGGGGCCACCTCGAGCATCGCAGCCATCGTCGCAAGGCCGGCGCGAGCTCCGTCAGGGCCGATTCCACCTCGTCGAGGGCCAGGGTCTCGACTTTCCGCGGGCAACCACCGCTGCCCTGTAGGCCATCCGCATCGTCCCCATGAGGGGCGGCACATGCTTCTCGAACATTTCCCGCAACAGCGCCAGCAGGTCCATCAGCTTCCATAAAATAAATCCGCCCCCTTTCCCGTCCGTCCCCTTTCCGACATTCAGATGGGTGGCGTAGCAGAACTGGCCTTGGGAAATTCGAGTTGCAGGCGAGTCATGGCGGATCTCGTGGGCAAGAGACGCGAGTCGGAGCGCCTTTCTACGTGGCCAGACCCGGCTGGCCCAGCGACAGGGAAGTGCCTATAACTAAAACAAGGCCGATCCGCTGTGCTCCGGCTCTGCATAGGTCTGCGCCAGGGTGCGGGCCGACAGGACCGCGCCGTATCGGCAGCTGTAATGAGGACCAAGCCTATGTCCGCCAATCCCTTACTCGACATGATCGGCAACACGCCGATTCTGCAGCTCACCCGTTGCGACACAGGTCCTTGCGAGCTGTTCGTGAAGTTGGAAAACCAGAACCCTGGTGGCTCGATCAAAGACCGCATCGCCTTGACCATGATCGAGGCCGCGGAAAAGAGCGGCCAGCTGCAGCCGGGCGGAACCATCATCGAAGCCACTGCCGGCAATACCGGCCTGGGCCTCGCCTTGGTGGCCTCGCAAAAGGGCTACCAGACGCTGCTGGTGGTGCCGGACAAGATGAGCCGCGAGAAAATTTTCCACCTCAAGGCGCTGGGGGCCGAGGTGCGTCTGACCCGTTCCGATGTCGGCAAGGGCCACCCCGAGTATTACCAGGACTTGGCGCGCTCCATCGTCAATGAGCTGCCGGGCGCCTACTACATCGACCAGTTCAACAATCCGGCCAATGCCTGGGCCCATGAAAGCGGCACCGGCCCGGAAATCTGGCGCCAACTCCAGCAGCGGGTGGATACGCTGGTGGTGGGAGTGGGCTCGGGCGGGACGCTGGGCGGGTTGACGCATTTTTTCCAGCGGGTCGCACCGCACACCGAGTTCGTGCTGGCCGACCCGGAGGGTTCGGTGCTGGCCGATTACGTGGAGACCGGCCGCACCGGCGAAGCGGGCAGTTGGCTGGTGGAAGGCATAGGCGAAGACTTCGTGCCCGCGCTGGCGGACTTCTCCTTGGTGAAGCGCGCCTATCGCATTTCAGACGCCGAGAGCCTGCACACTGCGCGCCTGCTGCTCAAGCAGGAAGGGGTGTTGGCCGGCTCCTCGTCCGGCACCCTGCTGGCTGCCGCCTTGCGCTACTGCCGCGAGCAGACCACGCCGAAGCGGGTGGTGACCTTCGTCTGCGATAGCGGCAACAAGTACCTGTCGAAGATGTTCAACGACTACTGGATGATCGACCAGGGGCTGATCGAGCGCCCCAGAGCGGGCAATCTGCGTGATCTGATCGCACGCCGTTACGACGAAGGCACGACCGTCACCTGCAAGCCGGGGGAAACCCTGGCGGCCGTGTATGCACGCATGCGCTTCCATGACATCGATCAGGTGCCGGTGATGGAGGGCGATCGGGTGGTGGGCCTACTCGACGAATGGGACCTGCTGCGCGCCGTGAAGGACGCAGCGGAGCATTTCCAGTTGCCGGTGCGGGAGGCGATGGTGACCCATCTGCAGACCCTGGGGCCGGATGTGCCGATTGAACGCCTGTTGCAGACCTTCGATGAGGGCCACGTGGCGCTCATCGTCGAAGAGGGCCGTTTTCTCGGCTTGATTACCAAGAGCGACGTGCTGAACCTCTGGCGGCGTACCCTGCGTTGAGGGGATGACGCGCTCTGGTTGGCCGGTAGCGCATAGGAGCCGCCATGTCCGAATTCGAAACCATGACCGTGCATGCCGGCTACGAGCCGGACTGGACCGGCGCGGTGATGCCACCGATCTACGCCACCTCGACCTTTCGCCAGCAGTCGCCCGGGGTCCATGCCGGTTATGAGTACGGGCGCAGCCAGAACCCCACGCGCCAGGCGCTGGAGCGGGCCATCGCCGAGCTGGAGGGCGGCGCCCAGGGATATGCGTTTTCCTCCGGTCTGGCGGCGATTGCGACTGTGCTGGACATGCTGCCGGCGGGCAGCCACATAGTCGCGGTGGATGACCTGTACGGCGGCACTTACCGCTTGTTCGAGCGGGTGCGCAAGCCCAGTGCGGGCTTGCAGATCAGCTATGTGGCGGCAGACGCCGGCGCCGATGAGCTGGCCGCGGCACTCCGGCCCGATACCAAGATGATCTGGGTCGAAACCCCGACCAACCCCACGCTCAAGCTCTGCGATCTGGCGCTGGTCGGCCAGTTGGGGCGCGCGCGCGGCATCCTGACCGTGGCCGACAACACCTTCGCCTCGCCCTATCTGCAACGGCCGCTCGAGCACGGTTTCGATATCGTGCTGCATTCGGCGACCAAATACCTGAACGGCCATTCCGACGTGATCGCCGGGCTGGTGGCGGTGGCCGATCGGCCGGAACTGGTCGAGCAGCTGGGGTTTCTGCAGAACGCGGTGGGCAGCATATTGGATCCCTTCTCCAGCTTTCTGACGCTGCGGGGCATGCGCACGTTGGCGCTGCGCCTGCAGCGCCATGGGGAGAACGCCTTGCAGTTGGCCGAATGGCTGGAGCGCCAGCCGAAGGTGGCGGCGGTGCTCTACCCTGGTTTGCCGAGCCATCCCCAGCACGCCTTGGCGGCGCGCCAGATGCGCGGCTTCGGCGGCCTGATCAGCCTGTATCTGGCCACCGATGGCGAAGGCACCCGGCGTTTTCTGGAGACCACCCGACTGTTCACCCTGGCGGAAAGTCTGGGCGGGGTGGAGAGCCTGATCAGCCAGCCGGCCAGGATGACCCACGCCTCGATCCCGCCCGAGCGGCGAGCGCAGCTTGGCGTTACCGATAACCTGGTGCGGCTGTCGGTGGGGATCGAGCATGCGGATGATTTGCGCCGTGATTTGGAACTGGCCTTGGCGGCGATACCGGCTTAGACGAACCGCACGGAGGCGGCGTGTTTGCCAGGGCCGACGCAACGTTGCGAGGGTTCCCATGCTCCGCCGTGGGAACCCTCGAAGCAGCCCTGCTTATGACCGGTGAAGTGGTAGCTTTATCGGTAATGGCCGCACCCGTGTGCGCGGCCAGTCAGGGGCTCCGCCCCGGGGAGGAGTTCCTATGCCCAGCATCGTCACCCTGACCCTCAGCCCGGCGCTCGATAGCGCCACCAGCACCCCACGCCTCTATCCGGACGCCAAGTTGCGCTGTAGCAAGCCGAGCTACGCCCCGGGGGGTGGCGGTATCAACGTCGCCCGCGCCATCCACAAGCTCGGCGGCCACGCCCTGGCGCTATTCCCCGCCGGCGGTCCGAGCGGCCGGCACCTGGTCGATCTGCTCGGCGCCGAAGGGGTGCCCTGCCAAGCGCTGCCGATCGCCGAATGGACCCGCGAATGCCTCAATGTGGTGGAGCAGGCCAGCGCGCAGCAGTACCGCTTCGTCATGCCCGGCGCCAGCCTGAGCGCGGCGGAGCAGGAGCAACTGCTGGCGGCGCTGGCCGCCCTGCCGGCCCTCGACTATCTGGTGATCAGCGGCAGCCTGCCCGCCGGCCTCGCCGCGGATTTTCTGCCGCGCCTGCTGCACTGCGCCGGGCAGCGCGCGGCCCGCTGCATCCTCGACAGTTCCGGCGAGGCGCTGCGCCAGGCCCTGGACGTCGGCGGGGTGTTCCTGATCAAGCCCAACCTCCATGAGCTCGGCGTCCTGGCCGGGGTGGAGATAGGCGAGCCGGAACAGCTCGCCGGCATCGCTCGCGGCCTGGTCGCGGCCGGCAAGTGCGCGGCGCTGCTGGTCTCGCTCGGCCCCCAGGGCGCGCTGCTGGTCACCGGCGAGCTGAGCGAGCGGATTCCGGCGCCGACGGTGAAGAAGCTCAGCACCGTCGGCGCCGGCGACAGCCTGGTTGGCGCGCTCACCCTCAAGCTGGCCGCCGGCGCCGCTTGGCCGGAGGCCGCGCGCTACGGCGTAGCCGCCGGCAGCGCCGCGCTCATGAGCGAGGGCTCGGAACTCTGCAACCGCGCTGACACCGAACGGCTGTTCGCCTGGCTACAGGCGCACCCTCAGGGCGGCGCGCAGGGCTGAAGCCGAACCTGTTCACGATCTGCTGCGCAGAAGCTGTAGAGGCGAACTCATTGGCTGTAGCTGATGCGATGAACTGAAAATCCTGTAGGAGCCAGCTCTGCTGGCGATGCTTTTGCGCTGGCGGCTATCGCCAGCAGAGCTGGCTCCTACATAAAGCGAGATCGTGAACAAGCCCTTAGAGACGCGGCGGCAAGCGGGCTTAACCGGCAGCCTCGCCAGCCAGCAGCAACGTCAGCCGGGTCTGGGCCTGCGCCAGCGCCTGCTGCACGGCGGCGGCCTGGCCCGTCAAGGCGTTGTCGTCGTCCTGCTCGGCGGCCCTTTCCACTTCGCGCAGCTGCCGCGCCAGTTGGCGAAAGCCCATGGAATCGGCCGAGCCCGCCAGGCGGTGGGCCAGGGCGGCGGCTTGCGCGCAATCGGCCTGGTCCAGGGCGGCCCGCAAGGGTTCGCCCTGCTGCCGCAGGCTGGCGTCGAGCAGGCGCAGCAAGTTGAGCAGTTTCTGCGGGCCCAGCAGTTGCCTGTGGGTCTCGAGGACGCGCAGGTCCAGGGCCTCATCGTCCCTGGCGGCTGGTGCGGCGCCGTGCAGCTGGCCCAGGGCCTCGCGCAGGGCTCCCAGGCGCAGGGGTTTGCCGATCACTCCGTGCATGCCGGCAGCCAGGTAACGCTGTATCTGTTGCGGCTGCAGGCTGGCGGTGAAGGCGAAGATCGGGGTGTCGCGATTGAGCCCTGCAGGGTCTGTGCGGATCTGCTGGCACAGCTCCAAACCGCCCAGGCTCGGTAGGTGCATGTCGAGGAGGATCGCCGCGAAGCGCTGGGAGCGGCACAGGGCCAGGGCCGGCGCAGCATCCTCGGCCACGCTCAGCTCATGCCCCTCGCGCTCCAGCAGGGCGACGGCCACCTCGCGGTTGAGCGGCACATCCTCCACCAGCAGCAGCCGCAACGGCGTCACCACGGTCGGCGCCAGTATCGACAGCGGTGCCGCCGAGCGCGGCTCGCCTTCACGGCTGCGTTCGAGCCAGAGCTCGAACCAGAAGCAACTGCCCTCGCCCTCCCGACTGTTGACGCCGATGCTGCCGCCCATGGCCTGCAGCAGGCGCTTGCTGATCGCCAGCCCCAGCCCGGTGCCGCCGTAGCGCCGGGCGACCTGCTCGCTGGCCTGGGTGAAGCGCTCGAAAATCTGCGCCTGCACGGCCTGAGGAATGCCGATGCCATCGTCGCTCACGCTGACCCGCAGCCGCTGCCCGGCGGCGCCCTGTTCCAGCACCCGCACCTCCAGTTCGACGCTGCCGGCCTCGGTGAACTTGATGGCGTTGGCCAACAGGTTGGTCAGCACCTGGCGCAGGAACTGCTCCGAGCCATGGCAGCCTGGCTGCAGGCGCGGATCGAGGATGCGTCTGAGCCTCGTGCGGTTCGCCTCGGCCCGCGGTTCGAGCAAGGTCAGCACCTCATCGAGCAACTGCGCCAGGGAGAAGTCGAGCCGTTCGGGGACCACCGCGCCCTCCTCCAGCTTGGCGATATCCAGCACGTCATTGAGAATCGCCAGCAACCCCTCCCCGGCCTTGTAGAGCGCCTCCAGACGTTTGCCGTCGCGCTCATCGAGCGTTGCACCGCGCAGCAACTCGGCCATGCCCAGGATGCCATTCAGCGGGGTGCGTATCTCATGGCTCATGGTCGCGAGGAAACGTGATTTGGCCAGGTTCGCGGCCTCGGCATCATCCTTGGCGCGCATCAGGCTAGCCGTGCGGCGCTCGACCATTTTCTGCAATTCGTCGCGCTTGTCTTGCAGCGCCACACGATCCGCCTCACGCCGATGGATATCGCTGAGGATGGCGCGGCGCATGTCGTCCAGCGCGTGCGCCACCGTATCGATTTCGTCCTCGGCAGCGCCGCTGCGTTTGTCCAAATGCAGCGGCTCATACCAGTCGCCCGCAGCAATCCGCCGGGCGAAGTCGGCCATGACCTGCAGATGACGGGTGACCAGGCGGTAGAACAATCCGGAGAGCGCAATCGCCAAGCCACAGAGAAACACACTCATCCACAGCAGGCTGGTCAGCCCGGTGGCATACAAACGCCGGTAGACCGCGCCAAGATCGATGCTGACTTCCAGCTCACCGAGCTGCCGCGAGGCCCCCAGCGGCGGCTGGTAACGCAGCTCGAAGCGCTCGATGCGCAATGGCCCAGGCGGCTGTTGGTTACCCTGCAGCAGTTCGAAGTCGGCACTGTCCAGGCGGACGCGGGCGATATCCGGAAAATCCACCAACCCACGCAGCTGCACGTTCAGCTGTTCCTGGTTGAGGTCCCACAAGCTGCGCTCCAAGCTGGCGAGATAACCGGCGCGGATCAGTTCCAGACGCGCCTCGATGTCCCGCATTTCGCGGCGATATTCGAAATACAACTGCACGGCGCTGGCGAGCATGGTGAAGCACAGGCTGAACAGCAGGATAAACAGCAGCAGACGCCGCAACAGCCCACTGGCCCCCGGCAAGCTGCTCACCGTGCGCCCGCCGGCAGGCTGATCATGTCGCGATAGGTGGCCTCGCTCTCACTCAGCCAGAGCTCGATCGACCCGGCGTCAACCAACCGTTGCAGCTCGGCGTCGATCTCCGGCATGTGGGTGGCCAGGCCAGAACGGCGGGACACGGCCAGGCGCAGGTAATCCACGCTCAGCGACATCGGAAGGACCTGGATATCCGCGGCCCCCGGCAGATGCTCGACGAACAGCTGGCCGGTGCGCCGCTCATGGGTGATGAAGTCGATGCGGCCGCGGATCAGCTTGCCGAAGTTCTGCTGGCTATCGGACACCCACTCGATATTGCCGTGCTGGGTGACGAAACGATCGAAGTCCGGCCCATAGCTTTCGCCAAACAATAGGCCGCCCCGGTAGTTCGCCAAATCCTCAAGGCGCTCGATGTGCACCGGATGCCGGCGGTTAACGAATACCGCCACCTCCTCGCGCAAGACCGGCACGCTGGAGAAACGCATGCTCTCCTCGCGTTGCGCCGTGCTGTAGGCCAGCACCACATCCACTCGCCCCTCGGCGGCGTCCAACAGACAACGTTTCCAGTTGCCGAGCACCACTATTTCAACCTCATAGCCGAGGTTGCCGAACAGCGTCTGCACCACCCTTGGCGCAAGGCCGCGCACCTGTTTGCCATCGCTCCAGGAAATCGGTGGATAGACCGGATAGTCGCAATAACGAATGCGCTCAGCCGCCGGCACAGCCGTGGCCATCAACAGGAGCAACAGGCTGCCGACACGCCACATGGCGATCAGGCGGCATCTGCGCTGGCGGTGAACAGGTAACCGGCGCCGTGGATGGTGATGATCAACTGGGGCTCGGCGGGGTCGTCATGCAGCTTGCGCCGCAGCCGACCAACCAGCACATCGATGGAGCGATCATTGGGCAGCCACTCGCGGTTGCGGATTTGATCCATCAACTGATCGCGGCTGAGGGTGTGCCCACTGTTACGCAGGAACACGCAGAGCAACTGGTATTCACCGTGGGTCAGCAGGGTTTCGCCACCCTCGCGGTCGATCAGCCGGCGGCGGTCGGTGTCCAGGGTCCAGGCGGCGAACTGTTTGACCTGCTGCTTGGCCTGCACTGCCGGCGGAGTCTGAACTTGCGCATGGCGCACGCGGCGCACCAGATTCTTCGCCCGCGAGACCAGCTCGCGCGGATTGAGGGGTTTGATCACGTAGTCATCCGCACCGCACTCGAGGCCGACGATACGGTCGACTTCATCGTTGCGGCCGGTGATCAGGATGATCCCCACTTCCGAGCGAACCCGCAGTTCGCGGGTGAGGGTCAGGCCATCCTTGCCCGGCAGGCGGATATCCAACATCACCAGATCAACCGCCGTGGTCGCCAGGCAGGCTTCGGCCAGCTCAGCCGTGGCGGCGCAATGCACGTCGTAGCCTTCCTGCGAGAGGTAGGCCTGAAGGAGTTCGCGAATCAGCGGATCGTCATCGACGATCAATACCCGAGGAGCCATCGCTTGTTGTCCTGCATGTGCCGCCGAATCAGTCCGGGGGCGCGTTTCTTATTAGAGGTTTTGCATTCTGCAGCGTCCAGCCAGGGGCAGAGTATCTATTGCTGAACGACCGATCAACAGCTGCCGGTCGGGCGCTGGAAACGTTGCCGTCCGCCCGCCTGCAAACCATCCACCCAGGCCTCGCATATCTGTATGCCCTGCTCCGGAGTGAAGGTGCCGGGGTTGAGGCCGGACTCCAGCCACAGGCCATCGAGCAGCGCGCTCAGGCTGATCGCGGCGAGGTCGGCATCGAAATCACTCCAGCCCTCCTCCAGCGCCAACTCGGCAAGCACCTTGCTCAGCACGGTGCGGTATTCGCCATAAGAATGCTCGTGGGCCAGGTTGATCGCCTCTGCGGTTTTCACTGCGCCCCAAAACGCCAGCCAGGCATCCAACAATTGCGGGTCGAGCAGTTCGGGGGAAAATGAGGCACGAAAAAACGCCGACAAGCGTGCCCGCGCGCTGGGGGCGGCTTGGGCAATAGCCTCGCGAAGCAGGCTCATCACCCGTCCGGTGACCGCCAGGTAGGCTTCGGCAACCAACTCGTCCTTGCCCGAGTAATGGTGATTGATCAGCCCGACCGAAACGCCTGCCTGCGCACAGATCTTGCGGATCGAGGCGCCCTGAAAACCATGGAGCTTCAGGCAGACCAGGGTCGCCTCGATCAGGTTCGCCTTGCGCAGCTCCGGCTCCAGACGGGAAAAACGGGCTTCCTGAGTCATCCTGGCGCATCTCCTCGGGTCGGTCGTGGGGCTCGCCTAGGCGTGCCGCCCAAGCTTGTGCTGAACGACTGTACAGCAAGACCGGGACTGTCGTCTGCTGGCCCTGCGCACGCTCGTCAGCGCCTCAATTGTGGACTGCCACCCGTAGGGCTTCGTAGGACGCGGCGGCGGCAATCCCCACCTCGGCGCACAGCTCCAGCACCCGCGACAAATCGCAGCTGTAGATCAGCACGGCCTGAAGTTCGTCATCCAGCGGCTGGCTGAAATTCATCAGCACATAACCGCCTTTCTCCGGGTTCATGCTGCTCAGCTGCACCTGGATGCGGTTCAGCGCCGTCAACGCCTCTGTTTTGGCCAATTGTTTGGGCTTGATATTGAACAGCACATCCTTGCCGAACGAGTCGACGATCTGCTGAAACAGATCGGCATAGGTGTCCGCCTGGAACAGCACCGTCGCCGGCAAGCTGCCCACCACCACCCACTCCCCCAGCGGGATGGGGAAGGTGTCGTCGTAGTTGATGTCCGGATTGGCCGCGAGGAAAGCCTGCGGGTCGGCATAGGCCTGCGCCGCTTCATCGGCGACCCGCTCGATCTCCTCCTCGCCCATGCAGCCCGAACTTATTTTGCCGATCAGTTCAACGAGCTGGTTTTTCATACCGGGAGTCCTGCGACGGAGAGTGGATTGGGTTGAGGGTGCACAGGATATATCGAAATGAATCGCAGGGTTCTTGCCGGACACTTTCGCAGGGCTGCTTGGCAGCGCATGCCGCCCTTGATCATCACCGCTTTCGCGCTGAACTCTCGGGCTCGCCGAGTCGGCTACCCAAAAAAGATCAGCGCCGGAGGCGCTGATCTTTCACCGATGGAACTCCGGGGGAGCTCTATATAAGGGTTGCCCTAGCGATGTGTCAGGTCGAGATGACCGTCAACACGCGTGTCTGCTGCTGGCCGAGCGGCGGGAGCCTCTTCAGCGCTGTTCTGCAGACCACCCACATCCATTTCGGTGTACTTGACCAGACGGCAGCGGTGCTTGAAGCGATAGCCTAACCAGATCGCCAGGAACAAGGGCAGGCTGACATAGGTGGCTATCAGTCCGCCCCAATCGATGCGGTCGCCGAGCAATGCACTGTAGTTCTGCCCCAGGGTAATCAGCAGGCACAGGGTAAAGGCGAACAGCGGCCCGAAGGGGAACAGCATGGCTCGATAGGGCAGGTCTTCCAGACGTCCGCCCTGGGCCATGTAGCCTTTGCGGAAGCGGTAATGCGATACCGCAATACCCAGCCAGGCGATGAATCCGCACATGCCTGAGGTATTCAGCAGAGCGGTATACACCGCCTTGTCACCGAACACCGAGGTCAGAAAACACAGTGCACCGACAAGGGTGGTGGCATACAGCGCATTGCGTGGCACGCCGCTGCGAGAAACCTTGGCGAACAGTTTCGGAGCCTTGCCTTGCACCGCCAGGCTGTAGAGCATTCGCGTGGAGGCGTACATGCCCGAGTTACCGGCCGAGAGTATCGCGGTCAGAATCACAGCATTCATCACTGCCGCGGCCGCCGCAAAACCGGCGCGCTCGAACAACAGGGTGAAGGGCGACACGCTGATGTCCGTGGCCTCATTGCGCAGCAGGCTCGGGTCGGTATAGGGAATCAGCATCCCGATCACAAAGATCGCGAGGATATAGAACAGCGTGATGCGCCAGAACACCTGGCGTACCGCGATGGGAATGTTCTTCCTCGGGTCCTTCGACTCTGCAGCGGCAACCCCGACCATCTCGGTGCCCTGGAACGCGAAGCCGGCGATCATCACCACTCCGACCATGGCCTGAAAGCCGCCGACGAAGGGGGCTTCACCGCTGGTGAAGTTGCTGAACCCGGGTGACTCTATGCCATGCATCAACCCAAAGATGGTCGCCAGGCCGATGATGATAAAGACTACGACGGCGACCACTTTGATCAGCGCGAACCAGAACTCGCTCTCGCCGAAGTTTCTCACCGACACCACATTGAGCAAGAACATCAAGCCCAGGAACAGCGCACTCCAGTAACCCCCCGGCACATCCGGAAACCAGAAGCTCATTATCAGCTGCGCAGCCACCAGTTCGGCGGCAATGGTGACCGCCCAGTTGTACCAGTAGTTCCAGCCGAGGGCGAAGCCGAAGCCATCTTCGACGAACTTACTGCCATAAGTGCTGAACGAGCCAGCGACCGGCATATGCGCCGCCATTTCGCCCAGACTGGTCATCAGGAAATAAACCATCACCCCGATCAGCGCATAGGCCAGCAAGGTCCCCCCAGGGCCGGAGCTCGCGATGTTCGCTCCAGAGGCGACGAACAGCCCCGTACCGATGGAGCCGCCAATGGCGATCATATTCAGGTGGCGGGGCGAGAGCGTCCGCTTCAAGCCAGGTTTAACTGCACTCACTTCAGCACCTCCTGTTCGACAAACACAGGATCAGGCGCAAAGGGGTAGTCGGAGGCGGTCGTCCCGCCAACGAAAGTACTGCGGCTGTTGTTGTTGATCATTGCCGACCTTTTTATTGGATTTATTGTAAATCCACCCCGGACTGTCACCAGGACAGATCAGCGAGGACGGATGCATGCAAGGCGCTGAGCTCTACGACCTGCTCCTGACAAGTCGGGCTCCTGGTGCATAGGAGGCAATGGACATGGGTGTATATCCTCTCCAGCCCCAGGCAAAGCTCGCGGGGGAAGAAGTCTAGAAACAAGTTGGTGCGACGATAAGACGCAAAGTGCATTGATTTGACGGATGATTGGTCATTATGACGAATAATAATGGCGATATGACGGCCAAAGGCAGTTTCAGCAACGATGAAGCGTCACTGGATACGCAACACTTCCGCTGAAGGCGCCACTACGAAGCATCCACAGCACGGCCTCGACTTTCGGCGACAGCTCGGTGTTTTCAGTAATCGAACTCTCTTCGTGGCACCCAGCAGGCTCCGTATACGCGCCAATCGTTACTGCTCAGTTGGCTTCTGTCGGGCATGGCAAAAGAAAATTCTAGCGGTGGACTTACGTCAACAGAGCCTAGATTGCGTAATTGCATCGACCTGACCACCCATTTGCATCACCGCTGACCAGTCATTTGCATTCGCGCTGAGCACCCAATTTCATTCGAATGGCAGTTACGCCCTCGACCAATGAGCATCACACGCGGTGTGATGCATTCAAGGGCCTCCTTCAAAAAAATTAATGGCAATAGTTATCATTGGCACTCTCTTCTTTGGAGCGTATTCTCTGCGCGCTTTGTACCTGAACTGCGTCCATAAGGAGCCGGATTTGAAGCACGCCTACCCGGAAAAACAGCAGCAATTGCTCTCGCGCTGGAGCGCTTGGCACCCCAGCCTTCAAATCCCACCGAATTACGCTCGAGCATTTGAACAATGCATTGGAACCCGCTTCGCAGCGCTGCTTCCAACGTCTGATCCAGGCGCCGTTTCGCGAACCTCGACGAACGTGAATACGACGAACACAACCGCTGCTGGTTGCCGCTTGAGAATGGCGCCCAGCTTTGTTTCGAGCACCTGTCGGCAGGGCGGATGAACAGCCGGGACGTGCGCGCCAGTATTACCCTGCACAGCCCCGCTGTGCCTACCTCAAAAGATCCAGCTTCCGCCTGAACTGCTCGCCCTGCTCCGCACCCGGCTCAACCCTGCGGCATCAAGGGAGGTGCTGGACTGCCTGGCTCAGGAGTTCGATGACAGTTTCAGCAATGACACGCTTTGCCTGGCCTTCCATCACGGCTGGAACCTCCAGTTGGCAGCTTTGGGCATCCGCTGGGTACTGGCATCAACGTCGATGCCACAGCCAACAGTTTTTTCTACCAACACTCATCAAAACTAAAAAAGACCACACCATGACCCGTACCAAACTCTCCCTGCTGATTCCGCTGCTCGGCTCCTTCAGTGCCCCAACCTGGGCCGAAGAAACCGAGCAGCCAGGCACCCTGAACATGCAAGCCACAGTTGTCTCGGCCACCCGCAGCGAAGCGAGCATCGCTTCGATTCCAGGCTCGGTGCAGGTCATCGACGAACAGCAGATCCGTGAGCAGAGCGGCACCGGCCGCCGAGTCGCCGATATCCTCGGGCAACTGGTGCCAGGCCTGGCACCCTCCAGTGGCGGGATGAGCAACTTCGGTCAGACCCTGCGTGGGCGCAACATGCTGGTGTTGATCGACGGCGTGTCGCAAAACGCCACCCGCGACAACTTCCGTCAACTCAACAGCATCTCGCCCGCCAGCATCGAGCGCATCGAAGTGGTGTCTGGCGCGAGCAGCATCTACGGCGCCGGGGCTTCGGGCGGCATCATCAACATCATCACCAAACGCAACCAGGGCCAGGACCTCGCCTTTAGCAGCAAACTGGGCCTGGGCAGCGGCAACAACCTCAATCCCAAGGGTTTCGCCTACGAGGCGTTCCAAAGTGCGACAGGCCGACAGGACGCACTGGACTGGTATGTCTCGGCAGACCTGATCCAACGCAACGACCAGTTCGACGGCAACGGCAAGCGCATTCCCCAGGACACCTCCCAGGGCAGCAACATGGATACCGAAACCTATGACCTGCAAGGTCGGTTCGGTTACGAGTTGGATGCCGACAAAAAGCTCAACCTGTTGCTGCAAGACTACAAGGATCAGCAGGACACCGACTACACCAAGGATCCGAAGAACCGCCAGGAAGCCGTCGCGATCAAGGGCTTGAAGCTCGACGACCAACCCTACACCCACAACCAGGCGGTCAACCTCAACTACACCGATAAGGATTTGTACGGCCAGGGCCTGGTGGTCGAAAGCTACTGGCGCCGTGCCGACGCGCTGTTCTTTCCCGATCTGGCTCGGGGCAAGGCCGGTGTCTCGGACAACAACAGCGTGCAAGATGTATACGGCCTGCGTGCTGCCATCGATAGCCCGTTGCCGTCCATCGGCGATGCCACCGGCAACCTGGTCTGGGGGGCCGACTACGACCACGAGCGCTCCCGCCAGCGTGGCGACCAGTACAAGGTCAACGGCCTGAGCTACAGCAAGACTGGCGCCACCTTTGAATTGGGGCCGGACATCGAAACCACCACCAAGGCGTTGTTCGGGCAAATGTCCTGGGACATCGCTGACTGGACCCTGCGTGGCGGCATACGCCGTGAGTGGATCGAAAGCGAAGTCGCCGACAGCATCGCCTACGGTGAAATCGTTCAGACCGGCAAACGCTCGACCTTGCCCGGCGACACTCTCAACTATGACGACACCCTCTACAACCTGGGAGCGGTCTATCACCTGAGTGAAAACCAGGACCTGTTCGCCAACTTCAGCCAGGGCTTTTCGCTGCCGGACATCCAGCGCTTCATGCGCGATGTCAGCAGCACCTTCAACATCCAGAGCCTCAACGCCCAGGCGATCAAAGTCGACAGCTACGAGCTGGGCTGGCGTGGTACTTGGGATCAATGGCAAGCCGACGTCACCGTTTATGAGAACACCTCGGACGTCACCCAGTTCTTCGACGCCAACGACCGTGTGCTGCGCCTGATCAACCAAAAGGAACGCGTACGCGGCATCGAGAACAGCCTGACGTATCGTGCGACCGATCACTGGTCGGTGGGCGGCACTTACGCTTGGGCCAAAGGTGAAACCGAACAGAACGGCAAATGGATCGACCTGCCGGCCACCCGCATTTCACCGGCTAAAACCACTTTGTTCGTCGGCTATACCGAAGACGACTACAGCCTGCGTCTGCAGGGCATGCATCTGTCCAGCTACGATGCCGCCGCCAAAGACAACAATGGCCGCGATATCGAGGGCTACACCCTGGTGGACATGCTCGGTTCGGTGGAGCTGCCGGTCGGCCGCCTTGAAGGTGGGGTCTACAACCTCACCAACCGCACCTACCAGAACCTCTTCGCCCAGGCCAACGCCCGCGCGCCTTTTGCCAATGCCGAAGGGCGTACGCTGAGCGTCAGCTACTCGGTCGACTGGTAACTCAAGAGGTACATAACTTGAGAGCTGTCATCGTTTTTTGAACGATGACAGATTACCGGAGCTCGCTCGGCGGGAGTGCTTCACATCGACCGCTCATGATGCAGTCCCAACCCCACTTGCGTAGTCGTGCTTTGCGCCAGTAGTCCTTGACGACATCTTCAGGGATGTCCTGATCATCATTGAGGGCGAACTGCGGGGCCAGGGCGTACTTCACATCCAAATGCCTGGTCAGTGGCAATGCACTTAGGTGGTCAAGCGAGATGTAATTTCGCACCTGGATCGGCCAACAGCTCGCAGGCGCTGACTATCCGTTGACAGTCCAAAAGCTCAATGTGCGCAGACCAAGTGCCAGTGCCAGGTCAGCCAGGCCGCTTGCTTGAGACGCTCGACCCGACCTATACCCTGCTGAAAAAAACGGAACATGCCGTAGATATCCACCATGGATTCAAGCGCCCCCCGGCAGACGGGGCGCCCAACTTTCAATATCTGACCAATCCCGATGGGAGTGAACGAGGTCGATAATGCCTTGGTGGTTGGCCTTAGGGCGAACCTCAGCGCTGAGATCTGTCCGCAGCAGTCAGGGCACCATAGAGCTCGGGACGCCGGTCCTGTAGGTAGGGCGTCTGCTGCCTTGCCTGCTCGACCACACGCCGGTCGAGATCAGCGAGCAACAGCTCCTCATCGCGTCCAGCCTGTGCCAGCGGCGTTCCATCAGGTGACGAAACACTGCTAAGGCCGCAGTAGGTGATATCCCCTTCGGCGGCGCAATAGTTGCCATAGGCCAAGTAGAACTGATTTTCATACGCTCGCGCCCGTACCGTGGTGGTCGCGACGAAATCATAGGGAAGCATGTTGGCCGTCGGCACCAGCACCAGATCGGCACCAGCCAAGGCCAGTCTGCGGGTGTTTTCCGGAAACTCAACGTCGTAGCAGATCAACAGCCCCAGGTGCCAGCCCTGCCATTCGATCAGCGCGGTATCCAGCGCCTCACCCCGGCTGAACAAACTGTGGTCCAGCTCGCCATACAGATGCGTCTTGCGGTAGTTGCCCAGGCGCTGGCCCTGGGCATCGATTAGTTGCACCGCGTTATAAACGAGGCCAGCTCCAGCGCGCTCGGGATAGCCATAGAGAATCGCCACACCGGCAGCCTGGGCAATCCGGGCGATGACCTGCGCGGAGGGGCCATCGCAAGGTTCGGCAAGACGCGAGACCGCCTCGGCACCGATGTTATAACCGGTCAGGAACATTTCAGGGCAGACCAGAAGGTCTGCCCCCTGCTCCGCCGCACGCAGTGCCGTGGCCTCCAAACGACGCAGGTTGCCTGCGACATCCAGAGGCGATGACGCGCATTGATAGACGGCCAGACGCATCTTGCTCACTCCTTCACTCAGGCAATTCGATAGGACCGATCTCATGGAAGACATCGCCGGGCCCGGGGTTTTCCGGATAACTGCGGCCACCAAAGTGAGTCATGATCCCCCACGCCGCATTGAGCGAGGTCTGCACTGCGCCCTCGACCCAGGCCGGAGTCCAGGACACATCGTCGCCGGCGATGAAGATGCCACGCTGTTCCGCCGGCATATCGGCCTGCATGAAGTGCGCGTACATGCGCTGGTTATAGCGGTAATGACCCGGTAGCGCCCCTTGAAGGCGCCGAGGAAGTGCGGATCGGCTTCCCAGGAGACAGTGATTGGATCACCAATGATATGGCTGGCGATATCCACATCCGGATAGATCTTCTTCAACGCATCCAGCGCCAGTTTGACGCGCTTCTCGATTGGTTGCGGCAGCATTTTCAAGGCATCGCTCATCCAAGAGTAGGACAGGCAGATCACCCCGGCTTGTCGTCGCCGTTATCGAACAGATAGGTGCCACGAGTCAGACGGTCGGTCAGGGTCATGCTCATGACATCGCGCCCGGTTTTCGGGTCTTTGTCTTTCCAGAACGGCCGGTCGACCATCACGAAGGTCTTCGAAGACTGCATGTAACGGGTACGGTCCAGTGCCATCCACATCTTCTGCGAGAACAGCGACTCTTCGCATTCGATCTGGGTAGTCAGCAACCAACTCTGGCAGGTGGTCAGTACAGCCTCGTAGTGGCGGCTCACCCCCCAGTAGTCAGTCACTTCGAAGTGGCCGTTGCTATCGCGGGCAATCCGTTTCACTCCCGGGCGCGGCGCGCCACTGTGCAGCGAAGACAGGGTAGTGCCTTGCGGCCAGTGTGCGCATTTTTCCGGCGCATGGCGCCAGATACCCAGCGGGACCTGCTCTACACCGCCCTCGATCAGGTGCTGGTGATCGTCGCAGTTGGTCATCACCACGCGGAAGATTTCCAGCATGGAGTTGGGGAAATCGGAATCCCAGCCACCGGTGCCGAAACCGACCTGACCAAAGACCTCACGATGATGGAAAGTCAGACGGGCAAAAGCCTCGGAACTGGCGACGAAATCATAGAAGGTGCGGTCATCCCACAGCGGCACCAGGGTATTCCACAGCTCTTTGAGCTTGGCCACATCGCGATTGCGGATGGCCTCCTGGATACCACTGAACTGGGCTCCGCTCTCCAGGGCTTCAGCCCAGGCGTCGGCGACTTCACTGAACAGCGCCGGCAGATCGGCCAGGCGGTTGGCGTAATAGGTCTTGCCTTCCAGGTCGACCACGGTACTGCCTGAGGCAGGCGTCAACGGGTTAGGGAACGGCTTGGTCTTCAGTCCCAGCTTGTCGACATAGTGGTAAAAGGCCGTGGACGACACCGGGAAGCGCATGCCACCCAGCTCGGCAATGATACCCTCGGCGCCTTCGAATGCCTGTGAGCGCAGACGGCCGCCCATGCGCGAAGCTTCGTAGACGACAGGCTTGAGGCCCAACTTCATCAATTCATAGGCAGCCACCAGACCGGCGATCCCGGCGCCGACAATGGCCACTTCCTTGCCATGGTTCTCGGCTGGAATGCTGCCCAGCCCGCCGGATGCTCGATCCAGTCGTCGAAGGCAAACGGAAAGTCAGGACCGAAAATGGTGATGGGCTTCTTCCCGTGGCTATCGGGATGGCGATTGTTCTTAGCAGTCATGGCAAGGCCTTGAGAAAACCAGAATGGATGTTCATCACCCTGCCCGCCGGCAAGGTGTCATACGGTGAACAGCAGTCTAGGGAACATCCAGGCTGACTATAAGACGCAAAATGCAGCGATTAGACGAAGCCTGACTGCATTACGACGACAAAACCAAGCTAATTGACGAAGCACATCCTCAAAGCGGATGGCCACGGTCAACTTTAGTAGACAAAATGATCGAGGTCGTCGTCTTCTCCACCCCGTCGAAACTACCGATTTGATCGAGCAGCTGATCGAGGCGCTCCGGGGAGTCCACCCGCAGCCAGGCCACATAATCGAACTCGCCACTGACCGCACAGAGCTGCTGGACTTCCGCCATGCCGCTCAACCGGCGCAGAACCTCTTTGCCGGAACGCGGTTGCAAGGTAATACCCACATAGGCCTGCAAACCTCCATCAAGCACCCGCTGACCCAGGCGCACGCCATAGCCGGTGATGATTTTCGACTTTTCCAGGCGTGCGATGCGGGACGTTACCGTGGTACGCGCAATCCCCAGGCGACGGGCCAGCACCGCCACACTTTCTCGAGCGTTGATCTGCAAGCAGCAATCAATTGACGGTCGATATCGTCGAGGGCAGGTAAATACAAATCAGGCATGAATAATCGCTCGGACCAAATAGACAGCAGTGCAAGGGTCGGGTAGGGAACATCGTATTGTCAAAGCTTCTGCGATCGGACGGGGCATGTCACGGCAGAGAGGTTGCTGGACAGGGCGTAATTGCAGCCCAACACCTTGATGCCGTTCAGGACCATCTGGTCACTTAGCTCGAACAATGCCCAGAGCCTTGGCCTCGTTGCTGCGGCTGACGATGCAGCCGTTGTTGCCCAGTCTGAACCTACCGAACCGCCGCTCCTCCCGACTAACTCGACCGGATCAAAACGACCTGAAGCCGACGCTCACAGCTAATATCTAGCGCTGTTGGAGTAAATGTCTGACCCGTTAATGATAGGAGATCATGATGGCGATACCACCGACTCAAAGTGTCGTGGCAAGCAACAGAGAGGCCTGGAACGACTCGGCGAAGCATCACAAAGATACCGATGCGTGGCGGGCACTTCTCGGGGCGGTCGGCCAAGCAGATTTCTCATGCTTTGATCCCATACTCACTCATTTGCTTCTGAGCCTAGGCGTCGAAGACAAGAACATTGTCCAACTCGGTTGCAATAATGGGCGCGAGTGCCTGTCGTTGTTAGGACTTGGGGCTCGAACCGTGGTCGGAGTCGATCAATCCGCAGCTTTTCTCGCTCAAGCACGGGAACTGGCATCGCTTTCCCCTCACGATCCGGTATTCGTCGAGGCCGACATCCATTCCTTGCCGCCTGCGCTCCATGATCGTTTCGATACTGCGCTAATCACGATTGGGGTATTGAACTGGATGCCGGATATCGCGGTTTTTTCTCTCGTGTCGGCGCCACTCTCCGACAGAGTGGAACCCTGGTGATCTACGAAACCCACCCTTTCCTAGAGATGTTCGCACCCGAGACGGCCGATCCCTTTCGACTAGCGGAGTCCTATTTCCGCACCGAGCCTTCGTCGAGAACGGGTCATCGTCTACGAAGGTCAGAGCCAGGCGAAAGGCGCTCCTTCCTATTGGTTTGTCCACCGGTTGAGCGACATCGTCACTGCGTTAATAGAGGCCGGCCTCCAGATCGCACACTTCAAGGAATATCCTCACTCCAATCGCGAGGACGCCTACGATCTGTATCAGCATCAAAAGGCGCAGTTGCCGATGTGCTACACCCTGACGGCGATAAAGCGATAGTCGGCTTTCGAAGAAGCGGACTGTCGCAATAACTAGCGTCTGAACTAAGTCGCCCGCGAAGCGGGGTCGGCTGGTATGAATTGTTAGGCCAACACATGAAGGCCAGGGTCACGGCTATCCAATCAGCTTGTCTCTGCGCACCTTACTTAGCGACCCCAAAGCCTTGTTGTATGACCACTCAACCAACTCGGCCAAATATTACCAGGCGGCACGCTCTGGACATCAACGATTGTCACCGCTCAAACGCCCAGCTTGCTCCCAAGTTCGATTTGGCAGCAGTCCATAGAACGCCATGTAAAGTGCCATCATTCTGTCCACTGGACCGACAGGCTGATCTGACCATCACAGCAAAGGAGCGCCTCCTGGCCACAAGCTGGCCACGGGGAGCTAAGTTAGATACGGATCGCCCTTGCCGGCCTGCAACCCGCTGGGAAATTTTTTCTGCTGTTTCGAACGGCTTTCGGGATGGCTCAGATCAGGCCTGTGTGCGGTCAGTGCATGATAATGATGGATCTTTACTGGCGTTGCTTGGACTGCTGCCAATCGACTTGCAGCCGCCTGTGGCTGGTGAGGGGTCGATTGAGATGTCCAGACGCGTGCGGCCGGATTTGGCGCGATGTTGGTTTGAGTGGTATACAACAGGCTTTGGGTCGCTAAGTAAGGTGCGCAGAGACAAGCTGATTGGATAGCGTGACCCTGGCTTCATGTGTTGGGCTCAATTCATACCAGACACGCTTCCGCGGGCGACTTATTCACGTAGCGCTAGTTATTGCGACAGTCCGCTTCTTCGAAAGCCGAACTATCGCTTTATCGCCGTAAGGGGTGGTAGCACATGGCTAACTGCGCATATTTGATGCTGATACAGATCGTAGGCGTCCTCGGATTGGTAGTGTAGGATATTCCTTGAAGTGTGCGATCTGGAGGCCGGGCTCTATTAACGGCAGTGACGATGTCGCTCAACGGTGGACAAACCAATAGGAGAGCGCCGTTTCGCCTGGGCTCTGACCTTGTAGTACGATGACCCGTTCCTCGACGAGGGCTCGGTTTGCGGAAAAGGACTCCGGCTAAAAGTCGAAGGGATCGGCGTCTCGGGTGCGAAATCTTCGTAGGAAACGGGTGGGTTTCGTCAGATACACAGGTTCCCACTCTGTCGGGAGAGTGGCGCCGAACTGAAGAGAAAAAAACCGGATAGTCCCTGGCTCAGTTCAATACCCAATCGTGATTGCGCAAGTAATCCGGAAACGATCATGGAGCGCAAGGGCGGCAAGGAAATGGATGTCGGCCTCGACGAATACGGGATCGCGTGAGGGGAAAGCGATGCCAGTTCTTCCCGTGCTTGAGCGGAAAAAGTCTGCCGGATTGGATCGTACTCGACCAGGTTCGAGGCCCCAGTCTAACCACCGCAGGCCTCGCGCCCATTATTGAACCGGAGTGTGGACAATGGTTCTTGTCTTCGACGCCTAGGCCTCAGAAGCAAAGTGAGTGAGATATGGGATCAAAGCATGAGAAATCTGCTGTGTCGCGGCCCCGAGAAGTGCCCGCCACGCTCGGTATTCTTTGTGATGCTTCGCGAGTCGTTCCAGGCTCTCTGTTGCTTGCCACGACACTTTGAGTCGTGGTATCGGCCATCATGGATCCTAGCTCATAGCATTGGAACGGGGTCAACCTTTACTCCAACAGCGCTAGATATTAGCTGTGAGCGTCGGCTTCAGGTCGGTTTTGATCGGTCGAGTTAAGTCGGGAGGAGCGGCGGTTCGGGTAGGTTCAGACTGGGCAAACACCGGCTGGCATCGTCAGCCGAGCACGAAGGCAAAGGCTCTGGGCATTGTTGAGCTAAGTGACAGATGGTCCTGACGGCATCAAGGTGTTGGCTTGCAATTACGCCCTGTCACGCACCTCTCTGCCCGGTTGACATGGCCCGTCCGATCACGGGCAAGAAGTTTGACAATACGATTTCCCTACACGACCCTTGCAACTGTGGTCTATTTGGTCCGAGTCGATTATTTCATGCTGATTTGTATTTACCTGCCTCGACCGATATCGAACCGTCAATGATTGCTGCTTGCAGATAACGCTCGAGAAAGTGTGGCGGTGCTGGCCCGTCGCCTGGGGATTTGCGCGTTACACGGTAAGTCCCGCATCGCAACGCCTGAAACAGTCGGCAAATCATCACGGCTATGGCGTGCGCCTGGGTCAGGCGGGTGCTTATGGAGGTTTGCAGCCTATGTGGGTATTCCGTTTGCAACCGCGTTCCGGGCAAGCAGGTTCTGCGCCGGTTGAGCGGCATGGCGCGAGTCCAGCAGTCTGTGCGGTCAGTGGCGAGTTCGATTATGTGGCCTGGCTGGGCGGGTGGACTCCCCGGAGCGCCTCGATCAGCTGCCCTCGATCAAATCGGTAGTTTCGACGGGGTGGAGAAGACGACGACCTCGATCATTTTGTCTACTAAAGTTGACCGTGGCCATCCGCTTTGAGGATGTGCTTCGTCAATTAGCTTGGTTTTGTCGTCGTAATGCAGTCAGGCTTCGTCTAATCGCTGCATTTTGCGTCTTATAGTCAGCCTGGATGTTCCCTAGACTGCTGTTCACCGTATGACACCTTGCCGGCGGGCAGGGTGATGAACATCCATTCTGGTTTTCTCAAGGCCTTGCCATGACTGCTAAGAACAATCGCCATCCCGATAGCCACGGGAAGAAGCCCATCACCATTTTCGGTCCTGACTTTCCGTTTGCCTTCGACGACTGGATCGAGCATCCGGCGGGGCTGGGCAGCATTCCAGCCGAGAACCATGGCAAGGAAGTGGCCATTGTCGGCGCCGGGATCGCCGGTCTGGTGGCTGCCTATGAATTGATGAAGTTGGGCCTCAAGCCTGTCGTCTACGAAGCTTCGCGCATGGGCGGCCGTCTGCGCTCACAGGCATTCGAAGGCGCCGAGGGTATCATTGCCGAGCTGGGTGGCATGCGCTTCCCGGTGTCGTCCACGGCCTTTTACCACTATGTCGACAAGCTGACTGAAGACCAAGCCGTTCCCTAACCCGTTGACGCCTGCCTCAGGCAGTACCGTGGTCGACCTGGAAGGCAAGACCTATTACGCCAACCGCCTGGCCGATCTGCCGGCGCTGTTCAGTGAAGTCGCCGACGCCTGGGCTGAAGCCCTGGAGAGCGGAGCCCAGTTCAGTGGTATCCAGGAGGCCATCCGCAATCGCGATGTGGCCAAGCTCAAAGAGCTGTGGAATACCCTGGTGCCGCTGTGGGATGACCGCACCTTCTATGATTCGTCGCCAGTTCCGAGGCTTTTGCCCGTCTGACTTTCCATCATCGTGAGGTCTTTGGTCAGGTCGGTTTCGGCACCGGTGGCTGGGATTCCGATTTCCCCAACTCCATGCTGGAAATCTTCCGCGTGGTGATGACCAACTGCGACGATCACCAGCACCTGATCGAGGGCGGTGTAGAGCAGGTCCCGCTGGGTATCTGGCGCCATGCGCCGGAAAAATGCGCACACTGGCCGCAAGCACTACCCTGTCTTCGCTGCACAGTGGCGCGCCGCGCCCGGGAGTGAAACGGATTGCCCGCGATAGCAACGGCCACTTCGAAGTGACTGACTACTGGGGGGTGAGCCGCCACTACGAGGCTGTACTGACCACCTGCCAGAGTTGGTTGCTGACTACCCAGATCGAATGCGAAGAGTCGCTGTTCTCGCAGAAGATGTGGATGGCACTGGACCGTACCCGTTACATGCAGTCTTCGAAGACCTTCGTGATGGTCGACCGGCCGTTCTGGAAAGACAAAGACCCGAAAACCGGGCGCGATGTCATGAGCATGACCCTGACCGACCGTCTGACTCGTGGCACCTATCTGTTCGATAACGGCGACGACAAGCCGGGGGTGATCTGCCTGTCCTACTCTTGGATGAGCGATGCCTTGAAAATGCTGCCGCAACCAATCGAGAAGCGCGTCAAACTGGCGCTGGATGCGTTGAAGAAGATCTATCCGGATGTGGATATCGCCAGCCATATCATTGGTGATCCAATCACTGTCTCCTGGGAAGCCGATCCGCACTTCCTCGGCGCCTTCAAGGGGGCGCTACCGGGTCATTACCGCTATAACCAGCGCATGTACGCGCACTTCATGCAGGCCGATATGCCGGCGGAACAGCGTGGCATCTTCATCGCCGGCGACGATGTGTCCTGGACTCCGGCCTGGGTCGAGGGCGCAGTGCAGACCTCGCTCAATGCGGCGTGGGGGATCATGACTCACTTTGGTGGCCGCAGTTATCCGGAAAACCCCGGGCCCGGCGATGTCTTCCATGAGATCGGTCCTATCGAATTGCCTGAGTGAAGGAGTGAGCAAGATGCGTCTGGCCGTCTATCAATGCGCGTCATCGCCTCTGGATGTCGCAGGCAACCTGCGTCGTTTGGAGGCCACGGCACTGCGTGCGGCGGAGCAGGGGGCAGACCTTCTGGTCTGCCCTGAAATGTTCCTGACCGGTTATAACATCGGTGCCGAGGCGGTCTCGCGTCTTGCCGAACCTTGCGATGGCCCCTCCGCGCAGGTCATCGCCCGGATTGCCCAGGCTGCCGGTGTGGCGATTCTCTATGGCTATCCCGAGCGCGCTGGAGCTGGCCTCGTTTATAACGCGGTGCAACTAATCGATGCCCAGGGCCAGCGCCTGGGCAAACTACCGCAAGACGCATCTGTATGGCGAGCTGGACCACAGTTTGTTCAGCCGGGGTGAGGCGCTGGATACCGCGCTGATCGAATGGCAGGGCTGGCACCTGGGGCTGTTGATCTGCTACGACGTTGAGTTTCCGGAAAACACCGCAGACTGGCCTTGGCTGGTGCCGATCTGGTGCTGGTGCCGACGGCCAACATGCTTCCCTATGATTTCGTCGCGACCACCACGGTAGGGCGCGAGCGTATGAAAATCAGTTCTACTTGGCCTATGGCAACTATTGCGCCGCCGAAGGGGATATCACCTACTGCGGCCTTAGCAGTGTTTCGTCACCTGATGGAACGCCGCTGGCACAGGCTGGACGCGATGAGGAGCTGTTGCTCGCTGATCTCGACCGGCGTGTGGTCGAGCAGGCAAGGCAGCAGACGCCCTACCTACAGGACCGGCGTCCCGAGCTCTATGGTGCCCTGACTGCTGCGGACAGATCTCAGCGCTGAGGTTCGCCCTAAGGCCAACCACCAAGGCATTATCGACCTCGTTCACTCCCATCGGGATTGGTCAGATATTGAAAGTTGGGCGCCCCGTCTGCCGGGGGGCGCTTGAATCCATGGTGGATATCTACGGCATGTTCCGTTTTTTTCAGCAGGGTATAGGTCGGGTCGAGCGTCTCAAGCAAGCGGCCTGGCTGACCTGGCACTGGCACTTGGTCTGCGCACATTGAGCTTTTGGACTGTCAACGGATAGTCAGCGCCTGCGAGCTGTTGGCCGATCCAGGTGCGAAATTACATCTCGCTTGACCACCTAAGTGCATTGCCACTGACCAGGCATTTGGATGTGAAGTACGCCCTGGCCCCGCAGTTCGCCCTCAATGATGATCAGGACATCCCTGAAGATGTCGTCAAGGACTACTGGCGCAAAGCACGACTACGCAAGTGGGGTTGGGACTGCATCATGAGCGGTCGATGTGAAGCACTCCCGCCGAGCGAGCTCCGGTAATCTGTCATCGTTCAAAAACGATGACAGCTCTCAAGTTATGTACCTCTTGAGTTACCAGTCGACCGAGTAGCTGACGCTCAGCGTACGCCCTTCGGCATTGGCAAAAGGCGCGCGGGCGTTGGCCTGGGCGAAGAGGTTCTGGTAGGTGCGGTTGGTGAGGTTGTAGACCCCACCTTCAAGGCGGCCGACCGGCAGCTCCACCGAACCGAGCATGTCCACCAGGGTGTAGCCCTCGATATCGCGGCCATTGTTGTCTTTGGCGGCGGCATCGTAGCTGGACAGATGCATGCCCTGCAGACGCAGGCTGTAGTCGTCTTCGGTATAGCCGACGAACAAAGTGGTTTTAGCCGGTGAAATGCGGGTGGCCGGCAGGTCGATCCATTTGCCGTTCTGTTCGGTTTCACCTTTGGCCCAAGCGTAAGTGCCGCCCACCGACCAGTGATCGGTCGCACGATACGTCAGGCTGTTCTCGATGCCGCGTACGCGTTCCTTTTGGTTGATCAGGCGCAGCACACGGTCGTTGGCGTCGAAGAACTGGGTGACGTCCGAGGTGTTCTCATAAACGGTGACGTCGGCTTGCCATTGATCCCAAGTACCACGCCAGCCCAGCTCGTAGCTGTCGACTTTGATCGCCTGGGCGTTGAGGCTCTGGATGTTGAAGGTGCTGCTGACATCGCGCATGAAGCGCTGGATGTCCGGCAGCGAAAAGCCCTGGCTGAAGTTGGCGAACAGGTCCTGGTTTTCACTCAGGTGATAGACCGCTCCCAGGTTGTAGAGGGTGTCGTCATAGTTGAGAGTGTCGCCGGGCAAGGTCGAGCGTTTGCCGGTCTGAACGATTTCACCGTAGGCGATGCTGTCGGCGACTTCGCTTTCGATCCACTCACGGCGTATGCCGCCACGCAGGGTCCAGTCAGCGATGTCCCAGGACATTTGCCCGAACAACGCCTTGGTGGTGGTTTCGATGTCCGGCCCCAATTCAAAGGTGGCGCCAGTCTTGCTGTAGCTCAGGCCGTTGACCTTGTACTGGTCGCCACGCTGGCGGGAGCGCTCGTGGTCGTAGTCGGCCCCCCAGACCAGGTTGCCGGTGGCATCGCCGATGGACGGCAACGGGCTATCGATGGCAGCACGCAGGCCGTATACATCTTGCACGCTGTTGTTGTCCGAGACACCGGCCTTGCCCCGAGCCAGATCGGGAAAGAACAGCGCGTCGGCACGGCGCCAGTAGCTTTCGACCACCAGGCCCTGGCCGTACAAATCCTTATCGGTGTAGTTGAGGTTGACCGCCTGGTTGTGGGTGTAGGGTTGGTCGTCGAGCTTCAAGCCCTTGATCGCGACGGCTTCCTGGCGGTTCTTCGGATCCTTGGTGTAGTCGGTGTCCTGCTGATCCTTGTAGTCTTGCAGCAACAGGTTGAGCTTTTTGTCGGCATCCAACTCGTAACCGAACCGACCTTGCAGGTCATAGGTTTCGGTATCCATGTTGCTGCCCTGGGGAGGTGTCCTGGGGAATGCGCTTGCCGTTGCCGTCGAACTGGTCGTTGCGTTGGATCAGGTCTGCCGAGACATACCAGTCCAGTGCGTCCTGTCGGCCTGTCGCACTTTGGAACGCCTCGTAGGCGAAACCCTTGGGATTGAGGTTGTTGCGCTGCCCAGGCCCAGTTTGCTGCTAAAGGCGAGGTCCTGGCCCTGGTTGCGTTTGGTGATGATGTTGATGATGCCGCCCGAAGCCCCGGCGCCGTAGATGCTGCTCGCGCCAGACACCACTTCGATGCGCTCGATGCTGGCGGGCGAGATGCTGTTGAGTTGACGGAAGTTGTCGCGGGTGGCGTTTTGCGACACGCCGTCGATCAACACCAGCATGTTGCGCCCACGCAGGGTCTGACCGAAGTTGCTCATCCCGCCACTGGAGGGTGCCAGGCCTGGCACCAGTTGCCCGAGGATATCGGCGACTCGGCGGCCGGTGCCGCTCTGCTCACGGATCTGCTGTTCGTCGATGACCTGCACCGAGCCTGGAATCGAAGCGATGCTCGCTTCGCTGCGGGTGGCCGAGACAACTGTGGCTTGCATGTTCAGGGTGCCTGGCTGCTCGGTTTCTTCGGCCCAGGTTGGGGCACTGAAGGAGCCGAGCAGCGGAATCAGCAGGGAGAGTTTGGTACGGGTCATGGTGTGGTCTTTTTTTAGTTTTGATGAGTGTTGGTAGAAAAAACTGTTGGCTGTGGCATCGACGTTGATGCCAGTACCCAGCGGATGCCCAAAGCTGCCAACTGGAGGTTCCAGCCGTGATGGAAGGCCAGGCAAAGCGTGTCATTGCTGAAACTGTCATCGAACTCCTGAGCCAGGCAGTCCAGCACCTCCCTTGATGCCGCAGGGTTGAGCCGGGTGCGGAGCAGGGCGAGCAGTTCAGGCGGAAGCTGGATCTTTTGAGGTAGGCACAGCGGGGCTGTGCAGGGTAATACTGGCGCGCACGTCCCGGCTGTTCATCCGCCCTGCCGACAGGTGCTCGAAACAAAGCTGGGCGCCATTCTCAAGCGGCAACCAGCAGCGGTTGTGTTCGTCGTATTCACGTTCGTCGAGGTTCGCGAAACGGCGCCTGGATCAGACGTTGGAAGCAGCGCTGCGAAGCGGGTTCCAATGCATTGTTCAAATGCTCGAGCGTAATTCGGTGGGATTTGAAGGCTGGGGTGCCAAGCGCTCCAGCGCGAGAGCAATTGCTGCTGTTTTTCCGGGTAGGCGTGCTTCAAATCCGGCTCCTTATGGACGCAGTTCAGGTACAAAGCGCGCAGAGAATACGCTCCAAAGAAGAGAGTGCCAATGATAACTATTGCCATTAATTTTTTTGAAGGAGGCCCTTGAATGCATCACACCGCGTGTGATGCTCATTGGTCGAGGGCGTAACTGCCATTCGAATGAAATTGGGTGCTCAGCGCGAATGCAAATGACTGGTCAGCGGTGATGCAAATGGGTGGTCAGGTCGATGCAATTACGCAATCTAGGCTCTGTTGACGTAAGTCCACCGCTAGAATTTTCTTTTGCCATGCCCGACAGAAGCCAACTGAGCAGTAACGATTGGCGCGTATACGGAGCCTGCTGGGTGCCACGAAGAGAGTTCGATTACTGAAAACACCGAGCTGTCGCCGAAAGTCGAGGCCGTGCTGTGGATGCTTCGTAGTGGCGCCTTCAGCGGAAGTGTTGCGTATCCAGTGACGCTTCATCGTTGCTGAAACTGCCTTTGGCCGTCATATCGCCATTATTATTCGTCATAATGACCAATCATCCGTCAAATCAATGCACTTTGCGTCTTATCGTCGCACCAACTTGTTTCTAGACTTCTTCCCCCGCGAGCTTTGCCTGGGGCTGGAGAGGATATACACCCATGTCCATTGCCTCCTATGCACCAGGAGCCCGACTTGTCAGGAGCAGGTCGTAGAGCTCAGCGCCTTGCATGCATCCGTCCTCGCTGATCTGTCCTGGTGACAGTCCGGGGTGGATTTACAATAAATCCAATAAAAAGGTCGGCAATGATCAACAACAACAGCCGCAGTACTTTCGTTGGCGGGACGACCGCCTCCGACTACCCCTTTGCGCCTGATCCTGTGTTTGTCGAACAGGAGGTGCTGAAGTGAGTGCAGTTAAACCTGGCTTGAAGCGGACGCTCTCGCCCCGCCACCTGAATATGATCGCCATTGGCGGCTCCATCGGTACGGGGCTGTTCGTCGCCTCTGGAGCGAACATCGCGAGCTCCGGCCCTGGGGGGACCTTGCTGGCCTATGCGCTGATCGGGGTGATGGTTTATTTCCTGATGACCAGTCTGGGCGAAATGGCGGCGCATATGCCGGTCGCTGGCTCGTTCAGCACTTATGGCAGTAAGTTCGTCGAAGATGGCTTCGGCTTCGCCCTCGGCTGGAACTACTGGTACAACTGGGCGGTCACCATTGCCGCCGAACTGGTGGCTGCGCAGCTGATAATGAGCTTCTGGTTTCCGGATGTGCCGGGGGGTTACTGGAGTGCGCTGTTCCTGGGCTTGATGTTCTTGCTCAATGTGGTGTCGGTGAGAAACTTCGGCGAGAGCGAGTTCTGGTTCGCGCTGATCAAAGTGGTCGCCGTCGTAGTCTTTATCATCATCGGCCTGGCGACCATCTTTGGGTTGATGCATGGCATAGAGTCACCCGGGTTCAGCAACTTCACCAGCGGTGAAGCCCCCTTCGTCGGCGGCTTTCAGGCCATGGTCGGAGTGGTGATGATCGCCGGCTTCGCGTTCCAGGGCACCGAGATGGTCGGGGTTGCCGCTGCAGAGTCGAAGGACCGAGGAAGAACATTCCCATCGCGGTACGCCAGGTGTTCTGGCGCATCACGCTGTTCTATATCCTCGCGATCTTTGTGATCGGGATGCTGATTCCCTATACCGACCCGAGCCTGCTGCGCAATGAGGCCACGGACATCAGCGTGTCGCCCTTCACCCTGTTGTTCGAGCGCGCCGGTTTTGCGGCGGCCGCGGCAGTGATGAATGCTGTGATTCTGACCGCGATACTCTCGGCCGGTAACTCGGGCATGTACGCCTCCACGCGAATGCTCTACAGCCTGGCGGTCGCAAGGCCTGAGTTTCAGCCAGAGCGTTTCACCCAGCCTTGCCGCACGCGAATGCGTCCGAATACCCACCAGCTGAATCGCACATGCTGGTATTCGCGGGTGCATTACAGCGTGACAAGGCGGTGGCATACGCGCTGCGCTGGAAAACCTTGGCGAACAGTTTCGGAGCCTTGCCTTGCACCGCCAGGCTGTAGAGCATTCGCGTGGAGGCGTACATGCCCGAGTTACCGGCCGAGAGTATCGCGGTCAGAATCACAGCATTCATCACTGCCGCGGCCGCCGCAAAACCGGCGCGCTCGAACAACAGGGTGAAGGGCGACACGCTGATGTCCGTGGCCTCATTGCGCAGCAGGCTCGGGTCGGTATAGGGAATCAGCATCCCGATCACAAAGATCGCGAGGATATAGAACAGCGTGATGCGCCAGAACACCTGGCGTACCGCGATGGGAATGTTCTTCCTCGGGTCCTTCGACTCTGCAGCGGCAACCCCGACCATCTCGGTGCCCTGGAACGCGAAGCCGGCGATCATCACCACTCCGACCATGGCCTGAAAGCCGCCGACGAAGGGGGCTTCACCGCTGGTGAAGTTGCTGAACCCGGGTGACTCTATGCCATGCATCAACCCAAAGATGGTCGCCAGGCCGATGATGATAAAGACTACGACGGCGACCACTTTGATCAGCGCGAACCAGAACTCGCTCTCGCCGAAGTTTCTCACCGACACCACATTGAGCAAGAACATCAAGCCCAGGAACAGCGCACTCCAGTAACCCCCCGGCACATCCGGAAACCAGAAGCTCATTATCAGCTGCGCAGCCACCAGTTCGGCGGCAATGGTGACCGCCCAGTTGTACCAGTAGTTCCAGCCGAGGGCGAAGCCGAAGCCATCTTCGACGAACTTACTGCCATAAGTGCTGAACGAGCCAGCGACCGGCATATGCGCCGCCATTTCGCCCAGACTGGTCATCAGGAAATAAACCATCACCCCGATCAGCGCATAGGCCAGCAAGGTCCCCCCAGGGCCGGAGCTCGCGATGTTCGCTCCAGAGGCGACGAACAGCCCCGTACCGATGGAGCCGCCAATGGCGATCATATTCAGGTGGCGGGGCGAGAGCGTCCGCTTCAAGCCAGGTTTAACTGCACTCACTTCAGCACCTCCTGTTCGACAAACACAGGATCAGGCGCAAAGGGGTAGTCGGAGGCGGTCGTCCCGCCAACGAAAGTACTGCGGCTGTTGTTGTTGATCATTGCCGACCTTTTTATTGGATTTATTGTAAATCCACCCCGGACTGTCACCAGGACAGATCAGCGAGGACGGATGCATGCAAGGCGCTGAGCTCTACGACCTGCTCCTGACAAGTCGGGCTCCTGGTGCATAGGAGGCAATGGACATGGGTGTATATCCTCTCCAGCCCCAGGCAAAGCTCGCGGGGGAAGAAGTCTAGAAACAAGTTGGTGCGACGATAAGACGCAAAGTGCATTGATTTGACGGATGATTGGTCATTATGACGAATAATAATGGCGATATGACGGCCAAAGGCAGTTTCAGCAACGATGAAGCGTCACTGGATACGCAACACTTCCGCTGAAGGCGCCACTACGAAGCATCCACAGCACGGCCTCGACTTTCGGCGACAGCTCGGTGTTTTCAGTAATCGAACTCTCTTCGTGGCACCCAGCAGGCTCCGTATACGCGCCAATCGTTACTGCTCAGTTGGCTTCTGTCGGGCATGGCAAAAGAAAATTCTAGCGGTGGACTTACGTCAACAGAGCCTAGATTGCGTAATTGCATCGACCTGACCACCCATTTGCATCACCGCTGACCAGTCATTTGCATTCGCGCTGAGCACCCAATTTCATTCGAATGGCAGTTACGCCCTCGACCAATGAGCATCACACGCGGTGTGATGCATTCAAGGGCCTCCTTCAAAAAAATTAATGGCAATAGTTATCATTGGCACTCTCTTCTTTGGAGCGTATTCTCTGCGCGCTTTGTACCTGAACTGCGTCCATAAGGAGCCGGATTTGAAGCACGCCTACCCGGAAAAACAGCAGCAATTGCTCTCGCGCTGGAGCGCTTGGCACCCCAGCCTTCAAATCCCACCGAATTACGCTCGAGCATTTGAACAATGCATTGGAACCCGCTTCGCAGCGCTGCTTCCAACGTCTGATCCAGGCGCCGTTTCGCGAACCTCGACGAACGTGAATACGACGAACACAACCGCTGCTGGTTGCCGCTTGAGAATGGCGCCCAGCTTTGTTTCGAGCACCTGTCGGCAGGGCGGATGAACAGCCGGGACGTGCGCGCCAGTATTACCCTGCACAGCCCCGCTGTGCCTACCTCAAAAGATCCAGCTTCCGCCTGAACTGCTCGCCCTGCTCCGCACCCGGCTCAACCCTGCGGCATCAAGGGAGGTGCTGGACTGCCTGGCTCAGGAGTTCGATGACAGTTTCAGCAATGACACGCTTTGCCTGGCCTTCCATCACGGCTGGAACCTCCAGTTGGCAGCTTTGGGCATCCGCTGGGTACTGGCATCAACGTCGATGCCACAGCCAACAGTTTTTTCTACCAACACTCATCAAAACTAAAAAAAGACCACACCATGACCCGTACCAAACTCTCCCTGCTGATTCCGCTGCTCGGCTCCTTCAGTGCCCCAACCTGGGCCGAAGAAACCGAGCAGCCAGGCACCCTGAACATGCAAGCCACAGTTGTCTCGGCCACCCGCAGCGAAGCGAGCATCGCTTCGATTCCAGGCTCGGTGCAGGTCATCGACGAACAGCAGATCCGTGAGCAGAGCGGCACCGGCCGCCGAGTCGCCGATATCCTCGGGCAACTGGTGCCAGGCCTGGCACCCTCCAGTGGCGGGATGAGCAACTTCGGTCAGACCCTGCGTGGGCGCAACATGCTGGTGTTGATCGACGGCGTGTCGCAAAACGCCACCCGCGACAACTTCCGTCAACTCAACAGCATCTCGCCCGCCAGCATCGAGCGCATCGAAGTGGTGTCTGGCGCGAGCAGCATCTACGGCGCCGGGGCTTCGGGCGGCATCATCAACATCATCACCAAACGCAACCAGGGCCAGGACCTCGCCTTTAGCAGCAAACTGGGCCTGGGCAGCGGCAACAACCTCAATCCCAAGGGTTTCGCCTACGAGGCGTTCCAAAGTGCGACAGGCCGACAGGACGCACTGGACTGGTATGTCTCGGCAGACCTGATCCAACGCAACGACCAGTTCGACGGCAACGGCAAGCGCATTCCCCAGGACACCTCCCAGGGCAGCAACATGGATACCGAAACCTATGACCTGCAAGGTCGGTTCGGTTACGAGTTGGATGCCGACAAAAAGCTCAACCTGTTGCTGCAAGACTACAAGGATCAGCAGGACACCGACTACACCAAGGATCCGAAGAACCGCCAGGAAGCCGTCGCGATCAAGGGCTTGAAGCTCGACGACCAACCCTACACCCACAACCAGGCGGTCAACCTCAACTACACCGATAAGGATTTGTACGGCCAGGGCCTGGTGGTCGAAAGCTACTGGCGCCGTGCCGACGCGCTGTTCTTTCCCGATCTGGCTCGGGGCAAGGCCGGTGTCTCGGACAACAACAGCGTGCAAGATGTATACGGCCTGCGTGCTGCCATCGATAGCCCGTTGCCGTCCATCGGCGATGCCACCGGCAACCTGGTCTGGGGGGCCGACTACGACCACGAGCGCTCCCGCCAGCGTGGCGACCAGTACAAGGTCAACGGCCTGAGCTACAGCAAGACTGGCGCCACCTTTGAATTGGGGCCGGACATCGAAACCACCACCAAGGCGTTGTTCGGGCAAATGTCCTGGGACATCGCTGACTGGACCCTGCGTGGCGGCATACGCCGTGAGTGGATCGAAAGCGAAGTCGCCGACAGCATCGCCTACGGTGAAATCGTTCAGACCGGCAAACGCTCGACCTTGCCCGGCGACACTCTCAACTATGACGACACCCTCTACAACCTGGGAGCGGTCTATCACCTGAGTGAAAACCAGGACCTGTTCGCCAACTTCAGCCAGGGCTTTTCGCTGCCGGACATCCAGCGCTTCATGCGCGATGTCAGCAGCACCTTCAACATCCAGAGCCTCAACGCCCAGGCGATCAAAGTCGACAGCTACGAGCTGGGCTGGCGTGGTACTTGGGATCAATGGCAAGCCGACGTCACCGTTTATGAGAACACCTCGGACGTCACCCAGTTCTTCGACGCCAACGACCGTGTGCTGCGCCTGATCAACCAAAAGGAACGCGTACGCGGCATCGAGAACAGCCTGACGTATCGTGCGACCGATCACTGGTCGGTGGGCGGCACTTACGCTTGGGCCAAAGGTGAAACCGAACAGAACGGCAAATGGATCGACCTGCCGGCCACCCGCATTTCACCGGCTAAAACCACTTTGTTCGTCGGCTATACCGAAGACGACTACAGCCTGCGTCTGCAGGGCATGCATCTGTCCAGCTACGATGCCGCCGCCAAAGACAACAATGGCCGCGATATCGAGGGCTACACCCTGGTGGACATGCTCGGTTCGGTGGAGCTGCCGGTCGGCCGCCTTGAAGGTGGGGTCTACAACCTCACCAACCGCACCTACCAGAACCTCTTCGCCCAGGCCAACGCCCGCGCGCCTTTTGCCAATGCCGAAGGGCGTACGCTGAGCGTCAGCTACTCGGTCGACTGGTAACTCAAGAGGTACATAACTTGAGAGCTGTCATCGTTTTTTGAACGATGACAGATTACCGGAGCTCGCTCGGCGGGAGTGCTTCACATCGACCGCTCATGATGCAGTCCCAACCCCACTTGCGTAGTCGTGCTTTGCGCCAGTAGTCCTTGACGACATCTTCAGGGATGTCCTGATCATCATTGAGGGCGAACTGCGGGGCCAGGGCGTACTTCACATCCAAATGCCTGGTCAGTGGCAATGCACTTAGGTGGTCAAGCGAGATGTAATTTCGCACCTGGATCGGCCAACAGCTCGCAGGCGCTGACTATCCGTTGACAGTCCAAAAGCTCAATGTGCGCAGACCAAGTGCCAGTGCCAGGTCAGCCAGGCCGCTTGCTTGAGACGCTCGACCCGACCTATACCCTGCTGAAAAAAACGGAACATGCCGTAGATATCCACCATGGATTCAAGCGCCCCCCGGCAGACGGGGCGCCCAACTTTCAATATCTGACCAATCCCGATGGGAGTGAACGAGGTCGATAATGCCTTGGTGGTTGGCCTTAGGGCGAACCTCAGCGCTGAGATCTGTCCGCAGCAGTCAGGGCACCATAGAGCTCGGGACGCCGGTCCTGTAGGTAGGGCGTCTGCTGCCTTGCCTGCTCGACCACACGCCGGTCGAGATCAGCGAGCAACAGCTCCTCATCGCGTCCAGCCTGTGCCAGCGGCGTTCCATCAGGTGACGAAACACTGCTAAGGCCGCAGTAGGTGATATCCCCTTCGGCGGCGCAATAGTTGCCATAGGCCAAGTAGAACTGATTTTCATACGCTCGCGCCCGTACCGTGGTGGTCGCGACGAAATCATAGGGAAGCATGTTGGCCGTCGGCACCAGCACCAGATCGGCACCAGCCAAGGCCAGTCTGCGGGTGTTTTCCGGAAACTCAACGTCGTAGCAGATCAACAGCCCCAGGTGCCAGCCCTGCCATTCGATCAGCGCGGTATCCAGCGCCTCACCCCGGCTGAACAAACTGTGGTCCAGCTCGCCATACAGATGCGTCTTGCGGTAGTTGCCCAGGCGCTGGCCCTGGGCATCGATTAGTTGCACCGCGTTATAAACGAGGCCAGCTCCAGCGCGCTCGGGATAGCCATAGAGAATCGCCACACCGGCAGCCTGGGCAATCCGGGCGATGACCTGCGCGGAGGGGCCATCGCAAGGTTCGGCAAGACGCGAGACCGCCTCGGCACCGATGTTATAACCGGTCAGGAACATTTCAGGGCAGACCAGAAGGTCTGCCCCCTGCTCCGCCGCACGCAGTGCCGTGGCCTCCAAACGACGCAGGTTGCCTGCGACATCCAGAGGCGATGACGCGCATTGATAGACGGCCAGACGCATCTTGCTCACTCCTTCACTCAGGCAATTCGATAGGACCGATCTCATGGAAGACATCGCCGGGCCCGGGGTTTTCCGGATAACTGCGGCCACCAAAGTGAGTCATGATCCCCCACGCCGCATTGAGCGAGGTCTGCACTGCGCCCTCGACCCAGGCCGGAGTCCAGGACACATCGTCGCCGGCGATGAAGATGCCACGCTGTTCCGCCGGCATATCGGCCTGCATGAAGTGCGCGTACATGCGCTGGTTATAGCGGTAATGACCCGGTAGCGCCCCCTTGAAGGCGCCGAGGAAGTGCGGATCGGCTTCCCAGGAGACAGTGATTGGATCACCAATGATATGGCTGGCGATATCCACATCCGGATAGATCTTCTTCAACGCATCCAGCGCCAGTTTGACGCGCTTCTCGATTGGTTGCGGCAGCATTTTCAAGGCATCGCTCATCCAAGAGTAGGACAGGCAGATCACCCCCGGCTTGTCGTCGCCGTTATCGAACAGATAGGTGCCACGAGTCAGACGGTCGGTCAGGGTCATGCTCATGACATCGCGCCCGGTTTTCGGGTCTTTGTCTTTCCAGAACGGCCGGTCGACCATCACGAAGGTCTTCGAAGACTGCATGTAACGGGTACGGTCCAGTGCCATCCACATCTTCTGCGAGAACAGCGACTCTTCGCATTCGATCTGGGTAGTCAGCAACCAACTCTGGCAGGTGGTCAGTACAGCCTCGTAGTGGCGGCTCACCCCCCAGTAGTCAGTCACTTCGAAGTGGCCGTTGCTATCGCGGGCAATCCGTTTCACTCCCGGGCGCGGCGCGCCACTGTGCAGCGAAGACAGGGTAGTGCCTTGCGGCCAGTGTGCGCATTTTTCCGGCGCATGGCGCCAGATACCCAGCGGGACCTGCTCTACACCGCCCTCGATCAGGTGCTGGTGATCGTCGCAGTTGGTCATCACCACGCGGAAGATTTCCAGCATGGAGTTGGGGAAATCGGAATCCCAGCCACCGGTGCCGAAACCGACCTGACCAAAGACCTCACGATGATGGAAAGTCAGACGGGCAAAAGCCTCGGAACTGGCGACGAAATCATAGAAGGTGCGGTCATCCCACAGCGGCACCAGGGTATTCCACAGCTCTTTGAGCTTGGCCACATCGCGATTGCGGATGGCCTCCTGGATACCACTGAACTGGGCTCCGCTCTCCAGGGCTTCAGCCCAGGCGTCGGCGACTTCACTGAACAGCGCCGGCAGATCGGCCAGGCGGTTGGCGTAATAGGTCTTGCCTTCCAGGTCGACCACGGTACTGCCTGAGGCAGGCGTCAACGGGTTAGGGAACGGCTTGGTCTTCAGTCCCAGCTTGTCGACATAGTGGTAAAAGGCCGTGGACGACACCGGGAAGCGCATGCCACCCAGCTCGGCAATGATACCCTCGGCGCCTTCGAATGCCTGTGAGCGCAGACGGCCGCCCATGCGCGAAGCTTCGTAGACGACAGGCTTGAGGCCCAACTTCATCAATTCATAGGCAGCCACCAGACCGGCGATCCCGGCGCCGACAATGGCCACTTCCTTGCCATGGTTCTCGGCTGGAATGCTGCCCAGCCCCGCCGGATGCTCGATCCAGTCGTCGAAGGCAAACGGAAAGTCAGGACCGAAAATGGTGATGGGCTTCTTCCCGTGGCTATCGGGATGGCGATTGTTCTTAGCAGTCATGGCAAGGCCTTGAGAAAACCAGAATGGATGTTCATCACCCTGCCCGCCGGCAAGGTGTCATACGGTGAACAGCAGTCTAGGGAACATCCAGGCTGACTATAAGACGCAAAATGCAGCGATTAGACGAAGCCTGACTGCATTACGACGACAAAACCAAGCTAATTGACGAAGCACATCCTCAAAGCGGATGGCCACGGTCAACTTTAGTAGACAAAATGATCGAGGTCGTCGTCTTCTCCACCCCGTCGAAACTACCGATTTGATCGAGCAGCTGATCGAGGCGCTCCGGGGAGTCCACCCGCAGCCAGGCCACATAATCGAACTCGCCACTGACCGCACAGAGCTGCTGGACTTCCGCCATGCCGCTCAACCGGCGCAGAACCTCTTTGCCGGAACGCGGTTGCAAGGTAATACCCACATAGGCCTGCAAACCTCCATCAAGCACCCGCTGACCCAGGCGCACGCCATAGCCGGTGATGATTTTCGACTTTTCCAGGCGTGCGATGCGGGACGTTACCGTGGTACGCGCAATCCCCAGGCGACGGGCCAGCACCGCCACACTTTCTCGAGCGTTGATCTGCAAGGCAGCAATCAATTGACGGTCGATATCGTCGAGGGCAGGTAAATACAAATCAGGCATGAATAATCGCTCGGACCAAATAGACAGCAGTGCAAGGGTCGGGTAGGGAACATCGTATTGTCAAAGCTTCTGCGATCGGACGGGGCATGTCACGGGCAGAGAGGTTGCTGGACAGGGCGTAATTGCAGCCCAACACCTTGATGCCGTTCAGGACCATCTGGTCACTTAGCTCGAACAATGCCCAGAGCCTTGGCCTCGTTGCTGCGGCTGACGATGCAGCCGTTGTTGCCCAGTCTGAACCTACCGAACCGCCGCTCCTCCCGACTAACTCGACCGGATCAAAACGACCTGAAGCCGACGCTCACAGCTAATATCTAGCGCTGTTGGAGTAAATGTCTGACCCGTTAATGATAGGAGATCATGATGGCGATACCACCGACTCAAAGTGTCGTGGCAAGCAACAGAGAGGCCTGGAACGACTCGGCGAAGCATCACAAAGATACCGATGCGTGGCGGGCACTTCTCGGGGCGGTCGGCCAAGCAGATTTCTCATGCTTTGATCCCATACTCACTCATTTGCTTCTGAGCCTAGGCGTCGAAGACAAGAACATTGTCCAACTCGGTTGCAATAATGGGCGCGAGTGCCTGTCGTTGTTAGGACTTGGGGCTCGAACCGTGGTCGGAGTCGATCAATCCGCAGCTTTTCTCGCTCAAGCACGGGAACTGGCATCGCTTTCCCCTCACGATCCGGTATTCGTCGAGGCCGACATCCATTCCTTGCCGCCTGCGCTCCATGATCGTTTCGATACTGCGCTAATCACGATTGGGGTATTGAACTGGATGCCGGATATCGCGGTTTTTTTCTCTCGTGTCGGCGCCACTCTCCGACAGAGTGGAACCCTGGTGATCTACGAAACCCACCCTTTCCTAGAGATGTTCGCACCCGAGACGGCCGATCCCTTTCGACTAGCGGAGTCCTATTTCCGCACCGAGCCCTTCGTCGAGGAACGGGTCATCGTCTACGAAGGTCAGAGCCAGGCGAAAGGCGCTCCTTCCTATTGGTTTGTCCACCGGTTGAGCGACATCGTCACTGCGTTAATAGAGGCCGGCCTCCAGATCGCACACTTCAAGGAATATCCTCACTCCAATCGCGAGGACGCCTACGATCTGTATCAGCATCAAAAGGCGCAGTTGCCGATGTGCTACACCCTGACGGCGATAAAGCGATAGTCGGCTTTCGAAGAAGCGGACTGTCGCAATAACTAGCGTCTGAACTAAGTCGCCCCGCGAAGCGGGGTCGGCTGGTATGAATTGTTAGGCCAACACATGAAGGCCAGGGTCACGGCTATCCAATCAGCTTGTCTCTGCGCACCTTACTTAGCGACCCCAAAGCCTTGTTGTATGACCACTCAACCAACTCGGCCAAATATCCGGGCGGCACGCTCTGGACATCAACGATTGTCACCCAAGCCCAGGCTGCTCAAGTCGATTTGGCAGCAGTCCAAGCAACGCCAGTAAAGTGCCATCATTCTGTCCACTGACCGCACCAGGCTGATCTGAGCCACCAAGCAAATGGAGCGCCCTCGGCCACAAGCTGGCACGGGGGGAGCTAGTTAGATACGGCTCGCCCCTCCGGCCGCAAACCGCGCTGGCAATTTCTGCTGTTCGAACGCTTCGGTGACGAAGTCGATAAAGGCCCGGGGCTTGGCCGATAGCAGCTTCTGGCTGGCAAAGTAGAGCGAGATCGGTCCGGCATCGCTGTACCTGTCCGGCAGCAAGCGGATCAGCGTCCCTCGTTCCAGATGCGGCAAGGCGTGGGGCATCGCGACCAAGGCTACACCCAAGCCCAGCAAGACGCCGCGCACCAGGACTTCCGGGTCGTTAACGACCATACCGGCTTTCATTTCGACGGCCATTTCAGCCCCGTTGCTGCTACGCATTACCTCTGAGCGCAATCGGCCGGTCTGGGATTAGCGCATCAGTAGCCCGTCGAACAGCGCAAAGTCAGCCGGAGTCGTTGGCAACGCCCTGCCCTGCAGATAAGCCGGAGCCGCCACCGCCACGACATGTGCCCACGCCAACTCACGGACCACCACGCCCGGTGTCAACTCGATACCGCCACCTATGGCGACATCGAAAGCACCGGCAATCAGGTCCACCTGACGATTATCGAACTGCCAGTCCGGCACCAGATCCGGGTAGCGCGCCATGAAGGCCGGCATCAGCGGCAGGATGTAATCCAGACCGCAGGCCATGGCCACGCTGATCTTGAGCACGCCGGCCGGTTGGTCTAAGTGGCTGGTCAAGTCCGCTATGGCCGCCTGGATGCTGTCCAACCCGCCGCTGACGGTCTGCAGGAAGCGCTCGCCGGCCTCGGTCAACGTCAGCCGGCGGGTGCTGCGCTGGAACAGCCGCACGCCGAGGTTGGCTTCCAGCTGAGCGAGGTTGCGGCTCACTGCGGCGGGTTTCACGGCAAGCCGTCGAGCGGCTGCGGAGAAGCTGCCGACTGGCCCAGTCCCCCCGACGGGCCGCCGCCCACTCACAACTTGGTCAAGTTCAACTGACGGCACGCCGGGAAATCCACCAGCGCATCCTTCGAAGCCTCGGATGCGCCTCACCCGGCCTTGCGGAACGTGAGGTTCGGCCGCTGGCTACCCACTAACGGATGGAAACCCTCTTTGAGCGGCAACACCCCGTGATAACTCAACCTTGCTGGCCCGCCCCACACGACCACATCCCCGTGCATAAGACCAATGCGCCGGGCTGGCACCGAGCGGCTTAAGCCACCGAACAGAAAGACCACAGGAAGACCAAGCGACACCGAGACAATCGGCTGGCCAAAGTCGCGCTCGTTCTTGTCCTGATGCAACGACAGCCTTGAGCCCGGTTCGTAGCGGTTGATCAAACAGGCGTCCGGCACGAACCGGCTGAACCCTGCCCGCTCTGCCGCGTGCGTGGCCAGCTGCAGAAACACCTCAGGCAGCGGCGGCCAGGGCTGGCTGCTGAGCGGGTCAACGGGCCCGTAGCGATAGCCGGCTCTATCGCTGATCCAACCGAGGGCGCCGCAGTTGCTCATGCCGACCGACATGGGCAAACCGCCCGGGGTACGCATGTGACGGAACGGCGCCTGAGTGATCACCTCCGCCAGGGCACTGAGCAGCTCGCGTTCATCCGCGGCGGCAAAACCGCGCAAGAGCACAGCACCTGGGGCCAACTGCTCCTGCGACTCGAGAGTGCTCGCGCCGTCGAACAAATCCATGGTCATGGCTTTGTGCTCAAACGGCGTCGTGGAAAATCACGCCAACGGTATGCCGATGCCCCGAGCGCAAACGGCTGACGCCATGGCGTAGGTTCACCCGGTAGGTGCCACGAGTACCCTGCACCGGGCGCTGGTGAACGGCGAAGATCACCGCATCACCCTGTTTCAGCGGCACCACTTCAGGACGCGATTGCATACGCGGGCGCTGCTCGGTCAAGACAAACTCGCCGCCGGTAAAGTCGCGGCCGGGCTCTGAAAGCAGAATCGCCACTTGCAGCGGGAATACCTGCTCGCCGTAGAGGTCCTGATGCAGGCAGTTGTAGTCGTCGACACCGTATTGCAGGAGCAGTGGCGTCGGCCGCAACTGGCCCGCGGCATGGCAGCGGGCGATGAACTCGGCATGTTGCGCGGGGTAGGTGACGGCGAGACCCATCGCCTGATTCCAGCGGTTGGCGATGGGCGCCAGGTGCGGATAGAGCGTGGTACGCAGCCCGGCGATCATGTCCGGCAGCGGATAGTTGAAGTACTTGTACTCACCGCGCCCGAAGCCATGCCGCGCCATCACCACCCGGCTGCGGAAAAGGTTCTCCTGCGAGTAAAACCCAGCCAGCGCGGCGCATTCGCTCGGGCTCAGCAGGCGCTCAAGCAGTGCATGACCTTGCGCATCCAGATCCTCGCTGATGCGCTGCCAATCCCGAACCTCAATGCGTTCGACCAGGGTAGCTGCGCAGCCCAGAGCGGCCATCGTGTTGGCTGGCGCGTTCATGCGTGCGCCTCCAGATTGAGCAAGGCACGCTTGCGTTCGACGCCCCAACGATAGCCAGACAAGCCGCCGTCGTTACGTACGACACGATGGCAAGGAATCGCCACGGCCAGGGCATTGGCGGCGCAGGCTCCTGCAACTGCGCGCACGGCACTTGGCGAACCTATGCGCAGGGCGATTTCGGTATAGCTCGCCGTCGAGCCTGGCGGAATGTCCCGCAAGGCCTGCCAGACCCGCTGCTGGAATGCAGTTCCACGAACATCCAGCGGCAGATCCAGACCGATTGCCGGGGCCTCGACGAAACCAACGACTTTGGCCACTACCTGTTCGAAATCGCTGTCGCCACCAATCAGCGTGGCGTGGGGGAAGCGGTCTTGAAGATCACGGACCAGCAGGTCGGGATCATCGCCCAGCAAAATTGCACAGACTCCGCGTTCGCTCTGCGCGACCAGAATCGAACCCAGCGAGCACTCGCCTACGGCGAAGCGTATTTGCGTATTTACGCCGCCGGCACGGTATTTCGACGGCGTCATACCCAGCAGCTGATTCGAGGCTTCGTAGAAGCGCCCATTGGAGTTGAAGCCGGCGTCGTAGATCGCCTCCGTCACCGATTCGCTGCGACCGAGTTGGTCACGCACGCGTTGCGCCCGCTGAGCGTCGGCGTAGCCTTTTGGCGTCAACCCGGTGATGGCCTTGAACACACGATGGAAGTGATAGGTGCTCATCCCCACCTGTTTGGCCAGCGCCTCCAGGCTGGGTGCTTGTTCTGCGTTGTCGAGCACCCGACAGGCTTGCGTGACTTTTGCTGCGTGCTGTTCCGCCAGTGACGGCTGGTCGGGCTTGCAGCGCAGGCAGGGGCGGAAGCCGGCCCTTTCAGCGTCTTCGCGAGTCGCATGGAATTGCACGTTTTCGGGGTTTGCAGGGCGCGCCGCACAGGAGGGCCGGCAATACACCCCCGTGCTTTTTACCGAGTAGAAGAATTGCCCGTCTGCTTCGGGATTCCGAGCCTGAACGACAGCCCAGCGCGGGTCATTGACCGTTACGGCGGCGAGCTGGGCTTTCTTGATTGAAGTGTTCATATGGGCTCCTTCAAAGATCCACATTGCCGCTTCAATGTATCAACGCCATCTTGGCCTGAAACTCCGTGCCTTGCTTTCAAATCCGGCCAGATCGCTTGCGGGGTCGCAAGCCTGTCTGGTTACAGGTGTCAGTGTTGCGCAAGCAAGATCCGGAGACCTCATGCACATGCTCGACTGTACCCTTCCACTCGGAAGGGACGGCAAGCAAGCGACGGTCTGCCGATGAATAGCCCTGCAGTCCCTGGCTGGCTCAATCTCGACTTCCAAGACACTTCTTTAATTCACATGCTCGTAGGCACTGGCGAATTTTACCTCAGCGCCAGCCTCCACCTTTGCTAAACCGATTCCTGATTACGTACTTACTTCAACAAGCTTTGCGACTGATCCTAAGCCGTGGCCCTAACAGGCTAACAACGACTCTCCCCATGGACTCTGGAAGATTTGTGGAAGGACATCCGCCGTGCCCGCCCAAGTGCTCCAAGCCTTCTGGATTGCCGCTAAGGCTGCGCCCTTGAGGTTATTTGACAAATCACGAAGGCCGTCTAAGTTTTACCGAGTGGTTAATTAACCAATTGGTATCCAGCGAATGTCCCCTGATCAGCTCAGCTCCACCTTCGCGGCACTCGCCGACCCCACTCGCCGCGCCATCCTGGCACGCCTCGCCACGGGCGAGACTACGGTAACCGAGCTCGCCGAGCCCTTCGAGATGACCCTCCCTGCCGTGACCAAACACCTCAAGGTGCTGGAGCGCGCCGGCCTGATCTCGCGCAGCCGCGAGGCGCAGTGGCGGCCCTGCCGGCTAGAGGCCAAGCCGCTGGAGGACGTGGCCGACTGGGTGGGGCAGTACCGTCAATTCTGGGAAGAACGCCTCGATCGCCTGGAGGACTACCTGCGCGAACTGCAAGCACAGGCAACCACAGGGGAAACACCACAGAAACCCTTGCAGAACAGCAGGGAGAGGGAAGATGAGCGCAAAAAAAACTAATGTGTCAGCTAGGCGCGAACGTTCCACCCATCACGCTACCTTCGTTATCGAGCGCAACTACGACGCCTCGCCCGCCCAAGTATTCGCCGCCTGGGCGGAGCCAGCGGCCAAGGCTCGCTGGTTCGTGGGGCCCGACGAGTGGGAGGCCTCCGATCACGAACTAGACTTCCGGGTCGGCGGACGAGAAAGCGTCAGCGGCTGCGCAGCTGGCGGCCCGGTCCATGAGTACGACGCCTGCTATCAGGACATCGTGCCGGACCAGCGCATCGTCTACAGCTATGACATGCACCTGAACGAGACGCGGATATCAGTCTCGCTGGCAACGGTGGAGCTCAAACCTGCGGGCAGTGGCACGCGGCTCATCTTCACCGAGCAGGCCGTCTTTCTCGACGGCATTGATAACGTCGCCGAGCGCGAGCGCGGCACGCGCGATCTGCTGGACAACCTGGGAGCGGAACTCCAGCGCACGCGCGCCTGAACGACGCAATCACCGGCACGAAGAGGGAGATCATCATGGACGCGAACCCGATCGTCTCACGCGAAGCATGGCTGGCCGCCCGCAAGGCGTTCCTGCTCAAGGAAAAACAGCTTACCCCTGCGCGCGATGCACTGAATGCTGAACGGCGCCGATTGCCCATGGTGCGCATCGACAAGACCTACGTCTTCGAGGGCGCGGACGGCAAGGCCAGCCTGTTCGACGGGCGTCGTCAGCTCATCGTCTACCACTTGATGTTCGGTGCGGACTCTCCGCCTCTCGGACAGTAGCGACGAGGACTGCTGTCATTCGCGGGAACGCGAGTGATCCGTCAAACACCACAGTGAAAATCGAAAGGAGATGAGGCGATGACAACCGAAGCGCAGAAGGAGCACCAGTGGCTGCAGAAGCTCGTCGGAGAGTGGACGTGCGAAGTCGAATGCATCATCGAGCCGGGCCAGCCGCCGGTGAAGTGGATGGGTTCCGAGAGTGTGCGGTCGCTGGGCGGCCTCTGGATTCTCGGCGAGGGACAGAGCGAAATGCCCGCTGGCGATAGCCCCGCATCGTCAGTCTTGACGCTCGGCTATGACCCGCAGAAGAAGCGCTTTGTGGGCACCTGGATCGGTTCGATGATGCCCCACCTCTGGGTCTACGACGGCGAGTTGGACGCCGCTGCCAGGGTCCTGACGCTCGACACCGAAGGCCCGAATATGGCCGCCGAGGGGGCGCTGGCGAAGTACAAGGATGTGATCGAGCTCAAGAGCGACGATCAGCGGGTGCTGACCTCGCACATGCTTGGCGATGACGGGACGTGGCAGCAGTTCGTAACGGTGAATTATCGGCGCAAGCAATAGCGCAGACAGGATCTAGTGGCCTGCGTGGCTAGTTCCATTAGTTAACTTCGGCACCTGAAGCCGCGATCCGGCGTTGCAATTCCTCGCCGTAGCCGTGCTACGACTCGTCATTGCGCCTTGCCTCGCGACTCCCTGCATCCGAATTTAAGTTAACGAACTAACCGTACAGGCCACCAGGGTGGGCACCCCCACCCTACAAGACAACAAAACAGGAGATATTCATGTTGAAAATCATTGCTATCGCACTTGTCTGCCTTATCGGCGCCATTCTCGCCTTTGCCGCCACTAAGCCGGACACCTTCCGCGTCCAACGTATGGCCAGCATCAAGGCGCAGCCGGAGACGATCTTTGCCCAGATCATCGACCTGCGTGGTTGGAGTGCTTGGTCGCCGTATGAAAAGAAAGACCCGGACATGAAGCGGACCTTCAGCGGCGCCGCCACTGGCAAGGGCGCCATTTATGAATGGGTGGGCAACACCGAAGTCGGCTCGGGACGAATGGAGATAACCGAGGCATCGGCGCCCAGCAAGATCACCATCAAGCTGGACTTCATCAAGCCGTTCAAGGCCCATAACACCGCTGAATTCACCCTGGTCGCCAAAGGCGATAGCACTGAGGTCACCTGGGCCATGCAGGGCCCCACCCCGTATCTGGCGAAGATCATTCACGTTTTCTTCAATATGGATCGCATGGTCGGCAAGGACTTCGAGGCCGGTCTCGCCAATCTGAAGGCTCTTGCTGAAAAGTAACCGTGCCACTCGTGCAGATACTGCGAGCAGTCCTGTGCGTGGCATCGCTGTCAGCCCCTGCGGCAAGCCCCATTCGCCGCTTCACCCACGCATTTAAAGCAGAGGAGAACAGTCATGAATGCAGCAGACTCCGATACCCCAGCGAATAGTACTGCGGCCACTCACGAGTTCGTCTTCACGCGCACCTTCGATGCGCCCCGTGACCTCGTATTCAAGGCCTGGACCGAAGTGGATCGCCTAGCGCAATGGTGGGGGCCAAAAGGTTTCAAGATGCTGGTCAGCACCCTGGATTTACGCCCGGGCGGTGTCTTTCACTACGGCATGCGCGCCCCAAACGGCCAGGACATGTGGGGGCGGTTCGTGTATCGCGAAATTGTGGCGCCGGACAGGCTCGCCTTCATCGTGTCCTTCTCCGATGAGCAGGGCGGCGTCACCCGGCACCCCTGGAGTCCGGACTGGCCGCTGGAAGTCCTGTCGACGATGACGTTCGAGGAGCACTCAGGTAAAACCACAGTCATTGGTCGATCGACTCCCTTCAACGCGACTGAGCTGGAGCACAAGACCTTCGAGGCCGGGTACGACTCCATGCAGCATGGCTACAGCGGCACCATGGATCAGCTCGCCGACTACCTGGCGAAAGCGACCGAGGGACCGAGTCAATGAACAGCATCGTCAGAAAAATGCAGGTCAGCACGACCGAGGACGACAACGAAATCGTCTTCACGCGGCTCTTCGACGCCCCGCGCGCGCTGGTCTACAAGGTGTTCACCGATCCCCGCCACCTGGCGTAGTGGTGGGGCCCGCACGGTTTCAGCAACCCGGTCTGCGAGGTAGACCTGCGACCGGGTGGAGCCTATCGCATCGTCATGCGCGGTCCCGATGGCACGGAGTACCCGCTCAAGGGCGTGTACCTCGAGATTGTGGAGAACGAGCGCCTCGTCATGACCGACAGCACCGAGGAGCATCCAGCCGAGTGGCACGAGCAACTGAACCAGTACCGTGAGAATGAAGGCCAGGCCGCGCAGGAGTTACGCTGGACGGTGACTTTCGAGGAGCACGGCGGCGGGACGAAGCTCAGCATCCGGACCCTGTTCGCGTCGGTGGTGGATCGCGACGCATTCATGAAGATGGGCATGGCCGACGGCTGGTCGCAAAGCCTGGAACGCCTCGAAGCGCTCTTGGCAAAGGCTTGAGCCTAGAGCCGCCACCCGGCCTGTGGCGAAGCCGGAATCAGGCGCTGTGTTGGCCATCAGCACAACGCCCCTTTACAGCCTGCGCTTTTCATCCCGCCGACTGATGGCGCCGGGCCATCAACAGCTCGTTCAGATAATCGATGTGCATAGCTCGCACGTGACATTCCCGGCCTGGCGCGCCGCTGCGCTGCTTTTCCGGCGCACAAAGACAAACCCCCCACTCGCTTGCGCGACTGGGGGGTTTGGAATTTAAGCTTGACGATGACCTACTCTCACATGGGGAGACCCCACACTACCATCGGCGATGCGTCGTTTCACTACTGAGTTCGGGATGGGATCAGGTGGTTCCAACGCTCTATGGTCGTCAAGCAATTCGGCTGGAGTGTCGCTGACGCGCTACTCCTAATTGGGTCTGTGATAGACAGTCTTGCGCGAGTTTGACGAACTTTCGGTCTCGTCTTCACACTCATCAATTCGCCGTTAAGCAAATTGCTTGGGTGTTATATGGTCAAGCCTCACGGGCAATTAGTATGGGTTAGCTCAACGCCTCACAGCGCTTACACACCCCACCTATCAACGTCGTAGTCTTCGACGGCCCTTTAGGGAACTCAAGGTTCCAGTGAGATCTCATCTTGAGGCTAGTTTCCCGCTTAGATGCTTTCAGCGGTTATCTATTCCGAACATAGCTACCCGGCGATGCCACTGGCGTGACAACCGGAACACCAGAGGTTCGTCCACTCCGGTCCTCTCGTACTAGGAGCAGCCCCTCTCAAATCTCAAACGTCCACGGCAGATAGGGACCGAACTGTCTCACGACGTTCTAAACCCAGCTCGCGTACCACTTTAAATGGCGAACAGCCATACCCTTGGGACCGGCTTCAGCCCCAGGATGTGATGAGCCGACATCGAGGTGCCAAACACCGCCGTCGATATGAACTCTTGGGCGGTATCAGCCTGTTATCCCCGGAGTACCTTTTATCCGTTGAGCGATGGCCCTTCCATACAGAACCACCGGATCACTAAGACCTACTTTCGTACCTGCTCGACGTGTCTGTCTCGCAGTCAAGCGCGCTTTTGCCTTTATACTCTACGACCGATTTCCGACCGGTCTGAGCGCACCTTCGTACTCCTCCGTTACTCTTTAGGAGGAGACCGCCCCAGTCAAACTACCCACCATACACTGTCCTCGATCCGGATAACGGACCTGAGTTAGAACCTCAAAGTTGCCAGGGTGGTATTTCAAGATTGGCTCCACGCAAACTGGCGTTCACGCTTCAAAGCCTCCCACCTATCCTACACAAGCAAATTCAAAGTCCAGTGCAAAGCTATAGTAAAGGTTCACGGGGTCTTTCCGTCTAGCCGCGGATACACTGCATCTTCACAGCGATTTCAATTTCACTGAGTCTCGGGTGGAGACAGCGCCGCCATCGTTACGCCATTCGTGCAGGTCGGAACTTACCCGACAAGGAATTTCGCTACCTTAGGACCGTTATAGTTACGGCCGCCGTTTACCGGGGCTTCGATCAAGAGCTTCGCGTTAGCTAACCCCATCAATTAACCTTCCGGCACCGGGCAGGCGTCACACCCTATACGTCCACTTTCGTGTTTGCAGAGTGCTGTGTTTTTAATAAACAGTCGCAGCGGCCTGGTATCTTCGACCGGCATGGGCTTACCGAGTAAATCGTTCACCCTCACCGGCGCACCTTCTCCCGAAGTTACGGTGCCATTTTGCCTAGTTCCTTCACCCGAGTTCTCTCAAGCGCCTTGGTATTCTCTACCCAACCACCTGTGTCGGTTTGGGGTACGGTTCCTAGTTATCTGAAGCTTAGAGGCTTTTCTTGGAAGCATGGCATCAACCACTTCGCGCTCTAATGAGCACTCGTCATCAGTTCTCAGCCTTAGGCGCCCGGATTTACCTAAGCACCCAGCCTACAACCTTAAACTTGGACAACCAACGCCAAGCTGGCCTAGCCTTCTCCGTCCCCCCATCGCAATAACTAGAAGTACAGGAATATTAACCTGTTTTCCATCGACTACGCTTTTCAGCCTCGCCTTAGGGACCGACTAACCCTGCGTCGATTAACGTTGCGCAGGAAACCTTGGTCTTTCGGCGTGGGTGTTTTTCACACCCATTGTCGTTACTCATGTCAGCATTCGCACTTCTGATACCTCCAGCAAGCTTCTCAACTCACCTTCACAGGCTTACAGAACGCTCCTCTACCGCATCACCTAAGTGATACCCGTAGCTTCGGTGTATGGTTTGAGCCCCGTTACATCTTCCGCGCAGGCCGACTCGACTAGTGAGCTATTACGCTTTCTTTAAAGGGTGGCTGCTTCTAAGCCAACCTCCTAGCTGTCTAAGCCTTCCCACATCGTTTCCCACTTAACCATAACTTTGGGACCTTAGCTGACGGTCTGGGTTGTTTCCCTTTTCACGACGGACGTTAGCACCCGCCGTGTGTCTCCCGTGCTCGCACTTGCTGGTATTCGGAGTTTGCATCGGTTTGGTAAGTCGGGATGACCCCCTAGCCGAAACAGTGCTCTACCCCCAGCAGTGATACACGAGGCGCTACCTAAATAGCTTTCGAGGAGAACCAGCTATCTCCGAGCTTGATTAGCCTTTCACTCCGATCCACAGGTCATCCGCTAACTTTTCAACGGTAGTCGGTTCGGTCCTCCAGTTAGTGTTACCCAACCTTCAACCTGCCCATGGATAGATCGCCCGGTTTCGGGTCTATTCCCAGCGACTAAACGCCCTATTAAGACTCGCTTTCGCTACGCCTCCCCTATTCGGTTAAGCTCGCCACTGAAAATAAGTCGCTGACCCATTATACAAAAGGTACGCAGTCACCCAACAAAGTGGGCTCCCACTGCTTGTACGCATACGGTTTCAGGATCTATTTCACTCCCCTCTCCGGGGTTCTTTTCGCCTTTCCCTCACGGTACTAGTTCACTATCGGTCAGTCAGTAGTATTTAGCCTTGGAGGATGGTCCCCCCATATTCAGACAAAGTTTCTCGTGCTCCGTCCTACTCGATTTCACTTCTAAGATCTTTTCGCGTACAGGGCTATCACCCACTATGGCCGCACTTTCCAGAGCGTTCCGCTAAAATCAAAGAAGCTTAAGGGCTAGTCCCCGTTCGCTCGCCACTACTAAGGGAATCTCGGTTGATTTCTTTTCCTCCGGGTACTTAGATGTTTCAGTTCCCCGGGTTCGCTTCTTACACCTATGTATTCAGTGCAAGATACCTAACTTATGTTAGGTGGGTTCCCCCATTCAGATATCTCCGGATCACAGTCTGTTTGCCGACTCCCCGAAGCTTTTCGCAGGCTACCACGTCTTTCATCGCCTCTGACTGCCAAGGCATCCACCGTATGCGCTTCTTCACTTGACCATATAACCCCAAGCAATCTGGTTATACTATGAAGACGACATTCGCCGAAAATTCGCAATTAAACTCGCAAATTTTACCTTAGCCTGATCACACCCCAGTGAAAAGGGTGACCAGTCTATTCTTTCTATCACATACCCAAATTTTTAAAGAACGATTGTTACTTACTAGTCAAAGACCAGAAGTCAATATTCAACCAGGTCACCCCAGGAATATTCAATTCTGAACTCTCGCGGCGTCTGTATGGTGGAGCCAAGCGGGATCGAACCGCTGACCTCCTGCGTGCAAGGCAGGCGCTCTCCCAGCTGAGCTATGGCCCCATATTCGTACAAGGCCAACCCCACAACAATTGGTGGGTCTGGGCAGATTCGAACTGCCGACCTCACCCTTATCAGGGGTGCGCTCTAACCAACTGAGCTACAGACCCAATCGTCTTTCGCAATGAATCAAGCAATTCGTGTGGGAGCTTATAAGGAAGCTGATGTCGTCGATTAAGGAGGTGATCCAGCCGCAGGTTCCCCTACGGCTACCTTGTTACGACTTCACCCCAGTCATGAATCACACCGTGGTAACCGTCCCCCTTGCGGTTAGACTAGCTACTTCTGGTGCAACCCACTCCCATGGTGTGACGGGCGGTGTGTACAAGGCCCGGGAACGTATTCACCGTGACATTCTGATTCACGATTACTAGCGATTCCGACTTCACGCAGTCGAGTTGCAGACTGCGATCCGGACTACGATCGGTTTTATGGGATTAGCTCCACCTCGCGGCTTGGCAACCCTTTGTACCGACCATTGTAGCACGTGTGTAGCCCTGGCCGTAAGGGCCATGATGACTTGACGTCATCCCCACCTTCCTCCGGTTTGTCACCGGCAGTCTCCTTAGAGTGCCCACCATAACGTGCTGGTAACTAAGGACAAGGGTTGCGCTCGTTACGGGACTTAACCCAACATCTCACGACACGAGCTGACGACAGCCATGCAGCACCTGTGTTCGAGTTCCGAAGGCACATCCGCATCTCTGCAGACTTCTCGACATGTCAAGGCCAGGTAAGGTTCTTCGCGTTGCTTCGAATTAAACCACATGCTCCACCGCTT